>OZ253572.1:0-1285000 GCA_965262935.1 Spirochaetia bacterium | reverse complement strand
CCCCTTCTCTTAAGCGACATCCAACACGACCATCGAACGATGAAATCACCGCCGACGGTAGAAACGTCGGTCGCCGCACGTTGCCAAAGAACTGCGGGCCCGCGCCACCGGTTACCCGGCTACGGGCCGCCTGCGGAGCGTCACGAGCGCCCGTGGGCGCAATGTGAGCAACTCCGGGGTCCAGGGCTTCCTGGACCAGCGGGAGCTAATTTAAGCTACCGGCATCGGGTCGGTCAACCGTTCCGAGCATTTTTTTTCCTGGCCGAGTTACGGGCCGGCCCGCCGGCTCCGACCGCCCCAGTATGGCGGGGCGGCCATGGCCTGGCGACGCGCGGTGGGCGCCACCGTATCGAATCGGCTATGCTTGTAGCCGGGTGGCCGAGCCGCCCACACCCCGCGATCATGGCCAGACGCCAGGCTCTACCATCTCCCACGACCGGCCGCGCCGGGCTGTTGCGCCTAGCGGCGAACGCACTCTCGTTGTCCCGCCTGGCGATGGGCGCCGGCGTGTTCTTCGTACTGTCAGGACTGGCCGGCAGCACGGCACGGCCCACGCCCACCGCGGCGCTGGCGGCGCTCGCCCTGGTACTGGCGGCCTCCCTCACCGACTATCTCGACGGCGCGGCGGCGCGGCGCGCCAAGCGACTGGCCGCCGCGGCCGCGAACCCTGCTCCGGCGCCGGACGACGGGTTCGGCCGCTGGATCGACGCTTTCGCCGACTTCTTCCTGTTCCTGTGTGCATACAGCGCTCTGACCCTCTCCGGGCTGGCGCCGGCCTGGCTGTTTGCGCTGTTCGTGGCCCGCGAGGCAACCATGTATCTGATCATCAGGCCGGCATCGGTGCGCCTCGGGCTGGACCACGGCGCCCGGCTTTCCGGCAAGATCAAGACGGTGCTGCAGTACACTGGCGTGATCGGCCTGCTCGCGCTACTCTCCCTGCCGGGGCAACGC
Organism: Spirochaetia bacterium; assembly: GCA_965262935.1. Classification (GTDB taxonomy): domain Bacteria; phylum Spirochaetota; class Spirochaetia; order SZUA-6; family Bin103; genus Bin103. Next base: position 1,284,049 of record OZ253572.1, on the reverse strand, counting down.
GCGGTCCCGGCGGAGGTCATGGAGACCCTCGTGCTGGTAACGCTGACCGTGCTGGTTGCAGCCTCATTGGTATCGCTGTACTGGTATCTGCGCCCGCTGTTCGATTCCTGGCCGGCGCAACAGCGCGGCTTGCCGCAGCAGCTGCTGGCGGTGCTGCTCGGTCTCGCCATTATGCAGGCCGTACTGTACCGGACGATGGCGCCCTCCTCCATCTCCTGGGATCCGTTCGCGATCGGGATGGTCCTGTTTCACGTGCTCATCGGCGCATTCCTGTTCTGGCGGCACGAGGAGTTCGCGGCGGTAGATCCTCCGCCCCACCGCCGCGCCGCGCGCCTCGCCCTGCCCAACGCCCTGACTCTGCTGCGCCTCAGTTCGATACCCACCCTCACCCTGATGTGGAGTCACGGACCGCGCCACGGCGCCACGCCCGCGCTGGTAGCGATCACCGCGGCGATCTTCCTGACCGACCTCCTGGACGGCGCGCTGGCGCGCCGGCGCGGGCAGGTGACCAGGATGGGCGGCTACCTGGATTCCGGCAGCGACTATCTTGCCCTGCTTGCCCTGGCCGGGTTGCTCGCCGCGCGCGGGATCATGCCGGCCTGGCTGGCAGCGCTGTTGATCGGGCGGCTGGTGCTCAACGCCATCGCCATGGCGGTGGTCAAGATTCGCCGCCGCAACTACACCCCGCGACCCACCACCTGGGGCAAGATTTCGGTGGCCGCCGCGATGGCGCTGATCACCGCCGAGTTGCTGGTGCACGCGGCCACCGGTTCGCAGCCGCCGGCGCCCCGCGTTGCCGGCATCATGCAGATCGCCGAACTGGCGACGGCGCTGATCCTGGCGATCTCGCTGGCCGACAAGGCACGCTACTTCCTGCGCGCCCTGAACGATCCCCGGTAACCGCATCCCGGCCGCACTGGACACTCCTGCGATGAACGTTACCGGCGAGACCGCAGCGGCCGCACAGCCGCGCCCGACCGCCCGACACCCGCTGTTGCCGGCTGCCCCGGTGTGTGGTACACCGGGTTCCACTCATGGCCAAGAAAATCATTTCCGTTGCCGTGGTCGGATCGCATCCCACCAAGAAGATGAATCCGGCTGTTCCCTACTCGCCCAAGGAAATCGCGGAGGCGGCTATCGAAAGCCACCGGGCGGGAGCAGCCATCGTCCACGTGCACGTACGCGACCCGGAAACCGGCGTCCCGAACTCGCGCCTGGAGTTGTTCGCGGAGGTAGTCGATCGCGTCCGCCAGAAGTGCGACATACTGATCAACCTGACCACCAGCGGCTTGAACATACCGGGCAAGGACTTCATCGAAGAACGCCTGGAACCGGTATCGCTGAAGCCGGACATCTGCTCCCTGGACGTCGGTTCGATGAATTTCGGCACGCGGGTGTTCCTGAATCCTCCCGACTGGGGGCGCGCCGCGGCGCAGCGCATGCTCAAAGCCGGCGTCAAACCGGAGATCGAGGTGTTCGACGCCGGCCACGTGCGGCAGGCGCGGGTGTTGATCGACGAAGGACTGTTCGCGCCGCCGCCGTTCGTGCAGATCTGCATGGGCGCGGGGTGGGGCATCGAGGCGAGCCCGGAGAACCTGCTATTCATGAAGAACCTGCTGCCCGCGGACATTCCGTGGTCGGTGCTCGGCGTCGGCCGCCACCAGATCCCGATGATCACCATGGCGATCATCCTCGGCGGCCATGTGCGGGTCGGGTTCGAAGACAACATCTACCTGCGCCGAGGCGAACTGCTGAGCAGCAACGCTGCCATGGTCGAAATCGCGGCGAGCCTGATCGTCCAGTTGCAGCATGAGGTCGCCACACCGGACGACGCGCGCCGCATCCTTGCCATCTGAACCGCGCTCCTGCCTGGATGACGTGGTCGAGGGCGTCGTCGAGTGGCACCTGCTGAACATGGCCGGCGAGCTGATCACCATCCGCCTCGCCGACACCATCGGCCCGGGGCTGCGCCGGGTCCTCAGACCGCACTGGAACTACGATCCCAACCGCGGCGACGGCGTAGCGCCGATCCCGCACATGATGAGCCTTGCGGCCCGCCCCGGACGGATCGCGCTCGGCACGCCGCTGCAGCAGCAGTATCGAATTCGGCTGGTGACCACCCGCCATGCCGGCGGCGCGCTACGCCGCGCCCACCTGGTCATGCACTGCACGCTGGCCGTCCCCCGCCGCACGTCCGGTAGCACGCTCGGCAGCTCGGAGATCTGGATGGCGCTGACCCGCCCCTACGCCGCACCCGGCGAGCACCGCATCACCGAGGTGCCGGCCGGGCTGGGCTTCCTGGCCGAGCATCCGCTGCGGGATACCGATCTCGGACATCGCCCGATCGAGTCGTTCCGCTGCACGGCAGGCGAGGGTGAAGAACTGTTTCGTGACACCCTGCCGCTGGCCTACCACATGGACCGCTCCGACTCGAACCTGCACGTCAACATGCACGTGTACCCGCAGCAGGCCCTCGACTACCTCGCGCTCAGCTACCATCGCGCCGGCGGCGACGCCGGACGGCTCCGCTTCCGAGCCGTCGCCGCCTACTTCCGGCGGCCCTTCCTGCCCGGCGATGTGGCCGAGGTGGAGATCGACCTGGTTACCGGCAGGGAGCGGTTTCGCAGCGCACTGCGCTTCTATCACGTTCCCGAACCGGGACGGCGCAACGAGCGCATCTCGATGGCGATGGAGGCGGGCGGCGTACTTTCTTAGCTCGATCGCTCGTCGACCAGGCGGCGGAACCGCTCGACGCAGGCGGCGAACTCCAGCCCCTGGGTCTGAGTGCCGTCGCGGGCACGCAGGGAGAGCGTGTCCGACTCCTCCTCCTTGGCGCCGACCACGATCATGAACGGCACCTTCTGGCCCTGGGTGGTGCGGATCTTGGCGCCCATGCGGTTGTCGCTCAGATCCGCCTCGACACGAAAGCCGTGTTCGCCAAGCCGCGCCGAGACCTTCCGTGCATACGGATACGCCTTCGGATTGACCGGAATCACGACCGCCTGCACCGGCGCCAGCCACATCGGGAACGCCCCGCCGTAGTGTTCGATCAACACGCCGAGGAAGCGCTCGAGGGCGCCGTGCAGCGCGCGGTGCACCATGATCGGCCGCCGCTGGCTGCCGTCGCGGTCGGCGAACCACATGTCGAACCGTTCCGGCAGATTGAAGTCGAACTGGATGGTCGTCATCTGCCACAGGCGGCCGAGCGGGTCGCGCACATGCAGGTCGATCTTGGGGCCGTAAAACGCGCCGCCGCCCTCGTCCACCTCGTAGGGCAGTTGGTGCGCCTCAATGGCGCGGCGCAGCGACGCGGTGGCGCGCTCCCAACTGGCGTCGTCGCCGACCGACTTCTCCGGGCGCGTGGACAGGTGGGCGACGAGGTCGGAAAAGCCGTACGTGTGCCACAGCGAAAGCGAAAAGCGCAGTGCCTCGCTGATCTCGTCCTCGATCTGATCGGGGGTACAGAACAGGTGTGCGTCATCCTGCGTCAGGCCGCGTACGCGCAACGTGCCGTGCAGTGTGCCCGAGCGCTCGAACCGGTACACCGTGCCGAGCTCCGCCCAGCGCAGCGGCAAGTCGCGATAGGAACGGATGGCGCTCTTGTAGATCATGATGTGGAACGGACAGTTCATCGGTTTCAGGTAGTACCGGTTGTTGTCCAGCTCCATGGGCGGGAACATGTTGTCCGCGTAGAAATCGAGATGCCCCGACGTCCGCCATAACCACTCGCGGCCGACGTGCGGGGTATTGACCAGATCGTAGCCGCCCGCGAAGTGCTGTTGCTTCCAGAAGTCCTCGATGATCGAGCGCAGCCGCGCGCCCTTCGGGTGCCAGAAAATCAGCCCCGGTCCCACCTGCTCCTGAATCGAGAACAGGTCCAACTCGCGCCCGACCCGGCGATGGTCGCGCCGCTCGATTTCCGCCAGCCGTTCCAGGTGGGCGGCCAGCTCCTCCTCGCTGTCCCACGCCGTGCCGTAGATGCGTTGCAGCATGGGGCGCCGTTCATCGCCGCGCCAATACGCGCCGGCGCTGCTGGTGAGCTTGAACGCCGCCGGATTGAGCTGCCGGGTGCTGTCCACGTGCGGACCGCGGCACAGATCTGTGAACGTGTCCTGCGTGAACAGGGAGAGCTCCTCGTCCTCCGCCAGGTCGCCGATCAGCTCCAGCTTGTAAGGCTGTTCGGCAAACCGTTGCAGGGCGGCGTCGCGGTCGATCACGCTGCGCAGGAACCGATGATCGCCGGCAGCAATGCGCCGCATACGGCCTTCGATCTCCTCGAGATCGTCGGGCGTCAGGGTCCGGGGCAGATCGAAGTCGTAGTAGAACCCGTCGGCGATCGGCGGGCCGATAGCCAGCTTCGCATCCGGGAACAACTCCAGAACTGCCTCCGCCATGACATGGGCAAAGGAATGGCGGACCCGATACAGATGGTCGGCGCCGCTGCCTTCCGGTTCGGTCATGCGGCTCGGCCCGGCTAGGTGCGCCGCCGGCGGCGGGTCTGACGAAGCCGCTGCGTGCGCACCACCGAAACGCTGCCCGGCGGCCCTGCCGCGGCTGCGCCGGAAGCATCGTCCGAGGCGGGCGCCGAGGCAGGCGCGATCGCCGCCGGCTGCGCCACCGCCCCCGCTGCCGTCCCCGGTGGCGTCGCCCGTGCCACGGGACGACTGCGCCGCGCCAGAATCTGGCGCCAGATCAGCACCGTGGGCGCGGCCACGAACATCGAGGAGTAGGTTCCCACCACCACGCCGATCATCAGGCTCAGCGCGAACGTCTTGATCGACGACGTCGTGAAGATGTAGATCGCCAGCACCGCCAGCAGGGTGGTAAGCGAGGTGATCACCGTCCGGCTCAGCGACTGCGTGATGCTGGTGTTGATCACCAGTTCCGTGCTGGCGTCGCGCATCAGGGTGTCGTTCTCCCGGATGCGGTCGAAGATCACGATGGTGTCGTTGAGCGAATACCCGACGATGGTCAGTATCGCGGCGATGGTGGCGGTGCTGATTTCGAGTTGCAGCGCGCCGAGCACGCCGAGCATGATCGCGATATCGTGGATCAAGGCCAGCAGGGCGCCGACCGCGAAGGCGGCGCGGAACCGGAACAGGATGTACACGAAGATCAGCGCGAACGCGACCGTGATCAGCCACACCGCCTGCTCGCCGAGCACGCGCGAAAAACTCGGACCGACGAAATCGGTCTGCTGGACGGTGATGTGGTCGGCGCCGAACGCCGCCGCCAGCAACTCGAAGATACGCGCCTCGGTGGCCTGCTGATCCTGCCCGCCCTCGGCGTCGTCATCGACCAGATCGGTGCGCACGATGTAGCGCTGTTCGCCCGGCGCACCGGTGGCCTGCAGCGCAAACCGGGTCAGCGGCGCCAGCGCCGCGCGCACCGTGTCGATCGGCGCTTCCCCCGCCGCGCCCGGATCGAGGTAGCCAAGCACCAGGGTCTGTCCCGCCTCGCGAAACCCGGGCGCCTGCAACTGCTCCGACGGTGTCGCCGGCGGTGCGGCAAGCTCGACCTGCAGGCCGGGAATGGCGCGCAACTCGTCGGCGATGGCGCCGATCGTCGCAACCTCCTCGAAATCGAGCACCCGCCGCCGCACGCTGCCGTCCTGCGTCCACTGCAAGGTCAGGAATCCGGGACGCCCGAGCAGCGGATCGGGCGGAGTCAGCTCCGGCTCCAGCCCGGCACCGCCGTCGCTGATCGCCAGCGCTGCCGGCGCGACCTGAAACTGCTGCGCCACGCCGCCGCTCAGATCCACGCTCAGAATGAGGCCGCCGCGCAACGTCGTTGCCACCGCGCCGGCGATGATCAAGGCCACCGAGAGTACCGCCATCTGCAGGCGCAGGTTGGTGAATGGGATGACACGCTTCATTATGCTGCCTCCCCGGCGGGCCCGAGCCGCGCCTTTCGCTTCCAGTCGATGCTGAGCCGCTCTACGCGCAACGTCTCGGTGAAGAAGTCGAAGATCAACCGCGACACCACCAGGGCGGTGAACATGGAGGACACCACGCCGACCGAGAGCGTCACGGCGAAGCCCTGGATCGGCCCGCTGCCGAGCTGCGACAGCGCGATGGCGGCGATGAAGGTGGTGATGTTGGCGTCCATGACCGTCCAGAACGCCTTGCCGAACCCGGCGGTGACGGCTGCGGCGGCGGACTTGCCGAGGCGGTACTCCTCCTTGATGCGCTCGAAGATGATCACGTTGGCGTCCACCGCCATGCCCACGGTGAGGATGACGCCGGCGATGCTCGGCAGCGTCAGGGTGAAATTGAACACGCTCAGCACCGAGATCAGGAAGAACAGGTTGAGCACCAGCGCCAGGTCGGCGACCAAGCCGGCACCCTTGTAGTAGACCAGCATGAACAACAGCACCGCGGCTATGCCGAGAGCAATCGCATTGAGCCCGGTGCGAATGGCGTCCTCTCCCAGCGACGCGCCGATTGCCTGCTGGCTGAGGATCTCCAGCGGTACCGGCAGCGCACCGGTCTCCAGCACCAGCGCCAGATCCTCGGCCTCGTTCTGCGTGAATCCGGTCACCTGCACCTGATTGCGAATCGGTTCCGAAATCGTCGCGGCCGCCTTGACCCGGTCGTCCAGCACCACGGCCATGACGTTGCCCACGTTCTCGCTGGTCAGCTTGAAGAAGATGTCGCCGCCCTCGCCGGTGAGGTTGAAGATCACCGTCGGCTGCTGGGTAATGGGATCGCGGCTCACCTGCGCCTGCTGGATGTAGGAGCCCTCCAGCCCTACGTTCTCATTGATCACGGTGTAGCCGATCAGTTGATCGACGCCGTAGGCGTCCTTCTCGTAGCGCCCGCGCAGCACGGTGCCGGCGGTGAGGAGCGCCTCGTCCCGCGGCTGCCCATCGGGACCGAGGAAGCTGCCGGGGTTGTCGGCCTGGTAGCGGCGGAACCGCCCCAACCCGTCGGTATCCACGATTTGGAAGTTGAGCCGGCCCTTGCCGAGAATGAAGCTGCGCATCCGTTCCGGATCCGGCGCACCCGGCATCTCCACCACGATCTGGGTCTCGCCGCGCCGCCGAATCTGCGGTTCGGTAACGCCGAACTGATCGATGCGGTTGTTGAGCACCTCCAGGGCGCGCCGCAACGCGCGCTCCTCCTCCACGGCGCTGAGCGACGCGCCGGTCTGCTCGCGGAGGCTGTCCAGATCGGGTTCGATCACCACGTACATGCCGCCGCTCAGATCCAGACCGAGCTGAACACTGCGCGAGCGCAAGTCCTTCCGCCCCAGCAGCTCGGTGCGGTGATGGTCTTCCATGGCGACGAACGTCTCGCCCTCGGTCGGAAAAGCCGTGACCACGGTCGCCAGGTCCCAGTTGCGCGGCACGGCGCGGCGCTCCACGCGCAACCGCTCGCGCGCCGCCCGCACCAGGTAGTTCAGATCGGCGGGCACCGGGTCGCCGGGGTCGCGGCGCGTCAGTTCGATCAGCCGGACCAGATCCTCGTCGGCGCGCTGCCGCGCCAGCACCCGGATCTGTTCGCGGGAGGCGTTGGCCTCACGGCGCTGGTCTGCGGTCAGAATCAGGTACCAGCGCACGCTCGGGGCCAGAAACCAGACCGCTACGGCCACGAACGCGAGAATGAGGATCAGTCTGAGGCGTTTGGTCATGGGACGTACACGAAGCGCGCCAAGGCGCGCCTACGACTGCTCCTTGTCCTGCGCGGCTGGCCGCGACTCGCCCTGACGCTGGTCGAGGATACTGGTGATGGATGGCTTGGCGAACTCGATCTTGGTGGCGTCGTCCACCTTGACGGTCACCGCTTCCTCCTTGACCGCGGTCACTACCCCGCGAATGCCGCCGGAGGTCTGTACGCGGTCACCCTTCTTGAGCTGCCCCAGCATCGCCTTGGTCTCCTTCTGACGCCGGTTTTGCGGCCGGATCACCAGAAAGTAGAAGATCATGATGATCAGGCCGAAGGTCACGAGCATCGTGGCGAGCTGGCCACCGGCGGCGCCGCCGCCGCCGAAGTCAAACTGCAGAAGAGCGAGCATGTCGTTCGCGGTTTCGTTCATGTGGGTGTTGTCCTTTGCCAGTTCCTTATTGCGCGCGGACGGCCGGCGCGTTTACCGGCAGCGGCGAGGCCGAACCTACCACGCAGGCGGCGCGACGGTCAAACCGGAGCCGCACTTTTGCCTCGCCACGGCGGCCCGTTGATGGGCCGGCGAAGCGGCCATCGTCAGGCCACGACCACTCGCTTGACGTTGTCCGGCACACCATAGACGCCAAACAGCTTGCGCAGATCCTCCAACGAGCAGGGCTGGCCGGCAACCTGCTCCATGGCCGCGCGCACCAACTCCAACTCATCCGCCTTGCCGGAAAACTCGGCCGAGCAGAACGCGGCCTTGTAGAGCCCCTGCTCCAGAAGCTGAGCCGTGTCGAGCTTGCCGAAGCGGCGGCGTTGCTGGCCGTGCACCACAGCCTTGTCTCCATCGTACCCTATGACAAACAGAAAGTCTGCGCGCTTCACCAGTGTGGCGGCCCTCAAGTCCTACCCGCGCACCGGCTAGCGCTGCGGCCGGCAGCGCGCGCTGCGCTTCGCCGTGGGCGGCAGGGCAGCAAAAGGGGCGCTACCCTTCGTTGAAGACAAGGCGCGCCCCTTTCCCGATGAGGTGTATCCACCCTTGCTAATAGGGCGGCATCCCCCCCATCTCACCACCGCCGCCGGGGGCCGCCGGCTTTTCCTTCTCGGGAAGGTCGGTGATGGTCGCCTCGGTGGTAAGCAGCAGCCCAGCGATCGACGCCGCGTTCTGCAGAGCCGACCGGGTCACCTTGGCGGGATCGATGATCCCGGCGCCCATCATGTCGGTCCATTCCATCTTGGAAGCGTCGAAGCCCCTGCCGCGCTCCTCGTGCTTGGCGCGTTCCACGACGATCGACCCGTCGAGCCCCGCGTTGGTCGCGATTTGCCGGATCGGTTCCTCCAGCGCGCGCCGCACGATCCGGAAACCGACCTTCTCCGCCTCGGTAAGCGCGTCGGTGTCGCTGTCGTCGAGCGCCTTGACCGCCTGCACCAGCGTCACGCCGCCGCCCGGGATGATGCCCTCCTCGATCGCCGCGCGGGTCGCGGAAAGCGCATCCTCGACGCGGTGCTTCTTCTCCTTGAGCTCCACCTCGGTGGCCGCCCCGACGTTGATCACCGCGACGCCGCCGGCGAGCTTCGCCAGCCGCTCCTGCAGCTTCTCACGGTCGTAGTCGGAGGTGGTCTCGTCGATCTGCACCTTGATCTGAGCGATGCGGTCCTTGATGTCCTTCTCTTTGCCCGCACCCTCGATGATGGTGGTGTTTTCCTTGTCGATGTTGACGCGCTTGGCCGCTCCGAGCTGGGTCACGTCGGTGTTTTCCAGCTTCAGGCCGAGCTCCTCGGAGATCACCTGGCCGCCGGTCAGGATCGAGATATCCTCCAGCATCGCCTTGCGGCGGTCGCCGAAGCCGGGCGCCTTGACGGCGCACACGTTCAGCGTGCCACGCAGGTTGTTGACGACCAGGGTGGCCAGCGCTTCGCCCTCCACGTCCTCCGCCAGCAGCACCAGCGGCTTGCCCGCCTGCGCGATCTTCTCCAGCACCGGCAGCAGATCCTTCATGTTGGAGATCTTCTTGTCGTGGATCAGCACTAGCGGGTTGTCGAAAATCGCGACCTGGGTGTCACGATTGGTCACGAAGTAGGGAGACAGGAAACCGCGGTCGAACTGCATGCCCTCCACCACTTCCAGGTTGGTTTCCATCGACTTGGACTCTTCGACGGTGATGACGCCGTCCTTGCCGACCTTTTCCATGGCGTCGGCGATCAGCTCGCCGATGTCGTTGTCGTTGTTGGCCGAGATCGCGGCAACCTGGGCGATCTCGCCCTTCTCCTTGATCTCTTTGGCACTGTCCTGGATGTCCGCCACGACGATCTCCACGGCCTTGCTCATGCCGCGCTTGATCTCCATGGGATTGATGTCGGCGGCTACCGAGCGCAGGCCCTCACGGACCATCGAGTAGGCCAGCACGGTGGCGGTGGTGGTGCCGTCGCCCGCCACGTCGTTGGTCTTGGTGGCAACTTCCTTGAGAAGCTGCGCGCCCATGTTCTCGAAGGGCTCTTCCAGTTCAATTTCTTTCGCGATGGTCACGCCGTCGTTGGTGACGGTCGGAGCCCCAAATTTCTTGTCTAGTACGACGTTCCGGCCCTTCGGACCTAGTGTTACCTTGACAGCGGTCGAGAGCTTCTCGACGCCCCTCAGTAGCGACTTGCGGGCGGACTCATCGAATTGCAACTGCTTGGCCATTACATTGCTCCGGAGGATATGAGATTTGATGATGTAGGAATCGACGAGAACATACTAACAGCCCAGCGGCGAAGCAACATTTTGTGGGGGCCGAGAGCGGCGCCGCAGGCGATGGTTTCGGGGCGCTACTGGGCGGCGCGGGCGGGCGGGAGGCGCACACTGCCGGCGAAACAGGTGTAGCGCCGGCCGCCTTCATCCTCGACCGTCAGGCCGCCGGCGGCGGCAATGCCGATCACCCTGGCCACCCGCGGCAGGCCGCGGCCGGCGCCCTCGAGTCGCACCCACTCGCCGCGCAGGAACAGCCGCCGATCGGCCGCCTGCGCCCAGCCGGGCTCGGCCAGCAGCCGATGCAGCGCCGCCAGGATCGCTTCCAGCAGCATCCATCGCTGGACGTGCTGGCCGCTCTGCACCCGGATCGACGAGGCGGGCAGTTCACCGGCCGCGCCGGACGGCAGGCCGCGCCGCTGATTGCAGGTCACCCCGACCCCGACGCTGTACCAGCCGCCGGCACGTTCGCACAGGCAGCCGGCGATCTTGCAGCCCCCCGCCACGACATCGTTGGGCCACTTGACCCGGCACGCGAGGCCGCTCACCGCCTCCACCGCCTCGGCCACCGCCACGCCGGTCACCAGCGGCAGCCGTTGCGCATCGGCGCCAATTGCCGGCGCGGACAACAGCAGGTTGAACAGCAGATTGCGGCGCGGCGCGCTGACCCAGCGCCGCCCGGCGGCGCGGCCGCGGCCGTGCGTCTGGTAGTCGGCGGTGATCAGCACGCCATCCTGCGGCGCCAGGCGCGCCAGCCGGCGCGCGTCCTCCACGGTGGAGCGGGTGCGCCGCAGGTGGTACTGCGGCGCCGCTGGCCACGGCGAGGCCAGCGGCGGATGGCGGCGCGGCCAGACGGACGGTCCCGCGGACGCCGCCGGCACGCGGTCCGGACGGTGCGCCACGGCGGCGCTACATCGACACGAACAGTTCTTGCGGGCCGCGCAGCAGTTCCAGGAAGTAGGAGGCGAACTCCGCCGCCGGCACGCCGTCGACCACGCGATGGTCGAACGCCAGCGACACCGGCAGCACCCAGGCCGCGCGCACGGCGCCGTCCACCACCATCGGCGCCTGATGGATGCGCCCGGCGCCGATGATCGCCACCTGCGGCGGGTAGATCATCGGCGAGGCGAACAATCCGCCGAACGGTCCGAAGTTGGTCAGGCTGAACGTGCCGCCGCGCAGGTTCTTGATGCTGATCTGCCGTCCCTTGGCGCGCTCGACCATCTCCTTCATCTCGGTGTCGATCTGACGGATGGTCTTGTTCTCGACGTTATGAATGACCGGCAGCATCAACCCCGCCTCGGTATTCACCGCCACCCCGATGTTGACGTCCTTGAACACCGTCAACTCCTCCGACACCGGGTTGAAGTGCGCGTTGAGCACCGGATAGCGGCGCAGCGCCGTGGCGAGCGCCTTCATGAAGAACGGCTGCAAGCTCACCCGGATGTCGCGCCCGTGGTTGACCTTGGCGCGCAACTCCACCAGATCGTCCACCACTCCCATGTCGAAGATGGAGGCGGTGGGAATCTTGCGGCTGCTCTCCATGGCATGGGCGATCGTCTTGCGCAGTATGGTCAACTCCACCGTCTGTCCCAACGGCAGGTGCGACGGAGTGACCAGCGGGTCGTCGATCAGCGGAAATGCGAAGTCGGAACGCCCCGGGCTCGGCGAATCGGCGGCGGGTGCCGGTGGCGTGGCCGGCGCACCGGCCGCGGCGCGCTCCACATCATCACGCTGAATCCGGCCGCCGGCTCCGCTTGCGGCGATTCGCGTCAGGTCGACGCCCAGGTCGCGCGCCAAGCGCCGCGCAGCCGGCGTGACGAGCGGCTCCCCGCCGCGCCACTCGCCGTTGCCGACCCGGCCGCCATCCTCCGGCCGGGGGGCGCCGTGTTCCGATGTGCCGCTGTCCTGCACTGCCGCGCCGTCCGCCTCCGGCTCCAGCTCATCGCTCGCCGGCAGGGTGCTCGGCGCCGCATCGAGGGTGCCGACCAGCGCCTGGAACTCGTGCCCGCCGTTGGGTCGGGCGGCGCCGCTGGCGTCGGCGTCGGTCGCGCCGTCGGCCAGATCGATGAATGCCAGGGTCTCCCCCACGCCGATCCGGTCCCCCACCGCGGAGCCGAACCTGACCACGACGCCGCTGCGCGGCGAGGCGATCTCGGCCACCACCTTGTCGGTCTCGATGACCGCCAGAATGTCGCCGGCAACCACCTCGGCGCCGGGCTCTACCTTGAACTCGAGAATCTTGCCATCGGTAAGACCCTCGCCGATATCGGGAAATCTGAATTCGTAACTCATCGATCTTTCCTCAACGCATGCCGAGGGCCGCGGCGCGGCGAACCCTCTAAAACTCGACCGTCTCGCGCACCGCGTCAATGATGTGTTCGGCGGTGATAAAGTAGAAGTGCTCCGCGGCCGGCAGCGGAATGACGGCATCGCTGCCGGTGACCCGCCGCGGCGGCGCATGCAGATACATGAACAACTCCTCCGCCGCCAGCGCGATCAGTTCCGCCGCCACGCCGAACGAACGCGGCCCCTCGTGCACTACCACCAGACGGCCCGTCTTGCGCACCGAGTCCAGCACCGTCTCGCAATCGTACGGGTAAATGGTGCGCAGATCGATCAGCTCCACGCCGATCCCCTGGCGGTGAAACCAGGCGGTCGCGGTGCGCGCTTCACGCATCATCGCCCCGTACGCGATCAGCGTGACGGCGTCGCCCTGCCGCTCCACCCGCGCGCGCCCGAGCGGCACGACATAGGGCGTATCCGGGATCGCCTGCTGCGGCGAGTGGTAGGAGCGTTTGGGCTCCATGAAGATAACCGGATCGGGATCGCGAATCGCGCCCAGCAGCAGTCCCTTGGAATCGTGCGGGGTGGACGGAATCACCACCTTGAGGCCGGGGACGTGACCGAACGTCGCCTCCATGCTCTCGACGTGATGCTCGAGCGCCTTCAGGTTGCCGCCGTACGGCATGCGCACGACCATCGGCAGGGTGAGCGCTGCCCGGCTGCGGTTGCGGGTGCGCGCCGCGTGGCACACGATCTGGTTGAACGCGGGCCACACGAATCCGCTGAACTGAATCTCCACCACCGGCTTGAGCCCCGCCATCGCCATGCCCACGGCGGTGCCGACCAAGCCGCTCTCGGCAATCGGGGAGTCGAAGCAGCGCCGCTTGCCGAACCGGCTCTGCAGGCCGGCGGTGGCCTGAAACACGCCGCCGTTGACGCCAATGTCCTCACCGTACACGACCACCGATTCATCTTCTTCCAGAGCCTCGGCCAGCGCCGCGTTGACGGCCGCCAGCAGCGTCGCGGACTTCACGTTCCGGTCCGTTCCAGACGGCGCCGCCGTTCGGCCAACTGGCGCTGCATCAGGGGCGGCAGTTCCGCGTACACGTAGCGGAAGGTGTCCTCGAGGGAGGGCTTCTCGAACGGCTCCACGGCGTCGAACTCGAGGCGTGCCCGCTGCCGCGCCTCGGCGATCACCGCGGCGAGTTCGGCGTCGTCCATCAGCGCGCGGGCGAGCAGCAGCTTCTGCAGGCGCACGATCGGATCGCGGCCCTTCCACTCGGCCACCTCGTCATCTTCGCGGTAGCGCTTGGGGTCGTCGGAGGTGGTGTGCGGCCCGATTCGGTAGGTGAAGCCTTCGATCAGCGTGGGGCCGCCGCCGGCGCGCGCCTTGGCCGCGGCGGCGGCGGTCACCGCGTACACCGCGGTCACGTCATTGCCGTCGACCAGCACCCCCTCGAAGCCGTACGCCTGCGCCTTTTGCGCGAATGTGGCGCTGGCCGTCTGCTGATCGCGGTGCACGGAGATCGCGTACTGGTTGTTCTGCACGAAGAAGATGGTCCCCGCCTGCCACAGGCCGGCGAAGTTCAGCGCTTCGTGGAAGTCGCCCTCGGAGGTACCGCCGTCGCCGACGAAGCCGATGGCAATACGGTCGCTGCCCTGATACCGCTCGGCGAACGCCAGGCCGACCGCGTGCGGAAGCTGCGACCCGATCGGCAGCACGATCGGCGTGACGTGGTACAACTCGCGCTCGAAGGCACTGCCATGCTCGTTGCCGAGCCAGTACAGGAAGAACTGCTTGAGCGGAACCCCGCGTGCCAACAGGCCGCCCAACTCGCGGTAGGTGGGCACGATCCAGTCGTCCTCGCGCAGCGCCATTACCGCGCCGACGCTGTTCGCCTCCTGGCCGGTGACCGGCGGGTAGGTGCCGAGCCGCCCCTGCCGGTTGAGGCTGAATGCCCACTCGTCGGCGGCGCGCGCCTGCACCATGTAGCGATAGGCGGTGCACAGTTGCGCGTCGGTCATCGCATGGGAGCAGTACGCCGGATCGGCGGTATAGGTGCCGTCCGGCGCCAGCATCTGGACCATCTCGCTCACGGCTGCTCCGGGTGAACGGCCTGCTCCTGATGAACGGCATTGTCGGCGGGCAGCGAGGGACGCCCGCGGCGACTCAGCACGAACCCGGTCTGTACGATCCGGATCAACTCCACGGCAGATTCCACCACCCGTTTCAGACTGCTGTTGATCCGTTCCTCCTCACCGGCATCGATGACGTCGTCGCCATCGAGCGACTCGGTGATCGCCAGGTTGAGTTCAGCCACGGCGCCGATGAGCAGCGACATCTGGCGTGACAGGTGCTTGTAGGAGAATGCCGCCTTGGTATCCACGACGCGAGAAATCGACTCCATGTGCCCCAGGATGTTGCGCAGCGAATGCACCATGCGCGGGTTGGGATTCGTTTCCAACTCGAGGCGCCAATTCTCAAGCCGGGTCATCGCCTTGGCAAGCAAATCCTGCAGGTCGGCATTGGACGGCAACCGACGCTCCTGTGGATATTGCACCTTTACAGAAGGGTATGTCATTTCGTACCATCACGGCAACTATGGCGCCGTGCCCAAGTGGTAAGGGAGAGGTCTGCAAAACCTTTATGCACCGGTTCGATTCCGGTCGGCGCCTTGCTCATCCCGCCGCCCCCGCCGCCCCCGCCGCGACCGTCGCCCCCGCTGGTGGCGCGGCGGTCGCGAAATAGGCGCGCAGAAACCGGCTCACCCCGTCTTCGTCATTGCCGAACAGCGTCACCGCCCGCGCGCACTCGCTCACCGCGCGTGGCGCGTGGCGCATCGCCACCGGGAACCGTACCGCCTGCAGCAGGGGAATGTCGTTTACCCAGTCACCGATGAACATGGCTGCGTCGAGCGGAAAGTGGAGGCGGCGCGCCATGGCGCGTGCGCCGCGCAGCTTGGTGCAGCCGGCGCTGCGCACGAACACGCTGTAGCTGCCGTGGAACGGTGCGTCGGTGAGGTAAACGCTGAGCCCGCCGCCGGGCGATCCCTGCGCCAGGCGGAGGACGCGCCGCGCGGTGGCCGCCAGCGCCGCGCGCTCGCGGTGCGTGAAGACCACGTGCGTCACCCGGCGCAGCGGGGCATCGCCGAACCGGCCGATCTGATCCGACCAGTCGACGTACTGAATCTCGTGCACCGCTCCGCGCACTTGCGTCGCGCCACCGGCCAGGACGTAACACGGCCCGCCGCAGTCGTGCAGCAGCCGCGCCGCGAGCCGGTCGTCAATGGTGGTTCCGTCCACCCACCGTTGCACGCCGCCGGTCACGTGCACGGCGCCGTCCAGGCACACCATCGGCAAGTGCAGCGGCGCCAGGCAGCGCGCGGTGATCCGCGGCGCCTTGCCGGTGACGGCGAAGATGCTCAGGCCGCGCGCCAGCAGCGCGCGTAGCGTGGTCAGCGTGTCGGCGGTGACCCGCTTGTCGCTGGTCAACAGCGTGCCGTCCATGTCGAGGGCCAGGGCAGTAATCTCGCAACGCGCCATGCGGCACCGATGTTGTCATGCCACCTCCTGTCGTGTCGAGTCGGGGCGCCGGCCGGCGTCAATACACCCCGAGGATGGTCAGCCCGCTCCAGCGCGCGGTGTAGGACGCCAGGTTGCCGACCACCTCCTCGTGGTGTATCTGCAGCGTACCCAGATCGGGACGATGCACGGTTCTGCCGCGCGCATCCAGCTTGCCGGTCGCGACCACCCCCTTGGAGAGGGTCAGATGGCGATTGTCCAGATTGCCGAAGTAGTACGCCGCCGGGTCCAACTCCGGATCGCCCGGCACCAGGCCGGCTCCAGACCCGAGGGCCGGGTCCACCGGCACCCAGCCGAACTGGTGCAGGTAGAATTCGCTCCAGTAGTGCGCGTGCAGCCGGTCCGGCGATTGCACCAGATAGCCCGCCACTGGGCGCGCCGGAACCGCGGCGGCGCGCAACAAGGCGGTGTACAGCATGGTGAAGTCGTAAGCGTCGCCAGCGCCGGCGGCCAGCGCGGCGAGCGGATCGGCGGCGCGCTCGCCGTTGTACACGACCCGGCGCAGCAGTCCGTCGTACAGCTGCCGGGCGCGGCGCCATGGGTTGGGCTGGCCGCGGGTCAGGCGCTCGGCCAGGGCGGTTATGCGCTCATCGTCCGCCGCAATGAGCGGTTCGGGCACGGTAAACGCGCGGTACGCCCGCGCCTCCCGGTCGTACGGCTCCACCTGCTGCTCCGTTACCGCCGTTTCCACGGCGTAGCGCTCGAAGATGAACTGCTGCGTCACGTCGTACACGCCGCCGGGCACCAGGTCGCGCAGGTGGAACACGGCGACTCCAGCGACATCCTCGTACAGCGGCTCGGGCTCGCGGGTCACCAGTCGTACGTTGCGTTGCGCGGGCGTCTGCCACACCTTCGGCACCCACAGATACAGCTCGTTGGGTCCGGTCGCGCGGATATTGGCGATCGACAGGCTCATGCTCACCGAATAGGTGCGCCGGCCGGTGTAGCGCTTGCTGCCCACGGTGGAGCTGATCTCGAAGAACACCTGGTTGCTGAACCCCTGTCCGGTCCGCACCAGAAGGTTGCCGGTTGCCGCGCCGTCCGGAACCCGTACGCGGATCTCGGTATCGGACCAACTCTCATAGTCCAGATCATGGGCGTCGGCAGCGACGAACTCCGCCGTGCCCACACCGGACGACAGCAGATCCGCCGACAGCCAGGTGAACAGCACCGCCGCGGAGCCGCGCTGCGGGCCGAAGTTGCGGCCGGTGATAATCAGCGGCTCGCCGACCGTAGCGCGCGGCTTGTCCAGGCTGACCACCAGCGGCTGGCCCGGATCGGCCAGCGCGGAGCCGACGCGCGGCAGATGATCGCGATTGGCGAACAGGACGCCGTTGCTGCGCCGGCCGCCGGCCACCACGTACACGAATCCGGAGCGCACCTCCGGCGGCACTCGTACGCTGATCCGTTCGCCGTTCCATTCCAGATACGCACTGCTGGTCGGCGCGACACCGGCGATCAGCACCTGCCCGCCGTCACGCTCGGCCCCGAAGCCGCGCCCGGTGACGATCAGAACATCGCCGCCGTGACCGATGCGCGGGTCGGCGGCCTCGATCACCGGCGGGCGGCTATGCGAGCCGAGCAGCAATACCGCCAACAGTACGGCGAGTGCCGCGGCCGGAACCAGGGCCCGCGCGCGCGGCGACAGTGACGCGAACATTGCCGGAACCGGGTCGCTCAGCGGCGCCCGCAACGAACAGCGCTACGGCGCAGTAGTGGCCATCCTCGAGCGCTCCGGCTGGTAGCGGACAATTTCCACCTCTAGCTTCAGGGTGACTTCGTCGGCCACGCCCTCGGCGACTCCGAGCGGGAAGAACAACAGCTTCTCGCCGAGCGACAGAGGCACGCTGCGGTAGGTCGCCACGTAGCGGGTCGGAGCCTCCGGGCCGTCATCCAGCCAAACCTGGCCCTGCGCCACCAGCTCAAGCTCGCCGTCCTCGCCAAGGTAGGGGGTAAACACCGCGCGGATGCGCAGGTTGCTGCCGTTGACCTCGACGTTCACCGCGCGTCCCGGAATGGTGAGCTCCGACTGCTGCGTATTCCAGTTGGTAAACGGCTCCGTCTGCGTGAGCGAAAGGCCGACCTTGATCTCCAACTGGTCATCGCGGACCGAGCGCAGCGCGCTTTCGATCATGCTCTGCGGAGGCGCCTGGGCACCGACGAGCCCGGCCGCCGAAATGATCAGCAGTGCCGTTACCGGCCGGCGAAACCGCTCAACTGCCTGCCCGATGCCCACCGCCATGGCCTGGACTACTGCGTTCGGGGCAGCGGCGCCGATTGCGCGGACACCTCGGAGAATTCGGCTTCGCGCAGAATCGTCGGCATGCCGCGCTGAATGAACTGCGGTTCCTCCGGCAACTGGATGACGATAGCCCCCTGCTCCAGCCACGGCAACGACAGGGTGCCGGCCGCGCCGACCGGGGCCGCGCCCACGGCAGCAGCGCCGAGGCTGGGCACCTCGAAACGCGCGTCGTTGACACGCGCCCACATCGCCACGCTGGTAATGAGCAGCGTGACGCCCGCCGTCAACGCGACCGCCACCGGTGCCGGCAACCGTACGCCGTGGGTCCAGAACGACGCGTGCCGGCGCAACTCGCCGCGCGCCGCATCGAGTCGCCGCCAGATCCGGTCGCCGGCGGCGCTGACATCGGGTTCGCAGCTCTCCAACAGGGCGTTACTCACCGTCTGATACGCGCGCAACTGCTCGCGGCAAGCGCGGCACTCGGCGATGTGGCGCTCCACACGACGCGCGCCGCCGGGGCCGACCTCGCTGTCGACGTAGGAGGACAGGAGAACGCCCTCAGGACACATGATGTACCCCGTCGGCGAGCAATCTCGCCAGTTGCCGACGCGCCCGGTGCAGGCGCACCTTCACGTTGCCCTCGCTGATGCCGAGCACCGAACCGATGTCGCGGTAGTTCATACCGGCATATTCCCGCAGGACGATTGCGGTGCGCATGTTGTGTGGCAATTCGTTCAGCGCCTCTTGTACTGCATCTCTGGTAGCAGCCGCCATCAGCGGCGCGTCGGCGGGCAACCCAAGCGCGGTCCCTTCCCGATCAAGCCGTCCGACGGCGCGCCGTTCGCGGGCGCGGCGCTTCTCGTGGTTCAGCGACAGGTTCCGCACCACCCGCAGCAACCAGTACTTCGTCTCGTCCACGCTCGGCAGGGGCGCTTCCCGGTTCAACAGGCGCAGAAATGCCTCATGAGTAAGATCCTCCGCGAGTCCGCGTTCGCCTGCGATCCGAAATGCCACCCGAAATACCGGCGGAAACAATTCGCGGTAGATGCCGCCAAAATCGCCGTCTCGCCACCACCGTTCAGTTTTTGATCGCACCATAGAAAACAACCCGCACGCCCGGAGGTTACACCTCTGCCGCTACCGGTCTCCCTCCGGCGACGGGACGGCGCCGCTAGCGCCGGCCCGGTGCCACACGGTTCCGATAGCCGCGTCGCGCAACTCGATACCTTGAGCGGCGAGTTGCGCACGAATCGCGTCGGCGCGCGCGAAGTCGCGCCGGCCGCGCGCCTCGTCCCGCTCCCGCACCAACGCGTCCACCGCCGGATCGGACTGCGCCGCGTCCGCCAACGCGGCCGCAGCCGATCGCATCAGCTTCAAGCCTAACACTCTATCGATCGCTTTGACGGCCCGCAAGGTGCACTCGGGATCGCCGGCATCGCTCTTGACCAACTGCCACAGGCGGGCGAGCACGCGCGGCATCGCCAGATCGCGCGCCGCATGAGCGAACGCCTCGCGGGCGGCCGGGTGGGCGAAGTCGCCTCCCGTCACCGCGCTCAGGTCGTCGACGGCGGCTGCCCGCGCCAGTTCCGCCACCCGGCTCACCAGGCCGGCGCGGCCGGCGCGCGCCGCATCCAGGGCGCGCATGGTGAAGTTCTGGTGCGCCCGGTAGTGCGCCCCCAGCACGAAGTAACGGTAGTCCAGCGCGTCGTAGCCGTGCTCCTGGAGCTGGCCGATGGTGACCCAGTTGCCTTTCGACTTCGACATCTTGGCCCCGTTCACCAGCAGGAATTCGCCGTGGCACCAGTAGTTGACCCAGCGCTGCGGATCATCCGGCCCGATGCCGAGCGCCGCCTCCGCCTGGGCGATTTCGTTGGTATGATGGACCGGAATCAGATCGATCCCGCCGCAGTGGATGTCGAACTGCGCGGCCAGGTAGCGCATCGCCATGGCACTGCACTCGATGTGCCACCCCGGGTAGCCCCGTCCCCACGGCGAATCCCAGATCATCGCCTGGTCCTCGAATTTGGAACGGGTGAACCACAGGCCGAAGTCCTCCGGATTGCGCTTGCTGCGGTCGATGCTGATGCGCGCGCCGGCCTGCAGCTGCTGCCGGTCGAGCAGCGCCAGCTCCCCGTAGCGGGCGAAACGGGCGACGTCGAAAAACACGTTGCCGCCGGCGAGGTAGGTGAACCCGCGGGCTTCGAGACGCCGGATCAGCGCGATCATGTCGTCGATGTGGTCGGTGGCCCTGGCGACCACGTCGGGACGCAGGATGTTCAGCGCGTCCGCGTCCGCAAAGAACCGATCGGTATAGAACGCAGCGATACCCCACACCGTACGGCCCTCGCGGCGCGCGCCGGCGAGCATCTTGTCCTCGCCTTCGTCGGCGTCGCTGGCGAGGTGTCCGACGTCGGTGATGTTCATCACGTGGCGTACCCGGTAGCCGAGCGCGGCGAGGGTGCGGCGCAGCACGTCGACGAAGATGAACGTGCGGAAATTGCCGATGGTGGCGTAATCGTACACGGTCGGCCCGCAGGCGTAGAGTTGCACGGTGCCCTCGGTGCGAGGCGCGAACTCCTCGACGCTGCGGCCGAGCGTATTGAAAATCTCGAATCTTCCGGGTGCCGTGGCAGAATCGGTCATCGCGGTTTGTCTGGCCGGAGCGTACACCGACCCGCCGGCCGGGTTCAAACCGATCCCCGGCCCCCGCGCCCACGCCCGCGCGCTGCGCGGTTTGTGCGCAGCGCGCGTGGCGGGCGATGCGCCGACGGTCAGCGTCTCACGACTCGACCGAGATCGTCACGGTGAGCCGCGGACCATCCGGAAGCGGATCGCCGAGACCGGCGGCGCTGATTCGCAGCCGTCCCCGCGGCAGCCGCACCTCGACCGCCAGCCGCGTCGTGATCTGAGCGGACGCGACGCGCCAGTCGGCTTCGACGGTGAGCGCAGACGCCTGCGCGGCGCCGCCCACCTGCAGCGTGCTGCCGGCCGGCGCACCTCGCCACCTGATCGAGACCGTGCCCGGCCGCGCGCGCGCCCGGATTGCGAGCGTGGGCACGGCGCCCGCCGCGCCGGCCTGCACTGCGCCCTCGCCGCTGAGCGTCACCGCGCCGAGCGGAACGGTCGGCGTTACCGTCAGCTCCACGGTGTGCGGCGCGGCCGCGCCTGCGGCGCCGGTTTGCAGCGTCGGCGCAGGCGCCTCGCCACGCGCCGCCAACCGGTACCCGACCCGCCACCGTGGCCCGGCCGTGCCGCTCAACTGCACCGCCCAGGCGAGCGCCGCATGCTGCGCTTCGCCGCCGAGGCCGCGGAACTCCCGGCCCGCCGCCGCCACCGCCGCGGCCAACTCGCCGTGCGGCTTGCCGAACGGCACCGGTGCGCGCGCCGACAGGCGGGCATGGAACGCGGCCGGCAGCCGCGGCCCCAGCGACACATTGACACTGCCCGCCAGCTCGCCGTCGCCGGCTGCGACGCGGGCCCGCGCGCCGACCAGGGACAGTTCGCCACCCGGAAACGGCGGCGCCGCCAGCAACCAACGGGTCGAGGCCGCCGGCGGCACCGTGGTGCGCACGACGGTGTACGCCTCGACACTGAGCGCCGGCAGCGGCTCGACGGCAGCCACCACGCCAAGAACGGCAGGCGGAAGTACGCCGCCGGCCGTCCCCGGCTCGACAATCCCGGCCAGCACCAGGCCGGGCAGCGGCTCCAGCTGCACGCCGCGCAGCCGGCCCGGACTGATGCCGCGGTCCGGAAGCAGCCTGGTGCGCTCGCGGTACACGCGGGTGCCGGCGCCGTGGCCGAGCGGACGCGCCAACTCCCGCCAGGCGCCGGACAGGCGGACCGGTCCGACAAGCGCGCCCCGCAGGTCCAGTCCGGATGCGACCAGCAGCGGACGATCGGCGCCCGGCTCAATCGCGGCCACGGCGCCGGCCCGCCCCCAGGGCGCGCCGTACTCCAGGCGTGTGCGCACGGCCGATCGGGTGGCGCTGACTTCGACGCGGGACGTCACGGACACCACGCCGGAAGGCGCCGACTGCGCATCGGATTGTGCGCACGCGAGCGCCATCAGAATCACGGCGGCGGCGCCGCGGCGGCGCCGCCTGACGGGAACATCTATCGGTCGCATACCGGCCGGAGAAAGCAACATCAGTGCCATCCGCGGCTCGTCTGCTGGCCGCGAGTCGTCCGTCCCGAACCGCGCTCTTACGTTCGTTTACTGAACGTGAGGCAGTGCACGGCGCATTGCGCGGCGAGATTGTGGCACACTGCCGGTCATGGTCACCTTCCTCAATGGCCGCCTGCTGGTATCCCATGGCGATATCACCGCGTTTCGCGGGGTGTCCCCGAGCGCCATCGTCAACGCCGCCAACAGCTCGCTGCTCGGCGGCGGCGGCGTGGACGGCGCCATCCATCGCCGCGGCGGCGGGCGGATTCTCCAGGAGTGCCGGGAGATCCGCCGGTCGCGCTACCCCGACGGGCTGCCCACCGGGGAGGCGGTGATCACCGGCGCCGGCCGGTTGCAGGTCGATTACGTGATCCATACCGTCGGGCCGGTGTGGCACGGCGGCGACCGCGGCGAGCCGGCGCTGCTGCGCGCCGCCTATCGCAACAGCCTGTTGCTGGCGGCGCAACACGGTGTGCGCGAGGTGGCGTTGCCGGCTGTTTCCACCGGCGTGTACGGCTACCCGCCGGCGCTGGCCGCGCCCGAGGTGCTCGGCGTCGCCGAGCAGATCCTGGCCGGCCACCGGCTACCGGAACGGGTGCACCTGCTGTTCTTCAGCGCGGCGGACCAGACGACCTTCCTGGACGCCGTGCGGACCGCGTGACCGCGCCGGCCGCGACTGGCGGCGCTGGCGCGGGTGACGGGCGTGCGGCCGGCGCGATACTGAACTGGCGCGAGATCGACGCCGTGCTGGCCGAGCTCGACCTGGCTGGCTGCTTCATCCGCGACGTTCGCCAGCCGGCGCATCAGCGGCTGGTGTTCGAGCTGTACGCGCCGCGGCACGGGCGCTTCTGGTTGCTGGCCGCGTTGGGCGGACCGCATGTCCGGCTGCACCGGCTGGCGCTGCAGCCGCGCCAGCTCGGCGACGCGCAGCGCTTCGTCGCGTTCATGCGCGCCCACGTGCGCTCGGGCCGGATTCGCGCCGCCGTCCAGGTGGCCGGCGAGCGGATCGTCAAGCTGGAGGTTGCGCGCGGCGACCGCGAACTGCTGATCTGGATCCGGCTGTGGGCGAATGCCGCCAACTGCATCGTCACCGACACCGGCGGATACATACTCGATGCCCTGTATCGCCGCCCCCGGCGGGGCGAGATCAGCGGCGGCAATTTCCATCCCGAGCGCGACCTGGCCGCTCTGCAGGCGCGCCGCGACCGGCACGGTGACGCCCCGGTGCGTGCGTTCGGCGATCCGGACGCCGCCTACAATCTGCGCGTGGAGCGCCACTTCGCCGCGCTCGAAGCGGCCGCCGACGCGCAGCGCGCGGCACAGCTCGAGGCCGCCGCACGCGCCGCCAACGCGCGGCGCGCGGGACGCCTGGTCGAGCGTTTGCGGCGCGAGTGCGAAGCCGCGAGCGGCCACGAGCGGCTGCAGCACTTGGGCAACCTGCTGCTCGCCAACCTGGCGCGCATCGAGCCGGGGGCGCGCCAGGTCATGGTGGACGACTACCACACCGGCGGCTCGACCGCGATCGATCTGGCGTCCGACCTGACGCCGGCGGAGAATGCGCAGCACTACTTCGAGCGCGCCAAGCGAGCACGCCAGCGGCTGGCGAGCGCCGGCGCGCGGCTCGCGCAAGCGGAGCGGGAGTTGGCGGCGGCGCAAGCCGGCGATGCGCCCGTAATGCCGCGGCAGTCCGGCGCCGGGACCCTGGGCGCGGCGGCTCCGCCGGCACGCGGTGCTGCTGCGGCGCGTGCGCCGGCCGGCGTGCGGCAGTTCGTCAGCGGCGGATTCACGCTCCTGGTGGGGCGCAGCGCGGCGCAGAACGATGCGGCGTTGCGGGCCGCACGCGGCAATGACTGGTGGTTCCACTGCCGTGACTTTCCGGGCGCGCACGTGTTCGTGCGCCAAAGCGGCGCGCGGTCGGTGCCGCTGGAGACGCTGCTCGATGCCGGCAGCCTGGCCGTGTTCTTCAGCAAGGCACGCTCCGCCGGGCACGCCGACGTGTACTACACGCAGGTGAAGTATCTGCGCCGGCCGGGGGCGCGCGGGCGCGGCGGCACACCGGCCGAGGCCGGCCGCGTGATTCCGATGCGGGAGCGAAATCTGTTCATCAAGCTGCAACCGGAGCGCATCGAGCGGTTGCTGTCAGGACGCCCGTGACGGCGCGGGAGGGCGCGGGAGGGCGCTTTCATTGTCATCGCCGCGGCGGACTGCGATAATCTGTAGGTTAGGCGGCATCCGCATGCAACACACCTCACTCGACCAACTCGCGCCCCAGCAGATCACCGACCGCGGACAGGCGCTGCTCGCCTTCGGCGCCTCGGACAAGCTCAGCTCCCTGGCCAAGCGCAGCGCCCTGCAGCAGTCCGCCGGCTGGATCGTGCATGGCGAAGAGGTGCGGCCCTGGCGCTTCAGCGGCTACGTGCGGCGCGGCGAAACACTGCTGGTGGCAGGTCCCTGGGTCGACGGCGAGCTGCTGGTCTCGGCACTGCAGCGGGCCCCGGCCGACGCGCTCGCCGCGGTGGCGCGAGTCGCCGCCGCGCTGGCGCGCCTGGCGCGCGACGGGCTGGCGCAGCAGCCGCTGCAGCTCAACGGCATCCACCTGCTGGCCACCGGCGGCGTGCTGATCCTGCCGCCGGCGGTGATCCGGCAGCTCACTGAAACCCACTCGCCGGCCGCCATTGTGGCCGCGGCAGAGCGCATCAACCATCCCGACTTGGGCGGCGAACAGGGATGCGGCGTGATGCTCGCCATTCTGAGCTACCGCGCCATCACCGGCGAGTATCCGTTTCCGGCGCCGCGCGAGGAGGAGCTGCATGACCAGATGCGCCGGCTCGACGTGGTGCCGGCGCGGCTGCTGGCGCCCGCCTGCAGCGCCGAGCTGTCGTCATTCATCGCCCGCGCGCTGCACCCGCAGCGCCACGAAGCGCGCCCGCCGCTGGCCGACTGGCCGGCGATGCTGGCGCGCGAGAGAGAGACGGTGGCGGCGGTGGCCGTGGCCGCGGATGAAGCCGAGCGCCTGCGGGCGGCGGCGGCGGCGCTGCGCCACCGGTATGCGCAGGCATTCCGCCGGCGGGTGTTCCTGCAGCGCAACCTGCGCACCATGGTGGTGGCGGCGGTCATCGTGGCGGCCGTGGGCGGCCTGCTCGGCTCGATCATCGCCAATCAGTTCAAGCCGCGCTCCACCCGCGGCTACTCGCCGCGCCAGGTGGTGGAGGCGTTCTACGCCAGCATCGGAGCGCTCGACCACACCACCATGGAAGACGCGGTGGTCGGCGACGCCGGCAAGGCGTTGATCAATGAGGCGGTGAACCTGTTCGTCGTGTCACGGGTGGCGCAGGGCTACGAAGGCCGCAGTCACATCGTGAACGCGGCGGAATGGGCGGCCGCCGGCGAACCGGAACTGCCGCCCGACCGCTCCCTGTACGGCCCCTCGGCGCTGCAGATCGTGGCCGAACAGGGTGCGCCGCAGCCGGTGTTCCGCGTCTCCTACCTGATGTGGCGCCTGGGTGGCGCCGACGGCGACGACCCGCCGGGCACGCCGCAGCAAGGCATACCGACCAGCGAACGGGTGTTCCTCCGCCAGGACAAGGAGGACTGGGTGATCTTCGAGTTGCAGCCGCTGGACCCGCCGCCGAGCGATCGCTAGGCGCGATGCGGCGAGCGGGTGAACAGCACGCCGCGATAACCGCGGCGCGCGACCTGCACGGGATGCGCGCCACGGTGATGGGGCTCGGCCTGCACGGTGGCGGCCTGGCCGCGGCGCAGTTCCTGATCCGGCACGGCGCACGCGTCACCGTTACCGACCTGCGCGACGAAGCGGCGCTCAGGCCGTCGCTGGACCGGCTTGCCGGTCCGGTGCGGCTGGTGCTCGGCCGCCACGAGGAACGCGATTTTGCCGCAGCCGACCTGGTGATCAAGAACCCTGGCGTTCCGGCCGGCTCGCGCTTCCTGCAAGCCGCCCGGCAGGCCGGCACGCCGGTGGAGAACGACATCTCCCTGTTTCGCCGCCTGCACCCCGACACTCCGGTGCTCGCCGTGACCGGCAGCAAGGGCAAGTCGACCACGGCGGCCGCCGTCCACCACGCGCTGCGCCGCTGGCATCCCGGCGCCCGCCTCGGCGGCAACATCACCGTGTCGCCGCTCGCGTTCGCCGACCGCCTCGCGCCCGCCACGCCGGTGGTGTTGGAGCTCTCCTCCTGGCAGCTCGGCGACCTGCCCGATGCGGCGCTGTTGCGCGCGCGGGTCGCGCTGTTGACCAACATCCTGCCCGACCACCAGGACCGCTATCCGTCGATGCGCGCCTACGCCGCGGACAAACTGCGCATCTTTGCCGGCCAGCGCGCGACCGACCGGGCGCTGTTCGGCGCGGGCACCTGGCGCTGGGTCGAGCGGCCGCCGGCCGCACGAGTGTGGCACCTGGCGTCCGGCAAGCGACCGGCCGGCACCCTGCCGGACGGGCACGCGGGGGCGGAGGTCGACGGCGGCCGGCTGCGGCTATGCGATCCGGAACAGGATGAGGTCGGCCCGCTGGCGCTGCCGGACGCACGGCTGCGCGGCGAGCACAACCTGCTCAACCTCGCGGCGGCGGCACTCGGCGTCGCCGCCCTGGTGGGCGTGCGCGAACTGCCGGCGGCGGTCGCCGCGCTGGCCGACTTCGACGGCCTCGAACACCGCCTCGAGAGCGTCGCCGAGTGGCGCGGCATCCACATCGTCAACGACTCGGCGGCCACCATGCCGCACGCCACCGCGGCCGCCCTGGCGGCGTTCCCGGCACCCGTGACCCTGATCGCCGGCGGCAACGACAAGCAGCTCGATTTCGGCGTGCTGCGCGCGGGACTGCAGCAGGTGGAAACGGTTGTGCTGCTGGCCGGCACCGCGACCGGGAAGCTCGCCGCGGAACTCACCGGCAGCGGCGCCGCCATCCGCGGTCCATTCGGCGACCTGCGCGACGCGGTCCGCGAGGCGCTCGCGGCAACCGGTCCCGGCGGCACGCTGCTGTTCTCGCCGGCCGCCACTTCGTTCGGGATGTTCGCACACGAATTCGAACGCGGCCAGGCGTTCAAGGACGCGGTGCGAGAGGTCACGGGAGCCGGGCAACCCGGTGCGCGCCCGTGACCGAGCGCTACGCCCCGACGAACCCGTGCAGCGGTCTTCGGGTCGCCGGCGTAACGAGTGGCCGCGCCTCTGGTCTGCATAGCGGCGCCAGCCCGCGACGCTGAGGTGGCGTCCCGCGCGTTGCTGCCCGCGCGCCCCGCTCTGTTGCCCGGTCGCGACGCCGACGAGGTAGCCGCCGGCCCGCTACCGTTGCCGCCAGTTCTGCGCACGGCGCTGCGCCGGCGGCGGCGGTCGTCCAGCCGCCCGTTTCCGGGTTTCGCGCGTCACTGGCTGACCGTGCCGGGTGCCTGCGCTGCCGGCGGCCGCCCGCGCAGGCGCGCGAGCCGGGGCCGCAGGCGAGCGTAGTAGTCGCGGCGCAGCAGCTCCGCGCGGCGCAACAGCAGGTAGGGGATCGGCCGTACCACGGAGTCCCAGCAACCGCAGCGGTGCACGATGGTACCGCCGAAGCCGGTCTTGAACCGATACAGGCCGGCCCACGGGTGGTCGGCGTCGGCGGACGGGGAGATGCCGTACAGGTCGTAGGCCAGGCAGCCGCGGTCGCGGGCCAGCCGCATCGCCGCCCACTGCAACGCGTAGTTGCCCATCAGGGAGCGGTGGCGCAGCGTCGACGCGCCGTACAGGTAGCGCGCCATGCGCCCGCAGACGCTGACCACGATGCCGCCCACCGGTTCGCCGTCGTGGCTTGCCGAGATCAGATACAGATCCGGCTCCTGCTCCGCCGCTTCCGCGGCCAGCGCGAACAGGGTGGCGAAATAACGCTCGCCGTGCGCCGTGATGTGGTGGCGCACGGCGGTATCCCGATACAGCCGGTACCACTCGGCGAGCGGCGCGCCGAGCGCGGCCGCGGCCGGGTTGACGGCAACCGCGACGCCGCGCCGCTGCGCCAAACGAATGTTGTAGCGGGTCTTGGTTTTCATGCTCGCCAATAGCCGCTGTTCGGAGGCGGCCAGATCGACGATCACGGTGCTGGTCGGCTGCACGTCCACCGGAGCGCGGCGCAGGCGCCCAGTGGCGGACAGCGGCGGCGGTTCGCCGGCCGGCGCCGGCCACGCGAGGTCGTAGCGCACCAGCGTTGGCCGCGGGCCGCCGTGACCGGCGGCGGCGCCAGCGGGCACAGCCCGGCGCGGCGCGGCGATGAGCGGCGCGAGCCGGTCGAGCAGCGCGGCCCCGGATCCCTCGCCAGGCAGCGGCAACCCACCGGACACGTATGCCAACGCGCCGAACGGCGTCGAGCGGATCAACGCAAGCAGCGTGCCGCCGCCACCGGCCGCCGTCCAGCGCAACGCCCGCGCCCGCCACCCGAACCGTTCCTTGAAACGGGCCCACAAGGCACTCTGCAGCAACTCGTCGCCCGGCTGCAACTCGTCGAGGGCAATTGCGTGAGCGTCCGCCATGGCGCATCTTACCGTCGCGGCGCCGGCCCCGCTACGGCGGGCGCCGGCCCGGTTCCGGCCCGGTGGCCGCGTGGTTGTCCGGGCGGGCGCAGCCCCGGCGGGACGCTGCCGGAGCGGGCGTCCGGTGGCGTTGGGCCGGAAGCGGCGCCGCAGGCGACGGTTGCGGGGCCGCTGGGAGCCTGTCGGGTTGCGGCAGGCTCTCAGCGTAGGCCGGTTGGGCCGGAAACGGCCGCCGCAGGCGACGGTTGCGGGGCGCTAGTGCCGCAGCGCGGCGATCAGCCGCTCCGCCTCCTCCACCGAAATCTTGCCCTCCTTCAGCAGGTCGAGCACGGTCTTCACCTCGGCGCCGGTATCGCCGCGGCGCGCGGCGCCGGCCGCGTCGCCGGCCGGCTCGGAGCGCTCCGCGTGCCCGGGCCGCGGACCGTGGCGCTCGCCCTCGGCGCCGCCGAACCGGAATGCCCGGCGCATCTCGCGCGACACTTCTTCGCCGAGGCGCCCGAACTTCATGCCGAACTCCTTCATGTCGCGCATGAAACGGGGGAACTCCTCGCTGAAATCAATGTCGAACCAGACGCCGTGATGGCGCGCATCGTCATCGGAGAACGCCTCCTCCTGGGCGGTGCGGCTGCCCGATTCGAAATCGCCATGTTTGGTCACCTCGATACCTCCTCGCAGATTGTTGATCAGAATGAGCAGCTCCGGCTCGCCGTCGCCGAACTGCAGCGTGGTCACCGAGCGGTCGGTGCGGCTACGGGCACTGCCGAGGTGATTGCGCAGCACGCCGCCGGTGCGCGCCTTGACGGTCGCGTTGATGCGCTCCGGAAGCGCCACCGTGACCGGTCCGTTGGCGGAGTAGACCATCAGCCGGCCCTCGCCGCCGTCGCTGTCCTCAGCCGCGGCCGGCTCGGCCACCGGGTCGGGCGCGTCGGGGCCGCCGGCGGCGGCGGCAAGCGGCGCAATCTGCAGCGCGATGCGGCCGTTGGCGCTGCGCACCGTGCCGCCGCCGATGCGAGCGCCTGCCACGCGCACGCGGCCGTTGGAAGTGGACACGCGCAGCCGCGGCGTCTCGATGTCGCTCAGGTTGACCGAGCCGTTGGCGGCGGCAACATCCACGCTCGCGGCGGACACGGCGCACAGGTGAATGGCGCCGTTGGCTGCCGCCGCGCTCACCAGGCCGCGGTTGTTGCGAACGTTGATCGCTCCGTTGCGCGTGCGCACGTGCAACTGGCCGGCGAGGTCGCGCACCTCGATGCCGCCGTTGCGGCTGCGCAACCGCAGGCGCGTCTGCTCCGGCACGTGCACCAAAAGGCATCCCCTGCTCGCGTCATCGAGCCGCTGCTCCTCCACGCTTACGACCGGCGGTCCGCCGTCGTCCGACTCGCCGGTGCGCACGGCAAACCGCTCGCCGGTATCCTGCGGGCTGTCCTCGCCGGCGGCAATGAAGCGCGCCGATGCGCTGCCGTCAGCGCTCGGCGCGACCTCCAGGCTGGTGTTGCGCAACGCTATCTCAAGGATCGGATCTTGTTCCGGCAGTGGCAGCGCGATAATCATGTAGTCCTCCTCATCGCATCACACTCAGCACGTCGGCGCAGTGCGGTCAGCGCAGTCCACGCAGGGCCTCGTCGACGCTGATACGTCCGGCGCGTACCTCGCGCAGCAGCGCCAGCCGCTCGCCGCGCCCGGCCGCATCGTCAGGCTCCGCCGGCGCCGGCCCCGCGTCGGCGCGCAGGCGCGCCTCCGCCAGCCGGGCGTTGACGCTCGCCAGGCGTGCCTTCACGGTTGGATAGGAGATGCCGAGGCGGCGCTCGACGCTGCGAAAGTTGCCCTCCACCTCCAGAAACACCCCCACGAAGTGGAGTAGCTCCTCGGGCAGGGCGCACAACTCGCAGCGGCGGAATGCGCCTTTCAGAACCACCCCGCAGCCCCGGCAGCGATACTCCTGAATCAATAGCTCGTTCGCACACACCGGACACGCCGCCAACCCGTCACGCACGTCGTCGTTGCTGGTCATGTAAGGAACAGGATCGCTCCTGCCCTTGTAAAAGTCAATACCGAGGTTAACATTTTCAAGGGTACCCCCGCTTAAGGTGTCGTCGATTCTTGACTCACCCGCCCTGGCGCGCTACGTTCACCGTGACCGCAGAGCCGTCTGCCACAATGCGAATCAACGCGCCAGGTGGACAGGCATCCCAGGGGGCAGTCATGGCAGAACGTGACGTGACTCCGGCGCGCATGGCGGGCAACTTCAGCCCGCGCGCCGTCGGGGTAGTAATCGGAGTCGTCGTATTATTCGCAACAGTAGTGTCGAGCGTATTCGTAGTGGATCAGCGGGAAACCGCGGTGGTGCTTCGCTTCGGGAGATTCCAGCGCACCGCCGACGAGGGTCTGCACTTCAAGCTGCCGTTCGGCATCGACCGCAACATCAACGTCGAGACCCAGCAGGTGAAGAAGCTGGAATTCGGCTACCGCACGGAGCGCGCCGGCATTCAAACCGTGTTCTCGGCGCAGGATTTCCCCGGCGAATCGATAATGCTGACCGGAGACCTGAACATCATCGACGTCGAGTGGTCGATCCAGTACCGCATCGTCGACCCGGAATCGTATCTGTTCAACGTGCTCGATCAGGAAAAGACGCTGCGCGACATTTCGCAGTCGGTGATCAACCAGTTGGTTGGCGATCGCGCCATCCTTGACGTGATCGGAGCCGAACGCGAAAACATCGAGTTCATCGGCCAGGAACGGATGAACCAGATCTACGACTCCTACGAGCTGGGCGTTCGCGTGACCGCCCTCAAGCTGCAGAACATCGTGCCGCCCAAGGGCGCCGTGCAGAACGCGTTCGAGGACGTGAACAAGGCGATTCAGGATCGCAGCCGCTTCATCGAAGAGGGCAAGGAAGCCTACAACCAGGCAATTCCGCGCGCCCGCGGCCAGGCGTCACAGATCATCCAGGAGGCGGAGGGCTATCGCGAGGAGCGCGTCAACCGCGCCTGGGGTGATACGGCCCGGTTCCGCGCCGTATATGAGGAGTACGCGCGCAACCCGGAAGTAACCCGCGCCCGCCTCTACTACGAGATGTTCGAGAACGTATTTCTGGCCGCGGACGGGACCGACCTGATCGACCGCAACCTCGACAACTTCATTCCTCTGAAGAACCTCGTTCCCACCTTCCAAGGAGCTACCCAGTGAAAAAAGGCGTAACCGTAGGCGTCGTCGCCGTATTCTTCATCATCGTGTTCCTGATGCTCGGCCCGCTGTGGACGCTGCAGGAGGGCGAGCAGGCGGTGTTGCTCCAGTTCGGGCGGATCGTCGCGACCCATCAGGAGGCCGGGCTGAAGCTGAAAACCCCGGTGATCGATCGCGTGGTGAAATTCCCCGAGAAGATCCTGTCGTGGGACGGTGCCGCGCAGCGCATCCCCACCGAGGAGAACCAGTTCATCTGGGTAGATACCACTGCGCGTTGGCGGATCACCGACCCGAAGCTGTTCTATGAATCGGTCACCTCGACCGATCAGGCAGCCTCGCGTCTCGACGACATCATCGATTCGGAGGTGCGCAAGATCATTTCCCGCAACCCGCTCACCGAGGCGGTGCGCAACTCCGACGTGATCAACGAGATCGAGCGGCGCAACGTGTTCGCCACGGCGGGTGCCGAGAACGAGATCGACGACAGCGTGATCGTCGACACGTTCACCCAGGTCACCTTCCCGGCGATCCAGACGGGACGCAGTCGGTTGTCCGACCAGGTGCTCAGCGAAGCGCGCCGGCTGATTCCGCAGTTCGGGATCGAGTTGATCGACGTGGTCATTCGCCAGATCAAGTACTCCGACGACCTGACCGAGAGCGTCTACAATCGCATGATTGCCGACCGGAATCAGATCGCCCAGGCATTCCGCTCCGACGGCGAGGGACAGAAGGCGGACTGGCTCGGACAGCGCTCGCGCGAGTTGAACGTGGTCCTGTCGGCGGCGCGCCGCCAGGCGGAGGAGATCAAGGGTGATGCCGACGCGCAGGCGGCCAACATCTACTCCGAGGCGTACAACCAGGATCCGGAGTTCTACGAGTTCTGGAAGGCGATCGAGGCCTACCGGACGTTGATGCCGCGCTTCCGCAAGACGCTAACCACCGACGCCGAGTTCTTCAAGTATCTGTACAGAAAGGAAGGGCAGCTCTCGCGAGACGACTAGCGCACCGCCAGCGGCCGGTCTCCCCGCACGCGGGCAGATGAATCCGCTACCGCTTGCGCGGCTGGCGGCAGCGTTGCGGCCCGACGCGGTCCGCGGGCGTGTGGATCGGCCGGTCACGGCGATCTGTTACGACAGCCGGACCGTGCGTCCCGGCGCGGTGTTCGTGGCGCAGCCGGGTGCGCACGTCGATGGCCACCGGTTCATCGACCGCGCCGTGGCGGCCGGCGCGGTGGCGGTGGTGCATGGCCGCGAGCCGGGCAGCCAGCGGTTGCGCGAGGATCGGGTCGGCGTCACCTGGATCCGCGTCGCCGACCCGGTGGCGGCCCTGTCGGCGGCCGCGGCGTGTTTCTTCGGCCATCCCGGCCGCGAGTTGACCATGGTGGGGGTCACCGGGACCAACGGCAAGAGCACCACCGCCTGGATGGTCTACGACCTGCTGCGCGCGTTGCAGGTGCCGGCTGGGCTGATCTCGACGGTAGGGGTCGATTACGGCGCCGGCCTGGTGGCCAACCCCGAACACGTCACCACGCCGCTGGCGGTGGAGATGCACGCGGCGCTGCGCGCCATGGTGGACGCCGGGCTGCGCACCGCCGTGGTCGAGGCGTCGTCGTGGGCGCTGGCCGGCGGCAGCAAGCGGCTGGCCGACGTGCGCTTCGACAGCGGCGTCATCACCAGCTTCAGCCACGACCATCTGGAGTTGCACGGCACGGCGGCGGCCTATCTCGCCGCCAAGCTCAACCTGTTTCGCGCCCTGCGCGGCGGCGGATGCGCGGTCGCGCCGCCGCACTTGTTGCAACAGGTACGCGCCGTCACCACCCGTCCGGTGTACGCCTTCGGCGTCACCGATGCCGGCGCCGCGGACGGCGAACCGTGGGCGTGCCTAGCCGGCGTCGACGGCGCCGCACGGGGCGGCCGCGAGGCGTTGCGATTCACGCTGCATCTGGACGGTGAGGCGGCGCCGGCGGCGCTGGCCGCGCGCGGCCGGTTCAACCTGGAGAACTGCATGGCCGCGGCATCGGTGGTGGCGCGGCAGTGCGGCGTGCGGGCGGCCGAGTTGAGCGGCCCGATCGCCGCGCTGCGGCTACCGCCCGGGCACCTGGAGGAGGTGGACCTGGGGCAGCCGTTCCGGCTGATCGTCGACTACGCGCATACGCCGGAAGCGTTCCGTGCCACCCTGTCGCTGCTCGCCGAGGACGCCCGCAAGCGCGGCGGGCGGGTGATCGCGGTGTTCGGCTCGGCGGGAGAACGCGACCTCGACAAGCGGGCGATGCAGGGCCGGGTCGCCGACCAATATGCGGCACTGATCGTGCTTACCGACGAAGACTGC
Organism: Spirochaetia bacterium; assembly: GCA_965262935.1. Classification (GTDB taxonomy): domain Bacteria; phylum Spirochaetota; class Spirochaetia; order SZUA-6; family Bin103; genus Bin103. The sequence goes on along the minus strand of OZ253572.1, from coordinate 1,249,419 downwards.
CGCGGCGAAGACCCAGCCGCGATCGTGCGCCAGATCGCGGCCGGATGCGCCGGGCGCAGCGACGGGGATGACCTGATCCTGGAGGTGGACCGGCGCACCGCCATCGCCCGCGCCGTTGCGGCGGCGCGCCGCGGCGACGTGGTGGCGCTGCTCGGCAAGGGCCACGAGGCCTCGATGATCGGTCCCGACGGGGCGCGGCCGTGGAGCGAGCGCGGCGCCGCCGAGGACGCGCTGCGCGCCGCTGGCTGGGGATAGGGTGTCCCTGGTGGCGAGTTGCAGCCGGCGCCGGAGGGCTGCGCACGATGCCGTGATGCGGGTGGCCGGCGGCGGGCGCGGCGGCCGCAGGCCGGCTGCGCTGTCCTGCGGCCATAGTGCCGGGCGGCGTGACCGGGCGTGCGGGCGCGGCGGGGGCGGTGCGCACATGCCGGACGCCGCACTCGGCGGGTCGCGGATTGCGAAACACTCCGAGTGGACGCACGGGATCGGCCAATGGCGCCGCACCGGCTGGCGCTTGTTGTGCGGGGCGCTCCTCTTGGTGGGGGCCGCGCTGCCGGCCCAGCAGCAGCAGCCGGCGGCGGAGCGGCCGGCTACCGTGACCGTGACCGCTTCCAGCGCCGTGGCGAAACTGTCCGGCGACCGGCTCGCCGCCAGCGTGGCATGGCTGCTCGGCGAGTGGTACGGCGCCGCGGTCGCCGCGCGCGTCGCGACCGGCGGCGCGGCGCCGGCGGCGGCACAGTTGCTGTTGTCGCTGACCGCGACCGACCGCGGCCTGCACCTGCGCAGCGAGCTGGTGGAGCGCGGTCGCTCGCTCGGGGTGCGCAGTTCCTGGCTGCCGGCCGGATCTCTGGGCGCGGTCACCGCCACCGCGGCCGGCGACGGGTTCCTGCTGTGGTCGCAAGCACGCCGGTTTCCCCACCTGCGCGACCTGGGCACTGCCCCGGTCCGCGGCGCGCTGTTGCCCGCAGCCGGTCTGGCCCGGCTGCTGCAGCGTCCCGTGGCCGGCCACGACGTGCAGGCGGCGGCGGCCTACGCCGGCGGCGTGCTGGTGTTGCTGGCGGATGGCCCGGTCGCCCTCGGCCACCGGTTCGACATTGTCCCGGACACGGCGGTATGGCTTACCTGGCGCGAGGGTCCGCCGGCAGCGGCCGCACCGTGGCGGAACCTGTACCCGCTGCAGGACGGCCGCGTCGTGCTGGATCCGTGGAGCGGCGACCCGGTTGTCGTCGCACCGGAGCAGGCGCCGCGCAGCCCACCCGGCGCGACCGACCTGTTCGCCGAGCCGCTGCAAAGCGCGGCGCCCACCGCCACCCTGCTGGCCGTTGCCCCGGACGGCACCGCGGCGTGGCATGAGTCAGGGAAGGTGATCGTGCGCGGCTACGGCGCCGCCGAAGCCGGCGCCGTGCGCCTGCCGCTCGGCAGTCTGGCGCCGTCCGCCACCGCTGGCAGCGGCGGCGCGTTGTGGGCATTCGACCCGCGCGAGCACCGCCTGCGCGCGTTCGCCGCAACCGGCGGCGGCGGCGTGCGCCAGATCCTGGCGGTTACTCCGCTGCTGCCGGCGCAGGAGCTGGCCGGCGTGCAAGCGCTCGCAATCACCGCCGGCGGACAGTTCCTGATCGGATCGCAACGCGCGGTGTGGAGCGTGGACCGGCGCGGTATGCCGCGCTGGGCGCTGCGACTGCTGCATACGCAACCGCGGCAGCGGCTGCCGCAAGCCTTCACCCTGACCGCCGGCGGGGAGCGGGGCGCGTTTCTGCTGCTCGACCGCAGCACCGGCAGCGTGCATCGGTTCACCGAGCAGCCGGAGCCGGCGGCTGCCCCGCACCTGACGTCCGCCGCCGCCCCGAAGCCGGGCGCGCTGGCCGCCGCCCTCACGGACAGTGCCATGCACGCCGCCGAGCGTGCATGGCAGCGGCGCCAGCCGCAAACCGCCGCGCTGCTGCTGACCGCCGCCGGCCGCCATCTCAAGCACTGGCACGCGGCCGATCCGCTGGCGGACGGCGTCGAGCAACGATCGGCCGCCATCGAACAGCTCAGCGAAACCGTGGAGCACGCGCTGTACGGGGAGCCGCCGTTGGCGCCGCGCATCGCGCCCGGCCGCTACCACCCCGCGCTCGGCGCTTACTACGAGACACATCCGTTCGAGCTGACCATACGCAACGCCGGACGTGACCGGGAGCCCGCGGCGATCGAGCTCGGCATCGCCGGGGCGACGGCCGCAACAACGGTCGCCGCACCGGCCATGGCAGCCGGCGAACAGGCGACGGTGCCGGTCCAACTCTACGCCGCACCCGGATCCGGCAGCACCGGCGTGGCGCACGAAACCACGCTGTGGCTGAGCGCCGCGCCAACAGCTGACGCCGCGCCGGTGCTCAGCGCCCTGCCGCTCGCCGTGACGCCGGAGCGCTGCCTGCCGGAGCAAGCCGCGGCGACTCCCGCCGGCGCCGCTCACGCCGCGTTCCTGCGCTGGCATCTGACCGCGGCGGCCACCGCCCCGGCGCTGCCGGCGCCGCCCGGGCTGTCCCCCTATCGCCTGCTCGACCGGGTGGCGCGGCTCGCCGACGTGGTCGCCGGCGGGCGCTGCCTGCAGACGGCGGCCCACACGCTGGCGACGCTGGCCGGCAGCGCGACCGACTGGGCGCTGGCCGTAGCCGGCGTGCTGCACCGGCGTGGCACGCCCGTGGCGCTGCTGGTCGCCGATGCGGCGGTCGGCGAAGCGGCGCCGGTCCTGGTACTGGCCTGGTTCGAGCACCGCGGCGAAGCGGTCGATCCGGCCGCGCCAAGCCTCGCACCCGCCGCGCTGCAGCAACTCACGGCGCACCTCGAGGACGCGGCACAGTCAGTCCCGCCGGGCCGGGTGTGGGCGCTGCAGCCGGCCGCCGCGACGGCGGACACTGGCAGCGGCGCGGTGGCCTGGAGCATGGCCGGCGCCGAGGCGGCGGCCACGGCGCTGGCCGCGGCCGGCGCAGGCGCCCGCATTCTCACCGTCGCCACCGGCCCGGACCACCAGCGGCCGACTGCGCCAAGCCGGACCGATGCGCCCGCGGCACAGGCGATACTGCCGCTCGGCGACATCGGCAACGGGCACCGGTAACCTGCAGCCCGGCGCCGGGCCGCTCGCGTGGCATCCCCCACGTTCGCACTGCACACGCCGCGCCGCTGCTCGGTGACGCCACCCGGCGCGGCGGCCTGCGACTGCCGTTGCGGCCAACACCGCGCGCTGCGCTGCGCCGTCGGAAGCCGCTAGCCAGCCGCCGGTTTCCTGGCTAGTGGGGTTTCCGGGGCGCCGACGGTGAGCGGCAGTTTGAGCTGCAGCGAATCGACGGTGAAGCCTACTTTCTCCAGCAGTCCGCGCACCCCGAAGACGGCCTCGCCGAGCTGAGCCCGGAGCGTTGCCACGCCGTGTTCCTCCGCCCGATCGGCGAGGGTCTGCAGCAGGCGGGCGGCCAGTCCGAGTCCGCGGTAGTAGGGCATCACCGCAAGCTGGATCAACTCCCACTCGCCGGCGTCGGATGCCCGCGCCCACGCCATGCCCACGACTTCATCGTGCGGCGCGCACGCCACCACCAGATGCGAACCGGGCGCGGCGAGTTCGCAGCGGCGCTGCTCGAGGTAGCTGCCCAGGCCTTGTACGGGCGCCTGGCGCAGCTCCATCAGCGCCTCGACGTCCGCCACGTGCGCACCGTCGAGGTGCATCGGCGTGGCGGCAACCACCACGAAGTCGGAGATCGTCAGATCGTCGGTCTCCTCCGGCTCCGGACCCAGGCGTTCCAGGCCGGCGGCTTCCCGTTCCTGGTTGTACCAGTCCACCACCACGCGCCGCATTTCGTTTTCCTTGAACCGGTACCAGCGCCGCTCCAGGTCGCGGCTCTGCTTGAGCACGTTCTTGAAGCTGCGGAACACGCCCTTGCCGGTGGCCAATGCGACGCGGAGCTGTTGGCGGAAGTGGCGATTCGACACCGCCGCCACGAACCGTTCCATGAGGGAGAAACCATCGACCGGTTTCCATGGCGGCAGCGGCAAAAACTCGGCCGGGTCGTCCGGCGGTCGCTGCACCAGCTCGCCGGTACGGCGATGGATGTACCCGTTCAAGCTCTGATCTTCCATGGTGAAGATGATCTGGTCGAAGACCTCAGGCGAAAGCTCGAACTCCATATTACGAAGGTACGGTGGCACCCCGAATCCGGCAAGATCCGCCATGTCACACCGATGGCACGGATGGCACGGCCCGCGGTTGACACGCTCTCGGGGCGGTGCTTAGGTTCGCGGCGAGGCAACGAGTGAGAGATATCGAGTTCGTAGAGGCACGCGAGATCATGGACTCGCGCGGCAACCCCACCGTGGAGGTGGACGTGATCCTGGAAGACGGATCGCTCGGCCGCGCCGCCGTCCCGTCCGGCGCATCCACCGGCGAGCACGAGGCGGTGGAGTTGCGCGACGGCGATGCCGAGCGCTTCCTCGGCAAGGGGGTGCTGCGGGCGGTGGAGCACGTCAACAACCGCATCGCCACCGAGATCGTCGGCCTGGACGCCCTCAATCAGGTCGACGTAGACCGCACCATGATCGCGCTCGACGGCAGTGACAACAAGTCGTCCCTGGGCGCCAACGCGATCCTCGGCGTGTCGCTGGCCACCGCCCGCGCCGCGGCGGCGACGCTGGAGATTCCGCTATACCGGTATCTGGGCAGCTACCACGCGTCCCTGCTGCCGGTGCCGATGGCCAACATCATCAACGGCGGCGCGCACGCCGACAATTCGGTCGACTTCCAGGAGTTCATGATCGTGCCGGTGGGCGCGGCCTCGATCCGCGACGCGGTGCGCATGATGGCGGAAGTGTTCCACACCCTGAAGCAGGTGCTCGGCAGCCAGGGCCACGCCACCGGCGTCGGCGACGAGGGCGGCTTCGCCCCCAACCTGAAGTCGAACGAGGAAGCGATCGAGTTGATCCTGACCAGCATCGCGCAGGCGGGTTACGAGCCGCGGGCCGACTTCATGATCGCGCTCGATCCGGCCAGCAGCGAGTTCTATGACGCCGACCGGCAGCGCTACGTGTTCAGGAAGTCGGACGGACGCGAACTGACCGCCGAACAGATGGTGGCGTTCTGGCGCGATTGGGTGGACCGCTACCCGATCATCTCGATCGAAGACGGCATGAGCGAGGACGACTGGGAAGGCTGGCGCGCGCTGACCGCCGCCATCGGCCGCCGCGTGCAGCTCGTGGGTGACGATCTGTTCGTAACCAACACCACGCGGCTGCGACGCGGCATCGAGCAGCAGTGCGGCAATTCGATCCTCATCAAGGTGAACCAGATCGGCACCCTGACCGAGACCTTCGAGGCGGTCGAGATGGCCAAGAAGGCCGGCTACACCGCCGTGATCTCGCACCGCAGCGGCGAAACCGAGGATCCGTTCATCGCCGATCTGGCAGTGGCCCTGGAAACCGGCCAGATCAAGACCGGGTCGCTGTCGCGCTCCGACCGGCTGGCCAAGTACAACCAGCTCATGCGCATCGAGGATCAACTCGACAGCACCGCTTCGTTCGCCGGCCGCGAGGCGTTCTACTCCATTTCGGCGTAGCCGCCGCCGTCCCCTGGCGCCGCTTCCGGCAGCGCTTCGATGATCAGGCGGCCGGGAAACCCGCGCTGGGCAAGCTGGCGGGCGGCGCGCTCGACGGCGCGGCGGTCCGCCGGCTGGCGATCCAGCAGGCGCGCCGCGACCTGCCGGCACAGTTCGGCTTCCAGCTGCAGAGGATACTCGGCATCCAGCGCGGCCGCCGCGTCCGGCCGGGAGATGCCGTAGCGCAGCAGGCCGGCGAGCACCTTGCCGCGGCCGTCGCCGCCGCGCGCCACCCGGCTGCGCACCCACAACCGGGCGTATCCCGCGTCGTCCAGGTAGCCCAGTTCGTCCAGCCGCGCCAGGGTGTGGTCGACCGCGGCCGCTCCGAATCCGCCCTGCGTCAGCTTGCGCGCCAGCGCGCGGCGGCTGTGCATGGCCCGCGCCAGGAGTGCCAGTGCGCGCCGCTGCGCCAGCACCGTTTCCGAACGGCGCTGCAACTCCGCCAGCGCGGCGGCGGTTACGGCATCTCCCGGGCGTAGCGCGGCTTCGGCCAGCACCTCGCGCGCCACGTAGTAGGTACCCGCGGCGCCGCCGTGCCGGGTAAGCACCGCGACCGTGTCGCTCGCCCGCGCCCATGGCACGGCGGACTCGCGCCGGGCGGCGCGAACCTGCTCAATGATGGGGATGGAATCGGCGGCGGCGGTCAGTGGGTGCAGCTAGCGCTTGGAGAACTGGAACTGGCGGCGCGCCTTCGGCTGGCCATATTTCTTGCGTTCGACCATGCGCCGGTCGCGGGTCAGCATGCCGTTGGACCGCAGAGCGCGCCGGTTGGCTTCGTCGTGGCTGAGCAGGGCGCGCGCCAGACCGTGCCGGCAGGCGCCGGCCTGGCCATGGATGCCCCCGCCCGCCACGCGTATCAACACGTCGTAATTGGTGAGGTTGTCGGTCACGTCGAGCGGCTCGACCACTTCCCGTTCCATATCGGCGGCGTGGAAGTAGTCGCTGAGCTGCCTTCCGTTCACGTCGATCCTGCCGCTGCCGCTGCGCAGATACACGCGGGCGACCGCGGTCTTGCGGCGCCCGGTTCCCATCGCTAGGTTGACTGCCACGTTATCGGTGCTCCCTTATCGTCATAGCGCGAGTTCCTCCGGCTGCTGGGCCGCGTGCGGGTGCGCGTCATCCGCATAGATCTTGACGTTGTTAAACAGTTTGCGGCCGAGACGGCCTTTCGGCAGCATGCCGCGCACCGCCTGCTCCATCGGAAACACCGGCTTGCGCGCGATCACCTTGCGGTAGTTCTCGGTCTTGAGCCCGCCCGGGTAGCCGGAGTGGCGGTAGTACTGCTTCTGTTCCATCTTTCTGCCGGTGACCACCGCATGCCTGGCGTTGATCACGATGACGTGGTCGCCCACCTCCTGGTGCGGGGTGTAATAGGGCCGATGCTTGCCGCGCAACAGGGTGGCAACGCGGGTCGCCACCCGCCCGAGGGGGTGGCCGCTGGCATCGATGACATACCACTGGCGCGCAATGGCGCGCGGATTGAGAAACAGGGTTTGTGAGGTTTCCATGGACAAATTCTCGATTGGGCCCCGCTGGCTGCAACCGCAGAGCCGGCCAAAGTTAGTGCAAGCGGTGGTGCGCTGTCAACCGGAAGCATCGCCTTCGTCGCCGCCGCTTCCGCTGCCTGCCTCCTGGCTGGCCGACCGCTCGGCCTCGCGCCGCTCTTCCTCCTCTTCACGCTTGGCTTCGATCTTGTCCTTGATATCGGCGATGCCGACGAAGAAGGACACCAGACCGATCAGCACCGCCACGATCGGGATGCCTCCCTTGAGGAATTCCAGCATCTCGTCCCACCATCCCGGTGACCAGGCAACCGGCAACAGCGAGTACACAGCGAACACGACGAGAATCAGCCCGATCAACAGTGCTACCAAGATTACTCCTCCGATCACCCCCTTAGGCGGGGTCGATACACAGCTATACCATACTCGTCCGGCAAGGACTCGATCAACGCGAATGTGGCTGAGCCGCTAGGAGACCTAGCGGCTCAGGTGCGTGACCAGAACGTCGCCTACAAAGTAGGCCAACGCGGCTACGCCGAGCCCGACAAGGAACATGTCCATACCGCTGCGCAGCATGCCTCGCCCGGTGAGGACACTGCGCGCTGCCCCAACGCCAAAATGGGCCCCCATTGCAACGGCGAAGGATGTCCACACTGCACCACCAAGTGGCAGGATCAGAAACGGCAACACCGGTACGAGGGCGCCGATGGCGGTCGCGACGCCGGTGATCCACCCCTCGCGGAAGGGAGAAATGTGCGCCTCGGCAATGCCGAGTTCTTCCCGTGTCATCACCTCCAGCGCCTGCTCTGGAGACTTCATGAGTTCGCGTGCGATATCGCGCGCCTGCTGTTCCCCCATGCCCTTGGTCTGATACAGCAGCGCGATTTCCTGTTCCTCCACCTCGGGCATGAAGCGCAATTCCTCCCGCTCCATCGCTATCTCGTGGTCATAGACCTCGCGTTCGCTCTTCGCGGCCAGGTATCCGGACGCGCCCATCGACAGCGCATCGGCCACGATGCCGGCCACGCCGGTCACGATGATTACATTCACATCCACCTGTGCGCCGACGACGCCGGCAACCAGGCCGAAGTTGGCGGTCAGGCCGTCGTTGAATCCGTACACCACATTGCGCAACAAGCCGCCGGTCCTGGTGCGATGCCACGGTTCGCCGATGCGGCCGGCCATCTGCGCCAGCGTCTCGGCATGATGTGCGGACTCGGTGGCGAGCCGCTGCAAGGCCTCGGCGGTCGAACCGGGGTGAGCCTGCCGATACAGCGACAGGTATCCTCTGACCTCCGCGGCCTCCTCCCGGACCAGAACCGAGTGCAACACGCGCGCTCCGAGGATCCTGCCGATCGCCGCGAGGGCTCGCGCACGAAAGGAGGGGCGGCGCGCGTCGGCGACGATGGCATGTTCGGCGAAAATCCGTTCCCAGATGGCTATATGCTGTCGTTCGACGTCGGCGAACTTGCGGTACAGCGAACGTTTCTCCCGGTTGGGTGAGGAATCCGCGAGTCTCAGGTAGAGATGCTGCGCGTCGATTTCATCCTGCCAATGCGCTCGCCATATCCTGATCGTACGGTCATCGGGAGCACTGCCGTCCGATTCCGTCGATGGTTGTGTGGACACTACAACTCGTTTCCTTCCGGTGAGTTGACGCCGCCAGATGCGCCCACCACATTGACTATACTGGTTTTCCACTATTCCGTGCCCTGCGATCGGCACTGATCGCAAGGTTCTTGGCAAGGATCCTGCACGTCGAATCGCGATCTGAGTCTGAACCCGATACTGGCGATCCGCGAGAACCGGATCCTGCGCAACGTGTATCTGTGGATGACCGGTGGCTTGGCGTTCACGGCGGTGATCGCCCTCGGCGTGTCCGGCAATCCGACCCTGGTGCGCGGCCTGATGAGCAACCCGATCCTGTTCTACGGCCTGGTGGTCGGCGAGCTCCTGCTGGTGATGTTCATCGCCGCCCGCATCACGCGCCTGTCTCCCACGGCGGCCACCGGCAGCTTCGTGCTGTACGCCGGACTGAATGGCGTCACCCTGTCGGTGCTGTTTCTGATCTACACGCAGCAGAGCATTGGCACGGCATTCCTGGTGGCGGCCGGCACCTTTGCCGGCACCAGCTTGTGGGGGTTTGCCACCAAGCGCGATCTCACCACGGTGGGGCACTACGCCGGCATGGCGGTGTGGGGGATCTTCCTGGCGCTGATCGTGAACCTGTTCCTGCGCAGCGCGGCGCTCGACTACCTGGTGTCGCTGGTCGGCGTCGGGGTATTCGTCGCCCTGACCGCGTACGACACCCAGACCATCAAGCGCTGGCACGAACAGGCGGGCGACATGGGCGAGGATGATTTCGTGCGCCTGTCGATCCTCGGCGCGCTCAAGCTGTACATCGACTTCATCAACATGTTTCTGTTTCTGGTGAGGTTGTTCGGCTCACGCGACTAACTTAACTCTCGCTGGCGAGGTTGTTCGGCTCACGCGAACAACGCCCCGCACCGCCACCGGCCGGCGCCGGCCTGCTACCAGATGCCGGGATGGGTGGCGAACAGACGCGTCAATAGCTGCCACTCGCCTGGGCTGGCGCTGCCTGGGAGAATGTTCGGCCCCGGATAGTCGGGATTCAACAGCACGCCGGCGGCCAGGAATGCAGCGTGCACGCGTCCGTGGTCGGGGCGCGGGTAGTCGGCGGTCAGATAGATGCCGGTGCGCCGCCAGCCTTCCAGACGATGCGGCCAGTGCGCCGCCGCCGCCAGCCGCTGCGGCGCACCGCGCGCCATCCGGTTCAGTGCCGCGGCGGCGCCGCTCAGCAGCAGCGGCGAGATGCTCGCGGCCGCCCCTTCGGCGCCCGGCGCGGCGTCCGGCCGGCCGGGGTCGCGGGTGCTGACGGTCACCGGCCCGGCTCCGATCCGGAACGGCAGCCGGTGCAGCAATGCCGCCGGACCCTGCTCCAGCCAGGCTCCGCCGAGCGGCTGCTGTTCGCACAGCGGCCGCCACCACGCCACCGCAGCCTCCCGCCAGCCGGGGTCGCGCAACGGATCGGCCGCGTCCGCAGGGGTCGCCGGCAGCCCTGCCACCCGGTCGCGCAGCAGTCGCCAGGCGTCGTCGGCGCTGGCCGCGATGCCGAACCACCGGTGTCCCGGCAGCAGCCGGCGCAGCACGCGCATCAGGCGCGCGCCATGCACGCTCGGCAGGTTGCCGATCAGCCCGCGCGCCATGACGCTGCTCAGCTCCCGCCCCAACCGCTCGGGCCGGTGCCCCAGCAGCGCGGCGCCGCCGTCGAGGGAGAGATCCAGGAGGCGCCGGCCATCGACCGTGTAGAGGTGGAAGTCGCGCGCCCGTCCGACCATCGGCAACGCCACGCCGCTCATTATGGGTTTCCTACTCGTCGCCGGCGATCGGGTCAAGGTCGGCATAGGCGGCGAAGAAGGTGGCGCTGCGGCCCGACTGGAAGCGCACCTGCAGCATCGCCTCGCCCTCCTTGACCCAGCGCCGCACCACCACCCCGACACCATAGTCGATATGGGACACTCCCCGCCCCTCGCGCAGCGCGCCCTGCTCCGCGGCGCCGTCGTCGCCGGCGACCCGGACCAGCTGCGGCGGAATCTCGGTGAGGAAACGGCTCGGCTCGCGCTCGCGGGCGAACCCGAACGCCATGCGCCGCCGGCTGGCGGTGAGGTGGAGGGCGAACCGCGCCCGCGTTACGGCGACGTAGAACAGGCGGCGCTCCTCCTCCTCTTCCTCGGGCGGCGCCGCCAGGCGCGGCGCGGCCGGCTCGCCAGCCGGAAAGATCCCCTCCTCCAGCCCGGTCACGATCACTTGGTCGAACTCCAGGCCCTTGGTGTTGTGCGCGGTGATCAGGGTCACCGGCGGCCCCGCCGCGGCGCCGGCCGCGGTGTCCTGCTCGCCCTCCGCCTCGCCGACGCCGGCCAGGCGGGCGTCCTCCAGAAACGCGGCCACGCCTGCCGCAGCGTTGCCGTAGGGCACGGTGGCGTTGACCAGTTCGTCCAGATTCATGGCGCGGCCGGTGCCCTCCGCCTGATCCTGGGCCAGCACGCTCTCGTACAGGCCGGAGCGCTCCAGCACCGCCCGCACCAGGTCGGTCACGGTGCCGTTCTCGTGCACCTGCCGCAACTCCGCCATCAGGGCGGCGAAGCCGGCGAGCGGCGCACGCGCGGCGCCGCGGCCGGCGGCGGCCAGCCGGGCGGCGGCCGCCATCAGGTCGCCCCCCGCGGCGCGCGCCTGCTCCGCCACGCGGGCGGCGGTCTTGGGCCCGATGCCGCGCCGCGGCTTGCTCGCCGCGCGCCGGAAGGCGAGCTCGTCGCGCGGATTGTACAGCAGTGCCAGGTAGGCCATGGCGTCCTTGATTTCCACGCGTTCGTAGAACCGCACCGTGCCGACCACGCGGTAGGGAATGCGCAGCGCCTGAAACAGCGTCTCGAAGGTGCGCGACTGAAAGTTCATGCGGTACAGAATGGCGCTGGAGCCGCGTCCCTGGCGCACCAGCTCGGCGCAGTAGCGCGCCTCTTCTTCGGCATCGGCGAGATGGGCCACGGTGGGCAGCTCGCCCTGATCCTGATCGGTCCACAGTGTCTTGCCCATGCGCCGCCGATTGTGACTCACCACCGCGGAGGCGAGATCGAGAATCGCCCCGGTGGAGCGGTAGTTCTGCTCCAGGCGCACCACCTCGGTGCCGGGGAACCGCTGCGGAAAGGTGAGGAAGCCGTCTACGTCGGCGCCGCGGAAGCGGTAGATCGACTGGTCGTCGTCGCCCACCACACACAGGTAGCCGCGCGGCCGGTGCAGGACGCGCAGCAGCTCGAACTGGGCCTGATTCGCATCCTGGAACTCGTCGACGAAGACGACACGAAACCGTTCCTGCACCGTGTCTCGCACCTCGGCGTCGCGGCGCAGCAGCGCTGCCGGCAGCAGGATGAGGTCGCCGAAGTCGACGCCGTTGAGGGCGGCGAGGCGGCGCTGATAGCGCGCGTACAGCCGCTCCATCGGGAACGGCGAGCGGCGCAGCACGGACAGATCGCCGTCCGGAGCGATGCCGCGGTTCTTGGCCGCGGCGATCCACGCCGCCATCTCGCGGATGTCGTCGGCCACGTACTTGTCGCTATCGGCGGCGGCCACCTGCGACAGGATCTGGCGGACGTCGCCGTCATCGAAGATCGACAGCCGGGCGGGGTCGAATCCCAGGCGCTCGCCGTGCACGCGCAACAGCCACGACCCGAACGCGTGGAAGGTGCGCACCATCACCCGGTTGCCCGCATCGCCGCGGCCGCACTCGGCCACCAGCCGGCGCACCCGCGTGCGCATCTCGTCGGCCGCCTTGTTGGTGAACGTGACCGCCAGAATGTGGGTGGGCGAGACCGCGCCGGCAGTGATCAGGTGCGCCACCTTGGTGGTGATCACGCGCGTCTTGCCCGACCCCGCCCCGGCCAGGATCAACAGCGGCGCGCCGCCATGCAGCACCGCTTCGCGCTGGCGCTCGTTCAACCCCGCAAGATCGACCGGGCGCCGGTCGGAGGCGCCGGCGTCCGCCACTCCCTAGTCCTCGGAATCGAACAGAAAGTCGCGATACACGTTGGCCGACGCCGGCGACTCGTATACGAAGCGCTGCTCGGGAATACTCTGATTGGTCCGCACTCCGAGGAAGTCGAACCGGTGCTGCTCGAGGCCGACGGTGATGCCTGAAATCCGCCGGATCAGGTTACTCGCCGAAACCGCTATCTCGAGCTGCCGGAATCCCTCGGTGGCGGATCTGCTGGTCAGGTTCAGTTTCACCGCCAGCTCGCTCGATCCCTCGTCCAGCGCCACCGGATCGGGGCCTTCCAGGTAGGCGATGGCGTAGTTGTTCTGCACGTAGTCGAGGCCCTGGCGGCTGGCCAGTCCGACGGCGCTGTCGTCGCCGCGGCCGCCGAGCTTCTGTTCGAAGATCACGTCCAGCGCCGGATAATAGATGGTGAGCACGGAGCCATCGCTGACGATCACCTGCCCGGCCGGGTCGGTGAAGTCGATGCGCAGCAGGTTGGGACGCCTGTAGGAGAGCCGTCCCGCCATGGTTCCGGTGCGCTGGGTAATGCGGATGTCCGCCTCGTAGTCGTCGATGCCGTGGTAGGTAGCGGCAACCTGGGCAAAAAAGCTCTCGGCGGTGATGACCGGCTGGGCGGCGGACGACACCGCCGCCAGCAGGCCGATCAGAAGCGCGGCGCACACCCGGCACGGCGGGAGCTGCGCGGCCAACGCCCTCACCTAGCGCCCCGAAACCGTCGCCTACGGCGCCGCTTTCGGCCCAACCGGCCTACCCTAGGAGGCTGTCGCAATCCGACAGCCTCCTAGGCCCCGAAACCGCCGCCTGCGGCGCCGCTTCTGGCCCATCCCACCTGTTAATCGTCATCCACACTGTTCAACTCGCGGATGCGGTCGCGAAGCTGGGCGGCGCGTTCGTACTCTTCGTTGTTGACCGCGTCGCGCAACTCGTGGCGCAACCGATCGACCGGCGCGTGCACCTTGTTCGCCTTGATCTCGCGCAGGGCGGCGCGCAGATACTGCAGCGAGCGCACGCGCTCGAAGTGGAACGTGGGCGTATCGACTTCCTTGAGGCCCTGCACCTGCTCGATGACGCGCTCGACGACCGCGCACGCCTCCGGCTTGCGTCCCTCGCCGAGCAGCACCATGGCGCGGGCGGTGCCATTCATGCGCAGGATATAGGGGCGGTATTGGAGGATGTCGTTCTTGTCGTCCTTGTGGGCGAAGCGCTCGACCAGTTCGCAGATCTTCAGATTGTGGTTGGTATCCATGGCGGTGCGCTCGTAGTCGCCGATCTGGAACAGGATGTAGTAGCGGTAGTAGTAGAGTACGCCTTCGTTGTGCAGCAGGGAGAAGTCGTCGCGTCCGATCCGGAAGCCGGATTCATCGCCGTGGCGGTCACGAAACGCGGACACGCGGTCGCGCATCTCGTGCAGCACGCTCTCCTTGCCGAACGGATTGCCGCCGTCGGGGCGGCCCTCCAACTCGTACTGTTCGATGCCGAGCGGCTGGCGCACCTGCAATACGTCGCGGCCGTCGCGCGCCGCGACCACCCGGTACTGGTCGTCGGGGTCGAACTCCCACTCGTGGAGAATGTCTGTGATATCGATGCTCATCTGCTCACCAGGCCGGTGGGCTGGCCTCCAATATAGCTGCTTGGCGGGCGCCGAACAAGGTTTCGTCGCGGCCTCGCGGCGCCAACGGGACGCCGGTCATGCGGCGCGGGCGGCGCGGGCGGCGCCGGATCACGGGTTCGGGCGGCGTAGCACGGCGGCCGGGTTTACCGCGTCGCCGACCTCGCCGGTGGTCAGGAAGCGCCCGATCTGATTGGCGATCATGATTGCCACGTTGAGCTGCGCCTCCCAGGACAGGGCGCCGATGTGCGGGGTGGCCACTACGCTGGGATGGCGCGCGATCGCCAAGCCGTGCGGCGGTTCGGCGGTGAACACGTCGAGCGCGGCGCCGGCGACCTGGCCGTCGTCGAGCGCGGCCAGCAGCGCCTGCTCGTCGATCACGCCGCCGCGGGAACAGTTCAGCAGGTACACGCCGCGCTTCATGCGCGCCATCTCGGCTGCGCCGATCAGCCCGCGCGAGGTCGAGGTCAGCGGCGTGTGCACGGTGATGAAGTCGGAGTGCGCGAGCACGGCGTCGAGCGCAACCAGAGACACGCGGTGCTCGACCGCCAGGTCGGGGGCGACGTAGGGATCGTGCGCGACCACGTGCATGCCCAGGGCGGCGGCGGAGCGGGCCACCAGCCGGCCGACGTTGCCGATGCCGACGATGCCCAGGGTCTTGCCGAGGAGCTGCGTGCCGCGGAACCGGGTCCGCTCCCAGCGCCCCGCCTTGACCGACGCGTCGGCCGCCGCGATGTGGCGCGCCACGGCGAACAGCAGCCCCACGGTCAGCTCGGCCGCGGCCTGGGCGTTGGCGCCCGGCGTATTCATCACCAGCACGCCGCGCTCGGTGGCCGCCGCCACGTCGATGTTGTCCACTCCTGCTCCGGCGCGGCCGATTACCCGCAGCTCGGTGCCGGCCTCGATCACCGCGCGGCTCACCTCGGTCTGCGAGCGCACCAGCAGGCCCGCGCAGGAGGCGACGGCGCGGCGCAGCTCGTCGGCGGCTAGATGGTGGCGTTCGACGACCTCGATCGCCGGGTAGCTGCGCAGCTCCTGCACGCCCTGAGCGGCGATCGGTTCGGTCATCAGCACACGTTGCATGCCCATCCAGGTATCGCGATTGGCGCGAATAATCAAGCTCCGGTAATCAAGCTCCGGTCGGCCGCGGACGGCGCGCTGGAGCCGGTACCGCGTGGCGGCAGTGCCGGCACAGTGCCGGCAGAGGGCGGTTGCCGGGCGACCGGGCGGCGGATAAGGTGGCCCCCGTGTCGGACGTGTGGATCATTTCTCTCGGCGGTTCGCTGGTCGCCCCCGATGCCGTCGACACCCGATTCGTGGCGCAGTTCTGCGCCCTGGTGACGGAGCAGGTGGCGGCGCACCCGGAGCGGAAGTTCGTGGTGGTGTGCGGCGGCGGCGATCCGGCGCGCCGCTACCAGGCGGCCTATCGCGCGGTGGCGGCGCAACCGAGCGAGGCGGCCGAGGACTGGGTGGGCATCGCGGCTACGCGTCTCAACGCCGAGCTGATCAAGCAGTTGTTCGCCGAGCTGGCGCCGCGGGAGGTGGTGACCGATCCCACTACCGTTACCGGCATGGCGGCGCCGGTCCTGGTCGCCGCCGGTTGGAAGCCGGGATTCTCGCACGACTACGACGCGGCGATCATCGCCGAGCGCCTGGCCGCCGCGCACATCGTCAAGCTGTCGAGCGTAGGGCAGATCCACAGCGCCGACCCGCGCACCGACCCCGGCGCCGTGGCCTACGAGCGGCTGTCGTGGGCGGCCCTGCGGCGCCTGACCGGCGACCGCTGGATTCCCGGCCACCACGCCCCGTTCGATCCGATCGCCACCGCGCACTGCGCCGCCCGCGGCATCACCCTGGTGGTCACCGGCGGCGACCTCGCCAACCTGCGCCGCGTCATCGACGGCGAGTCATTCTCCGGCACCATCGTGGGCCCCGAGTAGGTTGGGACGCGCCCGCCCGGCGGGCGAAGGCAAGCCCATGCGGCCCTTGAAGCCCAGGCGCCGGAATTGACAGGAGTCCGCGAAAGGCCATAGGTTTGCGCAACCTTCCCGCGCCGGCGTGATGAAATAGGTAGACATGCCAGACTCAAAATCTGGTGGTGGCAACACCGTCTCGGTTCGAGTCCGAGCGCCGGCATAGGCATACGTGGATGCGCGCGCCCGGCTACATGCGTTGCAGCGGCTCGATTCCCAGGATACCGAGGCAATTCGCCAGCACTTGGCGGGTTGCCGCCGCCAGCAGCAGGCGTGCCTCGCGCAACGGCGCAGCTTCCTGCAGGATCGGGCAGGCGTGGTAGAAGGTCGAGAACTGCCGCGCCACCGCGAAGGCGTAGCCGGCAATCACGTGCGGGCTGCGCACGCGCAACGCGCGGGCGACCTGGTCCGGCAGTTCGTCGAGCAGCTTGATGAGCCCCGTTTCCGGCTCAGTTTCGAGCACGCCGAAGTCGGCGCCGGACGGCAGTTCCTTGCCGTACTTGCGCACGATGGAGCAGATGCGGGCGTGGCTGTACAGCAGGTAGGGGCCGCTCTCGCCCTCGAACGACATCGCCGAGTCCCAGTTGAATACCACCTGCTTGTCGTTGGCCACGCGCAGGAACGAATACTTGAGCGCGCTGTAGGCCACCGCCTTGGCGACCGCCGGGTCGGCGGCATGGCCGCGCGCGGCAAGCTCGGCAGCCGCCTTGCGCTTGGCTTCCGCCGCGAACTCCTCAAGCAGCACCAGATTGCCCTGCCGGCTCGACATCGACCCCTCGCCGAGCAGCACGAAACTGTAGTGCACGGCCGTCGGAGCATCGCTCCCGAGCAGCGACAGGGCCGCTTGCAACTGGCGATGGTACAGCTTCTGGTCCTCGCCGAGCACCACCAGATTGAGATCGTTGGTGGCCGCCACCTTGTCGAGCGTATACGCCAGGTCACGCAGTACGTACAGCGAGGTCTTGTTGCCGCGCGTGATCACCAGCACCGGGTTGCGCGACGGCAGATCGAATCCGTCCAGGTCCAGGACCAGGCGGCCATGTTCGTCCTCGAACAGGCGCCCGGTGGCACGCAACCGTTCCACGAGCTGCTTCGAGCGCTGCGGCGTCAGATAGTCCGATTCGTAGTCGAAGCGATCGTAGCGGACGTCGGCGTCGGCAAACACTGCGCGCATGCCGCGCACCGAAATCTCCACCACGCGCCGGAATGCGGCGCGGGTCTCTGGGTCACCGCTTTCCAGGCGCTCCAGAAGCTGCGTCACTTGCGCCGCCAACTCCGGGTCTGCCTCCAGCCGCCGATTGATGTCGACGTAGATTTGCAGAAGCTCGTTGAACCCCGGGCTGCGGTCGCCGACGCCGAGCACCAGCAGGGCGATCTGGCGCCCGACGTCGTTCACGAAGAAGCGCACGTCGAGGTGGTAGCCTTCGAAACGCAACAGGCGCACCAGGGTGTCGCCGACCCAGGCATTGCGCGCGCGCCCGAGATGCGGCGATGCGTTCGGGTTGATGCTGGTGTGTTCCACCAGCGCGCGCTTGCCGGTGCCGGTGGCGCCGCAGCCGTAGCGGTCGCCGGCGCTCAGCACGGCGTCTATCACCCGCGCCGCCCGATCGCCCCTGGCCAGAAACAGGTTCAGGTAGGGACCGCGCACTTCCACCCGATCGATGCCCAGTGACGCCAGCTCGCGTACGCGCAGCGCGTCGCCGAGCTGTTGCGCCAGCGCCACCGGGGCGACGCCGGCGCCCTTCGCCAGCCGGAAACAAGGCACGGAGTAGTCGCCCATGGCGCTGTCCGGGGGGATGGACAGCGGCACCTCGACCTCCTGCTGCAGCGCCTCGCGGACGAGGCCTGCTATCGTGTCGGTGATATCTGCCACGGTGGCGCGCACCATACCTGATCGCCGCCGGCATCTCAACATCCCGTTGCCGGCTCGCGCCGCTGCTTGCGCGGCAGGCGTGCGAGGCGGCATCATGCAGCCATGGCACAGGGAACGGGCAGACTGGCAGGGAAAGTGGCGATCGTAACCGGCGGCACGAGCATGAGCGTCGCCTCACTGGATCCTTTGTAATCGTTGCCGAAAAGGTTACAATCGGAGGATGAGCATCAACGAGCTGGAATCCCAAGTGCTGCAGCTGGAACCGGAGCACCGTGCCCGCTTGGCTGAGAAGCTTCTCGCCAGCCTCGAGGATCTTTCCGAAGAGGAGAACGCTCGTCTGTGGGCCGAAGAGGCCGAGCGTCGAGATACCACTTGGGACCAAACCGCTGACCGCGCCCGCTCCGCGCAGGATGTCTTTCGCGACGCCCGAGCGCGTGTGGGGTGAAACTCCCGGCGCGCTTTCATCAACTCGCCGAACGGGAGTTCACAGAGGCGGCCGAGTACTTCGAGCGAGAGAGTATCGGACTGGGTGCGGCATTCATTGCCGCCGTTGAACGCTGCGTAGCGGAGATTGTCGAGTACCCAGAGTCGGGACGACGTGTCGTCGGCACGGTGCGGCGGCGATTGGTTCGGCGCTTTCCATACAGCGTGTTGTACTCGATCAAGGCCGATCACATCCGAATGCTCGCCGTCATGCATGCGAAGCGCCGGCCCCTGTACTGGATCGACCGCGAATAGCTAACAGCACACCGATCAGACTGCCCTTCACGCCGCCTCATGTGCCCATTGCCGCTTCCCGCCCCCGCCGCCATCACCTCAATGGCGATACCGGCGATCCGGCAAAAGGGCCCAAGTGCTGCAGCTGGAACCGGAGCTCGCGATTGATGCGGAGGGCACGGAGCCGCATGCGGGCTCTCTCAGACCGACCTGCCGCGATCGACACCCGGACCCCCACCACCACCCCGCAACCTTGGATCGAGCAGGTCCCTCACGGCGTCGCCGAACATGTTTAGACTGTAGATGGTAACGGTCAGGCAAAGACCGGGCCAGAGAGCCAGGTGTGGCGCCTGCTGCATGAATGCACGCCCTTCCCGGCTGAGCAGACCTCCCCAGTCAGGAACGTTGGGTGGCAGACCGTATCCCAGGAAGCCCAGCGAGGCCAAAGACATGATTACGCCTCCAATGCTTATGCTGAAGCTAATGATTACGACCGGCATGACATTGGGCACGACATGTCGGATAAATACTCTCCATCTTGTGTTGCCAACCGCCTGCGCCGCCTGAAAGTAGTCATTCTCTTTAATCCCGATGACGGCGCTTCTGATTAGTCTAGCGCCGCCAATGCCTCCTGATATCCCCAGGACGATTATTATCTGCGGAAGACCCTCCCCAACTATGGACATTATGGTTAGCAATATGAGCAGTCCCGGGAAAGCAATCCAGGCATCGACAAATCTCTGCACAAGCAGGTCCACTTTACCACCAACGAATCCTGAAATGCCGCCTATCATGGTACTGATGACAACACTAATAGTGGTCACTGTCAGACCGACAAGTAACGAAATACGAGCCCCGAAGATAAGACGGCTCAGGAGGTCTCGCCCCAACTGGTCGGTACCCAGACGATACTTCGTAGAAGCGCTCTGAAGTCGGTCTATCAGGTGCATTTCCGCATATTGATAAGGGGCCAAAACACCGCCAAAAATGGCGACCAGAATCAAGAGCAATATGAAAACTCCGCTGGCAGCACCCAGTGGCTTTTCCTTGGCTAGCCTGATCAAGAAGTCAGCCAGCCGGGAACCTCTCTTTGGCGCAATTTCTACTGATGGGATCCCTGCAGCGTCGCTCATATGCCTCCTCTACGTGTAGCGCACCTTGGGGTCCAGGTAAGGGTAGATCATATCGGTAAGTAGAATGGTAAGCAGAACCACGGTGGACAGAAACAGGCTTACTCCTTGGATCACCGGGTAGTCTCTCCCTTCGAGTGCATCCAGAAATAGACGACCTATCCCCGGCAGAACAAATATATTCTCCATGATAACGGCACCACCTACCAGGAGAGGCAACTGCGAGCCTATCAGGGTAACTATCGGGATGAGGGCATTCTTGACGGCGTGCCTCATAATAACTACCCTCTCATTGAGACCCTTGGACCAGGCCGTCCTGATATAGTCCTGCCTGAGCACCTCCAGCATCATGGTGCGCGTCAACCGCATCGTGCCTGCAGCCGAGGCCGTCCCCAGAATCAAGCCGGGAATGATGAACATCCCGAGATTCCCCAGCGGGTCTTCGACAAGAGGGATATACTCCATTGACGGCGACCAGCCCCACCAGATTCCCGGGTAGAGCATGACCATAATTGCTAGCCAGAAGTTAGGCGTCGCCAGGCCGATGACGGCCGCCGTGCGACCAACGTAGTCGGCGGCTGTATCCTGGCGCATCGCCGAGTAGATGCCGACGGGCAGGGCTATCAAGAGCCCGATTACGATTGCCAGGAAACCAAGCTCAATGGTTACTGGCAATCTACCTATTGTCCTCTCCTCTATCGACCAACCGCCAAGCAGTGAGTCGCCAAGGCTGCCCTGGAGGAGACCGTTAAAGTGGGACTCACCGGTAATCCAGTCAGGGGTCGGCAACACTCCTATCCAGCGTCCGTACTGTACGTGCACAGGCACGTCTAATCCCAGCGCACGCTCAACGGCCTCACGGTCTATAATATCGGCACCCCCGGCATTCCACGCTTCCATCTCAGCCACCATTGCGTCTACTATATTGCCGGGGATGAAGCGGACCGCGAGAAAGACTATGATGGTCAATATCCACAACGTGGGGATGAGCAGCAGTAGCCGCCTGATGAGATAGGCTCTCATGTGTTGCTGCCCCAATCATGCGAGCTGGGAGGCGCGCTCCGGACGCAACCCCCCAGCCCAACTTTCAGGTAGGCCAATAGTAGGGGTTAACCCCTAGTTACCCGTCGCTTCCTTCAGCTCCTGGTCAATCCAGAGGCGGGCCATAAAGGTATAACGCCGACCCCATCCCATACCTGCTTCACCGAAATATCCCTGGACCCACGGCTGGCTCACGTAAAACGTTGGGACTCTGGATTTGACTAGGCCCCAGTGCTCCCTTACGGTGATCTCATCGGCCTGTCTCGAAATACTCTTAAATTCCTCAAGGTCGTTAGTATCCCGGGCGGCAAGATACAGGGCGTCCGTTCGCGGGTCGGTCGCGTTGGCGTTGGTGTTGTTATAGGTTTGGGATAGCGCTGCTAATTGGTATCCCATAAAGGCACTGCCGCCGGTCCACCCATAATACCCAGCAAGTAAGTGCCACTCGTGCGTGTCCGCAGCCATTGCAGCTCCATTCTCAGCTTGAGTCAGAATAGTAAACTCGGTTTCAATGCCAATGGCATCTAAGTACCCCGCGACGACTTCTGGATAGGTCGCCTCCCACCTGTTGAACTGGCCTAGCTTGATCTTGAATCTATAGCCGTCGGCGCCGCGTGGATATCCAGCCGCATCAAGCAACGCTTCTGCCTCTTCCGGGTGATACTCATACTCATGCTTGACCTCGTCGGGCCAGTCTTCATATGGCCAGGCATACTCTGGCGAGAATTGCCCTATTACCCCAGAAGGTGCTGGATCTCCCCAACCCTTAAAGTAGGTAGCGGCAATTGTCTCGCGGTCCACTGCCATCTGCATTGCCTTGCGCACATTGACGTCGGCAGTAATGGGCAAAGCCTGGTTAAACCAGAAAACGCCAGCAGCCGCGCCAAGACTGGGCCACACCGCGATTTCAGGGTTAGTCTGCTTGAGGGCCTCTAAATCGTCGATAGAGGTTATATAGCCGTCGCCTTCATTGCCCATGAAATCAACCTTACCCGTGCGCAGTGCCGCCAGACGTGTTGATATTTCTGGCATAAGCAGTTGCCTATACTCGTCAATATAGGGCAGGCGGTTCCCGAATTTCTCGTCAACACCCCAGTAGTTAGGATTCTTCTCCCAGGTTGAAGAGCTGCCCTCCACGACATCAGTCAGCCTGAAGGGCCCGGTGCCGACCAGGTTCCTCCAATCCTTAGCGTCGCCGTATTGCTCGATTTGCTCGGGAGCGTGCACCACGAAGTAGTTGTTGAGCATTTTCCACGGCACATCGATTTGAGGCTTCGTCAGCTTAATCTCAACCGTCCATTTGTCGGTGGCCGTTACCGATTCGATCTCCAGACCCTGAGTTATACCACCCACAGCGGCATTAGGTCCGTCTTCGGTGAAATCGCCCATGCCAAAATAGCGGTGATAGTTCCATTCGACGTCATAGGCATCGAACTCCCGACCGTTCACCGGCGCCTTATCGTCCCAGTGAACGCCCTGGCGGATGTTCCAGATCCACGTTGTGTTGTCGGGCATTGACCAGCTTTCTGCCAACTGCCCTGTGATCATCTCTGGCAACACAACCGTGTATCTTTCACCGTGCCATATATCCCTGGATAGTCCCCAGTCGGCGAAGGATAGCCCCTCGACAACACCAGCGATGAAGAATTGCGCCCAGCCAAGATTCCACCAGTTGTCAGTACTCGGAGGAAAGGTCCTAGCGGGCCACGTGATTGTCCCGCCATACTGTGGCGCGGTCCACGTCATGCCGGTGGCGGGGTCGAACACCGTTTCCTTCTCCATCGCCGCCGCCGGCTCCTCTTCTGCGCCAGCGGCCCAGAGGCCGGTGGCGGTCAGGACCAGGACCACCGCAACCGCGAAGGTCCTGGTAACTTGTACAATATTCATACGCTACTCCATAGGTAGATTCTCGGGGGTAGTGCAGAGCGACTTGGCACTCCCTGGCTGCCCTCAAGCCCGCAACGCGGGCCGCCAGACTGAGTCAAATTCACGAACAACGCGCGGCGGGTGACTCACCGGGTTTACCCGGGCTCACGCCGCGCGCGCCTACGGCTCTTTGAGTATCATTTTGCACCTCCTCTTTTGGGGCACAGGGTGCCCTGCCAGATGCCAGACGGAAGCTGCCTGTCTCGGGCCGGCAATAGACGTAAGATGGGGTGCGGTGCGCGCAGCTCGTGCGCGCCCGATCGTGCAAACGGCGACCGCTCGGCGGAGGTCGGGACCTGCGTCGCAACGCCACGCGGGGCGGTGATCGGCGGAGCAACGAAGGTGATCGACCGGCAACGCCGACGGTGGGTTTTGCCGGCAGTCAGTCGCGGGCGGGGATCCGGGACGGTTGCGGTCGCCGGGAAGGGCGCGGGCGGCCCGGATGCCGGTTCGGCGATGGACCGAGCCAGCGCCACCGATAGCTATGGCGGTGATGTAGGCGACGGCGTGCGCGGGGTCGCGTACGGGGCGATCAGCCGGAGCGGTTAGTTGTTTCTCGGTTCGAAAGTGCCGGAGTGCCGGAGTGCCGGAGTGCCGGAGTGCCGGAGTGCCGGAGTGCCGGAGTGCCGGAGTGCCGGAGTGCCGGAGTGCCATAAGTGCTCGCTTGTTGTGGGAACCTACGGGGCCGTCCATCACTCTATCTATGACCTTATCACAACCTGCAACTCGGGTCAACCTGCAGGGGATGCGCGCCAGCAATTCTCGGTGAACGAGTAGTAGTGGTCATAGGATGCGTCACCGCTACCCGGTGGCAGCACCGGAACATGTCGTTACGCATCTCCGTCCCCATCAGATACATACTTTAATCTACACGCGGCAGCACCGTCAACAGCCCATTTGAAGCATTTGCAAGACTGTACAACACGGTATTTAGTTTGGTGAGAACTACCTATAGCGATTGGGCCGGCTCCTGCCCGGCGCGCGCGCGGCGCTTGATGCCGTTTTTGGTGGTGTGCAGGCACCGCTTGCAGCTGACCAGTCGGAGCTGAAGTAGCGTGTGCCATCAAGGGTGATCAGATAGCGGGCGTCGAACATTTGGAAGTGCTGGAGCCATTTGGCACGCTGCAGGCGACCGATCCAGTCGGCGAAGCAAGGCAGAATGGGCTGGTAGTCATTGCGGTCGACCAGACCGCGGAACTGCGAGTCGCACAGTATCCGAAAGATTGCCTCATTGCCTCAAGTGAGATCCACACCCCGCTGGGTTCGTCGTCCTCCAGCAAGCGGCGCAAACCCCGATGACGAACAGAGGGCTATACCCGGAGGTGCGGCCCGCGCGGCCGGCGCCGGCGGCGATTCGCCGGCGCCGGTTTGCGGAGCGTCCGGGCGGCGCGGAATCCCGTGGAGTCGCGGCGTACGTTGGGATATAGTGCGCCAGGGTGGAGCAGGGGCACGATGAGCGCTTTCAGGGTAAACGTCGCGGCGGTGAATCCGAAGAACGAGGATGTCGTTACCGAACCGATCAATGCGTTGGTCGATACGGGATCCGAGTTGACTTGGCTGCCGGCCGGGGAGTTGACCGCCATCGGCATCACCCCGCGGCGCACGCGAACCTTCATCATGGCTTCCGGGGAACGGCTGCAACGCGAGGTCGGATACGCCATCTTGCGAGCCGAAGGATACGAGACGACCGACGAGGTGGTGTTCGGGGAGAAGGGCGATCAGGTGTTGCTCGGCGTCCGCACTCTGGAAGGCTTCGCCGTTACGGTCGACCCGATCGGCCACCGGCTGGTAGCGCAGGCTACGCTCGCGTGCGGCGCCGGACACGGATGCAGCCGGGTCGTAGAGGCAGGCTTGCGCGGCAGGCGTGCGAGGCGGCATCATGGGGCCATGGCACAGGGAAATGGCAGACTGGCAGGGAAAGTGGCGATCGTGACCGGCGGCACCAGCGGCATGGGGGAAGCGACCGTCGAGCGCTACGTGGCCGAGGGGGCGCGGGTGATGATCGCGGGACGGCGGCAGGACGCCGGCAACGCGATCGCCGAGCGGCTGGGGGCGGATGCCGCGTTCACCCGCACCGACGTGACCCGGGAGGCGGAGGTGGAGCGCCTGGTCGCGGCCACCGTGGAGCGCTGGGGTCGGGTCGACATCTTGTTCAACAACGCCGGCGCCGGCCACCGCTACCGGCTGGTCGAGGAGTTCGACGCCGACGAGTTCCTGGCCGACGTGTGGACGCTGGTCGGCTCCTGCTTCATGACCGTCAAGTACGCGGCGCCGATCATGAAGCGGCAGGGCGCCGGCAGCATCATCAACAACGGCAGCACGGCGGGAGTGACCACCGACGGCTCGTCGGCCAACTACTCGGCCTGCAAGGCGGGCATGATCCAGGTGACCAAGGTGTGGGCCACCGAGCTGATCTCGCACAGCGTGCGCGTGAACTGCATCTCGCCGGGGGCGATCACGACGCCGATCTTCTGGGGCGGCGCCGGTACGCAGACCGCGGAGGAGAACCGCGCCCGGATGGAGCGGCTGGACCGCTGGTGGATCGAGAACCGGCCGCAGAACCGGCCGGGCCATCCCGACGACATTGCGCACGCGGCGGTGTTCCTCGGCAGCGACGAGAGCCTGCACATCAGCGGCCACAACCTGATGGTCGACGTTGGCGCCACGGTCACCAGGGGGGCGTTCGACGATCTCCATGCGATGCAAGTCGAACGCGCGAGAGCCATCGCCGACGCGTAAACCAGGGGTGTCGGCAGCGGTGGCGAACTGCTCTGCGTCGACGCGAGGCCGGGTGCAGCGGTCAGACGCTGCCGCGCAGCCGGGGGTCGAGCAGGTCGCGCAGCGCGTCGCCGAACATGTTGATGCTGTACACAACTACGGTCAGGCACAGGCCTGGCCAGATCGCCAGCCGCGGCGCCATCTCCATGTATTGGCGGCCTTCCCGGCTCAGCATCCCGCCCCAACTCGGTACCCCGGGCGGCAAACCGAACCCCAGAAAGCTCAACGACGCCTCCGCCACGATGATGCTGCCGATGGTGATCGAGAAGATCACGATGATCGGCGCCATGATGTTGGGCAGCACGTGCCGCAGCACGGTCCCGGAGGTGCGCTCGCCGATCGCCCGCGCCGCCTGAAAGTAGTCGTTCTCCTTGATGCCGATCACCGCCCCGCGCACCACCCGCGAATTGGCGATGCCGGAGGATATCCCCAGAATCACGATTATCTGCAGCAGACCCTGCCCCGTTATCGACATGATGGTCAGCAACAGCAGCAGGCCCGGAAACGACATCCAGGCATCGACGAACCGCTGCACCAGCAGATCCAGCTTGCCCCCGATAAACCCCGCGCTGCCGCCGATCAGCACCGCAACCACGACATGCAGCGTGGTCGCCGCCAGGCCGACGAACAACGAGATGCGCGCCCCGTAGATCAGGCGGCTCAGATAGTCCCGCCCGAGCTGGTCGGTGCCCAGCGGATACTCGGCCGACGGGCCTTGCAGCCGGTCGGCCAGCGTCATCTGATTCGGATCATGCCCCGCCAGGGACGATGCGAAGATGCTGATCAGGACCAGCGCCAGCAGCACCACGCCCCCGAACGCACCCAGGGGCTGCTCCTTGATGAGTCGTCTCGGCCACCCACCCAGGAACAACCGTCGCTTCGTCGCCGCCGCGGCGGCTGCTCGTTCGGCCATCAGCGGTACCGGACCCGCGGATCCAGAAACGCGTAGATCAGGTCGACCATCAGGTTGATTGCCATGACCGAGGCCGCGAACGTCAGGTTTATGCCGGAGACCACCGGGTAGTCGCGGTCGCGTAACGCATCCAGCATGAGGCGGCCGAGCCCCGGCAGGCTGAAGATGCTCTCCATGATCACCGAGCCGCCGATCAGAATCGGCATCTGCAGGCCGATCAGGGTGACCACCGGGATGAGGGCATTCTTGATGGCGTGTCTGACGATCACGACCCGCTCCTGGAGCCCCTTGGACCAGGCGGTCCTGACGTAGTCCTGCCGGAGCACCTCCAGCATCATGGTGCGCGTCATCCGCATGGTGGCTGCGGCAAGGTAGGTGCCCAGAATCAAGCTGGGCGCGATGAACACACCGATACTGCCGAGCGGGTCTGTGCGGAACGGCACGAGCGTCAACGGCGGCGACCACGCCCACCAGATGGCGGGAAAGGTCAGGATCAACGTTGCCAGCCAGAAGTTGGGAGTCGCCAAGCCGATAATGGCGACCGACCGCCCGACGTAGTCGGCGGCCGTATTGCGGCGCATCGCCGAGTAGATGCCGACCGGCAGCCCGATCAGCAGCCCGATCACGATCGCCATCACTCCCAGCTCGAGCGTTGCCGGCAACCTGCCGAGTATCCTCTCCTCGACCCGCCAGTCGCCCAAGAGGGAGTTGCCCAGCGTGCCGCGCAGGAAGATGTCCCCCAGCCAGCGCCCATACTGCACGTACACAGGTTGGTCCAGTCCCAACATCCGCTCGACCGCTTCACGGTCTATGTCGCCGACCACGTACTGCATTTTGCCCGCCAGCGCATCTATGGCATCGCCCGGGAGGAAGCGCACCGACAGGAATACCAGAATCGACAGCAGCAGAAAGGTGGGTATCAGCAGCAGAACGCGGCGGATGACATACGCTCTCATATCGTCGTGACAGAACGGCGCCGGGAAGCTCGAGCCTCCCGGCGCCCCTCTTCGCGAGCAGGACTCCCGTCGCTGGACGGGGTTCCTAGCTGAGCCTACGGCGAAGCCGCTGGCTCAGAAGCCCATCTCCCGCTTCAGCTCCTGGTCGATCCAGACGCGGGTCAAGACTGTAGAGAAATGGCCCTGTCCTATTGTGAGCTCGCCGTTATAACCCTTAACCCAAGGCTGGGCGAGGTTGAACAGCGATCCCACTGGACCAGTGATAATCCAGTGCTGTTCTACGATGCGCATGTTCGCCGCTTTGAGCAACCGATTCTGCTCTTCAATAGTGGAAGCCGCGTTGGCAGCGTTCCAGAGAGCGTCATATTCCGAATCGTCATGTGCGACCGGGTTCCAGATGGACTCAGTGGTGAAGGAATGCGATTGACCGATTGCGTCAGCCGTGACACCTGAAGTCCAGGCGACCATTCCGTCTGAACTATTCTCATGCAAGAACACCGTGTGTTGCGCACCGTCGATAGGCTGGATCTCGACTTCCACGCCAATCTCACGCCAGTAGTTCGCAGATAGCTCCACGTAGTTGAGATCGAACCGATCCAGGTAGTCCAGACGGGTCGTGAAACCATCGGGATAGCCTGCCTCAGCCAGCAGTTGCTTCGCCCCTTCGGGGTCGTACCGGTAATACTGCTTGATTTCTTCAGGCCACTCTTCGAATGGCGTACCAATCCCCAGCTTGGCATTGTGCAAAAAACCCTGCGGAGTCGGATCGGCCAAACCGCTGAAGTAGGTCTCACTGATCGTCTCCAGATCCAGCGCCATCTGCATGGCCCGTCGCACGCGGATGTCACTGAATGGCGGTTTGTTTATATTGTTGGGCGCAAATGCGTGTTCAGACCGTGATACGAAGGTCCACGTATTGATCTCGGGATTGGTCTGGCGCAGGCTCTTTATCTGATCGATTGACCTCACTTGAGACTGGCCGGCACTCCCCAGCACATCCACCTTCCCCGAGCGCAGCGCCGCCAGACGCGCCGCAGGATCCGTCATGAAGAGGGCGTTTATCTCGTCGACGTAGGGCAAGCGGTTATGCGGAAACTTCTCGTCAAACCCCCAGTAGTTGGGAACCCTGGTCCACCTCAGAGAGGCGCCTTCGACCACGTCCGTCAGCTCCATGGGCCCCGTGCCGACCAGGTTCCGCCAGTCCTTGATGTCGCCGTGTTGCTTGATGACCTCCGGAGCGTAGATCCAGGATGTCCACCAGTCGAAGATTTTCTGCGGAGCGTTAAGGTCTGGGTTCGTCAGCTTGAAGACAACCGTGCTGTCGTCGGTGGCCGTCACGGATTCAACGATTTTTTCGATCCCAGCGGTGCCGGTGCCGGCTTCGGTGAAGCCGCTGCCCAGCCCATACATACGATGGAAGTTGAACTCGACATCGCTGGCGGTCAGCTCCCGGCCGTTCATCGGTGCCTTGTCGTGCCAGTGAACGCCCTGACGGATGTGGGCGATGATCGTGGTCGCGTCGGGCGTTTCCCAGCTTTCCGCCAACGCCCCTCGCATGACAGAAAAGGGCATGTCGAAGGTCCGCCAGTCATATTGGTTCCTATCTATCGCCCAATCCCCAATGACGAGCTTCTCGACCACCTCGCTGATCCAGTCGGTGGCTTGGCCGCCGACGTACCAGGCATCCGTATGCGGACCCAGGTTGGCCCGGGCATAGGTGATGGTCCCGCCATACCGCGGCGCCTCCACCATCTCGCCGGTGGACGGGTCGAGCACCATCTCCTTCTCCACCGCCGCGGCCGGCTCCTCTTCCCCGGCCGGGCTCGCCCAAATGCCGGTCGCAGTCAGGGCGAACACGAGCACAACCACGAAGGTGTGTGCGATTGTTTGGTTCATATTGATCTCTCCATATCTCAGATTCCGAGAGTGCTTCCGGGGCGAATCGCCTTTCCGTGCCCGCTCTCGCGCCCGCGACGCAGGCGGCTCAGACAACGGCGGCAATGTTCCTTGAGTATCAGCTTGCACCTCCTTCTTGCGCAGAATTCGGGTTCTCTACGCCGAGCACGCGGCCACACGCCACGCGCAGAGGGCGCAGGGTGCCGTGCGGCCCGTGTGTGGCCAGATAGTTGACGAGGGCGCGCGCAGGAGCACACGCATGTGCGGCGCGGCGGGCCGGAACGGTTAGTTATTTCTCGATTGTATAAAGAGTTAGGGGGGGGTAGAGCACACCGGTTGCGCTGTCTTTCAACCGGCAGTCGCGCTGAATGGGGTCTTTACCCGTTATGCACATGCCCACATCTATAGCGTCGCACGCGCGCGGCCACGTGTCAATGACACGGAATCCCGCGCGGTGGGCATGCAAATGCACGCTGGATGACATGCGGCGCGCCTACACCACCAGTATCTGCGGGTAGTCCTCGTGGGTCGGGCAGTGTTCCTCGGCGAAGATGCGGTCGATCTCGGCGCGATCGGCGGCGCTCAGGCGCCAGCCGGCGGCGGCGGTGTTCTCGGCCAGTTCGCGGTCATTGCGCATGCCGACCAGCGCCACCGACACCGCCGGGTTGCTCAGCACCCAGGCGATGGCAAGCTGCGCCAGCGACTTGCCGTAGCGTGCCGCCAGCTCCGCCAGCCGCTCGCCGACGCGCAACTCGCGCGCGAAGTGCTCGCGCCGGAACAGCGGCAGCCCGAATGCGCTGCCGCCGCGCCGCCAGTCGTTGTCCTCGAACGTATGGTCCGGCTTGAACGCCCCGGTCAGCAGCCCGAAGCCCAGCGTCCCGTACGCCATGAAGCCGATGTGGTGCGCCAGACAGTACGGCAGAACACTCTTCTGCATGCGTTGATCGAACAGGTGGTAGCCGACCTGGTTGACCGCGATGTCGGTGATGTGCCGGCAGTGTTCCAGCAGCTCGACGTTGAAGTTGGACACGCCGCCGTGGCGGATCTTGCCATCCTGCTTCAGCTTTGCCAGCGCCCGCATCGGCTCGTCGAACGGCGTGCGCCAGTCGGGCCAGTGGATCAGCATCAGGTCGATGACGTCGGTGCCAAGCCGGCGCAGGCAGCCTTCGGTGCGCTCGATCAGGTACTCGTAGCGCGAGTTGGTGCCGACCGGGTTGCGCTCCTCGGCGTCGTAGGCCATCCCGACCTTGGTGACCAGGATCACTTCCTTGCGCCGCTCGCCGAGCGCCTTGCCGAGGATCTGTTCCGAGTGGAAGGGGCCGTACACCTCGGCGGTGTCGAACAGGTTGATGCCGTGATCAATGGCCGAGCGCACCGCCCGCGATGCCTCCTGCACGTCGATCGAGCCATACATGGTGGTGCTCATCTCCCAGGTGCCGAAACCGATCGGGGAGGCCATGAGGTCGGTGTTGCCCAGTCGTCGTCGTTCCATACGCGTTCCGAGCCATGCTATCCGATCGCCGGCCGCCTCGCCATCCCCAGGTCCTGGTTACCGGGCGACCCTGGGTCAGGCGGCCGCGCCGTCGTGGTAGCGGCGGAAGGCGAGCACCGCGTTGTGGCCGCCGAATCCGAACGAGTTGGAGATGGCGGCCCTGATCGGCCCCGGCTGGCCGACGTTGGCAACGTAGTCCAGATCGCAGCCGGGATCGGGTTCCTCCTGGTTGATGGTGGGCGGGAAGAACTGCTCGTGCAGGGCCAGGGCGGTGGCGATCGCCTCGATGGCGCCGGCGGCGCCGAGCAGGTGGCCGACCATCGACTTGGTGGAGGACACCTTGAGCTCGGCGGCGCGGTCGCCGAACACCTCCTTGATCGCCAGCGTTTCGGTGACGTCGTTGAGCTGCGTGGAGGTGCCGTGCGCGTTGACGTAGTCCACTTCGGCGGCCTGCAGGCCGCCGGTGGAGAGCGCCATGCGCATCGCGTTGATGGCGCCGCGGCCTTGCGGATGGGGGGCGGTCAGGTGGTTGGCGTCGCAGGTGGCGCCGTAGCCCACCAGCTCGGCGTAGATGCGCGCGCCGCGCCTGTTGGCGTGCTCCAGCTCTTCCAGCACCAGTACGCCGGCGCCCTCCCCGATCACGAATCCGTCGCGGCGGCCGTCGAATGGACGGCTGGCCTGCTGCGGCGCGTCGTTGTAGCGGGTGCTGACCGCCTTCAGCGCACTGAAGCCGGCCACCGCCAGCGGGGTGACCGGCGCCTCGGTGCCGCCGCCCAGCATCACGTCGGTGGCGCCATCCTTGATCCAGCGGTACGACTCGCCGATGGCGTCGTTGGCGGACGCGCAGGCGGACACCACGGTGTAGGAGGGACCGCGCGCGTCGATGCGGATGGCGATGTGCCCGGCCGCGATGTTGCTGATCATCTTCGGCACCAGCAGCGGATGCACGCCCCTCGGGCCACGCGAGAACAGATGCGCGAATTCCGCCTCCAGGGAGTCCAACCCGCCGAACCCGACCCCCAGCAGGACCCCGGTGCGGTCCGGATCGAGCCGCTCGGGG
This sequence comes from Spirochaetia bacterium, assembly GCA_965262935.1. Taxonomy (GTDB): domain Bacteria; phylum Spirochaetota; class Spirochaetia; order SZUA-6; family Bin103; genus Bin103. Next base: position 1,217,372 of record OZ253572.1, on the reverse strand, counting down.
CCAAGGCCGGCGTCGTCGAGCGCCTGCACCGCGGCGACGATGGCGTAGCGCGAGAAGATATCCATGCGCCGCGCATCGCGCGGCTCCAGTATGCCGCGATCGCTGTAGTCGGGAATCTCGCCCGCTATCCGGGCGCCGAAATCGCTGGCATCGAACCTGGTGATCGGACCGATGCCCGACTCACCCGCCTTGGCCCGCTGCCAGAAGGTGGCCGTGTCGGTGCCCAGGGGATTGACCGTTCCGAGACCGGTTATTACCACGCGCCTGTTCATTGTCCCCTCCTCAGATCGCCAGCCCGCCGTCTACCTGGATTACCTGACCGGTAATGTACGAGGCACGGTCGCCAGCGAGAAAGCTGATCAACTCGGCCACATCGGCGACGGTGCCGGTGCGCTGCAACGGAATCATGTCGATCACCGCCTGCCGTATCGCCTCGTTCATGGAGCGCGTCATGTCGGTGTCGATGTAACCCGGAGCCACCACGTTGACGCGCACGCCGCGCCCGGCCACCTCCTTGGCGAGGCTCTTGGAGAACCCGATGATGCCCGCCTTGGACGCGGCGTAGTTGGTCTGACCCGGGTTGCCGCGCAGGCCGGTCACCGAGGACACGTTGATGATCGAGCCGGCGCGCGCCCGCAGCATGGCGCGCACCGCCTGCCGGCAGGTCACGAAGGTGGCGGTCAGGTTGGCCACCAGGACGGCGTCCCAGTCGGCGCGCTTCATGCGCATCACCAGCCCGTCGCGGGTGATGCCGGCGTTGTTTACCAGCACGTCGATGCGGCCCTGCTCGGCGAGCACCGCGGCGACGGCGGCCACCGTGGCTTCCTCGTCGGTAATGTCGGTCTGCCGCCAATGCACGGCGGTGCCGCCCTCGGCGGCGCGCCGCTCCCACTCCGCCTGCGTGTCGGCGCGCGAACGGGACAGGTAATAGACGGTCGCCGCGTCGCGCAGCAGCGTCTCCACCACCGCCGCACCGATGCCGCGCGAGCCGCCGGTGACCAGCGCGACCTTGCCGCTCAGTTCCGCCGCCATCGGCTAGTCCGCGCCGGCCGCGGCTGCGGCCTGCTCCATGGTGCCCACCGGCGTGCACGACGCATCGCCATCGAAAGCGCGCATCAGGCCGGTCAGCACCTTGCCGGGTCCGGTCTCCAGGAAGCGGCTGAAGCCGTCGGCGAGCAGGCAGTGGATCTCGGTGACCCACTGCACGCTGGACACGATCTGCTCGACGCACAGCCGCTTCGCCTCCGCGCCGCTGGCGATGCGCCTGCCGGTGACGTTGGCGTATACCGGCTGCGCCGGATCGTGGAACGTGAAGCCCGCCACCACCTCGGCGAACTGCACCCGGGCGGATTCGATCAGGGGCGAGTGAAACGGACCCGACACCTTCAGCGGCACGAACCGGCGCGCACCGGCCGCCGTGCATGCCTGCTCGGCGGCCGCCAACCCCTCGGCGGTGCCGGCCAGCACCACCTGCGCCGGGCTGGAGAAGTTGGCGGCATAGGCGCCGTCCACGTCGGCCAGCGCCGCGCTGACGCGCTCCGGGGCCAGACCGATCACCGCCGCCATGCCGGCCGGTCCGGCGGCCGTATCGGCGCCGCGGCTGGCAGCTTCCATCGCCTCGCCGCGCGCCTGCACGATGCGAAACAGGTCGGCGTCCGCGATTACCCCGGCGGCGGCCAGGGCAGCGTACTCACCAACGGAAAAGCCGGCGTAGCCGTGCGCCGCGACGCCGCGCTCGGCGAGCACTCTCGCCACCGCGAGATTGACCAGGGTGACGGCAATCTGCGTCCGGTTGGTCGCCTGCAGGTCCTCCGCACTGCCCCGAAACAGCAATGCATCAAGGTCCAGGCCGGTGGCGTCGGACGCCTGGCCGAACAACTCCCTGACGCTCGCGCTGGCGTCGAACAGGTCCTTGCCCATGCCGGGGTACTGGGCACCTTGTCCGGGAAACAAAAAACAGGTCTTCATGGTTCAGGGAGTCGGCACCCCAACGCGGCTGCGTCACGCCGCCGCCCGGACGCAGCGCGGAAGGTAGCACGGCCACCCGGCCGCGTCAACCGCGCTGCCCCTGTCCGCTGACTGAAGCCGGGTTGTACGCGTTTCGCCGCGCTGCGATCAGGCGAGCTCGTAGCGGTCGAGGTTCATCACCTTGTTCCAAGCGGCCGCGAAGTCGCGCACGAACGCCTCCTGCCCGTCGTCGCAGCCGTACACTTCCGCGATGGCGCGCAGCTCGGAGTTGGAACCGAACACCAAGTCGACCTCGGTGGCGGTCCACTTGACCTCGCCAGCGGCGCCGGCGCGGCCCTCGAACACGCCATCGGATGAGGACGCCTGCCACGCGGTGCTCATGTCGAGCAGGTTCACGAAGAAGTCGTTGGTCAGCGCTCCCGGCCGGTCCGTGAAGACGCCGTGTGCGGACTGCCCGGTATTCGCGTTCAGAACGCGCAGGCCGCCGACCAGCGCCGTCATCTCGGGCGCGGTCAGCGTCAGCAGGCAGGCCCGCTCCACGAGCTGCTCGGCCGCGGACGCTCCGGTGCCGGCCTTGACGTAGTTGCGGAACCCGTCCGCGGCGGGTTCGAGCACGGCAAACGACTCCACGTCGGTCCACTCCTGCGATGCGTCGGTGCGCCCGGGTGCAAAGGCTACCTGCACGTCGTGGCCGGCACTGCTGGCAGCCTGCTCGACGCCCGCGCATCCGGCGAGCACGATCAGGTCGGCAACGGAGACCCGCTTGCCGCCGCTCTGCGCGCTGTTGAACTGCGCCTGCAGCGCCTGCAGCGCCTGCAGCACGTTGGCCAGCTCGGCCGGGTCGTTCACTTCCCAGTCCTTCTGCGGCGCGAGGCGCACGCGTGCCCCGTTCGCACCGCCGCGCTTGTCGGTGCCGCGGAACGATGCCGCCGCCGCCCAGGCAGCCGAGACCAACTGCGAAACGGCCAGGCCCGAGGCGAGGATCTCGGCCTTGAGGTGCGCGATATCCTGCTCGCCGATCAACTCATGGTCGATGTCGGGCACCGGGTCCTGCCACAACTGCGGCGCGCCGGGAACCAGCGGTCCGAGGTAGCGGCTGCGCGGCCCCATGTCGCGGTGCAGCAGCTTGAACCACGCCTTGGCGAAGGCATCTTCAAGGTCCGCCGGATTGTCCAGGAAGCGCTTCGAAATCGGTGCGTAGACCGGGTCCACGCGCAGCGCCAGGTCGGTGGTGAGCATGATGGGGGCGTGCTTCTTGGCGGCATCGTGCGCATCCGGCACGGTGGCCACCTGGGCTGCATTCACCGGAGCGTACTGCGACTTGCCGGCGGGGCTCTTGGTCAGCTCCCACTCGTGCTGGTGCAGGTTCTCCATGAAGTTGTTGTCCCACCGGGTGGGCTCGGTGGTCCAGGCGCCTTCCAGGCCGCTGGTGATCGTGTCGCCGGCCTTGCCGCTGCCGTGACCGTTTTTCCAGCCGAAACCCTGCGCCTCTACGCAGGCGCCCTCCGGTTCGGCGCCGACGTGGTCGTCGGGGCCGGCGCCATGCGCCTTGCCGAAGGTGTGGCCGCCGGCGATGAGCGCGACCGTCTCCTCGTCGTTCATCGCCATGCGGGCGAACGTATTGCGAATGTATTTGCCGGCGGCCGCGGGGTCCGGGTTGCCGCCCGGCCCCTCCGGGTTCACGTAGATCAGGCCCATGTGGTCGGCGCCGAGCGGCCCCTGGATGTCGCCGTCAGCGTCGTGGCGCTGGTCCCCGAGCCACTCGGTCTCCGATCCCCAGTCGGTCTCGTCAGCCTCCCAGACGTCGGGGCGGCCGAAGGCGAACCCGAAGGTCTTGAACCCCATCGACTCCAGGGCGCAGTTGCCGGCGAAGATGATGAGGTCGGCCCACGACAGGTTGCGGCCGTACTTCTGCTTGACCGGCCACAGCAGGCGGCGCGCCTTGTCCAGGTTGCCGTTGTCCGGCCAACTGTTCAGGGGCGCAAAGCGCTGGTCGCCGGAGCCGCCGCCGCCGCGGCCGTCGGTGATGCGGTAGGTGCCCGCGGCGTGCCAGGTCATGCGGATGAACAGCGGCCCATAGTGGCCGTAATCCGCCGGCCACCAGTCTTGCGAGGTGGTCATCACCTGCTCGATGTCCTGCTTCAACTCTGCAACGTCGACGTTCTTGAACGCCTCGGCATAGTTGAACGCCTCGCCCATCGGGTCCGATGCGGGAGAGTGCTGGCGCAGAGCCTTCAGGCTCAACCGATTCGGCCACCAGGATTGATTCGTAGTCATGTCATGTCTCCATACGGCAAGCTGCCGAGTGTAGCGCGGCCTTTCGTTACCCGCGGCGCGCACGCCACATTGTAGCCGCAATCATCAACCGTCCGTCAACTCTCGGAACGCCGGCGCTAGCGGCGCTGTTCCGGAATCAGGCCGCGCGGGGCGAAGCGCAGGACGAGCAGCAGGACCAGGCCCATGACGACCGGGCGCATGTGGGCGGCGCTGGACAGGAGATGCTCCTTGAGCGGGCTCTCCGGCGCCAGGGGGGCCGTGACCAGTTCCATCATCTGCAGGCCGACCGGCTCGGCCTGCACCCACACGAACCAGATCAGGAAGCCGCCGAGCACGGCGCCCCAGTTGTTGCCGGAACCGCCCACGATCACCATCACCCAGATCAGAAAGGTGAAGCGCATCGGCTGGTAGGAGGCGGGTGTGAACTGGCCGTCGAGCGTGGTCAGCATGGCGCCGGCGATGCCGATCACCGCCGAGCCGAGTACGAACACCTGCAGGTGGCGGGCGCTGACGTCCTTGCCCAGCGCGCGGGCGGCGGTCTCGTTGTCCCGGATGGCGCGCATCATGCGGCCCCACGGCGAGCGCAACGCGGTCTCCGACAGCCAAGTCAGAATCACCAGCACGAGCAGGAACATGCCAGCGTAACACAGCTTCACGACGATCGAGGACAGGTCCACATGCGACACGCCGAGCGCCGCGGCCCAGTCCTGGAACCACACCGCGTGCTGCAGATCGATCTCGTAGGGAACCGGACGCGGCAGGCCGTTGACGTTCTTGACGCCGCGCGTCAGCCACTCCTCGTACTTGAGAAAGGCGACGATGATCTCGGAGATGCCGAGAGTGGCGATCGCGAGATAGTCGGAGCGCAGGCTGAGGCTGATCTTGCAGACCCAGGCGGCCGCGGCGGCGAACGCGCCGCCGACCAGCCACGACAGGACGATGGGCAGGCCGAGCCCGCCGAGGTAGCCGGTGACGGTGGGGTCCACCGCTTCGATGGCCCGCACCGCCGGCGCGAACACCGCGCGCGCGGCCACGGCGGCGCCGATCAGCAGGCCTGCCACCGCGAGCCGCCGTTGCCACGGCGGCCCGAGACGGCGGCGCACGAACAGCACGGCGAGCACGGTGAGCACCGCCAGCGCCAGCGCCACCAGCACGCCGGCGCCGCCGGCGCGCCAGGCGGTGGCCACCGGCGGCATCGAGACCAGGACGCCGGCCAGCCCGCCGAGGGCGGCAAAGCCCATCACGCCGGCGTTGAACAGGCCCGCGTAGCCCCACTGGATGTTGACGCCGAGCGTCATGATGGCCGAGATCAGGCACAGGTTGAAGATCGCCAACGCCAGCGACCAGCTCTGCACTACCCCCACCAGGCAGACCAGCGCCGCCATGGCCGCAAACAGGACCGGCTGGCGCGGGACTCGCGCGAGCCGGTCGCCGAGCCGGCCGCCGAACCGGCCGCTCATGTGGACTTGCCGCTGAAGATGCCGGTGGGCTTCACCAGCAGCACCACGACCAGGATGCCGAACGAGACCGCGAATTTGTAGTCGGTGGACAGCAACTGGACCAAGCCTTCGGGACGCCAGCCTTCCGGGCCCAGATAGCCCAGGAACTTCTTGTAGGGATAGGTGAGCAGCACCTCCGAGAATGCCACCACGAAACCGCCGGTGATGGCGCCGAGCGGACTGCCCAGACCGCCGACGATGGCGGCGGCGAAGATCGGCAGCAGCAGCGACAGATACACGAACGGCTTGAAGCTCTTGTCCAGGCCGTACAGGGTGCCCGCCACCGCGGCGAGCATGCCGACGATCAGCCAGGTGACCGCCACCACCCGTTCCGGGTTGATGCCGGACAGCAGCGCCAGGTCCTCGTTGTCGGAGTAGGCGCGCATCGACTTGCCGGTGCGCGTCCGGCCGAGGAACCAGAACAGCCACAACACCAGGATCGCCGTCACCACGACGGTGATCGTCTGCGTGGTCTTGATGGCCAGACCCTCGGCCAGCCCGGTGGCGGCCTTGAACTGGCGCACGCTGACCACGAAGCGCGTGCCGTCGGTGAACACCTGGTCGTCCGGGCCGATCACGAACCGGATCAGTCCGTTGATCACGAACATGACGCCGACCGAGGCGACCAGCAGGATGACCGGCGCAGCCTTGCGGCGGCGGTAGAAGCGGTACACCCAGCGATCGGTGAGCAGGCACAGGCCACCGCTGGCCGCGATCCCGACCGGGAGGGCCAGCAGAGCGGTCGGCAGGGGCGCGATGCCGACCTGCCAGGACTGCAGGAGCCAGGTGACGAGGATGGTGGCCATGGTGCCGAACGCCATGGTTTCGCCGTGCGCGAAATTGGAGAATCGCAGCACGCCGTACACCAGCGTGACCCCCAGCGCGCCGAGCGCAAGCTGACAGCCGTACACGGTGGCCGGGATGAGCACGAAGTTGCCCAGCAGCACGACCGCATTGACAAGGTCGGTCAACGATCAGCCTCCCAGAAAGGAGCGCCGAATCTCGGCATTCGCCAGCAGCTCGGCCCCGGCACCAGTGTGGCGGTTGCGGCCCTGCACCAGCACGAATCCGGTGTCGGCCAGTTGCAGCGCCTGGCGGGCGTTCTGCTCGACGATCAGGACGGCGACGCCGCCGTGCGCGATGTCCACGATGCATTCGAACAGTTCGCGCGTGACGATGGGCGATACGCCGGCGGTGGGCTCGTCCAGCATCAGCACCCGCGGCCGGTTCATCAGCGCGCGCCCGATGGCCACCTGCTGGCGCTGGCCGCCGGACAGTTCGCCGGCCGCCTGGCGGCGCTTTTCGCGCAGCACCGGAAACAGGTGATACACTTCGTTCAGGGTGCCGGCGATGTCGTCGTCGCGGATGAACGCCCCCATTTCCAGGTTCTCCTGCACGGTCATCGACCGGAACACGTTGTCGCTCTGCGGCACGAAGCCCATGCCCTTACGCGCGCGCGCTGGCGGCGCCAGCGAGGTGATCTCCTCGCCATCGAGATGCACGCTGCCGGCGCGCAGCTGCAGCAGCCCGAACAGCGCCTTCATGGCGGTCGACTTGCCGGCGCCGTTGGGACCCACCACCACGGCGATCTCGCCCGCGTCCACGGCCAGGGAACAGCCGCGCAGAATGTCCGGGCCGCCGTAGCCCCCGGTCAGCGCTTCGCCCACCAGCAGGCTCACGACTGGACTCCGGGCTGCCGCCGTTCGCGGGTCACGGCGCCGGAGCCGAGATAGGCCTCGACCACCCGCTCGTCGGCCTGCACCTCGGGCGCCGAACCCTGGGTCAGCACCTTCCCTTCCACCATGACGATGACCGGATCGCACAGCAGGGAAATCAACTCCATGTTGTGCTCGATGATACAGAACGTGTAGCCGCGATGCAGGTTGAGACGCAGGATGGCGCCGGCAATCTCCTTGAGCAGGGTGCGGTTGACCCCGGCGCCGACCTCGTCGAGCAGCACCACGCGCGGCTCCGCCATCATGGTGCGGCCGAGCTCGACCAGCTTCTTCTGCCCGCCCGACAGGTTGCCGGCGCGTTCCTCCGCCACGGCGTCCAGCTTCAGGAACTCGATCACCTCGTCCGCCCTGGCGCGCAGCGCGGCCTCTTCGGCGCGCATCTTGGCGGGCCGCAGCCACACGTTGGGCAGCCGCTCGCCGGACTGGCCGCCCGGCACGGTCATCAGGTTCTCTCTGACCGTCAGCGTCGAGAACTCGTGCGCGATCTGGAACGTGCGCAGCACTCCCTTGGCGAACAGCTCGTGCGGTTGCAGTCCGGTGATCTCCTCGCCGTCCAGGTACACGTGGCCGGAGGTCGGCCGGTGGATGCCGGCGATGACGTTGAACAGGGTCGTCTTGCCGGCGCCATTGGGCCCGATCAGGCCGGTGATGGCGCCGCGCTCAATGGTGAGCGATGCGCCGTCGACGGCGCGGATGCCGCCGAAGCGCATGTGCAGGTCCTGTACGGAAATCATCCGGTCGGACACCTGCCGGGCCGGCGCGCGAACGAAAACGGGCCGCCGGCTCCCTTCGGCGGTCGGCGCACGAATGGGACCGGGCCGCCGGCTCCCGCCCGCGGTCGGTGCACGACCGGGAGCGGACCGGCCGCCGAGTCCCGCTCACGGTCGACGGTGATCAGCGGAAGCCTACGGTAACGAGCTTGCCGTCCGTGACCGCCATCTGCCGGTAGTGGCCGGCGCTCTCGCCCGCTCCGACCAGCTCCACCGCCGAGGCGCCGACATAGTCGACGGCGCCGCCGGCAGCGAGGATGCCGAGCGCCTTGGCCAGCTCACCCGGGAAGATCTGCTCGCCGGGCGCGTTGGCAACCGCCATCACATGGTCCTTGAACGCGCCGCTGTCGGCCGAACCCGCCGCCTGCATGGCCAGCAGGATCAGGGCGACCGCGTCGTACGACTCGCTCACGAACGGCCCTGCCGCCATCCCGAGCATGTCTTCGAGCCGTGTCGCGCCGGGACTGTCGGTGCCGGGAACCGTCCCGATGGAACCGTCGAGGTCGGGGCCGATCGCCTCCAGGAGGCTGTCGCCGATCATGCCGTCGGGAAGGAAGAACTGGTCAAAGGCTCCCGAATCGAGCGCGGCCTGGATGATCCCCTTGCCGCCCTGGTCGAGGTAGCCGGCCACGATCAGGATGTCGCCACCGACCGCCGCCAGGGCCGCGACCTCGGCGCTGTAATCGCCCTTGCCGTCCTCATGCGGCACGGAGATGGTGATCGTCCCGCCGCGCATCTCGACGTTGGCCGCGATGCTGTCCGCCAGTCCCTTGCCGTAGTCGTTGTTGGTGTAGGTCAGCGCGGCTTCCCGGATGCCCATCTCCTGCAGGATGTCGGCGACTACCTCGCCCTGCCGGGCATCGGACGGCGCGGTGCGGAAGAACAGCCCGTCGTCGTCGATCGTCGACAGCGCCGGCGAGGTCGCCGACGGGGAGATCATCACGATGCCGTTGGGCTTGGCCACGTTCTGCAGCATGGCGATGGTGACTCCCGAGCAGTCGCCGCCCACGATGGCATTGACCCGGTCCGCGGTCACCAGCCGTTCGGCCGCCGCGACCGCGGCGGCGGAGTCGATGCAGGTCGTATCACCCCGTACCGAGACGACCTGCAGGCCGCCAAGCAACGCGCCGCTGTCGCTGACCTCCTTGATCGCCAGTTCCGCGCCATCTGCCATGGGCCCGACCAACGACTCGATCGGGCCGGTATAGCCGAGCAGCATCCCCAGCTTGACGTCGTCAGCGAATGCTGCGCCGAGCGGCAGCAGCAGCATCATCAACAGGCCTGCAACAACACGTCTCATCGCATCCCTCCTATGCAGTTGCGGCCGAAGGCGTCAATCACGGCGACCTCGACCGCCTTTCGATTAAGTGTACCGCGAGTCCGGGAATGTCACAACGTCGTGTTGACGGGACCGGTTCCTTCATGCCTCCTTGGGCCATGACCCGAGGAGTATATCTGGAGCCGGCGGCGGTGGCGCGCGACCCCGACTACGCGGCCGCACTGGTGGATGCGGGGGTAACGATCTTCCTGCTGCGCACCGGCTTCAATCCGCGGCGGGCGGCGCCGGAGTTGGAGGACGCCGTCCGAGTCGCGGAGCGGGTCGGGGCGGCGGTGTGGCTGCTGGCCGGCACCTGGTGGGGGCACGGCGTTAGCGCCGGCGCGGACGCCATGGCGCTGCCCGATGCCTGGCGGCGGCTGGACCGGCAGGGCCTGCTCGGCGACTACCCGGCGCACGAGGCGCAGTGGCCGATGTGGGCTCCCGGCGGCAGCGCCGACGCCGCCATCGCCGCCAACCTGGAGCAGCTCGCCGGCTGGAACCCGGCCGCGATCTGCCTGACGCACGCCCGCTTCCGCCATCCGGCGGCAATCGGCGGCCTGTTCGAGACCGGCCCGGCCTGGACCGACGCACTGCAGCCGGCGCACTGGCAACGGGTGGTGGCCGGCATGCGGGCGACCACCCCGGGGCAACTCGCCGAATTCGCCGAGCGCGCCGACCGGCGCGGCCTGATCGGCGCTCTGGACCGCTTTGCACAGCTTGGCGGCCGCGCCGGCGGCGGCGGACCGGCCGCACCCTATGCAGACTGGTTCGCGCGCCGCCGGACGCGCGTTCGGAGGGCCGAGTCCCGGTTCCTGGCAGCGGCGCGCGGCAGCGACGACCCCGCGCTGCTGGCCGGCGGCAACGCGATCGCTCCGCACGCCGCCGTGCTGAGCGGCCAGCACTACGGCGAACTGGCCGCGCACGCCGACTTCGTGCAGCCGCTGCTCGGCTACATGGAGTGGCACGTGTTTCAGTGCGGCGCCGCCTGGGCGCGGCTGTTGCGCCGCTGCATCCCCGGGCTGAGCGAGGCCGCCGCCCTGGAGTCGGTGTGGCGCCTGTTCGGCCTGCACGCGCACTCCCTGCCGCTGCGCGAGGCGCTACTCGCCGGCGAAGGCGACGGCGCGACCATTGAGCGCGTGGTCACGGCGCTGCTGCGGCGCGCCCTGGAGGAGTGCCCGGCGCAGCGCCTCATGCCGGTGTTGCGCGGCCACGACTGGCCGCCCGAGGTGACGCTCCGGCTGGAGGAGCACGTCCGCGCGGCCGGCTGTCCGGCCCTGTTCTATCAGGGCACCGGCGTCCTGGCCGGCCCTCCTCCCGGCCCGGGATGGCAGTAGCGCAACCCGGTTGCCGCCGCTTCCGAGGCCCCCGCGCGCAAGGTTGACCACGGCGCGCCGGCTGCATACTATGGCAAGGCTAAGCTGAATATGGTGGCCGAACGGCGATGCCTGTACATTGATAATCAACGTCTCCCGTGTCACGGGGTGGCCGTGCCCACTCCACGTTGCAGACCGGTTTTGAGGTATTTATGCATTACGGATCCCGGAGCTAGCTGATGGGAGCAGCGATTCGTTCGCTTGGCGCATACGTGCCCGAACGGCGAATGTCGAACCAGGAGTTCGAGGCATTCCTCGACACCTCCGACGAGTGGATTCAGTCCCACACCGGAATCAAGTTCCGCCATGTCGCCAGCGCCGACGAAGCGCCGTCCGACCTGGGCTACCGGGCCGCCGAGCAGGCGCTCGGCCGGGCCGGCCTGGCGCCCGATCAACTGGGCATGGTACTGGTCGCCACCGCGTCCGGCGACCACGTCGGATTTCCGTCCACCGCGTGTATCATCCAGGACAAGCTGGGCGCCCGGAACGCGGCCGCCATGGACCTGCTGGTGGGCTGCACCGGTTTCGTGTACGGACTGGAGACCGCCAAGGGGCTGATCGCCTCCGGCGCGGCCGAGCACATCCTGCTGGTTGGCAGCGAAGTGCTGACCCGGATCATGGACTGGGAAGATCGCAACACCGCCGTGCTGTTCGGCGACGGCGCCGGCGCCGCGGTGATCTCCCATTCCAATAACGGAAGCGGCATCCTGGACTCGTTCCTGCGCTCCGACGGCTCCGGAGCGGGGGCGCTGGCGCGTACCGCGGGCGGCACCCGCACGCCGTTCAAGCCGGGCGAGACCGACCGTCGCGAACTGCTCCTCAAGATGGAGGGGCGTCTGGTATATAACTTTGCCGTACAAGTAATTGTCGACACGGTAACGACGATCCTCACACGCAACGGCCTGACTATCGACGACATCAAGTACATCGTTCCCCATCAAGCCAACGAACGGATCATCGAAGCCGCGGCCAGGCGCAGCCGCATACCGCGGGAGAAATTCTTCGTGAACATCGCGGAGTATGCGAACACGTCCGCGGCCACCATACCGATTGCCCTCAACGACCTCGTGGAGCGCGGGATGCTCGAACGGGGCGACCTGATCGTGACGGCGGGCTTCGGCGCCGGTCTGACGTACGGCGGTAATCTCGTGCGCTGGTAGCGGGTGGCCGCATCCTACCGGCGCGTCGCCTCGCTCAAGACCGCCGACGCATTTCAAGACTATCTCCATCGCCTCGGCATCGCCGGCCAACTGCCGTTCACTGACGACTCCGGAGGCGCCGCCGCGACGCCGCTTGCCGAGCCCCTGCAGTTGCCGAATGGGCGCACCGTGGGCAACCGGTTCTGCATTCAGCCGATGGAGGGCTGGGATGCAGCGCCCGACGGCATGCCCACCGAACTGGTGCGGCGGCGCTGGCGCGGGTTCGGCGCCAGCGGCGCCAAACTGATCTGGGGCGGCGAAGCGACCGCGGTCGAACACCAGGGACGCGCCAACCCCAACCAGCTCCGCCTGCAGGAGGACACGGTGACCGCGCTGGCGGCCTTGCGCGCCGAACTGGTGGCGGTCCACGAGGAGCGGTTCGGGCGCAGCGACGACCTGCTGGTCGGACTGCAGCTCACCCACTCGGGACGGTTCTGCCGGCCCAACGACAAGCGGCGCGCGGAGCCGATCACCCTCTATGAGCATCCACTCCTGGACCGGAAGTTTGCGGTGGACGCCAGCCGCTGCATTGCCTCCGACGAGCAGGTGGCGGCGATCGTGGAACGCTTCATCGCGGCCGGCGAGCTGGCCTGGCAGGCGGGCTATGCGTTCGTCGACGTGAAACACTGCCACGGTTACCTGGGCCACGAGTTTCTCAGCGCCGTGGACCGGCCCGGTCGCTACGGCGGCAGCTTCGAGAACCGCACCCGCTTCCTGCGCGAGGTGGTAGCGGGACTGCGGCGCCGGGTGCCGGAACTGCTGATCGCGGTGCGGCTCAGCGCCTTCGACCTGATCCCGTTCGAACCGGGCGGCGACGACCGCATCGGCGTCCCCTCCACCGGCACCATGCCGTACCGGTGGGGGTTCGGCGCCGCGGCGCACGCTCCGACCGCCCACGACCTGTCGGAGCCGATCCGCTTCCTCGCCCTGCTGCAGGAGCTGGGCATCTTCCTGGTCAACCTGACCGCCGGCAGCCCGTACTACAATCCGCACATCCAGCGTCCGGCGCTGTTCCCGCCGTCGGACGGCTACCTGCCGCCGGAGGATCCGCTGGTCGGGGTGGCGCGCCAGATCGACGTGGTGCGGCGGCTCAAGGCGCGGTTCCCGGAATTGATCCTGGTGGGCAGCGGCTACAGCTACCTGCAGGAGTGGCTGCCGCAGGTCGCCGGCGCGGTGCTGGCCGGCGGCTGGGCGGACGCGGTCGGCCTCGGCCGGATGACCCTCTCCTACCCTACCCTGCCGGATGACCTGCTGGCCGGACGTCCGCTGCAGCGCAAGCGCATCTGCCGCACGTTCAGCGACTGCACCACCGCGCCACGCAACGGCCTGATTTCCGGCTGCTTCCCGCTCGATCCGTTCTACAAGAACCGCGACGAGGCGGGCGAGCTGCGGCGCCTGAAGCAGAGCGTGTCATGACCCGGGCAGGCCGGCGCCGCGGTGAACGCGCCCGCGAGGTGGCGGTGATGCGGGTAGAAGGAACCAGCGGCTACCGCTCGCCCGATCTGCTTGCGGTCGAGGAACCGCTGGAGATCCGCGTCCACCGTGCCGGCACCCCGGCGGTCGAGGCAGAGCGCAACGTGGCCGTGACCATGCGCACGCCGGGGCACGACTTCGAGCTGGCCGCCGGGTTCCTGTTCAACGAGGGATTCATCCGCCGTCCCGGCGACCTGGCGGACATCAGCTACTGCCCGCGCGAGGACAACGTCGTGCGCGCTGCGCTGAACAGCGACACCAGTCACATCGCCGCCCGCGGCGCCGACGCCCGCGGCGAGCCCCTGCCGGCGACTGCGAGCTGCGGCGTATGCGGCAAGGACTCCATAGCCGCGGTGCTGGCCACGATTCCGGAGCCGGCCGCGCGCGCCGACGCCATGCCCGGGCCGCACGTGGACGTGGCGGTGCTGCACGGCCTGCCGGACGAGCTGCGCCGCCACCAGCGCACGTTTGCGCAGACCGGCGGCCTGCACGCGGCGGCGTGGTTCGACGCCGGCGGCGGGCTGCGGCTGTTGCGCGAGGATATCGGCCGCCACAACGCGCTCGACAAGCTGATCGGGTACGCGGTGCTGGCCGGCACGCTGCCGCTGCACGACGCGGTGGTACTGTTCAGCGGGCGCACCGGATTCGAGCTGGTACAGAAGGCGGCCTGCGCCGGCATCCGCTTCCTGGCGGCGGTCGGCGCCCCGTCCAGCCTGGCCTGCGAGCTGGCCGCGGAACTGGACATCACACTGGTGGGATTCCTGCGCGACGGGCGCTGCAACATCTACACCGGCGCCGGCCGGGTCACCGGAACTACGCCCGCGGCGCTGGCGACCGCCTGAGCCGGCGCAACCCACCGAGCCACGCCATCGCGCCAAGCATGCGCGTTACGCTCCGGGCAGCGCCGCCGCCGGGCAACGCAGCCGCGTTACGCGACGGCCTCCGGCAGCCAGAGGGCTCGCTGAGCTACGGCTTCTCCGGCCGGTTCTGCACAAACTGGAAGCCGAACCGCCCCTTGATGCACAGGTGGCCGTGGGTCACCGAGTGGTCCGCCGGCGAGGTGACCTTGACGATCTCCTCATCCTGCACGTGCAGCTCCAGGTTGCAGCCCACGCCGCAGTAGGGGCACACGGTACGGGTGACGTCCTGTTGCGACTCGTCCCAGGTGCCGGCGGCGCGGTGGTCGAACTCGCTCTTGAACATCAGCGCGCCGGTCGGGCACACGCCGATGCAGTTGCCGCAGTAGACGCACGCCGACTCCGGCAGCGGCTGCTCGTATTCGGTGGCGATGCGGGCATCGAAGCCGCGCCCCGCCACCGCGATGGCGAACGTGTTCTGGGCGTCCTCGCCGCACGCCTCCACGCACTTGTAGCACAGGATGCAGCGCTTGTAGTCGCGCACGTAGAGGTCGTCCTGCACCTTGGCCGGCTGGCCGACGGTGGCAGCGGTGCGCCCGTCGGGGGCGGCGTGGTGGCCGGCGTGCTGGCGCTCCCGCGCGCCGGGCGCGGCGTCCGGCGCGGGCGCACCGAAACGCTCCGGCTCGGCGCCGTAGGCGGCCTGCCAGCGCTGCACCGCCTGGTCGGCGCAGCTCAGGTCCACCGAGGAGGCGAGCAGTTCCAGCACCAGACGGCGGCTATGGCGCACCCGCTCCGAGTCGGTGCGTACCTGCATGCCGTCCGCGGCGGCGCGCGCGCACGCCGGCACCAGGGTGCGCGCGCCCTCCAGCTCCACCACGCATACCCGGCAGGCGTTGACCGGGGTCAGGTTGTCGGCGAAGCACATGGTCGGGGTGTCGATCTGCAACTGCCGGCAGGCAGCGAGAATGGTGGCGCCCTCCGTCACCTGTACCGTGCGCCCGTCCACCGTCAGGGTCACGCTGCGCTGCGTTTCGTTCATCATCCTTCTCCGTTGCGATCCAGAAGCCCGAGGCGCAGCGCCGATTGCAGCGCCGACGCCGCCGTGTGGCCCAGGCCGCAGATCGACGCGTCGCCCATCACCTGCGCCAGGTCGGCGAGCAGGCCGCGCTCGGCGCCGTCCCCGCCCCCGCCCCCGCCCCCGCACAGCCGCACCAGCGCCTCCTCCTGGCGCACCGTGCCCACCCGGCACGGCACGCACTGGCCGCACGACTCGTCGCGGAAGAACTGCGCGATGCGGCGCGTGATGTCGCGGAAGTCGGTGCCGGGCGCGAACGGCATCACCACGCCGGAGCCGAGCGTGGTGCCGGCGGCGCGGGTGTCCTCGAAGGTGAGCGGCAGATCGAGGTGCTCGGGGCCGACGAAGCTGCCGGCCGCGCCGCCGAGCAGGATGGCGCGCGGTTCGCCGCAGGTGGTGCCGCCGGCCAGCTCCAGGAGCTCGCGCATCGTGGCCCCGAACTCCACCTCGTACACGCCCGGTTTCGCCACCGCGCCGGACAGGCAGAACAGCTTGGGGCCGGTGGACTGCTCGGTGCCGCGGGCGGCGTAGGCGCGGCCCCCGCCGAGCACGATCGGCAGCAGGTTGATCAGCGTCTCCACGTTGTTGACCGCGGTCGGCTTGCCGAACAGCCCCGCTTCGGTCGGGTAAGGCGGCTTGCTGCGCGGCTCGCCGCGGAATCCTTCGAGCGAGTTGAACAGCGCCGTCTCCTCGCCGCAGATGTAGGCGCCGGCGCCGCGCCGCAACTCAAGGTCGAAATCGATCCCGAGGCCCATGATGTCGCGGCCGAGCAGGCCCCAATCGCGAGCCTGGTCGATGGCGGCCTGGAGCCGATACGTGGCGAGAGGGTATTCGCCCCGGATATAGAGGTATCCGGTGGCGGCGCCGGTGGCGAAGCCTGCAATCACCATCGCCTCGATGACGGCGAACGGATCCTGCTCCATTACCACGCGGTCCTTGAAGGTGCCCGGCTCCGACTCATCGGCGTTGCACACCACGTAGTGCGGACGCGCCGCGGCTCCGGCGACCGCCTCCCACTTGGCGGCGGTGGGAAACGCCGCACCGCCGCGGCCCTGCAGCTTGGCGTCGCGCAACTCGCGCAGCACGCCGTCAGGGCCAAGCTCGACGGCGCGGCGCAGTGCGGCGCAGCCGCCGTGGCGGCGGTAGTCGCTGATGCGCTCGGGATCGGCCTGCCCGACGCGCCGCAGCAGGGTGAGCTGGGCGGCCGCCACGGGATCGGCCACCTGCGGCGCGGAGCGACTGGCCGCCGCCACGGCGCCGCTCGCGGGACCGGCTGCGGCGCGGGCAGCATCGCCGTCCGCCGCGGCACCGGCCGTGTGCGCGGAGCGGGCGGCAGGCGGTGTGGCCGGCTCGCGAACCGGGCCGGCGGCGACGCCGGGATCCGGCCTGCCTGCGACGGTGTAGCGCGCCGGACCGTCCGCCGCAGGCGCCTCTGGCACGACGTCGGCAGCCGGGCCGGCGGCGGGTACCGGCGCCGCCCCTTCGGTCGCGGACGCGGCAGCGAGCGCGGCGCAGACCGCGTTGGCGGTGGCCGGGGCCAGGGTGTCGTCGGGTTCGCCGGCCAGTTGCAGCAACACCGCGGGCGCGGCCTCGCACAGGCCCAAACAGGGGCTGGTCACCCAGGTTGCGCGGCCACTCAAGATGACTGCGTCCGCGGTCACTTCGTCCGCAGCGACGAGGGCCGACATGCTACCGTCGGCGGTGGGCCGGCCGGTGGCAACCGCGTTCGTTGCGATGCCGCCGGTGGCGGCACCGCCCGCCGCTGTCCGGTCCGTGCCGCCGGCGTCTGCACGGAGCGGGGTGGCAAGCTCCTTCGCGGCGGCGCCCGTGCCGGGGCTGCCCGTGCCGGTACCGTGACCGGATGCGTCGTGGTGCGCGGCCTTTGCCGGACCGCCGACATGGTGGGCAGGGCCGAGCCGCTGCTCGAGCCGCCGGCACAACTCCAGTGCACCGGCGCCGCGGCACGCGATGTCGTCGCACACGTGGGCCACCCGCGGCGGCTGCTCGGTGGTGGACAGCAGGGAGTAGAAGGTGGCTACCCCGAACGCCTCGGCTGGCGGCACGCCGAGGCGTTTGCTGATGTAGTTCAGCGCCGCCGGGCTGATCCAGCCGATCGCGTCCTGCACGCCGTGCAGCGCCGGCAGCAGCAGGTGGCGGACACTCTGGCGGATGCGCAGGCCGCCGACACCCGCCCGTCCGCCGCCGGCGGCCTCGGGCACCGCGGTGCCGTACCCCGCTGGCGCGGTGCCGTACCCCGCTGGCGCGGTGCCGTACCCCGCTGGCGCGGTGCCGTACCCCGCTGGCGCGGTGCCGTACCCCGCTGGCGCGGTGCCGGCCAACACGCCATCGACGGCTGCCCGCTCCGCGTCAGTGGGAACAGCAGCGGAGAGGTGCAGGTCCATCAGCGGGCGGCGCCTGCCGGCTCGGCCAGCTTGTCGATGCGGATCGCGGTCGCCTTGAACTCGGCAGTACCCGACTTGCGGTCCCAGGCGTCGATGGTGAGCCGGTTGGTATCCACCCGGTCGGGGAAGTGCACGGTCATGAACACCAGTCCCGGACGCAGTCCGTCGACGTACCGCGCGCAGACCTCCAGTGCGCCGCGGCGCGAACTCACCCGCACCCGCTGGCCATCCTCGACGCCCAGCCGGCGGCCATCCTCGGGACAGATATCGACCGTGTCGCCGGTGCGAATCGGCGACCGGAATCCGCCGGTCTGCACCCCCGTGTTGTAGGAGTCGAGGGTGCGGCCGGTGGTGAGGCGCAGCGGGAACTGCTCATCGAGCACATCCACCGGCGGCTGATGCTCCAGCGCATGAAACGGTGCCGCGGGCCCTGCCAGCGGCACCTGCCACAGACGGTCGTGCAGGATCGGACTGCCGGGGTGCTGCTCGTGCGGACAGGGCCACTGAATGCCGCCGTTCTCCTGGAGCCGTGCGTAGCTCATGCCGGTGTGCATCGGCGACAGCGAGCGCAGTTCGTCCCACACCTGCTCGGAGGTCGGTGTGCCCCAGTCGTGGCCGAGCAGGCGCGCCAGGTCGCACAGGATCGCCATGTCATCACGCGCCTGGCCGGGCGGAGACAACGCCTTGCGGACCCGTTGCACGCGCCGCTCGCTGCTGGTCACGGTGCCTTCCGATTCGGCCCACGACGCCGCCGCCGGCAGCACCACGTCCGCCATCTCGGCGGTCCGGGTCAGGAATATGTCCTGTACGATGAGGTGATCGAGACCGCCGAGCAGTTTCCGCGCGCGCTCCCCATCGGCCTCCGATTGCGCCGGATTCTCGCCGATCACGTACAGCGTCGTCAGGTCGCCGTGCTCCATCGCCTCGAACATCTGCGACAGGTGCCAGCCGTTGGCAGGCGGCACCGGCGCGCCCCAGGCGGCTTCGAACTTGGCGCGCAGGGTGTCGTTCTCGACGTCCTGGAAGCCGGGCAGCTTGTTGGGCAGGGCGCCCATGTCACCGCCGCCCTGCACGTTGTTCTGGCCCCGCAACGGGTTGAGACCGGAGCCGTAGCGCCCCACGTGGCCGGTGAGCAGGCCAAGATTGATCAGGGCGAGCACGTTGTCCACCGCGTTATGGTGCTCGGTGATGCCCAGGGTCCAACAGAGCTGGGCACGGTCGGCGGTGGCGTAAGCATGCGCCAGGGCGCGGATCGCCTCTGCCGGAACGCCGGTCAACTGCTCGCCGCGCTCCAGGGTAAAGGGCTCGACCGAACGGCGGTACTCGTCGAACCCGCGAGTGGCGTGCTCGATGAAGGCGCGGTTCTCCAGGCCGGCGGCGATGATCTCGCGCGCCACCGTGTTGGACAGCGCCACGTCGGAGCCCACGTCGAGCCCCAGCCACAGGTCCGCCCACTGCGCCGAACTGGTGCGGCGCGGGTCCACAGCCATCATGCGCGCGCCGTTGTTGATCCCCTTCAACACATGGTGGAAGAAGATCGGATGGGTCTCGCGCGCGTTGGAGCCCCACAGGATGATGAGGTCGGTGTCCTCCACTTCCCGGTAGGAACTGGTACCGCCTCCGGCACCGAATACCGCCGCCAGACCGACGACGCTCGGTGCGTGTCAGGTGCGGTTGCAGCTATCGATGTTGTTGCTGCCGACCGCCACCCGGGCGAACTTCTGGGCCAGGAAGTTCATCTCGTTGGTCGCCTTCGAGCAGCTGAACAGCCCGAACGACCGGGTCGGTCCGCGCCGGATGGCGGCCTCGATACCGTGCGCCGCGCGCTGCAGCGCCTTGCCCCAGCTCGCCGGACGGAGCGTCCCGCCGCTGCGCACCAGCGGTTCGGTAAGTCGCGTGTAATCTTTTCTCATTGCGTGCCTCGCGGGGGATGCTACCACGGACGATCACGGACCGGAAGAAGGGTACTGCCGCAAACCGCCCCTATTGTCGCCAGGCCAGGATCTGGCCGTTGGCGTTGCAGGCTGGCTCGTAGTCGCTTTCTTGCGTGAGGGCGGCTCCGGCGGTGCGGGCCCGTCCCGCTGCATTTCTGCTGAGCAGCAGGGTCTCCAGGGCCAGGGTGTTGCGGACGCGCACGACCGCTGCATCGTGCGCGGTGGCGCCGCAGGTGTGGACGGCCCAGCGCAGCGCCTCGGCGTCGTCGGCGGCCACCAGCGGCATGCGGCCGCGCTCCAGGAAGGTGCTGGTGAGCACGTTGGCGTTGGTCACCTCGTGGTCCACCTGCCGCTCGAAGCGGCGCGTGGTGACGTCGGCGAGCCCGATGCCGAGCGCGTTGCCGTGCGACGCCTCGGTCAGGCCCAGTACGACGATGCGGCGCACCCGCGGCTTGGCCGGCTCGGCGACGCCGGCGATGCCGATGCGGCCGACCACGTTGGTGTCCATGCCGGTGCCGCTGATCTCCTTGCCGATCTCGTCCAGCACCAGCACGTCGATCTCCTCCAGCGGCAGGACGGCCATGTTGCGTCGGGCCTGCGCCAGACACTGCGCCTCGCAGGCCGGGATGTCGGCGGCGCGCGCCGCCCGCACCATGGCGGTCTGCTCGCGGCCATCCTCCACCAGCGCCACGCCGCCGAGCAGCTTGCCGGACGCGCGGACCACGTCGAACGCCGGCCGGATCAGGTGCGCCAGCCCGTACACGCCGTGGAAGTGGATCGACTCGGCGCCGCGCCGCTTGCCGAGCCCGATCACCGCCATCTTGATCAGCCCGCTCTCCACCGGTCCGTGGAAGTCGGTGTGCGGCTTGACCCGGTTGACCACCAGCACGGCATCCGCGGCGTGAGCGTTACGGTCCATGAACACGCGCACCGGCGGATCGCCGACGCGGCCCAGTTCCACCGCCTCCATGGTGGCGCGCACCGGCACCCCCATCGACTCGGAGGCGATCCCCCAGCCGGCCAGCACCGCGCGCTGCCCGGCGGCGGTGGCGCCGCCGTGGCTGCCCATCGCCGGCACAATAAACGGCTCCGCCCCTTGACGGCGCAGCCAGTCGACGATGCGCCGCGCCACCAACGCGTAGTTGGCCACCCCGCGGCTACCCAACCCGACCGCGATGCGCCGCCCGGCCACGTCGGCGGTACTGAACGTGTCCGTCAGCGCCTGTTGCACCGCCGCGCCCACATCCGCCAAGGCGCTGCTCGGCAGTTCGCGCCCGAACCGCGCCAAGCGCGGCGATGTACAATCCTCCACGCTACTCTTTATCGACATTGGCAGAGCCTATGCAAAGAACGCCTCCCGCTCCCGGCTTCACTCCGCGCGGTCTATTCCCTCAAGCCTGATGCGGTTACCGCGACGGGCACCCGTGACGACTACAGTATCGTCCCAAAGAGGGCGCACGATGTCTCCCATCATCCCCTCGGGAACCAGGATTTCGTGAACTGATCCATCCTGATCCTCGAGCTTGATCGTGCCATCACGGCTCCCAATCTCGTCCGCATAGTGAAGAACACCGCATACCTCGACGTACTCGTCCATCTGTTCGATCTCAGGAGATGTGGATTCCTTGGAGACGGATACGAGATTCGTAAGCTCTTGCCGACGCCTGGTAAGGGCAACTTTCCGAACCTGTCCGGGGCGACGCGCCGTCAGTCCAACCACGGACACTTTATCGCCATCCGGTGCAATCCTCTTCGCCAAGGCGCTAAAGTTCATCAGATAGGGGCGCTCGGGGATCCGGCGAGCTAGTTCATCTACGTCACACGCTTGAACTGCCTCAAAGAGATCAAGAACCTCATCGATTACTACAGAGCTCTCGTCATCGGCCCAGAAATCCTTCTGTTGGCTCGGCTGACCTAGCTTGAGCGTAACGGCGAAACTCGCTGCGCGAGGCACCGATAGGAAGACTCCGAACGTGTCTTTGAGCTGGCTCTTGGGACTTCCTCTTTCTCGGTAAGGTTGCCTTAGTCTACGTTCGACGGTGCGAAGTATAATCGCCGTAAAGTCCTGAACACGTCCGATGAATTCATCGCTGCTTGCGATACCAAAGCCGACCGCCTCACCTGCTATTGACATCTGTATTTCGGTCGTTTCCAGCGTTAGGCCTCGCACTTCGAGATGCCTCCGGAACTGGACCTGCTCCAGAAGATCGCGAATCTCTTCCGCTATCTCGTCTGGCGGATTACCCGAAAGTCCCGTAGCAAGCAGTTGCTCAGCGGTCCTCAACTCCTCACAGTCGAGGGCAAGTGAGCCGGCGCTCCGAAACAGCACGGACCTATCCGGCTCCGACTTATCATCGGTCGCGTAAGCTGCCTCTCGTTCGATTTCCATTGCTCTACGAAAGGCATCGCGGGCGGCGGACTGATCGCCGCGGTCAAGCAGGTACTGGCCTTCCTCGGCCCAGTCCATCGCATTTCGGTGGATCTCCAGTCTGCTCTTGCCAGCAAAGGGCGTCACGTTTGATTCTCCCATCCAGTAGTCAAACCCAGTACCTCTCCGCGATCGTTCCAAGACCGAGTGACCGCGAATCTCCCTTACCACGAGGATCGCGATCCCACATGCTCCATACTCGGTGGCCACTTCGGCATCAGCCCACGCACGTCGAGCCTGATCATCTATCGGCGTCCACTCCAGGTCATACACCCGGTTGTCGTCGCCGTCAACGATAAGTCTCACCGGTACACCATGTCCGCAATCATCCAGACATACAGAAGCGCCCTCGGCCATCGCCGCCCCCAAACGCGCAGTGAGTCCGGGCATGCCGACGACCAGATCCTCAAGATTCAATGAGGCAGACGCAGGTTTCACGACGGCAGGAGACCTATAGTGGGATCCACGGTGCCGTGCGGCAACCACTTGCTAACGGCGACTGTTGCGTTACTGTGGTCAGAGCCTTGGCGCGCTAAGCGCGGCAACTGCTTCTCCATCAGGCTCCCTCCTCGCCGCCGATCACGCGCACCTCGCGTTCCAGCGACACGGCGAAGCGCTCCATTACCGCCTCCTGCACGGCCCTGGCGGCGGCGAGCAGCTCGGCGCCGGTGGCGCCGCCGTGGTTGACCAGTACCAGGGCGTGGCGGTCGGCCACGCCGGCGCGTCCGAAACGGCGGCCGCGTAGACCGCACGCCTCGATCAACTGCGCTGCCGGCACCTTGAAGCTGTCCGCCACCGCCACCGCGGCGATATGCGGGCAGCGCTCCTGGACCTGAGCGTAGCGGTCGGGGGTCAGCACCGGGTTCTTGAAGAAGGAGCCGGCGTTGGGCAGCGTGTCGGGATCAGGCAGCTTGCGGCGGCGCAGGCGGACGATCGCCCGGCTCACGTCGGCGACCGTTGGCTCGGTGACCGCCATTCGTGCCAATTCCTCGCGCACCCCGGCATACTCCAGGTTCAAGCGCGGGCGCTTGTGCAGCCGCAGACGCACCCGCGTGATCAGCATCCGGTCGCGCAGGGAGTACTTGAACACGCTGTCGCGGTAGCCGAATGCGCAGGCGGCGGCGTCCATGGGGCGCGGCTCGCCGCCGGCGAGCGGCACTGCCTCCAGGTCGACGAACACGTCCGAGAGTTGCGCGCCGTAGGCGCCGATGTTCTGAATCGGCGCCGCTCCCACCGAGCCGGGGATCAGGCTCAGGTTCTCGATGCCGCCCCAGCCGCGCGCCACGGCGAAAGATACCAGGCGCTGCCAGTTGTGACCGGCCGCCGCCGTTACCGTGACCGACTCGGGATCCTCCTGCACGGCGACATCGCCAGCTTGCGGCATGATCACGACGCCGGGGAAGTCGGCGGCGAACAGGACATTGCTGCCGCCGCCCAGCACCATGCGCGGCAGGCGGTCGAAACGCCGGTCAGCGAGCAACTCGGCCAACTCCCGCGCCACGCTGCCGGATGCGGCGCTGCCGAGGCGCACCAGGTAGCGCGCCGTGGCCGCCACCCGCAGCGTGTTGCAGGCGGCCAGAGGGGCGTTCGCCTCGACCCGCATCGCACGCTCGGGGCGCGCGGCCCCGCTACTCCGTGGCGCCGTTCATGCGCGCCAGCACCTTGTACAGGCCGTGAGTGCCCAGATCCTGCAGGCCGTCGGCCATGGCGGCGACGTAGAACTGATGCGCCAGCGCCAGCCCCGGCAGCGCCAGGTTCATGGCCCGCGCCTCGGTGAGCGCGATGCCCATGTCCTTGACGAAGTGCTTGATGAAGAAACCGGGATCGAAGTTGCCCTGCACGATGCGGCGGCCCAGGTTGTTGATCGACCAGCACGCCGCGGCGCCCTTGCCGATCACGTCGATGATCGCGTCCTGGTCGAGCCCGGCCTGCTGGCCGTACAGCAGCGACTCCACCACCCCGATCATGGTCGAGGCGATCAGGATCTGGTTGCTCATCTTGGTGTGCTGGCCCGCCCCGGCCGGGCCCATCAGGGCGATGTTCTCGCCCATCACCTCGAACAACGGTTTTGCGCGATCGAAATCGGCCTGCTCGCCGCCTACCATGATCGCCAGCGTGCCTCCACGAGCCCCGACATCGCCGCCCGAGACCGGCGCATCCAGGGCCGCACACCCACGCGCGGCGGCCGCCGCGGCGATGCGCTTGGCGAGGGATGGCTCCGAGGTCGTCATGTCGATCAGCAGCGTTCCTGGCACCGAGTTGACCAGAATGCCGTCGTCGCCCAGGAACACCTGCTCCACGTCGCTGGGGTAGCCGACGATCGCGAACACCACGTCGGAACGCGCGGCCACCGCGCCCGGATCATCGCACCACACGGCGCCGGCGGCCTCCAGGTCGGCGGCCCGTTCGCGGGTGCGCGTGTATACCGCCACCTCGTAGCCTGCCTTGAGTACATGCATGCACATGGAGCGTCCCATCACCCCGGTGCCGACCCATCCGATCCTGCGATCCGCCATGCTGAATTACCTCGTTATCTTGCGCGTTGTTGCGGCATGGCGGATGCAGCCCCCACGCCGACTCTGCTGCCGGGAGTATCCTGACGCCCACTACCGCGGTCAAGCGCGTGGCGCGCCGCTCCGCGGACGCCGCTGCCGGTGGTTGCGCCGGCAGCCGCAGGCCACGCACCATAGCGCATGCCTCCGCATCCACAACGGTTCGGCCAGTCGGCGCGGCTGGCGCAGGTGCAGCCGCCGGTGATCCCGATCATCCACGGTCTGATCCGGCAGTATCCGGACACCATCTCGCTCGGCCAGGGCGTGGTCTACTACGACCCGCCCCCCGAAACCGCGCGAGCGCTGCGCAACTTCTGGGCCACGTCCGCCAACCACCGCTACGGCGCGGTGTGGGGAATTCCCCCGCTGCGCGAGGCCCTGATCGCCAAGCTGGAACGCGAAAACGGCATCGGCATCGGCGACGAGCGGCAACTGGTGGTGACGGCCGGGGGCAACATGGCGTTCGTCAACGCGCTGCTCGCCATCGCCGACGCCGGCGACGAGATCATCCTGATCGGCCCCTACTACTTCAATCACGAGATGGCGGTGGTCATGGCCAACTGTAGAGCGGTGGTGGTGCCGGCCGACGATGCCTATCAACTCGACGTGGCCGCCATCGCCAATGCCGTCACGCC
This sequence comes from Spirochaetia bacterium, assembly GCA_965262935.1. Taxonomy (GTDB): domain Bacteria; phylum Spirochaetota; class Spirochaetia; order SZUA-6; family Bin103; genus Bin103. Next base: position 1,191,876 of record OZ253572.1, on the reverse strand, counting down.
GCGCACCAGGGCGGTGGTCACCATCTCCCCCAACAATCCTACCGGTGCGGTCTACCCGCGCGCCGACCTCAAGGCCGTGAACGCACTGTGCGCCGAGCGCGGTATCTACCACATCCACGACGAAGCTTACGAATACTTCACCTACGGGGAGCACACCCACTTCTCGCCGGGCTCGCTGGCGGACGCCGGAGAGCACACGATTTCGCTGTTCTCGCTCTCCAAGAGCTACGGCTTCGCGAGCTGGCGCATCGGTTACATGACCATCCCGCCGGCGCTGTACGACGCGGTGGCCAAAATCCAGGACACGGTGCTGATATGCCCGCCGCTGGTGAGCCAGGTGGCGGCGCTGGGGGCGCTGGAGGCGGGGCGTGCCTACTGCCTGGAACGGCGCAAACAGATTGAACAGGTGCGGACGACGGTGCTGCAGACGCTGGCCCGGCTTGGCGACCGGTGCGAACCGATGTGCGCGGACGGCGCATTCTACGTACTCCTGCGTTTGCGCCATGACGGCAATGCGATGGAGCTGGCGCAGCGTCTGGTGACCGAGCACCGGGTCGCGGTGCTGCCCGGCACCGCCTTCGGGCTGGCCGGCTGCTCGCTGCGCATCGGCTATGGCGCGCTGACGCCGCGCGCTGCGGCGGACGGGATCGAGCGCCTGGTGACAGGTATTCTGGCGCTCACCTGACGGCCGCCGCGCGGGCCATCTGTGCCGCGCACAGGATCGCCTGGATCATGCTGGCCTCGGAAGCGCGCCCGGTGCCGGCGACGTCGAAGGCGGTGCCGTGGTCGACCGAGACGCGAATCACGGGAATGCCGAGCGTCACGTTGACGCCGTCCACCGCGCTCCAGGCGCCGGCGCCGTTGTCCCAGGTAAAGCCGACCACCTTCAGCGGGATGTGCCCCTGGTCGTGGTACATCGCCACCACCAGGTCGTAGTAGCCGCCGTTGGCCTTGGGAAACAGGGTGTCCGCGGGCAGCGGCCCCTCCACCACCATCCCGGCGCAGCGCGCCGCTGCGATGGCGGGCACGATCTGCGTGCGCTCCTCGCTGCCGAACAGGCCGCCGTCGCTGGCGTGCGGATTGAGCCCCGCTACCCCGATGCGCGGCGCCGCGATGCCGAGCCGGCGGCCGGCCTCGTGGGCCAGGCGGATCACGATCTCGACGCGCTGCCGGGTGACCCGCTCGCACGCCTCGCGCAGCGACACGTGGGTGGACACGTGCACCACGCGCAGCGCACCGGCCATCAACAGCATGGCGTAGTCGCGGGTGCCGGTGAGGTGGGCGAAGATCTCGGTCTGGCCGGCGAATCGATAGCCGGCGAGGTTGAGCGCCTCCTTGTGAATCGGCCCGGTCACCGTCGCGGCCGCCGTGCCGGCGCGCGCCAGCTCGACGGCGCGCGCGATGGCGTGGTAGCCGGCTGCCCCGGCCGCCGCCGACACCGCGCCGCGCGGCAACTCCGCCAACGGCGCCGCCGCGCTCTCCGCCACGTTCACGTACCCCGTTCCCCAACACGCGCCGGCGGGATCGGCGAGCGGCACGATACGCGCAGCGCTGCCGACGATCCGCACCGCTTCGGCAAGCACTTCCGCCGAACCGACCAGCAGCGGCCGGCAGGCCCGCCGTACCTGTTCGTCGGCCACCGCCTTGATCGCAATCTCCGGCCCGACCCCCGCCGGATCGCCCATGGTGATCGCCACCAGCGGCGGCGCTCCCGCCCCTGCCCCGGCGCCGACGGCGTCCTGCTCCTGCATCACATGGCGGCGGCCAGCGGCCCCTGCCGCTCCCCGGTGTGCGACACGCCCATGGCCGACCTGCCCGCCTTGCATCACTCGGCGGCGGCCAGCGGCGCCTGCCGCCGGCACTCCTCCATTATGCGCATCTGCGTCAGCACCTGCTCCGGCGGCACCGGCAGCGGGCCCCCGGCGCGGATGCACGCATGCAGATCGCGGTAAAAACCGCCCTCGCCCGGTCCCTCGCCCGCTTCGTCGCGCGACCAGGCGTGCTCGACCCACTGCACCGTTTCGCGGTTGTAGCTGCGATCCGGCGGCGGCGCGGTGCTGAGCGTGCGCTCCGGCAGCGATCCCGGCTTCACGTAGCGCCAGCGCAGCGCCGAGCTCGAGCCGGCCAGACCGCCCTCGGTGCCCATCACCAGCCATTGCTCCTGCGGATAGGCGCAGGCCGCGGTGATTTCGATCTGCACGGTCGGCGCGCCCGGCGCGCGCAGCACAATCAGCACGTGGTCATCGGCGTCGCCGAGGGTGCGCACCCGGTCGCGCACGCAGGTCACCTCCGGTTCGGCGGCGCCGAACAGCAGCAGCCCCATGTCGATCAGGTGCGGACCGGTGTTGTTCATCGACCCGCCGCCGTAGCGCTGCAGGGTCTGCCAGTCCCAGCGGCGTGCGAATCCGTGATTGGCGATGCGCACCATCACGATCCTGCCGAGCACCCCGGAGGCGGCTAGTTCGCGCACCTTGATCACGTCGTCGCGATAGCGGTAGTTCTGAAACACGGTGAGCAGCTTGCCGGTCTCGGCCGCCGCCGCGGTCATCCGCTCGGCGTCCGCCACGCTGGTGGCCATCGGTTTCTCGCACACCACGTGCTTGCCGGCGCGCAACGCCGCGATGCTGTAGTCGGCATGCAGATGGCTCGGCACCGCCACCACCACCACGTCGACGCCGGGGTCGGCCAGCAGCGCCGCGAAATCTCCGTGCGCGGCGCATACATGCGCGGCGCTGGTGAACCGCTGCACCGCCTCGTCGCGCCGCGCAGCCAGCGGATCGTACACCGCCGCCACCCGGACCTGGTCGGGCAGTCCCTCGATCAACCGCGCATGGATGCCCCACCCGCTACGCCCGAGCCCCGCGATACCAACTCTTACCTGCGATTCCACATGATGACGATAGCACGAATGAGCAGGTATCATTGGCAGCGATGACTCTGACCCGCCCCGGCCTCCGGGGCGCTCTGTTGGCTGTGCTGGCACTGCTCTCCATGACCGTGATTCCGGCACTTGCGCAGCCGCGGATTCCGGGCGCACCGCTGCCGTTCGACCCCGCCGTCCGCCACGGCACCCTGCCCAGCGGCGTTCAGTACTACATCAGGCGCAACACCGAACCGGCGGCGCAGGCCCAACTGTGGCTTGCGGTGCGGGCCGGTTCGGTGCTCGAGGAGGATGACCAGCGCGGCCTGGCGCGCTTCGTGGCGCGCATGGCGTTGCGCGGCACCGAGCGGTTCTCCGAGCAGGAGATCGCTGACTACCTGGCGTCGATCGGGGTCTCGGAGATCTCCGGTCAGAACGTGCAGACCGGCTTCGACGCGTCGGTATTTCATCTCGCCATACCGACCGGCTCTCCGGAAGCGTTACAGACCGGCATCGAGATGCTGGGCGAATGGGCGTTCGCGATCACGTTTTCGCCCGCCGCCACGGCGCAGGAGCGCGCGCTGATTCTGGATGGGTGGGATGCCGCGGCGGGTATCGACGACAGCCAACTCGCAGCCTTGTTCGGCGACTCGCGCTACGCGAAACGCCAGCCGGCCGGCCTGCGAGAGGTGGTCGAAAGCGCCACGCCGGAGCAACTGGCGGCGTTCTACGAGCGCTGGTATCGACCCGATCTGATGGCGCTCATCGCGGTGGGAGACTTCGACCCCGAGGCCGTCGAATCGGCGCTGCGGCGCCAGTTCGCGCCGCCTGCGCCAGGCGCGGACGAAGACGCTCCCGTGCGGCGCCGTGAACGCACCAAACGGCCCGCATTTGTCATACCCGATCATCCCGGGCCACGCGTCGGCGTGGTTGCGGATCCCGATGCGAACGCAGCCCACCTCACGCTGTATCGCAAGCTGCGCGCCGACACCGGAGCGGACCTCGCCGCGTATCGCAACCGGCTGGCGCAGCGGCTTGTCGACGCCATGATCAACACCCGGCTGGCCGAACGGCAGCAGGCCGATCGCTCCTTCCTGTCGGCGGCAGTCGGACGCAACCGGCTGACCGGAGATGTCGACGTCTCGATCGCCACCGCGCAGGTGGAACGCGGCGGCGTCGAGCGCGGATTGCAGGCGCTGCTCGAAGAGCTGCGGCGCGTGCAGGTGCATGGCTTCACCGACGCCGAGGTGGCGCGCGAGAAGGCGGCGCTCACGAGCTCGGTCGAGGACGCGTACGAGACGCGCGACCGGCGCCCGTCGCACCTCCTGGCGGAGGACTACCTGCGCCACTTCCTGGAAGGCGGTCCCTACCCCGGCATCGAGCGGGAACGCGAACTGCATCGGCTCCTGCTGCCCGAAATCTTCGCGGACGACCTGCATCGGCTGGCGGCGCTCAGCCTGCCGTCGGGAAGCTCCGCCAACACGGTGCTGCTGGTGACCGAGCCGGTGGCCGGCGCGGAGGAAGCGGCGGACGGCGACCAGGTGGACGCCGCGGCGTGGCAGACACGCCTGCGCGATCAGCTCACCGCCACCGCCGCGCTGGCGGTCGAGCCGTACGGCGGCACCGCGGATGGTGCGAGCGCCGGAGTATTGCTGGCAGTCCAGCCCCCGCGCGGAAGCATTACGGCGGAACGACACATGCTGGAGATTGACGCCCGCCACTGGACCCTGTCCAACGGGGTCACCGTGATTGCCAAACAGACCGCCCTTGCCGACGACGAGGTGTTGTTCCATGCCTCCAGTCCCGGCGGCACCTCGCTGGTGGCAGACGCCGACTTCGTGCCGGCGCTCACCGCGGCCACCGTGATTGCGGGCAGCGGCGCCGGGCCGCACGACCGCGCCGCGCTGGACCGGCTGCTGGCCGGCAAACGGGTCACGGTGACGCCCTACATCGCCGAGCTGTTCGAGGGATTCAGCGGCAGCGCGGCGCCCGACGATCTGGCGACCCTGTTCGAGCTCATCTACCTGTACGCCACGCGCCCGCGCGTGGACGGCCGCTTCTACGCGGAGTACGAGTCACAACTGCGCGCGCAGGCGCGGCAGCGTGAAACACGCCCCGAAGCCGCGTTCTCCGACGCGCTGCGCAGCGCGCTCAGCCAGAGCCATTTCCGGGCGCGGCCGTTGACCCCGCAACTGCTGGAGGAACTCGATCTGGAACGCGCCGTGCAGGTGTATGCCGACCGGTTCGCCGACTTCGGCGATTTCACGTTTCTGTTCGTCGGTGCGTTCGACTGGCAGGTGCTGCGCAACCTTGCCGAGGCCTATCTCGCCGCCCTGCCTTCCGGCGCGCGCCGCGAGCAATGGAACGACGTCGGCATCGACCCCCCGCCGGGCGTGGAGGATCACGCCGTTGGAGGCGACTCGCGGGCGCGCGCCACCACGCGGGTGGCGTTCGCCGGCGACATGCAGTGGAGCCGCGGCGAAGCGCTGACGCTGGCCGTTCTCGGCGAGGTGCTGCAACTGCGCTTGCGCGAGCGGCTGGGGGACGAACGGGAAGGCGTCGACCGCATCGCGGTGAGCAGCGATTCGCAGCTCATTCCAGACCCCGAGTATCGCGTGATCGTCGGCTTCGACAGCGCTCCGTCGCGCGCCGGCGAGGCGCTCGACGCGGTGCTCGCGGAGGTGGCATGGCTGCGCGCCGGCGGCGCGCGGGCCGACCTCGACAACGCCCTCGCGGAAGCCAAGGAGACGCTGCGCGCGGCTCGGGCAGAGCGCATCGTCCACAACGGTTTCTGGCTCGACCGGATGTTCGCCGCGGTGCGCAACAATGAGCCGCTGTCCGAAATCGCCCGCTACCCGGAGCGCCTGCAGGCCCTGAAGGCGGAACAACTGGTCGCCGCCGCGCGCCGCTACCTCACCCCGGACCGCTACGTCCGCGTGGTGCTGCTCCCGGAACCGGACACACCCTGACCTGACCGGGCGCACCCGGCGCACCCGGCGCCGGTCTGCGGAATCGCTCCCGAGCGCCGCCGCGGGCTCGAACCGCGTGGTGTAACCGCTGTTCGGCGCTCTTCGTGCTGTTCGCGGCGGCTTGGCGCGCGGCTGCCGGTCGCCGCCGGCCGCTGCGTTGCGCCGCCGGCGCGGTTGCCGGGCGCGTCTGCCGGGCGCGTGCTCGAGGCCGCTACTCGCCCTGCGTGAAGGCGGCGTCGAAGGCGATCTGCGACGCGGACAGGTCGGTGCGGCGCACGAACGCGAGCGCTTCGGGGGCGCCCTGCTCGCGGTCCATGCCGCTATCCTCCCACTCAATCGACAGCGGCCCCTGGTAGCCGATCGCGTTCAGGGCCCGGAACACGCGCTCGAACGGCACCTCGCCGCGCCCCGGCGACACGAAGTCCCAGCCGCGGCGCATGTTGCCGAACTCCAGGTGGGAGGCCAGCGCGCCGTTGCGCCCATTGTGGTTGCGCTGCGATTCCTTGACGTGGGCGTGGTAGATGCGATCCGCGAAGTCGAGCACGAACTGCTCCGGATCGACCGCCTGCCACAGCAGGTGGCTGGGATCGAAGTTGATGCCGAACGCCGGACGATTGTCGACCGCCTCCAGGGTGCGCTTGGTGGTCCAGTAGTCGTAGGCGATCTCCGACGGGTGCACCTCCAGGCCGAACTTCACCCCCTCCTGATCGAACACGTCCAGAATCGGGTTCCAGCGGTCGGCGAAGTCCTGGTAGCCGGCATCGATCATGCCCGCGACGGCGGGCGGGAAGCCGGCCAGCGCATACCAGATCTTCGACCCGGTGAACCCGGCAACGGTGGTCACGCCGAACTTCGCCGCGGCGCGAGCCGTGTCCTTCATGCGCTCGGCGGCGCGCTGCCGCACGCCCTCGGGGTCGCCGTCGCCCCAGATCTCGGGCGGCAGGATGCCCTGGTGGCGGGCGTCGATCGGGAAGTCGCACACGCACTGCCCGACCAGGTGGTTGCTGATCACGTAGCACTTCAGGCCGTGGCGGTCGAGCAGCTCGCGCTTGGCGGCCACGTAGCCGTCGTCGGCGAGCGCCTTGTCGACCTCGAAGTGATCGCCCCAGCAGGCCAGCTCCAGGCCGTCGAACCCCCAGGCGGACGCCTTGGCGGCCAACTCCTCCAGCGGCAGGTCGGCCCACTGGCCGGTGAACAAGGTTACCTCTCGTGCCATTTGCTTCAAGCCTCCAGCTTGGTCCACTTCTGATCGCTGGCGGAGCTGGCGACGCAGGCCGTGATGAAGGCCATGCCGCGCACTCCGTCATGCACCGTGGGAAAATCCATATGTTCCGGGGCCGGCTGCTCGCCGGCCAGACGCGCCTGCAACGCCAGCGCGTAGTTGCGGTACAGGTTGGCGAACGCCTCGACGAACCCTTCCGGGTGGCCCGCCGGCAGGCGGGTGTGGGCGGCGCTCGCCGCGGACAGCTCGCCGACGCCGGTGCGGCGCACTTCGCGGTGGCGGTCGCCCCACTTGACGGTCAGGGTGTTGGGCTCTTCCTGGCGCCACTCCAGCCCAGCCAGCTCGCCGTAGATGCGGATGGTGAGCGGATTCTCCTCGCCGGCCGAGATCTGGCTGGCGTAGAGCACGCCGCGGGCGCCGTTGTCCAGGCGCACCAGTACGTTGCCGTCGTCCTCCAGTTGCCGACCCTCGACCATGGTGCTGAGGTCGGCGCACAGCTCGGCGATCGTGAGGCCGGTGATGTACTCCATCAGATTCTCGGCGTGGGTGCCGATGTCGCCCATGCAGGAACTGGCGCCGGCGCGCGCCGGGTCGGTGCGCCAACTGGCCTGCTTCTGGCCCTCGGACTCGATCAGCGACGCCAGCCAGCCCTGCGGATACTCCACCACCACCTTGCGCACCGCGCCGATGGCGCCGCTGCGCACCATGTGGCGCGCCTCCTTGACCATCGGGTAGCCGGTGTAGTTGTGGGTCAGACCGAACTGCAGCCCGGTGCGCTCCACCAGCGCGGCCAATTCCTTGGCCTCCGCCAGGTCGAACGTCATCGGCTTGTCGCTCAGCACGTGGAAGCCCGCCTCCAGCGCCGCTTTTGCCACCGGAAAGTGGACGTTGTTGGGGGTGACGATCGACACGAAGTCCATGCGCTCGCCCGCCGGCAGCTTCGCCTCGGCGGCCATCATCTCGTGGAAATCGCCGTACACGCGATGCGCCGGCAGGTAGAAGTCGGCGCCGGACGCGCGCGAGCGCTCCGGATCGCTGCTGAACGCCCCGCACACCAGCTCGATGTGCCCGTCGAGCGCCGCCGCCATGCGGTGTACGGCGCCGATGAAGGCGTCGCGGCCACCGCCGACCATGCCCATTCTTATCTTGCGACTCATGGCCGAATCCTATCAAAGATGCGGCGTGGCGCGCACCCTGAAAAGATGCGGCGCTGCGGCGGCTGCCGGGCGCACGGCGCTGAACGCGTACTCTTCGGGACTGCCGGCGCCGGGATGCGCGCGGCGCAGCCTTACCGCCTTACCGGCTCGGCTCGCTGCCGGCAGTGACCGGACCCGCTGCGCGCACCTGTGCCGGGGCGGCGCGGGTTCCGGTTGCCGGCGTTGCCGGCGCTGCCGGCGGCGCGGCCGCGCCGCACGCCACGGTGCCCGCGCCGCATGCCCCGGCGTCACCGAACAGGTCGGCGCGGCGGTTGGCGAGCAGCGCCAGCCGTTGACGTTGATGGGCGACGGCGGCGGGGTCGAGATCGGCCCAGATCACCGAGTCGCTGTCGGGCTCGGCGCGCGCCAGAACGTCACCGTGCGGCCCCACGATCATGCTGTTGCCGCGGCAGCGCAGCCCGTCGGCGAAGCTGACGATGTCGGCTCCGGCCGCGAACATGCTGTTGTCCATGGCGCGCGCGCGCAGCGCCAGCTCCCACTCCGGCGGCGGGCCGAGCCAGGCGGTCGGCACCAGCGCCAGTTCGGCGCCGCCGGCCGCCGCGCAGCGTGCCTGTTCAGGGAAACGGGTGTCGAAGCAGATCCAGCCGGTGGCGGTCACACCGCCCAGGTCGAACACCGGCACCTCGCCGCCGGGCGACGCCCACGAGGTTTCGGCGCCGAACAGATGCAGCTTGCGGTACACGGCCGCGACCGCCCCTGCGCCGTCCACCACCACCAGGCTGTCGTACAGCCGCCCGTCGGTCGCCGCCTCCGCCATGCCGAACGCCACCGCGATGCCGGAGGAAGCCGCCGCCGCCTGCACCCGGCCCACGGACGGCCCGCTGACCGGCTCCGCCTGCTCGGGAATCCGCTCGGCGGCGATATAGCCGCTCACGATCAGCTCCGGGAACACGACCACCGCGCAGCCGGCGGCCGCCGCCGCGCCGATCTGGGCGCCCATCAGCGCCAGGTTGTACCCCTTGTCCGCGGCCCGCGCCTCGAACTGCCCGCACGCCACCCGTGTCGCTTCCATCGTCCCTCCTGCTGCCGTTCGGCGTCGGCTGGCAGTGTACACCGCGACGGCGAACACGACACCGATCGACGCAGACCGCGTACCCCCACGCCGCGTCTCGTCGGCAGGGCGACAGGCGACCGGCCGAGACAGACAGACCGGACGGGGGTAGAATCCGCGGAATGACTGGACTACTCACAGCGCGCCAGCTGCCTGGGGCGCCATTCGGAGTCGAAATCACCGGGGGCGATCCTGGCAATCTCACCGCACCGCAACGGGAGCAGATATGGGACGCCCATCGCGCGGGGCACGGGTTGATCTGCTTCTCGTTCGACCGGCTGCTCGAAGCGGACGCGTTGCATGCCCTCACCGCGGTGTTCGGCGACAACGAGTTCGCCCCGGGCAAGATCGACGGCATCGGCCGAGGGATGCGGGCGGGGCAGGAACGCCGTAGCGTGGAGGAGCAGGTAGCCGAGTTGCGCGCCCGCGGCGACGACCCCTACATGGGGTACATCGGCAATCTCGATCCTGCCAGCCTGGAGGCGAAGCCGGTTGACGGGAAATTCTACGGCGAGTGGGAATGGCACACCGACATGTCATACATCGCGGTGCCGCCGACGTTCAGCCTGTTGCACGCCCGCGTGGTGCCGGACGAAGGCGGGGATACCGGTTTCTGCAGCCAGACGATGGCGGCGCGGGAACTCCCGCCGGCGCTCCGCCAACGCGTACGCGGACGCGAGATCAAGCACGACTCCACCTACGGCAGCTCCGGGGTCCTGCGGCCCGGCATGACCGCGCCGGACTCCCCCATCGAAGCGATCGGTCACCCGCACCCCATCATCCGCATCGTGCCGGAGACGGGACAGGAGGCGCTGTTTCTCGGCCGCCGTACCAACGCATACGTGGTCGGCATGCCGTTCGACGATAGCGAGCGGTTGCTGGACGAACTGTGGCGCCACGCCACCGGGCCGCAGTTCTGCTATCGGCACCGGTGGCGGGTCGGGCAGGTGGTGGTGTGGGACAACCGCATGCTGCTGCACATGCGCCATCCGATGGCCGGCGACGCGGTACGCTTCATGTGGCGCACGCAGACCCGCGGCGAGGCGGTAGTGCCGGTAGTCGGTTGACCCCGGTTGACCCGATGGTCGGTTGACGATGCCACACAGCGCACGGCTCCCGGCGGTCCGTGCGCGGCAGCTTGAAGCGGGCCGGCACCGCTCCGGACGAAACCAGCGGATGCGCAGAGCAGGGATTCGCCCAGCCGGTCGCGGAGTCGGCGCAGCCGTGGCAACGGGACGAGGCGTTGTGGTTCTGTTTGCGCCGCGGCCGATCCGGCGTACGTTACCCGGCTGTCGCTACCTGGTGGGGTCGTCGCTCACCTGCACCAGCAGCTTGCCGAAGTTGCTGCCCTCCAGCATGCCGAGGAAGGCGGCGGGGGCGTTCTCCAGTCCGACCACCACCTGTTCCTTGTACGTGAGCGCGCCGCTGCGCACCCACGTCGCCAGCAGCGCCAGCGCTTCCTCGTGGCGGTCGGCGAACTCGCCCTGGTTGAAGCCGCGCATGGTGGCCCGCCGGGCTTGGATGAAGCGGCTCAGGTGCGGGCCGGTCCATTCGCAGCCGAGCGCGTCGTTGTACTCGGCGATGGCGCCGCACAGCGACAGGCGGGCGCCGATGGCAAGGTGGCCGGCGACCGCGTCGATCACCCTGCCGCCCACGTTGTCGAAGTACACATCGATGCCGTCGGGGCAGGCGGCGGCGAGTGCCGCGGACAGGTCGCCGGTCTTGTAGTTGACGCACACGTCGAACTGCAACTCGTCCACCACATAGGCGCACTTCTCGGCGCTGCCGGCAATGCCGACGGCGCGGCACCCCTTCATTTTGGCGAGTTGGCCGACCACGGCCCCCACCGCACCCGAGGCGGCGGATACCACCACGGTTTCGCCGGCGACCGGCCGGCCCACTTCCAGCAGACCGAAATAGGCGGTGACGCCGGGCATGCCGGCCACGCCCAGGGCGGTCGTGATCGGCACCAAGTCCGGATCCAGGACGCGGAGCTGCGACCCGGCGACCGCGCCGTAACTCTGCCAGCCGTAGCCGCCCACGTATTGGCACACCAGTTGCCCCGGCTTGAAACCGTCGGCGTTGGAGGCCACCACTTCGCCGACCACCCCGCCGACCATCACCTCGCCGACCGCCTCGGGCGTGCTCATGCGGCCGCGCATGTAGGGATCGAGCGACAGGTAGATGGTGCGCACCAGGACCTCGCCCGCCTGCGCTTCCGGTATCGGTCCCTCGACCAGTTCCAGGTCGTCAAGGCTCGGCTTGCCCGCCACCAGCCGGCGCAGCACCACTTGCTTGTTCGTTGCGGCCACTTGGGCCCTCCTCGCGCCGGGTCGGCGCTCCACTGAAGCTATCGGAACAATACCATTCTATCGGAATAGCGCCATTACCGCGTGCCACCGTGGGCGAGTGCAACCGAGCCGGCAGACCGCACAGTCCGCCGGGCTTCGCGCTCGCTCGCGAGCCGCCCTGCCGCTACGGCGTGCCGTGCAGCACTTCGATCAGAAGGTTGTCCGGACCTGAGACGAACACGACATCCATGTTTTTCATCTTGCGCGGCCCATCCACGATGTTCGCGCCGCGTTCCCGCAGTTGCGCCACGGCCGCTTCGAAGTCGTCCGTGGCCATCGCGAAGTGATGAATCGCCGCATCGTTCGGGTTCGGTCCCGCCGTGGTCGGCGCGCGATGAAAGATGTTGATGTGGCTTCCGGCCAGGTGCATGCGGGTGATGACGACCGCTCCGAAGTCGATGACCCACTCGTCGGTGGCGTCGAACGTCTTGGCGAGGAAGGCCTTGGTCGCGGCCGGGTCGCTGCTCTGGATGTGGAGGTGATCAAGTGAGAGCTTCATTGCGCCCTACGATGCACCACAACGCACGGTCCTGCCCACCCGTCGACAGAGCGGATGAGGTAGCCGCCTTGGTGACGCCGTCGCTACCGATAGGCAGAACCCGGTCGCGATGCTGGCCAACGCTACTCTACCACGCCAGTCGACGGTCGCGTGCGTGGTGCCGGGCTTGTCGCTACATATCCACCTTGGCAACCAGCGGGTACCTCTCCGGATGCTGGATGCGACGAACGTCAAGGTCTACGTCCAGGTCGGGCCAGTGAAAGTGCCCGTCCCGCTCTTCGATTACGTTGAACACCTGATCCACGGAAGCCCGCCGAAACCACGGAAAACGATCATGGTCCAGGTACAACTCGGTGTCACGCCAGGCCAGCCATAGGCCCGCCGGAGTGAGTTGCACCACCTCAACGCGCGAAGTGCTGATTCCAGGCATTTGCAATCTCCTCCTTTCGTCGCTCGATGATTCGCTGCATCTCTCTCGATTCGTGGGCGCTGATGCCTTTTGACATTGCCAATTCGACTGCCGGGTCGAGCCAGAACTTCGCCTCACCGCTTGCGCAGATCACGTGCACGTGGATTCGCGCTTCTTCGCGTGAGAAGAAAAAGAACCGATACGGACCCTCCCTGAACACAGTCGGGCTCACGTGTGTAAGTATAGCGACCCTGGAAGCCTGACAGTAGGACACGGTAGCTTTTCGGCCGCCTCGGGGTCGTTGCGCGCTAACTTCTTGATCTCGCGACACGCGTGATGTCGATGCCGCTACGGTTCCTGAACTACACGAGTCTGCTGTACCAGCGGCTGTACCGCGACCGCACGCGCTGGAGCAAGAGGGACACGGCCGATCCGGTGCTGCAGGTGGTGGTGTACAACGGCGACCGCCGGTGGGACGCGCCGGTGACGCTGGCCGGACTGGTGGTGGGGCAGGAGCAGGACGGACCGGCGCAACTCGCGCTGAGTTATGAGGTGGTTGATCTGGTGGCGCTGAAGCGGGATGATCTGCCGCGTCCGAACCTGCTGACGTGGGTGGCGGAAGTGGAGCAGAGCGTGCACGCTGGGGCGTTGCCGGAACGGGTGCGGGAGTTGGGAGAGTGGCTCGCCGCACAGGGGGAGCCGGGGCTGACCACGACCTTCGATCTGTGGCTGGGCGCCATGGGACGGAAGTGGGGCGTGGAGTTGCCATCGATCCGTGAGTACGAGGAGGTAAGCGCAGTGTTGGCGGAGAAGATTGATCGCTGGGGAGCGGAAATCCTGGAGCAGGGCATCGAGCAGGGGCTTCTGGAGAGTATCCGGGAAGTGCTGGAGCTGCGCTTTGGCGCCGGCGCGGCGGAGCCGTCAGCCACCCACTTGGAGGCCATCGGCGGCGACCTGCAGCGCCTCAAGCAGTTGCATCGGGCGGCGATACAGGCACCTGATCTTGACGCATTTCGGCGGCTGTTGGCGGCTGCGGACTGAAGCGATTGTAAGGCGCGCGTGCCACCGCCGGCGGCTGCACAATAGCACCGGCGCCTGCTCCCGCTCGCGGTTCGTCTCCAGCGCTACCAGGGCCGACATCAGGTTTCGACCTGGAAGATCGGCTTCGGCCGCTCGCCCTTCGTCAAGCAGATAGTAGCGCAGCGACGGCTGATACGGCGCCAGTGCCTCGCCGCCGCCAGCGATCATCGCCGCCACGTCCTCGGCCGCGGTCCAGCGCTTGCCCCCGTTGCAGATCACGATCGGCAGCACCGGCGGCAGCTTGCCGTGCTCGCGCAGCACGCCATCGTCGATGAGCTTCTCGTACAACAGACTGGTGTAGGTCAGCACGCGCACCGCCATGGCCGGGTCGATGGTGGATTGGAACTCCAGCAGCAACAACAGGTACAACCAGCCATCGTGGAAGCGGACTTGCCAGACCAGGTCACCGTGGCGCTGGTGGCACCGGCGCCGGCCCGCGGAACCAGACGGCTCTCTATCCCGGGCGACTAATCCCATCGTCGTTCGTGACCAGAATGTTCATGATTCCCCCACCCTCACTCGTCGAAGAGAGCGACCACACCGTTCGGCGTCCGGCTGGGTTGAGGGTGCCGGCCTCGACCGGACGGCGGCCCAGTTCGAGGGCGACCCGGCGCCGGGTCGTCTGTTCGACTCCGCTCAGGCGATGATCATCTCCAGCGGCACGAGACGGCGGTGAACCGGATCCAACACGAATCCAAGGGCCTCCAAGGTGACCGCTCCGAGCAGGGTGCTGTCTCCCGCGTCACCGAACACGACCGGTGAGGCCCCGTCCTTGCCCTGATAGAAGAAGAGCGCGTTGCCCCGTCTGCGCGTGATGATCTGGCCATTGGCGGCAACCAAGAACGTTGGGCGCGCTTAAGCCGACCTGGCGGCATCGGCACCCAGACGGCCCCCACCGCCCCGCAACCTCGGGTCGAGCAAATCCCGCACCGCGTCGCCGAACATGTTCAGGCAATACACGACAATCGTCAGGCACAGCCCTGGTAAGAGCGCCAGTCGCGGCGCCACCTCCATGTACTTGCGCCCTTCTCTGCTGAGCATAGATCCCCAGCTGGGGATCTCTAGCGGCAGACCGAATCCCAGGAAACTCAAGCTGGCCTCGGCAATGATGACGCCCCCGATGTTGATGGAGAAGACGATGATGACGACAGGTATGATATTGGGCAGCACATGGCGGATCAGGATGTGGCGCGTGGGCGTGCCCACCGCCTGGGCTGCCAGCAAATAGTCATTCTCCTTGATGCCCATAACGGCACCCCGGATGACTCTCGAGCCGCCGATGCCCCCGGCGATCCCCAAGACCAGGATGATCTGTGGCAAACCCTGCCCCACCACAGACATGATCGTCAACAGGATCAGCAGCCCCGGAAAGGCCATCCAGGCATCGACAAAGCGCTGCACCGCCAGGTCCAGTTTCCCGCCAAAGTAGCCGGACGGTGCGCCTATCAGCACAGCCACCACGACATTGATCGTGGTCGCTGCCAGGCCGACGAATAGCGAAATTCGGGCACCGTAGATCAGGCGGCTCAGCAGGTCCCGCCCCAGATGATCGGTGCCCAGGAGATAGCGGCTCGATGAGCTGGTCAGCCGGTCTACCAAATGGACTTCAGCCGGCTCATACGGCGCCACGACACCGGCAAAAATGCTGACGAAAACCAGTAACAGTACGACCACTCCCCCGAAAGTGCCCAGCGGCTGCTCCTTCACAAGCCTTCGCAGCAACAGGCCCGGGAAAAACTGTCTCTTTCTCGGGTCCATGCTATCGATACCGAATCCGAGGATCCAAATAGGAATAGATGATATCGATCAACAGGTTGAACATGAGCACGGCAGTGCCAAAAAACAGGTTGATGCCGGAGACAACCGGGTAATCTCTGTCCGTGAGGGCGATCAGCATCAGGCGTCCTAGCCCCGGAAGGTTGAAGATGTTCTCCATGATTACGGCGCCGCCTACTACGATAGGTAGCTGCAGGCCGACCAGGGTCACTACCGGAATGAGGGCGTTCTTGACGGCGTGCCTTATAACGACGACACGCTCCTTGAGACCCTTGGACCAGGCGGTGCGGATATAGTCCTGCCGGAGCACTTCCAGCATCATGGTGCGGGTCATGCGCATGGTGGCAGCAGACAAGGCCGTCCCCAGTATCAGGCTGGGAATGATGAGGATGCCGAGATTTCCCAGCGGGTCTTCGACAAGAGGGACATACTCCATCGGCGGCGACCAGCCCCACCAGATGGCCGGGAAGATCATCACCATCAGCGCCAGCCAGAAGTTGGGCGTTGCCAAGCCGATGACGGCGAACGAACGCCCCACGTAGTCGGCGGCGGTGTTGCGGCGCATCGCCGAGTAGATGCCGACCGGCACTGCTATCAGCAACCCCATGACGACGGACAAAACGCCAAGCTCAATAGTCAGCGGTAATCTGTCCCAAATAGCCGCCTCCACCGACCAGTCGCCTAAAAGTGAATTGCCAAGGGTGCCGCGCAGCAGGATACCTCCCATCCAGCGCCCATACTGCACGTACACGGGCTGGTCCAATCCCAACATCCGCTCGACAGCCTCACGGTCTATACTCGCACCCGCGCCTAGAGCTTCTAGCCTACCCGCCATCGCATCTATTACATCACCCGGGATGAAACGGACCGACAGGAAGACCAGGATGGTCAAAATCAACAGCGTAGGGATGAGGAGCAATAGTCTCCTGATGACGTAGGCTCTCATTTCGGATGACTGCTCATCGTTCGACTGGACGCCACAGCTTGTTCGGAAAAAAAAGTCCCTCTCCCCGCGGGGCGGTGAGAGGGACCAACGCGCTCGATCGTGCTCAAAAACCCATTTCTTTCTTCAAATCCTGGTCAATCCAGAGGCGGGCGAAAATGGCATACCATTGTAAACCCCCTAGGCCACCTTCCGAGTTGTACCCTATGACCCACGGCTGGGTCACATTGAATTGTGGAACCTCAGGACCGGGTACACCCCAGACACTCTTCTTGAAGTGCATATCCATCTCCAAAATCTCCTCCCTCTGATCCTCAAAGGTGGTAGCGGCCTTGGCTCTCTCGAACAACGCGTTAAAGACCGGGTCGTCGGATTTAGCTGGGTTGTATGCATATCCCGGAGTAAATCTCAACATCGCATCGTATGAATCAGACAACGCACCGAACGCGTAGTGGACTAACCCCTGTTCCCTTTCAGGATCTGCCCACCATGCGTTCCATGCTGCATCAGCTGGCCGAGGATCGAGCCTCACATCGACGCCAATCTCACTCCAGTAGGCTGCGACCGCTTCTACCCAGCCAACATCCTCGGTGTCACGGAAGCTTGCCTTGGTCTTGAATCGAATGCCGTCGGCGCCGCGCGGATAGCCCGCTTCATCAAGCAGCTTCTCGGCCCCCTCGGGGTTATAGCTATAGGCATCCTTGACCTCCTGAGGCCACTCGTCAAACGGGACGTGGAAACCTGGCATCCCTATTTGCCCCCTGGGCGTTGCATCTCCATAACCCTTGAAGTAGGTATTGTTAATGGTTTCGTGGTCCAGTGCCATGTTCATGGCCTTTCGCACCCGGATGTCGTCAAAGGGCGGCTCACTCACGTTGAACATAAAACCATTATCCGCCCGTTCCGAATACTCGTTCAGCACCAGCTCGGGATTGGTTCTCTTGAGACTCTCTGCCACATCGATAGATTTTATCATGGTGCCGGCGCCGTGGTAACCACTGTAATCAATCCTACCGGAGCGTAGTGCCGCCAGACGGGTTGCTTCCTCCGGCATGAACAGGACCCTGAACTCGTCGACGTACGGCAGGCGGTTCTCCGGGAACTTCTCGTCGTAGCCCCAGTAATCAGGATTCTTGATATAGGTTAAGGAGCTACTCTCGACATAGTCAGTTAACTCAAAGGGTCCGGTGCCGACCAGGTTCCTCCAATCGGAAGCGTCACCGTCTTCCTTGATTACCTCGGGAGGATAAATGCAGATAGTATGCCAGTCCAGAATCATGATCGGGGTACGAAGGTATGGCTCCTTCAGCGTGAAAACTACTGTATATTCGTCGGTGGCCGTTATCGACTCGAATGGCACTGTCCCAAGCTCACCTGCTGTTGTGGCAGGTTCGGCTTCACTGAACTCGGTCCCTGTCAACTTATTTCCCAAGAAGCGGTGAAAGGAATGTTCTACATCCTTGGCAGTTAGCTCCCGCCCGTTCACCGGCGGCTTATCATGCCAGTGAACGCCCTGGCGGATGTTGAAGGTATAGGTGAGCCCGTCCGGGGAGCTATCCCAGCTTTCAGCCAGCGCCCCCTTCAGGGCGAATAGAGGCGCCACGTAGCCACCCCTAAAGTGAAATTCGTCCCTACTTAGTCCCCAGTCCACGATGCCGAGCTTCTCCACGACGGCACTGCTAACTTGAAACGGCGACCACGCTAAATAAGTGTCAAAAACCTTCTGATCTCTTCCAGCGGCCTGGGTCAATGTCCCGCCATACTCTGGCGCGGTCACCATCTTGCCGGTGGCCGGGTCGCGCACCATTTCCTTCTCGGCGGCGGACGCCGAGTCGTCGCTGTCGCTGACGCCGGCGGCCCAGAGGCCGGTTGCGGTCAGGATGAGGCCACACAGTACTGCGAGCCCCGTCTTAATGAAAATTGTCTGTCTCATAGAGA
Organism: Spirochaetia bacterium; assembly: GCA_965262935.1. Lineage (GTDB taxonomy): Bacteria > Spirochaetota > Spirochaetia > SZUA-6 > Bin103 > Bin103. The sequence continues at coordinate 1,173,561 of OZ253572.1, read as the reverse complement.
TTGACCTCCAAAAATATTGTTTGAGAGCGCTGATTTCACTGCCGGCCCCTCGCCTGCTCTTCCATCGAGCGAGGGCGACACCCGTTCGCGGCCGCAGCCGCTCGGTCTCTGCGTTAGTCCTTTATCCCGTGCCTCCTTTGATGCGCGGCGCGCCGAACGGCATGCATGCGCGCCGCCACGCCCGGTGGCGGTGGATGACGTGATCCATCTGCTTCTTGCTGCCGGCATAGCCGGTTGGTGTGGACTGGTGGCGGCGGCGGCCGACCGGTCGGCCGGTAGACGCACGGATGCGCGGCGGGTGTGCGCCACACGGATCGATGGCGCCACGGTCAGCGCCGACGCCGAGCGGTCGGCCGCTACGGGGTTGGCTGAAAGGCTAGCGGCGCGCGGTAGTCGGGTAGTCGGGTTGTCGCGTGCGTTGGCGCTAGCCGGCGGCTGGGCTGGGTCATGTCGTCCACCCATACACGGGCGAGCATAGACCAGCGCGAGAGATGTGGCAAGCGCTTCGGGCAGCTTCGGGCATCGTGGCTGCCGGCCAGCGTCGCTGCGGCACCGGGAGCTGGTGGCTGGGCTGGCTAGTGTCAGTCCCCATACACGGACGAGTATGGCCGGCCCACGCTAGTGCAAGCACGTCTCTAGAAGGCTGCAGGGCAATCGACTGAGTGGGATACTCAGGTGGTGAGCAGTGAGTAGAGAAAGTCCTCATCCCAACCAGCGATGTGACGACTGGCGCGCATGCTGTGTTTGCCCTTGCCGCGACGCAGCAGATTGCTGGCCATGTGCTTGATGGTGGCGAAGTTCGCCGGCGCGTGCGCGCTCCGTATGCGGCACTCGTCGTCGCGGAACACCATGTCCATCACCCAGTGCAGCCCATTCTCGACGCCCCAGTGGCTGCGCACCGCGTGGCCTATCTGCTCGGCGTCGCCCGGCAGCGAGCTGATGTAGTAGCGGGTCTCCTCTTCGACCTTGCCCTCGACCAGCAGTTCACGCCGGCTCTCTACCTTCGCTACGCTGCGCATGCCCGGCCATTGGTGGTCCTTCTGCAACCACGCAAGATCATCGGTCGTAACCACACGGCGCGTTTCCAGGCGCCCGTGGCCCTTCTCGAAACTCTCATGCAGCGTCACCGCGTGCCCCGCAAAACCATCCTGCCGTTCGTCGAACAGCAGCGCCACATCCTTATGCAGCGTCCCCTGATTTCCTGTCAGGCCAAATACATAGTCCGCGTTCTGGGTAAATATTCGGTCTACCGGTGGGGAGGAGGATCGAGCGGGGTGCAGAGTCGGCGGCGGAAGTCGCGCCTGAGCGGGTAGAGCCAGATGTCCTTCCTGGGCAGCGCGTATGTTTTATGCACGTCGAGTTTGCCGCGACCTTGGGTCTGTCCGACGTGGGTCCAGTTGGCGGCGCGGTAGCTGGTACCGGCGAAGCGGTCGGACTGGACGAAGGTCTCCAGCAGGAGCGGTCGGTAGCCGTAGCGAGCCTGCCAGTCGTCAGGCAGGCGGCGGCTGCTGCGGGCCAGCACCGTGGAAGCGAGATTGCGCACCTGCACCCAGGGCAAGATCAAGAAGCGGGCGTTGTTCACGACCAACTGCAGGCGGGCTTCGCGTTGGGCAACGCTCCAGCCGATGAAGCGGTCGCGGGGGGCCGCCTTCCAGGCGCTGGCGCCAAAGCCGATGACCGCCAGCACGCGCCGCTGGCTGGTGACCAGGTAGCGCATCTGTGCTCCCGGCAGGGGCGTATAGCCGAGGTAGTGGTAGCGGTCCACGTACTCGCGCCACAACTGCGCTTCGCGCTGATCGGCGAGCGGTCGTAGCTGCAGCGCCGGCAGCGCATCGACGCGGGCGATGATCGGCAACTCCGGTTCCGCCTGCGGGGTACGGCGGCGGTGCAGGGTGCCGTTGTAGTGGCGTCGGCGCGGCGCCGGCAGCTGGATGAGTCCGTCGCGGTGCATGCGCAGCATCGCCACCCGGCAGCTCATGTCCTTCAGTTGTCCGTTGGCACGGCGCCAGTGGAGCCGTTCGCACACCACCTGCGAGAGGGCGAACCGATGGCGGTTGGGGTCCTCGGCGATGATGGCGCGGATCAGGCGCATCTCCTGCTCGCTGAACAGCCGTCCGCAGTAGCGCACCGCCTCAGGCGGCACGGCTGTCGACCACCTGGGCGGGCGAGGCGCGTGGCGATCGCGCCTCGCGACGGTTCCAGGGCAGGAACCGCTCGAAGTCCGCAGGCACCCGACCGCCGGCGTCCGCACAGGCCCTCAGATACTCGGTCAGCCAAGTGCGCGGGTTGATCCGCCACCGTTCGAGCGTGTGGAACAGGCTGAACAGCGCGGCGCTCAATTCGCCGCTCCACTGCGCCCCCGAGCCGTAGTAGTTCTTGCGCCCCACCACCGGGCCGCGCAGCGCACGCTCGGCTTGATTGTTGTCCATCGGCAGGTTCGGGTCCTCGACGAACAGCGTCAGGCCATCCCAGTGGTTGCGCAGGCTACGCAACACCTTCGCGCACGCCTCAGGCAGCTTCGGCTGCTGCGCCAGTTCGCGCTCCCGCCGCTCCTGCATCGCCTGCACGCCCGCCCGCAGCGCCGCGTCGGCTGCGGCGTACTGCGCGGGCTCATCACGCACCTCGAGACGCTCGTCGTTCAAGCGATACAGCGTCGCGATGTCAGCCAGCCACTGCTCGGCCCACTCCTCCTGATCGTCCCGTTCGTGGGCTACGGTGATGAAGTCACGCCGCATGTGCACCCAGCAGAACGACAGCACCAGCTCGGTGTCCTTGGCCAACCGTTTGTACGATGAGAAGCGATCAACGCTCACCACGCCCCCCGTCACGGTCGCGAAATGCTGCTTCGGCACCCGCGCCGAACGGGTCGGGTCCAGCGTGAACACGACCACCTCGGCACTCCAGAACACCCACAGACACCAGCGCTGGCAGGCGTCCTCGCTGGTCGCCTCGAATACCTGCCAGCGGGTCTCGTCAGCGTGCCAGTGCGCGGCCGTGCGGCTGCGCTCGATCAGCGCCTCCCGCAACGGCGCGAACAACGGTGCCAGACGCCGCATACCGTCGGTGACGGTGCCTTGGGCAAGATCCAGCCCATGCGCGCGCAGATCCGCCAGCAGCCGGTACGTCGGTCGGTACAGCAGATACTTGTCGATCAGCACCGTCACCCATACCGAGATGCCCAGGATGCCCTTCGGAATCAGCCGTGCCGGCGCCGGCGCCGTGATCAGCCGCGGTGCCGCCGCGCACTGGCAGCTGCGCCGGTAGCGCCGCCGCTTGATCACCCGCCGGTAGGCGCGCACCTCGATCTCCAACTGCTCGCTGTCCTCACTGCCGTGCGCGCCATACTCGTCGCCGCAGGCCGGGCAGCGGCGCCGCTCCGGCTCAACGTCGTGTGCTTCGACCTGCACCGGCAGGTGTCCATGCTGGCGCCGGCCATGGCCTGCTGCCCCGCGCTGCTGACCGCGCAGCCGCGGCGCCGCCGCGGCTGCCTCAGTGCCGGCGCTCCTGGTTCGCTTCTCGCTGCCGCGCCGCCGCGCCCACCGTTCCCGCAGCCGCTGGCGCAGTTCCTTCAGCTTCGCACGCGCCGCCTGCAGTTCGCTTTTCAGCCGCTGCTCTCGCTCTACCGCCTTGCCATGCATTCTGCGGTTATAGCGCGCCTGCCGGCGCAGTTCTACTACCTCGCGCCGCAGCTCGGCTATCTGGCTCCTGCATGCCGCCGTGCAGCCATCCGCACTTCGCCAGAATCCTCCCACACCTCATTTCTTAGCACACCGTTCCGGTTGTGTCCAGAGCTCCCACACCAGTACACCGAATATTTACCGTTCTGGTCGATGATCTGCGCCGCGATGGTACGCTGGCAGCCGATCGCGTCGATGGTCACCACCGCGCCGTGCAACTCCAGCAACTGCAACAACTCCGGGATCGCCGTGATCTCGTTCGATTTGTTCGCCACCTTGCATTGCCCCAGCACCAGCCGCTGCTGTGAACTCCACGCCGAGATCATATGGATCGGCCCCTGCTTGGCGGCGCGATCAAACGAACGGCGCAACGTCTTGCCATCTACCGCCACCACCCCGCGCACTGCGACCGTAAACCGCTCCACCCAGGCGATGAAACAACTCTGAAACTGCTGCGCGTCCAGCCGCGCAAACACGTTCCCCAGTTGGTCGTGCGACGGCACCCCATGCGCGAACGGCAAAAAGCGGCGCAGAAATTCCAGCTTGTGCTGGCCATAGAGCGCAACCTCGACCCAGCTATCGGCACCGCCAAGCACTGCGCACAGACACAGCAACAGGATTTCTGGTAACGGATACAGCACCTTCGCCTGCTGGCGCGTGTCGTCGAGCGCCTCGAAACTGCCTAAGAATTCAATAGGGTCACTGCCACCTTCGGTCATCAGATTGCCCCTCCCAGAGCTATTTACTAGCTCCTTCAGTACATACTGATTACCTCCTGCCTGTCACCCTACCAGAAATATTCAGTCGATTGCCCTGCCGGTATGAAGCGCACCGACAGGAACACCAGAATCGTCAGCAGGACGAAGGTCGGAATCAGCAGCAGGACGCGCCGGATGACGTACGCTCTCATGTCGGCGGAAAGGTCATGTCTCGATGTTGCTCTCTAGTCGGAATGAGTCGGCAAGGTTCACTCCGTGACACGGGTTGGAGAGCTGGAAGACGCGCGCATGGAAAGCGCACGACCGCCAGCTCTCGACTCACCCGGTTTGCCAGGCGCCCAATTCGAGGCAACGGCGAAGCCGTTGGCTTAGTAGCCCATCTCGCGCTTCATATCCTGGTCCACCCAGAGGTACATGAGGACGGTGGACTCGGCGATGCTCTCGAAGTCTATCGCCATGCTGAGGGCCCTACGCACCCTGATGTCGTCGTAAGGCGCCTTCTGGTTGTCGAAATTGATCGCTGTTTCCGAACGATAGGCATACGGGTGGAGCACCAGGTCGGGGTTGGTTTTCTGCAGATTGACCGCCGAGTCGACACTGGTCAGATGGGAGTTGAGCCCGAACCCGATGAAGTCCGCCTGTCCCGAGCGCATCAGCGCGGTGATGGCTGTCGGGTCATTGACGATGAGGTACTCGACCGTGTCCGAGTAGGGCAGGCGATTGTCGGGACACTTCGGGTCGAAGCCCCAGTAGTCGTCGATCCTGGTGTAGGTCCAGGAGCTTCCCCGGTGAGGCGCGGCTCCCCCCACCGCTGGAGCGCCAAGCCGCCGATGAAACAGAACTCCCAGCCGCGCTCCCGGCAGAACGACTGGATCTCATTCGCCAGACGAAAGAGGTCGCGCATCCCGGATTCTGGCAAACATCGCCTGCTGCTGTACCAGCCCGGACGTGGTTCGCACCGGACCTGCGAGCGTCGCTTCGAACGCACCGTTAAGCGCCTCGATGTGGTCGGCCACCTCGACGTCGCGCAGTTGGGAGCGTCGCAGTGCCGCCAGCCTGGCGCCGGCAATACGCCACCGTTCGACGAACCCGCGCAATTCGCCGTTAAGATCGCCCGCCATGAGAGCCAGTCTACGGGTTCCGATCACGTTCGACAACAAACGTCGCACCTGCTGCTCACCCGCTGCCACCCGCTGCACGCACTTCCGGCACGCAACCGCGGTGGCGAAGTGGACGCCGGAGCACGGCACAACGCACCGGAACCTGCTGATGCGGTAATACGACAGTGGTCAGGCACAGGCCCGGCCAGATCGCCAGCCGCGGCGCGATCGTCATGTGCTGGCGTCCCTCCCGGCTGAGCATGCCGCCCCAGCTCGGCACAACAGGGCACGCGAAGTCGCTCAGTCGATCGCGCCATCGAGACCGCTCCCCGGCTCTGTTGCGGCGGGTTTCGCATCGTTGCGCAGCGCCTCGTCTGTCGAGCGCGTCCAAATACCGCGAGACTCAGCGAGTCCGAACCGCGCGGTGTCCGCGCCGTGCTGGCCCGTATCGGGCTCCGGGGTCGAACCGGCGGGATGCGGCGCCAGCCCGGCGCGTCGGCCGGCCGCGGCCAGCGATAGGCAGAGCGCGCGCAGTTGCTCACGCGGCGCCCTGCGGCGCCCTGCGGCGCAAGGGGGTCAACCTGCTCGGCGGGCGTGGCAGCGACCGCGTGATGCACTCGTTCCACGTTGCGCGCTAACTTCTTGATCTCGCGACACGCGTGATGTTACTTTGTTACAAAGATACGTTGGAGGTGGCGGGATGCCAGTCATTCGCATTTCAGCACAAACGCTGGAACGCCTCAAGGAGTGGGCGGAACCGCTTACGGACACCGCGGAGTCGGCTCTCGTCAAGGTTCTGGACGCCGTCGACCATGAATCCTCGCCCGCTGCGAACCGGGGCGCGCCTGACCCCGATCGACGGGCAACGCGACCGCGCAGCGGAAACCGCCTTAGCCTGGAGGAGCTCCGTCAACCGCTCATGGAGACCATCTACGAGATGGGCGGTTCGGTCCGCGCCGGCGCGTTGTGGCCCGTCATGAGGGAGCGCTTGTCCGGCCGTCTTTCTTCTGATGACCTCGAGTCGCTCTCATCAGGCGAGGAACGATGGTGGAACGCCACCCGATGGGAGCGCCGCCAGTTGGTGGAGGAGGGCTTGCTGCGGAGTGATTCGGAGCGCGGCACGTGGGAGCTCTCCGAGAAGGGAGCGAGCCTCGTCGAGACGTGGTTCGAGCAGATGCCGGCGAGCTTCATCGATCATCTCCTTGCGCTGCCTGACGTCGGCGACGATGCCGACTTCGACCAGGCGCGCTCGGGGCCGCGGCCGGTTGAACTGTGAAGTATCTCCTCGACACGAATGTGGTTTCCGAGCTGCGCAAGCGTGATCGCGCCAACCAGTTCGTCACCACTTGGTTTCGGGAGCGCAAACCCGAGGAACTGTTCCTGAGCGTCCTGACATTGGGGGAACTGCGGCGCGGTGCCGAACGTGTAGCCCGCCGCGACCCGCGCTCCGCCGTCGCTTTGCGCGCCTGGCTGGACCGAACCCGTACCCGGTTCCGGGATCGTATCGTGAACGTGGATGGCGCGGTGGCGGATCAATGGGGTCGGCTCGGCATTGTCGATCCCCTCCCGGACATCGATAGCCTCCTCGCCGCCACCGCACTGGTGCACGGAATGACCGTCGTGACGCGAAATGTCCGTCACATCGCCCCAACCGGGGCACCGCATGTGAACCCGTTCGAACCCACAACAGATCCCGACTAGAGGGCGCGTTCGAACCGGCCCAGCGGACGAACCCTGTGCGCCGGTTTTATGGTCTTCTGCGTGACGAAGCGAAAGGACAAGCCGGTGCTGACCGCGGCAATCACCCTCCACTGCGGTGCCCTCATTTCCGGCGATCGTACCCATTTCCTCATGGACGACGCCTCCTACAAACGCCTGCTCAACCACCGGCGCATCATGCAAGACCTGCTCATCGGGTTCATCGCCCCGCGCCGCCCCGCCGGATGGGCCGGCGCACTCGACTTCGGCAGCCTGCGGGAACTCCCCACCGAGAACATCACCGATGAACTGCGACGCCGGCTCGGCGACGTGGTCTGGTCGATCGACCGGCGCGCCGGTGACGGCGGCGTGCACACGCTGCACGTGGTGATCGAGCATCAGTCGGACGTGGACTACTCGATGCCGCTACGGTTCCTGAACTACACGAGTCTGCTGTACCAGCGGCTGTACCGCGACCGCACGCGGTGGAGCAAGAGGGACGCCATGGGACGGAAGTGGGGCGTGGAGTTGCCATTGATCCGCGAGTACGAGGAGGCAAGCGCAGTGTTGGCGGAGAAGATTGATCGCTGGGGAGCGGAAATCCTGGAGCAGGGCATCGAGCAGGGCATCGAGCAGGGGCTTCTGGAGAGTATCCGGGAAGTGCTGGAGCTGCGCTTTGGCGCCGGCGCGGCGGAGCCGTCAGCCACCCACTTGGAGGCCATCGGCGGCGACCTGCAGCGCCTCAAGCAGTTGCATCGGGCGGCGATACAGGCACCTGATCTTGACGCATTTCGGCGGCTGTTGGCGGCTGCGGACTGAAGCGATTGTAAGGCGCGCGTGCCACCGCCGGCGGCTGCACGCACGCCGCTTGGTGCCGTTCGCTCCTGGATCCGCCGCCAGCGCAGCATCGTGCGCAGTGCGCGGGCATGGCGGTGGCCGCGCGCACACAGCACGGCATAGCGGGCCCGACTGACCGGATCGTGCTGGATCGCCGTAGGCTTGCCTGAGACAATCCATGGCGATCTGGTAGTAGCCGAGGTCGAAGAACTCGTAATGCCTATAGATGGTGCTGCACCGGGTGCCGTCGGCACCGCGTGGATAGCCGGCCTCGTCCAGCAGCTTCTCGTACCGCATTGCCAATAGGACCGACCGGGCTCGCATCGCCCCAACCCTGCATGTAGTTCTCGGCGATGGACTCTACCTCGACAGCCATTCTGAGGGCCCGGCGCACCCGGATAGGGATCGAGGCTCTGACAGGGGCAATCAAGCCTCCAAACCCGCGACAGCGCAACTTCCTCGGAGTGGAGTCCATGTACCTTGACAAGGTATACCGCAGCCAGGTACATATAGCTCGTTGGCGATCCAGAGCTTCTCTGATTCAGCGACAGAACAGTTCTTCATCGCCGGGCAGATAGGCAAAGCCGTCGGATGGCAAGCCGTTGCCCGTGTGGCCCGGCGCAAGTTGGATATGCTCCACTATGCAGCCGCCCTTGGTGACTTGCAATCGCCGCCCGGCAACAGACTCGAAGCACTGAAAGGCGGCTACGAGGGCTATCACAGCATGCGCATCAATGATCGCTGGCGTGTCGTCTTTCAGTGGAGTAAGGCAGGACCGACAGATGTCCGGATTGTCGATTACCACTAACGGTGATGGAGGGAATATGTACGCACTCGATCGAGAACCGACGGGTCCGGGAGAGATCCTCTCGGAGGAGTTTCTCAAGCCACTTCACATAACGCAGAGGCAGCTGGCCGAACACATCGGTTGCGATGTGAAGGTGATCAATCGGATCGTCAACGGACGGACGTCAATCAGTGCGGAGCTGGCCATCAGATTGGCGAGAGCCCTCGATACGTCGCCGGAGTTCTGGCTGAACGCCCAGCAAGCGGTCGACGTCTTCCGCGCACGGCAAAACATGCGGAACCTGCCCGAACCGATAGTCATGAATTGACGGAGGGCGCCAGCACGTGCGACGCGCGGTGAGGCTAACAGTAGGACACGGTCTGCTGACGGGCTATGTGGACGGCCTTCCCTTACGTTCCAGCTTCTGCAGGGCCTTCGTGGCGCGCTCGGCGGCGCGGGTGCCTACCCCGCCGGCCAGCGAGCCGCCACCGCCGCGCAGCCGCGGGTCGAGCAGATCGCGCAGCGCGTCGCCGACCATGTTCAGGCAGTACACGACCAGCGTCAGCGCCACCCCCGGCCACATCGCCAGCCGCGGCGCCATCTCCATGTACTGCCGCCCCTCCCGGCGCCGCCTCGAAGCAGGGGTTGCTCTTGATGCCGATCACCGCCCCGCGCACCACCCGCGAGTTCATCGCCCCCTCGTCAACTGACCTCCGTCTCCAGACTTGGACGCTCGGGCGTCGCCACGCTTGCCGTCCCGCAACTCGTCAGGGTAGGAACGGCTCCCGAACACCACGGCGTCATGGCGACGGCGCGGCCACCGACGGAGACTCATGGACGACGCCTCCTACAAACGCCTGCTCAACCACCGGCGCATCATGCAGGACCTGCTCATTGGGTTCATCGCCCCGCGCCGCCCCGCCGGATGGGCCGGCGCACTCGACTTCGGCAGCCTGCGGGAACTCCCCACCGAGAACATCACCGACGAACTGCGACGCCGGCTCGGCGACGTGGTCTGGTCGATCGACCGGCGCGCCGGTGACGGCGGCGTGCACACGCTGCACGTGGTGATCGAGCATCAGTCGGACGTGGACTACTCGATGCCGCTACGGTTCCTGAACTACACGAGTCTGCTGTACCAGCGGCTGTACCGCGACCGCACGCGATGGAGCAAGGGGGACACGGCCGATCCGGTGCTGCAGGTGGTGGTGTACAACGGCGACCGCCGGTGGGACGCGCCGGTAACGCTGGCCGGACTGGTGGCGGGGCTGGAGCAGGACGGACCGGCGCAACTCGCGCTGAGTTATGAGGTGGTTGATCTGGTGGCGCTGAAGCGGGATGATCTGCCGCGTCCGAACCTGCTGACGTGGGTGGCGGAAGTGGAGCAGAGCGTGCACGCTGGGGCGTTGCCGGAGCGGGTGCGGGAGTTGGGAGAATGGCTCGCCGCACAGGGGGAGCCGGGGCTGACCACGACCTTCGATCTGTGGCTGGGCGCCATGGGACGGAAGTGGGGCGTGGAGTTGCCATCGATCCGCGAGTACGAGGAGGCAAGCGCAGTGTTGGCGGAGAAGATTGATCGCTGGGGAGCGGAAATCCTGGAGCAGGGCATTGAGCAAGGCACCGAGCAGGGCATCAAGCAGGGCATCGAGCAGGGCATCGAGCAGGGGCTTCTGGAGAGTATCCGGGAAGTGCTGGAGCTGCGCTTTGGCGCCGGCGCGGCGGAGCCGTCAGCCACCCACTTGGAGGCCATCGGCGGCGACGTGCAGCGTCTCAAGCAGTTGCATCGGGCGGCGATACAGGCACCTGATCTTGACGCATTTCGGCGGCTGTTGGCGGCTGCGGACTGAAGCGATTGTAAGGCGCGCGTGCCACCGGCGGCGGCTGCACGCGCGCCGCTTGGTGCCGTTCGCTCCTGGATCCGCCGCCGGCGCAGCAGCGCGCGCGATGTGAGGCCAGGAGTCCGGGCGGCCGGCTCAGCGGGATCGTTCCAGCTTCTGCAGCGCCTTCGTGGCGCGCTCGGCGGCGCGGGCGCCTACCCCGCCGGCCAGCGCGCCGCCGCCGCCGCGCAGCCGCGGGTCGAGCAGGTCGCGCAGCGCGTCGCCCACCATGTTCAGGCAGTACACCACCAGCGTCAGCGCCACCCCAGGCCACATCGCCAGCCGCGGCGCTATCTCCATGTACTGCCGCCCCTCGCGGCTCAGCATCGTGCCCCAGCTCGGTACGTCCGGCGGCAGCCCGAAGCCCAGGAAGCTCAAGCTCGCCTCCGCGATGATCGCCCAGCCAATCGTGATCGAGTAGATGATGATGATCGGCGCCGTGATGTTCGGCCACACGTGCCGCAGCAGCGTCCGCCACGACGGGCTGCCGATGGCATGCGCCGCCTCGAAGTAGGGGTTGCCCTTGATGCCGATCACCGCCGCGCGCACCACCCGCGAGTTGGCCACCCCGGAGGCCAGCCCCAGCATGCCGATGATCTGCGGAATGCCCTGGCCGATGATGGTCATCACCGTCAGTAGCAGCAGCAGGCCGGGAAACGACATCCAGGCGTCCACCAGGCGCTGTACCGCCAAGTCGAGCTTGCCGCCCACGAACCCCGCCACGCCGCCGATCAGCAGCGACACCACCACGCTCAGGGTGGTGGCCGCGAACCCCACCGCGAGCGACACCCGCGCCCCGTACAGCAGGCGGCTGAAGACGTCGCGACCGATGTGGTCGGTGCCCAGCGGGTAGGTGCTCGACGGGCCCTGCAGCCGGTCGACCATCGTCATGTCCATGAAGTGGAACGGCGCCAGCACGTCGGCGAAGATGGCGACCAGACACAGCAGCAGCACGATCGCGGCGCTGACCGCCCCCACCGGCCGCTCCCTGATCAGCCGGCGCAGCAGGTCGCGCAGGAACGACTGCCCCTTCGCCCCCTGCGCCGGCGCCGGTGGCGCCTGCGGCGCGGTCACGTCACCCATTTTGGCTCCCGGTCCGAAAGCGCAGACCCCCGGGCCCGGCCTCGTGCGCCGTTGTCATCGTCGTCCGTGTCACGGAGTTACCGTGCTCGACCCGAAAATGCGGGCCGGAGGACGATCCCCGTGCGTCGGTTTCATCGTCTTCCGTATCACGGAGTGACAGTGCCTGCTCCTCATCCGTAGTGGACGCGCGGGTCCAGGTAGGCGTACAGCACATCGACCAGCAGGTTGATGACCATGACCGCGACGGCGAAGAACAGATTGATGCCTGAGATGATCGGGTAGTCGCGATCGAACAGGGCGTCGATCATCAGCCGCCCCAGGCCGGGGATGGCGAACATCTGCTCCATGATGACCGCGCCGCCGACGATGATCGGTACCTGCAAACCCACCAGCGTCACCACCGGAATGAGGGCGTTCTTGACCACGTGGCGGAGAATGACCAGGCGCTCGCGCAGGCCCTTGGCCCATGCCGTACGAACGTAGTCCTGCCGGAGCACCTCCAGCATCATGGTGCGGGTCATGCGCATGGTGCTCGCCGCCAGATAGGTGCCGAGGATCAGACCCGGCACGATGAAGATGGCAAAGTGGCGGACGAAGTCGTCGCTCAGGCGCACCAGCCGCAGCGGCGGCGACCACGCCCACCAGATCGCGGGAAAGACCAGGATGATGGTGGCGAGCCAGAAGTTGGGCGTGGCGAGTCCGAAGATGGCGAAGGAGCGACCCACGTAGTCGCCGACGGTGTCCTGCCGCACCGCCGAGTAGATGCCGATCGGCACCCCGATCAGCAGCCCCACGATCACCGCCACCAAGCCCAATTCGATGGTGGCCGGTAGCCGGCCGGCGATCAGCTCGCCGACCGGTTCCGGTCGCAGCATCGGCGTGCCCAGATCGCCGCGCAGCAGGATGCCGCCCATCCAGCGGCCATACTGCACGTGTACGGGCACATCCAGCCCCAGCCTCCGCTCGAGCTCCGGTCGGTCGATTCCGCTACCGCCACCTGATGTCATCACCATCCTGGACAGAAGGATGTCGATGGCATCGCCTGGTATGAACCGCACGGATAGGAACACCAGAATCGTCAGCAAGAAGAAGGTGGGGATAAGCAGCAGGATGCGACGGACGACGTACGCTCTCATGTCGACTCGGATGCCATGTCTCGATGTTGCTCAACGCGCACGACCCCCAACTCCCGTCTACGGCTCAATTGACTCATGGAGCCCGCCCTCGGGCGGGCCCCAATTCTGAATCAATCGCCCGACGGGCCGTTTAGCCACGCCGGAGGCGTTGCGTCAGGATCCAAGCTCCCGCTTCAGATCCTGGTCGACCCAGAGGTACTGGAAGACGTCAGCGCGGTTCATGGGCCCGAGCTCGCCTTCCCCGTTGTAGCCCTTTAACCATGGTTGGATCGCACCGAACAGGGGCGCTATGGGGCCCCTGATTTTCCATAGCTGCTCGACAATAAGCAGGTTGGCCTTGCGCGCCCACTCTTGCTGCTCCTCTACGGTGGTAGCGGCCTGCGCGTTCTCGTAGTACTCGTCGTATACGGGGTCGTTGACGTTGTTAGGGTTCCAGGAGTTCTTCGACCAGTATCCGGAAAGCGGGGCGAGGCCACTAGCGTACTCCTCTGCCCATGTTTCCGTGCGCAAGCCGAGATAGGTGTAGTTAACGCTAAAATCGGTATGTTCCGCGCGAGTTATTTCCTGGATCTCGACTTCGATGCCAATCTGCCGGAGGTAATCCATGGCGATCTGGTAGTAGCCGAGGTCGAAGAACTCGTAGTGCTGATAGACGGTGCTGAAGCGAATGCCGTCTGCATCGCGGGGATAGCCGGCCTCGTCGAGCAACCTCTCCGCCTCCTCGGGGTCATACCGAAAGTACTGCTGGAACTCCTCGGGCCACTCCCCGAACGGGACGGCGTACCCGAGCACCTTGGCGCCGGTGGGTCCTTGCGGGCTTGCATCGCCCCAACCCTGCATGTAGCTCTCGGCGATGGCCTCATGGTCGATGGCCAAGCTCAGTGCCTGGCGCACGCGGATGTCGCTGAAGGGTTCCTTCTGGACGTTAAAACCGATCGCGGTCTCCGACCGGTAGGCGAACGGCTGCAGCACCAGATTGGGATTGCTCTTCTGCAGACTTACCGCCGCATCGACACTGGTCAGATGCGAGTTGAGAGCGAACCCCATCCAGTCCGCCTGCCCGGAGCGCATCAGTGAGGTTATCGCCGCAGGGTCGTTGACGAACAGAAACTCGACCTTGTCCGCGTACGGCAACCTGTTGTCGGGGAATTTCGGGTCGTTGCGCCAGTAGTCATCGTGCTTGGTGTAGGTCGCGGAACTGCCCTCCACGAAGTCGGTCCACTCATAGGGCCCCGTTCCGGCGACGTTGCGCCAGTCTTGCATGTCCCCGAATTGTTCAATCACCTCCGGCGGCACTATCCACGCACTGAAGTCCCAGAGAAGGGCAAGCTGGGCTCGAAGATCAGGCTCGTTCAGTTTGACTACCAGGGTGAAGTCGTCGGGAGCCGTGATCGACGCGACCGACAGTTCGTCGTACATCACTCCCGCACTTTCCACGCCCCTCTCACCGCTGAGTCCCACGATCCGCTCGTAGTTGAACTTGACATCGTGCGCCGTAAGCTGGCGGCCGTTCACCGGCGCCTTGTCGTGCCAGAACACGCCGTCACGGATCTTGAAGATGTAGGTGAGCGGATCCGGGTTCTCCCAGCTCTCAGCCAACATCCCGGTGACGACCATGGCGGGCAGGTACTGCGTGTCGAAGCCGACCACGCTCCGGTCGAATGCCCAGTCCACGCCGCCCAGCTTCTCGTTGGTCAGCGACAGCCAGACACCGGAAGTGTAGCGGTAAAAGGGGTCGATACCTTCGTTCTTGAAGTTCGCGATCACTCTGATCGTTCCGCCATACTCGGGCGCGGTGACCATCTCGCCGGTGCTCGGGTCGAGCACCATCTCCTTCTCGGCCGCGGCGGCGGGCTGGTCGCTCTCGCCGCTGGCGAACGTAACGGTAGCCACCAGCGCGAACGCCAGCGGCAGCAACATGAGTCTTGGAGTCATCATGTACTCCTCCTCGTTTTCGGGAACGAAACTGCATCCCGTTGCCCGTATTCTTGGGCCGGAAACTCCGGCCCTTTCGTATGGTCCTGGTAGTTGCGGACGGCGCTACGAGCGCCGCCTCGCGCGCTCGCGCGAGCGTGGTGCGATGGGTGTTGGATGTCGAAGGGAGCCGCTACGTCGTCAGCGGCGCTGATGGCGAAAGAGCGGTGGATGCGGCTCGGTGAGCGTGGTGAGCGGTCAGTTACCGGGTGCTGGGATGCTCGGTGCCCCGCCGGGGGAGGCGGGGGGAGATGACGAAGCCCGGGACGCACCGGTTGCGTTGCAGCTAACCGGCGGCTGAGTTGGGCTGTGTCATCGCGCTTCATCCGCGTCAATCCGAGTCCGAATCGTCACTATACGACACGCCCGGGAAACGGTCAAGCACGCGAAGTCGCGGCGGCCTGCCCGGCCTACCCGCGGCCGCTACGACGGTTCGCGGCGCGGCCGTTGGCGGGTGCGCCGGTCGCGGCGTTTCTCGTATCCCTCGGCCATGTGATGGCGGAACGGCAGCATGCGGGCCGGGACCGGCACGCCGCGAAACTCGGCCCGGCACAGATAGCACACCGCCATCAGCGGCACGCCGCGGTAGATCAGGAGGTCGACCAGCGCCAGCACCATCAGGCTGATGCCGTAGGTGAACGGCACCAGGATCGCCCCGGCCACCACCAGGCCGATGCCCAACACGCGCGGAAACGCCTTCTGGCGGAAAAAGCGGCGGCAGCCGCAGATCGGGCATTCCTCGAAGTCGGCCGCCGCGGCCACGGCGTAGCGCCGCCGGCAGGTGTCGCACGCCAGCTCGCCATTGCCGGCAGCGAACAGCGGCGCGCCGCAGCCGTCGCAGTCGGCGCGTACCCGGAGCCGGCGGCCGGCGCCCGCACCGGCCGCGGCGCCGGCGCGCATCGCCATCACAGCACCACGCCGTAGCGCAGCAGGAAGAACCGGTAGGAGAAGTCGCCGATGATGGCCGCCACCACCACCACGTACAGGATGCCGGTGGCGGCCTGGGTGGACTTGGCGTGCAGGGTGCGCTGTACCAGCACGTTGGCGACCAGCGGAAACAGGACGCCGAAGAACACCGCCACGGCCACCAGAAAGCCATCCAGGGTGGCCACGAACGCATGCAGCGGCAACGGATACCCCTGGTAGGGGATGCTGTGGCTGGCCAACCCCACCGCGTCCCAGGCCAGGCGCACCGCCAGCAGCGCCGTATACACGGTAACCGCGCGCGCCAGGATGGCGATCGGCAGCCGCTCCACGTTCAGGTACCAATGACCGAGGACCATGCAATACAGCGCCATGGCGAGCGCGAGACCGCCGAGCACGGTGAGCGCGGCGGCGGCGGCCGGTGCGGCGGCCGCCGCGGTGCGGGCCACCGCCGCGGCCCCGGTCACCAGGACGCCCAGCACGGAGGGCAGCGCTACCAGCAGCAGGTTGGGGCGCGGGCGCTCCCACTGGCTCCAGGTAACCGCCAGCAAGGCTACCAGCCACACCCCGGCCAGCACCGGCAGTGCCGCGGGCGGCAGCCAGGGGGTGGCGCGCGCGCCGGCACGCGGCCCGGCGAACAGCATCGCGAACAGCCCGAGGCTGAGCATGAAGCACGCCACCCCCAGGTTGAAGCGGTAGAAGCCGCGGTCAATGGCGGCGCCGGCGTTGGCCAGGAAGCACAGCGGGTAGGCCATCGCGAAGGCCAGGAATCCGCTCAGGGAGAGTTCGGTCAGCACCCGGCGCGGCTCACAGCGCCTGCACCGCGGCCTCGATCTGCCGCGTGGCGTCGATGTAGGAGGTGCCCGGCGGGAACGTGAGCGGCGCCCCGAAGCGCACCGTCACCCGGGTCCGGAAGCGCCGCCGGCGCGGCTCGCTGACCAGGTGCACCGGCACCACCGGGGTGTGCGACTCGACCGCCAGCATGCCGGTACCGCTCTGGAACGGCAGCATCGGCTCGCCGATGCGCTGCTCGCCCTCCGGAAAGATCACCACGCTCCAGCCTTCGTCCATCAGGCGGCCCATGTGCTCCAGGCTGGCGCGAATGGCGTTCTCGCGCGACAGCGGAAACGCGTTGGCGATCAACGCCGCGAAGATGCCGGTCAGGCGCTTGCTGAAGGTGATCTCCGCCGCCGCCGCGAACGACAGGTGGCGCCGCCAGCCGCGCGGCGTGACCTTGGCCAGCACCATGCTGTCGCCGCGCACCGCGTTGTGGTTGGCCGCGAACAGCAGTGGACCGCTTTCGCCGAGGTGCTCCAGGCCGGTGGCGCGCGCCCGGTAGCGGACGCTCAGCAAGGGAAACACCAGCGCCTGGTGCAGCACCTCGCGCAGCAGCGAGAACCACGCGCTCAGCGGCCAGGTGTAGAACGGCGGCAGCGCCGCCTTGGCCTGCACCTGCGTGTCGAGCAGTTCCTGCAGCTCGGCGAACGTGGTGTGGGAGCCGACCAGCGACTCGTCGATGTACACGCCCATCTCCTGCTCGATGATCGACAGCATCTCCACCCGTTTCAGGGAGTCGAGATTGAGGTCGCCGCCTACCGTGTGCTCCGGCAGCACCTGCTCCTGCGCCAGGCCGCTCACCTCCGAGACCAGCCGCACCAGCCGCTGTTTCGGGTCGGCGGCGGCCGCCGCCTGCGCACGCGCGCCGGTGGCCGGGGCGGCACTCGGCAGGCCCGCGCTCAAGGCATCGACGAGCACCGCCTTCTTCACCTTCAGCGTGTGGGTGCGCGGGAAGTCCGCCTCCGGCCACACGGTAAAGCCGCGAATCTGCTGATGCTCGGCCAGTTCGTGGTTGGCCTGTGCGACGATCGCCGGCGCCTGCTCCGGATCCTCCAGCAGAAACACCGCGTGCACCTGAGTATCCTGGCCCTGCGCCAGTCCCACCACCGTCGCGTCGGTGACCGCCGCAATGCGGTGCAGCACCGCCTCGATGTCCTCCGGAAACACGTTCTGGCCATTGGCGAGCACGATCATCTCCTTGATCCGCCCGCGGATGTGCACGTGGCCGTCGTCGTCGATGAAGCCGATGTCGCCGGTCCGGTACCAGTCGCCGTCGAACGCGGCGGCGGTCTGCTGCGGCGCCCGCCAATAGCCCTGCGTGATGTTGGCGCCGCGCACCTGGATCTCGCCGGCGTCGGACAGGCGCACCTCGACGCCGGGCACCGGCCGGCCTACCGTGTCGAAGCGCGCCTCGGTCAGCGAGTGGCAGCTGATCACCGGCGACGCCTCGGTGGCGCCGTAACCCTGCAACACGCTGACCCCAAGCAGGTGCCACTTCTCGCCGAGCGTCTGATCGAGCGCCGCGCCGCCCGACACCACGATGCGCAGGTGGCCGCCGAAGCGCGCGTGCACCTTGCGGAACAGCAGCCGGCGCAGCGCCACCGGCAGCCGCCGCGCGACCTTCATCAGGAGCTCCCAGGCGTGCTGCTTGCCGCGGTTCGCCACTTCGCGCTCGATGCTCTTCATGAACAGATCGAGTGCCTGCGGCACCAGCAGCATCATGTTGATCCTGCGCTCCTGCATCGTCTTGAGCAGCATCGCCGGCTGCCGGCTGGTCACGAAGGAGATGCTGGCGCCGCAGCCGAGACCGGCGAACAGCGACCCCATCTGCTCGAACATGTGGCTCAGCGGCAGCAGGCTCAGCATGCGGAATGAGGGGTCGCCGGGGATCACCTGCTGCACCGAGTGCAGATTGGCCATCAGGTTGCCGTGCGTGAGCAGCACCCCCTTGGCGTCGCCGGTGGTGCCCGAGGTGAACATGATCTCGGCCAGATCGTCGCCGCCGAGGTCTGCCGGCGGCGCCGCCGGCAGGCCGTACATCAGCCCCTCCAGATCCTCGAACAGGATCGCCGGCACCTCGAGCGCGCCATCGCCGCCGGTGGCGCGCGAGGTGAACGCCAGCACGGGCGCCGTCTTGGCGACCACCTGGCGCACGAAATCGGCGGTGGAGCGCAGGTCCAGGGGCACCAGAATCGCGCCGATGCGCAGGCACCCGAAGAATGCGAACACCCAATGCGGCGCGTTCGGGCCCCACAGCACGACGCGGTCGCCCTTGCCGACGCCGCGGTTGTGCAACAGCGCGGCGACCTGCGCGGCGGCCTCGCGCAACTCGCGGTAGCTCCACGCGCGGTAGCGGAAACCCGGCTTGAACAGGAGGGCGGGCCGGTCGTCGAACCGGCGCACGATGTCGTCCAGGAAGTGGTTAACCGTCTGGTGCATGGCCCACCAGCGCCACCACCGAGGCCACCGCGTAATCGCCAGCGTGGGTAATGCTCAAATCGCAACTCATAATGTGCGTGCTATCATACTCTGGAACGAATCTGATGGCAGGGCGTCCGGCCCGGGTGTGCACGATCTCCAACACCAGCCAGTCTCCGGCCGGCAATGCCAGCGCCTTGAAGGCCGCCTCCTTGGCGGCGAAGATCGCCGCCAGGCGCTGGACGGATGAGCCGGCGACCTCGGACGGATGAAACACCCGGCGGCGGAAGGCGTCACCGCCGCGCCGCAGGGCGCCGTCAAACTCCTCGATCACGACCAGATCGACACCGGTTCTCACCTGCAGCATGGGCCATGCTACCACGCGCTCCCGCCGCCGCCGCCGATCGAGGCCGGGAGCGAGCGCCCCGAACGACCCCTAAGCGGGAGCCGCCGCGGCGCCGGCGCACCGCAAACCCTCGCGAAACCCGACCATCTGCCCTCTGGTCTCGTCGTAGAGCCGCATCGACATGCAGCGCAGCCCATCGCGGATGCGCAGCACCGGCACGGCGTGCAGCGACGGCAGTTCGCGGTGGGCGCGTTCGAGATAGTAGTTCGGGATGCGCGGGTCGAGGTGATGGATGTGGTGGAAGCCGATGTTGCCGGTGAACCACTGCAACACCCGCGGCAGCGCCAGATAGGAGGATCCCCGCAACGCCGCGGTGACGTAGTCCCAACTCGTATTGCGGCGCCAGTAGACGCCTTCGAACTGATGCTGGACATAGAACAGCCACGTCCCCACCGACGAGGCGAGCATGAATACGGGCGTGAAGACGACCAGGAAGTTGACGAAGCCGAACGGCAGCGACATCGCCACCACGAACAGGGCTATACCGATGTCGGTCCAGATGATGGCGCGCAGCGAGCGGGTGCTGACCCGCTTGCGCGGAAAGCGATGATTGAGCAGAAACCCGATCGGGGCGACCACAAGGAACAACAGGAAGGGATTACGGAACAATCGGTACGCAAACTGTAAGCTGCGCGGCGCGGCAACGAACTCCTGGACGGTCATGGTCCACACGTCGCCGAGGTCGCGGCGGTCGAGGTCGCCGGACGTGGCGTGGTGCCTGGCGTGTTCATGGGACCAGTGCTGGAACGGCGTAAAGGCCAGGAACCCGGCGAAGTAGCCGATGACGCGATTCCAGCGGCTACGCCGGAACAACGCCCCGTGTCCGGCGTCGTGAAAGACAATGAACACGCGAATCAGAAATCCGGCCGTGGGCACGGCGAGGAGCAGGCAGAGCAGGTAGGAAACCTGCGCCAGCGCCCCCATCAAGATCAACCCGCCAACGTAGGGAATGAATGACGTGCATAGCTGGCCGATGGTGCGGCCTTTGGATGGCGTACGGTACTGCTTGAGTGCCCGTTGTATTGCACGGGACTCGGCCGATTGAGTGTTTGCTCCTTCATTCACGGACGTGCTTTTCCTCCCGGGGCTTGTTTCGTTGCCACATTGCGCCGAGGTCGGTAAGGTCCGTCAGCGAACAGGTACGCCCAAAGCATCGCGCGGTAACGGCTCTCAGGTCAAGCACGCGCGGGGCAAAAATGGGCCGGGAGTGCCGGGAGTGCGGCGTGCGATTGACCGCGGCCGGCGCGCGGCCATAGATTGTGCGCCCTTCATGAGCCAGCCATTGATCGATGTTGCCGGACTGACCAAGCGATTCCGCGTCGCGGCGGGCGACGTCGGCACAGCGGGAGGCGGCCGCGGCCTGCGTTCCCTGGTGGCGCGCCGCCGGGTGGTTACCGCGCTGGACGAAGTTTCATTCAGCATCGAAGCAGGCGAGTTGGTCGGCTATATCGGCCCCAACGGCGCCGGCAAGAGCACCACCGTCAAGATTCTGTCCGGCATCCTGGTGCCCGACGCCGGCCGCTGCGTGGTGGCCGGGCGCGTGCCGTGGCGCGAGCGCGTCGCCCACGTGGCCGGCATCGGCGTGGTGTTCGGGCAGCGCAGCCAGCTGTGGTGGGATCTGCCGGTGATCGAGTCGTTCGACCTGTTGCGCGACATCTATCGGCTGCAGCATGGCGCCTACCGCGCGACCCGCGACGAGCTGGTGGAGCTGCTGGCCATCGCGCCCCTGCTGGCGGTGCCGGTGCGCCAGCTCAGCCTGGGCCAGCGCATGCGCTGCGAGCTGGCGGCTGCCCTTCTGCACCGCCCGCGGCTGCTGTTCCTGGACGAACCCACCATCGGCCTGGACGCGGTGGCCAAGCTGGCGGTGCGCGACATCATCCGCCGGCTGCACCGCCGCGGCGTGACCACCATCCTCACCACCCACGACCTCGATGACGTGGAGGCGCTGTGCCCGCGCGTGCTGGTGATCGGCGCCGGCGCGATCCTGTTCGACGGCTCGGTGGCCGACCTGCGCGCCGGCGTCGACCGCGAGCGCATTCTGACCGTGGATCTGGAGCACGAGGTGCGCGACTTTGCCAGCGCCTCGGCCACGGTGGTGTCGGTCACCGGCCGCAGGGTGGTGCTGCGCTACGACCCGGCGCGCATTCCGACGCCGCGCATCATCGAGGAGGTGGCGCGCGACAACGACGTGCGCGACCTGTACATCGAGCCGCAACCGATCGACGAACTGGTGGCGCGGCTGTACCGCAACCTGGAACTGGAGGAAAAGTGACCCTAGCCCTGCGGCTGGCGCCCTACCGCGGCGTGCTGCGGGCGCGCTGGCGCGAGACCCTGCAGTATCGGGCCGCCGCGCTGGCCGGCTTCGGCACCCAACTCTACTGGGGCCTGCTGCGGCTGATGATCCTGGCCGCGTTCTACCAGTCGGGACCCGCCGACGCCACCGACTTCAGCTTCGCCCACGTGGTGCCGTACGTGTGGCTGGGGCAGGCGCTGCTATCGCTGTTTCCGTTTCGGCTCGACGGCGAACTCGCCGACAGCGTGCGCACCGGCTCGGTGGCCACCGAACTGCTGCGCCCGATCGACCTGTACTCGTACTGGTTCTGGCGCATGGCGGCGTGGCGGCTGGCGCAGGCCGCGCCACGCTGCCTGCTGATGCTGGTGGTGGCGGTGGCTGTCCTGCCGCTGGTGGGACTCGATGAGTGGGCGCTGACCGCACCGGCGAGCATTGCCGCCGCCGGCCTCTACCTGGTCGCCACCGCGCTGGCGCTGCTGCTTGGCGTGGCGATCACCGCGGTGCTGCTCAGCCTGATGTTCTGGACCGTCTCGTCGGAGGGCGCCTATTACATCCTGCCGGCGATCGTCTGGTTCGGCGGCGGCCTGGTGATACCGCTGCCGCTGCTGCCGGACGGCCTGGCGGCGGTGCTCGGCTACCTGCCGTTCGCCGGCCTGATGGATATCCCGTTCCGCATCTACGTGGGCCATCTGGCGGGCACGGAGGCGGTGCTGCGGCTGGGTCTGCAACTGGGCTGGCTGGCGGTGCTGGTGCTGCTCGGCCGGCTGCTGCTGGCGCGCGGCGTGCGCCGGGTGGTGATCTTTGGCGGCTGAACTCGGCGCCGCACGGGCGGCCGGCGACGGGCTGCGGATGTACCTGCGCTTCGTTGCCGCTCACCTACGCGCACAACTGCAATACCCGGGCGCGCTGTGCCTGCAGGCACTCGGCAGCGTGCTGATTACCGCCCTCGAATTCGTGGGTGTGTGGGCGCTGCTGGACCGGTTCGGCAGCGTGCGCGGCTGGCAGCTGGCCGAGGTCGCGGTGCTGTACGGGTTGGTTATCCTGGGCTTCGCCACCGCCGAGATGACCGGGCGCGGGTTCGACCTGTTCTCGAGGCAGGTGCGCAGCGGCGGCTTCGATCGCATACTGCTGCGCCCGCGGCATACCGTGTTGCAGGTAGCGGGCGCCGAGTTCGCCTTTCAACGCATAGGGCGCTGGCTGCAAGGCGCGGCCATCCTCGTCTGGGGGCTGGTCAACGCGGGCATCGCCTGGAATCCGGCGCGCGTGCTCCTGCTGGCGGAGACGATCGCCAGCGTAACCGTGCTGTTCCTGGGGGTGTTCATCGCCACCGCCGCGGTCACCTTCTGGACCGTGCAGTCCCTGGAGTTGTTCGCCATCGTCAGCAACGGCTCGGTGGACGCCGGCAGCTACCCCGCCACCGTCTACCGCCGCTTCATGCGCCGCTTCCTGTTCTTCGTGGTGCCGATCGGCACCGTCACCTACTTCCCGGTGGCGGCGCTCCTCGGGCGCCCCGACCCGCTCGGCACGCCGCCGTGGTTCGGCTGGGCCGCCCCCGCCGCCGCCCCCCTGTTCCTGGCCGCCGCCCTGTTCTTCTGGCGCCTCGGCACCCGCCACTACAGCTCTACGGGAAGTTGATTTCGTTGCACGGGCCTGCGCCTGCCCCGGTCCACCGCTCCCGGCCGCGGCTATGGCGGCTCGCCTCTACAGCTCAACCGGAAGCTGAATCCGCGCTGCCCCACGCAGCGCGAAAGCGAGTCGGACATATCGTCCAAAAATGCTCGGCCGGGGCGGTACACTTGCTAGTAACGGGCTAGTGACGGGCAGGGTCGACAGCCTGCCCGCCAGGTCGACTGAAGTGGAGGTGGTACTATGAATACCGCAAACGAAGTCACCATGGAGCAACTCAGAGAACGCCTGAAAGAGAGTCAGGTCGTGATCATCGAAGCCCTGCGGCAGGCGAACGTAACGTGGACGATCATCGAACGAGCCACCGGCATCGACGAGATCTCCTTTCTCCTCCTGAAACAGAGCCTCGCAGCGCCAGGCGACGGCGCCGAAGCGGTCTACTGAAGTCCGCTCGGTCCCGTCCCACGCCACACGGCGCCACGCTCGGCGGCGGCGCCGTGCGGCTACCATCGCCACAGGGCCCGGTAGCCGATATTTCCGATCTGTCGGATTTCGTTGTCCGGCGGCTGGCGTACAGAGCAAGCAACGCACCGAAACCCACCACCGTTCGACTTTTCTTCGGTCTCTTCGGCGCGCCCGGCATGGCGCGGCCGTGCTACCCTCGGTGCCGATGCCGCCGCCTGCAGGTCCGCCGCTCCTGTTCGTGCACGGCTTTCTCGGTGAGGCGGCGGACTGGGACCAGCTGCACGACCTGATTGGCCCGCACGTCGCGAGCGATTGCTTCGAATTGCCCGGCCACGGTGCGGCGCCGCCGGTGACGGGCGCCGCGTCGGACTGGTTTCCCGGCGCAGCGCGCCGGCTGGAACAGGCGTGCGCGCGCCTGCCGGCACCGCCGGTGTTGGTCGGCTACTCCATGGGCGGACGCTTGGCGCTGTATACGGCGGTGCGGCGTCCCGGCGTGGCAAGCGCGCTGGTGCTGCTCGGCGCCGACCCCGGCATTGCCGAACCGATGGCGCGCGCCGAACGACGCGCCCGCGATGACGCGCTGGCGTGCGAGTTGGCCGCGGCCGGCGACGAGCAGGCGTTCGCGGCGTGGCTGCGCCGCTGGTACGCGGCGCCGCTGTTCGGCCGCCTGAACCGTCATCCGGTGTTCGAGGCGCTGCTGCGGCGCCGGCTGCGACAACGCCCGGAGGCGCTCGCCGCGGCGCTGCGCGGGCTGTCCGTGTCCCGGCAACCGGCGCTCTGGAACGCACTGCAGGCGCTGCCGACCGCGGCGCTGTTCATCGCCGGTGCCGAGGATGCCAAGTACCGCGCCGTCGCCGAGCGCATCGCGGCGCTGGGCGCGCCCTGGCAGACCGCGGTGTGCGCGGGGGCCGCCCACGCCGTACACATCGAGCAGCCGCGGGCGGTCGCCGGACTGATCCGTTCGTTCGCGCTGCGCCACGCAACTGATCCGCCTCGGTAATCTGCCAGCACGGCGCCGTGGGTGCCATTGACCGCGCTCCGGCGGGCCGATCTCGCGCTGATTCGCACAGCCGCGATTGCCATGGCCACGGCGGGGGCAGCACATTGCCCGCGACCCAACCCGTTCCCAGAAGGAGCACTCATGAGCGACATCGACTGGACCGCCTACGGCGACTACCAGGACATTCTGTACGCGAAGGCGGACGGCATCGCCAAGATCACCATCAACCGTCCCCACCGGCGCAACGCCTTTACCCCGCTCACCGTCGAGGAGATGATGCACGCCCTCGACGACGCTCGTCGCGACCAGGAGGTGGGGGTAGTCATCCTCACCGGCCAGGGCGACCTCGCCTTCTGCTCGGGAGGCGACCAGAAAATCCGCGGCGCCGCCGGCTACCGCGACACCGGCGGCGACGACCGCCTCAACGTGCTGGAGTTCCAGCGCCAGATCCGCACCTGCCCGAAGCCGATCGTCGCGATGGTAGCCGGGTACGCGATCGGCGGCGGCCACGTCCTGCACGTCATGTGCGACCTCACCATCGCCGCCGACAACGCCATCTTCGGCCAGACCGGCCCCAAGGTCGGCTCCTTCGACGGCGGCTACGGCTCCGCCTACCTCGCCCGCATCGTGGGGCAGAAAAAAGCGCGCGAGATCTGGTTCCTGTGCCGCCAGTACAACGCCCAGGCGGCGCTGGAGATGGGCCTCGTGAACGCCGTGGTGCCGCTCGCCGACCTGGAGCGGGAGACGGTGCGCTGGTGCCGCGACATGCTGGTCCACTCCCCGACCGCCCTGCGCTGCCTGAAGGCCGCCCTGAACGCCGACTGCGACGGCCAGGCCGGATTGCAGGAGCTGGCCGGATCGGCGACCATGCTGTTCTACCAGACGGCGGAAGCGCAGGAGGGCCGCGACTCGTTCGTCGAGAAGCGCCGGCCCGACTTCAGCAAGTTCCCCCGCCACTTCTGAGGGTGTCCCATTCGGCATGCTGACAACCGATCAACTGCTTGCGCTGCTTTCCGATCACGAGTCCGAAGCGGTGGAGTTAACGACTTCCACCAATAACACGGACAAGTTCTGCCAAGCGATCTGCGCCTTTGCCAACGACTTCCCCAACCGCCGTCAGCCGGGGTATCTGCTCGTGGGAGTCAACGACAACGGCACCGCCAGCGGATTGGCGGTCACCGATCAGCTCCTGCGCAGACTCGCCGACCTGCGATCGAACGTGAACCTTGAACCGCTGCCGGCCATGACCGTGGAGAAATACACGCTGCCGGACGGCGAGATCGCCCTCGTAGGGGTGTTGCCTTCCGACCTGCCGCCGGTCCGCTACAAAGGGCGAGTGTGGATTCGGATCGGCCCCTCCCGGCGTCAGGCAAACCAGCAGGAGGAGCGTATCCTGGTCGAGAAGCGGGCAGCTCTGCAGAAGCCCTTCGACATACGCCCGTGTCATGGCTGCACACTGGACGATCTGGTTCTGGACCTGTTCTCGGTCGGCTACCTTCCCGCGGCGGTAGACCGAGACGTAATCGCAGAGAACCAGCGCGACATTCCCGAACAGATGGCATCGCTGCGGCTGTACGATCTGGCCGCCGACTGTCCCACCAACGCCGCCGCGTTGCTATTCGCCAAGGATCCCCTGCGCTGGGTCGCCGGAGCCTACGTTCAGTTCGTTCGCTGGGCGGGGACCACCATGGCGGACGACCCGATCAGCGCAAAGTCGTTCTCCGGCGACCTGCTCACCGTCCTGCGCGAGGTAGCATCGTTCGTGGCCCTCCAGGCAGAATCGTACCCGGTGGCTGAAACGGCTTTCCGCGAACGACCCGAGATCGACTATCCGCCGGTCGCGGTCCGGGAGATCCTCATGAACGCGATCATGCACCGCTCTTACGAATCGAACGCGCCGGTGCAATTCTACTGGTACGAGGATCGCATCGACACCCAGAGTCCCGGCGGTTTGTACGGGATGGCATCGCCGGAGAACTTCCCGCGGCAGACCGACTACCGCAACCCGGTGATCGCCGAGGCGATGGCGACGCTGGGATACGTCAACCACTTCGGCCGCGGCGTCATCCGCGCGCAGGAAGCGCTGCGCCGGAACGGCAACCCCGAGGCGACCTTCACGTTCGACCCCTCGCACGTACTGGCGACGATTGAGAGCAAGCCGTGACGGCCATCGCCTTCTTCAACAACAAGGGCGGCGTAGGCAAGACCACCCTGGCGTACCATCTCTCCTGGATGTACGCAGACCTTGGAGTGTCGGTGGTTGTTGCCGATCTCGACCCGCAAGCGAACCTCACCACCATGTTCCTGAGTGAGGACCGGCTGGAGGAGCTGTGGCCCGACGGCAACCATCCGCACAGCATCCTCGGTTCGGTCTCACCGATCCTGCGTGGTCTTGGTGGCATTTCGCCGCCACATGTCGAAGAAGTGAACGATAACCTGGGCCTGATCGTTGGCGATCTCGAACTGTCTCGCTTCGAGGCGAGACTGTCCTCCGCATGGGCCGATTGTCTGGGTGGCGACCAAGCGGCGTTCCGGATCGAGTCCGCATTCTATCGCACCGTGCTCCAGGCCGCCGAGATGCGGGACGCCGACTTGGTGTTGATCGACGTGGGTACCAACCTCGGTGCAATTACCAGGTCGGCGATCATCGCAGCCAACTTCGTGGTCTTTCCCCTGGCTCCCGATCTGTTCTCCTTGCCGGGACTACGCAACCTCGGCGCCACCCTCCGCGAGTGGCGCACGGGATGGAAAGACCGGGTAGATCGAATGCCGCGTGAAGCGAGTGTGCCTTTGCCATCAGCCGACATCACGCCCGCCGGCTACATCGTGATACAGCATGCCGTACTGAGTGGGAGGCCCGTGCAAACCTACCGCAAGTGGTTGCGCCGGATTCCCGAAGTCTACCGCGCCGAAGCGCTTGGCGAGGCGAGCCCCGGTACCGTGACGGCCGATGATGACCTGAACTGTCTCGGCACGCTGAAACACTACCGCAGCCTGATGCCAATGGCGCACGAAGCACGCAAGCCGATGTTCCACCTCAAGGCGGCGGACGGCGCGCTTGGCGGTCACGTTCACGCCGTGCAGGACTGCTACCGAGACTTTGAGAATCTCGCGTCAGCGATAGCCGACAAGTGTGGTGTATCGGTTTAGGTCAGCATGGCGACGGTACGGCCGGATCGCCGGTCATGGGCACAGGATGGAGGTGAACGGCTGCACCGCCTGTACCGCCTCGGTCTTCGGCAAGGTGCCGTTGACCCTCATCCGCTGCGCATCTCCTTGGGTTGACGGTGGCGAGACAGCCGCGAACCGGATGAGGCCGGAGTCAGGAAACTCCATCGCAAGAATTCCGCTGCCGGACGTGTCGCCGTCATCGCCCGGAAGGACCCACTCAGCATGTGCGAGTCCATCGGGGCTGACACCGATCTGCGGACGCGGGAGCCATCGTTCGCTCAACAGAAGGCGCGCCAACTCCCGCATTGAGTCCACCTTCATCCGTGGCTCTTGCGAGTCGTCGGCGGAAAGCTGTCGAAGATAGCTGAGGCGATCTGCGACCGGGACCAGACCATGCTCACGCAATATCTCATCGACATGCTCGGGAGTGGCTGTCGCGCGCAATCGGCTCACCCCCGGGAAAGCTGGACCGCAATGGTGACGCGATGCTCGTCGATGACGCACTCGGTGGCGGGTGCGCCACGGGGCAACTCCGCATCGTAGGATACCTCAGTCGCCAGCACTTCATCCCTGAACTGCTTGTCGTTGGCCAGGAGCGCTACCTTCAAGGGATTGGGCTTGTTGTATAGGTTGGCAAACAGTGTGACACGGTCGCCGAGGCTACCTTGGTGATGTCGCGCCTTGTCAGCGAAGCCGATCAGCGAACTATACGTCTCTTCCACGTCCGGCTCTCCATGAACCTTGACGAACAGCCGAATGCGGTCGGTGATGGCGAAGCCTGACTTGCGGCGCAGATTGTTGATCAGATGCACCGCCTCGCGCACCATGCCCTCAGCGCGTAGCTCGGGGGTCAGTTCCTTGAGCACGCCGACCTGGCAGCCCGGTTCGGCGGCGATGGCGTAGGCCTCGCGGGGGGCGGTGTCGACCACCAGATCCTCCGCCTGCAGCTCGAATTCCCCGACTTGCACCAGATCGGCGGATGCCGCCTGGGCCGCCACGGACGCCGGGTCGGCGGCGGCGATGGCCGCCGTTACCTCTTTCATGCGGCGCCCGAAGCGCGGCCCGAGGGCCCTGAAATTGGGCTTGACCGTGGCCGCCGTCAGGCCGCCCACCTCTGCCGCCAAGCGCACCTGCTTCACGTTCAACTCGTCGAGAAGCTGCGCGCGGATCACCGGCAGGCGCGCCTGCTCCTGCTCGCTGTCCAGGTCGACCACTAGCTCGGCGAGCGGCTGGCGCACACGCAGATTGGCTGCCGCACGCGCCGAGCGGCCCAGGCGTGCCAGCCGCATCGCGAGACCGGTGGCGGCCGACAGTTGTTCGTCGATCACCGCTGCGTCGGCCCGCGGCCAGTCGCACAGGTGCACGCTCACCGGGGCATCGGGCACCCGCTCGGCCACCAAGTTGCGGTAGATCGCCTCCGAGATGAACGGGTTGAACGGGGCGAGCAGCTTGGCCAGCGTGGTCAGACACTCGTACAGGGTCTGGTAGGCGGCGCACTTGTCGGCGCCGTACCGGGCCAGGAACGTATCGACCGCCGACGCCGTGTTCGCGGCTGCCGGCTGCTCCTGCTGGCCGCGCCAGAAGCGGCGCCGGCTGCGGCGCACGTACCAGTTGGAGAGCGCGTCCACGAACCGCTCCAGCACGGTGGCGGCGGTCTCGGGACGCCACGTATCGAGCGCCGTGGTGACGTCGCGAATCGTCTGGTGCAGTTCCGACCTGATCCAGCGGTCCAGCTCGGTGAACTGCGCGACCTCGGCGTAGCCGCCGTCGACGGTCACCGGCTGCCAGCCGTCGATGTTGGCGTAGTTGACGAAGAAGGAGTAGACGTTCCAGATCGGAATGTGGAACTGGCGCCGCACCTCGTCGCCCGGGGAGTAGCCGAAGTTCAGGTTGTTGGCCGGGGTGTGGCGCAGGTACATCCAGCGCATCACGTCGACGCCCATCTTGTCGGCGGCATCCTCGAACCAGATGGCGTTGCCCTTGCTCTTGTGCATCTCGGCGCCGTGCTCGTCGCGCAGCAGGGCATAGCTGAAGCACGCCTTGAACGGCTCGGTCTCCTCCAGCGTGGCGCTCATCGCCAGCAGTGAGTAGAACCAGTTGCGGAACTGGCCGGGAAACGACTCCGAAATCCAGTCCGCCGGGAACCAGTCGCGCCAGTGCTCCCGGTCGTTGCGGTAGCCGATGGTCGAGAACGGCACGATGCCGGCGTCCAGCCAAGGATTGCCGACATCACGGATGCGGGACATGGTTTCGCCGCAGGAGGAGCAGGCGATCTTGACGCCGTCGATCCACGGCCGGTGCGGCGAATGGCCGGCGAACTCCGGCCAGCCTGCCACCGCGCGCTTCTCGAGCTCATGCTCGCTGCCGACCACCTCGAAGCTGTCGCACGCATCGCAGGTCCAGATCGGCAGCGCCAAGCCCCAGTAGCGCTTCTTGGAGATCATCCAGTCGTGCATGTTGCGCAGCCAGTCGAGCTCGCGCTCCAGCCCGAACGCCGGGATCCAGCGCACCTTGCGGGTGATCTCCATCATGGTGTGGCGCAACTCGTCCATGGAGATGAACCACTCTTCGACCACCCGGAACACCAGCTCGCTGTTGCACCGCCAGCAGAACGGATAGCGGTGCCGATGCTCCTCGGTGCAGTACAGCAGCCCGTTGCGCTCCAGATCGGCGAAGATGCGGTCGCGCACGTCGAATACGCTGTTGCCGGTGAGCCAGCCAAAGCCGTCGACGTAGTAGCCGTTCTCGTCGAGCGGGGCGACCACGTCCAGACCGTGCTCCTTGCCCAGGGCGAAGTCCTCCGGGCCGGCGCCGGGGGCGATGTGCACGATCGCGGTGCCCTCGTCCTCGCCCACCTCGTTCCAGGGAATGACGCGATGCTCGACGCCGTGCTGCGCCTCCAGGTCGTCGAACGGGCCGCGGTAGGTGCGCCCCACCAGTGCGCTGCCGGGCAGCTCCTCCAGCACCTCGACTCCAATTCCAAGCATCTCCCCTGCCGTCGATACGCCCAGGAGATCCGACACGCCGAGTTGCTCCAGCGGGTTAACGGGCCGACCCTTCGATTCGCCCGCCATCTCCTTCAGGAGGTCAATCCGCTTCCGACCCAGGTAGATGATCTCGTCGCCGACGCGGGCGCGCACGTAGCGGTGCTCGGGGTGCACGGCGGCGGCCACGTTGGCGGTCAGCGTCCACGGCGTGGTGGTCCAGATCAGCAGCGACTCGCCCTCCGCCCTCCCCTTCAGATCGGTGAGCGGTAGGCGCACGTACACCGCGGTGTGGGTCACGTCCTGGTAGCCCTCGGTAACGATCTCGTGCTGCGACAGGCCGGTGCCGCAACGCGCGCACCACGGCATCGAGTCGGTGCCGCGGTACAGCCAGCCCTTGTCGTGGCAGCGCTTCAGGAAGTGCCAGATGGTGTAATTGTTCTCATCCGACATGGTGTGGTAGGAGTGGTCCCAGTCCATCCAGTAGCCGAGGCGCTGCGACTGGCGGGTCTGGATGGCGGCGTACGTGCGCACCCGCTCCTTGCAGTCCTCGACGAAGCGCCCGATGCCGTACGCCTCGATGTCGCGCTTGGAGGAGAATCCCTTCTCCTTCTCCACCTCCACCTCGACCCACAGCCCCTGGCCGTCGAAACCGTTCTGGTAGCGCTGCCGGTAGCCCTGCATGGTGCGCCAGCGCAGGAACAGGTCCTTGTAGGTGCGCCCCCAGGCGTGGTGCACGCCCATCGGGTTGTTGGCGGTAATCGGCCCGTCGATGAACGAATGGCGGCGCTCGGCCGCGTCGTTGCGCCGCAGGTATTGGCCGACGATGCCGGCCTCCTCCCACCAGCGGAGCAGTTCATGTTCCAGAGCGATGAAATCGACGCGCGGGGTTACGGGAGAGAACACCCCTTCCGCAGGGCTATCGGTGGCCATCGTGGAGCGAACCTATCGCCGCCCCCGCCGCCGGGTCAAGGCGACAAGGCGCCGGTCACGCGGCGGCACGGGCTCCGTTCGCTACCGGAAGCTGCTCATGTCCACCATCGCCCGGGTCTGCGGGTTCAGGAGCGGCTCGCCGGCGAACAGCCGCGCCACCTCGTCGAGCGCCCAGCGCAGTTGATAACGGCCGGAGCCGTTGATCGAGCCGGCCACATGCGGCGACAGGGTCAAGTGCGGACAGCCGAACAGCGCTGAAGCGGGCGGCGGCGGCTCCGGGTCGGTGACGTCGATGAACGCCCAGATGCGGCGCCGGTGCAGCTCGGCGACCAGCGCCTCCTGGTCGACCAGCGGGCCGCGCGAGGTGTTGATCAAGATCGCGCCGTCGCGCAGCAGCGCCAGCCGTTCGGCGTTGACCATGTGGCGCGTCTGGTCGTTGTTGGGCGCGTGCACGCTGACCACGTCCGCCTCGGCGAACAGCGCCTCCAACTCGCGCTTCTCGGCGCCGAGCGCGGCCGCCTGATCGGCGCTGACGAACGGATCTGCCAGCAGCAGGCGTACCTGAAAGTGGCCGAGCAGGGCCAGCACGCGGCGCCCCACCTCGCCGGCGCCGATGATGCCGACGGTGATGCCGCGCACGTCGGACGAAGGGCGGTGCAACTGCACGTCGCGCCACTTGCCCTGCGCGGTCTGCGGCGCCAGCTCCATCAGCGAACGGCGCCCGATAACGACCAGCGCGGCAGTGTACTGCGCCACCTCCTCGGCGATCGCGCCGGCGGCGCTCACCACGGCGATGTCGCGCTCCCACACGGCCGGGGTGAGGTAGGGGCGCAGGGTGCCGGCGGCGTGCGCGATAATGCGCAGGTTCGGCGCGGCGCCGAGCAGGTCGGCACTGATCGGCGGACTGCCCCAGCAGGTGATGCAGCCGTCGGCGCCGGCCAGCAGCTCCGTCGCCATGGCGGCGTCGACCGCATTGCGCGCTTCCGAGGCGCGGGCGGCGGCCGGCGGGTGGCGAAACTGCAGGCGGTCTTCGTAGCGCGCGAACTCGTCCGGCATCATGACCCGGGAGTTGGTGTTGAGTACGGCAACGAGCGGCCGTTCGGTAGCCATTGCCCGGCAACCTACCCGCCGTCCGGGCAACGTGACAAGGAGGACATGGACGCGCTGGACGCGCTACGGCAAGACGGCGGCGCCATTCCCCAGCCTGGCGACGCAGATCCCCTAGGCGTCGTGGTCAGCGCAATCACCTACCGGTACCTCCTGGCTTCAAGCAGGTGCGGAAGCCACCGTAGGCGTCTTGCCGCACTTCGCTGACAGTCGCGGAGTCAGGCCGACACCCGCATAAAGCTCACTCGCTGTAATCAGCGTCGCCAAAGACGCGGAATTCGGGATTTTTCGCCTCCCATACACGCAAATCCCGGCCGAGTCGAGAATCATTCAGATCGGCCCATTGATATGCCAGTCGCAGACATCTGCGCACAACCTCTGGGGCGACAGCCTGAGCATTGTTCGTGCCCAGCGTCTTGCGCAAACCCAATGCCAGGATTTGCACCATGTCCGCGCCGTAGCACACCAGCCAGCGGTCCTCGACTGAACCCTGGATGATGTCGATCTCGCGCGCAACATCATTGCATGGCAGGTCGGAACGCTGAGATATATTCTCGACCTCTCGGATGAGGCAGAAGACGTCAAACATGAGCGACGCTAGCTCGATGCACCTTCCGTAGCGCAACCCGTCAAATGTCAGATTCAGACCAGAACGACGAGAATGAATCCGCAAACATCCGATCGGCAACGCCGCTGCGAGCAGCGTATCACGAACATTCGCGCCGAACCCGGCGATCTTGCCCGAACTCCCTAGCTCTACGAGGATACGATCAAGCGCGGGCGAGCGGATCAGCAGAGCCTCCAGGTCTACCGTTTCAAGCAGTATGATGTTGTCACTCGCTGGTCTGATGCCCTCCACATGATCCGAGTCCGCATCAGTGACGCCCGCCACACCCGGGAAGCCAGCGGCCTCCAGAATGCCCACCACGTCAACGACGTTCTGTTTCCCGTTCGCCACGATCACCCAACAATATTGGCGATCGACGAACTGCTCGAAGAACAGCCGATCGTCACGACCTTCGACGACGAGAAAGCTTCCCCCGTGCTCCTGGCGCTTCAGCCGGATCGCGTTGGCTCGGACGTTCGGGCTACGCTTCATCCGGCGGTGCTTGGTCCTTGCAGATTAACCGCGAGATCCCATCGATCTCCAATGATTTCGGGCGAATGCGTCGCGAGAATCGCCCGGAATCCGGACAGCTTCGCCATCCGCTCAAGATCCGGCACGAACTGCTCCTGCCAGGCAACGTGCAGCGACAGCTCGGGCTCGTCGATGAGTACGAGAGAATCTTGCGCGGTGCGAAAGATCAGCTCGTAGAGAATGACGAGCTCGTGCTGCTCGCCCGATGACAGCATTTCCAGGTCGAGGCTTGCACCGTCGGAGCCAGCCACGCCCAATCCGTTCGTACTGACCGTTACCTGTTTGTGATGAAAGCGCGAATTGGCGATGCTCGTGAACGCGTCTACCTGACCGTACAGGTCATCGAACACGGCGAGCTTCTTTGCCGCGTCCTGCGCATACACGGTGAGCACTCCGCGACGCGAATCGTCCACCCGCGTCAGGTCGGGGACCTCGATATGTGACTGTTCCCCGGCCAGCAACCCCGCTTGCTCCAGCCGCGAGCGCTTTCGTTCGATAGCATTAAGCTGCGCGCGCAGTTCGTCCATCGAGCCGTTGTGACCGCTGTTGTCCGCGACCAGGCGGGCCGGAAAGGTGCGATCAAGCGACTGAGACAGCGCTCCGTACTTCTCGATGGATCGACTGACGCGGACGGAAAGCTCATCGGAATACCGGCTAACGGTACGCTTGGGCGTATCTTCCCACACTCCGCGCCGACTGCGTCTTGGGCTCGGGGCGCCGGTCAAGCGTTCAGTATCGATTAAACGCACGGCAACCGTGTTGCGCAATTCCTGCAGCCACTCCGGGACCGTCGAAGCGCCAGCCCGCAAAAAGGGCGTCAATTCGTCCTCATGGGCCGCGAGCACCTCTTCGAGATCCAGCACACGCCCCGTCTCCGGATTGCGCCACTGACGACGCCCAACTTGGCGCAAAACGGGTATGACGTCCTCAATGGCGGAAATCGGCAGGCCTAGTGAATCGACCGACACTATTGGATGCTCGAAAGTCGAGCGCTCACGACCCGAATGGAGAGTCAATGTCACGGGCAGCGAGTCTGGATCCCGTGGGTCAACGTCCTCCCGTTTGACCGCGGTCAACGCGCGACCGTCGTCGAAGGTCACCTCGACCTGCCGAAACGGCACTTCGGCAACCCGACCGACGGATCGATTGAACAGCGCGTCGATGAGACGCAAGGTGGTCGTCTTGCCGAAGCCGTTCGGACCGACGATGATCATGATGGGTTCGCCCGGGACGAACCTCAGGTCGTAATCGAAACGCCCAAACAGTCCTTTCACCTGGACTTGGTCTATATTCAATCGGAGTTCCTCCTCGGCGTAGGGTCACCTGTCACAGAGTGGGTCACTGTCCAAGCCTCCAGTCTTTATTGTACCACTCACCCGCGAACTTCAGATTGTCAGAAGTTCCAGTTGAATTGCGGGACCGGCAGGTCGAGCGCGTCGTCGATGGCGGCCAGCAGCTCCGGCGGACCGCCGAGGTCGTCGGTCACCGCCAGCGACACGGCTGGTCGCACGCCGAGCCAGAGGCGGGTAAAGACGCCCACGCCGGCGCTCAACACGGGCAGGCCGGGGTCGGCGCCGGGTTCGGCGTGGGAGCTGGCGCCGAGCCGCACCACATACTCGCCGCCGGCGCCCTGCCAGCCATCCTGTGGCAGGTAGCGCGCCACCGGATCATGCAGGTGCAGGTTGAACGCCAAGTCGGCGCGCGCCCGCAGCGCGGCGATGCAAGCCGGCAGGTCGAGGATGCGTGCCTGCGCACTGGCGTCGCTCCACATGCGGTGCTCGTGCTCGGCGCGGTGGGTGCGCGAGCGATTGCGGAACGGCCACTCCAGGAGGTCCTGGATCTGGATCTGCGGCGGCTCCTGGATCTCCAGGTGGTGCACCTGGTCGGACAGGTTGTGCAGCAGCGCGAGCAACTCCAGGAGCTGATCGGTCGTTTCGTAGGCGAGCCACCACACACTGTAAGGACCTTGCTCACCTTTCGCCTCCGCCCAGAAGTGGTGGGTGATGCGGTCGCCGTCGCGGTAGCCGAGCCCGAAGCCGTTGTCCGCCTCCTGCATGGCGATCCGGGTAAAGGTGGCGTCGTTGAAGTTGACGCCGCCGTGCGGGCGCAGGCGAGCCAGGCGCCCGGCATGCACCGCGTCGGCATCTTCCACGGTGATGCGCACCGGCGGACGCGCCCGCACCGGCACGCGCAGCGTCGCCGGATCGAGGGTCACCCAGTGCTCGTACGCCATGGTCCCGAAGCCGAGCTGGTCGTAGTAGCCCTGATCGAACATGCCCAGCCCGGCAAGCGCGGCACCGCGTAGCGCCGCGTCGGCCAGCGCCGTGGCCGTGGTACGGCTGGCCAGCCCCTGCCGCCGCGCCACCCGGCTGGTGGTGACTCCGGCCACCCCGGCAAACGGCAGCTCGCCGTGCTGGTAGCGCAGCATGCCGCTGAACATCAGCACGCCGCACTCCGCGGCGCCGTTCTGCTCGGCGACGAAGCCGCGGCTGGCACTGGCAAAACTGTCGAAGAACGGCTCTTTCTCCTTCTCCCTGCCGACCCAGCCGACTTCGCGAAAAACGCGCAGCAGGCTGTCGCGATCGCGCTGGTGATCGTAGCGTCGAATAATCATCCGCTGGTTACCCGGGTGCACGAGGCGGCTCTCCGTCTGCTGCGGCATGCCCAGGGGCGCCTTCACCAGGCGCATCCGGCGGCCCTCCGTGCGCGCCGCCCCAGGCGGGCGCCGGCGAACTCAGCACCGTGCGGAAGGTCCGCCTGAGCAGGAGGTAGCCGAATGCGAACGCGATCAGGTTGGCAGCCACGATCGTCCACCACACGCCGGTGATCGATCCACCGAAAGCGCCCGCGCGCGTGACCAGCAGGGTGCCGCCGACCAGGATCGCCATGCGCGTAGCCGACACGGCGAACCCGCGCCATGACTTGCCCAGTCCCTGAAACGAGCTCACCACCACGAACAGCGCGGCCACGATGCCGTAGGTGAACGGGATCATCGCCAAATAGGAACGCGTGTAACCGGTTACGACCGGATCGTCGGTGAACACGTCGACGATCGGGATGCGGCCGAGCACGGCACCCAGACCCACCGCCGAACCGATGCAAAAGGCGAACGTCAGCGCGGTGTAATAGGACTTGCGGGCGCGGTCCGGGCGCCCGCCGCCGATGTTCTGGCCGATCATCGCCATGGCGGCGACCCCGAACCCGATCGCCGGCAGGAACGAGAAGAACTCGATGCGAAAGCCGATCGACAGTCCGACCACCCCGGCTTCCAGGAACGTCAGCGCCACCAGGGAGTTGAGCGCAGCGAGCGCCGCCGGGTTGAGCAGGTTGGTCAGCGCCGCCGGGAAGCCGATCGCCAGCACCTGCCGCACCGAGTGGAGGCGGAACACCAGGTTGCGAAAACGGAACTTCACCATCATGTTGCGCTGGTGGAGCATGGTGATGCCCGCGATCACCAGCAGCACCTGCGAGATGACGGTGGCGAAGGCCGCGCCGCGCACGCCGAGAGCGGGAATGCCGAGACCGCCGAAGATCAGCAGCGGATCGAGCGCGGCGTTGATGGTGGTGGAGATCGCGAACAGCCAGGTCACAGTGCGGTTGTCGCCCTGCGAGTTGAAGCCGAAGATCACCGCAAAGAAGACGAACATGAGCACCGAGCCGGCGGCGATGATGGTGAAGTAATCGACCGCCAGGGGCAGGATCTCGCCGGTGGCGCCGGTCAGCGTCAGGAGTGGCCGGCGCAGGCTCAGGGAGATCGTGGTAAAGCACGCCGCGGCGATCAAGTTGAGCACGAACGACTGCCCCATCACCCGCTCGGCTTCCGGGATGTCGCGCCGGCCGATGCTCATCGCCATCACCACGCCGGAGCCGACCGTGATGCCGATGGTGAGGGAGATCATCACGAACAGGGTGATCTGCGACACCGTAACCGCGGCGATGGCGCTGTCCGAAATCCGGCTGACCCAGAACGCATCCACCAGTTGGTAGAGCGTCTGGAAGAAGATGGACAGCATCACCGGCCAGGCCAGCGACCAACTCAGGGAGGGGATGGACCCGGTGGTGAGAGCGCGCCCGCGCATGACCGGCGTAACCTACCAATGATCGGATGGGCCGGCAATGCAAGTTGGGTAGCCGGGTCACCGCGCGGGGGACGCCGGCTGGTCCGGGCGCGGATGCTGCCGGCGGCATCTGTGGCTGGACTGCGCGGCAACGATTCGGGCCGCCGGGATGATCGCCGCGGTACCGCTACGCGGACGCGACGCCGGCGGCGTTCAGCAAGGCACGGACGTCGGGGCGGAACTCGATGCCGAGCGCCGCTCCTTGGGCGGCGGGAGACATCTTGCGCCACGTCTTGGTGAGAATGTCGGCCACCTTGGCGGGCGGATGCTGGTCGGCGAACGGGGCCAGGTAGCTCTCCAGAAACACGAGGCAGGCGCAATCCTCCAGCGC
This sequence comes from Spirochaetia bacterium, assembly GCA_965262935.1. GTDB lineage: Bacteria > Spirochaetota > Spirochaetia > SZUA-6 > Bin103 > Bin103. The sequence continues at coordinate 1,134,922 of OZ253572.1, read as the reverse complement.
CTGCACGTCGCTGTCAGGTGCGGCGCGGGCCAGCCCTTCCTTGCGCAGCAGCGCCGCCACGGCGGCAATCGTGGCGCCGTCGAAACCCGCCTCCCGCATCAGCGCGGCGGTGCGCTCGGCGTGGTGGGCGCCCAGGGTGGTGCGCCAGCGCAGGTACCCGGTCCGTCCCGCCGGGAACCGGTCGCGCGCAATCGCCCACCGCTCCAGGTGCTGCGCCCGTGCCGCGATACGCAGCGCCGCCGAGGCCTCGGGCCGCAGCCGCTGCAGCCACGCGCTCATGCGCCGCGCGTAGAGCAACTCCTTGGCGTGCTCGGCGCCGCCTGCGTTCTCGGTATGCGGATCCTTGCGGTTTGCCTCGTCGATCCGGGCAAGTACGTCCTGCAGCCGCGCCGCCGCCGTCATCGTACGAAGCCTATCAGGCAACGGCGCCGGTTGAACACGCCGCATGCATGCCATCGAAGCGCCAAGGCTCGACCGGAGCAGCGGCCTCTGCGGCCTGCGCCGGTTGCCAGCGCCGCGGTCCGGCACTACTGTCGAGCGCAGGTATCGGCGAAACTGCACGGCACCGCATTCGAATTGGAGTAGCACATGATGACAGGCAAACCCGTGAAGACGGCCGTGGTTACCGGCGGTCACGGCTTCGATGTCGTGAACTTCCACCATCTGTTCCAGGGATTGGAGGGCGTCCGGGCCTACGTTCAGCACATGGACGACTTCGCGTCGTCTCCCGAACAAGAGCGCGATGCATATGACTGTGTCGTGTTCTACTCCATGCTGCGAAACGAACCGACCGACGCGGGACAGCCGGGGTACGCCGGCAAGCCGCGTGCGGCGCTGGACCATCTCGGCGAAACCGAGCAGGGCATCCTTCTGCTCCACCACGCAATTCTGGCGTACCCGACATGGCCGCTGTGGAACGAGCTCGTGGACATCGGCGACCGTTCGTTCGGCTATCACCACGACCAGTCGATCCAGGTCGAGACGGCGGACGGCGCGCACCCGATCACACGCGGAGTCGCGGCGTGGCAGATGATCGACGAGACCTACACCATGGCCGACGCCGAGGCGGACAGCGACGTCCTGCTCACCACCCGCCACCCCAAGAGCATGCGCACGCTCGCCTGGACCCGCACCCACAACAACGCGCGCGTGTTCTGCTTCCAGTCCGGTCACGACAATCAGACCTGGGAGAACAGCGGCTTCCGCGAGATCCTCCGGCGCGGCATCCACTGGACGGCGCGCAGGATCTGAGGTTCGCTCGCCGCGCAGGCGCCTGGGCGCATGCCTCGCACATGCGCTGCTCCGGGAGGCGGTGCCGGCGTCTACGGCGCTGCCTGCCTGGTTCAGATTGCCGTCTCGGTTACGGTGACCCGCGCTCGCAGCCTCAGGATCGCCTCGCGGGTGACCGAACCCGGAATTGCGGTCAGGCAGTTGGCGCTGCCGCAGGCTACCGCGCAGCGCACCGCGGCGGCCAGATCGGCCCGGTCGAGGCGCAACGGCGACGGCTCCGATCCGGACACGGCCGCCGGCCCGGCGTTCACAGCGGTGGCAGCGCCGCCGGCGGACCCGATCAGCGCCGCCGCCACGCCTGCCGAAACGGCGTCTCCGCTGCCGATCGAGTTGACCACCGGCACGGCAGGGGCAACCGCCCGCAACAGCCGCGTGCCGTCGCACACTTCCATCCCCTCTACGCCAGCACTCACCATCACCCATTGCACGCCGTGCCGGTCGCACAACTCGCGGTAGGCGGCGGTGCGCGCCGGCTCGGTATCCACCGCCGTCCCGGCCAGTTCGGCCAGCTCCTCGCGGTTGATCTTGACGATCGCCGGTGCGGCCGCCAGGGCCGCGCGGCCGTGGCCGTGGTACGCGTCGAGCAGCGTCACCACGCCGCGGCGCTGGGCACGCCGCACCATCTCCGCGTAGACCTCGGTGCGAGCGCCGCCGATCGCGGTGCCGGCGATCACCACCACGGAGGCATGCTCCAACAGGCGTTCGTAGGCGGCGGCGAAGCGCTCCTGCTCGGTGTCGCTCGCCGTCACCGCCGGCTCCACCAGTTCGGTAACCTGCCGCGCTTCGCCAACGCCGGCAGCTCCCTTCTCGGCACCAGCCGGGCCCTCGTCCGGAGTTGGCGACCAGCCGGCGGTGCCGATACTTCGGCCGTCATGGCCTGCGGCTTCACGGAGTGGCCGTGCCGGCTGACCCGAAGATGCCTGCCGGCCGGCGCCGCCGGTGCGGCGATGTTCGGCGTGTTTCGGATCATGGGGTGACGCTGCCGACTCCAGCAGAGTCACGCAGGTGCGCGTGTCGGCGGCCGTGTCGATCACCTCGGCGGCAATGCCCTCGCGGTCCAGCGCCTGCCGCACGCGCGCGCCGTTGGGGCCGCCCAGGTAGGCGAGCAGCAGCGCCGGCACCTCCAGGGCGGCGAGCACGCGGGCCACGTTCACCCCCTTGCCGGCCGCCGAGCGATGCACCTCCCGCACCCGGTTTACCGCGCCGCGGGTAACGGCATCGAACCCGTACGTGAGCTGCCATGCGCAGTTCTGGCCGCACACCAAGATCATCCTCGTCCTCCTCCCTTGCGCCGCCGGCGCGCACCTCCGTACTCTACCGCAAGCTGCTTGCCATGAAACTGCTCGGTGCTCACGTATCCACCGCCGGCGGCGTACACACCGCGCCGGAACGGGCGCGCGCCCTCGGCGCCAACGCGTTCGCCATCTTCACCCGCAACCAGCGGCGCTGGGCCGCCAAGCCGCTCACCGACGACGAGGCCGCCGCGTTCCGCGAACAGTGCGCGGCGTGCGGCTTCCCGCTGCACCACGTACTGCCCCATGCCGGCTACCTGATCAACCTCGGCGCCCCCGACGACGACATCGTACGCAAATCGCTGACCGGTTTCCTGGACGAGTTCGAGCGCTGCCGCCGGCTCGGCCTGCGCTACCTGAACTTCCACCCCGGCAGCCACCTCGGCAAGATGAGCGACGCGGCGTGCACCGCGCAGATCTGCGCCGGTATCAATCAGGCACTCTCCCAAGTCCCGGACGTGATCGCCGTCTACGAGAGCACCGCCGGCCAGGGCAGCCATCTCGGCCACACCTTCGCCCAGCTCGCGGCCCTGATCGACGGCATCGAGGACAAGTCACGTATCGGGGTGTGCCTGGACACCTGCCACCTGCACGCCGCCGGCTACGACCTCACCACCGCGGCGGCCTACGAGCGCACCATGCGCGAGTTCGAGCAGGTGGTCGGCCTGCGCTACCTGGTCGGCGCGCACCTCAACGACTCCAAGACCGGACTCGGCAGCCGCGTCGACCGCCACCAGAGCCTCGGCAAGGGCACCATGGGCTGGGAGCCGTTCCGGTTGCTGATCAACGACCCGCGCTTCGACGGCAAGCCGCTGATCACCGAAACCGTCGACCGGGATCTGTGGGCCACGGAACTGACCCAACTCCGGACCCTGGAGGGACAACGCGCGGGCGCTGAAGAGCAGCCCTGAATCCGTTCAGCCGCGGGGAACGTGCTCCTCCATACCCGCAAAGACGTTGAATTCTCTCTCTATTCTCGACAGCACAAAGAACGCTTCCTCAACCGTGTTGGTGACCAGAAGGACGTTGATCATTTCCGCCTCTTGCAACGGTGGATCCTGTTCCAGAAACTGTATCCGTATCTTACGCATCATTGCGCCACGGTCGCCGGTGAGCCGCTTCACCATATCCCACGACACCCTGTCGCCGTTCTCCATCGCGTCGACCAGGGACAGCAGCACGCTGTCGACGCTCTCGCAAATGCTCATCCGGAATTGATCGAGCCTGACTTGTTCGACGCGTTCGTTCAGCGTCTGACACAGAACTCCAAGTGCCTCTTCCAGCCAGCAAAGGAGCTTCTGCCGGTTCATTATGGCGTTCCGATTTTCCACGCCGTGCATCGGGTGATACGTGTGCAAATCCGCCAGGAAATCGTCGATATCCGAGAGCACGCTGCGGGACGCTTCACGAAGCGGCCCGACATGAGTTCCCTGTCGTACCATCTCGAAGTATCGCGACAGGTCCTTCATGACTCGTTTCTGCTCGAGGTCGACCAGCAGCAACGACGTGTCCACATCGACCGACGGGTGGTCGTGGATGAACTTCGGCCGAGACAGCTCATCGATCTGCGAATTCGGCCAAAGTCTGTCGAGGACCGAGACCGACAGTTCCAGACCAGCAAGCATGAACGGCAGCGGAAACACGGAGAGAGACACGAACACCAGGGCCAGTTGTTGAGCCAGATCCACGTCGAAGCTGAACACCAGTGCCTTCATCAACGCAATGTCGAAATGAAGCTCTACGAGAAACAATGGCACCAGTACCGCGCAGATCAGCACGTTGTATAGCACCATATACATGGCGACCTGTCGGGACCTGCCGCGCAGATTCATCGACAGAAAATAGAGGATCACGCTCGATCCGATACAGCTTCCGAACATGATCATGATGGCTTGATCGATGGAGATGACACCGACCGTCGCCATGCTGATACCGATCACGCAGACCGCGCTGGCCGATTGCACGATCGAGGTCAGGAACACGGCGACCAGAAAGGCCAGGAGCAGCGAATTCCCCGTACCTTCCAACGTGTCCCGAAACCAGGGCTACTCGGCCAGTGGCGCCGCCGCATCCTTGAGCAGCACCAGGCCCCAAGGATGATCATGGCTCCACCGAGACAAGACGCCGCCAGGGGTCTGACTCGCGACAGCCGGTCACTGACCACGACTGCACCGGCGATGCCGATAACGTAGAGCGCAACCATCCCAACATCAAAGCTGACGACTACCACCAGGACCGACACCCCGACGCATCCGCCGAGAATCAGGGCAAGCGCTCCTTGCGTCGTGATCAGCCCCGAACGCAGAATGCTCACGACGACAAAGGTGCACGCGGACATACTCTGGGTGACGCAGCCGGCAAGCGTCCCCCACAGCACCGCCGAGATCCGATTCGAGGTCCATCGACTCGCGGCCATGCGAAGCCGGCGGTTCACCATAGTCTTCATGTTCTCCGTGAGGAGCCACATCCCTACGATGAAGAGACCAACGCCGCCAACCATTCCAGCAAGCAACTCGATCATGGGCACCTCACCTCTCGAGTCTGATCGACGGCAGACCGCAGTTGCTCTCAGAAGGAGAGCGACAGCGCCTCCGTTATGAAGCGCATGAAGGGGGTCGTGTGCGACCAGCGATCCTCCAGGCGGGCCGGGAAGTCGTCGGCGGTTACCGCCTGCCGGTCAAGCGCGGCGGTGAGCGTGAAGTCCTTGCGCTTGAGGTCATCGATCAGCGGGTGGTCGGCGGCATAGCCGCGCGGCGGGCGCTTCAGGGCGTTGCCGCTCAGGGCGAAGCCGCCCGCCTGCGCCGTGTCGCGGGCCGCCAGCCAGCCGGAGCGGTTGCCGTCGATGGCGGCGCGCACCTGCTGTGCCTGCGCGGTGGCCGGCATCCACAGCCCGCACGCCACGAAGCACGCCGCCGGCTCCAGGTGCAGGTAGTAGCCGGGCGCATGCACGTCCTTGGCGCGCTGGTGGCGGAAGTGGATGCCGGCGGCGGTCTTGTAGGGCGCCTTGTCCTTGGCGAAGCGCACGTCGCGGTAGATGCGGAACAGCGAGCCGCCCACTGGGCGCGGGTCGGCCACGAAGTGATCGCTGAGGCGTTCGAGGCGCTCGTCGAAGCCGCCGATGAAGGCCAGCAGCGGCCCCTTCACGTGCTCCTCGTAGCGGCTCTTGTTGGCCTGAAACCAGGCCCGGTCGTTGTTGTCCTTCAGCTCGGCCAGGAAGTCGAACAGTTCCGCGGGAAGCGCCATCACTCCGCGAGCAGCGGCTTGGCGCGGGCGACGATCTGGAACGAAAGTCCCCAGGGGTCGCGCAGGAACTGCAGCACGTCGCCAGCCGGGTTGTGCACCGGATCGCCGTCGATGGTGGCCCCGGCGGCGACCAGGCGGTCGCGGTCCGCGTCCAGGGCGTCGGTCAGGAACGCCAAGTGAAGCTGCACGCGGTCACGCTCACGCCACGCCGGCGGCGCGGGATCCTCCCAGGTGTACAGTTCCAGCATGCTGCGCCCCGCGGAGTCGGTCACGAAGGTGGCGTAGGGCGGCGAATCGCTGGCGCTGGCCACCTTCATGCCGAGGTGCTCGACATACCAGGCGGTCATGGCATGAACATCGGCAACGTTCAGGGCGATATGCTCCATTCTCATGGCGCCTACGCTACCCCGCATGGCGCCCTCGGCACCATACTGCCCGGCCCGCCCGCCCGCCCCCGCCCGCCACCGGCAGCTTGACCGATCTCGAATTTTTGTCCATGGTATACGTCCATGGACGCACTCGGAGAGACGATTGGCGCGGGAGAGTTCAAGCAGAAGTGCCTGGCCCTCATCGATCAGGTCGCGGCCACCGGCGCTCCCATCATCATCAGCAAGTACGGAAAGCCGGTCGCCCGGTTGATGCCCCTCGAGAGTCCCGAAGAGACCGAACAGCGGATTCTCGCGGCGCTCCGCTCCGGTGCAGGGGGCATGCTTGTCGATGAGGCGACATTCCTGGCTCCCACGTCGGAGATCGCCGGCTGGTCGGCCGACGCGGCTACGTGATCACCCTGGACACACACGCCGCCGTGTGGTGGACCCAGACGCCGGAGCACCTCAGCACGCCGGCGGCGCAAGCCATTCACCGGGCAGACCGGATCCTGATCCCGGCGATCGTGTTTTGGGAAGTTTCCCTGCTGGTACGCAAAGAGCGGCTGAGATTGAACGACAACCTGCCGGTCGGGGCCTGGGCGCAGCAGGTGCTCGCGATCCCGCGTGTGCAGGAGATCCCGCTCACAGCCCGGATCGCTATAGCAGCCGATGCGGCCGACATGCATCCCGACCCGGCGGACCGTTTCATTGCGGCCACCGCACACCAACTCGATGCACCCCTGGTGACCAAGGACCGCTTGCTGCGCGACCTTCCCTGGCTGGCGACGACCTGGTGAGCACCCCTCAGAGGGTGCGGTCTTCGAGCCAGTCGAGGGTGGCTTCGATGCCGAAGCCGGGGGCGTCGCTGGGCACCAGGTAGCCGTCGCGGATCACCGGGGTGCCGGGGACGTAGACCATCTCCTGCAGCGGCACACCGGGCGGCGACACGCCTTCGGAGCGTTCGCCCCACTGCACGGACGGCATGGCGAAGGAGAGGTGCTGGCCGAACGGCGTGTTCATGCCGGCGTGGGCGATCACCGTCAGGCCGGCGGCGTCGGCCAGGTGGCAGATGCGCACCGCGTTGCTGAGGCCGCCGCACCACTGCAGGTCGGGCTGCAGGATGTCCACCAGCCGGCGCTGCACGGCGCTCGCGAAAGTGCCGATGCCGTACCAGTGCTCGCCGGAAGCCAGCGTCAGTCCGGGCAGCCGTTGCCGCACCGCTGCGTAGCCCTCCAGATCGTCCGCCGGCAGAAAGTCCTCCAGCCACTTGATGCGGTAGGGGCGCAGCATCTCGCCGAGGCGCACCGCGTACTCGACGTTCGGGTTGAGCCAGCCGTCCACCGCCAGTTCGACGTCGTCACCGACCAGCTCGCGGGCGCGCGCCACGCGATCCTCGGTCTCGCGCAGCCCGGCCAGGTTTTGCTCCGGTCCGGTGGTGAGGAAGATCTTCACGGCGCGGAAGCCCAGTTCCAGGAACCACTGCAGGCTGTGCTCCATGCCGTAGGAGAGGTCGGTGTTGCTGGCGTAGCAGAAGATGCGCTCCTTCTGCGGGCCGCCGAGCAGTTCGTACACCGGGCGCCGCAGCAGCTTGCCCTTGAGGTCCCACAGCGCCAGGTCGACGGCGCTCATCGCGTAGCTGGCGAGGCCGGAGGCGCCGTAAGGAGCGGTGGCGCGGTGCATCAGGTCCCACGCCTTCTCGGTGGCGGTCACCGGCTGGCCGGTGAGCAGCGGGCCGAAATGATCGTTGATGATCGCCGCCACCGGCGCGCCGTGCAGGGTCAGGCCCAGCCCCCAGGTGCCATCTTCCGCGGTGGCCACGCACGCCACCCGCGGCCAGCCGGCGCCGGGGTGGGCCAGGCCGGGATAGCGGTCCACCGGATGGCGAAAGCCGCCCGCCGTGGCGGCCGGCACGCGCGGCGGCGTGGTTGGGTGCGGCGCCAGATCGACGCAGGCGGCACGGATCTCCTTGATACGCATGGTCAGCCTCCTTCGGGCATCCGAACGACGACGCACCGACAGGGGACGAAGAATTCATTCGGCGCTGCGCGCAGATCCTCCGTTGGAGAAACTGCGCTGGTCAATTATTCTTCCGGCGGACCGGCGGTGGTGAATGCTTCGAGGAAGCCGTTGACCATCCACACGAATAACAGGAACGGGTACTCGGAGCCGGATGAGGTGGCCGGGTAGCTGTTTCCGGAGCGGGCGTACACGGTCACCGTGTGGGTGGCGCCGACTTCGGTCTTCAGGGTGAGTTCCAGTACCTCGCTGCCGGGCGCCGGCGGCCCTGCGGCGAAGCGGAACGTGCTCAGATTGGCGAGCCGCTGCAGCGACTCCGCCACCTTGGCCGAGTTCCACTCGCCGCCGTCGGCGGTCACCCAGTCGGGAGCGGCGCCCTCCTCCAGGGCCGGCCGCTTGCGCAGCACCAACTCCTCGCCCGGGCTGCGCGCCACGATCTCGCCTACCGTGTCGATATCCACCTTCAGCACCAGCTTGTCGCGCAGCACGTCGCCGACCACCGGGAAATAGTTGCCCAGGTCGCCCGCCGCCTGGTACACGCGCGAGTCGCCCTCCACCTTGACGTAGGTGTGCTGGTAGGTGCGCGCCTCCTTGCCGAGTTCCACGGTGCGCAGCACGGTGTCGCCCCGGAAGGCGGTCACGCGCAGCGCCGACTCGGGGTCGAGTTCGAAGCGGCTGTAGGCGGAGTGCTCCGACACCAGGTCGGTAATCTCCAGGCTGGCCAGCGCCCGCACCATGGTGTCCACCTGGGCGGTGGCGGCAGGGAACTCGTCCGGCTCCAGCAGCCAGCCGTCGCCCTGCTTGCGGACGGCGACGAGCCGGTCGCCCTTGACGATCTCGACGCGGTCCACCTCGGCCACCGCCATCTCCGGGAGCTGCGGCAGGTCGTACAACAGGCGGTCGCGATTGCGCAGCCCCAAGTACAGCACCAGCGACACGATGATGAGGGCCGGCAGCGCGTACCGGATCAGGATCCGCTCCCGGCTCATCACGACGCACCTCCCGACTCACCGCCGGCCGGCTCCGCTTTCGGCTTCCCGCCACGCGCGCCGCGGCCCCTCGCGCCACCGCCACCGCTCCCGGTGCCAGCGGCACTCGTGCCGGCGGCACCAGTGCCGTACTCGGCGCGGATGCGGTTGCGGTGCAGGCCGCCGAGGATCCACACCAGGATGCCGACCACGATCACCAGCGCCGGCAGGCCGGCCACCGCGAACGTCTTGATGGCGGTGCGCGCCGGCGGCTCGATCTCGCGCAGCGGCCGCACCCGGCGCCCCTTGCTGCGCATCGTCGCGCGCTCGTCGCGCCCGTTCATGGCGTCGATCAGGTTGAGCACGAACAGCGAGTTGGGGTTGCGGCCCCGCACGTCGATGAAGCCGCTGCCCAGGATGGCCGAGGTGCCGACCACGAACAGCGTGCCCTCGCCCTGCGCCGTGAAACTCTGCTCGGCGCGCAACTCCTCGGCGGGGATCAGCGGCGCTGCCTTCTCGTCGTCATCCTGGGAGCTGGGTTCGCCGCGCGGCCGTTCCGGCACCTCGCGGTCGGCGAAATAGCTGGTGAAGGTGCCTTCGGCCAGGATCGCCAGCGGGAACGAGGTGCGCTCATCGTCACCGGGCGGCTCGGCGCCCATCAGGTCGATCTGCCCGGCCATCTCCCAGGCGGTCGGCGAGGTGCGCAGCGCCACCGTGTAGTCCACGCCCGGCTGGCCGTCGCCCAGCAACGCCAGCGGCGACGTGTTGAGCATCACCAGCTCTTCCAGACCGGCCAGGAACGGCACCTCGCGGTCGATCTGGTCCTCCTTCAACAACGGCGCGAAGTAGATCTCGCTCTCCACGTAGCCGCCGCGCGGCGACGGCTGGCGCTGCACGAACGACTGCTCGTCCAGGACGTAGGACTGCTCCAGGCGGATGCCGTAGTGCTCCAGCATCGCCTCCAGGCCGGTCTCGCGCGGCAGATGGAAGGCGCCGCCGCCGCCGCCCAAGCCGCCGCCCTGGCTCACCCAGATGTTGTGCGAGTCCAGGAACAGCATCAGCGAGCCGCCGCGCAGCAGGAACTGGTCGATCTGAAACAGCGCCCAGTCGTTGAGCTGCTCCTGCGGCCCCACCACCAGCATGCTGCGCACGCCCTCCGGCACGAAGCGATCCTCCAGCAGCAGGCCGCGGAAGGTGTACTCTCCAGACACCAGTTGGAACAAGTTGGACAGCTCCGCCTCCACCATGTCGGTGGGGGTGGTGGCGTTGGCGCGCCCGCGGTAGGGCGGCGTCTCGAAGTCGGCCAGGTAGCCCATCTCCTCCTGAGTGCCGAGGATGTTCTTGAGGGTGTCGTCCAGGGAGCGGCGGATGGTCTCCATGTCGGCGAGCTGGTAGCCCATGACGCTGCCCTGCAGCAGGTTCATGGTGATGGTGGTGCCCTCCGAGGTCACCGACAGGCCGGCGTAGGCCAGCTCGGCGCTGCCGTCGGGCGCCTGCAACTGCAGCGGCGCCAGCCGCAGCCGGCGGCCCTCGTCGAGCGGCACCGTGTCCTCGGTGGCGTCGATGTGCTCGAACCGCAGGCGGTCGAAGTAGCTGGCATTGAGCTCCTTGACCAGGGCCTCGATCTCGCCGGGAACCTGGTCCACGCCGGGCGCCAGCGCGGTCAGCCGCGACGAAAAGAACAGCTGCACCTGGATGTCCTCGTCCAGGGCAATCAGCCGGCTGACGCGCTCGGTGAGCTTGGTGATCGCCTCGGTGATGGTCAGTTCCAACTGGCTGGTGTCGGTGATCGACGGGATGGTCTCGATCAGATCGCCGTGGATCAGCGCCATGCCGGTGTAGGCGGTGCTCAGGGTCACCTCGTCGCGGTCGAGCTGCTCGATCTGGATCGGGTAGATCAGGTACTGACGCGCCAGTTCTTCGTTGGCGATCGCCTCCTCCTGACCCACCTCCGCGGCGCCCATGGACACGAACTGGTAGTTGAACAGGTCGCCGCCGTGCGCGGCGTACTCGTCGAGCAGGTCGCGCACCGCCTGCTCCACCGTGTTGTAGGGAGCGGGCAGGTTGGGCGTGAAGAAGGCGCGGATGGTGAGCGGCTCGCGCAACGCGGCGACCGCGTCGATGCTCGGCAGGGACAGTTCGTAGAGCCCCGACTCGGTGAGGTCGAAGCGTTTGAACAAGCCCGACGCCGAGGACACGTTGATCATCACCAGGGCGCCGAGAAACAGCACGATCTCGAGCACGCGCAGGCCGGTGCGCAGCGGTTTCCGCGCGGTCATATGCGCCGCTCCACCACCAGGTTGGTGGCGTACAGGCCGACCAAGGTGGCGCTCAGGAAGTACACCACGTCACGCGAGTCGATTACCCCCTTGGCCACGTTGCCGAAGTGGTAGTCGGCGCCCAGGTACTGCAGCACGCCGGTGAGGCTGGCCGGGATGAAGAACAGCACCTTGTCGATCAGTACCAGGAAGGCGCACAGCGCCAGACCGATGATGAACGCCACGATCTGGTTCTTGGTCAGCGCCGAGGCGAACAACCCCACCGAGCAGTACAGCGCGGCCAGCAGGATGGTGCCCAGGTAGCCGCCCACCACCGGTCCCGGGTCCAGATCGCCGAGTGTCGCGACAATGATCGGGTAGGCCAGCGTCGGCACCAGCATCAGCAGAATGAACAGCAGGCTGCCGGTGAACTTGCCGAGCAGCACGTCGAAGCGGGTGATCGGCAGCGTGGTGAGCACCTCGTAGGAGCCGGTGCTGAACTCCTCGGCGAACACCCGCATGGTCACCGCCGGCACCACCAGCCCCAGGGTCATCGGCAACAGCCGGAAGAACTCGCGCAGGTCGGCGCGCCCGTTGAGGAAGAACGGGGTAAAGAAGAACCAGCCGGTCACGGTGAGAAAGATCACGGCGACGATGTACGGCACCGGCGAGCCGAACGCCGCCCGCAGCTCGCGCCACACGACGCGGAAAAAGGCGCCGCTCATACGCTGTCCTCCGTTGCCTCGGCAGCCGTGGCGGCGCCATCCGTGGCCGCGCCCGCGCCCGCCGCGCCGGTCAACTCGCGGAAGGTGTCCTCCAGCGAGTGGCCCTCGGAGTTGAGCCCCACCACCACCCAGTCGCGCGCCTTGATGGCCGCGTACAGCTCGCGCAGGTTCTGCCCGGCGCACGACACCTCCACCAACAGCGCCCCGGCCACCGGCAACGGCGCATCAAGCACGCGCACCACGCTGTTCACGCCGGGCACCGCCAGCAGGTGGCGCTGCACATCGTCGAGCGGCGCGTCCAGCAGCGCCAGCCGCACCGCCGTACCGGTCAGCGCGCGCGCCTTGACCACGTCCGCGGTGCCGTCGGCCGCCACCCGCCCGCGGTCGATGATCACGATGCGGTCGCAGGTGGTCTCCACCTCGCTCAAGATGTGGGTGGAGAAGATCACCGTCTTCGCGCGCCCCGCCTCTTTGATGATGGAGCGGATCTCGACGATCTGGTTGGGGTCGAGGCCGGAGGTGGGCTCGTCCAGAATGAGAATGTCGGGATCACTCAGCATGGCGTGCGCCAGGCCGACGCGCTGCTTGTAGCCGCGCGACAGCTCGCGAAACGGGCGGTGGATCACGTCGCCGAGGCCGCACAGCTCGGTCATGGCGCGGATGCGTGCGCCGCGCCGCCGCGCTTCGATGCGGCGCACGGCGGCCACGTACTGCAGGTAGTCGTGGACCACCATGTCGGCGTACAGCGGGGCGAACTCGGGCAGGTAGCCGATCAGCCGCTTCACCTCGAGCGGGTTGTCGGCCACGTCCATCTCCTCTACCTGGACCGAACCGGCGGTCGGGCTGAGGTAGCCGGTGACGATCCGCATCGCGGTCGTCTTGCCGGCGCCGTTGGGGCCGAGCAGCCCGAGAATCTCGCCCCGGTTCACCGAGAAGCTCACGCCGTCGAGGGCACGGGTAGTCCCGTAGTCTTTGGTGATGTTGTTGATTCGGATCATTTGGGATTACGCGGACCGTCGCGGCAGCGACCGCCGTCCCCCATAAGATGTACCACAAACCGTCCGCCAAAGTGAAGGTATTCCGCCACGGGGCCACGGGCCCGGGTACGAACGCCAAAGCGGTAGGCGCCTTTCACACGTCACTGCCCGACCGGCGCCAGGCGTGCGGCAGGACCTGCTCGGCCCCCGGCTGCGAGGGCGGTGAGGGACGCATGCCGCCAAGGTCGGTCTGGCATTGGATCGGAACGCTCGACTCAGGGTTGTTGTGGGAGATGCCGACGGCATCGGCGAGGCGGGGGGACAGGTGCGTCAGCGGATCCAATCCTCCACGTCGAGCCCGTCGATGTTCGCGAAGTGCTCTCGGTTGCCGGTTACCAGGATGCAGCCGCTGGCCACGGCGATCGCTGCGATCTGCAGATCGAGCGGAGCTATCGGCTTGCCAGTCCGCTCACGATCGGCGCGAATCCGGCCCCCGATTCTGGCGGCGGTGTCGTCGAAGTCCAGAACTCCGACGCGGGGCAATACCCGTTGCTCCAGGAACTGCAGGTGTTTCCGTGGGTTCGCCGATCGGTAAGCGCCATAGCAGATTTCAAGCACGGTGATGGCGGAAATGAACTGATCGGCGTCGGGAACGAGCGCGATCCGATGTACGAGTCGTTCTGGCGGCCGGGGCTTTGCCAGGAAAGAAACCGTGTCGGTGTCAAAGAGGTATCGCACGGTAGCCGTCTGCCTGGCGGTTCAGATAGGCCTGCTCGATGCCTTCCTGGATCTCGTGAAAGTCCGGCCAGGCTCCCGCCAGCGCCGCCAGACCGGACGGTGAATCCACGGTTCCTACGTCTGCGCTCACGGGAGTGATAACCGCTATCGGCCGACGCCGGTTGGTCACGATGATCCGGCGACGTTGAGATCGACTGTCGGCAAGGTAGGCCGACAACCTCGCCTTGAGATCCGCAACGGAGACAATGGTGTCCTTCATCGGTCCTCCTCGTTGGTCATCATGACCACATTGGATAGGGTAACCAAGAGACGCTCCTATAGTCAACGCCGACGGGGATGTGGAGCCTCCGGCCGGCCGCGCATGCACGGGGCGGCGCGGCGGGGTTCGACGCACATTACTTGAGATTCTGCACCTGCATGCCGTTGTGCACGTGCATCACCATCGTGTATGCGGTAGCCGACTCCGTTGCCTGGTACACGGCCGCGTTGGCGATCTGCTCCGGCTGGATCATGGTGGCGGGATCTTCATTCGGGAAACCCGACTTGCGCATCGCCGACTCGGTGACGTCCGGCAGAATGACGTAGGCACGGATGCCCTGGTCTCGGTACTCGGCGGCCCACACCTTGGTAAGGCCCATCACGCCGTGCTTGGAGGCCGCGTAGGCCGACCGCCCTGCCCCGCCATGGACGCCAGCACCCGACGAGATGTTGATGATGCGGCCCTCGCCACGCTCAAGCATCGATGGCAGTGCATACTTGGCGCACAGAAACACGCCGCGCAGGTTTACGTCGATGACGTGATCCCACGACTCCACCGGCAGTTCATGAGTAAGCTCGCGGGCTACCGCGCCGGCGTTGTTCACCAGAATGTCGATGCGACCGTACGCCGCGAGGGTCTGCTCGATCAGCCCGCGCACCTGAGCTTCCTTGGCGACGTCGCACGCGATAGCCCGCCCGCCTATCTCGTCGGCAACCGCATCGATCTCCTGCCCGCTGCGCGCCGCGCACACCACCTTCGCGCCCTCTGCGGCAAACGCGACGGCGATGGCCTTGCCGATGCCGCGCCCCGCGCCGGTTACTATTGCCACCTGATCCGCCAGCTTCATTCGGGCATAGTACGCTGCCCGCCACACGCCAGCAAATCGGCCTCGTCCTGATCAGAGCGCGCGCCACGGCGCGCCGGCGTTGTTCGCGCAACTCATCTACGCTGGTCGGCTGCGCGGTCTCCTGACCGACCTGGCGCCACGGGAGCCGAGACCGCCGTCGCCGCCCGTGAGCCGCGGGTCGAGCAGGTCGCGCAGCGCGTCGCCGAACATGTTTACGCTGTACACGACAATCGTCAGGCAGAGGCCGGGCCACAGAGCCATCCGCGGGGCTATCTCCATGTGTTGGCGTCCTTCCCGGCTGAGCATCCCTCCCCAACTGGGAACGTCGTGCGGCAGACCGAATCCCAGAAAACTCAGGGAGGCCTCGGACACGATGATGCCGCCGATGGTTATCGAGTAGATGATGATCATGGGTGCTGCGATATTGGGCAGCACGTGACGCATCAGCGTCCGCGGGGTTTGGCTGCCGGTCGCCTCTGCCGCCGTGAAGTAGTCATTCCCCTTGATTCCGATGACGGCACTTCTCACCACCCTCGAATTGGTAATGCCGGCGGACACCCCCAACACGATGATTATCTGCGCCAGTCCCTGCCCGGCTATGGACATGATCGTCAACAACAGCAGCAGTCCCGGGAACGACATCCAGGCATCGATGATTCGTTGCACTGCAAGATCCAGTTTTCCCCCGAAGAACCCGGCCGTGCCGCCAATCAGCGCGGCGACCACCACGTGCACCGTAGTTCCGGCCAGCCCGACGAATACCGAAATCCGCGCCCCGTAGATCAGGCGGCTCAGCAGGTCGCGTCCCAGTTGGTCGGTACCCAGAAGATATCGGGCCGAGGGGCCTTGAAACCTGTCCACCAGGTGCAGGTCGTCAGGTTCATACGGCGCCAGAGCACCGGCAAAGATACTCACGACGATCAACGCAAGGACGACACACCCACCAAGAGTGCCAAGAGGTTGCTCCTTTACCAGTCGTTTCAGCAACACGCCCATGGGTCAGCCCGGGTCACTCCCACCTACCAGCGGACTCGGGGGTCCAGGTACGCGTAGGTCAGGTCGGTCAGGAGATTGATCACCATCACCGCGCTGGCGAAAAAGAGGTTCACTCCGGAGACCACCGGGTAGTCTCTGTTGGTGAGGGCATCCAGCATGAGGCGGCCGAGCCCCGGCAGGTTGAAGATGTTCTCCATGATCACCGAGCCGCCTACCAGGATCGGCAACTGCAGGCCGATCAGGGTGATTACCGGGATGAGGGCATTCTTGACGGCGTGTCTCATGACGACCACCCGCTCCTTCAGACCCTTGGACCAGGCAGTCCTGACGTAGTCCTGCCTGAGCACCTCCAGCATCATGGTGCGGGTCATGCGCATGGTGGCCGCGGCCAGATAGGTCCCCAGGATGAGACCGGGAATGATGAACACGCCGACATTCCCGAGCGGATCTTGCAACAGCGGCACCAGCTCCATCGGTGGTGACCAGGCCCACCAGATTGCCGGAAAGATCATCACCATCGTCCCCAACCAGAAGTTGGGAGTCGCCAGACCGACGATCGCGACCGAGCGCCCCACGTAGTCGGCGGCCGTGTTGCGGCGAATCGCGGAATAGATGCCGACCGGCAGGGCTATCACGAGCCCGATTGCGATAGCCATGACACCGAGCTCGATGGTGACCGGCAATCTGCCCAATATCTTCTCTTCTACCGACCAGGCGCCGAACAGTGAGTTGCCAAGGGTGCCGCGCAGTAAGATACCTCCCATCCAGCGTCCGTACTGTACGTACACGGGCTGGTCTAATCCCAACATCCGCTCGAGCGTGTCACGATCTATATCGCCCATCTGAGCTTCCATATCGAGCATCATTATGTCTATTACATCGCCTGGGATGAAGCGTACCGACAGGAATACCAGAATCGTCAGGATCAAGAAAGTCGGAATGAGGAGTAGAACTCGCCGGATGATGTACGCCCTCACACGCTATTCTTCGCAGTGCCCCATCAAGGTTGAAAAAAGGCGCCAGGAACATTCATTCTCCTGGCGCCTCTCTCTACAGACGGCTCAGCCGATTCAGAAGCCCATTTGCTCTTTCAAGTTCTGGTCAATCCAGACGCGTGCGTAGACAGCATTCCAGTTCCACGCGCCCATATAGTATTCCCCGTTATGCCCTTTAACCCATGGCTGTGTGACGTTGTAAGCGGGTTCAACGGGCCCCCAGAGTTGCCAGTGCTGCGAGATCATATACAGGTCGGCCTGTTTGGAGTATTCTCCCACCTCCTCCATGGTTTGAGCGGCTTCCATGGACTCAAAGAGGGCGTTAAACTTGGGATCATCCACTTGACCTCGGTTAAAGGGGTGGCCGGTAGTATACCACCTCAGAACATGACTCAACGGGCTATAAGGTCCGGCCGCAGTCGACCAGGTCATCCCTTCAAATTCGTGCCCGTTAGCCCGCGCGCCCCAGGTGGCGGGTTCGTGGATGAGAAACTCCGATTCGACGCCGATCTCGCGCCAGTAATCTCTGACGATTTCGAAGTAATCGGGATTGAGGCAGCACGAAAGGCCATCCATGGCCGCCGTAAACCGAATGCCATTTTCACCACGCGGATATCCGGCCTCATCCAGGAGCCTCTCCGCCGCCTCTGGGTCGTACTGATAGCCCGCTCTGATTTCCTCGGGCCACTGGTCGTAATGGATGGTAAATTGGGTTAGGAAATTCCCCATAGCCCCTTGCGGGGTCACCACGGCCAATCCTTTATAGTACGTGTCGTTGACAGTCTCGAGATCCAAGGCCATCTGCAGGGCTTTGCGGACCCGAATATCGCTGTAGGGAGGATTGGTCAGGTTATAGGTCATACCGGCGTTCGAACGAAAATAGTACGGCCAGATCTTGAGATCAGGGTTGGTCCTCTCGATGCTCTCCACCGCGTCGGGGGTATTGATGTTAGAGGCGGCGTTGGCACCTATATAGTCCACCTTCCCTGAGCGCAGAGCCGCGAGGCGAGATGCCTCATCCTTTATCACCAGCGACCTCAAGGTGTCAATATAGGGCAGTCGGTTCTGCGGGTACTTTTCGTCGGTGCCCCAGTAGTTCGCATTCTTGGTCCAGGTCAGCGAGGAACCCTCGACCCAGTCGGTCAGCTCAAAGGGCCCGGTGCCGACAAGGTTCCGCCAATCCGAATGGTCGCCGTGCTGCTTGATTACCTCAGGGGGTGCTATCCAGGCAAAGTTATCTTCGACGAGCCACCAGAGCGCATCGATGCGGGGTTTCGTCAACTTGACGACTACCGTATACTCGTCGCTCGCTGAGATCGATTCGAATTCCAGTGTCACGATTGTGCTGCTTAGGCCCTCGGGTTTGCTGAAGCCACTGCCCATCCCCGTTAACCGGTGATAATTGAAGACGACATCTTCGGCTGTCAATTCCCGGCCATTCATTGGGGCCTTCTTGTGCCAGTGAACACCCTGGCGGATGTGGAAGATATACGTGTTGGGATCAGGGTATTCCCAGCTTGCTGCCAGCGCTGGTCTTATTTGATCTTCCAACGCGTAGAACTCGTTTCTCAGGTCATTCACACTCCGGTCGATGGCCCAGTCCGCGATGCTTAGTTTCTCGAGCACCCCCGAAAAGGCCCTTCCCGCCTGTAGCCCGCCAACAAACATGTCACTATCTGTTGCCTCCAGCCTGGTGGCGTAGGTCAAGGTCCCGCCATACCGCGGCGCTTCTACCATCTCGCCGGTGGTGGGGTCGAGCACCATCTCCTTCTCCATCGCCGCGGCCGGCGCCTCTTCCCCGGCCGGGCTCGCCCAGATGCCGGTCGCAGTCAGGGCGAACACGAGCACAACAACGAAGGTGTGTGCGATTCTTGGATTCATACTGATCTCTCCATATCTCAGATTCTGAGAGTGCTTCCGGGGCGAGTTGCCTTTCCGTGCCCGCTCTCGCGCCCGCAACGCAGGCGGCTCAGACAACGGCGGCAATCTCAAGTTGTGGAGCGCGCGGCGTGTGGCTGGTCCGAAAAGCTGACCAGCGGGCGATGCCTGCGCATCGCTGTTCATGGTCACAGGCCGCGCGCGTAGTGCGGTTCTTTGAGTATCAGCTTGCACCTCCTTCTTACGCAGATTTCTGGATCTGTACGCCGAGTACGCGGCCACGGCGCAGGGGGCACGGCGTGCCGCGTGGCCCGGTAGTTGACGGAGGGATGCCGAAAGCGAGGGCGGGCGCCGGAGCACACGCACGAGCGGCGCGCGCCGCTCGGTCGGCCGGAGCGGTTAGTTATTTCTCGGGTAAATGGAAAGTTGTGTGTGGGCTGAGAGGCTGAGAGGCTGAGAGGCTGAGAGGCTGAGAGGCTGAGAGGCTGAGAGGCTGAGAGGCTGAGAGGCTCGTCCATGGCTTTATTTTGGGTAAACCCTATCACGGCCCTGCAACTCATGTCAACTACGGCGCCAGACTCGCCCAGACTCGCCAGACTCGCGACGTATCCGCGGCGCTGGCCGTGGGAACGCAGATAGGCAATCAGGCCGCGCATGTGGCGAAGGTTCACCGAGATGCTCGCCTTGCACTCGACCGGGACCGTGGCCGGGCCGGTCTTGACGATGAAGTCGATCTCCGACCCCGCCGACGAGCGTTTCCAGCCGGCCAGCGGCTACCCGCCGCGCGCCAGCTCGATCGCGATGAAGTCCTGCTCGTAGTCGGCGACGATCTGGCGCCACACAAGGGCGTGATCCTCGCCCGTCGCGTAAGCTCGGACCACCGCCGGCAGCCCGCCGGTCACGAGAAACCGGTCGAACCGGGCAAGCAGATGGTCGTGCCACTGGCTGCTGATCCGCGTGGCGTCACCGAGGATCATCCGGGCGCGCTAATCGGCTGCGCCCGCGGGCGACTTCCGGTCACCGCCGGCCTGCTCCTGCAGCTTGGCAGCCACCCGCTCGATATCCGCGGCGATGCGGGCGCACAGGCGCTGGATGCGGCGTGCGTCGGCCGCCGCCCTGTGGGCGCCGGCCGGCTCCTCGTCATACTCGAAGTAGAACGCCGGCGCGCGCCGCGCGGCCAACCGCGCGGAGACCGCGTGCACGTCTGCCGCCTCCGCCTCACTCAGGCTCATCTGCCGGGCGGCAAGCGTAGCCACGAACAGAGCGGCGGCATCGTGCACCTTCGGATAGTCGATGCACAGGTAGGTGAGCACCGCCTTCAGTGCCAGCTCCACGACTTCCTGCGCGCGGCGCACGGCGATGTTCCACGAGCTGCGGCTCAGTGCACCCTCCATCTCCGCGAGGTGCTCACATGCCGCCGCCAGCAGTTTGCGCCCGCGCTCGCCGTTGCTCACCGCCAAGCCCGCATGATCAAATCTCGATCATCTCTCCGGGGCGCAGGTTGGGCTTGAGATCCCAGTACCACGTGCCGTCGGCCAACTCGATGCGCCGCGATCCCAGCTCGGCGAGCCGCCTCCGGAGCGCCGCCAGCTTGGCGTGCAGCACTTGGCGGGGATCAAACAGGATGATGCCGTGATGGGAGATGTCCAGCAGCAACCACGGGGTGTCGACCAGTGCCGCTTCGGAGCGCAATACCGGCATCGGGTTGGTGGGCACGCCACGCGCCCGCAGTTGCGCCGTCAGCGGCGCGGCGCGCAACTCCAGCTCCACCTCGACGAAGGTGTCCGCGACGCTGTCGCGGTCGCCCCGATACACCAGGAACAGGTCGATGTCACTCTCCGCTCGCGCCTCACCGCGAGCCACCGACCCGTACAGCGCGACGGCGACGAGTCGCTCATCGAGTTCGGCGCCCAACCTGGCCAGCAAGCGGTCGGTGAGCGGCTTGACCTCGGCGTAGCCGCACATGCGTCCCGCACTGCGTCTCTGCGGAGAGCCTACCACCGTGCCATGATAGCATGAACCAACGCTGGCGCGGATCAACGATATCGTGCGCGGCCGCCGCGCCCGTCGCGCGCCAGTTCGATCGCGGCCTGGTTTTCGATGATTGCGCCGAGCGGAGTCCGTGCGGCCGGCGCGATCGTGTGAACGGCGCTGATGGCCGGCACGGCCGACTCGCGCAGCTCGCGGAGCACACCGGTGTCGAACAGATAGCGCTTGGGCAGGTAGGCATGACTGGCAAGGGCACTCGATCCCTTTTGATCGGAGCGCAGGATCAGATGCCAGCTCTCCAGGCGCGCGAACACCTCGTTGATCTTGGCGGCGCCCAGTGTATGGGATATCCATATTCTCAATCACTGAGGGTATAGAATATCGCTATCATATCGTCCCACTACGCCGGCCAGGCAAGTGACGATCCACCTCCGCCGCCGCCCGACACACGCCAGCAAATCGGCATCACACGGCTCGGTCGGCACGGATCGCACGCCACGGGGTTCCGACCAAGGGACGACTGCTGATCACGCTGTCCTCGATCGCGGCGCCGCGGGGCTTCCAACTACGTATTGCGGGCATCGTCCGTCACCCGCGCTGCCCGGCGGCGGGCCCGGAAGTACTCGGAAACCATCGAGAGCTGCTCGATCACGATCAGCTTGTCGCGCAACGGGAGCGCGCGGAATTCCTCCCGTTGGCGGCGGCGGTTGCCGGCAAACGTCACCACTTGCCAATCGATCTCGTCAGCCATTCCCTTCCCCCCGATCAAGCTGAGTCAGTTCCGCGATATCAGCCAGGTCTTGAGGCCTGCCCGCCCCGCGTTCAACCCGCGCGCGATACGCTCGATGCTGTCAAGCCTCAACTGGGACGGCCTCCGCTGCCACGACGACCACTGTAGCATGCCGCACGGGCCGCAGAGCGCGGCCGAAGGACGCGGCAACCCACAGTGGATCAATGATGATCGGCCCGAATCGCGGGAATGGATCGAACGGATCTCAGCGGTCAGACGCGGCCGACGCTGCCGCGCAGCCGGGGGTCGAGCAGGTCGCGCAGCGCGTCGGCGAACATGTTGATGCTGTACACGACTACGGTCAGGCACAGGCCCGGCCAGATGGCCAACCGCGGCGCCATCTCCATGTACTGGCGGCCTTCCCGGCTCAGCATCCCGCCCCAACTCGGCACCCCGGGCGGCAGGCCGAACCCCAGAAAGCTCAACGACGCCTCCGCCACGATGATGCTGCCGATGGTGATCGAGAAGATCACGATGATGGGCGCCATGATGTTGGGCAGCACGTGGCGCAGCAGGGTCCCGAAGGTGCGCTCGCCGATGGCCTGAGCCGCCTGAAAGTAGTCGTTCTCCTTGATGCCGATGACCGCTCCGCGCACCACCCGCGAATTGCTGATACCGGAGGATATCCCCAGAATCACGATGATCTGCAGGAGACCCTGCCCGGCGATGGACATGATCGTCAGCAACAGCAGCAGGCCCGGGAACGACATCCACGCATCGACGAACCGCTGCACCAGCAGATCCAGCTTCCCCCCGATAAACCCTGCGCTGCCGCCGATCAGCACCGCAACGACGACGTGCAGGGTGGTCGCCGCCAGGCCGACGAACAACGAGATGCGCGCCCCGTAGATCAGCCGGCTCAGATAGTCCCGCCCAAGCTGGTCGGTGCCCAGGGGATACTCGGCCGACGGGCCTTGCAGCCGGTCGGCCAGCGTCATCTGGTTGGGATCGTGCCCCGCCAGAAACGATGCGAGGATGCTGACCAGGACCAGCGCCAGCAGCACCACGCCGCCGAACGCGCCCAGGGGCTGCTCCTTGATGAATCGTCTCGGCCACCCACCCCGAAGATGCTCTCCATGATCACCGATCCGCCGATCAGGATCGGCATCTGCAGACCGATCAGCGTTACTACCGGGATCAGCGCGTTCTTGATGGCGTGTCTGACGATCACGACCCGCTCCTTGAGACCCTTGGACCAGGCGGTCCTGACGTAGTCCTGCCGGAGCACCTCCAGCATCATGGTGCGCGTCATCCGCATGGTGGCCGCGGCAAGGTAGGTGCCCAGAATCAGGCTGGGCGCGATGAACACGGTGATATTGCTCAGCGGATCGTCGCGGAACCGCACGAGCGTCAACGGTGGCGACCAAGCCCACCAGATGGCGGGGAAGGTCAGGACCAAGGTCGCCAACCAGAAGTTGGGGGTCGCCAGGCCGATGATGGCGGCCGACCGCCCGACGTAGTCGGCGGCCGTATTGCGGCGCATCGCCGAGTAGATGCCGACCGGCAACCCGATCAGCAGCCCGATCACGATCGCCATCACGCCCAGCTCGAGTGTTGCCGGTAACCTGGCGAGTATCTTCTCCTCGACCCGCCAAGCGCCCAGGAGGGAATCGCCCAGCGTGCCGTGCAGGAAGATGCCCCCTACCCAGCGTCCATACTGGACGTAGATCGGCTGATCCAGTCCCAACATCCGCTCCAGCATTTCACGGTCTATATCGGGGTCCATGAATGACGCCATTTGAGCCGCCAACGCATCGATGGCATCGCCCGGGAGGAAGCGCACCGACAGGAATACCAGTATCGACAGCAGCAAGAACGTGGGTATCAGGAGCAGAACGCGGCGGATGATATACGCTCTCATGTCTTCCTTTTGAGAAGGGCGCCGGGACCGGCGAGGATCCCAGCGCCCTTCTTCGCGAGCAGGACTCCCGTAGCGATTCCTTAGAATCCCATCTCCCGCTTCAGATCCTGGTCGACCCAGACACGGGTCAAGACCGTAGAATAATGGCCACTTATGGAGAGACTGACCTCGCCGTTATAGCCCTTGACCCACGGCTGGGCGACGTTGAACTGTGGGGTAACTGGACCAACGACAACCCAGTGCAGTTCTACGAGGCGCATATTCGCTTCTTTGGCCAACCGATTCTGCTCCTCGACGGTGGAAGCTTTGTTAGCGGCCTCATAGAGAGCGTCAATTTCCGGGTCGCACCCTGCGTATGGGTTCCCCTTAATTGGCACACGTGTGCCAATTAAGGGTAGAGACTGCGTCATAGGTGATAGCCGCGATATTGCCGATCAATCCTCCTGGATTATCTCTACGGAGCGCAACGCCTTGCGTAGAGTCGAACGTCCGTATCTCGACTTCCACGCCAATCTCACGCCAGTAGTTGGCGAGTAGCTCTTCGTAGCTCGAGCCGCGCCGCCCACTGGCATGCAGAGTGGTCTTGAAGCCATCGGGATAGCCCGCCTCAGCCATCAGCTGCTTCGCCCGTTGCGGGTCGTACCGGTAGTATTGCTTGATCTCTTCGGGCCACTCCTCGAATGGCGTGCCAACCCCCATCTTGGAATTGGCAAACGTTCCCTGCGGCGTCGCATCGGCAACACCGCTGAAGAAGGTCTCCGCGATCGTGTCGACATCCACCGCCATCTGCATGGCCCGACGCACCCGGATATCATCAAAGGGCGGTTTGTTCACATTGTTGAAGGCAGTTGCGTTTTCGGAGCGAAACTCGAACTCCCACAGATTGATCTCGGGATTTTTCTCGCGCAGGCTCTTTATTTGATCGAGCACGGTGGCGCCCTCGCGCGCCGCCAGGGCCGCAATCCAGATGTCGTTCGTAGGGAGTTCTCGTCGGCGAAGATCCGGTCGATCTCGGAGCGATCCTCGGCGCTCAGGCGCCAGCCGGCGGCGGCGGCGTTCTCGGCCAGCTCGCGGTCATTGCGCATGCCGACCAGCGGCGCGCTGAGAGGCTTGGGCCGCTTGGCCCGGCGGGCCAGGTGCCCATCAGGATCGCGGGGAAGGGAATTCCCACTATACCGTGATCCGCAGTTGCATCCCCAGTGCGCGGGTGATTCGCATGACGGTGTTGAAGGTAGGGTTGCCGTTCTCGGACAACGCCTTATAGAGCCCCTCGCGGGTCATCCCGATCTCACGGGCCAAGCGGGTCATGTTTCGAGCCCTCGCAATATCGTTCAGGGCGGCGCGAATCAGGCTGCCATCCCCTGGGTCTTCATCCGCACACGCTTCAAAGTACAGACGTACGTCGTCTTTCGTGTGCAGGTGCTCTGTGATGTCCCATCGGCTGAATGTCTCGGGCATCGCTTACCTCCAATCCTGCGCCAACCGTTTGGCGCGTTGGATGTCACGTTCCTGCGTATCCTTGTCGCCGGCGCAAAGCAGGACAACCACGGCTGCTCCCACCTTGATGGTCGGCTGCTCCGGCTGGTCGATCCCACTGTCACCCGCCGCGATCCAATCCGCCTGCGCTGGCGCGCGCATGAAGTAGAGGCGATACTCCGGTCCGTAGTGGACGCGCATTTCCGATATGCCATCACCTACGTGCCTGGTGTCGCCGAAGTTACCCAGCGAAGCGTTTCTCAAGCGGGCGTTGCAGCTCCAGCTCCACCTCGACGAACAGCCAGCTTCATTTCGGGCATGGTACGCTGCCAGACACACGCCAGCAAGTCGTCCTCACACCACGGCTCGGTCCGGACGTGCCGGCCCGCGCTGTCCCTGCTTGGCGCTGGCGTCATCTTCCGGCATCGAGACCACCACCACCGCCCCTCAGCCTCGGGTCGAGCAGATCCCTCATGGCGTCGCCGAACATGTTGAGACAGTACACGGTAATCGTCAGGCAAAAACCAGGCCAGAGAGCCAGCCGTGGCGCCATCTCCATGTAGAGACGCCCCTCCCTGCTCAGCATACCCCCCCAGCTCGGAACCTGGGTCGGCAGACCGAATCCCAGGAAGCTCAAGGAAGCCTCAGTCATAATCACCGCACCGATGTTGATGCTGAATATGATGATTACGGGAGGCGCAATATTGGGCAGGACATGTCGAATGAGTATTCTCCATCTGGTATTGCCAATCGCCTCCGCCATCTGAAAATAGGCGTTCTCTTTCACACCAATAACAGCGCTTCTCATTATTCTCGAGCCGCCGATTCCTCCAGATATCCCCAGGACCAGTATTATCTGTAACAGACCCCGGCCCGCTATGGACATTATGGTCAATAACATCAGAAGTCCTGGGAAGGCCATCCAGGCATCGACGAATCTCTGCGCGACCAGGTCGAATCTACCACCCAAGTACCCCGAAGTGCCGCCTATCATGACAGCCACCACAACATTGAGAGCAGTCGCCGCCAGACCGACAACCAACGAAAGACGAGCCCCGTAGATAAGTCGGCTCAACAAGTCCCGCCCCAACTGGTCGGTACCCAGCAGATACTGGGCTGATATGCCCTGCAATCTGTCTAACTGATGCACCTCCCAATATGGATAAGGGGCCAGAACATCGGCAAAAATAGCGACCACGATCAATATCAGTACGATGATCCCGCTGACGATGCCTAGCGGCTTCTCCCTCCACAGCCTGACAAAGAAATCAGCCGGTCGGGCCTGACCCTTTGGCTCGCTTACTGCGGATGGTATCCCTTTGCCGTCACTCATGCTGGCCGTTTCCCCTTCAACTATAGCGGACCCTCGGGTCCAAATAGGGATAGATCAGGTCTATCATGAGATTGATTCCCACAACCGCGGTGGCGAAAAACAGGTTTACTCCGGAGACCACTGGGTAGTCTCTCTCAATGAGCGCCACCACCATGAGACGACCCAGACCCGGCAGGTTGAATATGTTCTCCATGATAACCGAGCCACCTACCAGGATAGGAAACTGCATACCCACCAGGGTAAGTACCGGCATGACTGCGTTCTTGAGGGCGTGTCTCATGATGACGACCCTCTCCTTCAAGCCCTTGGACCAAGCCGTCCTGATATAGTCTTGCCTGAGCACCTCCAGCATCATCGTACGCGTCAACCGCATGGTGGCAGCGGACATGGCCGTCCCCAGAATCAGGCTGGGAATGATGAACACCCCCACATTCCCCAGCGGGTCTTCGGTCAAAGGTATCCACTCCATCGGCGGCGACCAACCCCACCAGATCGCCGGGAAGATCATGACCATAATTCCCAACCAGAAGTTCGGCGTCGCCAGGCCGATGATGGCGACCGAGCGCCCCACGTAGTCGGCGGCCGTATCCTGGCGAATCGCCGAGTAGATGCCGACTGGCAGCGCTATTATCAACCCGATTGCGATTGCCATGAAACCGAGTTCGATGGTCACCGGCAATCTACTTCGTATCTCCTCCTCTACCCGCAAAGCGCCGCGTATCAGTGATTCGCCAAGGCTGCCCTGGAGCAGGCCTCTATAGAAGCGTTCACCGGTAATCCAGCCAGGGGTCGGCAGCACTCCCAGCCAGCGTCCATACTGCACGTGCACAGGCACGTCCAATCCCAGATAACGCTCGAGGGCTTCGCGGTCAATGTGGCCACTTAGCCCGTCCTGTTGCATCCTAATCACCATCAGGTCTATTACGTCGCCGGGGATGAACCGGACAGAGAGAAAGACCAGGATGCTCAGTATGAACAAGGTGGGGATTGTGAGCAATAACCGCCTGATGATGTAGGCTCTCATGTGATGCAACCGAGGTGACTTATCCCGCGAAGGAGCTGCCGCGGGTCCAGCTTATGGTCTCGCACTGCCTGTGCTTCAACCTTCAACCGCGCACCCTCGCGGTTTCCATGAGGGAACTGGGGTTCTTCAGCCCCCAGCTCCCTTCTTCCGCAAGGTCGGCCACAAGGGGTGAACCCCCTAATGACCCATTTCCTCCTTCAGCGCACTATCAATCCAGAGGCGGGCGAAGACATCATTATTTCGACTTCTTCCGAAACCGCCTTCGCCGTTGTAGCCTATCACCCACGGCTGGTGCACGTTGAACGCTGGGCCCATGGCCCCCCAGATCATCCAATGCTGCTCTATGCTGTACATGTCCATCTTCTTGATCGCGCTCATCTGCTCCTCGTCAGTGGCAGCAGCTAGCATCTCTTCATACCAGGCGTCATATTGCGCGTCGCTGACCTTGTTCCAGACAAAGCCGCTCGAAAATGTTTCCATTTGCCTGGCTGGAAAAGCCTTGACGCCCGAGACCCACGAATGAGCTCCAACATTTGGATCTTGCGCACTGGGACCATAGTCAGCCCCAGGGGTGTGATCAATGTCGACATGAATGCCAATCTCACGCCAGTATGAAACCATTAATTCAGCATAGTTAATATCAAAATCACCGCGATCCAGCCACACAAGATTAGTTTCGAATCTCATGCCGTCGGCGCCGCGCGGATATCCAGCCTCATCAAGGAGCTTCTCGGCCCCCGCCACGTCATAGGTATAGTATCCCTTGAGCTGTTCGGGCCACTCGTCAAATGGGACGTAGAAGCCCGTGAATTCCAGGCCTACTCGCCCGCGAGGTATCGGATCTCCTAAATCCTTGTACAAGGTCGTGCTCATTGTCTCGACGTCAAGTGCCATCTGCATTGCGTGGCGCACCCTGATGTCGTCAAAGGGCGGCTTGCCCGCGTTGAGCCAAGCACTATTGTTCGACCGTTCTGACCACGCGTGGATTACGAGCTCTGGGTTAGTGCGCTCGAGGCTCTCTGCCTGGTCCAGGGAGCTTAATTGATTCGCGCCCTGCCAACCTAGCCAGTCGATCTTACCCGTGCGCAGTGCCGATAGCTCTGTTGCCAATTCGGTCATAACCAGGGCTCTTACCTCGTCAATATAGGGCAAGCGGTTCCCCGGATATTTTTCGTCGTCGCTCCAGTAGTTGGGATTCTTGGTGTAGGTATAAGAACTGCCCCCGACCCAGTCGGTTATCATGTAGGGCCCGGTGCCAACCATGTCCCTCCAGTCCGAAATCTTGCCCTCTGGCACTTCAGCAGTCTTTGATGCCTCGATGACTTCGGGGGGCTGTATAGCATAGTACCCGTCCAAGATGGTGCCCAGGGCAAGAAGGGTGGGCACCTTCAGCTTCATGACAACCGTCCATTCGTCGGTGGCCTCTATCGATTCCCAGGGCAACGTTCCGAGCAACTGTGCGCAGCAGGGGGAAGGTTCGGTGAAGCCGCTGCCCAGACCCAAGTGCCGGTGAAAGTTATACTCGATGTCCTTGGCGGTGAGCTCCCGACCGTTCATCGGCGGCTTGTCATGCCAGTGGACACCCTGGCGGATGTGGAAGACATACGTTGTGGGGTCGGGCTGGTCCCAGCTTTCAGCCAGCGCCCCCCTCGTGGCGTATACAGGCAGCTGGTAGCCGCCGACGAAAGGATATCTCTTCCTATCTATTGCCCAGTCAGCGACGCCCAGTTTCTCTATAACGACACTGGAGTTGGACAATGCATGGCCATGATACTGGTCATGGGAGCCGAAGCCATCTCCCCGATCGGCGAAGGTCAATGTCCCGCCATACTCTGGCGCCACCACCACCTTGCCGGTGACGGGGTCGGTCACATACTTCTTGTCGACGGCGGTCGCCTCTTCCTCTGCGCCAGTGGCCCAGAGACCGGTTGCGGTCAGGACCAGGACCAAGCCAATCGCGAGGGTCCTGGTAATCTGTACAATATTCATACGTTCCTCCGTATGAGGATTTTCGAGAGTGTTGCGGAGCGGATTGCCGCTCCCTGGCTACTCTCGGGCCCGCAACGCGGGCCGCCAGACTGAGTCAAATTCTCAGAAGCGCGCGGCGAGTGACTCACCGGGTTCACCCGGGCTCACGCCGCGCGCGCGTGCGGCTCTTTCAGTATCATCTTCACCTCCCTTCTTGGGGCACAGGGTGCCCTGCCAGATGCCAGACGGAAGCTGCCTGTTCCGGGCCGGCAATACACGTACATATGCAGGCGCCGGAAAGGCGGTTGGTGTGGACTGGTAATTTGCGGCCGACGTGGTCGGCCGTTGGACGCGCGGACGCGTGGCGGCTATGCGCCACACGCATCAATGGTGCCGCGGTCAGCACCGGCGCCGCGAGGTCGGCTGCTGCGCGGCTAGCGGTAGTCGGGTGCGCTAGGTGTCGGCTGGGCTGGACGGTGTCAACTCCCATTCGCGGACCAGTGTAGAGGCCGGCCCAAATCCGTGTCAAGCGCGACCCAACCCGCTCATCGCGCTGATCGCGCGGCGTCACCGCCAATCGGTCACTGCGCTGTCGCCATCCTGGCGCGTCGTCACGGCGCGTCATCATCCGTCGAACCCGTAGGCGAGGCACGCTAGCATAGGCGCGGCGCACCGGTCAACGCCTCGGACGTCACCGGCAGCAATTCTCGGTGACCAAGTAGTGGTGGCAATAGGCTGCACCGGCTGCGTTGCCGCCAACCGGTGGGAGTGCTGGGACGTGTCGTCTCGCATCACCGCTACCCATGAGGGTGGCATCATGCGAAACAATATGACAACCAGTCAATAGGCTATTGGAATATTTTCATATATGCCTTTATTTCATTTGGTGGGAATCATCTAGAGCGATTGGGCCTGCTCGTGCCCGGCTCGCGTGAGTCGTGCAGGTCGGTGATATTCTCCAGCCGGTGGGCGCGGTTTACTCCCGCAGTGGCCAACGGACGAGGCCGTCGCCGGAGCGCCAGAACCGAGGTCGGGGCGTTGGAGTGAGCCAGTGCCGACGCGGCAGAGCGCAAAGCGGTGACACTGCGCAAGCTATGGTGCGCAGTTGTCGGCACGCGGTCTGCCGGAGGCGTAAATGCAACGGTGGGGTCCATGAACTACCGAGACCGAGAAGGCGGCAGTTGCTCCGGCGGCGAGTTCATGCGCTCCAGCACCTGGTCCCACGAGGTAAACAGGAACAGCCGGAAGGCGGAGCGCGCCTCGTCCCAGAACGCGCGGCGGGAACTGAAGAAGGTGCGCACGCGCTGATACATGCCATCGACCAGTTCGAAGATCTGGTGCATGAAGAACGCCAGCAGGTTGACCACGAACAACGCCTCCGACAGGTGCCGGTCGCCGTGGCCGAAATTGTGCTTCAGGTGGTAACCCTGGTTCTTCAGGGTGTTGAACCCTTCATTCTCGATCTTCCAACGCGCCCGCGCGGCGCGCACCAGTTGCACGATGTTGTCGGTGGTGGGCACCAGGTCGGTGACCCAGGCGTTGCGATATTTGACCTCGCCGTCCTTGATGATCCGGAACTGGATGAAGTTGATGAGCGGCGCGTCGGGACTGCCGTTCAGCGGCACACCGGTGACCCACTCGTACTCGTGGCGTTTGCCGCGGTGGACGGTATGATGGCGGTCCAGCAGGTTGCCGCGGCGCAAGCCGTCGACATCCTGGAAGAGGGATTTATGGTCACCTGGTTTGGCGACCAGCAGGAACGAGAAGCGCCCTGCGGTCAACTTCTCGACGAACGGTTGCTTGGAGTAAAGGCTGTCGGCGACGATAATTGCCGCCATCCGGGGATAGTCGGAGCGGAGCCGCTGAAGCATCCGGTAGCCGGCATTGATTTCGCAATCCTGCTTATGGTACTCGCCGCCTCTGCCGTCACTGTTGAGTATGAACTCGGGAGCGAGGGGGAGCACTACGCGCTTGTCCGGATGCACGATGGCGGCCTGCAGGATGTCATGATGATGGCGCTCGATGCCGTCTGTGGTGGTGCTCAGGCAGCGCTCGCAACTGACCAGTTCGGAGCTGAAGTAGCGTGATCCATCAAGGGTGACCAGATAGCGGGCGTCGAACACTTGGTAGTGCTGGAGCCATTTGAAGCGCTGCAGGCGACCGATCCAGTCGGCGAAGCAGGGCAGAATGGGAGCATAGCCATGGCGGTCGATGAGATCGCGCAACTGGGAGTCGCAAGGGATCCGAGAGACGCCGAAGGTAGAGGACAGGTTGTTGGCCTGGAATTTGCGCTGAAAGCGACGCTGGAACTGCAGCAGCGAACGGTCTTGGACGAAAAACAAAGCAACGGCACTCAGATAGCAATCGCGCAGGGTGTAGCGGACTTTGCTCAACTGGCGGGTGTCGACGATGCCGGCCACGTAGCCCGCGATAGAGTCGACGAGGGAGCGAAAACGAAGTAAAACCGGGCCTCTGCGAGTCCCCTGGCCATGAGAGAATAAGATGGCTAGGTTGGCGAGAAAAGTCTAGTTTTGTAATTCCTTATACTGCAACGATTTACAAGACACGCCTTCGTTTGCCCTCTCGGAAATCACCTGTCCCGCGTCTATTCCACTCTCACTCACCGAGAACTGCTGCCAGACTCGCCAGACTCGCGACGTATCCGCGGCGCTGGCCGTGGGAATGCAGATAGGCAATCAGGCCGCGCATATGGCGAAGGTTCACCGAGATGCTCGCCTTGCACTCGACCGGGACCGTGGCCGGGCCGGTCTTGACGATGAAGTCGCTCTCCGACCCCGCCGGAGAGCGCTTCCAACCGGCCAGCGGCTGCCCGCCCCGCGCCAGCTCAACGATTCCAACGATTCCAACGATTCCAACGATTCCAGCCTCCAGCCGCCCCAGCCGTCCAGCCGTTCCAGCCGCCCGGCAGCGTAGCCGCCACCGGCGGTGGTGACGTTGCAGCCACCGCCAACCGGCCACTCCGCTGACTGTCGTCGTGGCGCTTCATCCGCATTCGCCGAACCCGAACGGTGCACTCTCTCGCCGGCGGGTGCTGCATCGCTGCCGCCTCGCCAGCAAACTCGACGACGAGCCCCTCGCGGTGGCGCGCGAACGTCTGGCTGCCGTGCTGGCCGGGATCGACCTCCTTGAGATGTCGACGCAGATCAAACAGCGGACGATGGACCCGTTCCCGGTACACATGCGCACCCTCGACGCGCTGCATATCGCGACTGCGCTCACGCTGGCGGGGGACGCCGGTGGGATAGCGCTGTTCTCGCACGACAAGCGTATGAACCTCTGCGCCAGATGCCTCGGGTTCACGGCAGCCCTGGCATAGTCCCGGAAGGGAAGGCATACGGGGGCGCGATGGGCCATGGTGTCAGTGCGGTGCGGCGTTGAACGTACCGCCGTCAGCCATCATAATGGCGAGGAAGGATGCCGGCCGTTACCGGTCAGCCACCGAAGGACGCGGCAACCCCATAGTGGATCAATGACTCACGTAAGAATAGAACTACCGGACGCGGTTTGTTCCCTGCTGCAGTGTGCGCCGGGAACCCTCGACATGGAGTTGCGACTGGCTGCTGCCGTCCAGTGGTATCAGCAGGGTCGCATCTCGCAAGAGTGGGCGGCCCGGATCGCGGGAATGGACCGAACGGACTTCATCCTTACCCTCTCCCACATGGGAAAGGACTCGTTTCGGGTAGATTTCGACGACTTGGATCGCGAACTCTCCCGTGGCTGATCGGGCGATAATCAACGCGTTGGCCGGCAGAAAGTGTGCTGCCAGTCTGAATATCCCCGTCCGAGGAACCCTGGGAATTGTGCTGGTCGCCAAGGGACGAGGGCTCATCCCGAAAGCTCGACCCATCATCGAGGAAATGATGATCGCTGGTCTTCATCTCTCGCGACAAGTGATGGATGAAGCTCTACGGCGAGTGGACGAATAGGCATGGCTACCGATAGTCGTGCTCAGACGCGGCCGACGCTGCCGCGCAGCCGGGGGTCGAGCAGGTCGCGCAGCGCGTCGCCGAGCATGTTGATGCTGTACACGACTACGGTCAGGCACAGGCCCGGCCAGATGGCCAGCCGCGGCGCCATCTCCATGTATTGGCGGCCTTCCCGGCTCAGCATCCCGCCCCAACTCGGTACGCCGGGGGGCAGACCGAACCCCAGAAAGCTCAACGACGCCTCCGCCACGATGATGCCGCCGATGGTGATCGAGAAGATCACGATGATCGGCGCCATGATGTTCGGCAGCACGTGCCGCAGCAGGGTCCCGAAGGTGCGCTCGCCAATGGCCTGAGCCGCCTGAAAGTAGTCGTTCTCCTTGATGCCGATCACCGCGCCGCGCACCACCCGCGAATTGCTGATACCGGAGGATATCCCCAGAATCACGATGATCTGCAGCAGACCCTGCCCGGCGATGGACATGATGGTCAGCAACAGCAGCAGGCCCGGAAACGACATCCAGGCATCGACAAATCGCTGCACCAGGAGGTCCAGTTTGCCGCCGATGAACCCCGCGCTGCCGCCGATCAGCACCGCAACCACGACGTGCAGCGTGGTCGCCGCCAGGCCGACGAACAACGAGATGCGCGCCCCGTAGATCAGCCGGCTCAGATAGTCCCGCCCAAGCTGGTCGGTGCACGACCCGCTCCTGCAGACCCTTGGACCAGGCGGTCCTGACGTAGTCCTGCCTGAGCACCTCCAGCATCATGGTGCGCGTCATCCGCATGGTGGCTGCCGCCAGATAGGTGCCCAGAATCAGGCTGGGCGCGATGAACACGGTGATATTGCCCAGCGGATCGTCGCGGAACGGCACGAGCGTCAACGGTGGCGACCAGGCCCACCAGATGGCGGGGAAGGTCAGGACCAAGGTCGCCAACCAGAAGTTAAGTTGGGGGTCGCCAGGCCGATGATGGCGACCGCCCGCCCGACGTAGTCGGCGGCCGTATTGCGGCGCATCGCCGAGTAGATGCCGACCGGCAGCCCGATCAGCAGCCCGATCACGATCGCCATCACTCCCAGCTCGAGAGTTGCCGGCAACCTGGCGAGTATCTTCTCCTCGACCCGCCAGGCGCCCAGGAGGGAATCGCCCAGCGTGCCGTGCAGGAAGATGCCCCCCACCCAGCGTCCATACTGCACGTAGATCGGCCGGTCCAGCCCCAACATCCGCTGGAACGCGGCATGGTCGATATCACCACCACCCATCCATTGCATTTGAGCCATCAGCGCATCCACCGCATCGCCGGGGATGAAGCGCACCGACAGGAATACCAGCATCGACAGCAGCAGGAAGGTGGGTATCAGCAGCAGAATGCGGCGGATGACATACGCTCTCATATCGTCGTGATAAATGGGCGCCGGGAAGCTCGAGGCTCCCGGCGCCCTTCTCTGCCGGCAGAACGACCGTCGGTGAGCTCCATCGGCCCCGTGCCGACCAGGTTCCGCCAATCCTTGATGTCGCCGTATTGCCTGATGACCTCCGTGGCGGCTCAGCCAACGCCTGCGAGATAGCGTGCCACTGCCGAACCATGCCCGCCAGTGGCAGAGCGGGTTCGTGGCGGCGCTGAAATGACGCCTTGGCCGCTGCCACTGACGAGGTGTCCAGTCGAAGCAATTAACCTTGACTTTCTGATGAATAGGTTTAGAATCAACCCTGAGTTTCTAACGACTGACAGGAGAAACGGCGGAGACCAGAGCAATGTATCGGTTCGCACAGGAACAGTTGGTGCGGTGGAAGTCGTCGCCTGGGCGCAAACCGCTCATCGTGCGCGGGGCACGGCAGGTCGGCAAGACCTGGCTCGTCGAGCGCTTTGCCGATGCGGAGTTCGACACGCTGGTCAAGCTCGACCTGGAGAAGCGACGCGATCTGCACGGTTGCTTCGGCGACAACCTCGATGCCCGTACCGTGCTCCGGCGGCTTGAGCTGGCCAACGGGGGGCGCATCGTGGCCGGGCGCACGCTGCTGTTCCTCGACGAAGTGCAGGCGTGCCCGCGTGCGATCATGGCGCTGCGCTACTTCTACGAGCAGGTTCCCGAGTTGCACGTGATCGCCGCCGGATCGTTGCTGGAGTTCGTCATGGGAGATATCCCGGTACCGGTCGGGCGCGTGCAACACCTGCACCTCTACCCGATGACGTTTCGGGAGTACCTGCTGGGAATGGGCAACGAGGTCGCTGCCGAATGGGTCGTCGAGAATCCGTCGACGGTGGACGAGTCCCTGCAGCGCACGTTGTTGAACGAGTTGAAGACCTATTTCTTCGTTGGCGGCATGCCCGAGAGCGTCGACGTGTATCGCAAGACCCGATCGCTCGTCGCGGCCTCCCAAGCACAGACCGAAGTCATCGGCACCTATCGTGAAGACTTCGCGAAGTACGCTGCGCGCGCCGATTCGACCAACCTGGACACCGTCCTGCTCGCCGTGGCGCGCAACGTCGGCGAGCAGATCAAGTACGTCCGTCTGGACCGCGGACGCTCCGGACCGACCAACCACCGTGCATTCGAACTGCTGTGCAAAGCTCGGGTGATCCACAAAATCGCCTCGTGCGATCCGTCCGGCCTCCCGCTCGGCGCCAGTGCCAACGATCGCCGCTTCAAGGCGGCGCTGCTCGACATCGGGCTGCTGCAGAACCTGTGCCGTGTACCCGTCGAGCTGGAATTGCAGGAGCGCGACCTGCTGGCCATGTACCGGGGAGCGCTGGCGGCGCAGTTCGTGGCTCAGGAAATGATCGCCGCCAGCGACCACGAACTGTGCTACTGGGCCCGCGACGCGCGCGGCAGCAGCGCCGAGGTCGATTACCTGGCGATCCGCGAGGGCCGGATTCTACCCGTCGAGGTGAAATCCGGCGCCGGCGGCAGCCTGCGCAGCCTGCACCTGATGCTCGCCACCTATCCCAACTGCCCGGAGGGGATGGTCCTGTACTCTGGAACCTACGCCCGCGTACCGGAACAACGCCTCACCTTCCTACCCCTCTACTACGCCGCCCACATCGGCGACCCACGCCCTGACGTTGCATGATGGCCACCGCCACAACGGCCGGCCCCCACACCGGTCGACGCCCAATCACGCAGCGACGCTCGACTGCGGTTGCAAACGGGAGCGTGTCGCAGGCGACGCTGCGCCGGCTCCCCTACCAGGTGACGTAGTACGGCGACGGGCCGAGTCGCTGGAGGTGCAGGGGCAGCAGCTCGTTCGGCAGCCCGTGGATCCGGTCTGCGGTGGCAATCCTGGAGCAGATCACGCTGTTGCGGTACTTGCGCGCCTGCTTCAGATCAGTCGAGCGGACCTGACTGGTCCACTTCACTTCGATCGGCGAAAATGTTGCGCCGGACACGAAGGCGATATCGACCTCGCCGTCGCCCTTGACGTAGTAGGTCGGGTGCATTCGATAGTGATGCGCCGCCGCGCACGCTTCGGCCAGCTTGCCGGCCCCCTCCCGGTTGGCGACCGCCGGCCCCGTCTGAGCGGTAAACGGATCGTCCACCGGATCGAGCCAGCTCCGCACAGCGTGGAAGATGAACGGATCGGACAGCACCACCTTGCGCGCTTTCTTCGGCGCCGCCGTGAGCCGGTCTTCGCGCAGCGCGTGTTGGACGATGAGCACGTCCATCTGCGCCAGAAGCTGCACGTAGTCCGCCACCGTCATCGGATGATCGATTGACCGATCGGCGGCCAGGCTGTGCCACGTCACCTGGCTGCCGTAGCGGCGGATGACGCTGCCGAGAATCTCCGCGAGGAAGCGCTGGGTACGAGAGTCATGGTGTCGGTAATCCTCGACAACCTTGCCGCCGGAGAGACCACGGAGGCGATCGTTCACGGTTACCACGTCGAGGAGATTGACATACAGGCAGCGCTCCAGTACGCGGCGGATTCAGGTCGGGATCGCGTCGTTGTTCTTCCTACGCGTGATGCGTGACGAGTGGAGTTCAAGATAGATGAAAACCTGCACTCTGACGCGGCCACCCTATTGCGGCGCCACGGTCACGACGCCGTAACGGTCTACGAGCAGCGCCTACGCGGAGGAAGTGACGAGGAAGTCATTGGCGTCTGCAGACGTGAAGGCGGTCAGACGCGGCCGACGCTGCCGCGCAGCCGGGGGTCGAGCAGGTCGCGCAGGGCGTCGCCGAACATGTTGATGCTGTACACCACGACGGTCAGGCACAGGCCCGGCCAGATCGCCAGCCGCGGCGCCATCTCCATGTACTGGCGGCCTTCCCGGCTCAGCATCCCGCCCCAGCTCGGCACCCCGGGCGGCAGGCCGAACCCCAGAAAGCTCAAGGACGCCTCCGCCACGATGATGCTGCCGATGGTGATCGAGAAGATCACGATGATCGGCGCCATGATGTTGGGCAGCACGTGCCGCACCAGGGTCCCGAAGGTGCGCTCGCCAATGGCCTGCGCCGCCTGAAAGTAGTCGTTCTCCTTGATGCCGATGACCGCGCCGCGCACCACCCGCGAATTGCTGATACCGGAGGATATCCCCAGAATCACGATGATCTGCAGCAGACCCTGCCCCGCTATCGACATGATGGTCAGCAACAGCAGCAGGCCCGGAAACGACATCCAGGCATCGACGAACCGCTGCACCAGGAGGTCCAGTTTCCCGCCGATGAACCCCGCGCTGCCGCCGATCAGCACCGCAACCACCACGTGCAGCGTGGTCGCCGCCAGGCCGACGAACAACGAGATGCGCGCCCCGTAGATCAGCCGGCTCAGATAGTCCCGCCCAAGCTGGTCGGTGCCCAGGGGATACTCGGCCGACGGGCCTTGCAGCCGGTCGGCCAGCGTCATCTGGTTGGGATCGTGCCCCGCCAGGAACGATGCGAAGATGCTGACCAGGACCAGCGCCAGCAGGACAACGCCCCCGAACGCGCCCAGGGGCTGCTCCTTGATGAATCGTCTCGGCAACCCGCCCAGGAACAACCGTCGCTCCGCTCGCTTGGTCGCCGCGGCGGCTGCTCGTTCGGCCGCTCGTTCGTCCGCCACTTGCCCCGCCATCAGCGGTACCGGACCCGCGGATCCAGAAACGCGTAGATCAGGTCGACCATCAGGTTGATTGCCATAACCGAGGCAGCGAATGTCAGGTTTATGCCGGAGACCACCGGGTAGTCGCGGTCGCGCAACGCATCGAGCATGAGGCGGCCGAGCCCCGGCAGGCCGAAGATGCTCTCCATGATCACCGAGCCGCCGATCAGGATCGGCATCTGCAGGCCGATCAGCGTCACTACCGGGATGAGGGCATTCTTGATCGCGTGCCTGACGACCACGACCCGCTCCTGCAGACCCTTGGACCAGGCGGTCCTGACGTAGTCCTGCCGGAGCACCTCCAGCATCATGGTGC
Organism: Spirochaetia bacterium; assembly: GCA_965262935.1. Lineage (GTDB taxonomy): Bacteria > Spirochaetota > Spirochaetia > SZUA-6 > Bin103 > Bin103. The sequence continues at coordinate 1,096,287 of OZ253572.1, read as the reverse complement.
GCGTCATCCGCATGGTGGCTGCCGCCAGGTAGGTGCCCAGAATCAGGCCCGGCACGATGAACACTCCGATACTGCCGAGCGGGTCGTCTTGGAACGGCACGAGCGTCAACGGTGGCGCCCAGGCCCACCAGATGGCGGGAAAGGTCAGGATCAACGTTGCCAGCCAGAAGTTGGGCGTCGCCAGGCCGATGATGGCGATCGACCGCCCGACGTAGTCGGCGGCGGTATTGCGGCGCATCGCCGAGTAGATGCCGACCGGCAGCCCGATCAGCAGCCCGATCACGATCGCCATCACTCCCAGCTCGAGCGTTGCCGGCAACCTGCCGAGTATCCTCTCCTCGACCCGCCAGTCGCCCAGGAGGGAATCGCCCAGCGTGCCGCGCAGGAAGATGTCCCCCAGCCAGCGCCCATACTGCACGTACACAGGCTGGTCCAGTCCCAACATCCTCTCAACCGCTGCACGGTCAATGTCGCCCACCACGTACTGCATTTTGCCCGCCAGCGCATCTATGGCATCGCCCGGGAGGAAACGCACCGACAGGAATACCAGAATCGTGAGGAGCAGGAAGGTGGGTATCAGCAGCAGAACGCGGCGGATGACATACGCTCTCATATCGTCGTGACAGAACGGCGCCGGGAAGCTCGAGCCTCCCGGCGCCCCTCTTCGCGAGCAGGACTCCCGTCGCTGGACGGGGTTCCTAGCTGAGCCTACGGCGAGGGCCGCTGGCTCAGAAGCCCATCTCCCGCTTCAGATCCTGGTCGACCCAGACGCGGGTCAAGAGGGTAGAGAAATTGCCCTCTCCGATTCGGATCTCGCCGTTATAACCCTTGATCCAAGGCTGGGCGACGTTGAACTGTGCGCCTACCGGACCGGTGATGATCCAATGCTGCTCTGCGATGCGCATGTTCGCCGCTTTGAGCAACCGATTCTGCTCTTCAATAGTGGCAGCCGCGTTGGCAGCGTTCCAGAGAGCATCATATTCCGAGTCGTCATGTGCGACCGGGTTCCAGATCGACTCAGTGGTGAAGGAACGCGATTGACCGATCGCGTCATACGTGAGACCTGAAGTCCAGGCAACCAATCCGTCTGACTTGTTCTCATGCAAGAACACCGTGTGTTCCGTACCGTCGATAGGCTGGATCTCGACTTCCACGCCAATCTCACGCCAGTAGTTCGCAGCCAGCTCCGCGTAGTTGAGATCGAACCGATTCAGGTAGTCCAGACGGGTCATAAAACCATCGGGATAGCCTGCCTCAGCCAGCAGTTGCTTCGCTCCTTCCGGGTCGTACCGGTAGTACGGCTTGATCTCTTCAGGCCACTCTTCGAACGGCGTGCCAACCCCCAGCTTGGCATTGTTCAAAAACGCCTGCGGAGTCGGATTAGCCATACCGCTGAAGAAGGTCGCACTGATCGTCTCCAGATCCAGCGCCATCTGCATGGCCCGTCGCACGCGGATGTCATTGAATGGCGGTTCGTTTATATTGTTGGGCGCAAATGCGTGTTCGCTGCGGAATTCGTAGGTCCACGTATTGATCTCGGGATTGGTCTGGTGCAGGCTCTTTACCTGATCGATAGACCTCAATTGAGAGTCGCCGACAGTCCCCAGCACATCCACCTTTCCCGACCGCAGCGCCGCCAGACGCGCCGCAGGATCCGTCATGATGAGGGCGTTGATCTCGTCGACGTAGGGCAAGCGGTTGTGCGGGAACTTCTCGTCGAACCCCCAGTAGTCGGGCACCCGGGTCCACTTCAGAGAAGCACCCTCGACCACGTCCGTGAGCTCCATCGGCCCCGTCCCGACCAGGTTCCTCCAGTCCTTGATGTCGCCGTGTTCCTTGATGACCTCCGGAGCGTAGATCCAGGATGTCCACCAGTCGAAGATTTTCTGCAGGGCATTGACGTCCGGGTTCGTCAGCTTGAAGACAACCGTGCTGTCGTCGGTCGCCGTCACCGATTCAACGATTTTCTCGATCCCGGCGGTGCCGGTGCCGGCTTCGGTGAAGCCGCTGCCCAGCCCATAGATACGATGAAAGTTGAACGCGACATCGCTGGCGGTCAGTTCCCGGCCGTTCATCGGTGCCTTGTTGTGCCAGTGTACGCCCTTGCGAATGTGGACGATGATGGTGGTCGCGTCGGGCGTGTCCCAGCTTTCCGCCAACGCCCCTCGGAGGACAGAAAATGGCTGATCCCAGCTCCGCCAGTCATATTCGTTCCTGTCTATCGCCCAATCCCCGATGACGAGCTTCTCGACCACCTCGCTGATCCAGTGGTGGGCAAAGCCGCCGATGTAGAAGACATCCGTATGCTCACCCAGGTTGGCGCGGGCATAGGTGATGGTCCCGCCATACCGCGGCGCCTCCACCATCTCACCGGTGGATGGGTCGAGCACCATCTCCTTCTCCACCGCCGCGGCCGGCTCCTCGCTTGCCGCGGCCGCCCAGAGGCCGGTTGCGGCCAGGCTGAGCGCGAGCACAAACACGAAGGTGTGTGCAATTCTTGGAGTATTCATATTGGTTTGGTTTCTCCGTTACTCTTGATTGTGAGAGCTCTGTCGTGGCGAGTTGCCGGTCCCTGCCCACTCTCGCGCCCGCAACGCAGGCGGCCAGGCAGCGACGGCAATCTCAAGTGGTCAAGCGCGCGGCGGGTGCCTGGCCCGGAACAACTGACCGGCGGCGATGCCTGCGCATCGCTGTGAAGTCAGGTGCTCAGGCCGCGCGCGTGGTGTGGTTCTTTGAGTATCAGCTTGCACCTCCTTGTTGCGCAGAATTCGGGATCTCGACGACGAGCGCACGGCCACGCGGCAGGCGCAGGGGGCGCAGGGTGGCGCGTGGCCCGGTAGTTGACGAAGGGATGGAGGGATGCCGAATGCGAGGGCGCGCGCAGGAGTACACGCACAAACGGCGCGCGCCGTTCGGTCGGCCGGAGCGGTTTAGCTATTTCTCGGGTGAATGGAAAGTTGTGTGAGGGCTGAGGGCTGAGGGCTGAGGGCTGTCCATGGCTTTATCCTGGGACAACTTTATCACGGCCCTGGAACGCATGTCAACGAGTAACCGCGTCGCACGCGTCGCACGGCGTCGCACGCGTCGCAGCGTCGGAATCCGAAGTAGCCGGACACCTGAGACAGACGGCGCCGTGGCGGCTCAGCCAACGCCTGCGAGATAGCGTGCCACTGGCGAAACCATGCGCGCCAGTGGCAGAGCGGGCTCGTGGCGGCGCTGAAATGACGCCTTGGCCGCTGCCACTGACGGGGTGTCCTTGCGGCGTAGAGCCGGCCATCCCTGCTGTTGCGCCAACCGAAGCAATGAACCTTGTGACGGACCGGCTGGCGCCGCCGTCCGCCAAGCACCTGCTGGGCGCCGACGGGGCGGGCCGCGACATCCTGACCCGGCTGATCCACGGCGCGCGCATCTCGCTGGTCACCGCCCGCGGGTGGGAGACGTCGTGGCGCTCGATGGTCGACGAACGGTTCCCAGCCTGCAGCGGCCTGGATCTCGTCGAAAAAACAGTAGACCAACGTATCCACAATGGCATTCTTCCTAGCTTCCAGCACCTCTCAACCTGGGGTCGAGCAGGTCTCTCACCGCGTCGCCGAACATGTTGAGGCTGAAGACGGTGACAGTGAGGCACAGACCGGGCCAGAACGCCAGCCGCGGCGCTATCTCCATGTACTGGCGTCCCTCCCGGCTGAGCAGACCTCCCCAATCAGGAATCCCGGGAGGCAGACCGTACCCGAGGAAGCCCAGAGAAGCCAAAGCCAGGACTACGCCGCCTATGCTCACGCTGAACGTTATGATCACGATAGGCATGACATTGGGCACGACATGGCGCATGAATGTTCTCAATCTCGAGGCGCCAACCGCGTCGGCCGCCTGAAAATACACGTTCTCTTTGATGCCGATCACGGCGCCTCTGATTACTCTGCTGCCGCCGATGCCTCCGGCTATCCCCAGGACCAGTATTATCTGTGGCACACCCCGCCCCACGATGGACATCATGGTTAACAGCAGGAGCAGTCCCGGGAAAGCCATCCAGGCATCGACAAATCTCTGTACGATAATGTCGAATCTACCACCAAGGAATCCGGCCGTGCCGCCTATCACGGTGCTGATCACAACACTGAGAGTGGTCACTGTCAAGCCGACGAGCAGCGAAACCCGCGCCCCGAGAATAAGGCGGCTCAAGAGGTCTCGCCCCGCTTGGTCGGTACCCAGGAGATACCGGGCTGATGAGCCCTGAAGCCTGTCGATCAGGTGTATTTCGTCGTAGGGATAGGGTGCCAAGACATCGGCAAAAATAGCGACAAGAATCAATATCAACACGATCAACGCGCTGACGGCGCCTAACGGCTTCCGCTTGACCAGCCTGACGAAGGAATCAGCCCGCCGAATAGGCCCTTGAGCGTTACTCATTTCCATGATCTTCTCGCTCCGATCTTCTCGCTCTATTGATACCGGACTCTGGGGTCAAGATAGGGATAGATCAGGTCGACTATCAGATTACTCCCCAAGACCGCGACGCCGAACACCAGGTTCAGTCCTGAGACCACCGGGTAGTCTCTGCTATTGAGCGCATTCAGGAACAGACGACCCAACCCCGGCAGGTTGAATATGTTCTCGATGATGACCGATCCACCCACCAGGAGCGGAAGCTGCAAGCCGATCAGGGTAACCACCGGTATGAACGCATTCTTGAGGGCGTGCCTCACGATGACTGCCCGCTCCTTGAGACCTTTGGCCCACGCCGTTCTGACATAGTCCTGCCTGAGCACTTCGAGCATCGTGGTGCGCATCAGCCGCATGGTGCCTGCCGCACCGGCCGTCCCCAGAATCAGGCTGGGAATGATGAACAACGCGAGATTCCCGAGCGGGTCGTCGGCGAAAGGAACCCACCTCATCGGTGGCACCCAGCCCCACCAGATCGAGGGATAGATCATGACCATGAGGGCCAGCCAGAAGTTGGGCGTGGCCAGGCCGATGATGGCCGCGGCGCGCCCCGTGTAGTCGGCAGCCGTATCCTGGCGTATCGCCGAGTAGATGCCGACCGGCAGGGCTATCACGAGCCCGATCGCGATCGCCAGGACACCCAGCTCGATGGTTACCGGCAATCGGGCTAGTATCCTCTCTTCTATCGGTATAACGCCAACCATTGACGCGCCAAGCGTGCCGCGCAGAAGGATATCTCCGAGCCAGCGTCCATACTGCACGTAGACAGGCAGGTCCAATCCCAGCATACGCTCCAGAGCTTCCCGGTCGAACGTATCGTCATACTGGTACTGCATCTGCCCGAGCATAAGGTCAATTATGTCGCCCGGGATGAACCGGACCGCGAGAAAGACCAGCAGTGTCAATATGAACAGGGTGGGGATCATCAACAACAGACGCCTGATGATATACGCTCTCATGTCACACGCCTCGTCATCCAATGAGAAAGGGAGCCGGGAACCGCGCCTCCCAGCCCCCTTCCTGCTGCAAACTCACCCCGGAGCAAGCTCACCCCGGAACAAGCCTAAAAGCCCATTGCTTCCTTCAGCTCACTATCAATCCAGATGCGGGAGAAGAAGGTATCCTGTTGACCGACTCCCAACCAGATTTCACCGTTGTAGCCTTTGACCCACGGCTGACTCACGTTGAACTGTGGGACTTCGCCGCCCCATATGCTCCAGTGCCGCTCTAGCGCGTACAGGTATCCCTCTCGCGTAAGCCGCTGCGATTCCTCTTCAGTGGCGGCGGTCTGTTGGGCTTCGTACATGGCGTCATAAACCGGGTCGGACACGTTGGAATGGGCCCAGGACGTGGTCGTGTAGTATGCGCCTAGCCCGGCTACGGAAGGACTCGGAAGCCCGCCTAATTCCGCCGATATCATCTCAAAAAGTCCTTCAGTTCTGACGGCCACGAACTCGGGCACCGGCGTTACCCGAACCTCGACATCGACGCCGACCTCGCCCCACTGCGCGGCGGCCAACTCCGCAAACGTCGTGTCGTACCGCTCAAGGTGGCTCAACACGGTCTTGAATCGAGTGCCGTCGGCGCCGCGTGGATACCCAGCCGCATCGAGCAACGCTTCTGCCCCTGCCGGGTCATGGGTATAGACCTTCCGGACCGCTTCGGGCCACTCTTCGAAGGGGGTCGTCCACCCTTTCAGCTCTTCGCCGTAGACCCCCTGAGGCCTGGTAGATCCATAACCCTTGTAGTAGGTCGAATAGATCGTGTCGAGATCGAGTGCCATTTGCATTGCCTGGCGCACCCTGATGTCGTCAAAGGGCGGCTTCTGGACGTTGACGCCGAAAGAATTATCTGACCGATACGGATATTGCCACACCACCAAGTCGGGGCTGATGCGCTGGACGCTGTCTACCTGGTCGATCGTCCTCACTTGGGTGTTGCCGGGAGTACCTAGGTAATCAAGCGTACCCGCGCGCAGTGCCGCCAGGCGGGTCGCTTCCTCTGGCATAATCAGGCCCGTTATCTGGTCAATATAGGGCAAGCGGTTCTGCGGGTACTTGTCGTCGGAGGCCCAGTAGTCAGGATTCTTGTCAAAGGTAGCAGAGACGCCCTCGACGTAGTCAGTCAGCTCATAGGGCCCGGTGCCGACCAAGTTCCTCCAGTCCCTGGCGTCTCCATGTTCCTCGATTACCTCGGGGGGATACATCCAGTTACTGTACTGATCGACGATAATCTCCAGCGAAAAGAGTTTTGGCTCCTTCAGCTTCATGACCACCGTCCATTGGTCGGTGGCCGCTATCGATTCGAATGGGATAGCGGCGAGTTGCCCGAGACGCGGGCTGGGTTCGGTAAAGCCACTGCCCAGACCCAGATAGCGGTGAAAGTTGAACACGATATCATCGGCAGTCAGCTCCCGACCGTTCATCGGTGCCTTGTTGTGCCAGTGGACGCCCTGCCGGATGTTGAAGACATACGTCAGCGGGTCAGGCTGCGACCAGCTTTCCGCCAGTGCCCCCTTCAAGGTAGATAGAGGTACGCTCGTTGTATTCCAGCCATGTTCTTCTCTAGCTATTGCCCAGTTCCCGACGCTGAGCTTCTCGAGAACGGTACTGATGAAGAAAGTTGCCGCCTGACCGCCGCTGAACCAGGTGTCAGGAGTGTCGGCTCCGGTCCTCTCGGCATGGGTGAATGTCCCGCCATACCGGGGGGCTTCGACCATCTCGCCGGTGGACGGATCGAGCACCATCTCCTTTTCCATCGCCGCGGCCGGCTCCTCTTCTCCGGCCGGGCTCGCCCAGATGCCGGTGGCAGTCAGGGCGAACACGAGCACAAACACGAAGGCGTGTGCAATTCTTGAAAGGTTCATATTGGTCTCTCCATTACTCTGATTGTGAGAGTTCTGCCGTGGCGAGTTGCCGCTCCCTGCCACTCTCGTGCCCGCAACGCAGGCGGCCAGACAGCAACGGCAATCTCCAATCGTCAAGCGCGCGGCGTGCGCCTCATGAACTCAGGGGCTCAGGCCGCGCGCGTGGTGCGGTTCTTTGAGTATCAGCTTGCACCTCCTTGTTGCGCAGAATTCGGGATCTCGACGCCGAGCGCACGGCCACGCGGGCCGCGCAGGACGCCGGCTGTCGCTGTCCTGATAGTCGACGGAGTGATGCCGAAGGCGAGGGCGCGCGCACGAGCACACGCACGAACGGCGCGCCGCTCGGTGGCCGGAGCGGTTAGCTAGTTCTCGGGTGAATGGAAAGTTGTGTGAGGGCTGAGGGCTGAGGGCTGACTTGCTGTGGGGGCCGTCCATGGCATTATCCTGGATAAGATCTATCACGACCCTGCAACGCATGTCAACGAGTAATCGCGTCGCAGCGTCGCACGGCGTCGCACGCGTCGCAGCGTCGGATCGAAGTAGCCGGACAGCTGAGACAGACGGCGCCGTGGCGGCTCAGCCAACGCCTGCGAGATAGCGTGCCACTGGCGAAACCATGCGCGCCAGTGGCAGAGCGGTTTCGTGGCGGCGCTGAAATGACTCCTCTGGCGCTGCCACTGACGGGGTGTCCTTGGACCGCGGACGCTCCGGACCGACCAACCGCCGTGCATTCGACCTGCTGTGCAAAGCTCGGGTGATCCACAAAATAGCACCGCATCGTCGAGCAGCCCAAATTCTCCCGCACAGACGCTCACGGCATTCCACTCGCGAGGCGCACCAGGAGATAGGCGATTTATAGGACGCCGGGGAGAATACAAGCCGTACGCGGCCACCTTGCCGGCCCATCCCTCTGGGCGGGCGTGGCTGCCGGACACCCATTACCCGGCGGGTTCGTGGTATTCTGATGCTACGTGTCGTCTCTCCTCCAGCAGCATGGGGGTCGTGGGTACCCCGACCTGAAGCCACTTCTCGACCTGTACCTGGCCAGGGTGCGCGACCGACTCGGGGAACGCGTTACGGCGGTAGCCCTCTACGGCTCGGTTGCCCGCGGGCAGGCGCAGGCGGCGAGCGATGTGGACCTGTTCGTGGTCCATCGCGGTGCGCGTGCCGCGTGGGGCAAACCGTGGCGGTCTACCGGCACGGATCCGGTCGCCGGCGGTCGCCGGCTCGGTTTCCTTGACGGCGCGGGATAGGTGGGATATAGAGGAATGTTTGGAGGGTAACACCGTGTCGAATCTACGCAGTATGCGACAATCGGGCGCCGCGCTGGGGGTCCTGGTACTGGCCGGCGTGTTCGCCAGCACCGGCCTGTGGGCCGCCGGCGAGGGCGAGGAGCAGGCGGCCGCGCCGGAGCGGGAGATGATCGCCAACGTCTGGGGCGAGATGGACGAGAAGCCGGAATACGGCGGGGTCCTGCCGATGGCGATCATTTCGCTCGCTACCGATCAGTTCGATCCCTACTTCGCCGGTGCCTACTACTGGGCGCACGTGGGGCCGATGGAGAAGCTCGGCGACCTGAACTGGGCGCTGCCGCGCGACCAGTTCCCGATGGGCACGGTCTACGAGGATCTCAACTTCTTCGGCGGCGAGCTGGCCGAGAGCTGGGAGCGGACCGCCCCCGATACCTACGTGTTCCATCTCCGCCGAGGTGTGAAGTGGCACGACAAGCCGCCGGTCAACGGGCGCGAGTTCACCGCCCACGACGTGGTCTACACCTGGAGCCGCAACCACGGACTCGGCGAGTTCGCCGAGGTCGGCCCCAGCCCCTACTACCATGGCACCATGGCGCCGGTGGAGTCGGTGACCGCCCTGGACGACTACACCGTGGAGTTCAAGACCTCCGCCCACAACCCGTATACCACCCGGCTGATCCTCGGCGGGCCGGCCTCCACCCAGGGGGTCGCGGTGATGGTGGCGCGCGAGGTGATCGACACCCACGGCGACATGAAGGACTGGCGCAACGTGGTCGGCACCGGGCCGTTCATGATCAGCGACTACGTCGAGGGCTCGACCCTGACCTACGAACGCAACCCCGACTACTGGCAGACCGACCCGATCTTCCCCGATCTGGCGAACCAACTCCCCTATCTCGACGGCGTCAAGCTGTTCATCATGCCGGACGCCGCGGCCCGGGTGGCGGCGCTGCGCACCGGCAGGAGCGCGTTCGCGCCCGGCCTGTCGCTGGACCAGGTGGACGCCCTGGCGAAGTCCAACCCCGAGCTGGTCAAGCTCCTGCTCGGGCACGACGAAAACACCAGCCCGACGTTTACGGCATCGAAGCCGCCGTTCGACGACGTGCGGGTGCGGTCGGCGATGCAGAAGGCGATCGACCTCGACGAGCTCAACGCCGCGTTCTTCGGCGGCGAGGCGGACACCTCGCTGTGGGGCCACATCCCGCGCTTCGCCCTGGGCATGTCCAACCCGTTCGACGAGTGGCCGGCCGAAGTGCAGGAGCTGTACACCTTCGACCCGGACGCCGCCGAACGGCTGCTCGACGAGGCGGGGTACCCGCGCGGCGCCGACGGTGTCAGATTCAGCGTCGGCTGGGACGTGTGCGCGTGCTCGGCGAACGATCTGGACCTGGCCCAGGTGATCACCAGCTACTGGGACAAGATCGGGGTCGACGTCGAACTCAACGCCTACGAGGACGGCGGGATGGCCTGGAGCGCCAAGGGCGAGGGCAGGGCCAAGGAAATCAATTCGGTCTGGTCGCCGCGACGGCCGAACCTGGACAACCCCTACTGGGTAACCGCCCACTGGTATGGATCTCCGAACGTCAACACGCAGGTCACCGACGACACGCTCAACGGCATGATCGACGCGGCCATGGCGGCGCCGGACCAGGAGACGCTGGTGCGGACGTTCATGGAGATGGACCAGTACATCATCGGTCAGGTGTACAACCTGGTGCTGCCGCGCGGGCCGTTCTACGCGCTCTACCAGCCGTGGATCAAGGGCTACCGCGGCGAGTGGGGAGGCAGCATGGAGCGCACTGTGCAGGTCCTGTCCTATCTGTGGATCGACCAGAACCTCCGCGCCCAGTTGGGCCACTAGGAGGCTGTCGGATTGCGACAGGCTCCTAGTGATCGGACGGGATGGGCCAAAAGCGGCGCCGGACAGGCGGCGGTTTTGGGGCGCTAATCGCGTCTGACTTGAGAACCAGCCGACCGCCGGGGGCATGCTCCAGGGCATCTCCCAGGGCATCTCTCCCGGCGGCCGCTTCTCGCGCTGCCCCGAGCGGCACCGCACGACTACCGGCACGCCCGGCGCGCGCCCCCGACGCCGGCTGACCGATGCACACCTACCTGATCCGGCGACTGCTGCTGGTCATCGTCACGCTGTTCATGGTGTCGCTGATCGTGTTCGCGGTGGTCCGCCTGCTGCCGGTCGACGTGATCGACGCCATGGCCGCCGAGGTGGTGGGCGGCGGCACCGCCGGCGCCGAGGTGTTCGACCGCGCGGCGCTGGAGAAGGCGCTGGGGCTGGACGTGTCGATGCACGTGCAGTACGGGCGCTGGCTGACCGGCATCGTGCTGCGCGGCAGCCTCGGCGACTCGCTGCGCTCGCACCTGCCGGTGACGCAGATGATCGGCAGCCGCATCGGCGTCACCTTCGAGCTGGGCTTCCTGGGGTTCGTGATCTCGCTGTTGATCTCGCTGCCGATCGGCATCTACTCGGCGGTGCGTCAGGACACGGTCGGCGACTTCGCGGCGCGCAGCGTGGCGATCGTGTTCATCGCCGTGCCGAGTTTCTGGGTGGCGACGCTGGTGGTGCTCTACCCGGCGATCTGGTGGGGGTGGTCGCCCAACCCGGAGTTGGTGCGTTTCGCGGACGATCCGCTCGGCAACCTCGGCATGTTCATCGTCCCGGCGTTCATCCTGGCGATGGCGATGGCCGGCACCACCATGCGCATGACGCGCGCCATGATGCTGGAGGTGCTGCGCCAGGACTACGTCAGGACGGCGTGGTCGAAGGGGCTGCGGCAACGCGCGGTAGTGATCGGACACGCGCTGCAGAACGCGCTGATTCCGGTGGTGACCATCGTCGGGGCGAGCCTGCCGGTGATGGTGGGCGGCGCCGTGATCATCGAGCAGATCTTCGCGCTGCCCGGCCTCGGCCGACTGGCGCTGGACGCCCTGCAGCGGCGCGACTACACGCTGGTATCCGGCATCAACCTGGTGATCGCCACCGCGGTGGTGCTGGCGAACCTGCTGGTGGATCTCTCCTACGCCTTCCTCGACCCGCGCGTCAGGTACCGGTAAATGGCGAATCTTGCGAACGGTGGCGCCGGCAACGGCAACCGCACCCGAGCCGGCAACTCCCGCGACGTGAGCGGCCGAGACAGCCGGACCGCCCCCCACGCATCCGGTGGACCGGAAGCCACACCGCGCCACCGCGTCACGCGCCGCGTACGCACACCGGACGCTGGTTCAGCGGGTCGCGGCCCCCGCGGCGCCGGTGCGCGCGGGCCGGTGGCCGACTTCTTCGTGCGCCTGGTGCGGGAGAAACCGCTCGGCCTGGTGGGGGCGGCGATTATCCTGCTGCTGCTGGTGTGCGGGATCTTCGCCGACGTGCTGACCCGCTACGAGGTGGACGAGATCATCGTGCTGGACCGGCTGGCGCCGCCGTCCGCCAAGCACCTGCTGGGCGCCGACGGGGCGGGCCGCGACATCCTGACCCGCCTCATCCACGGTGCCCGCATCTCGCTGGTGGTGGGCCTGGCCGCGACCACCGTCACCATCGTGGTGGCGACGGCGATCGGGGTGCCGTCCGGCTATCTCGGCGGCCGCTACGACATCGTGGTGCAGCGCTTCGTCGACGGCTGGATGGCGTTCCCGGGGCTGCTGGTGCTGCTCACGGTGATGTCGATCGTCGGCCGCGGCACGCTGCAGATCATCGTGGTGCTGGGCATCCTGTACGGCATCCACAACTCGCGGGTCCTGCGCAGCGCCGTGATCGTCATCAAGGAGAACGACTACATCGCGGCGGCGGCCGCGACCGGCAACCGCAAGCTGCGCACCGTGTTGCGTCACGTGCTGCCCAACATTGTCGCGCCGGTGAGCATCATCTACTCGATCAACATCGGCTACATCATCCTGGACGAGGCGGCGCTGAGCTTCCTCGGCTTCGGCCTGCCGCTGGAGGTGCCGAGCTGGGGCGGCATGCTCAGCGGCGACGGCCGCCGCTACATGGAACGCAAGCCGGAACTGGCGCTTTTCCCCGGCATCTGCCTGGCGGTGGTGGTGTACGGCGTGAACATGTTCGGCGACGCCGTACGCGACCTGCTCGACCCGCGCCTCAAGGGCGGCGGCGGGCGCGCACTCGGGGTCTACCGCAGCCCGAGCCGCGCCGCCTCCGGCGAGCGGCGGACGCGGACGCGACCGCCCCGGTGACACTGGCCGCGGTCGGGGTCGATCAACCAACCCAAGCGCGCGCCGTTGGCCTGGTACTCCTGCATCTTGCGCTCTACGTACGCCGGCGAATCGGAGGGCGAACAAAGCTCGATGATGAAGTCGGGACACAGCGGCAGGAATCGCCGCTTCTCTTCGGTGGAGAGCCGCGCCAAACGACTGCGCAATACCCAGGCCACGTCAGGTGACCGTACGGCGCCATTGGGAAGCTCGAACCCGGTGGAAGAGTCGAACACCAGGCCGGAGCCGTCTGCATCCGCCCAGTGCGCGACCTGTACGCCGACAGAGTAACGGCCACCCCCTCCCGGGCAAGAGCAAGAGCGATAACGCGGCCGAATCCACGACCGGCTCTGGTGGCAGTTTGACCTTGTAGTTTCATAGAGAAGTTCTTCTTGTTTGATCAACCCGACTTGTGAAAGCGCTCTTATACCGAGAATTCGTATTACTATTAATTACCTGTTAGCCCTGGCCTCTAGTTCTTGGCGGCTTTCTTAACCGACTTCGCGCCATGGACACCCAGGCGCCCCCCGCCACCTCTGAGCCTCGGGTCCAGCAGGTCCCTCACCGCGTCGCCGAACATGTTTAGACTGTAAACGGTTACCGTTAGGCAGAGACCAGGCCAGAGAGCCAGCCATGGCGCCGACTCCATGTACTGACGTCCTTCCCGGCTGAGCATAGCACCCCAGTCGGGAATCTGGACTGGCAGACCGTATCCGAGGAAGCTCAGAGAAGCTGCACTGATAATCACCCCTCCGATGTTGATGCTGAATATGATGATTATGGGCGCCGCAATATTGGGCAGGACATGTCGGATAAGTGTTCTCCTTTTTGAGCTGCCAATTGCCTCCGCCGCCTGAAAATAGACTTTCTCTTTGACCCCAATCACCGCGCCTCTGACTACTCTTGAGCCGCCGATGCCTCCTGATATCCCCAGGACCAATATTATCTGTGGCACACCCCGCCCCACTATGGACATTACGGTTAACAACAGGAGCAGTCCCGGGAAAGCCATCCAGGCATCGACAAATCTCTGCACAGCCAAGTCCAGTTTACCGCCAAAGAACCCCGAGATGCCGCCTATCAGGATAGCCACCACAACATTAACACTAGTCGCTACCAGGCCGACAAGCAACGAAATGCGAGCCCCGTAGATAAGGCGGCTCAAGAGGTCTCGCCCCGCATGGTCGGTACCCAGCAGATACCGGGTTGATGAGCCCTGCATCCTGTCTACCAGGTGCGCTTCCCAAAATGGATAAGGAGCCAGAACATCGGCAAAGATAGCCACCAGAATCAATATCAATACAACAATCCCGCAGGCAGTACCTAGTGGCTGCTCCTTCCACAGCCTGATGAATAAATCAGCCAGCCCGGTACGTCTCTTTGGCTTACTTACTGTTGATGGTATCCCTATAGCATCACTCATACTCGTGATTACCCCCTTTATTTATAACGGACCGCGGGGTCTAAATAAGGATAGATCAGGTCGATCATGAGATTGATTCCAATAACCGCCGTGGCAAGAAACAGGTTTATTCCGGAGACCAACGGGTAGTCTCTGACTTGGAGTGCATCCAGCATGAGACGACCTAATCCCGGCAGGTTGAAGATGTTCTCCATGATCACCGAGCCGCCTACCAGGATGGGCATCTGCAGTCCTATCAGGGTAACTACCGGGATGAGGGCATTCTTGACGGCGTGTCTCATAACAACGACCCTCTCCTTGAGTCCCTTGGACCAGGCCGTCCTGATATAGTCCTGCCTCAGCACCTCCAGCATCATGGTGCGGGTCATCCGCATGGTGGCTGCAGAAAGGTACGTCCCCAGAATCAGGCTGGGAATGAGGAACATCCCCAGATTCCCCAGCGGGTCTTCGGTGAAAGGAATTAGCTTCATCGGTGGCGACCAGCCCCACCAGATTGCCGGGAAGATCATGACCATAATACCCAGCCAGAAGTTAGGCGTTGCCAGGCCGACGACGGCGATGGAGCGCCCCAGGTAGTCGGTGACCGTATACTGGCGAATCGCCGAGTAGATGCCGACTGGCAGGGCTATCACTAGCCCGATTACGATTGCCATGAGGCCAAGCTCAATCGTTACCGGCAATCTGGCGAGTATCCTCTCCTCTATTGTGAAACCGCCAAGCAGTGATTCGCCAAGGGTGCCGTGTAGTAAGATATCTCCCACCCAGCGTCCATACTGCACGTAGACAGGTACGTCTAATCCCAGCTTACGCTCAAGAGCTTCACGGTCTATATCGCCGGCACCCATGTACGCCAAATCTCCAATCATGACGTCGATGATATCGCCGGGGATGAAGCGGACGGAGAGAAAGACGAGGATAGTCAATATAAACAAGGTGGGGATTATCAGCAATAACCGCCTCGTGATATAGGCTCTCATGTGACACACCTCATTGCGAGCCCTTCTACTGAAGGGCGTGGCGATCTCCTAATCCTTCCCCCTCTCCTTTGACAGGAGGTGTACAAGAGGGGGGTATCCCCTCTTTATAATCCCTTCCCCCTCATCCAAGGACTTCATCTTCCTAATCTTGGAGACGGGCATACAGGGGGTGAGGTAGATACAAATAACCTATCGTCTGGAGTTTAATCCCCCTAACGCGGACTCCTCGCAAAGACATCTTGTGTGGGAGCTGGGAAGCTTGACCCTCGTCCCGCAGCTTGCTGCGGGAACCGCTTACTGGGGCCCCCCTAATATCGGAGATCTTGTGGGGTTTACTCCCAGCTCCCTTTTTCCCTGAGATAAGTCGCAAGGGATGAAAACCCACTAATGACCCATTGCTTCCTTCAGCTCACTATCAATCCAGAGGCGGGCGAAGATGAGAAGTCGGTGCTGGGCCCCAAAGTGGACTTCTCCGTTATAACCTTCGACCCACGGCTGGATCGCCATGTACTTTCCAACTTTAGGACCCCATATATAGAAATGGTGATCTATCATGTACATATCTGCCTCTCTACCCAGCCTCTGCTCCTCTGCAATCGAGGTAGCGGATTCGGCGGCTTCAATCATAGCATCCACCAACTCAGAACGTCCTTTGAATTTGACAAGTGATGTCGAGTGAGCCATATGGCGTAGAACCCCTACACCACCCCAAGGATTATTCCAGCCGGTAACTGCCCCAGCCATACCTTCCCAGTTTCCTTCTGTAGCTAGAGGCATAAGCTGAGCCCGGTCCAACACCCTAATCTCTACATCGACGCCAATTGCCTTCCAGTATCCTGCCACTATTTCAGCGTACCCCAAATCGAACTCGCTGCTTGCGGTCAAGACCGTCTCGAAGCCATTGGGATAGCCAGCTTCCGCCAGAAGCTGCCTTGCCCCCTCCGGGTCATAGGCATAGGCTTTCTTGACCTCGTCGGGCCACTCGTCAAACGGCGTGTAATACCCTTTGAGAGCTTCCCCTACGAGTCCCTGAGGTTTCCACATTGCAGTGCCCTTGTAGTAGGTATTGTTAATTGTCTCAAGGTCCAATGCCATCTGCATTGCGTGGCGCACCCTGATGTCGTCAAACGGCGGCTTGGTCACGTCAAGGCCGTAAGAGGTTTCCGAACGGTCCCACCACGGGATCAGCACGATTTCAGGATTGGTCTTCCGGAGGCTATCAAGCACGTCGACCGACACGATATCAGAGACCCCAGCAGGGAAACCCAGGAAATCGATCCTACCGGAGCGCAATCCCGCCAGACGCGTCGCTTCCTCCATGATGAAAATGCCCTCTAACTTGTCAATGTAAGGTAAGCGGTTTTGCGGGTACTTTTCGTCGAAGCCCCAGTAGTCGGGATTCTTGGTGTGGGTGATAGACGTGCCCTGGACCCAGTCAGTCAGCTCATAGGGCCCAGTGCCGACGAAGTTCCTCCAATCCGAAATGTCGCCATGTTGTTCGATTACCTCGGGGGGCAACATAAACGACATATAGGCAACCATGATCATTTGCAGTGCAGCGAGTCTTGGTTCCTTCAGCTTAAAAACAACCGTCCATTTGTCGGTGGCCGTTACCGATTCGATTCCTATACCGGCCAGTTGCGAATAGGGTAAACCTTCGGTGAAGCCGCTCCCGAGTCCCAAGATACGGTGATAGTTGTATTCGATATCATCGGCAGTCAGCTCCCGACCGTTCATCGGTGGCTTATCATGCCAGTGAACGCCCTGGCGAATTTGGAAGACATACGTTAGTGGGTCGGGCTGTTCCCAGGTTTCCGCCAGCTGCCCTGCCGCGAACTCTGCCGGGATGTACTGGCTCGAGAACGCATATTCGTCCCTATCTACTGCCCAATTGGGGATGAGTAGCCGCTCTGCAACGCCAGCGATGGCCAGTCCTGCACTGCCGTACACACCGGTATCAGCACTCGGTGGCTCGAGCATAGTTGCAAAGGTCAAAGACCCGCCGTACTCCGGCGCGGTCACCATCTTGCCGGTGGCCGGGTCGCGCACCATTTCCTTGTCGGCGGCGGACGCCGAGTCGTCGCTGTCGCTTGCGCCAGCGGCCCAGAGCCCGGTTGCGGTCAGGGCGAATCCAATCAGGATCGCCGCGCACTTTTTCACCATATTGCTCATGGTTGTTACCTCATATCAAAAGTTGTTTGAGAGCAGTGATTCCACTGCCGGCCCCTCGCCCGCTCTCGGCGAGCGAGGGCGACACCCCCTAGCGGCCGCAGCCGCTCCGTCTTTGCGCTAGTCCTTCATCCCGTGCCTCCTTTGACGCGCGCCGCGCCGAAGGGCATGCCTGCGCGCCGCCATCCGTGGTGGCGGACGGCAGGGTCGCTAGGCATGTTGGTGTGGACTGGTGGAAAAGGCGGCCGACGGGGGCGGCCGGTGGACGCGCGGCGGCTGTGCGCCACATGGATCAATGGTGCCGCGCTCAGCACCGGCGCCGAGCGGTCGGCCGCTGGGTGGTCGGCTACGCGACTAGCGGCGCGCGGTAGTCGGGTAGTCGGGTAGTCGGGTAGTCGGGTAGTCGGGTAGTCGGGTAGTCGGGTAGTCGGGTAGTCGGGTAGTCGGGTAGTCGGGTAGTCGGGTGCGTCCGCGCTAGGCTCGCTAGGCGGCGGCTGGGCTGGGTCATGTCGTTACCCATACACATGAGATCGTACACCAGCGCGAGAGATGTGGCAAGCGCTTTGGGCAGCAATTGGCAGCAATTCTCGGTGAGCGGCCTTAGCGGCGTGGAAGAGGCAAACTGGCGACATGAGGGGGTCCAGGAGGTGGCGGGAGGGCCATAAGGCAGGACGATGCAGTCGCCGGAGCGCCAGAACCGAGGTCGGGGCGTTGGAGCGAGCCAGTGTCGACGCGGCAGAGCGCAAAGCGGTGACACTGCGCGAGCTATGGTGCGCAGTTGTCGGCACGCGGCCCGCCGGAGGCGTAAATGCAACGATGGAGTCCATGAACTAGCGAGACCGAGAAGGCGGCAGTTGCTCCGGCGGCGAGTTCATGCGCTCCAACACCTGGTCCCAGGAGGTAAACAGGAACAGCCGGAAGGCGGAGCGCACCTCGTCCCAGAACGCGCGGCGGGAACTGAAGAAGGTGCGCACGCGCTGATACAGGCCATCGACCAGCTCGAAGATCTGGTGCATGAAGAACGCCAGCAGGTTGACCACGAACAACGCCTCCGACAGGTGCCGGTCGCCGTGGCCGAAATTGTGCTTCAGGTGGTAGCCCTGGTTCTTGAGGGTGTTGAACCCTTCATTCTCGATCTTCCAACGCGCCCGCGCGGCGCGCACCAGTTGCACGATGTTGTCGGTGGTGGGCACCAAGTCGGTGACCCAGGCATTGCGATAGTTCACCTTGCCACTGTCCTCGACGATCCGGAACTGGATGAAGTTGATGAGCGGCGCGTCGGGACTGCCGTTCAGCGGCACACCGGTGACCCACTCGTACTCGCGGCGTTCGCCGCGGTGGACGGTATGGTGTCGGTCCAGCAGGTTGCCGCGGCGCAAGCCGTCGACATCCTGGTAGAGGGATTTATGGTCACCTGGTTTGGCGACCAGCAGGAACGAGAAGCGCCCTGCGATCAGCTTTTCGACAAAGGGTTGCTTGGAGTAAAGACTGTCGGCGACGATAATTGCCGCCATCCGGGGATAGTCGGCGCGGAGCCGCCCGAGCATCCGGTGGCCGGCATTGATTTCGCAATCCTGCTTATGGTACTCGCCGCCTCTGCCGTCACTGTTGAGTATGAACTCGGGAGCGAGGGGGAGCACCACGCGTTTGTCCGGATGCACAATGGCGGCCTGCAGGATGTCATGATGATGGCGCTCGATGCCGTCTGTGGTGGTGCTCAGGCAGCGCTCGCAACTGACCAGTTCGGAGCTGAAGTAGCGTGATCCATCAAGGAGGACCAGATAGCGGGCGTCGAACACTTGGTAGTGCTGGAGCCATTTGAAGCGCTGCAGGCGACCGATCCAGTCGGCGAAGCAGGGCAGCATGGGAGCATAGCCATGGCGGTCGATGAGATCGCGCAACTGGGAGTCGCAAGGGATCCGAGAGACGCCGAAGGTAGAGGACAGGTTGTTGGCTTGGAATTTGCGCTGAAAGCGACGCTGGAACTGCAGCAGCGAGGCGTCTTGGACGAAAAACAAAGCGACAGCGCTCAGGTAACAATCGCGCAGGGTGTAGCGAACTTTGCTCAACTGGCGGGTGTCGACGATGCCGGCCACGTAGCCCGCGATAGAGTCGACGAGGGAGCGAAAACGAAGTAAAACCGGGCCTCTGCGCAGTCCCCTGGCCATGAGAGAATAAGATGGCTAGGTTGGTGAAAAAAGTCTAGTTTTATAATTCCTTATACTGTAACGATTTACAAGACACGCCTTCGTTTGCCCTCTCGGAAATCACCTATCCCGCGTCTATTCCACTCTCACTCACCGAGAATCGCTGCGCTTTGGGCAGCGTGAACGAGTAACAACCACGAGTAACAACCCGGGAAGGCGTTGGGGCTGATGCGGAGATCTGATATAGATTAGGTTGGCCAACATGAGGACCCCGGAGCAACGCCTGTTCACTCCCGGCGACGGCGCCACGCCGCCGGCCCTCACCGGACGCGAGCGGGAGGAGGCGGTGCTGTCGCGGTGCCTGGCGGACCTGCTCGGCGGCAGGTCTCCGCCGCACAACGTCGCCCTGACCGGGCCGCGCGGCACCGGCAAGACGGTGCTGCTCAATTGGTTCAAACGCGCCTGCCGCGAGCGCGAGCCGGAAGTGGACGTGGTGTACCTGACCCCGGCCGACATCCCGACCCGCGACGCGCTGATCGAAGTTCTGTCGCCGCCGCCGGGGATAACGAAGCTGCTGCCCCGCTGGACCGGGAGGTGGGCAGAATGCTGCTCAACGCCAGTCAACAGGTGCGCGGGAGGCGCCGTTTCTGCTGGTGCTGGCCGGCACGCCGGGCCTGCCGGCACATCTCGGCACCATGAATGCGTCCTTCTGGAGTCGGCTGGACGAAGGCCGCCTGGGCATCGGCCTGCTGAGCGCCGCGGCCGCCCGCGCGGCTCTGGTCGTGCCGCTGGCGGCCCACGGGGTGAGCATCGACACCGCCACCCTCGATGTGCCGGTCGAGGACAGCCAATGTACCCCTACTTCATCCAGGTCTGGGGCCGCGCCCTGTGGCAGCAGCGTCTGGCCACCGGCGCGCCCCGGCTGAACGCCGCCCACGCGGCGGCAGCGCGGCCCGACGTGGCCACCACGTTCACGGATTACTACGAGGATCGGTATCTCGAGTTGGACCAGTCCGGCTGGCTGGCCGTTGCCGAGCGCGTGGCCGACCGCTTTCAATCCATGCCGACGCTGACCTACGAGCAGTTGAAGGTCGCGGTCGCCTCAGGCGTCGCTCCGAACGCAGACTCGGGGCAGGTGCAGACGGCCCTGACCGCCCTGCAGCGCCTGGGCTTCGTCTGGCGCCCACCCGGACAGCTTCCGCCGGTGCGCTACGAGCCCGGAATTCCCTCGCTGATGGCCTACGTACTCGACCACGCCGCCCCGACGCATGGACAATCGCTTGCCGAGACCGAAGGACGCGGCAACCCCATAGTGGATCAATGACTCACGTAAGAATAGAACTACCGGACGCGGTTTGTTCCCTGCTGCAGTGTGCGCCGGGAACCCTCGACATGGAGCTGCGACTGGCTGCTGCCGTCCAGTGGTATCAGCAGGGTCGCATCTCGCAAGAGTGGGCGGCCCGGATCGCGGGAATGGACCGAACGGACTTCATCCTTACCCTCTCCCACATGGGAAAGGACTCGTTTCGGGTAGATTTCGACGACTTGGATCGCGAACTCTCCCGTGGCTGATCGGGCGATAATCAACGCGTCACCTCTGATCTTTTTCTCGCGCAGCAATCATCTGCGACTGCTTCGAGCATTTGCAGATGATCCCGAAAGCTCGGCCCATCATCGAGGAAATGATGATCGCTGGTCTTCATCTCTCGCGACAAGTGATGGATGAAGCTCTACGGCGAGTGGACGAATAGGCATGGCTACCGATAGTCGTACTCAGACGCGGCCGACGCTGCCGCGCAGCCGGGGGTCGAGCAGGTCGCGCAGCGCGTCGCCGAACACCCGCGCCGCCTGAGAGTACTGATCTCGTCCGAGGAGGCATCGACATGACCCGACTGGAACCGGTTCACCCGGGCGAGGTTCTCAAGCACGACTTCATGGAGCCCTTTGGTTTGTCGGCCACCGCGCTGGCCAAGGCGGTCGGCGTGACACCGGCGCGAATCAACGAGATCGCGCGCGGCCGCCGCGGCATCACGGCCGAGACCGCGCTACGCCTGGCGCGGTATTTCAACACCGATGCCCGGAGCTGGATGAACCTTCAGGACCGCTACGAGCTCGAGGCTAAGCCCTACGCGCCATCCGTCCGCACGAAGTGGCGGTGTTTCGTACCGAGACGGAGCTCGCCGATACCCCCTGGCTCCTGCTGGACATCTGTGACCACGGGATCATTCTGTTCGATCCGCGCAGCGTGCTGTCGCACAAGCTGGCGGGCCTGCGCATGCGGCTGCGCGAACTCGGCTCGCGCCGCGTAGAGTTGGCCGACGGCTCGTGGTATTGGGATCTGAAGCCCGATATGCGCCCCGGCGAGGTCATTACTCTGTAGCGGCGCAGCGGTTGCCATGGACAACGGTGAACATGGCCGCAGGCTGATGGCGATGGCCGCCGAGTGGTCGCCGGGCCGCCGGCTCGGCGACCGCTGGCCATTCGCGAGCTCTGGACGTACCTACCGTACCTACCAGTCGTACTGGTTACAGGGCCGGTTCCCAGACCGAGTCCAGCGCGAGCAGGAACCCGGGCATTACCGGATCGCCGGACAGCGAAACCGGACGTTCGAGCCGCTGCACGCTCCCGTCCGCGAGATAAACTGCAACCCGGCCGCGGTCGGGGTCGATCAACCAACCCAAGCGCGCGCCGTTGGCCTGGTACTCCTGCATCTTGCGCTCTACATACGCCGGCGAATCGGAGGGCGAACAAAGTTCGATGATGAAGTCGGGACACAGCGGCAGGAATCGCCGCTTCTCTTCGGTGGAGAGCCGCGCCAGACGACTGCGCAATACCCAGGCCACGTCAGGTGACCGTACGGCGCCATTGGGAAGCTCGAACCCGGTGGAAGAGTCGAACACCAGGCCGGAGCCGTCTGCATCCGCCCAGTGCGCGACCTGTACGCCGACGCGCATGTTGCGGGCGCCTGCTTCGCCCCCGGTTGGTGGCATTACCGCAATCTCGCCATCTGCGGTTCGCTCAATTCTCACCTCCGAATTCAGTTGGCAGAACTGAAAGAACTGCTCGCGCGTCAGATCGACCGCCGGGGGCAGACGCAGCACTACGGCGAACGAGGTTGGCGCCGGGAGCACGTCGCGCTGCCGGTCTACTACCACCATCCAAGCAACCTACACCCGGCAATGTGGCGCGTCAACATGATCGCTGAGAAACTGAGAAACGGCTGATACGAGCGGTTTTGCGCAACTCGGCCTTGCGTTTCGGATGGCACACGCCCGGCCAGATCGCCAGCCGCGGCGCCATCTCCATGTCCCCGGGAAGCTGTTGGGGCTGATACGGAGATCTGATATACATTAGGTTGGCCAACATGAAGAACCCGGAGCAACGCCTGTTCACTCCCGGCGACGGCGCCACACCGCCGGCCCTCACCGGACGCGAGCGGGAGGAGGCGGTGCTGTCGCGGTGCCTGGCGGACCTGCTCGGCGGCAGGTCTCCGCCGCACAACGTCGCCCTGACCGGGCCGCGCGGCACCGGCAAGACGGTGCTGCTCAATTGGTTCAAACGCGCCTGCCGCGAGCGCGAGCCGGAAGTGGACGTGGTGAACCTGACCCCGGCCGACATCCCGACCCGCGACGCGCTGATCGAAGTTCTGTCGCCGCCGCCGGGGATATCGAAGCTGCTGCCCCGGAAACTTGGCGTGGCCGCGGTGGGCTCGGTCGAGTGGGCGCCGCCGTCGGGGGGTGTGAGAAACCTGCGCGCGGAATTGATCGCCCGGTGCCGCAAGAGACCGCTTGCGGTCCTGCTCGACGAAGCGCATACGCTGGACCGGGAGGTGGGCAGAATGCTGCTCAACGCAAGTCAACAGGTGCGCGACGAGGCGCCGTTTCTGCTGGTGCTGGCCGGCACGCCGGGCCTGCCGGCACATCTCGGCACCATGAATGCGTCCTTCTGGAGTCGGCTGGACGAAGGTCGCCTGGGCATCGGCCTGCTGAGCGCCGCGGCCGCCCGCGCGGCTCTGGTCGTGCCGCTGGCGGCCCACGGGGTGAGCATCGACACCGCCACCCTCGATGTGGCGGTCGAGGACAGCCAATGCTACCCCTACTTCATCCAGGTCTGGGGCCGCGCCCTGTGGCAGCAGCGTCTGGCCACCGGCGCGCCCCGGCTGAATGCCGCCCACGCGGCGGCAGCGCGGCCCGACGTGGCCACCAGGTTCACCGACTACTACGAGGATCGGTATCTCGAGTTGGACCAGTCCGGCTGGCTGGCCGTTGCCGAGCGCGTGGCCGAGGGCTTTCAATCCATGCCGACGCTGACCTACGAGCAGTTGAAGGTCGCGGTCGCCTCAGGCGTCGCTGCGAACGCGGACCCGGGGCAGGTGCAGACGGCCCTGACCGCCCTGCAGCGCCTGGGCTTCGTCTGGCGCCCACCCGGACAGCTTCCGCCGGTGCGCTACGAGCCCGGAATTCCCTCGCTGATGGCCTACGTACTCGACCACGCCGCCCCGACGCATGGACAATCGCTTGCCGAGACCAGATAGTTCTGCTCCAGACAATTGAGAATATCTCGTCCCATCGGCCGTGCCGCCAATCAGCACGGCGACCGCCACGTGGACCGTAGTGCTGCCGTCCAGTGGTATCAGCAGGGTCGCATCTCGCAAGAGTGGGCGGCCCGGATCGCGGGAATGGACCGAACGGACTTCATCCTTACCCTCTCCCACATGGGAAAGGACTCGTTTCGGGTAGATTTCGACGACTTGGATCGCGAACTCTCCCGTGGCTGATCGGGCGATAATCAACGCGTCAGGCGTCGCGGGCCCAAGTCGCGGAGAAACTGTTCCGGCGGGGCAGGCTGTCGCCGATCTCCGCGCCATAGAGGTCCGTTCGGCGGTTGTTCTTCGCTCGGGTTCACCTTACTACGTGCGCGTCTCCCGTTTGCTCATCTCCAGCAGGCACATCCGTGCCAGGTCGACGCCCAGTGGGTCGTCGATCGCTTCTGCCTCTCGCGCCAGCAAACCGGCGAGATCCCTTACTACATCGTCGTGGGGCGGGACGTGGCGATACCGGTTGTGATTATCCTTGCGCGGGGTGAGGTAGAGGTTGAGCTCCTCCTCGGGGTCGTTGGTTAGATCATATAGCTCGTGGGCCCCGGAATAGCGGTTCAACATGTGCATCTGGCGGGTGAGGATGAGCTTCCAATCCCGCGTGCGAATGCAGCGCTGCTCCATTTCCGGCCGATTCGTGATGTTCTCCACATAATAGGCCTCGCGCCAGGGCACGTTCGTCCCGCTGAGCAGCGGCACAATGCTAGTGCCGTGGAGGTACTCGGGCGCCGCGATCTCGGCCCACTCGAGAATCGTCGGCATCAGGTCTTGCAGCCCTACGAACTCGTGAATCTCGCGCCCCGCGTCGATTCGGCCCGGCCAGCGGATCATCAACGGGACATGAATCGAGTCATCGTGGCAGGTGAATTTGTGATCCGCGCCGCGGTAGCCAAACATGTCTCCGTGATCGGAGTAGTAGACCAGCACGGTATCTTCGGCGATGCCCAGCCTCTCCAGCGCCGCTGACACTCTGCCGACGTTGTCGTCGATTGCGCTTACCGCTGCGTAGTAGCCAGCGAACGGAACGCCGTTGCCCCGGTAGGGCTCGTAGAATCTTTTTGGCGCGGTGTAGGGATCGTGCGGGGGATAGAAGGCGTTTACCGCGAGAAAGGGTGTCTGGTTGCCGGCATGCTGATCGAGGAACTCGATGAGGTGATCCGTCTGTTGGTCGGGCTTGTACACGCCATCGCGACGATCGTCGACCCAGTGTCCCCCCAGCGAATTGAATCCCTCCCAGACGTCGAACATGCCCGGATTCTCGTCGCCCAGGTGCCACTTGCCGAAGTAGGCGGTCTGGTAGCCCGCCTCGCGCACCGACTCGAACACGGTCCGCTGCTCCCGCGCCGTCTCTTTGAGCAGGTTGTCGGTGCCATAGGTGTTGTATTGAATCCGGTGCTGATGAGGGTAGACTCCGGTCCACATGGTCGCGCGCGCCGGGGACGCGATTGCTCGTTCTGGCGGGATCTCCTAAGCTCCAGTATGTCTCGATAGGCTGTAGCGGATGATTCGGAGCTTCCGCTGCCGGGATACCGAGCAACTCGCCAACGGCTACCGGGTGCCGCGTTTCGTCAGCTTCGAGCGGGTTGCCCAACGCAAGCTCGCGCAACTGGTTGCTGCCGCGACCCTCGACTTCCTGCGCGTGCCGCCCGGAAAACCGGCTCGAGGCGCTGCGGGGCGACCGTAGCGCTCTTACAGCATCCGGATCAACGACCAATGGCGGCTCTGTTTCCGCTTTGCGGACGGAGACGCCTACGACGTCGAAATCGTCGATTACCACTGATCCCGTTCGAGGAGGCAATGAAATGACCCGACTGGAGCCGGTTCACCCGGGCGAGGTGCTCAAGCACGACTTCATGGAGCCTCTTGGCTTGTCGGCCGCCGCGATCGCGAAGGCGGTCGGTGTGACGCCTGCGCGGATCAACGAGATCGTGCGCGGCCGCCGCGGTATCACAGCCGAGACCGCGCTGCGCTTGGCGCGGTATTTCAACACCGATGCCCGGAGCTGGATGAACCTTCAGGACCGCTACGAGCTCGAGATTGCGGCGCACGACAAGGCCGAAGCCCTACGCGCCATCCGTCCGCACGAAGTGGCGTGATTTGGTTGAAATGACCATGTGATGTCCATATGGTCGCACAGGTGCGGACCGTCACCATTGCCAAACTGAAAGCAACACTGAGCGCCGAGTTGCGGCCAGTCCGCGCAGGGCAGCCGGTCACGGTCCTCGAAGCGCGGGTCGCCAGAAGCTCACGGCATTGCACTCGCGAGGCGCTCCAGGAGATAGGCAGGCAGATTCACGATCTGCGCACCGTCCACGCTCGTTTCCGCGTACGGCGCCAGGCTCGCGATGTATCCGCGGCGCTGGCCGTGGGAGCGCAGATAGGAAATCAGGCCGCGCATGTGCCGAAGGTTCACTGAGAGGCTCGCCTTGCACTCGACCGGGACCGTGGCCGGGCCGGTCTTGACGATGAAGTCGATCTCCGACCCCGCCGGCGAGCGTTTCCAGCCGGCCAGCGGCTGCCCGCCGCGCGCCAGCTCGATCGCGGCCTGGTTTTCGATGATTGCGCCGAGCGGAGTCCGTGCGGCCGGCGCGATCGTGTGAACGGCGCTGATGGCCGGCACGGCCGACTCGCGCAGCTCGCGGAGCACACCGGTGTCGAACAGATAGCGCTTGGGCAGGTAGGCATGACTGGCAAGAGCACTCGATCCCTTTTGATCGGAGCGCAGGATCAGATGCCAACTCTCCAGGCGCGCGAACACCTCGTTGATCTTGGCGTTCACGCGGCTGCCCGGCGCCGGCACTACCGAGGTATTCTTGGACACGCCGCCCACGAAATTGGCGACGCTGCGCAGGCACGCGGTGGCGATATCGACGCTCTCCTCACCGAACAGGCGTACGAAGTCCTGCTCGTAGTCGGCGACGATCTGGCGCCGCACCAGGGCGTGATCCTCGCCCGCCGCGTAAGCTCGGACCACCGCCGGCAGCCCGCCGGTCGCAAGAAACTGGTCGAATCGGGCAAGCAGATGGTCGTGCCGCTGGTCGCTGATCTGCGTGTCGTCACCAAGAACCTGGTCAGCGAGATGGCCTTGCCCGACCGCCCGCAGGAACTCGGAAAAGGAAAACGGGCCCAGGACCAGGCGGCGAACGCGGCCTACCGGGTAGCGGGTGTGCGGGCGGAACAGGCGCCTGAGCGTCGATCCGGACAGGATTACCGTGGCGCGCGGCCACTCTTCCTTCATGAAGCGCACGAACCCGCCGAGCGTGCGGCTCTCCTGGGCTTCGTCGATGAACAGGATCTGGTCGGCGTTCGGGCGCAACCCGTGGCGGTCGAGCAGGAGGTCCTGGAACGCGGCGAAGTCGCGGCATTCGTCGAACGCCATACGATCCAGCGAGTCCCGCTCCAGATTGATCCGGACGGTTGGCTTGGCCGAGCCCGCCAGCACATGCTCCACGAGGGTCGTTTTGCCCACTTGGCGCGCGCCTTCCACGAGCAGCACCGGCTTGTGCGGCAGCGGATCCGCGATGAATCGTTCGAGAGCGCGCTCGCTACGGCGCCCAGTGTATGGAATATCCATATCTATACACTCAATAATAGTATAGAATATCGATATTATATCAGGCCACAGCGCCGTCCAGCCTCCCGAAGGTTGACAGCGCGCTTCCCGAGGTTGAAATGACCATGTGATGACCATATGATAGTCATATGCGTTCCATCACCATTGCCAAGCTGAAGGCGACACTGAGCGCCGAGTTGCGGCGAGTCCGCGCAGGGGAGCCGATCACGGTTCTCGATCGCACCACGCCGGTGGCGCTCCTCGCACCGGTTCCGGCGGCAGTCCGCGTGGTGCGGGCAGCGAAGGCGCCCTACGCCTACCGGACACTGACGCCTCTGCTGGCGCGCGATCCGTTGCCCTACCTGGACGAGGAGCGCGGCGAAGCTTGGTAGCGTACCTGGACTCCTCGGTTGTGCTGCGTTACATCCTGTTGGGCGAGGCAACCATCAGGCATGCGCTGGCGTTCCCGCGCGTGGTGTCGAGCGAGCTGATCGAGATCGAGTGCCGGCGGGTGCTGCATCGCTGCCGCCTCGCCGGTGAACTCGACGACGAGACCCTGGCGGCGGCGCACCAACGTCTGGATGCCGTGCTGGCCGGGATCGATCTCCTGCAGATGTCGACGCAGATCAAACGGCGTGCGATGGAACCGTTCCCGGTACACGTGCGCACCGTCGACGCGCTGCACGTCGCGACTGCGCTGATGCTGGCGGGTGACGCCAGCGGAACAGCACTGTTCTCGCACGACAAGGGCATGAATCTTTGCGCCAGGTGCCTCGGGCTCACGGCAGCGTTGGCGTAGACCGGGGGCGTCAAATAACGGTGTCGCCGCCGTTGATGTACTTCGGGAATGACCGAACAGCAGATTCTTCAGGACTTCCCGGACCTGGAAACCGCGGACATTCGGGCATGCCTGCAATTCGCTGCGGATCGCGAGCGCAGGTTAGTCTCGACACCGCTCGATTGAAGCTGCTCTTCGATCAGAACCTGACGCCTCGCCTGGTCGGCGCTGGACGCCCTGCAGCGGCGTGACTACACGCTGGTGTCCGGCATCAACCTGGTGATCGCCACCGCGGTGGTGCTCGCGAACCTCGGCCAGCCACACCTTGATCAGCGACTGGTACGGCACGTCGCGCTTGTTGGCGGCGATCTTGATGCGCTCAAGCAGATCCTGAACCATCTGGTAAGAACCGATCGGGCGCCACCGATCGATCCGACCACCCTCGACTGAACAGGTTGCTCAGCGCTGAGTCGAACTGCCGCTCGCATTGCGCCAGCGGTTCCACCCAGGGCAAGGTGCGCACGCCCGCGTCCGCCGCAGTCTTCATCGAGCCTCATCCCAGCCCCTATACGCGGCATTCTCACCGGCACGCGCCTGCGTCATCCCTCGATTCTGGCTGAACCTTCAGAACGAGATCGACGTGCGTAATCGCCGGGACTGCCGATATGCATCCGGACCCGGCAGACCGCTTCATCGCCACCACCTCCATCTCCACGATGAAATCGGTTGACTCGGGTCTCTACCAAGTGCAGAATCAAGGCCATGTGCTCGATCAAAGAAGCAGCGCAGGCCGTTGTTGAGCGACTTCGGGACGACGCCACCTGGGACGATCTCATGTACGAGCTCTATGTGAAGCAGAAGATCGAACAGGGGATCGCCGATGTCGAGGCTCAGCGCATAGTCCCACACGAGCGAGTCAAGGCGGAACTGCTGGGCAGTGAGAGTTAGCTGGTCGCAAAGCGCACGACATTAGGTTGGCCAACATGAGGAACCCGGAGCAACGCCTGTTCACTCCCGGCGACGGCGCCACGCCGCCAGCCCTCACCGGACGCGAGCGGGAGGAGGCGGTGCTGAAGCGGTGCCTAGGCGACCTGCTCGGCGGCCGGGCTCCACCGCACAACGTCGTCCTGACCGGCCCGCGCGGCACCGGCAAGACGGTGCTGCTCAACTGGTTTGAGCGCGCCTGCCGCGATTACGTATCGGACGTTGACGTGGTAAAACTGACCCCGGACGACATTCCGACCCGGGAGGCGCTGATCGAGGTTCTGGCACCGCCCGCCGGGATAGCGAAGCTGCTGCCCCGCAAACTGGGCGTGGCAGCGGTGGGCTCGGTCGAGTGGGCGCCTCCGGCCGGGGGCATGCGCAACCTGCGGGAGGAGTTGACCGCCAAGTGCCGCAGGAAACCGCTGGCGACGCTGGTCGACGAGGCGCACACGCTCGACCTGGAGGTGGGTAGAGCGCTGCTCAACGCCAGTCAGCAGGTGCGTGCCGACGCGCCGTTTCTGCTGGTGCTGGCCGGCACGCCAGGGTTGGCTGCGCATCTCGGCGCCATGAATGCGTCCTTCTGGAGCCGCTTGGGAGAGGGGCGCCTGGGCATCGGCCTGCTGAGCGACGTGGCCGCCCGCGCCGCCCTGGTCGAGCCGCTCGCCGCCCACGACGAGGGCATCGACGCCGACGCCCTCGCCACGGTGGTCGACGACAGCCAGCGCTATCCTTACTTTATCCAACTCTGGGGCGAGGCCCTATGGGAGCGGCATCTGGCCACCGGCGCGACCCAACTCACCATCGCCCACGCAACTGCCGCGCGGCCCCACGTGACCGCCAGGATCACCGACTATTACGAGGATCGATACCTGGAGTTGGATCGATCCGGCTGGTTGGCCGTTGCCGAGCGCGTGGCCGACCGCTTTCAAACCATGCCGACGCTGACCTACGAGGAGTTGAAGTTCGCGGTCGCCGCCGGTCTCGCTGCGAACGCGGACCCGCAGCAGGTGCATACGGCCCTGACCGCCCTGCAGCGCCTGGGCTTCGTCTGGCGCCCGCCCGGCCAGCTTCCGCCAGTTCGCTACGAGCCCGGAATTCCCTCGCTGATGGCCTACGTACTCGACCACGCCGCACCGACGCATGGAGAAGCACTTCCCGAGACCAGATAGCTCTGCTCGTCTCCGCCGCAGCGCCAGCAGCAATACGGCGGCCCACACTTTGGTAAGCCCCGCTGCAATGATCAACGCATCTCCTCGGCTGGCTGCCGGACGCCCATACCCGGCGGGTTCGTGGTATTCTGATGCCACGTGTCGTGTCTCCGCCAGCAGCATGGGGGTCGTGGGTACCCCGACCTGAAGCCGCTTCTCGACCTGTACCTGGCCAGGGTGCGCGACCGACTCGGGGAACGCGTTACGGCGGTAGCCCTCTACGGCTCGGTTGCCCGCGGGCAGGCGCAGGCGGCGAGCGATGTGGACCTGTTCGTGGTGCATCGCGGCGCGCGTGCCACCGTGTTCGAGGTATTCCTGGAGGTCTCTCTGCAGTTGCGGGACCATCCGCTGGTGTGTGAGTTGCAGGAGCGCGACATCCCGACCGAGCCGTACGCGGTGTTTCGTACCGAGACCGAGCTGGCCGATACCCCCTGGCTCCTGCTTGACATCTGCGACCACGGGATCATTCTGTTCGATCCGCGCAGCGTGCTGTCGCACAAGCTGGCGAGCCTGCGCATGCGGCTGCGCGAACTCGGCTCGCGCCGCGTAGAGCTGGCCGACGGCTCGTGGTATTGGGATCTGAAGCCCGATATGCGCGCCGGCGAGGTCATTACTCTGTAGCGGCGCAACGGTTGCCATGGACAACGGTGAACGTGGCCGCAGGCTGATGGCGATGGCCACCGAGTGTCTGCAGGACATGGACGCAGCCTCCGGCCCGAGGAAGCGGCGGCCGATGCGCGTCGCATCCACCGGATCTGCGCGCGACTTGTCGCCGCCATCGAGTCGGAACTCTCGGAACCGAATGAGTGCGGCCCAGGGCGAACGTCATCCGAGGGACAGTGCGGGGCCACCAGGTGACGCAGAGCCCCGGATCGTCGAGATGCAGGTTATGTTGCGCAGTTGTTGACACGCGGTGTGCCGGAGGCGTACATCCAACGACGGAGTCCATGAACTACGGACACTACCGAGACCCATAAGGCGGCAGTTGCTCCGGTGGCGAGTTCATGCGCACCAACACTTGGTCCCACGAGGTGAACAGGAACAGCCGGAAGGCGGACCGTACCTCAACCCAGAACGCGTGGCGGGAACTGAAGAAAGTACGGACCCGCTGATAGAGGCCATCGACCAGTTCAAAGATCTGGTGCATGAAGAACGCCAGCAGGTTGAGCACGAAGAACGCCTCCGACAGATGCTGATGGCCGTGGCCGAAATTGTGCTCCAGGTCGTAGCCCTGGTTCTTGAGCGTGTTGAACCCTTCATTCTCGATCTTCCAGCGCGCCCGCCCGGCACGCACCAACTGGGCGATGTTGTCGGTGCTGGGGACCAGATCGGTAACCCAGGCGTTTCGATAGGTGATCTTGCCGGCCTTGACGATACGGAACCGGATGAAGTTGATGAGCGGCGAGTCGGGCTGGCCGTTCAGCGGCAGATCGGTGACCCACTCATACTCGCGGCGTTCGCCGCGGTGGTCGGTAGCGTGACTGTTCAGCAGGTTGCCACGGCGCACGCCGTCGACATCTTCGAACAGGCTGGTATGGTCACCTGGTTTGGCGACCAGCAGGAACGAGAAGCGCGCCGCGCGCAACCGCTCGACGAAGGGTTGCTTGGAGTAACGACTGTCGGCGACGATAATTGCTGCCATGCGTGGATAGTCGGCGCGGAGCCGCTGAAGCATGCGGTTGCCGGCGTTTATTTCGCAGTCCTGTTTGTTGTAGGTACCGCCTTTGGCGTCGCTATTGCGTACGAACTCGGGAGCGAGGGGGAGCACCTCGCGTTTGTCAGGGTGGACGATGGCGGCCTGCAGGATGTCATGATGATAGGACGTGATGCCGCGCGAGGTGGTGGTCAGACAGTGCTTGCAGCGGACTGAGTCGGAGTTGAAATAGCGTGATCCACCAAGGGTGATCAGATAGCGGGCGTCGAAGACTTGGTAGTGCTGGAGCCATTTGAGGCGCTGCATGCGACCGATCCAGTCGGCGAAGCAGGACAGGATGGGGGAATAGTCATGGCGGTCGATGAGATCGCGCAACTGGGCGTCGCAAGGGATCCGAGAGACGCCGAAGGTAGACAGGTTGTTGGCCTGGACTTGCTGTTGGAAGCGGCGCTGGAACTGTAGCAGCGACGCGTCTTGGACGAATAATGTTGCGAGGGCACTGAGGTAACAATCACGCAGGGTGTAGCGGACTTTGCTCAGCGCGCGGGTGTCGACGATGCCGGCCACGTAGTGGGCTACGGAGTCGACGAGGGAGCGGAAACGAAGTAAAACCGGGCCTCTGCGCAGTCCCCTATCCATGTGAGAATAAGATGGCGGGACGCCTAACGCCGCCCGGCGGTGCGACGCGCCTGCGCCGAAAAAATGGTCTTGCGCATACGCAGCGACTTTGGCGTCGCCTCGACCATTTCGTCATCGCGGATGAACTGCAGCGCCGCCTCCAAGGTGAGCGGCGTCACCGGCGTGAGGGTTACCGCATCGTCTTTGCCGGCCGCGCGCACGTTGCTCAACTTCTTGGTCTTGCAGGGGTTCACGTCCAAGTCGTTGTCGCGCGTGTGTTCGCCGACCAGCATGCCCTCGTAGACCGGATCGCCAGGCACCACGAACATCCGGCCACGCGGCTCGAGGTTACAAATGGCGTAGGGCACAACCGATCCGTTGCGATCGGACACCAACGAACCGGTCGGCCGAGCCACGAAGTCTCCTTGATAGGGCTCATAACCCACCACCCGCGCGTGCATGATGCCGGTGCCGCGGGTATCGGTAAGCATCTCGTCGCGATAACCGATCAGGCCGCGTGTCGGCACCCGGAAGTGCAGCTCCACTCTTCCGGAGGTGTGATGTTTGATGTCCAACATCCGCGCCTTGCGGCGCGAGAGTTTCTCGGTAACCAGTCCGGTATACGCGTCCTCGCAGTCGATGGTGACCTCCTCGATGGGCTCGGTGCGCTTGCCGTTCGCATCCTGATGATAGATGACCTGCGTCCGGCCAACGCACAGCTCGAACCCTTCGCGGCGCATGGTCTCGATGAGGATCGCCAACTGGAACTCGCCCCGGCCTTTGACGATGGTGCTGTCGTCGGCTGAATCTTCTATTTGGAGGGACACATTTTGCAGCATCTCGCGATGCAGACGTGCGCGGATCTTACTCGCCTGCACGATCTTCCCTTCCCTAGCGGCCAGTGGTGAGGTGTTCTTGGCGAACCGCATCGCCACGGTTGGCTGGTCGATCTGGATCCGCGGCAGCGGCGCTGCACCGGCCGATGTGCAGATGGTATCGCCGATCTGCACATCGTCGACGCCGGCGAGCACCACGATGTCGCCCGCGGCGACCGTAGCGGCGGTCACCAAGGCAGGACCCTCATAGAGCTGGATGCGCGTAACCCGCAGCGGCTGGCTGTCGGTGGCGCCCAACCGCACCAGTTGGTCGTTGGAGGCCACGCCGCCGCTGTAGATCTTGCCGATCGCCAAGCGCCCGAGGTGATCGGCGTAACCGAGATCGGATACGAGCATCTGAAACGGCGCATCCGGCGCGCCGCTGATCGTCGGCGCGGGCACTTCCTTGACGATGGTGTCCAACAGCAGGTCGAGGTTCTGCTCGGCGCCGTCCGGGGTAGCCCTGGCGACTCCCGCGCGGCCTATCGCATACAACGTCGGTGGTTCGAGGTGGTCCTCGTGCGCGTCGAGCTCCAGCAGTAACTCCAGCACGTCGTCCGCGGTCTGCGCCGGGCGCGCGTCCGATCGATCGATCTTGTTGATGACCAACAGAATCTTCAGCCCCAGCTCGAGCGCCTTGGCCAACACGAAGCGGGTTTGCGGCAGCGGCCCTTCGGCAGCGTCTACCAGCAAGATGGCGCCGTCGACCATGGATAGCGCGCGCTCGACCTCGCCGCCGAAGTCGGCGTGCCCGGGGGTGTCGACGATGTTGATCTTGACGCCGCGCCAGCGAATGGCACAGTTCTTGGCGGTGATGGTGATGCCGCGCTCGCGTTCGAGGTCCATGCGATCCATGGCGCGATCGACGGTGGCCTGTCCGGACCGGTAGATTCCAGACTGCTGGAACATGGCATCAACCAGGGTGGTTTTGCCATGATCGACGTGAGCGATTATGGCGACGTTGCGGACGTGATCGTTGCTAGGGTTTGCGTACATCGGGGAAGGGTAGAATGTGCAACTCGCAGGGGGTATTCGCCAAGTGGCGCGCGCTCGACGCTACGACCAGTACGACCAGACCAGACCCAGACGACTTCCTGAGGTCCCGCCAGGCACCCGGAACCCGGCGTTCGCGCAGGTCCGTCCGCCCGCCCGCACCCGCCCGCCGTCCCCGGTGGTTGCGGGCGGCGCCCTTGGCTATGATCCGGGAATGGCAATGGAGATCGACGCGAGCTGGTATGAGCGGCCGCCCGGCACGCCGGAGCGGCTGACCGCCGGCGGGCTGGTGTGCGCGCTGCGGGACGGGCAGGCGGTCGTGGCGCTGGTCCGCGAGGGCGACTGGCCGGCCTACCTGATTCCCAAGGGCGGCGTGGAAGCCGGCGAGGCGATCGAGGAGGCGGCGCGGCGCGAGATCGCCGAGGAGGCGGGGTTCACCCGGCTCACCCTGCTCGGCAAGGTCGGCGTGCTGGAACGCCTCACCTTCGATCGCGCCGACTGGACCGTCACCCACATCTTCGCCTACGCCACCGAGGAACGCGACGCCACGCCGCTCGACCGCGACGCGCATCCCCATCCGCCGCGCTGGTTCCCGATCGAGGCGCTGCCCGACATGCTGTGGCCCGACCAGCGGCGGCTGATCGAGCGCAACCGGGAAGTACTGCGCCGCTGGTTGGCCGCGGCGGAAGCCTGATCTGGGAGGCGGACGGACCGCCCTCAGTAGCCGAGCTTCTTGTCTACCAGGTTGTCCAGCGGTTCGCCAGCGAGGTAGTGGGTCAGGTTGCGCCGCATGATCGTGGTGACCAGCTCAGCAGTGCGGGCCGACACGGGCGAAGAGTGCGGGCTGATCAGGATGTTGGGCGCGTCCCACAACTCGCTGTCGGCGGGCAGCGGCTCGACCGCGGTCACGTCCAGGCCGGCGCCCGCCAGGGCGCCTTCCCGCAGCATGCGCGCCAGGGCCGGCTCATCGACAATCCCGCCGCGGGAGAGGGCCAGCAGGTAGGCGCCCCGCTTCAGCAGGCCCAACCGCTCCGGGCTCAGCATGGCGCGCGTGGCATCCGTGATCGGCACCGCCACCGCCACCACGTCGGCGCGGCGCAGCAGGTCGTCCAGGCCGTCGAGCAGGCCCAGTTCCGCCACGTACTCCGGCTGCACCACCGCGTGCGCATCGACCGCGATCACCCGCATCTCGAACGCGTGCGCCCGGACCGCGATCGCACGCCCGATGTTGCCGAGCCCGATCACGCCCATGATCATGCCGGCCAGCGCCACGGTGGGTTGCGGCGGCGGGCGCAGCCATACCTTGTCGCGCTGCGCCTGGCGCAGATCCTCGAACCGCCGCGCCAGGTAGACCAGCATCCCGAAGCCGTGTTCGGCAATGGTCGAAGCGTGCGCGCCGCGGGTGTTGGTGACCACGATGTCGGTGGCGGCCAGCTCCGGCGGCATCCACTCCACGCCGGCGCTCGCGGCGTGCACCCACTTCAGGCGGGGCGCGGCCGCCAGCAGTTCGGCGGTGACGCTGCCGAACGCCACCTCGGCGTCGGCCGCGGCGGCGGTCTTGTCCTCGTCGCCGTTCGGGATCACGAACTCCACGGTCGGAAAGTCGCCCCTGATCTCCTCGACGTGGGGGGAGATCCAGCTATTGGTAACCAGAATCTTCATGTGCACCTCAATCAGCAGTCCGCGGAAACACCTCGGCCGCGGTGTAAGCATGGCGCACCGCGACCTCTTCGTTCAACTCGACCCCCAAGCCGGGGCCGGCCGGCGGGATGATGTAGCCGTCCTGCCACTGTAACGGCCGCTTCAGGAGCTCCGCATAGAAGCCGCCGAACGTCTCGATGCTCTCCTGAATGAGGAAGTTGGGAGTGCAGGTCGCCAACTGGATGTTGGCGGCCGCCTCGATCGGTCCGGCGTACAGGTGCGGGGCAACGTGCACGTAGTGCGCCTCGGCCATGCCGGCGATCTTCTTCGCCTCCAGGATGCCGCCGACGCGCGCCAGCGCCGGCTGCAGGATCGCCGCCGCCTGCCGGTTGAGCAAGTCGGCGTACTCGTACTTGGTCGCCAGCCGCTCACCGGTGGCCACCGGGATGCTGGTGCCGCGCGCCACCACCGCCATCTCGGCGCGGTTCTCCGGCGGCACCGGCTCCTCGAACCACAGCGGGTCGAACTGCTCCAGACGCTTGGCCAGGCGGATCGCCGCGGCGGCGGACATCTGCCCGTGCGTGCCGATCAGCAGGTCGCAACGGCGGCCGACCGCCTCGCGCACGTTGCGCACCACCAGCTCCGTGTTGTCCAGCTCGTGCAGGGTAAGCTGGTGCGGGTCGAGCACCGACATGTGGTGGACCGGATCGAGCTTCACGGCCGTGAAGCCCTGCTCCGCGTACGCCGCGGCCCGTTGCGGCGCCGCCACCGGGTCCATCTGCACCTGGGTCGCGCGGCCGGGCGGCGGCCCTCCGGTGACCGGCTCCGGGTACAGGTACGTGTAGGAGCGCAGCCGCTCGTGCACCTTGCCGCCGAGCAGGTTGTAGATCGGCTGATCCAGCGCCTTGCCGATGATGTCCCAGCAGGCAATCTCGATGCCGCTCAGCACGCCGATCACGGTAAAGTCGGGATGCTGGTTGTAGCCGCTGGCGTACACGGTGCGCCACAGGCGCTCGATCCGGAACGGGTCCCAGCCGGCGACGTGGCGCTCGAAGATGTCCTCGATGAGGCCGGTCACCCGCAACGGATTGAACGGCACGCCGTACACCTCTCCGTAGCCGGCGATGCCGTTGTCGGTGGTCAATTTCAGGAACACCCAGTAGGGTCCCCCCTTGTGGGGTGGCGGGGTGGCCACCGCATAGGTGGTCAGATCGGCAATCTTCATCGGTTGGCACTCCGTGGCCCGGCACACGGTGGCGGCGGGCGGGTTCGCGGCGGCGGCAATGCGGCAATGCGGCGTCGGGAGCGCTTTGCACCGTTCGCCCGCGGCATCGTATCATGCCCGCAAAGGGAGACAAAGAATGGCAGCCGACCCGATTCTCAGCAGTGCCCTGAACACGATCAACCTGGACGAGATCAAGCGCGAGATGGGACCGCCGCCGTGGGCACGCCAAGTAGTGCTGTCCGAATACGTGTTGGGCACCGCGATCTGCCAGACCGCGGCCGTCACCACCGACAACCACGTGCACGACTACGACGAGTGGTGGCTGGTGCTGGAGGGCGAGATCCATTGGCTGATCGAGGGCCGCGCCGAGCCGGTGCGCGCCAAGGCGGGCGACTTCATTTTCGTGCCGGCGCTCACCTTCCACCACATCCTGCCGCAGGGCGACACCCCCTCGATCCGGCTGGCGGTCTCGATGCCCGGCCACCCGCACCTGCACACCCGCCCGAACCGCAAGGCCCAAGTCACCATCACCTGACCCCCGCCGGCCTCGCCCCGTCTACCGGTCGAGGAAGGCTATGGTCTGCCGTACGGCCTCGGCGGTGTTCTGTTCCAGGGTGCGGCCGGAGCGCTTGCGCGGCATGAAGGCGTGGTCGCCGTCGCCGATCCAGTGCACGGTGATCGCCGGCGACAGGTCGTAGCCGGCCACGTCGTCGCGGTTGCCGAACGGGTCGCGCTCGCCCTGCAGGATCAGGGTCGGCGTGCGCAGGGTCGCCAAGTGCGCGGTGCGCAGCTTGTCGGGCCGCCCGGTCGGGTGGAACGGATAGGCATAGCAGATCAGCGCCTGCGCGGCGCAGTCGTCGGCCACCAGGCTGGCGATGCGGCCGCCCAGGGAGCGCCCGCCGATCGCCACGTCGCCGCCGACCGCCACCCTGACCCGCGCGATCACCTCGCGCCAGGTCTGCTCCAGAACCGGCTGGCGATCGGGCGCACCGCCGCGGCCGTTGGAGCGGCGGCGATGCATGTACGGGAACTCGAACCGCGCCACGCGCAGCCCAGCGTCGTTCAGACCGTCGGCGAGCGCGTTCATGGCCTCGTGATCCATCGCTTGCGAGGCGGCGTGCGCCAGGATCACGGTGTGCCGGGCATCGATCGGCCCGGTGATCAGCGCCTGCATCACAACCCCGCCGCGTGCGCGCTGTGGAAGGTATCGGCGCCGCCGCGCAGGCCGTCGCCATCGCGCGCCAGGGCGACCGGGCTGGCGAACGGGCTCAAGCCCTCGGTGACGTAGCGCGGATCGATGCTCCCCACATGATGGCGGCGCGCGCGCAACTCGTCGATCACGGCGCCGTCGACGCGGCCGTCGACCGCGGTCAGCGGGGTGCTGCAGTCGAGCCGCGGCGCGTCGATGGCGGCCTGCGGGCCGAGCCCGAAGTCGAGCATCTTCACCACCAGGCTGGTCACGCAGTTGGTGATGCGGCGCCCGCCGGAGGCCCCTACCGCCAGCCGCGCCCCGCCGCCGTCGAGCACCAGCAGCGGCGACATGTTGTTGAGCGGCAGCTTGCGCGGCGCGATCGAGTTGACGTGGCCGGGCACCGGGTCGAACCACATCATGCCGTTGTTGAGGATCACGCCGGTGCCGGGCGCTACCACGCCGGAACCGAACCCGGCCATCAGCGTGTTGGTGAGCGACACCGCGTTGCCGGCGCCGTCCAGCACGCACAGGTGGGTGGTGCCGTCCTGGTAGCCGGGCGCGCTGCCGGGCGGCCGCCGCGGCGCGCGCCTGCCCTCATCCTGCCACGGGTCGCCGGCCTTGAAGTGGCGCGGCGCCTTGCGACCGACCGCCTGCCAGCGGCGCGCGGCGTAGGCGGGCGAGGTGAGGCCCCGCCATGGCACGTCAGCGCTCTCGGGGTCGGCCAGGAAGGCGAACCGGTCGGCGTAGGCGAGGCGGGCGGCGCAGATGTAGCGGTGCAACGCCTCGGCGCTGTTATGGCCACAGGCGGCCAGATCGGTGTTGGCAAGCAGTTGCAGGGTCATGGCGCTGGTAATGCCGCCGCTGGCGAACGGCGCCACCCGCACGCGCAGGTCGCGGTAGCGTACCTCCAGCGGCCCGTCACCGTCGCCGCCCGCATGCCAGTGCAACGGCCGGTAGGTCTCCAGGTCGGCGCGGCTGAGCACGCCGCCGCCGGCCTGCACGGCCTCGACGAGGCGGTTGGCGACGCCGCTGCGGTAGAAGCCGTCGACGCCGCCTCTGGCGATCTCCTCCAGGGTGTCGGCCAGTTCCGGCTGGCGAAGTTTCGCCGGTTCCGCGCGCACCGGCTCGCCGCGCCGGTAGCCAGGGCCGGGGATCTGCATGCCGAAGGGCAGCTCGCCGCCCGGCAACAACACCCGCCGCAGCTCCGCGTGGCGGCTCAGCTTGCCGGCCTGCTGGCCGAACGCCATCAGGTCATGGAACTCCGGCGCGAAGCCGCCGCGCGCCAGCTCGATGGCCGGGGCCAGCACCTCATCCAGCGGCAGCCGCCCCAGTTCCCGGTGGGCGGCGGTGAGTCCGGCGACCGCGCCGGGCGTGGCGACCGAGCGCGGCCCTTCCAGGTTGGCGTCATCCTCGACCCCCGGCCAGCCGAACGCCCCCACCGCGGGCGCGCCGGTGAGCCGGTACATGTTCGGGGTCACCCCCAGCGGCGCGCGCATCGGGAATCCGAACACGCCGCCGCGCTCGCCCACCTGGTACACCAGGTAGCCGCCGCCGCCGATGCCGCTGCACGATGGCTCGACGACGCCGACGGCGAACGCCGCCGCCACCGCCGCATCGATCACGTTGCCGCCGCAGCGCAGCATCTCCAGGGCAGCAGCGCTCGCCAGCCGGTGCTTGGTGGCAACCACCGCGCGCTCGCCGCGCGCCTCCTGCTTGCCGCTTGCGAACTCGCTGTCGCGCAACGTCGCCGCGCTCACGAACCGCTCCCGGCCGCGGAAGCGTCGAGCGGCGTCGGCGCCAATGCGCTCTCGAATTGGCCGGTGGCCAGGAGCACGAGCGTGCACGCCTCCAGATACGGAATGCCGTGCTCGTCGAGCGTGCGCTGCAACTGCTCCGACTCGGTGCCGGGGTTGAGGATGACCCGCCGCGGGCGGGCGGCGACGATGCCGTCGATCAGCGGCACGATGTGGTGCGGGCCGACGTACACGGTGAGGGTGTGCACTTGGCCCTCCAGCGCGGCCAGATCGGGCACCGCGCGCAAACCCTCTATGTCGTCGTGCGCCGGATTGATCGGCACCACGTCGTAGCCGTGCTGTTGCAGCGCGCGCACGGCGCGGTTGGCATAGCGCTGCCGATTGCGGCTGGCCCCGAGAACGGCCACCTGATGATTGCTCACTGCCATGTCTGTTATCCATTGTACGCTGCCGGCCCGGCCGTGGCCATGCCGCGAACGGCAAGAACGGCAGACCCCGCAAGACCCGGCAACGTGAGACGTGCGAGCTGCCGCGGTGCGCGGCACCGCCTCGCGCGTGGTCCGCCGTGAAGGCGAGCGGGTCGCGCGTCGGCCTCGACCAAATCGTGGTGGAGCGCCGCCGAATCGCCGGGCTCGCCGGCGCGCAAGCCAGCGGCGGCAGCGGCGCCGAGGCCGCTTGCATGGCGGCGGGCATGCGCGCGAGCATGCGCGCCATGCCGACCCGCACCGAGCGCGCGCCGCGCACGGCACCTGCGCCGGTGGCCCCCGACGTGCCGGCCGCCGGCGGGCTGGCCGCGGTCGCGCTGTTCGCCGCCACCGGGCACTTGGGCCTGGAACTGGTGTCCAACTTCCTGCCAATCGTGTACCCGGTCCTGGTGGCGGAGGCGGGGTTTTCGTTCGCCCAGGTCGGCACCGTGACCCTGGTCGCCACGCTCGGCATGACCCTCCCGCAGCCGCTGTTCGCGATGCTGCTGCGCCGCTTCGACGCCGGCCGGCTGGTGATTGCCGCGGTGCTCTGGTGCGGCCTGTTCTACGGGCTCGTCGGGCTCGCCGGCAGTTTTTGGCCGCTGCTGGCCGCGGTCGCCTTGGGCGGCCTGGGCTCGGCGCTGTTCCACCCCGCCGGCTCGGTGGTGGCGACGACGGCGCGCAGCCGGCGGCGCGGCGCGGCAATGTCGATCTTCTCGGTGGGCGGCAACGCCGGCGCCGCCCTGAGCCCGCTGCTGTTGGCCGCGGTGATCGGCTGGCAGGGGTTGGCCGGCACCCTGGTGACCATTCCCCTGGCCGCCGCCGCCGCCCTCATCCTGTTCCAACTGGCCCGTCACGGCGCTGTCCCCGCCGCCGCCTTTGGCGCCACCACGCCGGGACGCCGCGAGCGTCGCGCAGCCAGCGTCGTCTGTCCCGGCGATGGTGAGTCGGCCCGGCGCGGGCGCAGGCTTGGCCATGCTGGCGCCGCACCGGACGCCGCTTCGCCGTCGGTCGTTTCGAGGCACGCGCGTGCGGACGGCGATCCGCATCCGGCGCACCGCTTGGCGGGTCCGGCGTCAGCCACCGCATCGGAGCGCGCCGCTCCGATTGCGCCCAAGGCACCGGTGGCCGGCGGCGCCGGAGCGGCCGTCCTTGCGCTCGGGCTTATTACGCTGTTCGCCATGGCGCGCGCCTGGTACCAGGTGTCGCTGACCACCTACCTGCCGCTGTGGGTGGCGCAGCACGACGGCGCCCGAGTCGGCATCGCGCAGGTGCTGTTCGTGCTGGCCGGCAGCCTGCCCGCCGGCGCGGTGCTCGGCGGCGCGCTGTCCGACCGGGTGGGCCGCTGGCAGGTGCTGCTGGCGGCCGGCCTGCTGCTGGTGCCCGCCAACGCCGCCCTGCTGGCGGTGGGACCGGGCGGCGGACCGGCGGCACTCCTGCTGCTCACCGCCGCCATCGGCTGCCTGATCGGCGCCACCTACCCGGTGGCGATCGTCATTGCCCAGGAAGCGTGGCCGCGGAATATCGGCCTGGCGGGCGGCATGATCATGGGGCTCGGCTGGCTGCCGGGAGGGATCGGCGCCTCCGCGGTCGGCATGATGGCCGACAACGTCGGCCTGGCGCGCGCCCTCGCCACCCAGGTGATTCCGCTCCTGGTCGGGGTGCTGGCGGTCGGCGGCTATGCCGTGCTCAACTCGCGTACCCGGCTCGGCGGTGGCGCCAAAG
This sequence comes from Spirochaetia bacterium, assembly GCA_965262935.1. Lineage (GTDB taxonomy): Bacteria > Spirochaetota > Spirochaetia > SZUA-6 > Bin103 > Bin103. The sequence continues at coordinate 1,053,530 of OZ253572.1, read as the reverse complement.
AGTGAACTTGGCGGGCGAAATGGGTAAACTTGTACGGCCGTGATCAGACCGTCACCTCGTGACGCCAAAGCCCCCGAGACCCGGCGCACGGGGCTTGTCCGCTGGACACGATTCGCGGACGAGCCCGCGCAGCGCCCGTGATCACGGAATTCACCGCTTCCGGAGTCGCCACCGAGGGCCGCGGCTACGACACCCGCTCGCCGCTGCGTTGGGTGTTTTCGCACCTGCGTCACCATCCGTTCCTGGCGACCGGTGCGGCGGTGTGCTCGATCGCCGCCTGGTCGCTGTTCGGTCTCGGCCCGGTGATGATCGGCAGGGTCGCGCAGGTGGTGATCGACGGCGGCGCCGGAACCGTCCTGCTGGTCGCGGCGGCCACGCTGCTGGCGGTGCTCGTCGGCGACTCCATCGCCGCCATGTGCTCCAGCCTGTGTGCGGTGACGCTCGGCCATCGCCTGGAACGCGACGCCCGCGACGAGTTGTACCGCAGCCTGCTCGGCAAGAGCCAGACCTATCACAATCGCCAACGGGTCGGCGACCTGGTCGCCCGCGCCACCGACGACACCCGCCATCTCAACCAGATGGTGCATCCCGGCCTGATGTTCATGTCCGACATGGTGCTGGGATTCGTCGCGCCGCTGGTGTATGTGACCCTGCTCGATCCGCGGCTGCTGGTGGTGCCGGTGCTGTTCGCGGTGGCATTCATATTCGCCGTGCGCCGCTACACGCGCCGCCTCGGCCCGGTGCTGATGGAGCAGCGCACCCAGTACGGGCGGGTGACCGCCACCGCCGAGGAGGCGGTGTCCGGCATCGAACTGGTCAAGGCCGCGGTGCGGGAGACCTGGGAGCGCAAGCGGTTCCACGCCAGCGCCGCGCTGTTCCGCGACCTGTTCGTGCGCCAGGGGCGCATCGAGGCGCTGTACGTGCCGATGCTGATGTTCGGCGTGGCGGTGGCGCTGGCGTTCCTGCACGGCATCCTGCTGCTGCGCGCCGGCGGCATCGAGCTCAGCGAGCTGATCGCGCTGGTCGGGCTGATGAACCTGCTGCGTATTCCCGCTTTCATGTCCGCGTTCTCGTTCGCGATGGTGCAGACCGGCATCGCCAGCGCGCGCCGCGTCCTGTCGGTGCTCACCGCGACCACCGAACTGGACCAGAACACCGGCGGCCGGCAGGCGGCGGTGCGCGGCGCCATCGCCTTCGAAGGCTTGTCGTTCGGGTATCGCGACGGCCAGAAAGCGCTGTCGGACATCGACGTGCGCATCGAGGCCGGCGAGACGGTGGCGATCGTCGGCCAGACCGGATCCGGCAAGACCACGCTGACGCAACTGGTCAACCGCACCTACGACCCCGGCGCGGGACGAATCACCGTGGACGGCGTCGACCTGCGGGCCTGGAACCTGACCAGCCTGCGCTCGCAGATCGCCAACATCGAGCAGGACGTATTCCTGTTCTCGCGCACCGTGGCCGAGAACATCGCCTTCGCCCGCCCCGACGCCAGCCAGCGTGACATCGAATCCGCCGCCCGCGCCGCCGCCGCGCACGGCTTCATTACCGGTTTTCAGGATGGCTACGACACCACCATCGGCGAGCGCGGCGTGACCCTGTCCGGCGGCCAACGGCAGCGGCTCGCCCTGGCGCGCGCCTTTCTCAAGGATCCGCGCATCCTCATTCTGGACGATTCGACCAGCGCCATCGACAGCAAGACCGAGGATGAAATCCAGCGCGCCCTGCGCACCGTGCAGCGCGGGCGCACGACGCTGATCATCACCCACCGCCTGTCCCAGATCCGCTGGGCCGACCGCATCCTGGTGCTGGCCGGCGGGCGGCTGGCGGCGGCCGGCACCCACGACGAGTTGCTCGCCACCTCGACCGCATACCGGCGCATCTTCAGCCACTACGACATCGAGCTGCCGGCGCTGCGATCGGCGGCGAGCGCGGTGCCGGCGGCCGGCGCGCCGATCGCGGGAGGCGTACGCTAGATGGCGTTCCTGATGGACGGCATCGGCGCCGAGGAGTACGACCGCACCTACAGCGACCGCGAGCTGGTGGGCCGCATCTTCGCCTACTTCCGCACCGAGGGCCGGCGCATGCTGATTGTCTCGGCGGTGGTTGCGGGGTCCTCGATTCTCGGCGCGGCGTTCCCGGCGGTGATGTCGCACGCCATCGACCAGGTCGCCGACGCGGGCACCTCAACCGGCGTCATCGTGGCCATCGTGGTGGCCATCGCCGTGCTCAACACCGGCAGCTGGGGGCTGAACGCGGTGCGCCGCGTGCTCGGCTCGCGCGCCATCGGCAACGTGGTGCTGCGCCTGCGCCGCGACGCCTTCGACGCGCTGATGCACCACGACCTGTCGTTCTACGACCAGTACCCCACCGGCAAGATCGTCAGCCGGGTCACCGCCGATACGCAGGCGTTCTCGGAGGTGGTGACGCTGTCGATGGAGGTGGTGAGCCAGACCGTCCTGGTGCTGCTGATCTTCGTCTACCTGGCCACCGTCGACCCGGTGCTGACGCTCATCACGCTGGCGCTGGTACCGCTGGTGGCGGGCGTGGCGCTGGCGTTTCGCCGCATCGCGCGCGACGTGGTCACGCAGTCGCGGCGCGCGGTGGCCGAGGTGAGCGCGCACGTGCATGAGACGGTGAGCGGCATCGGCATCGCCAAGTCGTTCCGCAAGGAGCAGACGCTGTACGACCAGTTCGCCGACGTGAACCGGCGATCGTTCCGCCTGAACTGGCGCGCCGGGGTGGTGTTCGCGAGCATCTTCCCGGTCCTGTTCCTGATCGCCGGGATCGGCAATGCCACGCTCGCCTATATCGGCGGATTGCGCGCGGCCGACGGCGGACTGACCACCGGCGAGTGGTATCTGTTCCTGCAGGCGGTGGGCCTGATGTGGTTCCCGCTCACCTCCATCGCCTCGTTCTGGAGCCAGTTTCAGCTCGGCCTGGCCGCCGGGGAGCGGGTGTTCGCCCTGCTCGACGCCGAACCGCAGGTTGCCCAGACCGGATCGCAGCGGGTGCCGGCGCTGGCCGGCGCCATCGAGTTGCGCAACGTCAGTTTCCACTACAAGCAAGGCGAACCCGTGTTCGACGATTTCTCGCTGCGCGTGGCGCCGGGCGAGACGGTGGCGCTGGTCGGCCACACCGGCTCCGGCAAGTCGAGCATCACCAAGCTGGTGGCGCGCTTGTACGAGTACCAGAAGGGCGAGATCCTGGTCGATGGACGCGACATCCGCTCGCTCGACCTGGCCGGCTTCCGCACCCAGCTCGGCTTCGTGACCCAGGTGCCGTTCCTGTTCAACGGCAGCGTGCTCGACAACATCCGCTACGGGCGCAGCGACGCCGGCGACGCCGAGGTGACCGCCGCGGCGCACCGCGTCGGCGGCGGCGACTGGATCGCCACGTTACCGGATGGGCTGACCACCGCGGTGGCGGAGCGCGGGCGCAACCTGTCGCTGGGCCAGCGCCAGCTCATCGCCCTGGCGCGGGTGGTACTGCAGGAGCCGGCAATCATCATCCTCGACGAGGCCACCGCCAGCGTGGATCCGTTCACCGAGGCGCTGATTCAGGAGGGGCTCGACGAGCTGCTGCACGACCGCACCGCCATGGTGATCGCGCACCGGCTGTCCACCATCAAGCAGGCCGACCGCATCGTCGTGCTGCGCTCCGGGCGCATCATCGAGGAAGGCTCCCACCAGCGCCTGCTCGATGCCGGCGGCCACTACGCCGAGCTGTACAACACCTACTTCCGCCACCAGAGCCTGGAATACGTGCAGGCCGCCGGCGCAGCGAGCTACTAGCCGCAATAGCTATCGCCGGCGGGTGGTGCACCTGGTCACAGCCGGCGATGCCCCGGACGCTATGCCTTCATGCGGGTGTCGCCGGGATCGAACAGGGCCAGGCCGGGGGCGACGGTGACCGGGAAGGGCTCGTTCATGTACAGCACCTGCAGGCGATTGCCGGGCGCGGCGTGCTCGGGCGGCAGGTAGGCGAACAGCAGGTAGTTGCCCACCGACGGCCCCATGCCGGCGGAGGTGACGCGCGACTCGCGGCCGTGGGCATCGACGATGCGCGCGCCGGCCGCGGTCAGGATCGGCTCGTTGCCGCCGGTCGGGAAGCGGTCGATGCCGGCGGCGCCGGTGTGGCCGTCCATGGTCAGCGCGCACATCTTCGCCACCGGTGCGGCGGCGCGCGCCTTCAGGTAGGCCTGCTTGCCGATGAAGTCGTCCCGCTTCACGCGCGGACGGGCGAGGCCGGCCTCCACCGGCGAGTACTCGGCGGTCAGGTCGGAGCCCATCAGCAGGTAGCCCTTCTCCATGCGCCCGGTGGTGCCATACACGCCGATGCCGACCGGGCGGGCGTCGAACGGGCGGCCCGCCTCCCACAGCGCGTCCCACAGGCGCACGCCGTGCTGCATGGCGGTGGTAATCTCCCAGCCGCTCTCGCCGACGTAGGAGATGCGCAGCATGGTCACGGGGACGCCGTCGATGATCGCGTCCCGCACCGTGCCGTAGGGGAACTCCGCCTGCGACAGGCCGGTTTCCGTGCTGCCGGCGAGCAGCGCGGGCGCCTCCGGGCCCCACACGCCGATAGTGCACAGCGCCGACGACCGGTTCTCGAACTGCACCGAGCCATTTGCCGGCAGGTGGCGGCGGAACCACACCTCGTCGCGCGCCCCGTCGAAGGCGCCGGTGACGATCCGGAAGCGGTCGGCGGCCAGCCGCTGGATAGTGAGGTCGGCACGGATGCCGCCGTCCGGGGTGAGCAGCGGGGTATAGATCGAGCTGCCCACCGGGCGGTCGCACTTGTTGACGGTCAGCCGCTCCAGGTAGGGCACCACGCCGGGACCCGACACGTCGAAGATCTGGAACGCGCTCAGGTCGACGATGCCCACCTTGTCGCGCAGGTACAGGTGCTCGCCGTTGCTGATCGGCGACCACCAGCGGCGGTCCCACTCGTGCGGGCGGTCGGGCACGCCGTAGCGCGTCACCAGGTCGGCGTTCGACGCATACCACTGCGGGCGCTCCCAGCCGCGCGCCTCGTAGTATTCGGCGCCCAGGGCCGCGGTGCGGTCGTGGAACGGGGCGCGGTTCATGCCGCGCTCGGATGCCCACTGCTCGCGCGGATGCACGATGCCGTAGGTCTTGTTGAAGTGCTCGTCGCAGCGCCCCCGGATGTGCTGTTCGGTGCGCTCGTGGGCGTAGAAGCGGGTGATGTCGGAGGCGTGCGGGTCGCACAGGCGCGGGTAGCCGTAGGTGATCCACTCCGCGATCAGGCGCGCGCTGCCGGGCCCCTCCTTGATCCACACCGCCGCCGCCGACCACAGCTTCTCCACCTCGGCGGTCTCGCCGAGCACCTGGTGGGTATCCGGCGTCAGCGACAGCAGCCCGTTCACCGAATACTGCATCTCGGAGCCGGCGAGCAACTCGCCCATGACCTCGCGCGCGTGGCCGAGTTGCGGGACGAAGTCGTCATCGGTGAACGGCAGTTCGGTGGGCGAGCGCTCCGCCTCGGCGAGCGAGGGGATGTCGTCCGGGCGCACCAGGATCGGGCGATGCGCGTAGGAGCCCACCTCCATCGCCTCGTGGCTCTGGCGCTCGTACATGAACACGTCCATGTCGCGCACGATCGGGTAGCCGATCTCGTTGCCGGTTCTGCTCATCAGGTCGATCGGGCCCATGTCGGCCATCTGGTGCACCGCCGGGGTGAGCGGGATGTTTGCGCCAGCCATGGCGGCAATGCGCGGGCTCCACACGCCGCAGGCGATCACCACGTGGTCGGCGGCGATGGTGCCGCGGCCGGTCGCCACGGCGCTGATGCGCGGCCGGTCGTACGCGCTCCGCTCCACCTCCAGCCCGGTCACCTCGGTATTGTCCAGCACGATCAGCACGCCCCTGGCCAGCGCCCGCTCGCGCATGATGGTACCCGCCTTCACCGAGTCCACCACCGACACGGCCGGGGTGTAGAAGCCGCCCTTGATCACCGCGCCGTCGACGAACGGCACCCTGGCCACCACCTCGTCGGGGGTGAGCAGCTCGGTCTCGATGCCCCAGGAACGCGCCGAGGTCATGCGCCGGCGCAGCTCCTCCATGCGCTCCTCGGTGCGCGCCACCTCGACCCCGCCGCAGGTGGTGTTCACCCCCAACTCCTGGTACTGGCGCTGGCTCTCCAGCGTCAGCATGGCGATCTCGCGGTTGTGATCGGTAGGGAAGATGAAATTCGACGCGTGGCCGGTGGAGCCGCCCGGATTGGGCAGCGGCCCCTTGTCGATCAGCACCAGCTCATCCCACCCCAGCTCGGCGAGGTGCCCGACCAGACAGTTGCCCACAATCCCGGCGCCGATCACCACGATCTTCGCCCGCTCCGGTACCGCCCGCGAACCCGATCCAGTTGCCTTTTCCATACCTGCCAATGGTGGCGTATGTCAGTAACGGGTCAAGGCGGCCCACGATGCCGAACACCCGCGGCAAAAAAAGACCCCCACGCTTCGCTCGGAAGGCGTGGGGGCCGTCGCAAAATGCCGCGGTTCAGACGGCTGCTAGATTTCTTCTACAGTGACCGTGACACTGAACATCGTGTCCGTGAGAATGCGGACGGTCGCGTCGTCATCGGGTCCGTCGTCGTCCGGCGGATGCGGATTCTCGACATCCTCTTCCGTTCCTGCATCCCACACGTAGATCGTGGGGGCGGCGGAATTGACCGCTCCGTCTTCGTCGAACAATTCGATACCGCCGGCGCCCGGTGCGGCGAACCAGTCGTTCGAGGGGGCAACCATGGTAGCGAAGTAGAGCTTGCTGCCGGGTGTCGCGATCAGACTGAACGTGGTCGTACCGGTCTTGCCGGTATTCGCCCCCTTGAACGTGCCAGACACCCTGCCATTGCTAACGTATGCCGCCAACTCGGCGTTCATGCCGGTCTCGGCCAGCGGCTTCAGGCCCATGGCCTTGTCGTCGGCGCTGTCCTTGGTGAACAGCGGGTTGGCCTGGTCCGCACCGACGAGAACCCAGACGCCGTCAGACAGGTGTCTGGTCCCGCCCTCGACTTCGTCCTCGTAGGAAATGGTCACCTTGACCAGCTTTGCAGTCGAAACGGCGCTGTCGCACCCGACCAGGGCGACGGCCACCAGTGCCGCGCCCAACAGAAAAAACGGTGTTCTCTTCATCATTAAGACCTCCAACATTAAACAACCGGGATTCTAGCGCGCGGTCAAGTTATTTCGGGTGGCATCGCCGTCGAGCCGGACCAGCTCTCAGACCCGGCCGGTGCGGCGCAGCAGGGCGAGGTGGTTGCGCATGTTGTCGTGCTCGAAGTAGGCGTCCTGCAGGTGGCGCCGGCCGCCGGAGAGCAACTCGGTGCGGCCGTGCAGCACACGGTGCGCGGCGATCAACAGGATCTGCCCGCCGGCCAACCGGAAGAAGGCCTGGGAGACAGCCGCGTTCACCCGCTTGGACAACTCGTGGTAGGCGGCGTAGAAGTCGCCCAGGCGGAGCTCGGAAAGGGGAATGGTCTTCATTTGCTGGGTGTTGCAGCGCAACAACCTGACCTGGCCGTCACTGTCGAGCTCGACCATGGGATTGACCGCGTAGCTCTCGTCCCGCTCGCTGGCCAGACGGAACGGCACCGGCACCGTGCACAACACTTCGAACAGGCCGGGATGGTCGCGGCGCAACCCGTCAAGCACCCGGAAGCCGTCCACGATCGAGGACTCGCCCCCTTCGCACTCGTTGGCCAGCATGTGCAGCACCTGCACACTCGGCGGCCAGTTGTAGCTGGTGAAGTCGTTGTGCGGCGCGATTGCCAGAGCGGTGTGGGCGATGCTGTATCCCTTCGGATCCACCACCACATTGTGGATGCGATCGAACACCACCTCGCGGATCGGTCCGAGGCGGGCAGCGAGCTGCTCCGACGAATCGGGTTCGGTGGGGGCGTCGACCAGCACGCACGCGCCGGTGCGCAGGAACTCCTCGATCAGGTCGGCCGCCGTGCGGTCGTCGCCCAGGAACTGACCGAAATCGTACCTGCGCGGCTGAAAGCTGGAATCCCAATACCGTACGTGGTCGTGCGTACGGAGCTGCTCACCGGTCAAGCAGTGAATCTCAAGCGATCCGTAGCGCGTACGGTGGCCGTCCGGCCACACGATGGCCAGTTCCTCGTCGTCCCACCCGGGACGCTCGATGGTCACCTGCCACGGCCGAATCTCACGGGCGACCCGGAAGATGTGGAACCGCTTCTCGGTGGTCTGCACGACGCGGCACTCGCTGCAACCGCAGTTGTCGCGCAACCAAAGGTAGGGAAGGCTGGTCTCCTCCCCGCCCTGCCAAACCGCCGCCATGGCATCGCCGTTCTCGACGACCCTGCTGATGGAGTGCACCATGTTCGATCACCTCAACCCGTCGCGACCGATCTGGGGCCATTGCGGCCCCGGCGATGTGAAGCATGTAGATGGGAACTTGATTCACCAAATGACTGGTGACGACCTGCCTTGTCAAGCGTTTTCCGAACTGTTTTTGAACTATTTTTGCGGGAGTGGACGGTATGCCCGCCAACATGTCTCGCGCACCGCCCAAAACCGTATTGACGTGCGCACCGATCCGGCATACATACCAGTGCAGGGAGGAGAAGCATGCAGAGTAGCGGAACGTCGAGCGCTGCCACGGTGAGCTTCACGACCATGGCGGAGGGCACCCGCGAGGACTACGAACTGCTGGCGCGGTTCGAGGTGGAGTTCGCCGCCGGCCTAGCCGACCGGGTGCTGGCGCAACTGCGCGCGCTGGCCGGCTCGCTGGCCGGCTACCAGGTGGATCGGCTGGAGCACTCGTTGCAGACCGCGACGCGTGCCTACCGGGACGGCGCCGACGAGGAGATGGTGGCGGCGGCGCTGCTGCACGACATCGACGACCCGCTGGCCCCGCACAGCCACGGCGAGTTGTCCGCCCTCATCCTGCGCCCGTACGTCACCGAGCGGACGTACTGGATCGTGCGCCACCACGGGTTGTTCCAGCTCGTCTACTACGCCCACTACTCAGGACGCGACCGCAACGCACGCGACAAGTACCGCGACCATCCGTGGTATCAGGACGCGGTGGACTTCTGCCACCGCTGGGACCAGGCAGCGTTCGACCCCGATTACGAATCGCTGGCGCTGGAATTCTTCGAGCCGATGGTGCGCCGGGTGTTCGCGCGCGAGCCGTTCAGCCTGGCGCCGAGGGAGCAATCATGACCACGCAACCACACAACGTCGACCAGTCCGACCGCATCGTCCCGATCAACCTGCGCCAGAGCGGGCGCACCCCCACCGAGCTGCTGATCTCCAACCGCGTGCGCAAGTCGCCCTACTGGCACCTGTCGCACGAGGCGGGCTGCTGGCGGGCCACGGTGTACAACCGCATCTATCACCCGCGCGGCTACGTGCGGCCCGAGGATGGCGGCGCGGCTGCCGAACACGAGGCGCTGACCCACCACGTCACCATGTGGAACGTGGCGGTGGAGCGGCAGATCCGCGTGCAGGGACCGGACGCGGAGCGGTTCGTCGACCATGTGATTACCCGCGACGCCACCCGCATCGCGCCGATGCACGGCAAGTACGTGATCCTGTGCAATGAGCGCGGCGGCATCCTCAACGACCCGGTGCTGCTGCGCTTGGCCGAGGATGAATTCTGGTTCTCGCTGGCCGACTCCGACCTGCTGTTCTGGCTGCAGGGCGTCAACGTCGGCCTGCGCATGGACGTACGGATCGACGAGATCGACGTCTGTCCGGTGCAGATCCAGGGCCCCAAGTCGGAGGCGCTGATGGCCGACCTGGTGGGAGAGGGCATCCGCCACATCCCCTACTACGGCATCCTGGAAGCCGAGGTCGGCGGCTGCGCGGTGGTGATCTCGCAGTCCGGCTTCTCCGGCGAGAAGGGCTACGAGATCTATCTGCGCGACGCCACGTTGCACGCCGAGGCGATGTGGAACGCGGTGCTGGAGGCGGGCAAGGCGCACCAGCTCTCGGTGATCGCCCCCGGCCACCAGCGCCGCATTCAGGCCGGCATCTTGTCGTGGGGCCAGGACATCGACCATGAGACGCTGCCCTTCCAGTGCAACCTGGCCTACCAGGTGCCGCGCCGCAAGAAGGGCGACTACATCGGCAAGGCGGCGCTGGAGCGCATCCGTGAGCAGGTCGACGCCGGCAATCCGCCGTTCACGATGACGATGGTCGGCATGACCCTCGGCGGCAAGCCGATCGACGACTACGCGCCCGATTTCTGGCTGGTTTCCGACGCCTCGGGCGGCGACCCGATCGGCTACCTCACCTCGCCGTGGCACGCGCCGGAGCTGGGCTGCAACATCGCCCTGGGCCACGTGCCGGTGGCGCTGTCCGCCATTGGTACCGAGCTGACCGTGCACCTGCCGGACGAGTACGCCGTCGAACCGGGCAAGCCAGTGCCGGCGCGCGTGTGCGAGGTGCCGTTCCGGCCGTCGGTCAACCCCAGCGCCCGCGAGCTGGCGCACGCCCGCGGCGAAGACGCCACCCTGTAGGTCTGCGAGGGGCGCGCAAGGGACGCGGCGTGCAGCCCAACCTCATCTACATCGACTGCCACGACCTCGGCGACTGTCTTTTCCCGACTTCCTGATCCTATGAACACGTCGCCGTCCCCACCATCCCACTATCCGCTGACTGGCACTGAGTTGACTGGCTGACTGAACTCGACTGATGAGGGAATTGCAGACGATGACGTGTGTATGGTAATTTCAGGGTGGATGGTTCCGTGTAGGGGCGCGATTGTTCACAGTTGTGGCCTCTGAACTTGAGGAGACTTGACGTGGCGCGACAAATGACGAACGCGGAGAAGGCGAAGTTTCGAGGCTACTTCCCTCGATTGGACGTCCAACGTGCCGTGGTTACCGGGGAAGCGACACGGCAGTACAACTGCATCTCCTGGACGTTGGGTGTTACCAATCGTTGGATCTGGCCGGGTCCGCATATCAGCGATTTCGACAATATGTATCAGAAAGCCGGTTTCCGAAGAGCGAGCAATGGTACCATCGCTGCATGGGGAAACAGTAAATCTCGTATGACGCACGGAAGTATTTCCGGACCGGGGCACGGTCTGCGATGGGAGTCGAAGTGTGGCGCAGATCTTCGGATTCAGCACGGCCTCGATGAACTGATCAGTCCATCGTATGGTCGAGTCGTGGCATTCTACACCCGATCTCGGGCTTTCCTCCTGAAGCGCAATGCCGCTGAATTGCTATCTGACATCGGAGAAGCAACAATGGAAGATTCCTCGGGCCTTGAGGCCAGTCACATTGAGGAGCTCGTCTCCGCAGTTCCCAGGGAACTAGCGGATCGGTTCGATACTCTTTTTGCAGAATGGATGGAAGCGGTCGATAGCAATCAGACTGTGACGTTCAGTTCAGACCCGACGGTCGTGAGGACGCTTCCCGAATTCGATAGACTGACTGAACTCGGATCGGAGATCCTGCCACTGGTTGTCAAGAAGCTTCTCGACCCGCGTAGCTTCTTCGCAATCCAGGTGTACGAGGCACTCCAGACGCGGCTGGATCTTCTCGTCAACTATGAGGGCGAAGACGATGATCGCGTCCTTGAGGGAGAACAGGCACGGGCGCTTCGCATAGCGGCGTACTGGTTGTCTAACCAGTAGTGACCCTACGCGCCGCACGCCGGGGGGGAGAAACCATCCGCCGACCCTTCACATCCTGGGCTCAAGAGTGCACTCAACCCCATTCCGTGGCTCTGCGGGATAGTCGTAATCCCGGCCATATGGATGGCCAGCCGACCTATCTCCTGATCGACGGTGACAGAATATGAAACGCGACGACGGGTGCACACTCGCCGAACCGCACGTCGGCGGTGACGCCGCGACGGAATCGGCATTAGGATCGAGCGCGCGGCCCAACGTAGTCTACATCGACTGCCACGACCTGGGCGACTGGCTCGGCTGCTACGGGCGGCCCTGGCTGGACACCCCGCACCTCGACGCGCTGGCGGCGCAGGGTGCGCGCTTCGGCGAGCACATCGCGGCGGCGCCGATCTGCATGCCGAGCCGCGCCGCCATCTACACCGGCCTGATGCCGCACGAGGTGGGCGTGGCCGGCCAGGAAACGCTGCTGTTGCGCGGAAACGCGCCTCCGCTGGCGGCGCGTTTCCGCGACGCCGGCTACCGCACCGTGCTGTGCGGGCGGCTGATGGTGCTCAATGACCCGGACGAGATGGGCTTTACCGAGCAACTCGAAACGGGCCACGAGGAGCAGGCCGCCACCGCGGCGGCGTTCCTCGAAGCGGCCGGCGCGGGCGGCTCCCCTTTCCTGCTGTCGGTGTCGTTCACCCAGTGCCACCGCCCGTTCGGCCCGCGCTTCGACCCGGAGCTGGCCGAACGCGTCGAGGTGCCGCCCTACCTGCCCGACACCGCCGCCACGCGCCGCGACCTGGCCACCCTGGCATGGCAGATCCACGACTTGGACCGACGCGTCGGCCTGATCCTGGCCGCCATCGACCGCGCCGGCCTGGCCGGCGACACCCTGGTGGTGTTCACCACCGAGCACGGCCCGGCGATCGCGCGCGCCAAGCACACCACCTATGACTCCGGCCTGCGCACCGCCCTGCTGCTGCGCCTGCCGGGCGTGATCCCGGCCGGCACGACCGTGGACACGATGACCAGCAACGTCGACCTGCTGCCCACGCTCACCGACCTGTGCGCACTGCCCGCCCCTGCCGCCGCGCGCGAGACGAACGGCGCACCCCACGTCGCCACCGATGACGGCACCGTGGCGGTGCCTGCGGCTACCGGCGCCAGCACGCCGGCGGCGCCTGCGGCTACGCGCGAGGCCAGCGGAACGCCGCACCGAACCACCAGCGACCGCGCGGCGCCGGCCGCTGCCGCGCGCGGCATGAGCTGGGCCGCACGCCTCACCGCCGGCGACACGCGGGCGGTGCGCCCCTTCGCATTCAGCGAATTCAACTGGGGGCGGCGCAGCGGGCACTGGTACTACACCCCGAGCCGGACAATTCGCGGCACCCGCTACAAGCTGATGCGCGGCTACCGGCAGATCCCGATCTACGTGGATTCCGGCTGGCTGGCGCGCTACGCGGGCGACCACGAGACGGTCGAACGCTGGTACGCCGAGCCTCTGCCCGACACCCAGCTGTTCGACCTGCAGGAGGATCCGTTCGAACTGCGCAACCTGGCCGGCGACCCCGCCCTGGCCCCCGTCGAAGCGGACCTCAACCAACGCCTCGACGCCCACCTGCGCGCCACCGGCGACCCGATATTGCACGGCCCCGTGCCCAACCGCGCCGGCGAAGCCGACGTGCCGCAGTGGCTGCGCCACCCGGACGGCAGCTTTCGCCTGGTCACCGAAGACCCGGCCGATCCGGGCGAGGTCTCCTTCACCTGACGCCGGCGCCGTGCCGCCGCCCGTGCAGGCCGCCGCCCTTGCACGAGACCCGGCGGCCGCCCATGATCGGCGTCAACATGGGGGCGCCATGAACGAGATCACGCCAGCGGCAACCGAATACGCCGCGCAGCGCTTCGGCGCAACAACCCTGCAACGGGCGGTCACGGCGCTGCGCACCGACGGATTCGTGGTGATCGACGGCGTCGTCGACCACGCGCATCTCGACCGGCTGCGGGAGCGGATGACCGACGACCTCCCGAGTATGACGCGGAGCTGACTATGCCGGGCCCAACTGAACGCCACTTCCGCGGCATCTTGACCGAGCGCGACGTCAAGCGCCACATCCCACACGTGGTCCACCTTGCCGCCGCCGCTACACGGATCACCGTGCTGCTCAGTTACGCGCCCGCGATGGTAGCCGGTCATCGCAACATGATCTGCCTCACGATATTCGATCCATTCCGGTTCCGCGGCGCTGGCCATCGGCACGGCCATCGGCATGCGGTCGAGATACGGCCTGCCGCGGCCACCCCGGGCTACTTGCCCGGGCCCCTGCCAGCCGGCAACTGGGTGGTACAGCTCGATACCCATATGGTCATGCCGGAGGCAGCATGCCGCTACGAGCTGGTTGTGGTCGTTGACCACGACGAGACGCCGCGATCGTTGGCCAGCGCTCCACCAACGCCCCGGTTCGACCGGCTAGCAGACCGCCGCGCGGGCTGGTATCTCGGTGATCTGCATGCCCACTCGGTGCACTCCGACGGTGCCTGGGAAGTGACCGATCTGGTGGCGGCCGCGCGTACCAGGGGTCTCGACTTCGCCACCCTGACCGATCACAATACCACCAGCGGCCTGGCGGCAATGGAGCGCTGCGCCGGCGCTGGTTTACTGACCATGGGCGGGCTCGAGCTCACTACGTACTGGGGGCATGCGCTGTGCCTGGGCAGGCATGCGTGGCACGACTGGCGCGTCACGCAGCGCGGACCGGAAATGGCAGCCCTTGCAGCGCGGATCCACGCCACCGGAGGGCTCTACGTCATTGCCCATCCCAAGTCGGTGGGCGACCCGTACTGCACCGGCTGCCGCTGGCTGTATCCCCACATGATGCCGGGACCCGCGCGGCTCATGGAGGTTTGGAATGGGGATTGGTTTGGGCCGGAGGGAAACGGGCGCGACCGCAATGAAGCGGCGTTGCAACTGTGGTACGGGTGGCTCAATCAGGGCAGCCGCCTGGTCGCCACTGCCGGCACGGACGTACACGGGCCGGGCGCCCAATACGAGAGCATGAGGTCCGGTTTCAATACGGTGTATGCGGATCAACTATCCGAGGGCGGTATCCTGCGCGGCGTGGGCGCGGGCCATCTTTACCTCAGCGCTGGGCCGAACCTCAGCTTTACGGCGCGCCACCAGTCGGGCCGCCCTACCCCTTGACGCTGCCGAGCAGCACGCCCTTCACGAAGTACTTCTGGATGAACGGGTACACGAACAGGATCGGCACCGTGGCGACCATGATCACCGCCCCCTTGATTGCATCGGGCGGCGGCGGCGCGTCCATCTCGTACAGCATCTCCGGGTTGTCGTTGATCACCTCGGTGGCGTTGATCAGGATGCGGCGCAGGATGTTCTGGATCGGCATGCGGCGGATGTCGGGAATGTAGATGGAGGCATCGAACCAGGAATTCCAGTGCCACACCGCGTAGAACAGGCCGATCGTGGTCAGCACCGGCAGGCTCAGCGGCAGCACCACCTTCCACAGCACCATCGGCGGCGTGGCGCCATCGATCAGCGCCGACTCCTCCAGGCTCTCCGGGATGGTGTAGAAGAAATTGCGCATGATCAGCATCCACCACGGATTCACGAGTTGCGGGATCACCAGCGCCCACAGGGTGTTGTACAGGCCGGTGTAGCGCACCACCAGGTAAGTGGGAATCAGGCCGCCGCTGAAGAGAATGGTGAAAAACACGAACATGGTGATTGGCGTGCGCCCCGGCACGCTGCGCTTGGACAGGGCGTAGGCGAACGGCGCCGTGAACAGCAGGTTCAGCGCCGTGCCCACCACCACCCGGAACAGGGTCACGCCGTACGAGCGGATGATCGCGCTGCCCTTGGCGAAGATCGCTTGGTAGGCGCTGAGGTCGAAGGTCTCCGGTATCAGCACCAGCCCGCCGCGCCGCGCCGCCTCGGCCGCGCCCACCACCGATGTGGAGGCAACCACCACGAACGGAACGATGAACCACGCGGAAAGGAAGATCATGAACGTGACGTTGCAGCCGTTGAAGATCCTCTCGCCGCGCGAGATGCTGACCGCCACTACCAGAGCCCTTCCTGCTCCAGCCTCTTGGCGATGAAGTTGGCGCCCACCACCATCGTCAGGGCGATCACCGACTTGAACACATCCACCGCCGCCGCGTAGGAGAAGTTGAGCTGCTGCAGCCCCTCGCGGTAGACGTAGGTGTCGATGATGTCGGACACGTCGTACACC
This sequence comes from Spirochaetia bacterium, assembly GCA_965262935.1. Taxonomy (GTDB): domain Bacteria; phylum Spirochaetota; class Spirochaetia; order SZUA-6; family Bin103; genus Bin103. The sequence continues at coordinate 1,037,653 of OZ253572.1, read as the reverse complement.
AGCGGACTGTACAGCAGCAGGATCTGTTCGAAGCCGGCGTTGATCAGGTTGCCGATGTTGAAGATCAGCAGAATCGAAATCACCATGGCGATCGACGGCAGGGTGATGCGGATGGTCTGCTGCAGCTTGTTGGCGCCGTCGATGATCGCCGACTCGTACAGCTCCGGGCTCACGCCGGCCAGCGCGGCCAGGATGATGATCGTCCCCCAGCCGATCTCCTTCCATACGTGGGTAGCCACCAGCACGCCGCGGAAGTAGCGCGGGTCGCCGAGAAAGCTGAGCCGGTCGCCGCCGAGCCACTCGATCAACTGGTTCACCAGGCCGTCGGAGGTGGAGAACATCTTGAACGCCAGCCCCGCCACCACCACCCAGGAGATGAAGTGCGGCAGGTAGGAGATGGTCTGCACCACGCGCTTGTACAGGACGTTGACCAGCTCGTTGATCAACAGCGCCAGAACGATGGTGGTAGGGAAGGAAAACAGCAGCTTGAGGCCGCTGATGATGAAGGTGTTGGCGACGATGTTGCCGAAGAAGTAAGAACCGAAGAACTTCTGGAAATTCTTGAAACCGATCCACTCGCCGCCGATCACGCCCTTGAAGCCGATGAACGGGTTGATCTCCAGAAAGGCGATCGAGATGCCGAGCATCGGCAGGTACTTGAAGATGAGCAGGTACAGGAGTCCGGGCAGCATCAGCCAGTAGTAGAAGTGATGCTTCCTGATGCTGCGGCCGAGCATGCCGGGGCTGCGGGCGGCGGCGTGCAATTCGGCGTCCGGCGCTATCACGGTGTGATCACTGCCTGCCACGCATCTCCTCCGTCACCGAACAATCACCAATCTTTCATCAAAAAAGCCGCCGCGGCTCCGGTCCCGTGACCAGGCCGCAGCGGCTTCTCTTTCCGTTGCGAACGGCTACTGCATCGCGTCGTACTGGCGGCTGTACTCGGCGATCCACTTGCCGACGCCGGCATTCCGCATTTCCTGCTGGAAGTCGTCCCACTCGGACATCGGGCGCTGACCGGTGATGAACTTGACCGGCTCGGAATCCCACAACCGCTTCAGGTCGGTCATCGGCACCACGTCATTGATGACGGTCATGTCCCACACGATCGACACGTCGAACGGCAGCTTGACGCCGTCCAGATCGTCGGTGCCGTTGATCAGGTACTCGCTCCAGAACTCGATCTCCGGGCTCAGCACACGCGCCTGCACCTCGACCGGCAGGCCGACGGCAAAGCGGTAGTCCTCGAACAGCGCGCGGTTGCCGATGTACTCGTAGGTGTCGCCTTCGTCGACCCACTGCCAGTGCTGGCCCATGATGCCGTCCTGGCCGGTGATGTAGTTGTCGACGTCCGAGTACTGCCACTCGAACACCTTCAGGAACGCCTCGGTGTTTTCGTCCGGCGACCGCGCCGGGAACACCCAGCCGTGCGTGCCGGCGGGATTGAGGGTTTCGATCATGCCGGCGGGACCCATGATGGGCCGCAGGTAGACCGGGTCGGCGTCGGGGAAGTTCTTGAGAATGGTGTACTTGCCGATGCCCACGGCGGATGTCCAGTAGGCGGTGGTCGCGAACCGGCCCTGGTAGATGACCGGGCGGATCTCGCTGGCCGGAATGTTGAAGCTGTCCGGCCAGATGTAGCCCTTCTCGTACCAGTCGCGCATCTTGGCGATGAAGTCGCGGAAGCCGGGGTGCAACTCGGGCGGCTTGACCATGTTGTCGCTGGAATCCAGCCACGGTCCGTAACCGTCCGGCAGCCAGCCGCCGGCCATCACCATGCGCAAGTGCGGCGCGTAGCTGGTGATCATCACCTGGGTCTGACCGCCGCCGATCGGGTCGTTCTGCAAGAACACCTCGAGCACGTTCTCCAGCTCGTCGATGGTGGTGGGATACTCCAGGCCGTATTGGCGCAGGTATTCGCCGCGGATCCACACCGGCCACGCGGTCACCACCTCGCCGCGCGGGATGGCCCAGGTCTGGCCGTCGACGGTGCTCACCTTGGACCAGGCGATGTCGGTCCACGCCTTGCGGGTGTTCGGGATCTGGTCCAACCACGGGTTGATCGCCTTGATCGCGCCCTTGGGCTGGAACTGCGGCACCTGGATGCCGGCGATCACGTCCATCGGGTCGTTGGAAGCCAGCAGCAGGGTGATCTGCTCGATGTAGCCCTGGCGCGGAACGCGGTGCGTGATCACCCGCACGCCGGTCTGCTCTTCGATGTACGCCTGCACGTCGTCGAGCACCTGCTGCGCGGTACCCGCCTCCGAACCGGCGGAGTGGGACACGGTATTGTAGCTGTGTACCTCGATCACGTCGCCGGCGGCGGCGGTCTCGCCCTCGCCGGCCGCGAACGCGGCCGCCGTAACGAACACGCTGAGCAGCGCCACGGCGCCGAGCGTCAACATTCTGGTCATGAATTCCTCCTTGCGGCCCGTGCGGGCCGGATGTCTCTGGTGCTCTCCTCTATACCACGGATGCACGCCCCGCGCCAAGGAGCCAGGAGCGGCTCCGTCTGGCCTCCGCCTGGCCGGCTGCAGGAGGTGTACCCATGCCAGCACCCAAGAGGCCGCGTGACGGCAACCAACTCGCCAAGCTGGTGGTTGATGCGGCCACCGGGAGGCCAACTGACCATCCTTCAACGCTGGCACGGTGCGGTCTTCGCCGGCCCAGCCGCCCCGGCATTGGACAACGTACCGAACACCGGGGATCGGTGACGGATCGAACGGCTCTAGGCGCTCGGGGCATCGCGGCCTGATATCGAGGATACGGTAGCTTATGTTCTACTTCTGATCAGAAGGTAGATGGCAAATTTACGACGATCTACTGCCGCCACACTATTGAACGACAGCATAGCAGTCCGGACCGCCAAGGCACCCAAAATAATGATAGTCCGCCTGTATTCGTTCCTCTTGAACCGTACAGAATATGTTGGCGAACTGTTGTATTTCAAGCGGAAATTCCTTCATAGCGTTGGCATCTCTACACCGATTCGCTGCCTCGCTGTGGTTCATAGCCCGATACACCTTGGTCCATGCGTCTCCACCGCCTATGCCGGCAAGAACGTCCGCGTTTGACTTAGCCAAGCAATGAAACACAGCATAGTAGAGTGTGCTGGCCGCCCGCTTCATATGCTCATGGACAATGGTATTCCCGGAGATACCGCTTCTAACCAAGTCGATCGCAGCGTCAACCAGCTTGAACGGGTCCACTTCCTTCCTTAATCTGCTCCCAATCGGATTTCAATAGATAAGACGGGACTGGGAACTCCCCAATACCTACGTCCAATAGCGATGTCCTTAGTTCGGTCAAGAACGCGACTAACCATCCAGGTTCACACTCTTCCGGGTTCTCAGCATCGAACGCTATCGTGATGTCCAGATAGGTGTCGTGTTCGTCATCAGCCATCGACTCCTCTCGGCGAACTTCGATATCGGTAGCGAACCCGTCACCGTAGTGACCTTCGAGTATCCTTCGAGCGATCGACCTGACCTGTTCCAGTACTTCGTCCGCCCCGTCCTGAGCTAAGCCGTCCCCGCCTGGCCGCCCCATGACGGACTCCTGGTCGTGTTCGGTTGTTCCGGCCATCATCTGGCCTCCTGCTTGCTCATCGGTCGACTCCCAACTTGACCGCACCGATAGAGCGGATATCATAGCATGTGTTGCACATGACCAGCACTGCCGTATGGGACGATTGGAGCTTAAATCCAGGGACCACATGGAGATGCTCGGCGACCGAGAATCCCTTGCGGCTCCGGCAGGTCGGACACTCCCGCATATGCTTGGTGATGTGCGAAGCTACTATTTGGTAGCCTCGATCGCTTAGCAGTCCTGTGTCTGAATCATAATGGACCGTGCCAGATGTGCGTTCTTGATTTTCCAGCTCAACCTCGGCTTTTGACACCGCGCCATCCTCCTTTGCGATAGCCACTATGGGGAACCAATCCCATGATACCCTCGATGGTGGCCACTCGTTCCCCAAGCGTCTGCAACCTATCCCCAAGCGTCTGCAATCTGCCGTTGATTGAGAGCAAGATCGGGACCAGTGCCCCGAGCATGACACCTAGCGACGCCGCCCCGACGGCAAGGATCGCAATCAGCTCGCCACTCATCTGGATAGCGTATCAACGGCAAGTATCATTGTCAACTGGTTACAGAGTACCGGCAGCCGACCGCTAACCTCTTAACTCATTACTGGATAAATAGTTACTTTATGGGCTCAGTCAACGCCAGCACTTCTTCTCCGCCGGCAGCCTCCTGCACTCGACCCAAATAGAGGCTGCCACACTACAGACCCGGACGGGTGTTGCCGAATCGATTTGGGGGTCCTATCAAGGATGGATGCCGCTTCATGATCTGCCTCGCGCTTGCATCGCTTCGGTGGTCTGCCCCAATACACCGATCTGCCCTGGCTCAATCGCAGATCATTTAGTTGGTCTGGGAGATGCACGAGTTCGTCGGCCATAGTTGTCGGCAGGTATGCCTATTTCGATCGCGTGGATTTTCTGCGTCCGTTCGCTTGTGTTCGCGACGGGGTCCAGATACCTAATGACCATTTTGCCTCGGGGGATGTTATTCTCGCCCGCCGCCTTGAAGACACTGTCCAAGCTTTTTCCGAGTGCCACCCGCCTACCTTCGTGGAATGCGACCCAGTAGTTCGGGTACTTCTTGATGAGCTCCTGGCGCTGGCCCGAAAACGAAATTTGAGAACTCCTGACCGAACCCATGTCCTTTAGCACTTGCTCAAGACCACCGCACTCTTGCAGCATTTCCGTAGCTGAAGTAGTCACGCACCTACCTCTCTCCGCCCATGTAAGGGCTTCTTGTTTTTCAGGTTGGGGGCGGTTCTCCACCTTCAACCTGCGGTACCACGGTTTCCCGCGACCCCTTGACACGGTACCGCGGTCTAGACCGCGTTCGTGGCCCTGGAGCTAAGAATAATACACTACTCGTCCGGCTCGCCGGCAAGTCACGAGGTGACGCCGCGACACATCGCCCGCGGGCCGCCGTGTCCGGGGCATTCGGGGCGGTACTCGTTGATGGCGCTTGCCGGCCTGCCGATATTCTAGGAGCCTGTCGGATTGCGACAGGCCCCATTGGGGGACGCGATGAGCACATCCGACAGCGCGCTGCTGCGCGTGGCCGTGGCCGGCTGCCACCGTCAGGTGACGAACAGGCCGGGATCGCACAACTGGGCCACGGCGTTTGCCGAAGTGCCGGACACGCGGGTGGTGGCGGTGTACGACCGCGGAGCCGCTACGCGCGAGGAGTTTCGCGCCGCCTGGCGCGGCACCTGGGGCGACATCGCGGACTACGACGACTACGAGCGGATGCTGGACGAGGTGCGCCCCGACGTGGTGTGCATCGCCACGCGGCAGACCCACCACGCCGCCCAGATCGTGCGCGCCGCGGCCGCCGGGGTGCGCGGCATCCTGTGCGACAAGCCGTTCGTCACCTCTCTGGCCGAGTCGGACGCGGCCCTGGATGCGTGCCGGAAGGCGGGCGTGGCGATTGCCTACGGCACCGAGTGGCGCTGGGACGCGGCCTATCGCCAGCTTGCCGAGCGGTTGCGCGACGGGCTGGTCGGCGAGGTGCGCACCATCCTCGCCTACGGATCGCCCAACCTGATCTTCCACGGCTGCCACTGGTACGACATCGCCCTGCTCCTGGCCGGCGATCCGGAACCGCTGTGGATCAGCGGCAGAGTGGACGAGGCGGCCGACGACGAGCCCGACGAGGGGCGCCGCCTCGACCCGCCGGGACGCGCCTGGGTGGGGCTGGAGGGCGGCACCCTGCTGGGCCTGCTGCCGGAGGGCGGCGGGCGCGGCTTCTCGGTGATCGGCAGCGCCGGCCGCCTGGAGATCGTCAACGACGCCCACCAGGCGTATCTGTGGGAGGCGCGCTCGGGACCGCCGGGGAGCGATCATCTTGCCGCCGCCCCTACCCGCCTGGAGCTGCCGCAGCCGGCCGCGCCGTGGCCGCGCGGCGCGGTGCTGGTGCGCGACCTGGCGCAGGCGGTGCGCACCGGCACGGCCACGCAGTGCGACGTGCCGCAGATCCGCCGCGCCACCGAGATCGGCTTCGCGATACATGAATCGCACGCCGCTGGCGGCGCTGCCGTCACCCTGCCGGTCGCCGGCCGTACGCGGCGCATCGATCCCCGCGCCTGGGGCAACGATTAGGAGCCCTGCCGGACCGCCGCGGACGATGGGACGAACCGGAACGGCCGCTCGCATGGCGGACAGTGGGATCGGCGCAGGCAGGCCGCGGTCCCGGAACGGTAGTGTGCCAGGCACCCGACAAATGACTGCCGACCCGGATGCTTCCGCAGGCGACGGTCCAGCCCCAGCGCGCGGACCGAGCCTCCTCTCGCCCGTCCCTTCCACCACTCCCAATCCGCCGACCGCGGAGGACGGTCCAGCCCCAGCGCGCGGACCGAGCCTCCTCTCGCCCGTCCCTTCCACCACTCCCAATCCGCCGACCGCGGGGGACGGCACAGCCCCAGCGCGCGGACCTGGCCTCGCCTCGCCCGTCCCTTCCACCACTCCCAACCCGCCGACCGCGGAGGACGGTCCAGCCCCAGCGCGCGGACCGAGCCTCCTCTCGCCCGTCCCTTCCACCACTCCCAATCCGCCGACCGCGGGGGACGGCACAGCCCCAGCGCGCGGACCTGGCCTCGCCTCGCCCGTCCCTTCCACCACTCCCAACCCGCCGACCGCGGGGGACGGCACAGCCCCAGCGCGCGGACCTGGCCTCGCCTCGCCCGTCCCTTCCACCACTCCCAACCCGCCGACCGCGGAGGACGGTCCAGCCGCAGCGCACGGCCCAGACCCCGCCTCGCCCGTCCCTTCCACCCGTCCCAATCCGCCGGGCGTGGCTCGCCTGGCCGCGGCGGGTCTGACAGCGGCGCGCGTTGCCGTGGCTCGCTTGGCCGCCGCGAAGCACTTCCTGGCGGCCGCGGTGTTCGTGGTGTGCCTTGCCGCGTATGTAGGCAACGGCGACTTCCTGCCGGGCAGCGACCAGCAGGGAAACATGCTGTTCAGCATCAACCTGCTGAAGCGCCATTCCCTGTCGCTCGGTCCGCTGGACGCGCCCTACTCTTTCTCCTGGACCCTGGAGCAACCCGGCGAACAGCCCCTGAGCGTGACCGTCGAGCAGTGGAACAGCGCCGCCGACGAGGCGTATCGCGACGGCCGCCTGCAGGCCCGCGAGCACCACTGGTATCTGGCCGAGACGACGCGCCACGAGGTGTTCGTCAACACCTTCGGCCTCGGCGCCGCGCTGTTCGGGCTGCCGGTGTACGCGCTGCTGGACCTGTTCGTCGACCTCGAAAACGACCGCTTCTGGTGGTGGCACGGCGGCGCCCTGACCGCCTCCCTGCTGACCGCCGCCGCGGCGCTGTTCGTGTTCCTGGCGGCGCGCGGCTTCGTCAGGCCGCTGCCGGCGGCGCTGGTAGCGCTGGCGTTCGGACTGGGCAGCTGCGCATGGCCGGTCAGCAGCCAGGCGCTGTGGCAGCATCCGGCGAGCACCTTCTGTCTCAGCCTCGGCGCCTGGTTCCTGCTGCGCAGCAGCGAACGCCGGAGCGCGGCCGCCTGGTGCGGGGCAGCGTTCGGGATGGCCGTGCTGTGCCGTCCGGCGACCGCCGTGGCGGCCGTGTGCGTGGGCGCGTACCTGCTGTGGACCGACCGCCGCCGGTGCGCCGCCTTCGTCCTTGGCGGACTGCCGTTCCTGGCGCTCCTGGCGGCCTACAACGGCTACTACTTCGGCAGCCCGCTGGTGTTCGGCCAGACGGTCGCGTCCAAGCTCATCGCGCTGCGCGCCACCGGGTCCGAGCAACTCTGGCAGGGCTCGTGGCAAGAGAGTCTGCCCGGCCTGTTGGTCAGTCCGGCGCGCGGGCTGCTCTGGTTCTCCCCGGTGCTGGCGCTCGGGCTGGCCGGCGCCGTGAAGATGTGGCGCGAACCCCGCTACCGTCCGCTGCTGCCGCTGCTGGCGGCCGTCGTGCTGATGATCCTGGTGGCCGGCAAGTGGTTCGACTGGTGGGGAGGCACGGTCTGGGGCTACCGCTCCATCGTCGATACGACGCCGTTCCTGGCCCTGTTGTTGATCCCGATCATCGAGCGGATGCTGTCCGCGCGTGGTACCCGCGTCCTGTTCGCCACGCTGCTGCTGTGGTCGATCGGCGCCCAGTTCGTCGGCGCCTACAGCTACAACTTGATCGGATGGATCGACCACTGGCGCGAGCACGACAACCCCGACTACGCCAGCCTGTGGCAGTGGCGGCGGCCGCAGATCGGCTTCCATCTGGCCAACTTCGGGCAACAGCGCACGCTCAAGAGACAGTTGGTAGCAGCATACGCCAACAGCCCGACACCGGTGCTCATCCTGCGCGACAAGCAGCGGCAGCCGGAACAGGAGGCCGCGCAGGTCCGCGTCGGGAGACAGCAGGACCCTGCGGCCCTGCAGAACTACGCCGAGTCGCTCCGCAAGCAGGGCCGCTACGAAGAGGCGATCAACGAATTCCGCGCCATCCTGGAGGTTGACCCGGAGTACGCGCCGGCATACGCCGGCATGGGCGACGCGCTGTTCCGCATGCGGCTTTACGAGGATGCCCTGGCGGCGCTGGCGGGCGCGCTGTCCCTGCAGGCCGACCTGCCGACGGCCGGCGCGCTGTACCGGCTCATGGGCCGCTGCGAGCAGGAGTTGGGCCGGCCCGATGCGGCCTTGCCCCACTACGAGCGCGCATTGCAGATCGACCCGGACGATGCGCTGGCGATCGATCTGCTCGCCCGGCTGCAGTTCGTGCGGGAGCGCTACCTGGAGGCGTTCGATCTGTACCGGACCCTGGTCGAGATCGACCCCGACACCGCCCAGACGCACGCCAACCTGGGCGCCACGCTGTATCACCTGGGACGGGTCGAGGATGCCATCCGGAGCTTCGAGCACGCCCTCTCGCTCGACCCGACGCTGGAGTCGGTGCGCACCACGCTCGAACAGCTGCGCGACTGACCGCAGGCAACCCTGCACCGCCGGCGGCGATCCGCGCTACAGTACGGCCATGCGGTTTCTTCGCAAACGGGTGCTGGCTGGCGAGGTGCTGTCCGGCACCTTCTGCAACATCGGCTCGGCAATCACCACCGAGATCGCGGGCCGCGCCGGCTTCGACTGGCTGCTGCTCGACCTGGAGCATGGCGCCGGCGACCAGAGCGAGTTGATGCACCAACTGCAGGCCGCGGGCGCCGCGGACACGCCGGCAATCGTGCGCATTGCCTGGAACGAGCCGTGGCGCTTCAAGCGGGTGCTCGACGCCGGCGCGGCCGGGGTGATGGTGCCCTGGGTGAGCACCCCCGAGGAGGCGACGGCCGCCGCCGAGGCGATGCGCTACTTCCCCGACGGGATACGCGGCGCAGCGACGCTGATCCGCGCCAACGGCTTCAGCCGCAACCGCGACGAGTACCTGGAAGCTGCCAACGACAACCTGCTCACCGTGGTGCAGATCGAGACCCGGCAGGCGGTGGACAACGCCGCCGCCATCGCCGCGGTAGCGAGCGTCGACGTGCTGTTCGTGGGGCCGTTCGACCTGTCCATCGGCCTCGGCATTCGCGGCGAGTTCGACCACCCGCGGTTCACGGCGGCGCTCGACCAGGTGGTGGCCGGAGCGCGGGCGGCGGGCAAGGCGGCGGGCATCCTGCTGCAACGGCCCGACCAAGTGGCGGCCACCGTGGAGCGCGGCTTTACCTTCATCGCGCTCGGCTCCGACGGCGGCCTGGTGGCCAACGGCATGGCCACTCTGGCGGCGGCATTCACCCCCTACCGCATGCACCTGGAGGAGGAATAACACCCGTGGCGAGCATCATGATCACCGGCCCGGTCGACCCGCTGGTGGGCGACGCCCTCGGCCGGTTCGGGACCGCGGTGGAAACCCCCGACATCGAGGAGCGCACGCTCATCGATCACGCCCCCGGCGCGGTGGCCATCGTGTGCCGCGGCGAGGCGAAGATCACCCGCCCGGTGATCGACGCGGCGCCGCACCTGCGCGTGATCGGCCGCACCGGCGTCGGCGTGGACAGCATCGACGTGGCGGCCGCCACCGAGCGCGGCATCCCGGTGATCAACACCCCCGGCGCCAACGCGCGCTCGGTGGCGGAGGGCGCCCTGACCCTGGCGCTGGTGCTGCTCAAGGAGGTGTTCCACTGGGACCGGCAGGTGCGGTCCGGCAACTGGGCGGCGCGCTACCAACTGATCACCCGCGACATCGAGGGCACCGTGCTCGGCATCGTCGGCTTCGGCAACATCGGGCGCACCCTGGCCGGGCTCGCGCTGCCACTCGGCTTCGAGGTGGTAACCAGCGATCCGTTCGTCAGCGCCGCCGATGCGCAGGCCGCCGGGGTTGCCCTGCTGCCGCTGGAGGAGCTGCTGGCGCGGGCGGACGTGGTGAGCCTGCACGCCACCCTCACCCCCGACACGGCCGGCCTGATCGACGCCGCCGCCGTGGCGCGCATGAAGCGCGGCGCCCTGCTGCTCAACCTGGGCCGCGGCGGCCTGATCGACGGCCTCGACATCCTGCACCAGGCGCTCGACGAGGGCCACCTCGGCGCGGTCGCGCTCGACACCTTCGAACCGGAGCCGCCCGACCTCGGCCACCCGATCTTCCGCCACCAGCGCTGCATCTGCTCGCCGCACGTGCTCGGCCTCACCCCCGGCGCCATGCACCGCATCTACGTGTCGATGGCCACCGACATGGCCGCCGTCCTGTCCGGCCAGCGCCCCCGCCACTGCGTCAACCCCGAAACCCTCACCACCCTCGAAAAAGAGTAATCTGTTTGCAGGTTTCGACGGCGAACTCGACTCTAGTGGACTTATCGAAAGGATCAAGGCTGAAAAGAACGATCAGGCTGCAAAATGGTACTTCACTCGTGACGCTGAATTGTTTCGCTATGGTGGGAAGACCTATGCTCTAACCAATCAATAGGGAAAGGACTCGGTCGAGAAGGCACTTGGATCGTTGAAGAAAGCATATCCCGAGATCGGAATCAACTATGAGCCCGTCGAACAGACGGCCTGACTGATCGGTGTCGCCCGAACCAAAACGGCTCGGCAGCGGTGGAAGGGAAGCTTGTAGCGTTAGCGACCAAACGGAATCGACGCCTCCAAGAGCGCCACAATCGGAGGCAGCGACCAAAGTGAGAGAGACGAGTCGATGTCACAGCGTTGCTTGCCACACTTCCACCGCACGTACCAGGCTGGGTTCCAACCACCCCAGGAAACGTTCACTGGCTTCCTCGATCGGTTCCTTGTAGTTGGTCTGGAACATCCCGTCCGAGACCGGTTCGCCTGCGGTGACCTGCCGTTCTCCCGCCTCGGTCGCATTTCGCTGAAAACAGACCGCCGCGCAGGTGAGCACGCCCTGGAACTCCCGGCCAAGACCATGGAAGGCAACCAACAGCTCGGTGCGGTCGGCATCCGCGTTTTCCATCACCAGCCGAGCCCACGAACGATAGGTCTCACGGTTGGCGTAATACCCAATCTCCTTTGCCGCTTCCACGATCTGCCAGCCAAAGTAGTGACTCTTCTCGCCGTGGTCGGGCGCGCCATCCACGAAGAAAGCTGCATCCCTGAGGAGAGATGCCATCTCACGTTGCAGCTCGGTGCACACCTCACTTAACCGGCGCTCGGCTGCCTCGCGAAGTGCGTGTGCGGTCTTGCGGGCCTCGTTCCACTCCTCGATGAGGGCGTCGCGGCGTCGTTGCAACTGATCGCGCACCGCCCTGATCGCATGCTCTGCGCGGACGGAGTGCAGAACGTCACGGGCGATGGTGAGCGCTTTGAGAAACTCGTCTTTCTGGATGCCGGCGAACAACGTGACGAGTTCGCGAAGATCGCCGGCATCGGCCAGCTCGAGGGCATCGAGATACTGGTCACGGCCCGCGTTCCGCACCACCAGCGGAAACCACCCGGCCTTGACGAACACCAGGGTGGCAAGTGCTCGGGCGATGCGGCCGTTGCCGTCCTGGAACGGGTGGATCTGCGTGAACCGATGATGCAGCCACGCCGCCTCCACCTCCGGTGGGACGCTCATGTGACGTACGTGGAGCTCGATCAGTCGATCCATTTCGGCGGCCACATGCTCGGGAGGGCAGTATTCGTGAATTGAGCCGTCCGGTCGGCGTGGATTGTTGGGCCATTGCTTGTAGGCGCCGCGAATCAGCTCAACTCGGCTGATCCGGCCTTGTGCATCGGCGGCTTCCGCCCACGCCTGGTTGCGCGTCATGAGAGCGTGCATCTCCTTGACGTAGCCCGTGGACAGGGGCCGCTCACCCCTCACGAATCTGAAAATGCTCTCTACCGCGGCCTGGTGATCCCCGATCATGGCGGCAACCGACTCCGGCTGCTGGCCATCTCCATGTGGGATGAGCGCCGCATCTATGCCCCGCTCGATAAGCAGTTGCGTGACGCCGCGGTCGAACGCGTACAAGCGCTCGATCAGACCAGTCTCGATGGCCCATTCGCGGTGCAGTCGCTCGTTGAACTGTACGAACGCATCCTGCGTCTCCAGCCGTTCGCGCTGTTCCTGCCAAACTGCCGCCAGATGTTTCAGCTCCAACTGTGCGAGATCCGCCGGATCCGCCTCGTAGTCGCGGATGAAATCCCATACGTGACCCATACCGCCGAATGATTGCACGTCCCGAATTGCAGTTTCCACCACCGGGCTCGTGTACCGTGAGACAGCAACCGCGCCTGTCAGGGGCACTGTCAGAACACCCGGCTCAACATCGCGGTGCGCGCTACGCGCTGGCAGCGTCGAACAGCGCCCGGATGTCGATGGCCAGACCGGGCAGCAGGGGCGAATCGGCTTGCGTTCCCCGGGCGAAGGTGCCGTGCTCGATATACGCACCGTCGCGGTAGATCAGCACCGTCACCTCGGCGGTGCGGGGATCGACGATCCAGTACTCGGGAATCTCCGCGCCGGCGTAGTCGCGCCGCTTTTCCACGATGTCGCGTTCCGGTTGATCGGGGCTGACGATCTCTACCACCAGATCCGCGCCGGTCCAGAACCGGTTGCCGCGTCGGGCGTCGGCGGCATCTCGCACCAGCAGCAGGTCCGGTTCGCGGAACGTCCCATCGGCTATGCGCAGGCGCAGCGGGGCGAACAGCACCTTGCCGCAGCGCCCATGTAAGAACGCCGCGAACAGCTCGTAGAGGCAGGCCAGTATGCTCTGGTGTTCGTCGGTAGGCATCGGCAGGAGTTCAAGGTGGCCTTCAGTCAACTCGATGAGCTGGCTGCTGTGGTCGCTCAACCACAGATACTCGTCCTCATGCCACCTGCCTTGCGGCGGCAGCACGTCGAGGACAAACGAGTTGATCTCTTCCTGAGCCGGGCGCACGGTGGCACCAGATAGACGGCGCGACGCGCTCATTACAGGGAGCAGGTTAGCCCGACCGGGGATGCGCGTCAACGAATCCCGGCAATTCTGCCTCGCTCTCGTGCAGCGACCGCATGATGAACGCCTGCAGATACTCGCGCAGGGCGTTGAGTCTGCGCTGCGGATCATCAAATCGCAGAGCCAGGGCGAGCGCCTGATCCTTCACAGTTCGACTCCCGCGTCTTCCTGCTCCGCACTGCACGCCATCCACACCCCGACGGCGCGCTGAATGCGGGGCTTGCCGATGCGCTGCGCGAAAGCGCGCAGGCGCCCGCGATCGACGACCTCGGTCTGTTGGAACCGCATCTCGATCATCCGGCGGTGGTCCCATTCGCCGGAATGCAGGTGAAACAGGTCGAGCAGCGCCTTCTCGGCGGTCGCAACCAGCGCCTCGGCACCGGTGATCGTCACTGACCGGTAGCCGAAGAAGAGACTCCGCTTGATCGCGGTATAGCGGAACATTCCGTAAGCGTTGTCGAATTTACTCGTGCCGCGGGTGGTAACGCTGGTGTAGACCGGGACTGCCTCGGGGATCAGACCGTAGAAACCGAGCGCCCAAAGACCGCTGAGGTAGGAAGGAAAGCACAGTGCGTTGGCCAGCGTCGCCGGCGGCACCGGCACGCGGCGATAGCGGTCGGTCAGGGCATACATGCCGCGGCGCAGCGGGATCACCTTGCCGGCCCGACTCCAGCGATAGAGCTGATTCACCACGTCCCGCCGCGGTTCGCCACTGAGCTGCACGACCGCGGGCAGGTCGAACCAGGGCGACGCCCCAAGCAGGTCTGCCACTTCATCAAGACGCATATCGGAAACCGTTATCGATAACCTACAAGAATGCCTGTTATTGTCAATAGTTCTTTGGTCCGCAGCAGCAATTCTCGATGAGTGCGCACGCCGGTCGAAAAGTGATCCAGAATACCCGGGCTGGCGCTTGCCCAGACGAACGTGGTCAGCCTGCATGCAACGCTGACCGCCGAGGCCGTCCTCGACAAGGGAAGTGGCATCGTCAACGATCCCAACGGTTGGTTCGATGATGCCGGAAGACCTGATCGCGGCGATTCGCCGGCTCATGCATGTCAGCTTGGAGACGGCCCGCATCGTCAAGGGCTTGCCGGAGCCGTTCCGTCTTGCGGAAGGTTGGCAAATGAGTGAAGAGGGGTTGCGGGAGCCGGCGCCGACGGGCCTATGCAAGGGAGGGGGTTTCAGGGATAGGTTCACCATGTTCGTCTCGGATAACGACCGGTTTCCCCATGGCTTCTCGACGAGCCGGCTTAATCGTCTACGACGGTCTTCTACGAAGTCGTCGAACGCGTCCCGCCGCAGCAGATCCGGCGCTAGGAGTCTGTCGGATTGGTCTCGTTTCGCTGTCAAATGTGGACAACATACGTCCCCTTTAGCGCGATTTACGCGGAATTTCCGCGAATATCGTGTTCTTGTCTCAACAATCGGCTGCGATTTTCCAGCATATGGGTTGCTTGTGGCCTGAATCCGACAGACTCCTAGAGCGTGGCTGGCAAACATTCGTCCATCTCGCTGTCGTTCAGAGCGACTTGATCCACCCTTTGCAGCCTTGGCAGGTAGCGGGACGGTGCTTCGCCACCAATCTTGCGGTTCGCTATGTAGGAAATGGGCGTCTTGTTCAGGATGCTGTCGTACCGATCCCTCTCGATTCTCCGGTCCTGTCTTTCGCACCAGTCCCGCGGGAAGATATGGTGGATGTCGAGGGCAATCTCATCGGTGTCCAACTCCTGAATTGTAGCCTTCCAGTACCAGTCCTTGGAACCTTCCCGTAACACGAGCACGTTGATGCCTTTGTAGGCTGCGCTCAACCGCGAGCGCAGCGTGTCAAAGCGGTCCGGCTGGAAGTTGGCCTCGCGTACCGTCCGCGGAAGTGCATCATCATCTTTGAACCAGCCAAGAAGCTCCTCATAGTCGTTGGCCATGCGGGTCTCCACCGCACCGCCATAGAGCTCGCCGAGTACACCAGACCAGAACCAGCGGGTCAGCTTGTCGTAGATGCGGGGTTCGAGCCAACGGTTGCCCAGCCGCGTAAGCACTGCCGCCAAAGGCACGAGTTGCGTGCGATAGGGCAGTTCCCGCTGGTTGTAGAAATACTGCTTACGGAGAAAGCGCGCAACGTCACGAAACCCTGCCTCTAGTTTGTCCGCCCACTGATTCCAGGCGCTGAGCGGCAATTGTAGGACATCGGCGCGTTTGGCGCTGACCGGGCGCACCTGCTTACCGGTTTTACCGGCGGCAAGGTCTGCCCGTCGAACTTCGTGCGTCCGCAACAGGCTGATACCATGAAGGAAATCGGTTTCCTTAATCTGTTCGAGCAGTGCGTCCTGTTCCATCCGCTCCTTGCGAGATACCACATTGCGGACCTTCGAGCCAAACCAATCGTCACGCAGGTTGTAGCCGTCCGCCGCGTAGATAGCCGTAACCAACTCGAATACCGAGAGCGGCACCCCGCCGGTGTTCACCTTCTCGAAGACCAAGCAGACAGCCTCTTTGGTGGTCGCTTTATTTAGCTGGATGACGGGAATCTGGTAGGTGCGAAACGCAACGAGAACCTGTTTGCGAAACTCCATGAAGATGGGGAATTGAGTTGGTACTACCCTGTACAGGGTACTTTCCCAATCGTCAGAGTTCATGATCTGGCTGCAGGGAAAGTGCAAGTTCTGGCATTCCAGTTCGGTCGTGGACAGGTCCAGCTCTACCTTGCGGCCAAAATCGCTTCGCAGTTGTCGATTCTCATCTACGACCACAACAGCGTCGTCCAGCAAATCCGGCGCGTCCACCACCGTCTGTATGTCAAAGTAGTAATGGCGTTTGATGCTCTTGCCTTGTGCAGTCCGCGTGCGTCCGGCCTGTCCAGCGAGAGAGCCTGGGTTAGCGTCGTGAGCCGCTGCTGTCCGTCGAGAATCAGCTTCTCGGGCGCTTGGTCTCTGGGGACTTTATTCTCCAGACCTTCCACTGGCCGTGTCTGAAAGCGGACCTCTCCGCCGGCTTCAAGGAGCATCACCGCACCGATCGGGAAAGATCGGGCGATTGCTCACCAGTAGATCACGAATGTGGTCAGTGCACCCGTTCGAGCGTTCGGTGAGACTGATCGGCTGGTGCGCTGATGATTGACCGCCGCGGCGGGTACTGGTCAACCCCATAGGAGCGCAGGGGAGCGCAGGGGGCCGATACCCACGCCGCGGTGCCGCACGACAGTCAGCGCGCGTCAGGAGATGCCGCCCAAACAGGAACACCGCAATGCTCAGCCCGCCGCATGAGCGCTCACCCGGTGGGGCCCGGGGCGACTCTCATCTATTGGACGGCACGGCGGAAGGAGCTGACTTCCGATAACCGGCGTTCCGTCGCGTGCTACGCGCTGGCGGTGTCGAACAGCGTGCGAATGTCGATGGCCAGACCGGGCAGCAGTGCAAGAAATATCGGATCGTATCAGCCGGTTATCGCAGACCGGCCTCCACTTCAGTGAGTTCGACATGCCTCAACCGTCCTTGGCGCTCCACCAGACGCGCGCAATCGATGCAGTTCAATTGCGACACGACCAGCACCGAGTCCTTGGACAGGCCAGACTCCACCGCGCTCAGGTGAATGTTGCCTGGAGCGTCGGCGAGCCGGAGATTGGTCGTGAACGGCACGCAGAGAACGGAGCCGATTCTGCTGCGATTGAAACTGTCGGCCTGAACGATCAGGACAGGGCGACGGAAACCGGGTTCGCTGCCGAACGGCACGCCCAGGTCCGCCCACCAGATTTCACCACGAGTCATTCCGGGTCAACTCTCGGAGACTCTCCAGGCCTGCGTCGAGTGCAGCGGGCGCCTGTCGTGGCGGGAGATCGCGATACACGGCGTTGAGCCGCGCGGTCACCCCGTTGTGCTCGAGTTGCCGAATGAACTCCTCAAGCGCCATCGCGTACAGTCGACTGCGAGGAACGCCAAGTTCGGCGGCTATCGCATCGGCCCTCCGAAACAGCGAGTCAGGCAACGACACAGCGGTTTTCATGGCGGGTAGTATAACCAAAGTATGACGCACGTGTTGCCAAGGCGGCAGAGCGGCGGCAGCGGCCGCCGCAACGTCAAGCGCGTTACATACCCCACACGTCGACCGGCGCCGCGCCGCCGGGCCGGAGATGAAATACCTTCTCCTCCCAGCTCCGGTGCTCCCGCCGGTCGATCACGACCAAGTGCCCCGCCTCGGCCGCGCAGCGGTCCACGTAGCGCGCCGTCTGCTCCACGCCCTCGTCCACGACGCGCTCCAGCCCGTCGTGCTCGCGCACCACCTTGCACTCCACCACGAACTCCTGCACCCGGTCCGCCAGCGGCCACACGATCAGCAGGTCCACCCTCCCGCTCCCCAGCGCGTACTCCCGCTCGATGCGCCCGCCGCCGTTCACCACGCGCTGCAAGTACGCCTGCAGCAGCAACTGCGGCCACGCCTCCTCGTAGGCGAAGCGGTTCCGCCAGTGCTCCGAGTGGCGGCGGAAGAAACTCTGGAACTCCTCCATAAGCAACTCCGCGTCCAGGCTGCCGTCCGTCCTCACGTACCGCGGCGGCGACACATCCAGCGTCTCCTGCGCCACCCACGCCAGTTCGCGCGGCAGCACTTCGGCGTAGATCGGGTTGGCCACCCGCAACGGCGCGTCGCGGGCCACCAGCCCCAGGTCGCGCGTGTAAGCGATATCGCGGTCGGCGAAGGCGTGCCGGTCCGCGCAGCTCAGCATCGGCTCGATCACCCGCCGCACGCGGTCCTCGCGCAGCTTGTCCGCCAGGTAGTCCAGGTGCGTCACCCGGTTCACGATCAGCTCGTCGCGCGCCGCGGCGATGTCGTCCGCGGTCACCGTGCGCGAGCGGTCGTCCCGCAACGCCCTGTTCTTGAAGCACGTCCCGTGCGCCAGCGCGTTCACCAGCCACGGCTGGCCGCGCGTCTGCGTCCACACCGCCTCCAGCGCCTCCGGCGCGAACGCCTGGCCGGTCGCCTCCGTGTGCTGGCCCAGCAGCGCCAGCGTCTGCTCGCGCGAGAAGTCGCCCAGCCGCAGCGACGCCGCGGCGATGTTGAACGGGCTGCCGGCGGCGCCCATGCGGTAGGCGCGCAGGTCGCGCATGCCGGACAGCACCACGCTGTGCGGAAAGCGCTCCGGGCGCCCGGGGTAGCCGGCGCGGAGTTGCTGCAGCACCGACAGCAGCGAATCACCCACCAGCGTGTCGATCTCGTCGATCAGCAGTACCAGCGGACGCGCCGACGCCTGCGCCCAGCGCTCCAGAGCTACGCGTAACGCCAAGTCCGGCCCGAATTCGGCGAGCGTTTCCGCCCAGACGTCGCGCAGGAACAGGTCGCCCAGCGCGGTACCCGCCGCATGCGCCAGCGTGGCGAGCACCGTGTGCATCGCCCGCTGCACGTCGTCGCGCGCGGTGCGGGCAGTTTCGACCGTCGCGTAAACGCAACCGTAGCCCCGCTCGTTCAGCACTTCGGCCAGCGCCAGCAGCGCCGTCGTCTTCCCGGTCTGGCGCGGCGCGTGCAACACGAAGAACTTCTTGTCGCGCACCAAGCCGAGCACTTCATCCAGATCGATCCTGGACAACGGCGCGATCAGGTAATGATCGGCCGCATGGTTTCGATCCTCGCTTGGCGACGGCAGGGTGTGGGCCCCGGCGCTACGGTGCGGAGTGTATCACAGCGCTCGATCCGACCTTCGGGAGCGCGCGCGTTTGAATAAAGCGGAGCCTGCCGGTAACCTGACCCTCGATCAGGCCGCATGAGACCGGCCTTTCCTCAAGGAGTGAGATCAAGGACAGAATGAAATTTGGCGCGCAACTCAAGGTCTACCGTGCTCAATGGGACGAGATGGAGGCCTATATCCAGGCGATGGAAGCGGGACGATGGAACAGCATCTGGTTTCCTGATCACTTCCTGCCGCCGGTCCCGGTGGCCGGCATTCCCGCCGAGCAGGATGAACGCAACCCCGCCTACGAAGCGTTCATCCCGCTGGCGGTGACCGCCGGGATGACCAAGAGGCTCAAGCTCGGCACTCTGGTCGTGGGCAACCGCTACCGCAATCCGGCCCTGGTGGCCAAGATGGCTGCCGAGGTCGACCAAGCCTCCAAGGGGCGTCTTATCCTGGGCATCGGCGCCGGCTGGTTCGAGCGGGAACACCAAGCGTATGGTTGGGATTTTCCCGCCATGAAAGAACGGCAGGACCGGCTGGAGGAGGCCTGTGCCTTGATCCGCAAGCTGTTTACGGAACAAGAGCCCGTCGACTTCCAGGGTCGGTATTATCGACTGGAGCGGGCGCCGCTCTCCCCAGGCTGTTATCAGGAGCCGCACATCCCGATCATGATTGGCGGAAACGGTGAACGCCGCACATTACGCACCGCGGCGCGGTACGGGGACATCTACAACTACAACGGTTGGGCAGGGATGGATGTCGAGGTGTTCAAGCACAAACGCAGCGTGCTCGAACGGCATTGCGAAGCCATCGGTCGGGATCCGGCAGAGATCACATTGACCGTGCATTACCCGTTGCGGCTTGCCGAGACGGAGGCGGAACGGCAACGCATCCTGCAAGTAAATCCGAACAGAACGGTCGGATCGCGAAACTTCCACATCGACCTGGTCGGAGCGTTCGCGGATGCGGGCGTCGAGGAGATGTGCTGCGCCACCCAAGACCGCGTCGAAGATCTGCAGCGGGTGGATGAGGAGATCATCGCGGCGTTCGATTAGTCCCCGACTTTCAGCACCCCGGAGCGGTTGGTTGAGGACTTCGTCAATAGAGGGTTCGTCGTGTTCGCACCAGAAAGCCTCGGCACCACCCACCCCGTACCGGCAAACGATGGCACAGCGGGGTCTCCGGTCAGGCGAAACCGATTCAGTGCGGGGGCACGGTAACAGCGGCGCCCTTCGTCACGTTGCCAGATGTGGTGCGGCGCCGCGGCTTGCAGACCGCAGGGCGAATCTCCCACATTGCTCGTATATGGCGGAGCGCGTCCCCACTTCATCAGAGGTTGCAGAGATTCCCGACATCGTGCACGCCGTGAAAGGGCGCTTGGCAGCCATGTGCGGTCCGCGACTGGTCAAACTGTGCCTGTTCGGTTCGCGCTCACGGGGCGATCACTCCCTGGACTCGGACATCGACGTTGCCGCGGTCATCCGCGATCTGGATCGGCGCGAGAAGATGGCGGTCCTCGACGCCGTGGCAGAGATCGAATTCGAACGCTCCACGTCCATCTCGGCCCTGGTGCTGTCCGAAGCGGTGTTCGCGGAGCTTCTGGCCCGCGAGCGCCGCATCGCACTCGACATCGAACGCGATGGGATCCCGGTGTGACCGAGCAGAACCGCGGACACGCCATTGCCGAAGAAACACGCCGCGCCAACGACGCGCTCAAGGCCGCGGACCTGTTGGCGGCCAACGAGTTGTTCAGCGACGCCATCTCGCGCCTTTACTACTGCGTCCTCTCGCACGTACGCGCCCTGCTGCTCACTTTGGACCTGGAGACACGAAGTCACGAGGCGGCTCTTCGGCTGCTGTCTCTGCATTTCGTAAAGGCCGGTACCCTGCCCAGGGAGACGGCACACGTGTTTGCCAAACTGATGAAGTTCCGCGAGGAGGCCGACTACAACGCGTCCTACCTGTTCGTCGCCGAGGACTTCCATGAGTTGCGGACCGACGCACTGCGCCTGGCTCAGGCGGCGCAGGCGCTCATTCGCACCGCCGGTTACTGAGTCCGCGAGCGCCCGGTGGTGGCTCCGTGAGCACGATGTCGTAATCGTGCAGTGCGTCCAGGAAGCGTACCGGTTACTTCGATCTCGAGCAGCGCCAGCAAGGCACATTGTCGATCATGGCGGGCGGCCACGCAAAGGCCCTGGCGCGGCCAATGCCGGTGCTCAAGAGTGCGGCCGCCGGACTTCCGACTACAGTCCGGCGGGGGCCAGATCGCCGATCGATTTCGCCAGGCTGTCGGCGGTACGCGTGGTGCCGGGGTTTGCATTGGGCGGCAGCGGGGTGTCGAACTGGTAGCTGGGGTCGGTTTTCTGGCGCTTCCAGGTGGCGCGCATCTCGCGCCAAGCCTCGGTCAGCGTGCGCGGCTTCGGCATGTCGTCGGCGATCTCGCGGTACAGCCTGGACAGGTTGTAGCAGGGTACGCCGGCGTACATGTGGTGCTCGGTGTGCCAGTTCATGTGCCAGTAGATGAACTCCGAGAACGGGTCCAGGGTGATCGAGCGCACGCACTTGCGAAAGTCGGTGACGTTGTCGCGCAGGCCGGCGTGCATCGGCAGGCCGACGAAGTGCGCCCACCAGTTGCCGATGAACGGAAACAGCGACAGCACCACCGGCAGTACCCACAGCCCGGTCACGATCGCCACCACGAGAATGGCGCCGTGAAACGCCAGGATCGCGCGCGCCCACCAGATCGCCTTGCGCTTCTCCTGCGGCTGATCGGCGTACATGGCGGTCCACCACTCGCCGCCAACCACGCCGAACGCCGCCTCCACGGTGTCGAGCAGGATCGGCAGCAGGCCGCCGGCTCCGAGATTGCGGCGCGAGCGCCACACGTTGAAGGTGAACAACTGCAGCATCAGCAGGAAGCGCAGCGACACGTTGGCCGGCAGCACCGCCTCGCGGTCGCCCTCCGGATGCAGGGTGTAGCGATGGTGGTAAGTGTGGCTCACGGCGTAGTGAAATGGATTGTCCCAGCTCGGCAGCGCGTATACGTACAGGAACAGCTTGTTGAGCCACTTGGTGCGGAATACCGTCTTGTGGTTCAGCTCGTGGGTCGCCAAGCCGCGGAAGAAAGTGCCGATGGTGCCGTGCGCGAACAGCGCCAGCGCGAACCAGAGCCAGAGCTGCTGGCTCCAGCACAGGATCACCAGCGCCGCGGTACACGCGAACAGACCAAGGTGCCCGCCGGCCTGAAACCAGCCCTTGCGGTCGCTGCGCCGCATCAGCTCGCGCAGCTTGGCCGGCGCGATCGGGCACCGATACCACTCCACCCGCAGCTCCCTGCGCACCTCGGCCAGCGGCGGCCACTGATTGTTCACGCTCATGCCTCTGTCACGGATCATATCATCTGCAATCATCACACGGAAGAAACGACGGCATGGCTGAGTTGAGCTACGGCGGCGCTGCCCGTGTAGCCATCATGCCGGCAGGCGCGCGTGCGGTGTGGTATGATGAGAGACTGTGAGCCAGTCGGGCATCTACCGAAACGCACTGCAAGTAACGGCGGACCGCATCGCCACGCTGAGCGACGCCGACCTGAACGAGTTGATGGGCCATTTGTTGGGTGCCCAATCCTACCGGTGCGGCTGCCCGGACGCGTCGATCAACGCTCAGGTCGATGCGGCCGACGATGGCTGCGACGGATGGTCCGCGCAGCCGGCGAAGCCGGATCGCTGGCTAGGCACTACCGATACCTGCTGGCAATTCAAAGCTGGGACAGCCGGCCAGCCGGCGCGCTTGGCCGGCGAGGTGGAAAAGCCGATTCCGCGGCGGACGCTGGAGCAGGGCGGACGATTTGTCCTGGTCGCGAGTGGTTCGAAACGCGGACGATCCGGCGGGGAGGCGCGGCGCGAGAAGCTTGTCGCCGAAGCACGCGATGCCGGAGTGCCTCACGACAAGATCGAGGTCTACGGTAGCGAGAAGCTCGCCGAGTGGTGCAACCAGCATCCCGCCGTCGCTGCGCGATGGACCCTTGTGCCTGAAGGGCTGTGGACGTTCGACGACTGGGCGCGCAGCGAAGAGCACCGGATACCGTTTCAGGCGTCTGCGAGAATCGAATCGGATCTGTCCCGGGCACGGGCTCAACTCGACTTCGAAGCGCCGAACGAAACCGAGAGCGCACTGCACCTTCACGTCCGGGGACTCCCAGGAGTAGGCAAAACCCGGTTCGCACTGGAGCTCTGCCGCGATGCCCCGTGGAGGGACGCGGTGATCTATGTTCGCCAAGCCGACGATATCCGCCTGTCGGAGTTGATCGACACCACAGCCGAAGCCCCCGATATCCGCTTGGTGGTGGTTGCCGATGAAGCGCAACCCGAGCGGCTCGAACCCTTGCGCGACTCGGTAGGGCGGACGAACGGACGCGTGCGGCTGATCACTGTCGGTAACTGTCACACTCCAGACCCCACACGGATCCCCCAGATCGCTATCGAGCCGCTACACCCGGACGCGATGCGTAGGGTGGTCAGCGGTTGGTATCCCGACATGCCGCCTGAACACGTCGACTTCGTCATGAGCTTTGCCGCCGGCTACATGAAGCTCGGACGGTTGGCAGCCGACGCAGTGGACAAGGAACCTTCGGCAACACTGCCGAACCTGCTCGCTCGCCACGAGATTCGGAGGATCCTCGATAGCCTGTTGGGCGACGGCGATCGACGCTCGCTCTACGTTGTGGCGGTTCTGACCCACGTTGGTTGGAACGATGACAGGCAACACGAAGGCAGAGCAATTGCCGAGCACCTGGGCCTCAATTGGAACGATGTAAGGTTTCAGGTGGATCGATTCCATGATCAGATGGGTATCGCCCCGCGTGGTGGGAGGTACCGTTACATATCACCGGAGCCGCTGGCGATCTACTTGGCTCATGCCGCGCTGGAGACTTACCCGGATCTGCTGAAATCACTGCCCGAGAAGCTTCCGTCAGAGTCCGCGCGAGAAGCATACTTCAAGCGGCTGGAGTCGATTGCCAGCAACCCGAGGGTTAGGGAGTACTCGCGCGATCAATTGCATCGCTTTTTTTTTCGGATCGATGACTTCATGGAACTTCACGCTGCCCGCCGCTGGTCAGCCATTTCGACCGCTGATCCGGAGCTTGCGGCTCATAACGTTGTCCGCGCCCTGACCTCGTCGAGCACCCATGATCGCAGGCGGATCACGTTCCGGGCGCTCGGAGAGATTGTCTGGAGATTGGCTCGCATCGCATCGAGGTCAGTGGGATTCCACGACGCAGCCACGGCGCTTGCGCTACTGGCCGAGCCCGAAAACGAATCCTGGGGAAACGGTGCTTCCCGCGAATTCGTCGCCAAATACCACGTATCGCTAGGAGGCACGGCGCTTCCGTACTTGCAGCGATTGGACGTTCTGGACGAACTGATGGATCTACGGCGGCCTGGAATCACGAGGCTTGTCGTGCAAGCGCTAGCTCAAGTGGGAAATAACTCGGCCGGCGACGTCGTCATGCCGTCCTCGGATCAGGTTCCCGAGCCGGACTGGCAACCGCCCTCCCAGGAGGAGCTGCTGAAGTGCATTACGGCTGGGATTGATCGATTACGGGCGATCGCCGTTGAACGCGATCCCGAACTGCAAGCCGACCTGATCGCCGCCGCCAAAGCGGCAGCGTGGCTGCTGCGCTACCGGGATGCGGGCAGCAGCGTGGCGACGTTCTTCATCCGGCTGCGCGAATCCTATCCGGAGTTGCGCGAACCACTGCGAAAACGGATAGCCGATGTTCTTCACCGAAATATGGAGAGCCTGTCACCGGAACAACTGGAGACGCTGCGCCGGTTGCACGTTCGATTTGAGGACCCATCACTCAACGGTCGGCTGCGGCAACTTGTCGGGCCGCACGAATGGGAGCGCGAAGCACAGCCGGACTTTGCGTCACTCGCCGCGGATCTGGTGGCCGGCCTGCAAGTGCTTGCCGGGCAGTGGCCGTGGTTGACGTCCGGACAGGCAGGTGCGGCTTGGGAACTGGGCGAGGCGCTCGCCGACGCGGACCCCGGCGGTTCGCTTGCCGGAGAACTGCCGAAGTTGTCCGGTGGCGGGGCCGACCAGCGCCTCATCTGCGGTTATGTCGCGGCGCGCCGTCGCGTGCTCGGCGACGCGTGGTACGAACAGTGGGTCATGACGTTGTTCGAACATGATCCGCAACCGGTCGCACTGCTGCTCGAAATGGTATGGCGCTGCGGGGCAACCGACCGGTTGGCGAACAGGACGGCGCAGTTGCTGAGGAACCGGAAACCGAGCCGGGCCATCGTCGGACAACTCAAATATGCGGGCTGGCACGATACCGGGGATACTGCTCTGGAGATAGTACTCCGGGCGATGATGGAATCCGGGTATCGGGAAACGGCGGTGAGCATCCTGCAGCGCCGGATGGAGACCGCTGCCACCGAGATCGACCGTTGGCAGCAGCTCGCCATGGACTTGGTGCTGGACCTGAACCTGATCCGTTGCCAGGAGATGCCCAATCACTATTGGCATAAGCTGGCCAAGATCATGGTGCCGCATCATCCGCGAGAGATTTCAGCCGCCATTTTTCAGGCACACGGCCAGCGTGACAAGTCCGAACCCTGGTTCCTGCAATACGAAAGGGTGGTTGTCGATGTGCTCCTTGCCTGTATCGAGCACGCTCCATGCGAGGTATGGGACGCCCTTCGGCCCCACCTGTGGCCGCCGCGAGGAGCCGCGCTATTCGTCATCGGGTTTCCTACCCAGGTGCTGGAACGCCTGCCGTCGCACGCTGTCCTGGAGTGGATCGTGGAGCCTCCTGCCGATCAGGCAACTCGTCGAGCGGCTCTACTGGCACCGTTAACGAACAAGCAGTCCCTGAGCGACGACAGCTTGGCGGCCCGCGTCATCGCACGGTACGGCAACGACGAGGACGTCAATAGCGCGTTCTTCAATCATTATGTTTCGGGTGCATTCGCAGGCCCCAGGTCGTCTCGATCTCGTGAAATGGCGAACAATCTCTTCGGTATTGCCCAACGGACAGCGCTTCCTGGCCTGCAGAGGTGGGCGACCGAATCCGCCGCCGCATTGCACACTATGGCCGACCGTGAGCAACAGACGGAAGAAGAACGAGCGCTCTTGTCTCGCTGAGGTTGCCAAGGTGAGGGGAGTAGCTGCCGGCTAACGAAAGTTCTGACGTTGTGTCGTAACGAGTGGCCGCCGCGGCGTTCCGCCCGCGCGGAATACGGCGAGGTTGCTTTTCGTTCACGTCCTTGACCAACCAGATGTGGCCCACATGGGTGCTCTGCGACTTCCACGACAGATTCATTGGTGTTGGTTTACGATAGCGGCATGATTCAGGACAGACATCGACCGAGCTATCACCACCTGCCGGAGGAGGGGTTGCTGTGGGACCCGTGCGCGGCGGTGTTCCGAGACGGCCGCTACCACCTGTTCTACCTGCACGACTCGTGGGCAGCGGCGGGGCCGTCGAAGCGCTCCGACGGCTACAACTACAAGGCGTGGGCGCACGTGTCCAGCGCCGACCTGGTGCACTGGCGGCGCCACCCGGACGCGATCGCCCGCGGCCAGACCGGCAACCTGTTCGACTGGAACGGCACGCCGGCGATCGTGTTTCCCCATCCCGACGGCGGCGGCGCCAGCTGCTTTGCCAGCAACCCTGAGGGCGACCTGGAGCGCTGGCGGTTCGATCCGCGCGGCGCGGTGCTGCGCCACCCGGCGCAGGGCAACTCGCTGTACCCGAGCAACAACGACGTCACCGCCTGGCAGGAGGGCGACTGGTGCTGCGTGCTCACCGGCACCCGCGACCAGCGCCACGGCGGCGACGCGCAGCACCTGTTCCGCAGCCGGAACCCGCTGGCGCAGGGCGCCAGTCACGGCGACACGGCGGCCTGGGAGTACGTGCACCAGTTCTACCGCTCGCGGCGCGAGTGGACCGACGCCAACGACGACTGCGCGTGCCCCGATTTCTTCCGCATCGGCAGCGGCGAGGCCGCGAAGTGGATGCTGCTGCACTTCTGCCACAACGCACCGGGCGGCAGCCGCTACTACCTGGGCAGCTACCGCGACCGCCGCTTCCACCCGGAGAGCTTCGACCGCATCAACTGGCCCGGCGGCAACCTGCACGCGCCGCGGGCGATGCTGGACGGACAGGGCCGCCGCATCTTGTTCGCCAACCTCAACGAGCGCCGTCCGGCGGGCGAGTTGGTGGCCGCCGGGTGGAGCGGCTGCATGAGCCTGCCGGTGGCGCTGACGCTGGACCCCGACGGGGGGAAAGTCCGCTTCGCGCCGGTCGACGAGTTGCAGGCGCTGCGCCACGACCCGCGCGAGTGGACCGACGTGGCGCTCGCTGCGCCGGGAGTGGAAGTTGCCGCGCACACCGGCCATGCCGCGAGCACGGGCGAGACCGACAGGCCGCGCCCCGAAGCCCGCGGTCGCGCCGCGCTCGCGGCGACCGTCGGCGGCGCCGGTGCGGGCAAGTCCGAGCCGGTCGCCGCACTTTCCGAGACAACCGATTCCGTGACGCGCTCGGAAGGCGGTGCAAGCCCCGGCGCCGGCAACGCCGAGGCGGAGGCGCCGCCCCCGGAGGCAAGCGGCTCAGTCGAGGTGGAGGTGGCGCTCCCGGAGGCGAGCGGCGACGCCATTGAGATAGAGTTGGAAATCGTGGCTGCAAGCGCCGCCGCGTGCGGCGTCAAGGTGCGGTGCTCGCCGGACGGCGCCGAGGAGACCGCCATCGCGCTCAACACCGCCGCGCGGGCGGTCGAGATCGAGTTCGGCAAGGCGAGCCTGCGCGACGACCTCGCCTTTGCTCGCTGGGACGCGAGGCTGGAACGGCAGGTGCAGAGCGCGCCGCTCGAGTTCGACCCCGCGCAGCCGGTCACCCTGCGGGTGTTCGTCGATCACTCGGTGGTGGAGGTGTTCGCGGGCGCGGGCACAGGGGCTCGGCAGTTCGACCGCTACCTCGTGCAGCGCATCTACCCCACTCGCCCGGACGCCGTGGAGGTGAAACTGTTCAGCCGCGGCGGCAACGCGCTGGCACGCCGCGTGCGCACCTGGCGGATGCACGCCGCCTGACCAAAAAACGTTAATGTGCCAGCAAGCCTCCGTCCATGTCGGCCGCTGCCCTATCGTATCGCCCTATCACTGTGAGCCCTACCGACAGCCTCTCGCTGCAACCTATTGCTCGTGAGCCTCACTGTCGCCTGGTAAACATGCCGTATCCGAGCCCCGAATCGAATACCGCTGGATTGACGAACTTCCGAATCTAGGATAAAGAAAAGGTGTGATCTCGTTGCCCGATCCTGGCCGTTCGCTACCAATTGAGTCTATGTACCAATCGGAGGGACCATAGTGTCAAGTATGCCACAGACCTATACCATCTCGGATCTTATCGAGTGGCGCGAAAGGAAACAGCTTGTTCTGGCTCCGACATTCCAGCGTGGTTCCGTCTGGAGTCCGACAGCGAAGGTGTTCTTGATTGATACAATTCTGAATGATCTTCCAATGCCTCAGGTTTTCTTTCGGACTCACATTGATGCTTCAAATCAGACAACCGTCAGAGAGATTGTCGACGGGCAACAACGCTTACGTGCAATCCTCGAATTTGCCTCTGGAAAAATCCGACTGACGTCAAAGGCACCCAAATTTAGGGGGAAGACGTACAGCGACTTGACCGATGATGAGAAAGAAGTTTTTCTTGCATATAGGGTCCCCGTGGTCCAGTTGATCAATGCTAGCGACGCAAAAGTACTTGAGATATTTTCTCGACTTAATTCGTACAGCGTTAAGGTCACGCCTGCTGAGTTAAGGCATGCGGAGTATTCCGAGCCAATAAAGTGGGCCGTCTATGACACTGCCAGAGACTGGAGCACGCTTTGGCACGACTTTGGCGTGGTTTCCGTCCGTGACAGCGTTCGATTGAGAAATACTTCCGTGGTAGCAGAAATGTTTATGGCTCTGGACAAAGGGTTCGATGACGGCGGTGAAAGACGTATCGGAAGCTATTACAAAGAACGGAAGACCGAACGCGAGTCATTCTTTCGTCCACTTCGAAGGAAAATAGACGAAATTATTCGCGAGATTCTGTCGAACATGGACAACGATTTCGTCGATACTGTGTTTCTTGACGCACCGAACTTTCTGGCGCTGTTTGCGGCTGTAGCCTTTCTCAAGGACTGGTTGCCATCGTCCCGCGCCACGCACGGGGTGGAGGCGCTCTCAGGTGTCGGAGTCGACTGGGAGAGTGCAGGAGAAGAACTGTCACAGATAGCGCAAGCGTTCGACAGCATCGAGGACGACGGAGACCGTGCGACGTACCATTCGTTTGTTGAAGCAACGCGGAGTACAACGCATAGACTCTCATCACGCCGACCACGCTTTGAAACGCTCGTGAAGGTACTAAGTGCGAAAACGGTTTGACGGTCATGTGTGGAGATTGCATCGCAAGATTGATCGTCAGGTGGACACGGTCCAAAGCTGTGGAGCCGGTCTTTCCCTGAGTGAGAGTGAAGTTTCGCTCATTGAGAGAGCCACAATGCAACTTCAGATTGAATGGGAGCACTTCGTTCGATCTTTTGTGCTCGATTGTGCCACAGGTCGATTCGAAGATCGAAACGGGCCTATCGTCTCGCATCTGCCACTGAGATTGGCGAGTCGCGAAAAGGCAAGTCACGTGCTGATTCAGACGTATAAGAAACGTCGTCGAGAGCCCGATTGGTATCTTCCGGACCAAGCGATAGATGCCGCAGACCGGCTGCGTCTGTCAAATTTCCAGAACATCTCAATCATACTTGGCGTGACGCCATGGTTGATCGAGGATCTTCGCCATCTGCGAAACTTTATCGCACACCAATCTAAGGATACCGCCTTAAAAGTAAGAAAGAGCAATCTCCTGACCGTATCCAACCGCATCGCTCCAGCACAGAGTGCGCTATCGTTTGGGGTCGGTGGTGTTAGGAGAGTCGTCACATGGTCAAACTTCATGAAGGCGATTTCGCGGTATCTTCTTTGAAGACAGCTTGGCGATCTGAGGCCGGACGATCGGAAGCCACCATATGACGGAAAGCGCTACTGTGCCAGAAAGCCCCATCGACCGGGATGGCAGTGCCGTTGACGAACGAGGCGCCGGCGGAGCGCAGCCACACCACGAACTCGGCGATTTCCGGGGGCTGACCGAAGCGCCCGGCGGGGTACATGCGCAGCAGGCGCTCCATGCGTTCCGGCCTGTCGCGCATGCCCATGGTCATCGGCGTCCACACGTGCCCCGGACACACCGCGTTGACCCGGATGCCTTTGGTGGCGTAGTCGAGCGCCGCCGACTTGGTGAGGCCGACCACGGCGTGCCTGCTGGTCACGTAGCCGCCTGCCGGTCGCCGCTCACGCCGCCTGCCGCCAGCCCGTAGAAGGCGCTCTACGGCTTTGTCGTGATGAGCGCCCGTCCCGGCGTTTCGCTGGCGCGGAATACCGCGAGACTGGTTCCGTTCGCGTCCTTTGCGACCCAGATGTGTCCGTCGAACGTATGCTGAGTTACCTCGGCACCCGGAGCAACGCTGCCGTAATACGTCTCCTTACCCTCGAAGTCGATCCAGTAGTAGAGGATTTCTGAGCTAGTGCGATTCACGAACACGATTGCGGTTTCGACGCGGCCCCCGGAAGACTTCAGAGTGGCATTGGAAGGCAGACTCGGGTCGAGCTGCTTCAATTCCAGTTGCCCATCACCCCCATTCCCGATCCTTTTTCCTCGTTCCGTACCATCCTCCGAGGTGACCAGCGCTCTTCCCGTTTGGCCGGATGCACGGAACGCAGCCATGTTCCTCCCGTCCGTGTCCTTGACCAGCCAGAGATGCCCGCGGTAGGTACTCTGTGTCACAAATTCACCGGGATCAACGCTCCCGTAGTAGTGTTCCTCTCCCTTGTTGTCTATCCAAACGTAGGCGATCGACGAACCGGTACCGTTCACGAAAATGACCCCTGCAGATGCAGTAAGTGCGTTCGCTCCGTTGCCGGCGTATAGCGCCATTCAGTATCGCCGAAGATCTCCACCAGTAGTGTGGCAAGTGCAGGGTCGTATCTGTTCAGCTCGCCGCGAGTGTTGACATGATTGTGCTCGCTGTCGTGTTCACGGTTGGTGTCAAACCAGGACTGTACACCCTCCGCCCAATATTCCTCCTTGTTGGTAATGGCGTAGGTGTCTGACCATAGCCCCTTGCGCCGGGCCTCATCGTACGCCTTTGCGAGTCGGCTCTCGAAACTCGAGTCAACGGTGTTCAACCCCATCAGATGAATCGCATGACTGAACTCGTGAATCAGGATGTTTTCGGTTGCATACGGATCTCCCGGGTAATTGAGCAGGTTCTCCTCGCCACAGCTGGTCGCCGGCCTGATTTCCGTAGGACCCAAGCCGCGTGCACGGCGGTCCCAATAGAAGCCGGGAATCAGATCGCTATGCTCGGGAATCTGGGTGGTCAACTCGTTCCGTGCCATCACGGCGAATCGCACGCCGTTTGCGGCGAGTGCCCTGAGCAGATCTTGGCGATGGCCGATCATCTTCCTGATGAGCCATGCCGCTTCCTTCACGGCGTATGGATCAACCCTGGCTGACGCTACGACCGGCATACCCTCCACGTCGATCCACTGCCGGTAGAACGGGCTCAGATCAAAGGCACCGCGGACAGCGGCCGGGGGAGGGACCGGCTCAGGTATGACGATGTCTCGCGCCGTTGCAGGTAGCTGAATCGCGCCCATCAGTACGCCGATGGTGGCGACGCGACGAAGACATCTCCCGAACATTCCGCTCAGGACCGTAGTCTTTGGAGGATTTTCAGTCATTGAGGATTTCCAACGGTCATGCTAACAGAGCCGGCTCACCGCTTCCACGCCGGACTCATTGGTTTACGATTGCGGCATGATTCAGGTTCGCCATCGACGCAACAACGCATCCCCCTTGGCGGAAACCCCTTACTGTGCCAGAAAGCCGCCGTCGACCGGGATGGCGGTGCCGTTGACGAAGGAGGCGGCGTCCGAGCACAGCCACACCACCAGCTCGGCGACCTCGGGGGGCTGACCGAAACGCCCGGCAGGGTACATGCGCAGCAGGCGCTCCATGCGTTCGGGTCTGTCGCGCAAGCCCATGGTCATCGGCGTCCACACGTGCCCCGGACACACCGCGTTGACGCGGATGCCTTTGGTCGCGTAGTCGAGCGCCGCCGACTTGGTGAGGCCGACCACGGCGTGCTTGCTGGCCACGTACGCGGCCTGCCGGTCGCCGCTCACGCCGCCTGCCGCCAGGCCGTAGATGGAGGCGACGTTGCAGATCGCCCCGCCGCCCTGGGCCACCATCTGGCGCAGTTCCTGCTGCATGCACAGGAATACTCCGTGCAGGTTGACGGCCATGGTGCGCTGCCAGCTCTCCCACGACACCTCGGTCACGCTGCGACCGTCGCCGCCGACGCCGGCGCTGTTGAACGCGCAGTCGAGCCGCCCGTAACGCTCCAGGGTCGCTGCCAGCAACGCTTCCACGTCAGCCGGCTCGGTGACGTCAGTCTCGACAACGATCGCCTCGCCGCCGGCGGACGCCACGGCATGCGCGGTCTCCTCGGCGCCGGCGGCGTCCCGGTCGGCAATGACCAGCCGCGCTCCCTGGCGCGCAAACACCACCGCCGACGCCTGCCCGAGCCCCGACCCGCCACCGGTAACCAATGCGACGCGCCCCTGAAGCGACGTAGGAAGGTATACGTCATCGGCGCCGGTACCAGGTTTCGCGCTTGCAGCCATGTCGTATCTTACCAACTCTGCGGCCACTACTAGGGTGCGAACGCCGGAAGCGGCAGGAAGTCGTAGACGGGAGACCACGACAACGCCGTGCATGAGCGCATCGACAGCGACCGGCCAGGGTCTGCAGAGGCGGTAGCGAAGATGCACGCTGGGCTCGCAGGGCTGCGAATTGTATCCCCGCCGGGCCACCCGCAAGCTGTCGGCCAGCGCAGTCGAGCGGCGCGCCCGCAGCGCGGAGGAGGCGCTACATCAGGGGCTCCGGCGGAGCAGCCGGTCCGTAGCCGTGGCGCATTCTGTGATGAGCAAAGCAGCGGAGAATCAGGTTGGACGGCTCCGGGCCACCGCCCTCGGCGACTGGCAACAGGTGGTCGATCTGCAGCAGATGGGAAGAGGCGCAGCGGCGCCCGGAGAGCGGATCGCGATAACAGCAGCGTCCTCCGTCGCGTAGCCAGATGTGGCGCCGGACCGCCGCGGGAATGTGGCGCCGCGGCGGGGATCGGTGGCGGCTGTGAACAGGTTCGCGGGTCGTGTGCGCCGCTGCTCCAGCTGAGGCACCGCTCGGTCCGCCGTCAGGGGACACGCCGAGTGCCGGCTGCGGCGCCGAAGTGGTGACCGGCGAGCCCGGCACGGCGGTGCCGGCATGGGAGCCATCCGCCAAGGCGCCGGACGCGAACTTCGGCGCCGAAGTAGCGGCGGGCGCGCCCGATGGAGCGCCGCCTGCACGGGCGCCATCCAAAGGCGCGGCGGGCGCTGACTGACTCGGTGGAGCAGCGCTGGCCAGCACCCCGATCGGGTTCTGCCTGTCGGTAGCGGCGGTGTTGCCCGGCGGCGCCGGAGTAGTGCCGCCTGTGAGCCGAGCCGGGGCCACCGGCGGTCCCGTGGCACGTGTCCGGTTCGGCGTCCGCCCCGAGGATTCGTCTACGCGCTGAGCTGGCCCGCCCGCAGGCCCGGCGGCACGTGTCTCCTTCGGCGCCCGCTGCGGTGATGTACCTGCGCTGCCTGCGCTGCGCCGCCGCCTCTGCCCGCTACCGCCGCCGCGCGGATCGTGCCGGGTCACTGCCTCGCGCACCACGCGCGCCACCAGGTCGCCCCACGACATGCGCGGGTCGACATGCGACATGAGATCCTTCAACAGGCGCAGGCCCTGTTCGCACTCCTGGTCGATGCTCACCTTCAAGGTGTAGCGGTCGGGCGCCACGGCGCGCAGTGTGTCGCGCGGCGGCAGCACCTCGGGAGCGGCTGCGGCCAACAGGCTGGCGACCTGGCGGGTGCTCATGCCGGCGGCCTGCTCGATCAACTCGCGCTGGCGCTGCGGGTGCAGCAACGGGGCCGCCGACACCGTACCGGGCGACAGCTCCGCAAACGGATCATCCCGGAGTGGTTCCGGCGCGCGCGAAGCGGTGTGCCGCGACTCCGCTGGAGCCATGACCGGCTCGGGCTCGGGCGTCGACGCCGAGAAATTCGTCGGCGGCAGAAGTTGTGGAGCAGGGCCATCGTCCGATGACGGCGCGGCGGGGCCGGCACCGGCACCGGGAGCAGCAACGGAAGCGCAGGAGGGCGCTGGAAACGGCGACGCGTTTCCGTTCAACTCCGGCCGCGGCAGTGGCGCGCCGGCATGCCCGGCGCCGGGGGCCTGTGCCCCAGCGCGGCTCGCCACCGGCACCGCGTGCGTGTTCCCTGCCGTCACATCACCGAAGCACTCGCCGGCCGGCGGTGCACCCCGCAGCGCCGAGCGGGGCCCGCGCTCCCCTTGCTCATCTGCTTCGCCCGCCGCCGCCGGCAGCCCAAGCTGCCTGGTTCCGCCAGCGCAGTCGTGGTCCTGATCGTGACCGCGACCCTGACCGCCATTCCGATGCCCGTTATGGCTCTGGCGCTCGGCCCGCTCGGCGCCGGCAAAGGTGGTTTCCAACTGCCCCGCCGCGGTCATACTCAACGCGCCGCTCTGCAGGCTGGCCCGCACCCACCCGTGGCGCCGGCACAGCCGCATCGCCTGGATTCGTCGCTGCGCGGCGGCGTCGGTGAAGCGCAGCTCCCGCACCGCGTAGTCGAACAGGCTCGAGAACCCACGCCGCAGCGCCAGACCGCGCCGGTCGATCTCGTCAAGATGGTCCAGGATGTGCACTTCGAGGCAGCGCTGATTGGCGGCCAGGCGCTTGGTCTGCTCGAGGAGCTGCTGATCGCCCAGCTCGCTGAACGGTCTTCTTTCAATCACATTCATCATGCCGTAATTATACCCCCGGTTGAGAGATAGCAGATTCATGCAAGTCCTCGACCGGGCTCCGGCAGCGTCCAAACGGCTCGCCACGGCACCGCTAACAGCACGCGGACGGTCAACGGTAGCGCGCAGACCATTGCCGGGTTCCGAGGCGCACCAGCGGCCAGCAACGACGGCAAAAAAGTGTGTCAACCCCTGCGCCCGATTTTCATCGGTTGTCCGACAGATTTTTCGGCACAAGCCGCTTATCGCGCTCAGTCACGCGGTTGGACCGGTTGGGCGACTGATGCACGCCGGCGCGCGCATCGCTCAGCTCGGGGCCGCGGCGGGCCGCGGCCGGTCCGGGTGCTCTCGGTGCGCGGCGGGTGTGCGATCGTAGCGGCCTGATCGTGTCAACCGCCGTTGC
This sequence comes from Spirochaetia bacterium, assembly GCA_965262935.1. Classification (GTDB taxonomy): domain Bacteria; phylum Spirochaetota; class Spirochaetia; order SZUA-6; family Bin103; genus Bin103. Next base: position 1,002,143 of record OZ253572.1, on the reverse strand, counting down.
CGTTTTTCGCATTCCCAATCTCCCCTTTCATCAGGATCACGAACAGTTCTTCATGACGGAGTACGATCGGACTCATCTCAATTACTGGATTCCGTTGGTCAAGCCTTCCCGCACCGAGGCGGGAATGCACCTGATTCCCTGGGATCGGCTTGGCGAAAAGTCGCCGCGACTCTTCAACCTCTGTCGGCGCTCGGGCGCGAGTAGTCTGCACTCGCTTCGTGACGGGGGGACCTTTTCCGACTGGAGCGGAGTCCACTGGGTCGAGGAGAACCTCGAAGTCGAGGATGTCATGGAGACGGCGATCTGGCGGAACTGGACCCCGCCGATTCGGAGGATTGCCCTCTCCGATGGCCTCAGACCGATGGCCTCAGACAAGGCTACGTACGCACCGCCTGGTCCAAGGGCCTGTGGGAACGAGTGGTCGTCGAGATCGGGCGGCTCTTGGTGGATGCCCTGTTCGACCCGCGGATGACAGCCGCGTGATGCTCTGCGACAATGCGCCCATGGCGACGGTGCGCACGTTCAACACGGAGGGGCCCGTAGTGGCAGCGGACCACTACCACATCCCGCCGCTGGAGCGGATCGATCTCGACGCGGTACTCGGCATGATCCGAGACAAGAAGTACTTCGTGCTGCACGCGCCGCGGCAGACCGGCAAGACCTCGGCGCTGCTGGTGCTGCGGGATCTGCTGAACGGTGGCGCGCAGGGCGACTTCCGCTGCGTGTACGCCAACGTCGAGGCGGGCCAGGCGATGCGCGAGAACGTGGTGGAAGGCATGCGCACCGTGCTGTCCCAGTTTGCGCTCAGGGCGAGCCTGACGCTCGGCGACGACTCCCTGGAGCGTATCTGTCGCGAGGCCATGAACAGCGCCGGACCAGGTGGCGCGCTGAGCCTGACGCTGAGTCGCTGGGCCGCTGCCGACCGCAAGCCGCTGGTGCTGCTGATCGACGAGATCGACGCGCTGGTAGGCGACACCCTGCTGTCGGTGCTGCGGCAGTTGCGCAGCGGCTACGACCAGCGTCCGGACGCCTTTCCGCACAGCATCATCCTGTGCGGGGTGCGTGACGTGCGCGACTACCGCATCCACTCGACCGCCGAGGACCGCATGGTGCTCGGCGGCAGCGCCTTCAACATCAAGGCCAAGTCGCTGCGCCTGGGCGACTTCTCGGAGCAGGAGGTGCGGGCGTTGCTTGCGCAGCACACCGCGGCCACCGGACAGGCGTTTACGGAGGAGGCGGTGCGGTTGATCCTGACGCGGACCGCCGGGCAGCCGTGGCTGGTGAACGCGCTGTGCCGGGAGGCATGCTTCGAGGACGAGGTGGGGCGTGACCGTGAACGCCCGATCACGGCGCACGCCATCCTGGCGGCGCAGGAGCGCCTGATCCTGCGCCGCGACACGCATATCGACGACCTGGCGCACAAGTTGCGCGAGGAGCGCGTGCGGCGCGTGGTAGAGCCGATTCTGACCGGCGCCGACGAGCAGGCGTGGTCGACCGAGGACGTCGCCTACGTCAGCGACCTGGGACTGGTGGCGCAAGACGCCGCCGGCACGCCGCACATCGCCAACCCGATCTACGCCGAGGTGGTGCCGCGGCATCTGAACTACGCGGTGCAGGCGGGGCTGCCGCACCAGGTGGCGTGGTACGTGGACGCGGACGACGGGCTGGACGTCGAGGGGCTGCTCGCGGCGTTCCAGGAGTTCTTTCGCGAGCACTCAGAACACTGGGTGCAGCGTTTCGAGCAGTATCACGAGGCCGGCCCGCAGTTGCTGCTGCAGGCGCACCTGCAGCGGGTGGTGAACGGCGGCGGGCGGATTGAGCGGGAGTACGCGCTCGGGCGCGGACGTACCGACCTGCTGATCGTGTGGCCGCAGGGCGGGCGCGAGCGCCGCTACGTGGTGGAGTGCAAGGTGCTGCGCAAGGGGTTGGAGCGGACCATCGCCGAGGGGGTGGAGCAGACCCGCGGCTATATGGACCGTTGCGGGGCGGAGGCAGGACACCTGATCGTATTCGACCGCACGCCGGACCGACCCTGGGCGGACAAGATCTTCCGCCGCGCGCCGTCGGAAGCTGGCGTGCCGGTCACGGTCTGGGGGATGTAGCGTCAGTTGTGCCTGATCCGCAACGCCACTGGTGACTATCTGGACTTCGCCGCGCTTGCCGATCGCCTCGGCGCAGCCGAATCATCCTCGGTGGTCATCACCATCGATGACTACTATGCGGATCAGCTCGGGCCCGGTGGTCGCCGCGGCGCCACCCAAGTGGCCAAGCATCTGGCCGAGCCGCGCCCCGATGACCTTTCCAGCGTCGACCTTGCCACCTACCGCCAGCTGGAACGTCGCTGGCAGAACTGGCAAACGGTCGCCGACGCCTGCCGCAAGGTCGCCGTGCGGGTGCTGGATCAACTGCTGGAGGATTCGCCGTGGTTCACCGCCATGCGGAGATTCCTCCAGACACGCCGGCAAATGCTCTGCCGCGCGTGGCACTGGTCGACCTACTGGAGCGCGGCGATCTGCAGGCGTGGCTGCCACTGGCCCGCGCCATCCAGGGTGACCCGATGGGCGAACTCGCCATCACCGTCATGCGCCTGATCGACGCCTATCCCATGTACGGCACGTCTGCGTTGTGGCGTGCGTGGATCGACCTGTGCCAGGCGCGCGCGCAGGTGGACACCCGGCCAGCGAGCCTGGCATCGCTCCGCCGCGAGCGGAGGCTCACTCAGGCGCAGGTCGCCGTGCGGCTCGGCATGAGCCAGTCCGATGTGTCAAAACTCGAGCGACGGCACGACCTGCGACTCTCCACGCTCCAGGCCTACGCCCGAGCCCTTGGCGGCCGCCTCCAGCCCGTGTTCGTCGCCGACGAGAACGGCAAGCGGATCCCGATCGCGATCCCGCAAGCCTGACCCCGCCATGCTCGCGATGTCCTCAAAGGCCAGCGTCTCCTGTGGGGGCCCCATCTGAAGTGCGCGGGACCAGACGAGTCGTCGGACTCAATCCGGCGCACCGCCACAACCGCCACAACCGCCACCAACCGCCACAAACCGCTACCGCCACTACCGCCACTTGCGCTGTTGTGGCGGGGGTGATAAGGTGAGGGTCTGATGCGTAGCGTCGCTAGCGCACACAGCGGCCGGTCGCGGTTGACGCAGCCGGTGGGCTCACCGCTCACCGCTCACCGCTCACCGCTCACCTAACCGCGCGCTAGCCGACCGCTCGGCGCCGATGCTGAGCGCGGCACCATCGGTCCGCGTAGCGCACACCCGCCACGCATCCGTTCCTCGAACGGCCAACAACGTAGGCCGCAACCCCCACCAGTCCACTGAGCCCGGCGTTGCCGGCAGTAAGAGATATGTATGGGTCACGTGTTGACCCGCGAGGAGGAACCATAATGGTTTCAAGGTTTTTGTTGATAGCACTCGCGTTCGCGCTGGTGGCGACCGCTGCGTTTGCCAGTGGCGAAGGCGAGGAGGCGGCCGCCGCCGAGAAGGAGATGGTGCGCGACCCGGCCACCGGCAAGATGGTGACCGCGCCCGAGTACGGTGGCACCATCACCTTCGGCACCGCCTCCGAGCCGCCGAATTCCGATCCCGGGCAGGGGCACCCGGGTTTGTATTCCTGGATGTTCACGCTCGAGAAGCTGGGCATGGCGGATTGGGCGCTAGACAGACAGCGAAACGCTCTGCAATCCCCGTACTCGCCGGACTTCGCGATAACCGGTCTGTTGGCCGAAAGCTGGGAACTGACCGACCCGGTAACGCTGACAGTCCGGATCCGCAGCGGCGTGCACTGGCACGACAAGGCACCGATGAATGGCCGCGAGCTCACTGCCAAGGACGTGGAGTACAACTGGCACCGCTATCTGGGCCTGGGCAGTGGCTACACCGAAGTCAACCCCTTCGTGGCGCAGTGGGCGCAGGTCGACGATGTAGGCATCGTGTCGGTAACCGCCACCGACGACCGCACGGTCGTCTTTCGACTGAGCGCACCGAATCTCGCCGCGGAGCGGACGATCATCCATGAATACAGTACTCACATCGCGCCTCCCGAAGTCATCGAAGAGCACGGCGACCTTCTGGATTGGCGCAACCTGGTCGGCACTGGCCCCTATGAGCTGGCCGACTGGGTCGAGGGCAGCTCCCTGACCTTCACCAAGTACCCCAACTATTGGAAGTTCGACGAGAAGTACCCGGACAACCGCTTGCCCTATATCGACGAAGTCGCCTGGTTGATCATGCCCGAAGAGTCGACGCGCGTGGCCGCATTCCGGTCGGGGCAGATCGACTACCTGGGCTCGATTAGCGGATCGCAAATAAAGAGTGTCGACGTAGTCGACGATCTCAAGCGGACCAATCCCGAGATCGGAGTGTGGCCGTTCTACAACGGCGGACCATCTCTCGCGTTCAACCTGTCCGTGGAGCCAGTTAACGACCTCAGAGTCCGCCAGGCGATCCAGATGGCACTCGATGCGGAAGCGATCAACGACGGCTACTGGAAGGGCTTGGCAAACACGACGCCTCAAGCCCATACGAGCAGCGCCATCGTGGGATACGCACCGCCGTTCGCCGAGTGGCCCGAGGAGATCAAGAAGTTCTACCGACACGACCCGGCAGAGGCAGAAAGGCTCCTCGACGCTGCCGGCTACCCGCGCGGCGCCGATGGTATCAGGTTCAAGACCAACATCGAGGTCAGAAATGTCTACGATGTGAACGTGTACGAGATCTATGCGGAACAGCTTCTGGCGGTTGGTATCGACGCCGAGCTACAGGTCATGGAAACCGCTCCGTGGGTGAGTAATATCAACAATAAGACTTACCAAAGCATGACCTCCGCAACGGTGGCGAATACATGGGGTCAACTGACTCCGTTGACGCACTCGGTCACGGGTAACGCGTGGCAGCCCGGGGGCCCGATTGCGAACCCGGAGTATGATGCCCTGGTTGCAGCCGCACAGAATGCGTCGACTGCCGAGGAGCAGCAGAAGGCTTCGCGGGACGCGCTCTTGATCATGCTGGAGAACCATTGGTACACGACAGCCGGCGAAGCACCGCAAGTCTCCGTGAGCCAGCCCTGGGTCAAGGGCTTCAACGGCGAGTTTGACCTGGTATCCGTCGGCAGCGGCGCCGTCGTGGCACGTATCTGGCTCGACCCCGATCTGAAGAAATCGATGGGGTTCTGAATCAATCGCCCTACCGGCGATTGAAGCTGATCGTGGCGTTGGGATGGCGGTGACAGAGCCGCCGTCCCAACGGCCACCCCTCCAGCACCACACTGCATGAAAGCCTACATTATTAGACGACTGCTGCTGATGATCCCGACGTTGTTGTTGGTCAGCATCATGGTGTTCCTGCTCATCCGGTTCATCCCCGGCGATGTCATCGACGCGATGTTTGCGAGCTCCTATAGGGGCGGATCTGCTGAAACTCGCGCGGATCTCGAGCGCTTTCTCGGCCTTGATGTGCCTGCGCACGTGCAGTACGCGCGCTGGATCGGCGGCATCGTGCTGCACGGCACGCTCGGGAAGTCGCTCCTTGGCAGCGCCATCACGATCGAGCAGCAGATTCTCCGCAGGTTGCCGGTCACCCTCGAGCTTGGCCTTCTGGCAATCGCCATCGGGCTCATCATCGCGCTGCCGGTGGGCATCTACTCGGCGATCCGCCGTAACACGCTCGCCGACTACGCTGGGCGTACCGTAGCGGTCGTCGGATTGGCGACGCCCAACTTCTGGCTGGGTCTGCTGGTTATTGTCTTTCCGGCGATCTGGTGGAACTGGACCCCGCCGATTCGGATGATTGCCCTCGCCGATGACCTGCTGGGCAATCTCGGCGTGTTCATCATCCCCAGTCTGATTCTGGGCACCTACTTCGCCGCCGCCACAATGCGCATGACCCGCACCATGATGCTGGAGGTGCTCAGGCAAGACTACGTGCGCACCGCCTGGTCCAAGGGCCTGCGGGAGCGAGTGGTCGTGGTCAGGCACGCCATCAAGAATGCCCTCATTCCGGTCATCACCCTGACCGGTCTGCAGCTGCCTGTCCTGATCGGCGGATCAGTAATAATGGAGAACATCTTCAACCTGCCGGGGATCGGGCGTCTCTTGGTGGATGCCCTCCTCGACCGAGATTACCCGATGGTCTCCGGCGTAAACCTGGTCTTTGCCGCCGGCGTGGTGGCCATCAACCTGGTGGTCGATCTGCTCTACGGGTTCCTCGACCCGCGCGTGCGCTACCGGTAGCGAGCATGGTGCTGAAGAGACTGTTCCGGGAGCATCCGTTGGGTACCATCGGGGCCGCCATCATCCTGGTGTTGATCCTGGTGAGTATCTTTGCCGATGCTCTGGCGCCGTTTCGCTTCGGCGAGATGAACCTGGACGATCGCCTGGCCGCGCCATCGAGCCTGCATCCGCTCGGCACCGACCAGTTGGGACGCGACTTCCTGAGCCGCCTGATCCACGGGGCGCGCCTGTCGCTGTTCGTCGGGCTGGCGGCGACCACCTTGCATGTGGTGGTCGCGGCGCTGATCGGCGGCACCGCCGGCTTTCTCGGCGGGAGATTCGATCTGGTGGTGCAGCGCTTCGTCGACGCGTGGATGTCGATGCCGGGGCTGCTGGTGTTGCTGACCATCATGTCCCTGACCGGCCGTGGTTTGCTGCAGATCATTCTCGTACTCGGCATCTCCTCGGGCATCAGCAATTCCCGGGTGGTGCGCAGTGCCGTCATCGCCATCAAGGAGAACGACTACTTCCAGGCAGCCCGAGCAGTTGGCAGCCCCGCCGCGCAGATCCTGCGGCGACACGTGCTGCCGAATGTCATGCCGCCCATCATCATCATCTTCTCGATCACCATCGGCGCCACCATCGTCGCCGAGGCCTCGCTGAGCTTCCTCGGCTTCGGTCTGCCACCCGATGTGCCCAGCTGGGGTGGCATGCTCAGCCGCGAGGGACGCCAGTACATGTCGATCGCGCCGCGGCTGGCGATCTGGCCGGGCCTGTGCCTGTCCATTGTCGTGTACGGCATCAACATGTTCGGCGACGCAATCCGCGACCTGCTCGACCCGCGGCTGCGGGGCGGTAGCGGCCGCTACGGAGCGCCGAAGGGGTGATGGTGACTTGATCGTCAGCCGTCACGCACTACAATGTATACGTGATCCGCTACGAGTCGACGGTGCGCAAGGCGATCGAGCGACGGAAGATACCGATCGAAGTCGCCAAAACCATGCACAACGCCTTCCGGGCGTTGGAATCGACAGGGGACTTCCGGCTGTTCGATGTGAAAGAGATGAAAGGTAACTACAATCACCGCTACTTCCGCCTCCGCAAGGGGAAGTATCGGGCAATCTTCTACGCCGAGGGTGGCGACCTGTATGTTGTCCATGTCGGCAAGCGCGAGGAGGTATATCGGCTATGGGAGTAGCATCGGTGCGATTTAACGAGCAGGAGGAGAAGGCCCTGGAGTATCTCAAGGAGGCCTATCACTCCGACACCTCGTCGCTTATCAAACGGGCTCTGTGGGAGCTTTACGAGGACTCACGAGACCGCGAGGTCATCGAGGAGTTCGAGGAGCGGGAGGCACGGGGGGCGGTCGAGTTCGAGACACTCGAAGACCTTCTGTAGCAACGACTCCCCTGGCCAGCGTGTTCGCCATGCCGGGGCTGGGGCGGCATGCTCCGCCGCCAGGGGAAGCCGAGCCTCGTGCGGCATCCGGGTAGTGTTGCTTGGCGGCTGCAGTAGAGGATTCGCCGTGATTCACCGCCATTCCGAGATTCCACCAGACACCCCGGCGCGTGCTCTGCCGCGTGTGGCACTCGTCGACCTACTGGAGCGCGGCGATCTGCAGGCGTGGCTGCCACTGGCCCGCGCCATCCAGGGTGACCCGATGGGCGAACTCGCCATCACCGTCATGCGCCTGATCGACGCCTATCCCATGTACGGCACGTCTGCGTTGTGGCGTGCGTGGATCGACCTGTGCCAGGCGCGCGCGCCGGTGGGCACCCGGCCAGCAAGCCTGGCATCGCTCCGCCGCCAGCGGAGGCTCACTCAGGCGCAGGTCGCCGTGCGGCTCGGCATGAGCCAGTCCGATGTGTCAAAACTCGAGCGACGGCACGACCTGCGACTCTCCACGCTCCAGGCCTACGCCCGAGCCCTTGGCGGCCGCCTCCAGCCCGTGTTCGTCGCCGACGAGAACGGCAAGCGGATCCTGATCGCGATCCCGCAAGCCTGACCCCGCCATGCTCGCGATGTCCTCAAAGGCCAGCGTCTCCTTTGGGGGCCACCTGAAGTGCGCGGGACCAGACCAGTCGTCGGACTCGATCCGGCGCGGCCGGGCTTGCCGCGCTGCTCGGTCGGTGAGGCGTGCGAGCTCGCGAGCCATATCGTTCAAGTACCGCCTGCATGGTCATTCGATCACGGCTGCATGGTCACTCGTTTACGCCTGCATGAGCTCGATGATGAGGTTGCTGAACTTGCTGCGGGTGTCGAAGTAGACGGCGCTGCGCGAGGTCTTACCGGCAGGGATGATGCTCAGGATGACCGGGAAACCCCGCTCCACCAGCTTGGCCGCCTCCGCTTCCAGATCGTCTACCGTGTAGGCAATGTGGCCAACCCCCTCGCCGCTGCTCTCCAACAGCTCCTTGTGGACCGTGTGCCCTTGCACCGGTTGCAGCAACTCAACCCCCACCGGGCCTACCTGGCCCATTACGCCGCGCGTCTTGACCACCGGATCCGGTGTCTTTCCGTAGACCAGGTACTCTGCCATCTTGCTGCTGTCGATGGCGAATTCCGCTCGAAACGACGCGACACCCAGGGCCTCGTACGCTTGGCGAGATTTGTCGAGATCGCGGACTGGTATGCCCAAGTGATGCAGTTTCCAGGTGCTTTCTACCACTCCGTCAGTCTACACCGACCCTCTGACGATGGGAACATCACACCAAGGCAAGCTGGCGGGCAAGGTGGCGCTGATTAGCGGCGGAGACTCGTGCTAAGGTCGACTGCGTTCGAGCCGGAGGTATTATGCGCGTTGGCGAAAGATTGGCCCGCTTGCTCGTGGAGAGCGGCATAGACAGGGTGTTCGGTGTCCCGGGCGGTCAGACGCTGCCTCTGTACGAAGGCATCCGCCGGTTGCCCGGTCGCATTGCGCACGTGCTGATGCGCGATGAGCGCAGCGGCGGCTACGCGGCCGATGCCTACGCGCGCATTACCGGTCGCGTGGGCGTGTGTGACGGCACCGTCGGACCGGGCGCCACCAACCTGCTCTCGCCGCTGGCCGAGGCGCACTGCTCATCGATCCCGTTGCTGGCAATCGTCTCGGACGTGGCAACCGGTTGGGAGCACCGCCGCACGCGCGGCAACGCATCGCAGGCGCTGGATCAAATGGACATGTTCAAGCCGGTCAGCAAGTGGCAGGTGCGCGTCACCGATCCGAGCTCACTGGACGCCATCTTCGGCCAGGCGCTGCGCGTGGCCACCACCGGCAAACCGGGACCGGTGGTGCTGTGCGTTCCCGACGATGTCGGCTCGACCGATGTCGAGTTTGGGCCACTGCCGGAAATCGCCAACGCGGCCAGCTACCCGCGCTTTCGCATGGCGCCCGACCCGGCCGATCTGGCACGCGCGGTGGCCGCCCTGGCGAACGCACAGCGGCCCGCCCTGCTGATTGGCGGCGGCGGCCACATTTCCGGCTGCTACGATCAAGTCGAAGCGCTCGCCGAGCGTCTGCAGGCCCCCGTCATTACCAGCATCTCCGGCAAGGGCATCATCTCCGAGCGGCACCCGCTGTCGTTCGGCGTCACCGGCACCTTCGGCAGCCCGGTCGCCCGCGACATCCATCGACAGGCCGATCTGGTGTTCTGCATCGGCTGCAAGGCCGGGCAGTTGACTACCTTCAATTACAAGGCGCCGGCCGCGGGCGTCCCGCTCATCCATCTGGAGATCGATCCCGAGGAGGTCGGGCGCAACTTTGCCGACAGCCTGCCGCTGATTGCCGATGCCGCCGTGGGGCTCGATGCGGTCCTGGCAGCTAGCGCCGATGTGCCGCCGGCGACCGGATGGCAGCTGATCAAGCATGCCGACGCGCGCGCACGCTGGTATGAGGAGATGACCGACCCGGCGCGCGAGCCCACCACGCCGCTGCGAGCCCAGGCGATAATGGGCGTCATCAACGAGTACGTTACCGATGCCGATACGGCGGTAGCGGACGCCAGCCTGGCGTCCGGCTGGGCCGCGTGTTACCTCTCCTTCGCCGTTGCCGGACGGCGCAGTGTGGCGCCGCGCGGCCTGGCCGGACTCGGCTGGGGCTGCCCGGCAGCCGTCGGGGCGGCGCTGGCCCAAGAGAACGGTGGCCGCATCCTGCTTTTCGCCGGCGACGGCGGCTTTGGCTACTCACTTCAGGAGATGGAGGTTATGCAGCGTGCCGCGTTGCCGGTCGTCACCTTCATCTTCAACAACGACACGCTGGGTTGGATCAAGCACGTGCAGCGGGACAACTACGACGCCAACTATGTGTCCACCGACTTCGGCCACATCGACTTCGCCATGGTTGCGCGAGGATTCGGTCTGCGCTCCTACAACGTGGCGACGCTGGACGAGTTGCGGGCAGCGCTGGAGCAGGAGCGCGACGCCACCGGGCCCGCCGTTATCGACATCATCTCCGACCAGTGGGAGACGCCCGTGCAGCGCCTCGAGGCTCCCGTGGAGAACGCGGATGAACGTCGCGAGCGGGAACCGGCGCTCGCCTACAGCGCCTGACGCCACCGAATCGGAGCAGATACGTGCGGGTGTTGTCGTCGAACGACCGACCGCTCGGCGCCGGCGCTGACCGCGGCATCATCGCTGACCCCGCCATAGTCGCGGACGTGTAGGAATGTTCGGTAGAGCCACACGATCGACTTCTCGCGCCAGAGCGCCTCGATGGCGGATAGCCAGTAGGTGCGGCGTACCATATGTCAACCAGCTTTACGTGTAGTGGCACCAGATGCAAGTGCGCCGGACATTTGGTAGCGGTAGCGCGCTCCCGGTCACAGAGGAGCCGAGCGGCTTCCATCCAAGTCAGTAGTACGTAGTGGACCGCTGCGGGGCGGAGGCGGGCCACCTGATCGTGTTCGATCGCACGCCGGACCGAACCTGGGCGGACAAGATATTCCGTCGCGCGCCGTCGGGAACTGGCGTGCCGGTCACGGTCTGGGGGATGTAGCTCCGCGCGGGAGGACTTGCGGCGGGGTGGATCCCGCTTGCGAGGACTCGGTTCCAGCGCGGCGATACGCGGCGGTCATTCGCGGGCGGGGCGCAGAAGTGTGCACGCCGCTCAGAAAGTGAGCCATTTGCCGTTTAGATTAGACCGACCTGGCGGCAGGCGCGTCGAGGCGGCCACCACCGCCCCGCAGCCGCGGATCGAGCACGTCCCTGATGGCGTCGCCGAACATGTTTAGACTCAAGACGACGATCATCAGGCAAAGACCTGGCCAGACAGCCAGCCATGGCGCCATCTCCATGTACTGACGTCCTTCCCGGCTGAGCAAACCTCCCCAGCTAGGAACGGTGGGAGGTAGTCCAAAACCGAGGAAGCTCAGGGAAGCCTCAGCTATCATCACCCCGCCGATGTTGATGCTGAATATGATGATTACGACGGGCATGATATTGGGCAGCACATGGCGGACAAACGCTCGCCATTTCGAGGAGCCAATCGCCTCTGCGGCCTGAAAATAGACATTCTCCTTTATACCGACAACCGCGCCTCTCACGACTCTCGAGCCGCCGATGCCTCCGGCTATACCCAGGACAACTATTATTTGTGTTACGCCCTGCCCTACCAGGGACATTATCGTCAACAATAGGAGCAGTCCCGGGAAAGCCATCCAGGCATCGACAAATCTCTGCACGGCCAGGTCGAACTTACCGCCAAGGAATCCTGCCGTGCCACCTATCAAGAGAGCCACCATAACATTGAGACTGGTCGCCGCCAGACCGACAGCTATCGAAAGCCGAGCCCCGTAGATGAGGCGGCTGAAGAAGTCCCGCCCCAACTGGTCGGTACCCAGCGGATACTGGGCCGATGAGCCCTGCAGTCTGTCCCTAAGGTGCACTTCAAGAAAGCCATAGGGGGCCAGAACATCGGCAAAGATAGCCACAAAGATGAATATCAATACGATAATCCCGCCGCCAATACCTAGTGGCTGCTCCTTGACCATCCTGGTCAAGAAATCAGCCAGCCCGCTACGTCTCTTTGTGGCTTCACTCATAGCGGACCCTGGGGTCCAAATAGGGATAGATCAGGTCTATCATCAGATTGAAGCCCACAACCGCGGTTGCGAAAAACAGATTGACCCCGGAGACCATCGGGTAATCTCTTCCTTCGAGCGCAACCACCATGAGGCGACCTAGCCCGGGCAGGTTGAAGATGTTCTCCATGATAACAGAACCACCAACCAGGATAGGCAACTGCAGGCCTATCAGGGTAACCACCGGGATGAGGGCGTTCTTGATGGCGTGTCTCATGATGACGACCCTCTCCTTGAGACCCTTGGACCAGGCCGTCCTGATGTAGTCCTGCCTCAGCGCCTCCAGCATCATCGTACGGGTCAGCCGCATGGTGCCCGCAGAAGCAGCGGTGCCCAGAATCAGGCTGGGAATGATGAACACCCCGAGATTGCCCAGCGGGTCTTCGGTAAAAGAAACCAGCCGCATCGGCGGCGACCAGCCCCACCAGATTGCCGGAAAGATAATGACCATCAGGGCCAGCCAGAAGTTAGGCGTTGCCAGGCCGATGACGGCGGCGGTGCGCCCCACATAGTCGGCGGCCGAATTACGGCGAATCGCCGAGTAGATGCCGACTGGCAGGGCTATCACCAGCCCAATGACGATTGCCATGACACCCAGCTCAAGCGTCACCGGCAATCTAGCCAATATTTTCTCCTCTATCGAAACACCGCCGCCCCACAGTGATTCGCCAAGGGTGCCGTGCAATAGGATGCCTCCCATCCAGCGTCCATACTGCACGTGGACCGGCACGTCCAATCCCAGCTTATGCACGAGAGCTTCACGGTCCACCACCAACCCCAGAAATTCCAGTTGATTCGTCATCGCGTCGATTGCATCGCCGGGGATGAAGCGCACCGAGAGAAACGTCAGGATGGTCACTATGAAGAGGGTCGGAATCATCAACAGGAGCCGACGGATGATATAGGCTCTCATGCCACGTTACTCATGCCACTGCCGTCCCCGCCTTTGCCCCGAAAACTGCATCCTCTGTGTCGGAGAGCTGGGGGGCCTGAGCCCCCCAGTTTCGCCGGTAGCTAGTTACCCAATTCTGCCTTCAGCTCCTGGTCAATCCAGATACGGGCGAAGAGCTCCTGAAATTGCCAATTTCCCATGCCGGCTTCGCCGTTATACCCTTTGAACCACGGCTGGCTCACTTGATACTGTGGTGAATCGGGACCCCATATAAACCAATTATTCTCTATGGAATACATTCCTACCTCTCTGAACAGCCTCTGGTACTCGTCGAGTTCAGTAGTAGCTTTCAGGGCATCAATCATGTCGTCAACCTGAGGGTCGCTGACGGCGGCAATGTTCCATGGAGAGCCTGTATACCAATGCGTCGCTGCTCCCTCCCAAAAACGGTGAGAGCCCAAAGCCGCCCAGCGAAGACCTTCGAATTTGTATTCGCGCATCATAGCGTTAGCCTCAGTCTGAGAAGACGGTACCTGAATCTCTAGATCAACGCCAATCTCACCCCAATATGAAGCCGCCAATTCTGCATAGCTAGTATCCATACTAGGGCTATGGAGGTAGGAGGTCTTGAATCTAATGCCGTCCGCGCCGCGCGGGTAGCCAGCCTCATCAAGAAGCTTCTCGGCACCTTCTGGATCGTACATATAGCCTTTCTTCACCTCTTCCGGCCACTCCTCAAACGGGATGAACCACCCTTTGACAGATTCTCCTATCTGCCCGTGAGGTGTCGTGTTTGCACGACCCTTGAAGAAAGTGTCGTTGATCGTCTCCAGGTCCAGTGCCATCTGCATTGCCTTGCGCACCCTGATGTCGTCAAAGGGCGGATTATGCACGTTCATTCCAAAAGAGAAATCCGACCGCCCAAAAAACGGCCATTGCGCCATTTCGGGGTTGGTCCTTGCGAGACTTTCCACCTGATCTATAGACTTTATTTGGGTATTGGCTGCATAGCCCATATAGTCGATCTTGCCCGAGCGCAGTGCTGCCAAACGTGTCGCTTCTTCTTTCATAATCAGAGCCGTCACTTCGTCAACATAGGGCAAACGGTTCTCCGGGTACTTTTCATCGAAGCCCCAGTAGTTAGGATTCTTGATGAGAGTGACAGACGAGCCTTCGACATAGTCGGTAAGCATAAACGGCCCCGTGCCGACCAGGTTCCTCCAGTCGTTGACGTCGCCGTGTTGCTCAATTACCTCCGGTGGATGTATAAAGAACGGATGCGTTTGGAGGATCGGCGTCAGTGCAAAAAGGCGTGGCTGCTCCAGCTCAAGCACGACCGTCCATTTGTCGGTGGCCGTTACCGACTCGATTCCCACTTGGCCCAGAGCGCCTGCTGATGCGGCAATTTCCGTGAAGCCGCTGCCCAGACCCAAATAACGGTGATAGTTATGTACCATGTCATCAGCGGTAAACTCGCGACCGTTCATCGGCGGCTTATCATGCCAGTGAACGCCCTTGCGGATGTTGAGAACGATCGTGGTGGGGTCAGGCGTCTCCCAGCTTTCAGCCAATGCTCCTGTTAGAGTCCAGAGAGGTGTGTCGCTACTATTTCTCGCCGTTTCGTTCCTATCTATAGCCCAGTCCGATATAGCTGGCTTCTCAAGAACGCCTTGGACGAGCATGAGACCGGAGCGACCGTTCACCACCGCGTCACTGCCCCCCGTCTCCGGCATGTTGGTGGCATAGGTCAATGTCCCGCCATATCGTGGGGCCTCCACCATCTTGCCGGTGGAGGGGTCGCGCACCATTTCCTTCTCTGCGGCGGCTGCGTCGCCGCCATCGCTTGCAGCGCCGGCCCACAGGCCGGTCGCGGTTATGACCATGACCAACGCAACCGCGAAGGTCATTCTGATTCTTACAATTTTCATACGTAGCTCCCTACGTCGATTTTTTTGAGAGTATTGCGGAGCGGCTTGCTGCTCCCTGGCTACTCTGACGCGCCGCAACGCGGGCGCGTCCGCAACGCGGACGGCCAGTCTGTGTCATATTCCTCAAGCGCGCGGCGTGTGACTCAGCGGGTTCATCCCGGCTTACGCCGCGCGCGCCTAGGGTTCTTTGAGTATCAATTTGCACCTCCCTGGTCGGCCACTGATGGGCCCATTCTCTGTCCGGCAAGCGTCGCTACGCATGCGGGCGTGGACTGGTGGAGGTTGCGGCCGACCGGGCCGGCCGTTGGACGCGCGGACACGTGGCGGCCGACCAGGTTGGCCGTTGGACGCGCGGACGCGTGGCGGCTGTGCGCCACACGTGTCGATGGTGCCGCGCTCAGCACCGGCGCCGAGCGGTCGGCTGCCGAGCGGTCGGCTGCCGAGCGGTCGGCTGCTGCGCGGTCGGCTGCTGCGCGGTCGGCTGCTGCGCGGTCGGCTGAGCGGCTAGCGGCCCGCGGTAGTCGGGTAGTCGGGTAGTCGGGTAGTCGGGTAGTCGGGTAGTCGGGTAGTCGGGTAGTCGGGTAGTCGGGTAGTCGGGTGCGTTACCCCTAGCCGGCGGCTGGGCTGGATGGTGTCAGTCCCCATTCGCGGACGAGCGTAGGCCCGCTCCCGCGTTGGTGCAAGCGGCGAGCTAAGCCGGTGCGAAAGCGGTGGCCGGCGGCTGGGGTGGATGGCGTCAGTGACCATACGCCGACGAGCATATCCGAGCCTCCATGTTAGTGCAAGCGCCGCCGTAACCGGCCGCGTCACCGCTAGCCGGCGGCTGGGGTGGATGGCGTCAGTCCCCATTCGCGGACGAGTGTATCGGGCCGCCCAAATCCGCGTCAAGCGCGACCCAACACGCTTAGCGAGCTGCGTCACCGGTGGCCGACCGCTGGGATGGATGGCGTCGGTGGCCATACGCGGTGGAGTTTAGCGGGCGTCCCAGCTTGTGTTCAGCCCTCACTTTGCGTAGCTTTCGCAGCAGCGTCGACACCGTGCCGCTTGTACTCGACGAACTTGACCCCGCTCCTGGGCTTCCCATTCCAGGACTCGCTTACAGTTGGACGATCAGACTTCTGGGCGCGCTTCGTTCGGGAGACGACTGACAACGGCTTCATATACTTGGCGAGTGATCGGCAGCGGCCGCGGCCGGCGCGCGCTCACGGCGTTCGTGAACCGTCCGCTGGAACTGATCGCCGAGCGTAGTCGCGCCTGTCCAAGAACCGGTCGATTTGGCCGCTGTCATGGCGTATCTTGGGGCGCGGTGAGCACCAACTTCGGGTCAGCGAGGGCGTCGGCCACGGGCAGCAACTCGATTCCATCCCGGTACTCGCGCCGGTCGCCACCGAACAGCAGCGCGCAATGCGCCATCGGGTAATCGCTCTTGAACTGTTTGAGGCCGTGCAGATCGGCGCCGCGGACGGTGCGGCTACGCTTCACCTCAATGGCGAACAGCCCGTCATCACCGTAAGCGACGAAGTCCACCTCCGCCCCCGACGCCGTGCGCCAGAAGTACAACCCCAGCTTGAGCGACCCGTAGGCAATGGCGGCACGTAGGTCCTGGTAGACCAGCGTTTCCAGCGCGCTGCCGTCGATCTCCTCGGGGCTGTCGAGCGGGCCGGCTGGCCGGATCGGCGGTCATGCGGCGTTTGGCACGCTTCGCAAATACCGGAACGCGGCTCGCGATCATCAGGTCCTCGAGTAGTTCGAAATAGGCGGCCGCCGTATTGCGGTCCACCCCGACGTCACGCGCCACTCGAGCCACGTTGAGGGACGCCGCCTGCGAGAAGCTGGCGCTCTCCAGAAAGCGGCTGAATGCTGCCAGGTTGCGGGTGCGTCCCTCCTCGATCACCTCCTGGCGCAGATAGCTCTCGACGTACGAGGCCAGGTAGCGTTTCGGGTCTGGCTGCGTGTACACCGAAGGAACAGGAAGAAGCTCTGGCGGCTGTCGGAAGGAAGATCCAGAGATCTGGGATACATACTCCCATTCTACCAGGTAAAACGGGAGTTTCCCTCCCTGATTGCAACCACACGATCTACGCGAGTGCGTACCTACTCGGTTTCAGTTGAAGCAGTTCGTGAAGACGAGACAGCCGACCCGGCGGGCGTTGATGAGACCGTCAGTCATCCTCAAGGGATCGGTGGTGGGTTGGCGCCCGCCAGGATCGCCTCCATCCGCAAGCGGACGCGGCTCAGTATCGGCTCGGCATGGGTGAGCAGGTAGAACCGTTCGTCGCGGATGCCATCGACCACGACACTGGCCACCGCCGCGGGGGAGATACCCTCGGCCTGATGCCGGTCGTAGCGGTGGCGGCTCAGGCGGTCTATTTCCGCCTCGCGCTCCGGCGGCAACTGGTCCTGAAATGCTGCCGGCCGGTTGCGCGCTGCCAGATCCAGGTCGGTGGCCACGTCTGCCGGGCACAGCAGGGAGCACTTGACCCTGCTGTGGCGCGCGTCGAGGTCGTAGAAGAGGCCCTCGGTGATGCGCGTAATCGCGTGTTTGCTGGCGGCGTAGGTGGGCGAGCCGGGGCCGGTAGAGAAGCCGTGGATGGAAGAGGTGTTGACGACATGACCCTCTTCACGTTGCGCGATCATGAGCGGGACGAAGGCGCGCACGCCGTGAATGACGCCGTACAGGTTGACGCCGAGCGTCCAGACCCAGTCGTTGGCGGTGGTCTCCCATATCGCAGCGCCCCAGTCGGCAGCGACACCTGCGTTGTTGCACAGCACATGTACCTTGCCGTACCGCTCAAGGGCACGATCCCGTAGCGCCTCGACCTGCTCCAGACGCGACACATCCACCTGGACGCCGATCACATCCAGGTCCTGCGCCTGCAGCTCGCCGACCGTGGCATCGAGCGCATCAGCCTGGACGTCGGCGAGCACGACCTGCATGCCCTCGCGGGCGAATCGCTCGGCCAAGCCGCGGCCGATGCCGCTGGCGGCGCCGGTGACCACGGCGACTTTACCCGCAAAATCCCGCACCGTTGTCAGCGTCCCGCGGCCAGGGAAGTGCGTGTCGGATCTTCCCCCGCCTGCACTAGCAGCTTGCCGAAGTTCTTGCCCTGCAGCATGCCAATGAACGCGGCGGCGGCGTTGTCGAGCCCATCCACGATGTGTTCGCGGTATTTGAGCGCGCCGCTGCGCACCCACATGGCGAGCATCGCGAACGCCTCTTCGTGACGGTCGGCGAACTGGCCCTGTCGAAAGCCGGTCAAGATTGCCTCACTGGTTTGCACGAGTCGGTTCCAGCTCGGCCCCGGTCGCGCCTGCAATTCGCCGTTGTACTCGGAAACGGCCCCGCACATCGGGACGCGCGCTTTGTAATTGAGGTGTTGCAGCGCCGCGTCGAGGATGACCCCGCCGACATTGTCGAAGTAGATGTCGATGCCGTCTGGGCATGCCGCCGCAAGGGCTGCCACCACCTCCTCGGCTCGATAGTTGATCGCCGTGTCGAAGCCGAGCTCGTCGACGATGTAGGCGCACTTTTCTGCAGTGCCGGCCAGGCCGACCACCCGGCAGTCACGCATCTTGGCCAGTTGGCCGACCACCGCACCCACCGCACCGGAGGCGGCCGAGACCACCACCGTCTCCCCGGGCTGAGGCTTGCCAAGCTCGAACAGGCCGACATACGCGGTTACCCCAGGCATGCCCACCACCCCGAGTGCCGTCGACAGCGGCACCAGGCCCGGGTCGAGGAGGCGGAACTCATCGGCGGCGGCCACGCCGTGACTGCTCCAGCCGATCGACCCGCCGACGTACTGACTGACGTACTGCCCCGCTTCGAATAGGGGTGAGCGCGAGTCCAGCACTTGGCCCACCATGCCACCAGGTGGCGTAGCGCCAATAGCCTCGGGGCGACCCATGCCGCCGCGCATGTAGGGGTCCAGCGAGACGTAGATGGTGCGAATGAGCACCTCGCCTGCTGCCGGCTCCGGCAGCGCCACCTCGACCAACTCGAAGTCCTCGTCCACCGGCATCCCGCGCGGGTTGCTCCGCATGCGCACCTGCGTCGCTGTCTGTGCCATCATTCTGGGGCTACCTTATTATCGACCCGCGGCAAAGCGCAACGCAGGCGACGGAGGCAGCACCGGCAACTCGCTGTCGCCCAGCTCCTGGACGCTGCCGCGCAGTAGCAGCGGGCGGGGCGTGGTCATGCTGCGGTGCGAGAAAGCAGTCGCTCTCGTCCCTCGCAGGCGCCAAACGGCGCCGACTCCGTGCCCGTGCCCGATCATACCACTTGCGGCGCACGGCGGTGGCGAGCCGGACGCCGGCGCCGATGGCGCGCGGGTTGGGGGAGCCGGGCCAGCCCAGGTCCGCCTCCAGGCCGGCGCCTCCGCACGTCTAGGCAATGTGCGGCTCGTCGGCGGATGACTACGAATGCGCCTGGGAAGCATGGGCAGATCGGTCCAACCAGGTGGCTGCATCGGCTAGTTCCTGGGCATGTTGCTTCTGTTCTTCACGATCATCAGCCGCGGTATCGGGAAAAAGAATGTCTGCGTGATAGAGGTTCTCGCCAGGTAGCGGCGAACTCACTACTCGACGTCCGTTCGTCCTCGCCTGTCGAGTCTCCACAACCGCCCAACCAAAGAATGGCTTGCCGCGCGCGGTTCCAACCTGCTCGGCGATCGTAATCGCTTCATGCGGCGGCGCAACGTCAAGCCGGTCGACCGACAGCTCCACCAACGTTGGCCGCTCAAGAAATACGTTCAGCGTGATCCTTCTTGGAGCACGACGCGCCACACTATTGGAAAACACGCCACGGCCGAGCCTCTCATCAGGTCCTACCTTCTTGGGGACTTCCATCGATGGAGGATATCTACTGGGGAGACTAATTCGGTCAAGGCTTCACGGACGAATCCGTCCGGCAGTCTCATTGTAGATAAGTATCGGGCGCGACGCCGATCACCGTTGACGTTAACCAAGCACAAAGCACCGCCTCGCGAGTCACATAGAAGAATGACTGAACCGCGGTCGTTGGACACATCCAGGGTGACTTCGCCGTCCGCCGTAGGATAGACCTCAATGCGCCGGAGCGCGATCTCATACATCTGGCGCAGTAAGCGTCCGGCGCTCGAAATTGCGTCCCCGGATGGTCTCGGATATCCTTCCCCAGCAGCCTCGGTGACTACCTCGTCCAGGTCGCCCAGGGCCTCTATCAGATCGTTCGGCGCAGCGCTAACGGCAAGTGATGGAATGTCAGACGTAGGGATTTCCACGTCCCATAGTCCCGGTTCGTCCGTCTGCCAAATCACACGGACATGTTCTCCGAATTGCGGTGCTACTGGCTGTGCGGCAACAGATAGGCTCATGGCTCGGCGACTGAGAGCGGTCTCACGGCGCCGTCGGGACCTGTGCGACAGATTACGACGGCAGGAGCTGTTGCGCCGTCCGCGTTCTTTGCGCGGACTTCCATCTCGTATTCCGTGTTCGGCTTCAACTCGACAAAAGTGCACGACGTCAGTGGGGTCTCGACACCAACAAGCCAGTTGTCGGTCCCCGACTCCCGCAGCCGGACAACGTAGGTCACCTGTGGCGTCACTTGCACCTCTAACCACTGTTGGCGTGGTACATCAGGCCATGGCAAACAGATGTGGTACGATGTGCCGTTCCACCGAACCGGGACCGTGGGGCCCTTGACCTTCATGTTTCAGAGCACAGACGGAAGGTCGTTCGCCAACCGGCTCAAATCAGCATTCAGCGCTACAGAGGTCACAACTCAAGTAAGCTTGCCGAAACCGTTGTCCAAGTCAAGTCTCGCTGGGCGTACCAGGATGTGCGTGTCGAGGAGCGCTTTCAATGGCGGACCGGACTCCGCTTCCCACGCCGACGGAGGCAGCACCGGCGACTCGATGTCGCCCCACTCCTGGACGCTGCCGCGCAACGCATCCTGGGGGACTCCTTCATCGGGTAACCGCGGCGGCGTGAGTTGGGCCACTGGGCGACCCCGTTTCAGAATCGTGATCGGCTCGCGGGTCGAGTTCACGTGATCAAGCGGCGCCAGGCAGTGGGCCGTGAATTCCGATGGGTTGATAGTCGTCATGGATGACCAGCGCCCCCGCGCGCCTCCACTTCGGCCTGCCCGCCGCCGACTCGCCGAGCGGGCGCAGATGACGGCCGAGACCGTCACCGCCGAGTGTGAGGCGCTGGGGGTGCGCGCGATCGGCATCGAGGGCGACCTCACCGACCGCAGCGCCACCGAGGCGGCGGTGGCACAGATCGTCGCAGCGCTGGGCGGTGTGGATATCGCGGTGTGCAACGCCGGCGGCGGCGGCGTCCGCTTCGCCGACGAGCGCGGCGCGAGCGCGTCGGACAGCGGCGACTTGAACACCGAGGCCACCGCCGCCGACTGCCCGCAGGACGTGCTGACGCGCGTGCTCGACATCAACCTGATGACCTGTATGTACACCTGCATGGCGGTGGCGCCGCACATGAAACGGCGGCGAGCGGGCAAGATCGTCACGGTGGCCTCGTCCCACGGTGTGCACTCCAGGACTCGCTATCATCCCTACGGCGTCGCCAAGGCGGCGATCATGCTCCCGGTCACAGAGGAGCGTCAGTCATCCTCAAGGGATCGGTGATGGGTTGGCGCCAACCAGGATCGCCTCCATCCGCAAGCGGACGCGGCTCAGTGTCAGCTCAGGATGGGTGAGCAGGTAGAACCGTTCCTCACGGATGCCATCGACCACGACACTGGCCACCGCCGCGGGGGAGATACCCTCGGCCTGATGCCGGTCGTAGCGGTGGCGGCTCAGGCGGTCTATTTCCGCCTCGCGCTCCGGCGGCAACTGGTCCTGAAATGTTGCCGGCCGGTTGCGCGCTGCCAGATCCAGGTCGGTGGCCACGTCTGCCGGGCATAGGAGGGAGCAGTTGACCCTGCTGTCGCGGGCGGCGAGGTCGTAGAAGAGGCCCTCGGTGATGCGCGTAATCGCGTGTTTGCTGGCAGCGTAGGTGGGCGAGCCGGGGCCGGTAGAGAAGCCGTGGTGACGCAGCACCGGCAACTCGATGTCGCCCAGCTCCTGCACGCTGCCGCGCAGTAGCAGCGGGCGGGACGTGGTCATGCTGCGGCGCGAGCCAAGTCAAGGGCACCGCGGACCCAGTGGCGCAGCCTCGGCAACGTACCGTCGGAACCAGCCAGGCGTGCGGCTGCCACCTCGACGATGCGCAGGCGATCCACCACCAACCCGAGGTTTTGTTCCCGAAGCCATGCATCGGCCACGGCGGCATCATCGAACGGAATGCCGGATCGAGGGGAACACCCGTGGTGCTGCGGAAACGGAATGAAGATCGCCGGTACGAAATGCTCGGTGGGCCGTGTGCTGAACCAAGCGAAGAACCGATAGGTGTCGTTCTTTACCGACTTCCTTCGCCAGTCGAGGCCGGAGGCCACCTGCCCAAGCATCACCAGCTTCCCCGGACGCCGGTCGCGAAACTCCCGCCAGGCAATCACGTCGATTCCGGCGTCCTTCTCCTGACCACTGGCCCACGCCGGAAGGTGCTGCAGCGGTTTGCCCAGACCGAGCTTACGGCACGCCCCATGCAGAGCCGCTCTGAAACCGGTGCCCTCGGGCCGAGGCCAGCCAAAAGAGATTACGTCGCCACCCATGATGGAGGCCGCCGCATCCACCGCGACGTCCTGAAACAGGCGCTCCATGAGCATCTTCAATTCGGCTGACCGAGATCCGTGGATACACCTATCGCGTAACGCGCTCGCGAGCAGACAGAACACGTAGCAGCACCGGGCCACGGCACACTGATCGTCCACCGGTTCGTCCGCAGGCAATACACGCCACCCGCTGCCCGTGCTTTCGATCACGAACGGATAGTCCGAGCCGAGCACTTCCGTTCGGTACTCTATCTCGATCAAGACCTGATCCGTGAACATCGCCTGTTTCTCTTCGAGGATTTCGGTCTCCAGATGCTCCTCGGTAGCCGCATCGAAATCCACATCGTGCTCGCTATCTTGAATGGTTCCGTAGAGACTTGCCAAGTCGCCGCTGCCGGCGCCGCGCGGCTGGATCAGGCTTGCTACCTCAACCCAGTCGGCAAGCCTGCTTCGGGTGTCATTCGGCAGTGGCGGCTCAATCGGCATCGGGGTCGTCCGCGAAATCCGCACGCGCTTGGGAGCGCTTCATCGCCGCGTGTAGGGAAGACACCGTGCGCCGCAGATTGTCACCGGCGCTCATCAGGTCGGCGCCGCCGTCATAGTAGCCTACCAGACTGAGCGTATCCTCGGCATCCTTGATGGTGCTCATCAGACTCTGGTTGAATCTCAAGCCCTTGTCCTCGACCTGATCGTAGGCCGCGGCCAAGTCGCGGGTGCTCTCCAACATCGCCAGGGCGTTGCTGGTTCCCAACACCTCGACCAGATGATTCAGGTCGGGGTTCTGGGCCCGAATCACAGCGCTGTCCTTGCCCTGTCCGTACAGCCATGACATGAGCTGTCGCAAACGATTCAGCCTATCTTGCGGTATCGGGTTGAGATCCAACACTGCCGAGATGTCGTCGCAGTGCAGTCCGAGAAATCGCCGCACGTTGGGGCGCGCCAACCCCGTGTAGAGGTGTGAGAAAGCGAATCCCCTCTTGGACGTCTTCTTCAAATCGAAACCCTGAGACAGACTCTGGCTGAGGACGGTCCAGCCATTCACCAGGCGGACCACCGTGTTGTGCCTGTCGCCCAGGCGTCTGCTGATCTGTCTGATGTCGTAGCCGTCATGAAACCACTCGGCCGCGTACTTCGCCTTTGCCAGTGCGTCCCACTTGAAGGCGCCATTGATATGTTTGAAACCGATGTAGTCTCGGGCATCGCTGCGCGATCCGACCCGTCGGATACGTACGGTTTGTGGCAACGCGTTGGCGCTCGGTTCGTGGTCGAGATTGACCTTGAGGCGCCGTCGCAACTCGCCATCTCTCAGCATGCGCAGCGCCGCCAGCCGGCGGTTTCCTTCCAGGACTATGTTGTCCTGGCCAAGGACGATGAGCGGTTCATAGTCAAGCCACCCGGAGCTGAGAATCGACTGGATCAACTCGTGAAGATCGACGAAGTTGAGGAGATACTCCAATACCTCGTCCTCGCTCATGAACTGCTCGTCGGGCGCGCGCGGGTTCCTCAAGTCCAGCTTGAGGCGGTCTACATCCTCGAACTCGTCGGTTGTTGTCGGCGGTTGTCCAATTTCAGCCACTGTCGCTCTCGTCCCGCGCAGGCGCCAAACGGCGCCGACTCCGTGCTGGGTCCGTGCCCGATCATACCACTTGCGGCGCATATCGACACGAATGCCGGCTGTTGGGCTCTATTGCGCTGTGCGGCTGTGCGGCGGAGAGCTTCGGGGCAGCGGTGGGTCAGCGTTCGATGGTGACCAGGGTACGGGGGCGGAGTCCGGCGCTGCGGGTGACGGCGCCGTCGGGCCAGGTGACGGTGAGAGTGAGGGTGTCGGCGGCGGCGGTGGGCAGGCCGAAGTGGAGGCGCGCGGGGGCGCTGGACAGGTAGCCGCTGCCCGCCTGCACGGTGCGCAGGTAGGTGGCGGCGGCGGTGGCGAGCCGGACGCTGGCGCCGATGGCGCGCGGGTTGGGCGAGCCGGGCCAGCGCAGGTCCACCTCCAGGCCGGCGCCGCCGCACAGCCGGTTTTCGAACAGCAGCGCCGGCGCTTCCAGGTTGTTCACCACGATGTCCAGGTCGCCGTCCAGGTCCAGGTCGGCGAACGCCATGCCGCGCCCGCTCTCGGTGGCGCCGAGGCCCCACTCCGGCGCCGGTACGAAGCGGCCGCTGCCGTCGTTGCGCAGGGCTTGGTTCTGCTCCACCAGCTCGGCGCCCGGCAGGTGGCCGAAGATCTCGGCCGCGATCATGCCGTTCACCGCGTACAGGTCGAGGAAGCCGTCGTTGTCCAGATCGCCGAACTGCGCCGACCAGGTCCAGCCGGTGGCGGCGACTCCGGCCCACTCGCCGCGCTCCGCGAACGCGCCGCCGGGGCCGCGCATCTGCAGGGTGTTGGCCTCGATCTGACGCGGATCGGGGGCCAGTTCCTCGCCGGTGATGGCGGCCATCTTGGCCAGCCGCTCCGCCTCCGCGATGCGCAGCGGCCGCCACGCCGCGTCGACCGCCGGGCCGCTCAGGTAGGGCTTCATGTCGGCCGCCAGCAGCTCCAGGCGGCCGTCGTTGTCCACGTCGCCGGTGGCGAAGCTCATCGTGTTGCGCGTGGTGCGCGCGAACGGCTCGCCCGCCTGCCAGCCGTCCGCGGTGCGGAAGTACGCCCCGTCGCGCTGTGCGAAGTCGTTGCCCACCACGATGTCGGGTCGGCCGTCGCCGTTCAGGTCGGTGAGCAGCACGGCGAGCGCCTGTGCGTTGCGGGCCAGGCGGACCGGCAGTAGGGCGCGGCCGGTGTTCTCGTACACGAACACGCCGCTGTCGGCCTGCGAATCGGCCTGCGACTGCCGCAGCTCGTCGTTGTAAGTGGCACCGACAAGGTCCAGGTCCAGGTCGCCGTCCAGGTCGGCCCAGGCCATGGCGTAGATCGGCATCGGCGCCGGCCACAGCGGGTGCGGGCGCTCGAACCCGCGCGCCGGCCCACTACCGCGCCACAGGGCCGGCCCGGCGCCGGAGCGGGTGAACGCCAAGTCCAGGTCGCCGTTGCCGTCGACATCCACGGCGGCCACCGCCCGGGTGCCCGCCTCGGCCAGCTCCACGCGGTCGAACTGCAGTCCGCCCCGGTTCCACAGCAGCGTCACCGGGGCGCGCAGCCCGGCCAGCACGATGTCGATCAGCCGGTCGCCGTCGAGGTCGGCCAGCGCCACCCCGGCGCCGTTGGTGTCGTAGGCGCGCGCCGGCCGGTCGGCGGCGCGCGTGGTATGGGGCAGGGCGTGGCGTTCGAACCGGCCCGTGCAGGCAGCGGCGGCGCCCAGCGGCTCCTGCCGCACCCGGGCCGCGACCTCGTCCGCCCACGCCGGGGGCGCCGCCAGCGCCGCGAGCAGCGGGAACAGAAGGAGCAAACCGACCGCCGTAAGCCGTCGGCGGCGCCCCCATCCGGCATGGCGCATGGACGGCGACCCCAGGAGTCTGTCGCGATCCGACAGACTCCTATTCCCGGCTGCCGCGCAGGCGCGGGTCGAGCAGGTCGCGCAGGGCATCGCCGAGCATGTTGAGGCTGTAGACGATTACGGTCAGGCAGACGCCGGGCCAGAACGCCAGCCATGGCGCCGACTCCATGTACAGCAGCCCCTCCTGGCTGAGCATCCCGCCCCAGTCCGGCGTGCCGGACGGCAGGCCGTAGCCCAGAAAACTCAGCGCCGCGGCCGCCAGGATGTTGCCGCCCACGCTGATCGAGAACACGATGATCATCGGCGCCATGATGTTGGGCACCACGTGGCGCAGCAGCGTCCAGCGGGTGCTCGTGCCCATGGCGCGCGCCGCCTGGAAGTAGTCGTTCTCCTTGATCGCCAGCACCGCGCTACGCGGCAAGCGCGAGCCCTCCATCCCGCCGGCCACGCCCAGCACCACGATGATCTGCAGCAAGCCCTTGCCGGCCAGCGACATGATGGTCAGCAGCAGCAGCAGCCCCGGGAACGCGATCCAGGCATCGACCACCCGCTGCACCGCGATGTCCACCTTGCCGCCGATGAATCCGGAGCCGCCCCCCACCAGTATCGCCACCAGCACGTTGATCGTGGTGGCGGACAGTCCCACCAGCAGCGAGATGCGCGCGCCGTAGATCAGCCGGGTCAACAGGTCGCGCCCCACTTGGTCGGTGCCCAGCAGGTGGGCGACGGACGAACCTTGCAGCCGGTTGACCACGTTCAGCTCGTTCTGCGGGTAGGGAGCGATCACTTCGGCGAAGACGCCCGACAGGATGAACAGCAGCACCACGCCCGCGCAGGCGGTGCCGAGCGGCTTGGTCTTCACCATCTTGACCGCGAAATCGATCACGCCGGACCGCCGCCTCACTCCTCGTACCGCTTCGTTCGTCACGTCGCTCATGGCACCCGCCTCCTACCGGTACCTGATCCTGGGATCCAGGAAGGCGTACACCAGGTCGATGAACAGGTTGTTGACCAGCACCACGCTGCCGAACATCAGGTTCACCGCCTGCACCACCGGGTAGTCGCGCTCCTGCAGGGCCAGCACCATCAGCCGGCCCAGCCCCGGCAGGTTGAAAATGTTCTCGATGATCACCGAGCCGCCGACCAGGATCGGAAGCTGCATGCCGATTACGGTCGCCACCGGGATCATGGCGTTCTTGATCGCGTGGCGCACCACCACCACCTGCTCGCGCAACCCCTTGGACCAGGCGGTGCGGATGTAGTCCTGGCGCAGCACCTCCAGCATCATGGTGCGCGTTATCCGCATCAGGCCGGCGGCGCCGCCGGTGCCCAGAATCAGGCTCGGGATCAGGAACATCGCCAGGTTGCCCAGCGGGTCGTCGACGAACCGCACCAGCCGCAACGGCGGCGACCAGCCCCACCAGATGGCGGGGTAGACCATCACCATGATGCCGAGCCAGAAGTTGGGCGTGGCGATGCCGACGATCGCCACCGAGCGCCCGGCGTAGTCGGCGATCCGGTCGCGGCGCACGGCGGAGTAGATGCCGACCGGCAGCGCGATCACCAGTCCGATCAGGATGGCCAGCAGGCCGAGCTCCAGCGTCACCGGCAGCCGTCCCAGGATGCGCTGCTCGATGGTGAACTCGTGCATCAGCGATTCGCCGAGCGTGCCGCGCACGAAGATGCCGGCCATCCAGTCGGCGTACTGCACGTAGATCGGCCGGTCCAGGCCCAGGACGCGCTCGAACGCTTCGCGGTCCATGTCGAGCAGGGCGCCCGACAGCATCATCTGCTGCATCATCATGTCTATCACGTCGCCGGGAATGAAGCGGACGGACATGAACACCAGGACGGTGAGGATGAACAGGGTAGGGATCATCAGCAGTATGCGCCGGATCACGTATGCCCGCAAGTCACCATCCCCATCCTGACAACGCTACGAAAAAGAAGTGGGATGACGGAACGCAGCCGCCATCCCACCGAAATCGACAGGGGTTCCTCTAGAAACCCAACTCCTTTTTCAGGTCCTGATCGAGCCACATGCGCGAGAACAGCAGGGCGCGGTCCATGTCGCCCGCTTCGCTCTCGCCGTTGAAGCCCTTGACCCACGGCCAGTGGGCGCTGAAGTGCGGGACGCGCGCGGCCCAGATCACCCAGTGTCCGTCGACTATGTATTGGGCGGCCTGCCGTGCCAGCCGTTGCCGCTCCTCCTGCGTGGTTGCGGCCTGCACCTCTTCCACCATCTTGTCGTACACCGGGTCCGCGACGCCGCTCGGATTCCAGGCGCCGGGCGTCTGCGTCCAGTGCAGCAGTTGCCCGATCGGGTTCCACTCGTAGCCGGAGATGCCGGAGCGCAGGTCGTAATCCAGGGCGGTGGTGCGCGCGCCCATGTCGGCGCCGTCCGGCTCCACCAGGGTCACGTCGATGCCGACCTTGTTCCAGCCGTCGGCGAGCAACGCCGCCCAGCCCTTGTCGTAGCCGCCGCCGATCATGTACTCCAGCTTGAACCGGGTGCCGTCGTCCCCGCGCGGCAGGCCGGCCTCGTCGAGCAGCGCCTCGGCGCCCTCGGGATCGTAGGAGTAGTAGCCCTTGATCTCGTCGGACCAATCATCCCAGGTGCTCGCATAGCCGGTCAGGCCGTCGCCGAGCCAGCCCTGCGGCCTGAGGCTGGCGTAACCCCTGAAGTAGGTCTCGCCCCAGCTCTCGATGTCCAGCGCCATCTGCAGCGCGTGGCGCACCCGCACGTCATCGTACGGCGGCCGCGTGACGTTGACCAGCGCCGAGGTCTCGGAGCGGTAGGAGTAGGGCTGCAGCACGATGTCCGGGTGGGAGCGCTTGATGCTGTCCACCAAGTCGATACCGGTGACCTGCGAACTGCCGGAGTAGCCGATAAAGTCGACCTGGCCCGAGCGCAGCGCCGCCACGCGGGTCTGCGGCTCCGGCATCACCAGCGCGACCAGTTCGTCCACGTAGGGCAACTGGTTGTCCGGGAAGCGCTCGTCGTGCTTCCAGTAGTTGAGAGCCTTGTTGAAGGTGACCGAGCTTGCCTCCACCCAGTCGACCAACTCGAACGGCCCGGTGCCGACCAGGTTGCGCCAGTCGGCCACGTCGCCGTGCTCCATGATCACCTCGGGCGGGTAGATGAAGGTGATGTTCTGGATCGCCAGCGTCTTGACAGCGTCCAGATTCAGCGCAGTCAGCTTGAAGATGACCTGGTTGCCCTCGGAATGCACCGATTCGATGCCCAGGTCGTCGATCGACGACACCGCGGCCACGCCCTCCGGAACCTCGGTGAAGCCGCTGCCGAGACCGAGGTAGCGGTGGAAGTTGAACACCACGTCCTCCGCGGTGAGCTCGCGGCCGTTCATCGGCGCCTTGTCGTGCCAGTGCACGCCGGAGCGGATGTTGAACACGACCGTGTTCGCATCGGGCTGTTCCCAGCTCTCCGCGAGCCGGCCGACCACGATGTCATCCGGCAGGTAGTTGGTGCGGAAGTCGAAGTAGTTGCGGTCCACGCCCAGGTTGGCCATGCCCAGCTTCTCCACCACGAGCGCCGCGACCATCGCCGGCGGGTGGCGGTAGAAGGTGTCCGGGTTGGGCGGATCGCCGCGCAGGGCGTAGGTGAGGGTGCCGCCATACTCGGGGGCGGTAATCATCTCCCCGGTGGTGGGATCGAGCACCATCTCCTTGTCCATGCTCACGGCCTGTTCGGTCTCCGCGGCGGCCCACGCCATGCCCGCGGCCAGCGTGAACACCGCCAGCACCGCGAGCAGCCTGTTCGAGGTAAATGCGATTGTTTTCACATTACTCTCCTTGTCATATTGAGGGTGAGGAGAGTCGCCGGCCCCGGACCTCCTCTCCGGCCGTGCGGGGGTGGCGACGTTGCAGCGCGACGTATCCGGGGCCGTGTGGTTCTCTCGTTGCGGTGTGGTGAAGGACGTCCCTGACGGTAGCGCAATCGTCATTATAGCCCCGCCACCGGGCGTGTCAAGCATGAGGAAATTGCGGTAGTGCGTCGGGTAGCACTGCGCCAAGTCTGCGAGGCCTGCGCCAGACATAGTCCGGCAAGTGCCCACCAATAATTCTATTCTGGCAGAGGAAATGTCTTCTGACGGTCCGACTGTCTGATCCTTAGGAACGACTAGCGACGACGGGTCCTTTCGAGACACGCCGCGTAGTCCACGAGAGATCGATTCCCTCAGGACCGAGCATCGCGAATGCCGCTTCTGTCGCCCTGGGATCACCAGGCGCCGTCTCAGCTCAGCAGGGTGGGTGAGCCGGCGACTATCCGGCCCCGTTGACGACCAGCGAACGACCGAAAGAACGGAGAGGCCTGAGATTCTGCAGGTTGCTCTGTGAGCCAACCGTCGGGGTGACCCTCGTCGTCACTGCCGGTGAGCCCGCTGAGCACGCGGCCGTCGACGGCGAGCCGGATAGTGAGTAAACTCACTACAGCTATGCGGGCAGCCGAAATGCAGGCGGTGCTCGAGGCGGCCGCCCGCCTCCAAGCGCTGGTGCCTGATGCAGTCCTCGTCGGTGGCACTGCGGCCGCGCACCACGCGCACCACCGCGTATCGCTCGACGACGACCATGTCCTCGAAAACCTGCGTGAGCGCTTCGACGAGATCCTTGCCGATCTCGAGGCAACCGACGGTTGGGTTACGGCACGGATCGGCAGGCCGGTGCTGATCCTGGGCCGCCTCGACGGCGTGGAAACCGGCATCCGGAATCTTATTCGGCGGCGGCCGCTGGAAGTCGAACAGGTTCGAGTAGGCGAACGCACCCTGCGGGTACCCACGTTGGCGGAGATCGCACGGATCAAGGCGTGGCTGTGCCTGATCCGGAACGCCACTCGCGACTATCTGGACTTTGCCGCGCTTGCCGATCGCCTCGGCGCAGCCGAATCCTCCTCGGTGGTCATCACCATCGACGATTACTATGCGGATCAGCTCGGGCCCGGTGGCCGCCGCGTCGCCACCCAAGTGGCCAAGCAGTTGGCCGAGCCGCGCCCCGATGACCTTTCGAGCGTCGACCTTACCACCTACCGCAAGCTGGATCGGCGCTGGCAGAGCTGGCAAACCGTCGCCGACGCCTGCCGCAAAGTCGCGGTGCGGGTGCTGGATCAACTGGTAGAGGATTCGCCGTGATTCACCGCCATGCGGAGATTCCACCCGACACCCCGGCGCGTGCTCTGCCGCGCGTGGCACTGGTCGACCTACTGGAGCGCGGTGATCTGCAGGCGTGGCTGCCACTGGCCCGCGCCATCCGAGGTGACCCGACGGGGGAACTCGCCATCACCGTCATGCGCTTGATCGACGCGTATCCCATGTATGGCACGTCGGCGTTGTGGCGCGCATGGATCGACCTGTGTCAGGCGCGCGCGCCGGCGGACACTCAGCCAGCGAGCCTGGCATCGCTTCGCCGCCAGCGCGGGCTCACTCAGGCGCAGGTCGCCGTGCGGCTCGGCATGAGCCAGTCCGATGTTTCAAAGCTGGAGCGCCGGCAAGACCTCCGACTCTCCACCCTCCAGGCGTACGCCCGAGCCCTTGGCGGCCGCCTCCAGCCCGTGTTCGTCACCGACGAGAACGGGAAGCGGATCCCGATCGACCCGCCGACGTACTGACTGACGTACTGCTTCTCCCATCATCGAAGACTGTTGCTTGCGTTCTTGTGGTGGGGGTGCAACAATGAAAGTCGTGATGCGTAGCGACTGTCACCTGTACGACCGCCACCGGGCGTGGCGGCGCCCATAAAAGGAGGCATGGGATGAAACACCCGACCAGGTACGACTAGCTCGGACCCCAGGATGTCGCCCTCACTCGACTAGGGGAGCAGGCGAGGGGCCGGCAGTGGATTCATCGCTCTCGAAAATATTCGTGAAGGAGATCTCAATGAGGTTTTTCAAAATGGGCCTCACGGTAGTGTGCGGGCTACCTTCCAGCTCGCGTCCGGCGACGGAGTGTGAGAGCTCCGGAACGACCGCGACGTCGGCCGACCCGGTCAACAGGCCTCGGCGATGCCAGTAGGCCTATGGCGGTGGCCGGAGTGGCTTCAGTTCCGTAATTGCTGCCGCCTTGTCACTCCTCATGGCATGCCAGAGATCCCAATCCTGCTGTAGCCCGAGCCAGAAGTCCGCGGACATGCCGACGACCCGTTCCAGTCGCAACGCCGTGTCGGGCGTCACGCTGCGCCGGCCACGGACAATCTCATTCAGGCGGGGAAATGATACACCCAGTTGGATGGCACACGCCGACTGACTCACGCCGAGAGGCTTCAGGAATTCCTCCAGAAGCATCTCCCCGGGGTGAGTCGGGGGCCTGGCTCCAGGGAGCCGCTTCGTCACCAGTCGACTGTCGTCAGTGGTGGTTCGCCGGGCATGGCGCGGTTCAGTGGTAGTCTGCGATTTCAACCTCGTCGGCATAGCCGGCCTCCCAACGGAAACAGATTCGGTACTGGTCGTTGATCCTGATGCTGTACTGCCCTGAGCGAGACCCGCGCAAGCGTTCCAATCGGTTCCCCGGCGGGACGGCCAGTTCTCTAATGTCGCTGACTCGATTTATCTGATCCAGCTTACGCCGCGCCACCGGCCAAAGAACTCTCGGACAGGTCCTCCTCGCCGCGGCGGAGTCAGTTCCGTCAAACACATCTGCAGTACCGCGGTCACGGAACGACCGTATCACGGATCATATTATATCGGATAACGCTAAGAACGTCAACGGGCCACTGGTTCAGATGGGTTCAGATGCCGCGCCAGCGGTATGATAACCTGCCATGTCGGATCAGTTTACCGTTCGACTTCACGTTGAGCAGGTCGAGAACGGCGACTACCTGGCCACCTCTGAGGAACTTCCGGGCCTGGTCGCTCAAGGCAGAACCGTTCAAGAAACGGTCGAGATCGCCCAGGATGTTGCGCGGCGGCTCTTGGAATCGTATCGGGAACACGAAGATCCCATTCCTGACGGGTTGCGGAGGATGGGCAGTTCAGTCGATCTCGACGTTGCCATTACTGCCTGATTGGGGAGACTCGCCGGTTCTCATACCGAGACATCACCAAGCGGCTGGGCGACCGCGGGTTTGTCTTCGATCGTGGCTTCAACGGCGAGTTCAAGCTGGGGAGTGTTCAGGCGACGGCTGTCTTCGCGCGTCTCTGGCTCGACCCCGATCTGAAGAAATCGATGGGGTTCTGATTCAATCGCCCTTTGGGCGATTGAATCAGGAGTCGCTGCGCGACTCCACGATCGTGGCGTTGGGATGGCGGTGACAGAGCCGTCGTCCCAACGGCCACCCCTCCAGCACCACACTGCATGAAAGCCTACATCATTAGACGGCTGCTGCTGATGATCCCGACGTTGTTGTTGGTCAGCATCCTGGTGTTCCTGCTCATCCGGTTCATCCCCGGCGATGTCATCGACGCGATGCTTACGACCAGCGGTTATCAGGGTGGTATGGAGTCTCGCGCGGCGCTCGAGCGTGCTCTCGGCCTCGACGTGCCGGCGCACGTGCAGTACGCGCGCTGGATCGGCGACATGGTGCTGCACGGCACCCTCGGGAAGTCGCTGCTTGGCAGCGCCATTACGGTAGAAGAGCAGATTCTCCGCAGGTTGCCGGTCACGCTTGAGCTGGGCCTTCTGGCAATTGCCATCGGGCTCGTCATCGCGTTGCCGGTGGGCATCTACTCGGCGATCCGCCGCAACACGCTCGCCGACTACGCCGGCCGCACCGTAGCGGTCGTCGGATTGGCGACGCCCAATTTTCTGGCTGGGTCTGCTGGTTATTGTCTTTCCCGCGATCTGGTGGAACTGGACCCCGCCGATTCGGATGGTTGCCCTCTCCGATGACCTGCTGGGCAATCTCGGCGTGTTCATCGTCCCCAGTCTGATTCTGGGCACCTACTTCGCCGCCGCGACCATGCGCATGACCCGCACCATGATGCTGGAGGTGCTCAGGCAAGACTACGTACGCACCGCCTGGTCCAAGGGCCTGCGGGAACGCGTGGTCGTGGTCAGGCACGCCATCAAGAATGCCCTCATTCCCGTCATCACCCTGACCGGTCTGCAGCTGCCTATCCTGATCGGCGGATCGGTAATAATGGAGAACATCTTCAACCTGCCGGGGATCGGGCGTCCCTTGCTGGATGCGCTCGTCGACCGAGACTACCCGATGGTCTCCGGCGTAAACCTGGTCTTTGCCGCCGGCGTGGTGGTCATCAACCTGATGGTCGATCTGCTCTACGCGTTCCTCGACCCGAGAGTGCGCTA
This sequence comes from Spirochaetia bacterium, assembly GCA_965262935.1. Lineage (GTDB taxonomy): Bacteria > Spirochaetota > Spirochaetia > SZUA-6 > Bin103 > Bin103. Next base: position 967,726 of record OZ253572.1, on the reverse strand, counting down.
CCGGTAGCCGGGATGCTGCTGAAGAGGCTGTTCCGGGAGCACCCGTTGGGTACCGTCGGGGCCGCCATCCTCCTGGTGTTGGTCCTGGTGAGCGTCTTCGCCGACGCTCTGGCGCCGTTTCGGTTCGGCGAGATGAACCTCGACGATCGCCTGGCCGAGCCATCGAGCCTGCATCCGCTCGGCACCGACCAGCTGGGACGCGACTTCCTGAGCCGCCTGATCCACGGGGCGCGCCTGTCGGCCGTGCGCCAGTTCAACACCGCAGGTCCCGTAGTGGCCGCGGACCACTACTGCATCCCGCCGCTGGAACGGATCGATCTCGACGCGGTGCTCGGCATGATCCGGGACAAGAAGTACTTCGTGCTGCACGCGCCGCGGCAGACCGGCAAGACCTCGGCGTTGCTGGCGCTGCGGGATCTGCTGAACGGCGGCGCGCACGGCGACTTCCGCTGCGTGTACGCCAACGTCGAGGCGGGCCAGGCGATGCGTGAGAATGTGGCCGAGGGTATGCGCACCGTGCTCGCCGAACTGGCGCTCCAGGCCAGCGTGACGCTGGGTGACGAGACGCTGGAGGACCTGTGGCCGGGGCTGCTGGAGCGCGTGGGGCCGGGCACGGCGTTGCGGCACGCGCTGCTGCGCTGGAGCATGGCCGATCCGCGCCCGCTGGTGCTGATGATCGATGAGATCGACGCGCTGGTGGGCGACACCTTGCTGGCCGTGCTGCGGCAGTTGCGCACTGGCTACGTGGACCGCCCGGCGCGCTTCCCGCACAGCATCATCCTGTGCGGTGTGCGTGACGTGCGCGACTACCGCATCCACTCGACCGCCGAGAACCGGCTGGTGCTCGGCGGCAGCGCATTCAACATCAAGTCGGAATCGCTGCGGCTGGGCGACTTCTCGGAGCGGGAGATACGGGCCCTGCTGGCGCAGCACACCGACGCGACCGGGCAGGCGTTCACGGAGGAGGCGCACGGGTTGATCGGCACGCGCACCGCCGGCCAGCCGTGGCTGGTGAACGCGCTGTGCTACAACGCCTGTTTTCGCCATGAGCCGGGGCGTGACCGCGCGCGCCCGATCACGGCGCACGCCATTCGGGAGGCACAGGAGCGGCTGATCCTGCGCCGCGACACGCATATCGACGATCTGGCGCACAAGCTGCGTGAGGAGCGCGTGCGGCGCGTGGTGGAGCCGATTCTGACCGGCGCGGCGGAGACCGCTTGCTCGGACGAGGACCTGGCCTACGTCCGCGACCTGGGGCTGGTGGCGCAGGCCGACGGCGGCCCGCCGCGCATCGCCAACCCGATCTACGCCGAGGTGGTGCCGCGGCATCTGAACTACGCGGTGCAGGAGACGCTGCCGCAGCGGATGGTGTGGTATGTGGACGCGGACGGGGAACTGGACGTCGAGGGGTTGATCACGGCGTTCCAGGAGTTCTTCCGCGAGCTCCGAGCACTGGGTGCAGCGTTTCGAGCAGTACCATGAGGCCGGCCCGCAGTTGCTGCAGCAGGCACACCTGCAGCGCATCGTCAACGGCGGCGGGCGCATCGAGCGGGAGTACGCGCTCGGGCGCGGGCGCACCGACCTGTTGATCGTGTGGCCGCGGGGCGGGCGCGAACGCCGCTTCGTGGTGGAGTGCAAGGTGCTGCGCAAGGGGTTGGAGCGGACTATCGCCGAGGGGGTGGAGCAAACCCGCGGCTATATGGACCGTTGCGGGGCGGAGGCAGGACACCTGATCGTGTTCGACCGCACGCCGGACCGCCCCTGGGCGGACAAGATCTTCCGCCGCGCGCCGGCGGAGACTAGCGTGCCGGTCACGGTCTGGGGGGATGTAACGCCAGACTCGATCACGGCTGCAAGGTCACTCGATTACGCCTGCATGAGCTCGATGATGAGGTTGCTGAACTTGCTGCGGGTGTCGAAGTAGACGGCGCTGCGCGAGGTCTTACCGGCCGGGATGATGCTCAGGATGACCGGGAAACCCCGCTCCACCAGCTTGGCCGCCTCCGCTTCCAGATCGTCTACCGTGTAGGCAATGTGGCCAACCCCCTCGCCGCTGCTCTCCAACAGCTCCTTGTGGACCGTGTGCCCTTGCACCGGTTGCAGCAACTCAACCCCCACCGGGCCTACCTTGCCCATTACGCCGCGCGTCTTGACCACCGGGTCCGGTGTCTTGCCGTAGACCAGGTACTCTGCCATTTTGCTGCTGTCGATGGCGAATTCCGCTCGAAACGACGCGACACCCAGGGCCTCGTACGCTTGGCGAGATTTGTCGAGATCGCGGACTGGTATGCCCAAGTGATGCAGTTTCCAGGTGCTTTCTACCACTCCGTCAGTCTACACCGACCCTCTGACGATGGGAACATCACACCAAGGCAAGCTGGCGGGCAAGGTGGCGCTGATTAGCGGCGGAGACTCGTGCTAAGGTCGACTGCGTTCGAGCCGGAGGTATTATGCGCGTTGGCGAAAGATTGGCCCGCTTGCTCGTGGAGAGCGGCATAGACAGGGTGTTCGGTGTCCCGGGCGGTCAGACGCTGCCTCTGTACGAAGGCATCCGCCGGTTGCCCGGTCGCATTGCGCACGTGCTGATGCGCGATGAGCGCAGCGGCGGCTACGCGGCCGATGCCTACGCGCGCATTACCGGTCGCGTGGGCGTGTGTGACGGCACCGTCGGACCGGGCGCCACCAACCTGCTCTCGCCGCTGGCCGAGGCGCACTGCTCATCGATCCCGTTGCTGGCAATCGTCTCGGACGTGGCAACCGGTTGGGAGCACCGCCGCACGCGCGGCAACGCATCGCAGGCGCTGGATCAAATGGACATGTTCAAGCCGGTCAGCAAGTGGCAGGTGCGCGTCACCGATCCGAGCTCACTGGACGCCATCTTCGGCCAGGCGCTGCGCGTGGCCACCACCGGCAAACCGGGACCGGTGGTGCTGTGCGTTCCCGACGATGTCGGCTCGACCGATGTCGAGTTTGGGCCACTGCCGGAAATCGCCAACGCGGCCAGCTACCCGCGCTTTCGCATGGCGCCCGACCCGGCCGATCTGGCACGCGCGGTGGCCGCCCTGGCGAACGCACAGCGGCCCGCCCTGCTGATTGGCGGTGGTGGCCACATTTCCGGCTGCTACGATCAAGTCGAAGCGCTCGCCGAGCGTCTGCAGGCCCCGGTCATTACCAGCATCTCCGGCAAGGGCATCATCTCCGAGCGGCACCCGCTGTCGTTCGGCGTCACTGGCACCTTCGGCAGCCCGGTCGCCCGCGACATCCATCGACAGGCCGATCTGGTGTTCTGCATCGGCTGCAAGGCCGGGCAGTTGACCACCTTCAATTACAAGGCGCCGGCCGCGGGCGTCCCGCTCATCCATCTGGAGATCGATCCCGAGGAGGTCGGGCGCAACTTTGCCGACAGCCTGCCGCTGATTGCCGATGCCGCCGTGGGGCTCGATGCGGTCCTGGCAGCTAGCGCCGATGTGCCGCCGGCGACCGGATGGGAGCTGATCAAGCATGCCGACGCGCGCGCACGCTGGTATGAGGAGATGACCGACCCGGCGCGCGAGCCCACCACGCCGCTGCGAGCCCAGGCGATAATGGGCGTCATCAACGAGTACGTTACCGATGCCGATACGGCGGTAGCGGACGCCAGCCTGGCGTCCGGCTGGGCCGCGTGTTACCTCTCCTTCGCCGTTGCCGGACGGCGCAGTGTGGCGCCGCGCGGCTTGGCCGGACTCGGCTGGGGCTGCCCGGCAGCCGTCGGGGCGGCGCTGGCCCAAGAGAACGGTGGCCGCATCCTGCATTTCGCCGGCGACGGCGGCTTTGGCTACTCACTTCAGGAGATGGAGGTTATGCAGCGTGCCGCGTTGCCGGTCGTCACGTTCATCTTCAACAACGACACGCTGGGTTGGATCAAGCACGTGCAGAGGGACAACTACGACGCCAACTATGTGTCTACCGACTTCGGCCACATCGACTTCGCCATGGTGGCGCGAGGATTCGGTCTGCGCTCCTACAACGTGGCGACGCTGGATGAGCTGCGGGCAGCGCTGGAGCAGGAGCGCAACGCCACCGGGCCCGCCGTTGTCGACATCATCTCCGACCAGTGGGAGACGCCCGTGCAGCGCCTCGAGGCTCCCGTGGAGAGCGCGGCTGAACGTCGCGAGCGGGAACCGGCGCTCGCCTACAGCGCCTGACGCCACCGAATCGGAGCAGACACGTCTCGCCGTCACGATGGCAATCATGAGCAATCTTTCCGACGGGAAGAGCCGCCGTCACGAACGCCCCGTCGGCTACGAGGAGTTCCTGCGCCAATTGGAGGCGCATCTCGATGATGACTCGTTGCTCGCAGAGCCGGGCATCCGGCTCGCCCTCGCGGCGGCGCTGTTTCGCGAGCGCAGCCTGTCGCTGGGTCAGGCTGCGCGGTTCTCCCGCGTCGCGATCGCCGAGTTCATCCAGCGGGTGTCCCAGCTTGGCATTCCGGTCGTCGACGGCACGCCAGCCACGGTGCGTGAAGATACCCAGGCAGTCGAGGCATGGCGGAACGGCTCGTCGCGGCCGACGCGAGCCCACTGATCGGGCTCGCCGCCGCGGGGGGATTCGATCTGCTTCGCAGGCTGCGACTGTGCGCACGTTTTGGCCGCGGCAGCGGGTCGCCGTCGCGCAGGTAGCAGCGGTCAGTTAGCGCCAGAAGCGGACCCAAAGGGTTCGCATGGTTCGCATATCGATCGTGCAGCACAGCCGGATGGTCTTGGCTACGGGCGGGCCGCCTCGGGTAAGCTGCCCCGCATGCACGACGCGGCGCTACATTACAACTCCATAACGCAGCTGGCTGGCCTGCTAGAGTCTCGTCAGCTCTCCCCGGTTGAGGTCACTCATGCCCTCCTGCAGCGCATCGAACAGCTCGATGGTCGTTTGACGAGCTATGCCACCGTTATGGCCGAACACGCCCTGGCGGCTGCCAAGAACGCCGAGCAAGAGATCGGCGCCGGCCGCTATCGAGGTCCGCTGCATGGTGTGCCGGTTGCCGTCAAAGACCTGTGTTTTACCAACGGCGTCCGTACCATGGGCGGCGCCAAGGTGCTCGCCGATCATGTGCCGGATGTCGATGCGACGGTGGTGGCAAGGCTGCACGCTGCCGGCAGCATCTTGCTCGGCAAGCTCAACCTCACCGAAGGCGCCATGGGCGGCTATCACCCGGACTTCGCTAGTCCGGTCAATCCCTGGCACGCCGAGCGCTGGTCGGGTGCCTCGTCGAGCGGCTCGGGCGTTGCCACAGCAGCCGGCTTATGCTTCGGCTCACTGGGCAGTGACACGGGCGGCTCGATCCGCTTCCCGGCGGCCGCATGCGGTGTCGTGGGCCTCAAGCCCAGTTGGGGCCGGGTGAGCCGCTATGGTGTCTTGGCCCTGGCAGAATCGCTCGATCACGTCGGACCGCTGACCCGGAGCACGGCAGATGCAGCCATCATGCTTCAGGCCATTGCCGGGCACGATCCGCACGATCCCACCTCCCTGTTCGAGCCGGTGCCGACCATGCTCCAGGATTCGGCCGCTGATATCAAAGGCGTACGGATTGGTTACGACGCCCAGTATGCGACGCAGGGTGTCGACCCGGAGCTTGCCGAGGCGGTGTTAGCTGGGGTCCGCGTTTTGGAAGGGCTGGGCGCCGACATCGTCGAGGTGAGTCTGCCCGCCCTCGAGGAGTATCTGGCGGCCTGGCCAATCCTGTGTTCAGCCGAGGCAGTTGCCGCCCACGAAGCCACCTATCCCTCTCGTCGCGATGCCTATGGGCCCTGGTTTCGCGACTGGCTGGACATGGGGGCCAGGGTATCGGGGGCGACGTACGCCAAGGCGAGCAACCTGCGGGCGGCGTGTAACGGGCGGCTGCGCGAGGTGTGGGCCGGGATCGACCTGCTCGCCTGCCCCTCGACGGTGACGCCGGCGCGCCCGGTCACCCCAGAGGGGCTGTATGGTCCCATACCCGGTAGCGGCTTTGATATGGCGCCGCTGCGCTTCACTGCGCCCTTTGATTTCAACGGCTCGCCGACGCTGTCGGTGCCGTGTGGTCTGAGCGGTGAGGGTTTGCCGCTAAGCCTGCAGTTCGTCGGCACACACCTGGGTGAACCATTGTTGTGCCGCGTTGGCCAGGCGTACGAGCAGGCCACGACGTGGCATACGCTACGGCCGCCGGTCTGACATGCAGCTAGCGGCGTCGCCGCGCTAGCGAGCGCGTCGCTACGGGTGTGCTGCTTCCGCGTTACACCGAGCATACTGGCGCCGGCGGTGATCGACACTCCGAGCGGGCGAAGTTCGTCGCCGACGAGAACGGGAAGCGGATCCCGATCGCGATCGCGTAGACGAGCCTGCCTACGGGCGGGTCGATCGTGCGGCGTCCGGGTAGTGTTTGCTGGGCGGCTGCAGGATTCTGCGCTGGCGCTCGGTCACGGAGAGGCCGTCGGCCACCGGGTAGTTGAAGCTCCAGGCACCGCCGCGATGGTGGTACTTGTAGAACACGGTGCGGCGCTCGTGCGTGCCGAGCCACGGCAGCGGGCCATGGGTGAGGGCCTCGGTGAACAGGACGGCGGTACCGGCCGGGCCGGTGATCCGCTGCACGAACGGTTGCCGGTCGGTCAGGTCGCGCCACTCGGCCGGAAACGGGTAGTTGCTCTTGTGGCTGCCGGGTACGCAGGCGAAACCGCCATCGTCCGCTGCCACGTCCGCCAAGTTGTAGGCGACCACGAACAGCCCGCTGTACATGCGGCCGTTGCGGAAGTCATAGAAGTTCACCCGATCGTACGGTGTGCCGCCGCCATGCAGGGTCGCACCGATCGGGCTCAGGCCGCTGCGAATCACGTCGAGGTAGACGTGGTCGACGCGAAACCCGTCGCCCAGAATCTCGGTCAGGTGTGGCTCCACCGGCGGGTTGTCGAGCAGGTCCACGAACGGCTGCCCCCAGGACAGCAGCTCCAGGAACCGGTGGGTGGACGCCTCCGGCGCCATCTCGCGCGCGATATGTTCGTCGAGCATGGCGTTCAGACTCGCGATCTGGCCGGCGGTCAACGCCTCCGGGACCACCAGGTAGCCGTGCAGATCGAACAGGTATCGCTCTTGATCGGTCATCCGTGCCGCTCCCCCTCGCGCCGCTCTACGCCGCTTGCTCATCTTACCGACGAACGCGGCCAGCGTCCGGGTCGTGTTGTGCGTTATCTAATGTAGTATATTCGATGTGAGAAGGTGGATAATCGACCTTATATTGAACGGCGGGAGCTTGTTCGGACGGTCCGACAAAGTCTTGCCGAAGCCCCGGTGGTGGCGTTGCTCGGAGCCCGGCAGGTCGGCAAAACGACCCTCGCCCGGCAGGTCGCCGAAGGCTGGCCGGGCGGCTCCGTGGTGTTCGACCTGGAACGGGCCGCGGTGCGGGAGGCACTGGCGAGCACTCCGGAACGGATGCTCCGCCGTCGCGAAGGGCTGGTGGTAATCGATGAAGTGCAGCGACTGCCAGTCCTGTTCGAAACATTGCGCCCGATCGCCGACGACCCGGCGCGGAAGGCGCTCTTCCTCCTGCTCGGCAGCGCTTCGTGGGACCTGATTCGCGGGATTTCCGAGACCCTCGCCGGCCGTATCCTGTTCGTGGACGTGGGCGGATTCTCGTTGTCCGAAGTGGGACCGGCGCATCAAGATCGGCTCTGGATGCGCGGCGGGTTCCCGCGCGCCTGGCTCGCTCCTTCGGGCGCGGCGTGGACGCGATGGATGCGGTCGTTCACGCGCACGTTCCTGGAGCGGGACATTCCCGGCCTGGGATCGAGGGTCGCTCCCGAGGCCCTCGGCCGGTTCTGGCGGATGCTCGCGCACCGGCATGGCCAACTCTGGAACGCCAGCGAACTCGCCACGTCGATGGCCATCAGCGTGACCGCCGTGAATCACTACCGGGACCTGCTCGCCGGCTCATTCATGATCCGCGTGCTGCCGCCGTGGTTCGAGAACGTCGGCAAGCGCCTCGTCAAGTCGCCGCGCGTGTTCCTGCGTGACAGCGGCATCGTGCACTCGCTGCTTGGCATCGAAGATCCCGGACAGCTACCGATGCATCCGGTGTACGGTGCGAGTTGGGAGGGATTCGCGATCGAACAGACGCTCCTTGCCCACGGTGAGCACGACGCCTATTTCTATCGCACCCAGCGTGGTGCGGAACTCGACCTGATGCTGCTTCGGGGCGACAAACGGTTCGGCTTCGAGTTCAAGTGTTCCGACGCACCCCGAACCACTCGTTCAATGCATGTGGTATTGGATGACCTCGGGCTCGCCCACCTCTGGGTGATCTATCCGGGTGACCTGGAGTACCCGCTGAGCCCGCTGAGCGACCGGATCACGGCCCTGCCGCTCAAGCAGATCCCCGACCTCCAGTTGTAAGGCGGCCAAGCCGTACCAGGGGACCACGGTCATATTCATGCGCCACCCCGGCTTCGGCGAGGGCGGGTGGCCGCATCGCCGTCTGCGGCAAGGGTCGGCGCCAACACTGGCTGCCGCTTCCGCAGCAGGTCGGCGGCGCCATCGTCACCTATCTGCGCCGCGGACGACCGCCGTTGTCGGTGCCACAGGTGTTCATCTCGGCTCTGGCGCCGCGCCGCCCGATGACTCGGCTCGCCGTGTCCGGCGTCGTGGCCAGGGCTCTTCGACGGGCAGGAGTCAAGAGCTCTGCCCAAGAAGGACATCTGGCCCCATCCGCTCAGACGAGGGGGAAGAGGGGGAAGCCCGTCCCTTGACGTAGAACCTCAACTTACTATATGATATAGAAATATATGCCGTGCGACAGGAGGTGCAAGGTGCCGTTTGGCAGGGGTGTACCGGGTCGGTATACTATATCGCGCGCGCTATAGCGCGTAGGAGGTATCATCATGCCGTTGCCCAATAGGCCGCGCGATCCCAACCAGCGCGCCAAGCGGGTGGTCGATATGGCTACCGGTGAGGTGCCGAACGACAAAGGGCAGGTGCTTGCCGCCTTGAGCGAGCAGGAGCAGCCCACCGGGCGCGCCAAGAGCGCCAAGGCAAGGGCTGCGAGTCAGACGGCGCAACGCCGGGCAGAAGTAGCACGACGTGCCGCCGCCGTCCGCTGGGGAACGTAACGAACGAGAGGCGTTATGGAGCGTATCCGCCAAGCGGCTTCCGTACTATCTTCTATGCTTTGCCGCAGTGATGACCGGAGCACTAATCATATCGATTGGCACCGTAATCGCTGGGGACGACAAGTTCTGGGAGACAGTTGTTACTGTTGCAGAGGACATAGCAGCGGTTGGTGCAGCGACAGGCGGAGTGTTAATAGCGATTGAGGGAACCATCGTGGGTGTCACAAAACTCATCATCGAAAGAACGAAGGAAAGGGCGCATGCCCAAGGGGTAAAGCAGGGTCGCCAGCAAGAGCGGCAGTACGTTGAAAGGATTCTCAAGGAGCAAGGTATACAGGTAACGCTGCCCCATGACGAGGACCAGCAAGAGACAAAAGGCAGATAAAACCTACCCATAGACGCTTGCATCATATTTCAAAGTACTGAGAAGCGGGTAACGATCCTCCGGTGCTTGGTTGACGGGCAGAGTATCCGGGGCACGGCACGGATCGCTGGCGTTGCGATCAACTCGGTCGTCAAGCTGCTTCTTGAGGCCGGCAAGAGCGCCGGGCAGGATCAGGATGAGCGACTGCGCGATCTTCCCTGCACTCGGCTTGCAGTCCGCGCGCTTGACTATACCGGCGCCTGTGCTATCGTTGGCGATTGGGCCATGCGCCCACGCACGTTGTGCGTTCCAACAATCCACACACCCTTGGGTACAGGAGGGCCCGGCGGAGCAGAGTCGCCCGGATTCCGGGTTGAGACTGCTGACTTGACGTTGACGTTTTAGAAGGAGTTCGTAATGAATCACACGATTTCGCACAGATTGCTGCCGGCGACGCTGCTGCTGTTGTTGCCGGCGCTGTTGTGGCCGACACTGGTGTTTGCCGCGGCCGAGCAGGAGGCTTCGTCGGAGGCGGCGGCCCCGATGGAAGGCCCGTGGACCCTGGCAAAGGCGGCCAAGCCGTACCAGGGCACCACGGTCAAATTCATGCGCCACCCCGGCTTCGGCGAGACCTGGATGCGGGAGATGATCGCTCCGTTCGAGGAGATCACCGGTATCAAGGTGGAAATGGAGGTGATCGGTACCCTGGAGTCGCACCGCAAGCGGCTGGTCACCTGGGGCGCCGGCAACCACCCCTGGGACATCCACGACGTGCCCGACTTCTGGTTCATCGAGTACGTGAAGCCGGGCTGGCTGCTGGAACTGAATCAGTTCTTCGACAATCCGAATCTGTACCAGCCTGACTTCGACTGGGAGGACTTCTCGGAGTTCGCGGTCAAGGTGAATTCCTACCAGGGCAAGCTGTACACGCTGCCGGGCCGGACCAACACCGACCTGTACTACTATCGCACCGACCTGTTCGACGATGCCGGATTGCAGGCGCCGGTTTCCTGGAGCGATCAGATCGCGGCGTTGCAGAAGCTGCATCAGCCCGATGCCGAACAATACGGCGCAGGCTCGGCGTTCACGTTGGATCTGGCCGCCGACAATTTCATCAGCCTCCTGCATCGCAACGGCGGCACCTACCTGAACAGCGCCAACACCGAGGCGGCGTTCAATTCGCCGGAGGGGATCGCGGCGCTCGACCACATGAAGCAGGTGCTGGAGTACAGTGCGCCCGGAGCGCTCAACTACGGCTGGGGAGAGCCCGCCAATCTGATGGCGGAGGGCAAGGCGGCGACGATGCGGAACCTCATATTCTTCCCCTCGGTGCTGGAAAACCCGGACAGCTCCAGCGTGGTCGGCAAGATGGGATATGCACGCGTGCCGGCGGCCCGCGAATCCAAGCATTGGGTATCGACCTGGGCCAACGCGCTCGACGCCGAGACCAAGGTTCCCGAGGCGGCCTGGCTGTTCATCCAGTTCCTGTACAACAAGGAGAATCTGGCCAACTTCGTCGAGTTCACCCGCGGCGGCATTCTGCCCGGCCGGGTGAGCCTGCAGAGTGACCCGGCGCTGCTCGCGAAGTACCCCCACTACGGCCCGGCCGGAGACGGCATCAAGATCGGCTGGACCCGCCCGCAGATCGAGGTGCACCAGACGGTGTGGGAGGCGGTCGGCAAGGAGGTCCAGGAAGCGCTGCTCGAGCGCAAGTCGTCAGCGCAGGCGCTGGCCGACGCCGAGACGGTGGTCAACGAGAAGCTGGCGGAGTTCCACTCGCAGTAGATCGACCGCCGCGGGCATTCAGGCCGAAGGCCCGCCGGTACCGGGAGCCTGTCGATTGTGGCAGGCTCCCGGGGTAGACCGGTTGGGCCGGAAGCCGCACCGCGGGCGGCGGTTTCGGGGCGCCAGGCATGAAACCCAGATTCAGATATCTCACGGTAGTGCCGGCGCTGGTCCTCGTGCTGGGGGTGGTGCTGTACCCGTTCGGCTATCTGATCTGGATGGTGTTTCACCGCATCAGTCTGCTGGCCATGAGCGAGCCGAAATTCATCGGCCTCGGCAATCTGGCCAAGGTGCTGAGCGACGCCGATCTTGCGACCACGTTCAGGAATACCGCCTTGTTCGTGGGCGAATCGGTGATCATGAATCTGCTCCTCGGATTCCTGCTGGCGCTCCTGGTCAATCGCATGCGCTCGGGGAAACTGCTGTTTCGCAGCATCTTCCTGCTGCCGATGATGATCGCGCCGCTGGCCGCTTCGGTAATCTGGAAGCTGCTCTACGATCCGTCGCAGGGAGCGTTCAACCGTATCCTCATCTCCCTGGGCCTGAACGGACCGGACTGGCTCGGCGGTTATCATCTCGCGCTGCAATCCACCATAGCCGTGGACGTGTGGCTGGGGGTGCCGTTCGTGTTCATCGTGCTGCTCGGCGGCTTGGAGTCGTTGCCGGTTGAACCGTTCGAATCCGCCAAGATCGATGGCGCGTCAGCCTGGCAGACCGTCCGGCGGATCACCATACCGATGATGCGACCGCTGCTTCTGATCGCGGTCACGTTCCGCATCGTCTGGTCGTTCAGGAACTTCGGCGTCGTCTACGGCCTCACCCAGGGCGGGCCGGCGGGGGCGTCGGAAACGATGATCTTCCGGGTCTGGCGGGTGGCGTTCTCGGACCTGGAACTGGGCTACGCGGCGACCATCGCGTTGCTGATGGCAGCGCTGATTCTGTGCATTACGATCCTGTTCGTGATCGGCCTGTCGCGCCAGTCGACCACCTCCTGATCTGCTGTGCGCGCGCTGCTGCTCCGGCCCCGACAGCGGAAAGACCTGCTCACCTTTGCCGTCGCCGTGGTGCTGGCTCCCGTCTACCTGTTTCCGATCCTGTGGCTGCTGCGGGCTTCGCTGGTCACGCAGCAGGAACTGTTTCGGATAAGCTGGGCGTTTACCCCGACCCTGCGCAACTTCGGGCTGGTATTCAGCGACCTGGGGTTCGCGAAGTACGTGGCGAACAGTCTGTTGGTGACCACCCTGGCCACGCTGATTTCGATGGCCGCCGGTTCGATCGCGGCGTACGGGCTGGTCCGGCTGGACATCAGAGGCGGCAAGTGGATCGCGTACCTGCTGCTGTTCACCCGCTTCATTCCCCCGGTGGCGGTGCTGGTGCCGTTCTTTGTGCTGATCTCGTCGGTGGGGCTGTACGACTCCCATCTGGCGCTGATCCTGGCCCACATCTCGATCCTCATACCCTACGTGGTGTTCGTGATGTACGGATTCTTTCTCTCGATTCCGCTGGAAATCGAACAGGCCGCCATCGTGGACGGCTGTTCCATGACGCAGGTGTTCATCATGATCGTGCTGCCGCTGGCGTTCCCGGGGCTGGTTGCGGCTACCATATTCGCCGCTATCACGAGTTGGAACGACTTCATCTACGCACTGGTGATCACCGGGTACAACAGCGCTACCTGGCCGATCTTTTTTACCCAGTACACCGGCGAAGTGACCATCAAATGGACCCAGATTGCCGCCGGCGCGGTGATCGTTGCGGTGCCGGTAGTGATGCTGGCCACGGTGATGCAGAAGTTCGTGACTCGGGGGCTTACGTTGGGTGCCATCAAGTAGGAAGGCTTGGGCTGCGCTACAACCAGGTAAAATGCCCAATGGCCGCGCAATTCATCATGAAGGATGTGATGCAATGAAGAAGAGGTTCGAACGAGACGAGATCCGCGAGCGTCTGCGGGACACGATCGGTACCGGCAAGGCGATTGTAGGGGCCGGCTGCAGCGCTGGCCTGATCGCGCGGGCAGCCGAGGTCGGCGGCGCCGACCTGATCATCTGCTACAGCACCGGGCAATCGCGCATCCGTGGGCTGCAGACGGTCAACATCGACCATGCCAATCCACAGACGCTGAGCATGTACGACGAGATCAGCAACGTGGTGCGGGACACGCCGATCATCGCCGGCGTGGAGGGCTGCGACCAGACGGTCTACGATCTGGACACGCTGTGTGGCCGATTCGTGGACCGGGGGTACGATGGGATCATCAACTTTCCCACGCAGGGCGGAAGCGAGATCGTCAACCCTCAGATCCGGAGACAGAACCGGCAGACCGGACGTAACCTCGACATGCCCTGGGGCTTCGCGCGCGAGGTCGAGATGATGCGGACGTTCAGGGAACGGGACATGTTCACCATGTGCTACGTGTACTCGGCCGAGCACGCGGCCGAGATGGTGAAGGCGGGCGTGGACGTGGTCTGTGCCCACGTCGGCGGAACCTCGGGCGGGCTGGTCGGCTTCGCAGCCGATCCGGTCGACGAGGCTCTGGCGAGAGCCCAGAAGATCATGGAGGGAGCCTGGGCGGTGGACTCGGAGGCGATCTGCCTGGCGCACGGCGGGCCGTTTGCCGAGCCCGAGGACACCGCGGCGCTGTACGAGCAGACCGACGCCCAGGGATTCGTCGGAGCTTCGAGCATCGAGCGCATCCCGGTGGAGAAGGCCGTCATGGGAGCGCTGCAAGGGTTCAAAAACCACACGATCAAGAAGCGCTAGTGTGGTGTCCCGGAAATCCCTCTACAGAGGAAGCGGGCGGCTGGAGAGCGACTGCCGGCGGCTAAGCGCCGCGCACGGAACGGGCCGCAGCCGTAGCAAGCCGGCGGCGCAGTCCTACGGCTATCTCGTGGGGAGGCGCGACCAGCCATCGGGCGCGCGGCGCGTGGGTAAGAACTTGCGGGACGCCACACTAGAGGACGACGGAACGTGAAGACCGTTGTCATCGTCGGCGCCCTGGACACCAAGGGCCGCGAGTTCGCCTTCGTCAAGGACCTGGTCGAGCAACAGGGGCTCGCCGCCCTGGTCGTCGACTTCGGCATCCTGGGCGAGCCGACCATTGCTGCGGATGTGCGTCGCGAGGAGGTGGCGCGGGCCGGCGGCGGCGATCTCGACCACCTGCGCCGCAACAAGCTGCGCGAACAGGCGATGCCGATCATGGCCGCCGGCCTGGCGGTGGTGGTGCGGCGGCTGTACGACGAGGGTAGGCTGGATGCGATCCTGGGCATGGGCGGCGGTGGCGGCACCTCGATCGCCACGGCGGGCATGCGCGCGCTGCCGTTCGGCGTGCCCAAGGTGATGGTCTCCTCGGTGGCCGCCGGCGACATGCGGGCGGTCGTCGGCCCGAAGGACATCATCATGATGCCGTCGATCGTCGACGTGGCCGGCATCAACCGCATCAGCGCCAGGGTGTACGCGAACGCGGCGGGCGCCATCGCAGGTATGCTCGGCGTCGAGCCTCCGGTCATCGGGCAGGACAGGCCGCTGATTACCGCGTCGATGTTCGGCAACACGACACCCTGCGTCGACCGCGCCCGCGGCGTGCTGACCGACCACGGCTACGAGGTGCTGGTGTTTCATGCCACCGGCATCGGCGGCCAGACCATGGAGGGCATGATCGCCGACGGCTACATCGCCGCCTGCCTTGACATCACTACCACCGAGCTGGCCGACGAGGTGTGCGGCGGCAGGGCCACCGCCGGGCCGGAACGCGGCATGGCCGCCTCCCGCGCCGGGATACCGGCGGTGATCGCGCCGGGCTGTGTGGACATGGCCAACTTCGGCGCCCGCGACGCGGTGCCCGAGCGCTACCGCCGGCGCAATCTGTTTCAGTGGACGCCGGGCGGCACCCTGCTGCGCACCAGCGTCGAGGAGAACGAGCGCATCGGTGCGATGATCGCCGCCGCGGCCAATGCGTCGACGGCGCCGGTGGCCATCCTGCTGCCACTGGGCGGCGTGTCGATGCTCGACACCGAGGGCGGCGCCTTCTGGGATCCGGATGCCGACCGCGCCTGCTTCCGGGCCATCAGGGACAACCTGAAGCCGGGCATCGAAGTCCTGGAGATGGACCACAACATCAATGATCCGGCATTTGCCGACCGGGCGGCGGAGGTCCTGCTCGGTATGCTGGGCCAATGAACCTGACCGGCGCGGACGGACGTCGCAAGCGCGACGAGTTGGTGGAGTTGGGCTACACGGTGGTGCCCGGCGCAATCGATCCGGCTTTCGTAGCCCAGTTGCAGGCGTCGTCGGAACGGGAAACTTGACGTATGGGACGAGGTGGTGAACAGTTGAAGATCGGCTCGCTGCTCGGCGACCGGAATCAATCGAGGAGGACTTATGTTTGTTCTACGTGTACCTATGCAGGCAACGATGCGGGTTGCCGGGGTCGTGTTGGCGCTCGCCCTGGCCGCCACCGGCCTGTGGGCCGCGCCGGCCGCCGAACCGGAATCGGCCGCCGCCAAACGGGAAATGGTGGCGAACGTGTTCGGCGAGATGGTCGAGAAGCCGCAGTACGGCGGCACCATCGCGATCGCCATTACCGAGTCGCCGACCAACTTCGACCCCTGGTTCGGCTACAGCGTGCCGGAAGTGCTCAACGGGGAGGAGCCGGTATTCGAGCGGCTCGGCGATCTGAACTGGGCGTTCAGGGCCGGCGCCGGCGGCCAACCGTCGCGCTATATCAGCCTTCCCGAAACGACCGGAGAGCTGGCCGAGAGCTGGGAGGTGTCTCCCGATCTCAAGACCTACACGTTCCGCATCCGCCGCGGCATCTACTGGCAGGACAAGGGCGAGGTGGCCGGCCGCGAGTTCGACGCCCACGACGTCCTGTTCACCTTCCAGCGCAACTGGGGTCTGGAAGAGTTCAGCGAGAAGGGCGGCGGCCCGGCGTGGTGGAAGACGGGACAGATCCCGTACGAGTCGATCGAAGCCCCCGACCGGTGGACCTTCGTGATCAAGACGCACACCCCGGCGCTCGACACCCTGGACCAGATCCTGTGCGCCAACCGGTGCCCGAACTTCATGGTGGCCCCGGAAGTGATCCGCGCGCACGGCGACATGAGCGATTGGCGCAACGTCGTCGGCACCGGTCCGTTCATGCTGACCGACTTCGTTTCCGGTTCGTCGGTCACCTACACGCGCAACCCCAACTACTGGAACTCCGATCCGCTGCATCCCGGCAATCAGCTCCCGTACGCCGACGAGGTCAAGTACTACGTGATCCCGGAGCCGGAGGCGCGGGTAGCGGCGTTCCGCAGCGGGCGCGTGGCGCTGCCGGGCATGTACTGGAGTTCGCTCACCTTCGAGCAGCGCCGGACACTCGCTCAGACCAACCCCGAGCTGGTGGAGGTGACGATTCCCGGCGAGCAGTCCACCACCTTCACGTTTCGCCTCGACCGGCCGCCGTTCGACGATAAGAACGTGCGCATCGCCATGCAGAAGGCGATCAACGCCGCGCAGCTCAACGACCTGTACTACGACGGCAAGGGCGATCCCACGCCGTACGGCTACGTGACCACGCTCACCAACGGCATGAACGTCCCGTACGCACAGTGGTCCGACGACATCAAGGCGCAGTACGAGTACGACCCCGAGGAGGCGGAGCGGCTGCTGGACGAGGCGGGCTACCCGCGCGGCGCGGACGGCATCCGGTTCAAGGCCGGCTGGGATGTGACCACCGCCTGGGGGCACGACGTCGACCTGGCGCAGGCGGTCACCACCTACTTCGACGCGATCGGCGTGGACGTCGAGGTGAACGAGCTGCCCGACGGCACCACCATGCAGGATCGGCTGAACGCGGGATCGCACGGCGGCATCACGGCGGGCTGCTGCCGGCACGCCCCCTACGATGCCTACGCCTCCATGCGCTACCGCTTCTACGGCGACCCTGGCCTGTACCACGGCGCCACCGACGAGACCTTCAACGCGCTTATGGATCAGATCGCGGCGGTGACCGACAACGAGACGATGGCCGAGCTGGTGCGCGCGGTGGACCTGCACTACATCAGCGAGATGTGGTCGGTGGCGTGGCCGCTCAGCCCCAACGGCATGATGCACCAGCCGTGGCTGAAGGGTTTCACCGGCCAACTCGGCGCCGCCATGGAGCACGCCGTGTACCTGCTGCCGTACCTGTGGATCGACCAGGAGTTGAAGGCGCAGATGGGCCACTAGGCGTCGTCGGATTGCGGTAGACGCCCGGTGGCCGGTGGGGATGGGCCGAGAGCGGCGCCGACCGGCGACGGTTTCGGAGTGCCGAGCCCCGCGAAGCCGGCGAGGGTTTACGGGCCTGGAGTCGGTCGGCGGTCGGCGCGACAGATTCCAGGTGCGCGGGCGGTCTGAATGTTGCGCTATGTAGTCCGCCGCCTGCTGCTCACCATTCCCACCCTGTTCATGGTGGCGACCATCGTGTTCGTGCTGTTGCGGCTGGTGCCGGGCGACATGGTCGACACGGTGATGGCGCGGCTGGCGGTGCTCGGCGGCACGGTGGACCGCGCGGCCTTGGAGCGCGCGTTCGGGCTGGACGCCCCGCTGCACGTGCAATACGTCCGCTGGTGGTCCGACCTGCTGCTGCGCGGCAGTCTCGGCATCTCGATGAACTCGGGGCAGCCGGTGGTGCCGCTGATCCTGGGCCGGCTGCCGGTGACCATCGAGTTGGGGCTGCTCGGCATTGCGGTGTCGGTCGTGATCGGTCTGCCGGTGGGCATGTACTCCGCGCTACGGCAGGACACCGTGGGCGACTACGCCGGCCGCAGCCTGGCGATCCTGTTCGTGGCAGCGCCCAGCTTCTGGGTGGCGACGCTGGTGATCCTGTACGCGTCGCTGTGGTGGGGGTGGTCGCCGCCGCTGGAACTGGAGCCGCTCCTCCGCGACCCGATCGCGAACCTGCGCATGTTCATCCTGCCGGCGTTCATCCTCGGCATGGTGATGGCCGGCACCACGATGCGGATGACGCGCACCATGATGCTGGAAGTGTTGCGCCAGGACTTCATCCGCACCGCGTACGCGAAGGGATTGCCGGAGCGGCTGGTAGTGGTCGGCCACGCGCTCAAGAACGCGCTGATCCCGGTGGTAACGATCGTGGGGGCGGATTTGACCGTGTTGATCGGCGGGGCGGTGATCATCGAATCGATCTTCGCGCTGCCGGGAACCGGGCGGCTGATGGTGGATGCGCTGAAGGTGCGCGATTACGCCCTGGTTGCGGGCGTGAATCTGACGTTCGCGGTGGCGGTGGTCGGCGCCAACCTGCTGGTCGATCTGTCGTACGCGTTTCTCGACCCGCGCGTCCGCTACCGGTGACCGTGAACCTGCGCCCGGAACCGAAGGCGCGCGGCGCGGCGCGCACCTTGGTGCGCCGCTTCATCCGCGAAAAACGGCTCGGCGTGGTGGGCGCGATCATCGTCCTGCTGCTGCTGGTATTCGGCATCTTCTCCGAACTGCTCGCCCCCTACGGCATGGACGAGAAGAGCCTGCCGGACCGGTTCGCGGCGCCGTCGGCGCAGTACCTGCTCGGCGCCGACCAGGTCGGCCGGGACATTCTGAGCCGTCTGATCTATGGGGCGCGCATCTCGCTGGTGGTGGGCTTGGCGGCAACCACCGTTACCGTGGCAGTGGCGACGCTGATCGGGGTGCCGTCCGGCTACTTCGGCGGCCGCTTCGACGTGATCACGCAACGGTTCGTGGACGCCTGGATGTCGTTTCCCGAGCTCCTGGTGCTGCTGACGGTGATGAGCATGGTCGGCCGGGGCCAACTCCAGATCATACTCGTCATCGGCATTTTCACCGGCGTCCGCTGGACCCGCGTGGTGCGCGGCGCGGTGATCGGGATCAAGGGGAACGACTATTTCGAGGCGGCGCGGGCGGTCGGACAGCCCCACCTGGGCATCATCGTGCGCCACATCCTGCCCAACATCCTGGCGCCGCTGATCGTGATCTTCAGCGTCAGCCTCGGCTGGGCGATTCTGGCTGAGGCGAGCCTCAGCTTCCTCGGCTTCGGCCTGCCCCTGGACGTGCCGAGCTGGGGCGGCATGCTCAGCGGCGAAGGCCGCCGCTACCTGGAGCGCAAGCCGGCACTGGCGATGTGGCCGGGCATCTGTCTGACCGTGGTGATCTACGGCGTGAACGTGCTCGGCGACGCGCTGCGCGACCTGCTGGACCCGCGCCTGGCCGGCGCCGGGCGCGCGCGCTCCGGCGCCACCGCATCAGAATAGCGATCCCTGCCAGAGTTGGGTCAGGAACGTGCGGTGGTGGAGCAACTCGATGCCGTCGGCGGTGGTGCGGTCGTGGGGGTCGAGGGATACGACGATGCGGCGCGCGGTCTCCGGGTGATCGGCCTGCAACTCGCGCAACGCACGTCCTAGCGATCCGTCTAATCTAACGCATACCAAGATAGACCGGTCGGCCGGAGCAACGATAGCCTGAGTTGTCACGGTGCCTTCTTCCCTGTGACCGCCGACGCTTGCGGTAGAACCGTTTCTTGCAGGCCGGGCATTCATAGACATACCGCCGGTCGTTGACGCTCTTGATCCGTCTCCGAGTGTTCATTCCGGATGACGACCTTATTGAGCCACTCGCAGCAGGCCGGACCGTCACTCGTCCGCGCGAACTGAGCTCGACAGCATACCGCGGAACAAAGGGCTGGCTCGTGATCCGAGCATCCTGAATGCGATCGAATCGATAGCTGCGATGCGCGTCTCTGAGCAGATCATGCGCGTGGAGGATTATGTTACCCTCGGAACTGCGCCGCAGGGAGTAGGGCTCGATGCGTCGCTTCTGGTTTCCATACAGAAGATCAACACACAAGCGGTTGGCAGCAGCGAAACGGATCACTTCCAGATACGATCGAGCCATGCTGGAAAGTGGCAGGTGTAGCGTGTGCTCACGAATGACAGTCTCACCGGAGCTAAGTTGAACGGAGGCAGGAACCTCCGGGGTGATGCCGGTCTCGAGCCATGCAAATAGCTCCGGAAGCGTATCCCAGAACGGCTGCATCGGCACCAGATCGGGTAGCTGACGCCGGAGCATGTGGTCCCATGCAGCGGCAAGGTCATCACGGTGTGGCAAGATGACGCTCACGTCATGAGGTGTCGAAATGCCCTTGAATTCACATTTCTGGCGCAAGACGTCCAGAAGGACAGACGGTGAGGGTCGGGCCTCCTCGTTTCGGTAGAGGTTTATGACGTCATAGAGGTCACGCGGCCTCGCTCGTTCGGCGAGCGCTCGTATTTTCTCCGCGAATGCTTCCTCGTATGCATACGCCAAGATGTGAATGCCGTCATCTGGTTCGTCGCTATAAGGATGAAAGATCGGGACGGGGACCGGGGCGAGGGCAAGGTGCTCGTCGGCGGTGAGATCGAGCTTGATCCTGGGGAGCCCGCCTGATCGAGGGGCAATTAGGCCTCGATAGGACAGTTTGCCCTGACACGATGTACGTCCGCGTGGGTTGGCATAGATCTCGAACGTATGTAACTCAGGCGGCAGTTCCAGCCCGGTACGGTCATATATCCACTCTGCGATCTCGACAAACGTCTCGTTCAGAAAACCCTGATCTATGTGCTCGGGATTCGTGATCGTAAAGTCGAGATCCTCGGAAAACCGGTAGGTCTCGAAAAAACACTTCTTGAGACATGTTCCGCCCTTGAAGATCCAGGTTTCGGCAAGGGCATTGTGTTGGCTAATGCCGTATAGAACCCACCCAAGTGCATAGTCCTTTTCCACGACTTGCGGTAGCAACGAAAGAGTACTAGCTCCATCGATAATCTCACCCCGGGTGATCATCGGTCCACCCTGGTCATCCAGTTCTGGGGGATCCTGAGTCTCCAACGGGTGACCACGCGCGGGCAGGAGAGCGTCGGATCAAGTGCGATGTTCCCCTTTGTGAGCCTCTCGCGGCAAGGCTCGATCAAACTGTCGCCTTTGGCGGTTCGCTCGGCGAGGAAACCTAGCCGCTTGAAGACCGCACCGTTCCCAAGCCGATCTCCGTACGACAGGATCGTGCCGTCGTCACGCTCGGCGTGGAGAAGGTATATAGCAAGACAGTCGGCAACATGCTGGATGCCACCGCCCAGTTTGGGGTCGTCGAGAATGTCTACAATCGTCCGGTGAAGATCGGAAACCGCGATCCTGCTTCGTCCCCGCCAGAGGATCCTGGTGCCGAATATTTTCCTCGCATCGACGTGCTTCAGCGAGAATGGCGCGCCGTGTCGGATCTGCGACTTCTTGCGGACGGGCTGTGCAGTGAGAACAACGATGTCACGAAAGATCTGTTCGGTAAGGTCCCAATGCTGAGCAGCAGTACGGCCGCCGATGTACGCAGGGGCGTAAAGAGTCGGAACCAGAATCCAGGGATCGTCAAGAACATGAACGCTGTCCAGGGAATCGAGAGGAACCGGGACGTAGATCCCGTGCCCCACTCTGCGTAGCCATCCTTGACCCGCCCACCGCGAAAGAAGCTTGGCCGCCTGGGTACGGGTGAAGCCGAGAATTCTTACAGCGTCGGCGATGTGAATGACATCGCCGGAGTTGCGCAGCACGCTAGCAAGGCGTCGGCGAGAGTCCGGTAGGGATGGTCCTTGTTCGCGCATAGTATAATAAATCTGTCCAAGTTCGCGATTATGATGAACTTTAGCTATGCTAGTATAGCACCCTCGCTCTGTCGAGATCCACGCTATTACAGCATGATGCCTCGCGTTCGCGATATTCGTGAGATCCACCTCAGTACACGCCGCATCGGCTGGAGCCGTGACGCGGAGGACGTGCCGGTGCGCGCGGGTGACCTTCGAGTGGACCCGTACCCCCAGCCGCTATCTGGGTATCGGACAGCGGCTTCCCGAGAGGAGCTCTGTCAGAATAGTGCCCCCTGCCAGAGTCGGGTCAGGAACGTGCGGTGGTGGAGCAGCTCGATGCCGTCTTCGGTGGTGCGGTCGTGGGGATCGAGTGACACGACGATGCGGCGCCCGGTCTCCGGGTGATCGGCCTGCAGTTCGCGCAGTCCCTTGGCGTGATCGCCGCGTACCCGACTGACCGCCTTGGCTTCGATGGCGCAATCGATGTGGTTGACCACGAAGTCGACTTCGATGCCGGAACTGAGCCGCCAGTAGGAGAAGTCGGCGTAGCGGGCGCGGTACGCGTTGTAACAGCACAGCTCGTGGAACACCCAGTTCTCGAACGCCTTCCCGAACAGCTCGCCGCCCGGCTCCAGCGCACCGCGCCGGGCCAGAAAGTTCACCACGCCGACATCCGCGAAGTAGAACTTCGGCGCCGCCACTACCCGCCGTTTCGGGCGCCTCCGATACGCGGGCAGGAACCGGCCGAGAAGCGTGTCCTCAAGGATTTCGAAGTAGCCGCGCACCGTCTGGCTGGAAGTGCCGGTGTCGCGGGCGATGGTCGTGTAGTTGACCGCGTCACCGTCGGAGAGTGCGGCGAGAGCGAGGAAGTCGGCGTAGGCGGGCAAGCGCCGTACCAGTCCCTCGGCGGCGATCTCTTCCTTCAGATACTGGGAGACGTAGGCATCGAGCAGCGGCAGCGGGCGCTCGGCGTCGTAGATGGGCGGCAGGTAGCCATGATTGAGCAGTCTGACCAGGTCGACCTCCGGGCCGATCTCCATCGCCGACAGGCCGTGCAGCTCGCGCCGTTCGCCGCGCCCGCCGAGCAGGTTGGCCTGCCCGCGGCGCACCTTGCGCGCACTCGATCCACACAGCGCAAAGTGCACGCCGCGGCGTTCGATCAGCCAGTGCACGACGTCGAGCAGCGCCGGTACCTTCTGCACCTCGTCGATCACGATGAAGTCGGCACCGTTCCGGCGCTGCTCCTCGATCAGCAATTCCGGCGCCTGCAGATAGCGCCGGTAGGTCGCCGGCAGCAGCAGGTCGACCCACGGCACCTCGGGAAACTCCGCCCCGAGCAGGGTACTCTTGCCCGACTGCCGCGGCCCCCAGAGAAAGAACGTCGCCGGCGGATCGGCCCGCAACCGGAGCAATCGCGTGTATTCTCCCATTACCACTTGAATATTGCATGCAATAGAGAATCTTTCAATCCGATGTTCGGTCGTGCAATTTGACAGCGGGTGTGTGATGTTTCACAATGGCGACGAGTTGATGGCCGAGGATGTAGTGGCCTCGCTGGAGCGCTGGCGGCGCGTGGGCCCGAAGGGACCGGCCCTTGATGAACTGGAGCAGTTCGAGATCATCGACGACCACACCCTGGCGATGCATTTCTCGAGCCCCAAGGGTCGCTTCCTGCTGCTGCTGCTCGGCTCCGACGAGAACAAGGCCGTGATCATGCCCAAGGAGGTCGCTGAAGCGTCGCCCGACGGCGGCACCCTGAGCGAGGTGGTCGGCACCGGTCCGTACCGGTTCGCCGAGTACCGGGAGGATCAGTACGTGCGGCTGCAGCGGTTCGCCGACTACACGGCCCGCGACGATGCGCCCAACTACCAGACCGGCAACAAGATAGCCTATCCCGATGAGTTGCTGTTCTGGATCGTGCCGGAAGCGTCTACCCGGATAGCCGGCCTGGAGGCAGGCGAGTACGACATCATCACGGGCGTCCCCGACGCGGAGTTCCAGCGGCTCGAGGGCACGGCCGGTGTAGTGCCGGTCAAGAACGGCCCCGGCGTGCTGCTGTACATGATGTTCAACCACCAGCACGGGCCCACGGCCGACATCAACTTCCGGCGCGCGGTACAGGCAATCCTCGATGCGCAGAAGGTGGTCGACGCGGCGGCGGCCGATCCCGCATTCGCTACCGTCAACCCCAGCTTCTACCCGCCGGAGAGCGCCTACAACACCGATGCCTGTGCCGAGCTCTACAACCAGGTGGACGCCGACAAGGCGCGCGAGTATCTGGCCGCCTCCAACTACGCCGACGAGAAGGTGATCGTGCAGACCATCGCCAGTTCGGCCAGCCACGTGCGCACCGGACTTTCCATCGCCGAGCAACTGCAGTCGATCGGCATCAACGCCGAGATGGTGCAGTACGACGTACAGACCTGGGTGGCCAAGCGACGTGACCCGAACGAACTCAACATCTACACCTCCGGCGGCTACTGGATCGATCCTTCGCTGTACCACCCGGAGTTCAACGGCACCTTCCCGTCGACCGAGGTGGGCTACTACCACGACGAGACCGAAGAGGTGTTCCGCGGCCTGGCGGCGGAAACCGACTTCGACAAGCGCTACGCGCTCGGCGAAGCCTTGCAGTGCGAGTTCTACAACAAGGTGGCAACCATCAACCTCGGCTACCAGTACCGCCTGTTCGCCCGCCGCGACACGGTGCGCGACCCGGAGGGTTATCTGGCGCTCGGCAACCCCACGTTGCACCACGTGTGGCTTGACGAGTAGGAGGGCACCGGCGCCGGCCGGCACACCGCGGGTAGTGGTGTGCCGGCCGCGCGTACCCACGCGGAGCACACACGCCGCTGCCGGCAACACGACGAGCGCCGCGGCGACCGGCAGCGGGCTGCCGCCACGGCCGCGGCGGCGCGGCCGTGCATGGCGCCGCGGACGGGCATGATTGCCCACTGAGGGCGTATGTGGGGCTATGTCGGACGGCGACTGCTCGCGTTCATCCCGACCGTCTTCGTTGCCGTAACGCTGATCTTCATCCTGACCCGGCTGGTGCCGGGCAATCCGGTGTGGGCGCTGCTCGGCCACCAGTCGGTGTCGGCCGAGCAGATCGACGCGGTGGCCCGCGAGATGGGCCTGGATCGTCCGATCCTGATTCAGTACCTGAACTGGTTGCCGAAGGTGCTGAGCGGCAACTTCGGCCAATCGATCTTCTACGAGCAGCCGGTGGCCGTCGTGATCGCCGAACGGTTTCCCGTGACGCTGAGCATCGCCGGCCTGTCGACCCTGGTCACCGTGCTGGTGGCCGTGCCCATGGGCGTCCTCGCGGCCACCAAGCGGAACTCGGCATTGGACCATGCCAGCATGGTGATCTCCATCCTCGGCGTGTCGATACCGTCGTTCTGGCTCGGCTTCTGTTCATCCTGCTGTTCGCCGTCACGTTGGGATGGTTCCCGGCCGCCGGCTACCGAGACCTGTCGTTCGGGTTGTGGGAATGGTTGCGCCGCCTGGTGCTGCCGGTGCTGGCCCTGAGCCTGCGCCAGTTGGCGCTGCTGCTGCGCATCACCCGCTCCAGCATGCTGGAGGTGCTCGGTCAGGAGTACATCGTCGCGGCGCGCGCCGAGGGCCTGGCCGAGAGCAAGGTGATCTACAAGCACGCGCTGCGCAACGGACTGATGTCGATCACCACGATCGTCGGGCTGGTGTTCGCGCTCACCCTCGGCGGCTCGGTGATCATCGAGGAGGTGTTCGCGATTCCGGGCCTGGGCCGGCTGATCACCAACGCCGCGGTGCGCCGCGACTACCCTACCCTGGAAGGCGGCATGGCGTACCTGACACTGATCGCGCTGGCGGTGAACCTGCTGGTGGATCTCTCCTACAGCCTGATCAACCCGCGGGTGCGCTATGAGTAGGACTGCGCCGCCGCCGCTTGCCAGCGGGCGGGGGCTGCCGGCGCAGGCGTTGCCGGCTCGGCGGCAGCCGGCGCGGGGGCTGCGCGCTCAGCTTCGGCGCCTGCTCGGCAATCGCCTGCTGACCATCGGCGTCATCATCATGCTGCCGATCTGCGTCATGGCGCTGGCCGCTCCCCACCTCACGCCCTACGATCCGGTCGCCATCGACACCGCGCACAAGCTGCTGCCGATGAGCCGCGCGCATCCATTCGGCACCGACGAGCTGGGCCGCGACGTGCTGACGCGGGTGATCCACGGTTCGCGCATCTCGCTGCGCGTCGGCGCCCTGGCGACGCTGTTCGCGGCGGTGTCCGGCGGCGTGCTCGGTCTGCTGGCCGGCTACTACCGGGTGGCGGACCAACTGATCAGCCGCGTGGTCGACGGCGTGGTGATGTTTCCGGGGCTGGTGCTCGGCATCATGCTGATGGCCGCGCTCGGCCCGGCCGAGTTCAACGTGGTGATCGCCTTTACCATCATCACCACGCCGCGCATCGTGCGCGTGATCCGCGCGTCGGTACTGGAAGTGAAGGAGATGGATTACGTCGATGCGGCGCGGGTGGCCGGCATCCCCAATCTGCGCCTGCTGGTGGGCCACATTCTGCCCACCCGGGAGCGATCGTGGCCAGCGAGATCCTGCTGCAGCAGCGCAATCTGCTGGCGCTTCCGGAAGCGGACATGCGCCGCGTGCGCGGGCGGCAGATCACCATGGTGTTTTCAGGAACCGATGACCAGCCTGAACCCGGCGTATCGGATCGGCAACCAGATCGGCGAGGTGCTGGTCGCCCACCGCCGTGAGATGAGCCGCGGCGAGCGCCGGGAGCGGGTGGTGGAGCTGCTGCGCCTGGTCGGCATACCGTCACCCGAACAGCGGGTCGCGAGCTATCCTCACCACCTCTCGGGCGGCATGCGCCAGCGCGCGATGATCGCCATTGCTCTGGCCGGTGGAGAGACGCAACTGCTGATCGCCGACGAACCCACCACCGCCCTCGATGTCACCATTCAGGCCCAGGTACTGGAGTTGTTTCAGGAGTTGCAGCGCCGCATCGGGATGGCGGTGATGCTGATCACGCACGATCTGGGGGTAGTGGCGGAGACCGCCGGGCGGGTGGCTGTGATGTACGCCGGCAGCGTGGTCGAGTATGCCACCGTCGACGAGTTGTTCGCGCGGCCTGCCCACCCCTACACGCAGGGTCTGCTGCGCTCGCTGCCGCAGCGCGGGCGCGACACCCGCAAGAGCCGCCTGTTCACGGTACCCGGCGCGGTCCCGGATCTGCTCGACCTGGAGCCGGGATGCAAGTTCTTCGCGCGCTGCCTGCACGCGGTTGCCGATGTCTGCCTGGGCAGTGAGCCACCCCTGGAGGCGGCCCCGGAGCCGGCTGGCACCGGTCACCTGGTGCGCTGCCGCCGGGTCGACGAGATCGCGGCGCAGGAGCGGTCCGCGTGAGCGAGCCCGCCACGCCCCGGGCCGAGGCGGCGTTGGAGCCGGCGCGGGCATCGGCGGCGGGCCGGGAGGCGGCCGGGGGCCGGGAGGCGAAGTTCCTCGAGGTGCGCGACCTGCGCAAGCACTTCCCGGTTCGCAAGGGCATCTTCCTGCGCACCGTCGGTCAGGTGCAGGCGGGGGACGGCGTGAGCTTCGCGATCACGCGCGGCACGACCTTGGGCCTGGTTGGAGAATCGGGCTGCGGCAAGACGACCACCGCGCGGCTGATCGTGCACCTGGAGCAGCCCGATGCCGGCCAGGTGCTCATCGATGGCAGGGATACCGCGGGTATCGGCGGCGCCGCGCTGCGGCGGCTCCGGACCGTGGTCCAGATGATCTTTCAGGATCCCTACTCGTCGCTCAACCCGCACCATACCGCGCGCCGCATCCTGGGTGAGCCGCTGCTGGTGCACGGCCTATGCACCAGAGCGGAGGTCGGCGAGCGGGTGGCGGCGATCCTGGAACGGGTGAACCTGTCCGCGGATTTCGCCGACCGCTACCCGCACGAGCTGTCCGGCGGCCAGCGCCAGCGCATCGGCATCGCCAGGGCGGTCGCCGTGCAACCGCGCCTGATCGTGTGCGACGAGCCGGTATCGGCGCTCGACGTGTCGATCCGCGCGCAGATCCTCAACCTGCTGCTCGACCTGCAGGAGGAGCTCGATCTGACCTATCTGTTCGTGGCCCACGATCTGTCGGTGATCGAGCACGTCAGCGACGTGATCGCGGTGATGTATCTCGGCAAGATCGTCGAGTGCGCGCCCACCGACCGGTTCCTTGCGCATACGCTGCACCCCTACAGCGAGGCGTTGCTGTCGGCGGTTCCGGTGCCCGATCCGAGGGTGCGCAAGCAGCGGACCGTGTTGACGGGAGACGTGCCGAGCCCGCTCAACCCGCCAAGCGGTTGCCGGTTCCGCACCCGCTGTCCGCTGGCCGACGAACGCTGCGCCGCCGAGGAACCACCGTTGCGCGAGGTGCAGCCGCAGCACCTGCTAGCGTGCCATCATAGGGGATGATTGTTGGCCGATGATGGCCGTGCTATCCCGAACGTGTCGCATCATGGGGTTGCCGTTCATCATCCGTGATATTATTGCTGCCGCATGACCAAACCAACGACCGTTCGCCTTCCTGAGGATGTCCTGAGCGAACTCGACCGGCGCGCCCGGGCCCGCGGCAAGGACCGTGCGACGCTGCTGCGAGAGCTGCTTCGGGCTGCACTGGACCGGGACAAGGAAGATGAGGTCGTAGCCGCCTATCGTTCCGGTCACCTCTCCCTGTCGCAGGCCGCCGCGCAACTTGGCACCGACGTATGGTCGCTGTTCGATACCCTCGCGCAGAGGGGCGAGACAGTGAGCGTGTCGCTGGAGGATTGGAGGGACTCCGGATCGTCGCTGTCCGTCCAGCATTGACGAGCCGTCAACCTAGCTGGCTACCGTGCCGAGCGATCCAATGGCTCAGACCTATTCACCAGCTTGCAACTGCCTTGGTTGATCATGTTCGTGAGTATTAGAGTCAACAACACAACGATGGATTCAAGCGACAAAACAGCACTTCTCGGGCACTTGGTTTCGCAGTTGAGAACTGCCGGCAACTGGTGTGGCGAGACACACGTTCAGAAGACCGTATACGTTTTACAGACCGCTTGTCAGGTACCAATGGGCTATTCGTTCGTACTGTACAAGCATGGCCCTTACTCGTTCGACCTCAAGTTGGATACGTCGAGACTCTTGGGACGCCGTATGTTGAAGCAGGAGCCATCCGCTCCGCCGTACGGACCTCGGCTGAGAGCTACGACGATCATGTCAAACCATGTCGCTCGGCACCATGAGGCGATCTGCCGCCACTCGAAGGATATCGCGCGCGTCGTCCAGTTTGTCGGCAGTCGGGGTGTGGCGGAACTGGAAAGGCTGTCTACGGCGCTTTACGTTACGGTCCGAAATGAGGAAAAATCGATAGAATCCCGAGCGAAGCGTATACACGAACTGAAACCGCACGTGTCTGTGGAGCTCGCTACAGATGCCGTCAAGGAACTCGACGCATCGTCCATTTTCCGGATCTCCATAGGCGCTCGCCTTGATGCCTTCGACCATCATTGGAAATAGCCGAAGTCCAAGGAGAACTTGATGTTGATTACCGCGGTTCGCAGCAGGGCGGTGTCGTTGCCGCTGCAACCGGTCCCGTACTCGGTGGAGCGGGCGGGCACGAAACGGGAATGGGGCAAGACGCGGCTCACCCCGCATCGGCCGAAGCCGTCGCTGCAGTACGTGATCGTCGAGATCGACACCGACGACGGCATTATCGGCGTCGGCGAGGCGTGCACGGACATCGGCTTCTTCGGCGAGCCGGTGGAGGAGGTGCAGAGCGCCATCGACCTGTATCTCGGTCCCAAGCTGCTCGGCAAGGATCCGTTCGACCGCGAGCAACTCCTGTTCGACATCGACTTTCCCGGCAACTCGTGTGCGAAGTCCGGGATCGACCTGGCGCTGCACGATCTGCTCGGCAAGGCGCTCGGCGTCCCGGTGTGCAACCTGATCGGTGGCAGCGGGCGCCGGCAGGTGCTGGCGGTGATGGAGGTGGCCCCCGGCACCGCCGACGGCATGGCGCGCCAGTGCGCCGAGTGGGTGGAGCAGGGGGTGCGCGGATTCAAGGCCAAGGTGGGCGCGATTCCGGAAGACGACGTGGAGCGGCTGGCAGCGATTCGCGCGGCGGTGGGCCCGAAGATCATGCTGCGCGCGGACGCCAATCAGGGCTACACGCCGAAGGAAGCGATCCGGATGTGCCGGATGTGCGAGCGCCTCGACCTGGGGCTGGAACTGCTGGAGCAGCCGGTGCCCAAGTGGGATCTCGCCGGCATGGCGCAGGTGCGGGCCGCGGTGGACGTGCTGATCGAGGCCGACGAGGCCGCCTACACGCCGCACGACGTAGTGCAGATCATCCGCGCGCAGGCCGCCGATGTGATCAACATCAAGATCGCCAAGGCGGGCGGCCTGTACCAGTCCAAGAAGATCGCGGCGGTCGCCGAAGCCGCCGGCCTGGAGTGCGTGATCGGCACGGCATGGGGCCTCGGCATCAAGGTCGCCGCCAAGCTGCACCTGGCAGCCGCCACGCGCTCGCTGCGCGACGGCGTCGAGTTTACCGAACTGATGCTGCACGACCTGCTGCTCGCCGACCCGCAAGCGGCCGACCTCGCGCCTCCCCTGAGCGACGGCTACCTCAACGTCCCGCTCGGCCCCGGTCTCGGCGTCACCCTCGACGAGGACAAGATCCGCACCCACGAACTCCCCAAGCACCACTGATCCCGGCTGCCTACGCCCAGTGGTTCAGAACCGCGCTCCTTCTCGTGACCGTGGGAACGCCCCAACGGCGGCACCATTCAGCCGTCTTTCGCCCAATCGAAGGAGACGTTCAGCGCCCGAAGCATGGCGAAGGTGTTCTCGTGCTTGACCCCGAACTGATTGCATACATCGGGCAGCTTGATCTCCCTCCTGGACTCCGGGGCACTCTGCTCGTTGGTCACGACGATGGCGCCGTGAACCCGCGCGTAGGCGACGAGCCAGCCGTCCGCACCGGTCGCGAACTTCGCCTTTGCATAGTCGAAGTATCTCGGATGACGCTGGACCCACATCATGACGTCCGTGTAGGCGAGCATCACCTCGGCGATGTCCGATGGGACGAAGAACCCTTCCGGGACTTTTTCCTTCACCCACCGGACGAGATCCTCCTCGGGGTGACCCGCAAGTAATTCACTGCGAGCTCTGTCGACGCTGAAGACTCGGCCCGCCCGGTAGTGATGAACCACGCTCTTCCAGAATCCAGGGCAGATGTCGAACGAGTAGTACAGGTTTTTCGCCGTGATGAAGACGTCCGAATCCACGACGTAGGTCAGGTCCACCCTCATGGGAGATTCGCGCCTAGTCGACGGGCGTACTTCTGAAAGGTTCCTCCGCGCAGCCCTGTCAGATCATAGGCTTCTTTGAAACCGATACGGCCCTCCATCGCCGCGCGCAGCACCTGGGTCGCAAACAGCTCGCCTATACGCGTGTTCTGGTTGTTGAAGAAATCGCCGCCGCCACTCGGTTGGGTGCCACTCTCCATGCGTTCGCGATTGACGTTACGCTCGTAGAAATCGAAAAAGGTGCTGCGTTCAACGAGATGCAGGTCGAGAGCACGGCGGGCGGCGACCACCGGGCTCACCTTGAACGCCCGGGCGAGAGCCTCGAAGGGCCTTCCCCGGCGCCTGACCTCTGCCCAACGCGCCCTGACCTCCTGTGCTGGCGCAAGGAACTCGGCCGCCGCTCGGTTGCACCAATCCTCCACGTCGGTGCCGCGGGGGAGAAGGCCATCAAAGCCGGAGACCCCCTCCGAGCCGAGCCATATGTGCGCCAGCTCGTGAGCAAGCGTGAACATCTGTGCCGATTTCGCGTCGGCACCGTTCACGAAAATCAGCGGCGCATAGGAATCGGTAAGCGCGAAGCCACGGAACTCCCCTACGCTCAGCCGGCGAGAGGTGTTGTTACCCACCACCCCATTTATCACAGCCATCACGCCGAGTTTTTCGATCGCGCGACGCAACTCGGTCACTGCGACCTGCCAGGTGGCCACTGCCACCGCCCATCCTTCATCGAGACCGATCGTCCGTCGCATCTCGCGGCCCACAACTTCCGGCTCGTCGGCAAGGCGAGCGCTTGCCACGAAGGTCAGCGGGGCCGCGTCGTTCTCGACGAGGGCCTCCCGCAGCCACTCCTGTCGACGTTGCATCGCGTACAGCGTGTCGAGCAAATCAGGGCTCGGTGTGCCTCGCGCGGTGCCTGCCACGGTGCGATAGTCAGGCACCGGAAGGCGTTCGGCCGGGGGCTCGGGGAGGAACAGGTAGCCGAACGGCGTATGGGTAAGTCTGGCCAGCTTCTCCAGCTGCTTCAGCGTCGGTTGTCTCTCGCGCCGGACCCAGGCCGGGAGCTGTGGCATGCGCTTCGCAAGGTGCGCAACGTCGAAGCCGGCACGTTCACAGGCCCAGCGAAGCATCTCGGGGGACACTGGGACGCGCGTCACGCCCATACCCTCGCGGCACCATCCCGACGGGACGGGACGTGGAACGCACCGCAGCAGTCCTTGCCCGATTGATGGACGATCACGATATTTCGGCAGGCCTCGGAAAGCCATCTTATCAGTGATCGCCTGCTTGCGCTCTGACGGCGAGCTCGCTCAGAACAGCGCGCCCTGCCAGAGCTGCTGGAGAAAGGTGGTGTGGTGGAGCAGTTCGATGCCGTCTTCGGTGGTGCGGTCGTGGGGGTCCAGGGACACGACGATGCGGCGGCCGGTCTCCGGGTGATCGGCCTTCAGCTCGCGCAGCCCCTTGGCGTGATCGGCGCGCACCCGGCTGACCGCCTTGGCCTTCACGGCGCAATCGATGTGATTGACCGCGAAGTCGACTTCGATGCCCGAGCTGAGCCGCCAGTAGAAGAAGTCGGCGTAGCGCGCCCGGAACGAGTTGTAGCGCGATGGTGTGCGGGGACAGGTTGCGCACTTGCATGTCTTCGATCATTCTCTGGCACAGTGGTGTCATGATGGATTCCTCTTCGTGTAGAGACACGTGGACCATCAGCCCCCGGGGCGGCGCTACGCTCCGGGGGCAAGTTTTCAAGGAGACCCTGACAGACCTCGCAACACGTGCCCAAATATTTCCGGTGCTTTCGATGCAAACAGCCTTTCCAGCGCTCCCGCAATGGTGAATTTTTTATGGTTCTTACGTGATCAATCAAAATAATCCCGGACAGAAAACTAACGTCTTCTTCCAACCGCTTCACACGACGTTCTAAATCCTTGATCTGATCTCTATTCTTTCGCCGCATCGTGAGTCCTACGCCAGCATCTCAATATCGGAATCAACGGATGCGTTTGCCCTTTGGTCTGGTTCCACCTATCGTGCACTTGATTGAGTCTTAAAATGGAAATCTCACGCGGATTATCGAAATCTATCCCGATCGCTCCCATTATAGATTGTTCACTCATCCCGGGGCGAATCATCGGTAAGTCCACCTCCGCCCACGCCCATGTGCGGTTTTCGCCCATAACCTTGGTCAAGATAGCTTCGGATTCTTTCGTTACATCGGCTGGAACATCGGGAGAATCAAACATGAAGGCGAATAGCACCGCTGCTGGTGGCGCCTTGGGGTCAATTGCTCTCAATAACTCGTCATATTGATTAACCCAATCTTCAGTATCTTGCGAAGTCCGGCTGCCCTGAAAAATCGTACGTACTTGTTCTTCCAAAATATCTAACTTCTTTTTCGTTTAGATTCTTCTCCCGAACCCGCGTCACGTCCATGATCACGAGCATGTCGACATCCGAGTCCTCCGAAGGCGTGCCATAGGCGTGAGAGCCGAACAGAATCACCTTCTCGGGCCTGAACTCCGCGGCGATGCGCTCCGCGAGGGCGTGGATTTCTGTTCTGGTCACGCGCACGCCTGCATCTTACCATGTCGTAAGTCGTAAGATAGCTGTGAGAAGCTGACGGGCAAGAAACGAACCAAGGCGATCTGAATCTGCTCACGTCGCAGGCGGCAGGCGAAGTACTCGGGAGCCGCTCAAGACGAGGCTCACGCTGCATCGACCGGACGCTGCAGTACGTGATCGTCGAGATCGACACCGACGAGGGCATTACCGGTACCGGCGTCGGCGAGGCGTGCACGGACATCGGCTTCTTCGGCGAGCCGGTGGAGGAGGTGCAGAGCGCTATCGACCTGTACCTCGGTCCCACGCTGCTCGGCAAGGATCCGTTCGACCGCGAGCAGCTCCTGTTCGACATCGACTTCCCCGGCAACTCGTGTGCGAAGTCCGGAATCGACCTGGCGCTGCACGACCTGCTTGGCAAGGCGCTCGGCGTCCCGGTGTGCAACCTGATCGGCGGCAGCGGGCGCCGGCAGGTGCTCGCGGTGATGGAGGTGGCCCCCGGCACCGCCGACGGCATGGCGCGCCAGTGCGCCGAATGGGTGCAGCAGGGGGTGCGCGGGTTCAAGGCCAAGGTGGGCGCCATCCCGGAACACGACGTGGAGCGGCTGGCGGCGATTCGCGTGGCGGTAGGCCCGGAGATCATGCTGCGCGCGGACGCCAACCAGGGCTACACGCCGAAGGAGGCGATCCGGCTGTGCCGCATGTGCGAGCGCCGCGACCTGGGGCTGGAACTGCTGGAGCAGCCGGTTCCCAAGTGGGACCTCGCCGGCATGGCGCAGGTGCGGGCCGCGGTGGACGTGCTGATCGAGGCCGACGAGGCCGCCTACACGCCGCACGACGTGGTGCAGATCGTCCGCGCGCAGGCCGCCGACGTGATCAACATCAAGATCGCCAAGGCGGGCGGCCTGTACCAGTCCAAGAAGATCGCGGCGGTCGCCGAAGCCGCCGGCCTGGAGTGCGTGATCGGCACGGCATGGGGCCTCGGCGTCAAGGTCGCCGCCAAGCTGCACCTGGCAGCGGCCACCCGCTCGCTGCGCGACGGCGTCGAGTTCACCGAGCTGATGCTGCACGACCTGCTGCTCGCCGGCCCGCAGGCCGCCGACCTCGCGCCCCCCTTGAGCGACGGCTACCTCAACGTCCCCCTCGGCCCCGGTCTCGGCGTCACCGTAGACGAGCAAAAGCTACGCACCCATGAACTCCCCAAGCACCACTGACCACCCGGACTCGGCAAACCGCCCGCCAACTCCGACTACGCCCGCGCCACCTTGGTTATCCAGTTCTTGGGGACCCTGAGTTTCCATCGGGTGACCAGGCGCGGGCAGGGGAGCGTCGGGTCAAGTGCGACGTTTCCCTTGGTGAGCCTCTCGCGGCAAGGCTTGATCAAACTATCCTCTTTCACGGTTCGCTCGGCGAGGAAACCGAGCCGCTTGAAGACCGCGCCGTTCCCAAGCCGATCTCCGTAGGCCAGGATCTTGCCATCGTCACGCTCGGCGTGGAAAAGGTAGATGGTAAGACAGTCGGCAACATGCTGGATGCCACCGCCCAGGTTGGGATCGTCGAGAATGTCAACAATCGTCCGGTGAAGATCGGAAACCGCGATCCTGCTTCGTCCCCGCCAGAGGGTCCTGACGAAGCAGCCGAGTGGGGCCAACGAGGAGGTAGCTAGCGTGCTGCGCGACTCCGGAGATGTCGTTCGCATCGCCGACGCTACAAGAATCCTCGGCTTCACCCGTACCCAGGCGGCCAAGCTTCTTTCGCGGTGGGCTGGTCAAGGATGGCTCCGCAGAGTGGGGCACGGGGAGCGGGCGGGCACGAAACGGGAATGGGGCAAGACGCGGCTCACCCCGCATCGACCGAAGCCGTCGCTGCAGTACGTGATCGCCGAGATCGACACCGACGACGGCATCACCGGCGTCGGCGCGGCGTGCACGGACATCGGCTTCTTCGGCGAGCCGGTGGAGGAGGTGCAGAGCGCCATCGACCTCGAAGCCCGGTCCGATCTCCATCGCCGACAATCCGTGCAGCTCGCGCCGTTCGCCGCGGCCCCCCAGCAGGTTCGCCTGCCCGCGGCGCACCTTGCGGGCGCTCGATCCACACAGCGCGAAGTGGACGCCGCGCCATTCCATGAGCCAGTGCACGACGTCGAGCAGCGCCGGCACCTTCTGCACCTCGTCGATCACGATGAAGCCGGCACCGTGCCGGCGCTGCTTCTCAAACAGAAGTTCCGGTGCCTGCAGATAGCGCCGGTACGTCGCTGGCAGCAGCAGGTCGACCCACGGCACATCGGGAAACTCGGCGGTGAGCAGGGTACTCTTGCCCTACGGCCGCGGCCCCCACAAAAAAAAGGGCCGCGGCGGATCCGCCCGCAACTGAAGTAATCGCGTGTAGTTCCCCATCACTACTTGAGTATTACATGATATTCGGCGATTCTCCTCGACAAACACGTGCGACCGGATCACGGCCCTGGCTGCTCAGATCAGACAGGCAGAGACAGACTACGCCGGGCGCGGCTCCGTACGATGGTTGCATGCCGCACCGCCTCGCGCGCGGACGACTTGTCAACAGACTCGCCGGGGTAGCGGACCGAGACGGCGTACACCGTTAGGACCTCAAGGTGCTGGCGAGCGTCCGCCCAGGCACCGTTGCGCGACAGGAGCAGGTCCAGGAGGGCAATCAGGTTGTGAGTCCTGCCAAACGGGATGGATTGCTCCTGGAGGATAGCCTTCAGGTACTTCTCGGCGCATTGCTGGGCGTGGAAGCAAGCCGCGTCGTAGTTGGGGTTCTTTCTCGCCCGCAACTCGCGGCCGGCGGTGGCGAAGTCGCCCTCTGCCTTTTCGACCCACTCAAGGGTGAGCGGATTCATAGAGCACTTCGCCCCGCTCCACGACCTCCTTGAGGAAGAAGTCGTTCCACTGGAGGCGCTGGCGCATCTCCTGTGGAGTCCTCACGACGAGATCGACGGGGATTCTCGACCTCACCTGACGCACTATTTGGAGGGCTTGCGCGACACCGCTACTGCTGTGCTCCATGATAACGAGCAAGTCGACATCCGAGTCCTCCGAAGGCGTGCCGTAGGCGTGAGAGCCAAACAGAATCACCTTTTCCGGCCTGAACTCTGCTCCGATGCGCTCCGCGAAAGCGTCGATCTCTGTTCTGGTCACGCGCACGCCTCCATCTTACCATGCCTCTGGATTGCTGGCGCTGCACGACCTGCTTGGCAAGGCGCTCGGCGTCCCGGTGTGCAACCTGATCGGCGGCAGCGGGCGCCGGCAGGTGCTGGCGGTGATTGAGGTGGCCCCCGGCGCCGCCGACGGCATGGCGCGCCAGTGCGCCGAATGGGTGGAGCAGGGGGTGCGCGGATTCAAGGCCAAGGTGGGCGCGATTCCGGAAGACGACGTGGAGCGGCTGGCGGCGATTCGCGTGGCGGTAGGCCCGGAGATCATGCTGCGCGCGGACGCCAACCAGGGCTACACGCCGAAGGAGGCGATCCGGCTGTGCCGCATGTGCGAGCGCCGCGACCTGGGGCTGGAACTGCTGGAGCAGCCGGTTCCCAAGTGGGACCTCGCCGGCATGGCGCAGGTGCGGGCCGCGGTGGACGTGCTGATCGAGGCCGACGAGGCCGCCTACACGCCGCACGACGTGGTGCAGATCGTCCGCGCGCAGGCCGCCGACGTGATCAACATCAAGATCGCCAAGGCGGGCGGCCTGTACCAGTCCAAGAAGATCGCGGCGGTCGCCGAAGCCGCCGGCCTGGAGTGCGTGATCGGCACGGCATGGGGCCTCGGCGTCAAGGTCGCCGCCAAGCTGCACCTGGCAGCGGCCACCCGCTCGCTGCGCGACGGCGTCGAGTTCACCGAACTGATGCTGCACGCGACCTGCTGCTCGCCGGCCCGCAGGCCGCCGACCTCGCGCCCCCCTTGAGCGACGGCTACCTCAACGTCCCCCTCGGCCCCGGTCTCGGCGTCACCGTAGACGAGCAAAAGATGCGCGCCCACGAACTCCCCAAGCACCACTGACCACCCGACTCGGCAACCGCCCACCTCTCCGACTACGCCTGCGCTCCATTGCTGGTTCCGGTTCAATCGCAAGAGTGCATCAGCGAAAACCTCCCCGAACCGCTCTCGGCCGTCGCCCGCGCTCCGTCGCCCTGATGCCGCCGGACGCCTGACCGCCGCTCACGGACGAATCAGACAAACGCAGCCTCTTCCGGTTGATCGTCCGACCTACTGGCCAGCGAGTCTTGTTCGGTGCAGTAGCGTGCGACGCCCCCATCACTAATCGAATATTGCAAATGGCGTGCGCCGAACTCTCCCGCGTGGGCACTGATGCCCAATCCCGCGTCCCGCGCACGCCTGCATGCTATGTGTAGAAATAGGAATACCGAATGAGAACTGCACTTTCGGGATCACCGGGCCGCCGAAGGTACGCGGGCACGGAACAGCAAGGCGGTGCCGTGCCCGCCGTAGCTGCAAACGCCAGCGGGCACGAACAGCGACCCGCCGACGCTGCACTTCAGCGAGCGACCTCCGGCGTCCATGACGACCGCCTCTCGTGCAGCAACAGCAGCCCTCGAACCGTCAGCTCTTGCGCCGAACACGGTCTCACGCGGCATTCGCTCGTGGGCAACAGAAGAGAACACAAACTCCGCCGCGGGCGTGCCGACGTGGAGTTCACCATGGCGAACTAGTGCCGCATTCAACAACGTCTGCCACCCCCGGGACGTACCGTGCCACGCGCAGAAGTTCCGGTATGTCGACGTGCTTGGCCACCATTTTGTCCAGTACTCCGTTTGCACGTACGCCTTACGGCACGCTGCGCTCAAATACTTCGACTCATTCTCATCGCTGCAAGCTTCGCGGCTACTAGAGACGCTCCACCTCCTCGATGGTGTAATCAATCGTCTTCTGCACCCACGCTTCCACCTCCGACTCCGACGACGGAGAATGAGCATGGACGTCCCCTGGGGCCGCCTTCCACCACGCAGCCGCACTAGCGAAGTGAATTCGACTAAAGTCCTTGGCCCCCACAATCTCATCGATATCTGCCGATGTCACCCCAACAGGGCTGAATACCCGCGGCCCTACGCTATCCGCCTCACCACGCAGAACAGCCGCGTATGTCTGTGCCGCTTCTTTCGCGCCCTCCTTCCGCAGACTCTCTACAGCGTCAAACTGCCAGTGCGGATGGGCCGCGTTTCCTCCTTGTTGGCCATAATTCCGTCCCGCCCTGTTCGCCCAACCGGACCACTCCGCCCGAAAAATCTGGGGCTTGTGTCGAAGGTATCGAAAACCAAGGTGAATGCTAAGGCTGGTGGACCGGTACGAGAATATAGTCGTCCCACCGGCCCGCCTCTCGCTCGCCCACTCTTGATAGAGGCCAAGCCATGCCCAAATACCCGCGTCCAACAAAAAGAGCGGGGCCACATAAACGTCCGGTCCTCGATTGCGGGCTATAACTTCACATCCTTGTCCAACTAACCCCGCGGCGAGCGAGATATCATTCCAATCTGCACTAATGCTTGCCTCGATATCGTTGCCGACAGCCTGACGAATTATTGATTCTATCGCTGTAAGATGTTCGTGAAGTTTTTTTTCCGAAACGACCAATGACCTGAACATCACCTCATATCCGTTGAATGAAACCCGGTTCGTATAGTTGCGCGACCAGCCTTTCCACGCGATGGTGCTTTAGCGGTTCAGCATACCTTTGTCGTTGTCCAATCTGTGCAAGTTCAAGAACCACGTGACCCGCTCGCTCCTCGGTCATCAACGTCGGAAGATTCGGCACTGGGATGTAACGCACAAATCGTTGGCTAAGGTCATATTGGCCTCCCGCCACATGCTGCGAATACACACTTAGAAGTCGAGCGACCACGTCTGAATTAAATATCACTGAATACGCAGCCAGAATCTCTCGCATACTCAAACCGAAAGTCAATGGACCGCCGTCAACGCCACCAGCGCTATCATCTCCCCATCTCGGTAACCACGCAAAGCCTTGTACAACAACATACGACGCGTGGAGATCAACCGCGAAACTTCCCGGACCGCCAAAGTACTTGGATACGATCCTCGGCTTGGGATCTAACGCCCAGCTTCTGCGCTCGGAAAGACCCCACCAATCGGTTCGGCTAGAACGTAGACTGGGACGTTGCGAGAGACGGCCACGATTGGGCCGAAGGTATCGCTGACTGTATACCGGGACTTCACTGTCTAGCTCATGTTCGTCTCGAATCAACAAGCCTCGTTCATTGTATGGATAAAATATGTGATGGTTCGACCGTAGAATACCATCTTGAATTGACTCACTAACGCTTGCCGGCCGGAACCACTTTCTTTCGCTTGCAGGCAGCTCCGCAAGTTCTTGTGTTGTTATGAGAAAAGCCGAATTCATTCCCGTGCGAACGCCCTGACGGACGGAAAACAGTTCTTCGATCAGAACCATCCGACCCGACTCAGATAATCTCCGGATAGCAGTTTCCGTGCTCGGCGATATCAGGCGCCACGTGGGTCGATCACGAAACACCTTGGACGGGATGTCGAACAAGTGCCACTCAGTTTCACTACGCTCTCTGAAACTAGCGTTTCCGAGCCGGCGCAGATTTCGAAGCGCGCCTCCCGTTGCTTCCGGGCTATTTCCTGTAACAAGAGCAACCACCCTTTCCGATCGTCGCGCACCGCGCGCAAGCTTCGAAAAGACAACTGCGGACACCTGAACCTGGGCGTACCGAAACAGGTGATAGTCACCGAGAGATGCAATGAAGCGCAAGTCGGCTTGTTCCAGGATCCTACCTCGCCATCGCGTCGCCGCTCCGAGAGTCAGTAGGCTACCCGGCAGTAGTGTACCCAATGCACCTCCTGGATATACTGCTTCCATCGCCCGGGAGACGAATGCCATACTATAATCGCCGCGACCTCTCGCGTCGCTGCCTAACACTTCCCTCATCTGCGAACGTTGTTCTGCGGTTACGGCAACCCACGAAAGAAATGGTGGATTCATCAAAACGATGTCTGCTCCAGGCAGCGCGCTGGAAAGTGAGTCTCCCTGCTCAATCTGTATATCGCAACCCTCCGAAGGGCACCAGTCGGAAACAGCATTGGCCAACACGAACCGAGCCATGGAAACCGCAGCCCGCGAGGTGTCTCTGCCCACCAACACGACTTGACCATCATAATTCTGCCGCCGTAGAGCTCGTAGCGTCTCGTGGAGAAACGCACCCGACCCGCACGCTGGATCCAGAACCACCAGCTTCTTCCGGCTTCGCAAATCTGGTAGTTGCGCCAGAGTTTGTTCAACAATAGTGCGCGCTAATGCTGGAGGAGTAAAATGTGTTCCTCCCCTCGTTATCGGTCTCGTCTCCGCAGGTCCAACATACCCAAAGAGATCCGGTCCCGGAGCGCGTAGCAGCTCAAAGTGCGCCTCCTGGAAGATTTCGCTCCCCGCATGACGTATCGCTAGACTTGGGACAAGACTAAGCGATAGATCGGAACTATTTCTGTTGAAGATTTCCTCAAAGAGAGAGTCTACCCCATCTTGAGGGAGTGATTTGAGAAGGTCGTCGTCTTCGGAGTTGTCGGCCAAAGAATCAAGCGACTGGGGCTCGACACCGTGTGCTCTACGTGTCGCGCGGGAAAGAAAAGCTAGGAATGCGTCGATACTGCGGTCGTCGTCCATCCTGGCATTTGCAGTGAGTGATCGAATGGAGCGGTAGAGGTTTAGCATGAAGTCGACAACTCTTTTATTTGATTCCACACGATCAGAAGCCAAATATGAATAGAAAGCAGAAATCTGGCCTTCGACACTATGACGTGTAAATAGCTCGGCGTTTGCCTTGTCCCAGCGCACGACCGCGACTTCGTTATCGTTGATGGTTACGTGATGGGGAAGATTGCATGACCAAGACCAGTCGGCACAAAGACGCTCTTTCCAGATTTGGTCAGGACTAACAGATAGTGCGAAACTACCAAATCCCCCGTCCAAAAGGACATAATGACTACCGGCTGGTGCAGACTCTCTTGATCCAAAGAGAGGTAAGGACGCCAGCCCGAACCGGGAGGCCCAAGATGCAGGTATTTCGTCGTAAGTCATCGTGTCACCTCAGCGGCTGCGAAGAGAAAAGCGGGATCGGCGGAGGGAATAGACGCCTGGTGGCAATTGGTGGACTATCGGAGTGGTCGTATGACTGCGCTAGTAGGACGTTCTGTCGGATGAACGGATAGCAGTGGCGGATTATTCTTACTCGGAGACGTGTTCCCGAAATGCTCGGGAATGAGATTCCGTACGGATAGTGGCGCAAGTCAACAATCCCGTGGGCACAAGCATCGAGCTCCACGGTGAAGTCGTCTCGCAGTTCGTGGAGCAAGCGACGAACCAGAATGGTCTGCCATGAGAAGAGCGTATGTCCTAGGAGGCCATCTGGGAGCACGGCTGCGGGCATCAAATTCTGACGATGAGCGCGCGACCAGTCTCGAAGATGGCCAATGGTATAGCCGGTCGAGGCAACAGAATGGGCGGATACGAAAAGCTTCACAGGTCTCTCCGTGGGTAACATGCCCACTATACGAGGGATCTGAGCCCAAGGCAATGCTCGTTGCCGCCACTACCCGCCACTGCATTTCCGAACAAGGAGTCCGGCAGCCCCGTGTGGTTTGGGATCTCGATTTCGAACACACCCGGTTTCTCGGGAGACGGAGCCATGGCTGGCTCGGTGGCGATCATGGTCGAGCTCTTAGCGGCGGCGCAGGCGCAAGTGGTAGTACATGGAGACGCGACTGCTCGCCTTCATCCCGACCGTCTCCATTACCGTAGCGCTGATTCTCATCCTCACGAAGCGGGTACTGGGCAATCGAATGAGCGCGCTGCTCGCCCACCAAGTCGGGGTCGGTTGAGAACGTCGACGCGGTAGCTTGGGAGCCGTCCCTGGATGGATTGCGCGGTTCTGGGTTCAATACCTGAACAGACTGCCCAAAGGTTCTGAGCGGCGAATTCGGCAGATCGATCTTCTATGAGACGCCGGCGGCCGCCGTGATCGCCATACGATTCCCGGCGACGTTGAGAGACGCTGAGAATTGGTGGCCTATCGACGCTTCTCACCGGGCTGCTGGAGGTCCGCGCGGGCGCGATCTGCTCGGCAAGGCGCTCGGTGTCCCGGTGTGCAATCTGATCGGTGGTAGCGGGCGCCGGAAGGTGCTCGCGGTGATGGAGGTGGCCCCCGGCACCGCCGACGGCATGGCGCGCCAGTGCGCCGAATGGGTGCAGCAGGGCGTACGCGGGTTCAAGGCCAAGGTGGGCGCCATCCCGGAACACGACGTGGAGCGGCTGGCGGCGATTCGCGCGGCGGTAGGCCCGGAGATCATGCTGCGCGCGGACGCCAATCAGGGCTACACGCCGAAGGAGGCGATCCGGCTGTGCCGCATGTGCGAGCGCCGCGACCTGGGGCTGGAACTGCTGGAGCAACCGGTTCCCAAGTGGGACCTCGCCGGCATGGCGCAGGTGCGGGCCGCGGTGGACGTGCTGATCGAGGCCGACGAGGCCGCCTACACGCCGCACGACGTGGTGCAGATCGTCCGCGCGCAGGCCGCCGACGTGATCAACATCAAGATCGCCAAGGCGGGCGGCCTGTACCAGTCCAAGAAGATCGCGGCGGTCGCCGAAGCCGCCGGCCTGGAGTGCGTGATCGGCACGGCGTGGGGGTTGGGCATCAAGGTCGCGGCCAAGCTACACCTCGCAGCGGCCACCCGCTCGCTGCGCGACGGCGTCGAGTTCACCGAACTGATGCTGCACGACCTGCTGCTCGCCGGCCCGCAGGCGGCCGACCTCGCGCCTCCCCTGAGCGACGGCTACCTCAACGTCCCCCACGGCCCCGGCCTCGGCGTCACCATCGACGAGCAGAAGCTGCGCGCCCACGAACTCCCCAAGCACCACTGACCACCCGGACCCGGCAACCGCCCGCCCCTCGGACTACGCCCGCGCCACCATGGTCATCCAGTTCGGGGGGATCGTGAGTCTCCAACGCGTGACCACGCGCGGGCAGGAGAGCGTCGGATCGAGCGGTGGCGG
Organism: Spirochaetia bacterium; assembly: GCA_965262935.1. Lineage (GTDB taxonomy): Bacteria > Spirochaetota > Spirochaetia > SZUA-6 > Bin103 > Bin103. The sequence goes on along the minus strand of OZ253572.1, from coordinate 923,932 downwards.
TTCGACCCCGGCAACGCGGTGCTGCGCCACCGGGTACAGGGCAACTCGCTCTACCCGAGCAGCAACGACGCCACCTCGGTCGCCGTGCCCCCGACTGAGCGAGCCGTCATATCCTTGCAAATTTCAAGAAGCGCGTACAAAATGCGAAGATGATCGAGCGTTTGGTCGAGGAACAGGTCGTCGCTGCCCTTGAACGACAAGCGGCCGTGGCTATCGTCGGTCCGCGCCAAGTGGGCAAGACGACCCTCGCCCTCAAGATCGCCCGATCGCGGCCCTCAGTCTATCTCGATTTGGAAGCGCCCCAGGATCTTGCCAAGCTGCAGGCTCCGGATCTGTTCTTGCAGCAGCACACCGATAAGCTTGTCATCCTCGACGAGATCCACCGCACCCCGGATCTATTTCTGGTGCTGCGGGGAATCATCGACCAGGCACGCCGTAACGGGCGCCGCACTGGCCTCTTTCTGATCCTCGGATCCGCTTCAGTCGCCCTTCTGCGTCAGTCAGGAGAGACCCTCGCCGGCCGCATCGCGTATGTCGAGATGGGCCCCGTGACCGCACCCGAGGTCGCGCCCAACCGACACCAGCAGGATCGGTTGTGGCTGCGCGGCGGATTCCCCGACAGCTTACTGGCTGCCTCGGATGCCGACAGCTTCCTCTTCAGGCAGGACCTCGTCCGAACCTACCTCGAGCGCGACGTCCCGCAATTCGGGCCACGGGTACCAGCCGAAACGCTTCGCCGGCTATGGACGATGTTGGCGCACAATCAGGGCCAACTGCTCAACGCATCGCGGCTCGCGGCGAGCTTCGGCGCCTCCTCGACAACCGTTGTCCGCTACATCGATCTGCTGGTCGACCTGTTGTTGCTGCGGCGACTGGAGCCGCTGCATGCCAACGTCGGCAAGCGCTTGGTGAGGTCGCCCAAGATTTATGTCCGAGACTCGGGGATCGTTCACGCGTTACTGCGTCTGGGGAATCTCGACGATCTGCTTGGGCACCCGGTCGTGGGCTCTAGTTGGGAGGGCTATGCGATCGAGTCTCTGCTTGCAGCGGCGCCAGGGGCCGGTGTGAGCTTCTACCGAACGGCGGCCGGCGCCGAGGTGGACCTTGTCCTGGAGCTCGGCGGCTCGCGGGGTAGTTGGGCTGTCGAGATCAAACGTGGGCTCAATCCCGGGGTGTCCAGAGGACTCAGGAATGCGTGCGCCGATCTGCGGCCGACGCGCACGTTCGTAGTGTACTCGGGCACCGAAGGGTATCCGTTGACTCCCGACATCGAGGCAATCGGCCTTCGCGAGCTCGTGGCGCAGCTGCGGATGTCGGAATAGGAAGCCAGGAGACCCCCTCCGAGCCTAGCCATATGTGCGCCAGCTCGTGAGCAAGCGTGAACATCTGTGCCGACTTCGCGTCGGCACCGTTCACGAAGATCGTCTCGGCGTCACCGTAGACGAGCAGAAGCTGCGCGCCCACGAACTCCCCAAGCACCACTGACCACCCGACTCGGCAACCGCCCGCCAGGGAGTTATCTTTGCATCCGCGTCGCGCACACACCGCTCGATCGGCGGACGCGGGGAGGTAGACCGGCATGCCGAATGGAGGCTCCGACTGCTGCGGCACCTGCCGGTTCAATCGCAAGAACCGCGGCGGCCGCGACTGGCTGCAACACACTGAGGATTCCGAACACCACTGTGAGATCAGAGACGTGGCGATCGACGACCCGTTCTATACCTACTGCGCGAACCACCCGCACCGGCGCCCCGACCGCGACCCGATCCCGATCGGCCCGATCACCCGTCACCAGTGGAACGACGGACGTGAGACCCGAGTCATCTGGCGGCATTCACCCGATACGGAAGAGATACGCCTGCACCTGCTCAAACTGCTCGACGGGCTGTTCGAGCACACCGCCGAGGACCGCTACCCGATCGGCCACTCCCTCGCCGAGGCGATCATCTGGCAGCTCGGCCAATTCAAGGAGCAGCGCGCCGCACCCCGCCTCGAATGGATCAGCAACAACCCCGACACCGGCCTCTCCGACTACGCCCGCGCCACCTTGGAGCAGATCCGGGCAGGCGCCTGACTACAGCGCAACACGCGGCTTCGTTCACGCCTGCAACCAGATTCCGCCGAGTGGTCGTGCACGGGCATCGGGTTGCAATTCGCGCCGCCAACATCAGCGGCCCGGCTCAGGCACACGAGCGCGGAACAGCAGCCCGGTGCCGCACGCGTGATAGCCGGCAACAGCGGCGGGGACGAACAGCGCTTCGCCCGAGCGGCAGCTCAGCGAACGCCCGTGCGCGTCGGTCACGACCGCTTCTCCATGAAGGAACAGCAGAATTTCCGGGCCATCGACAGCCGCCGAGAACAAACCAGTGTCGCGCGGGAGTCGGTCGAGCGCCACCGACGAGAGTGCGAACTCCGCCGCTGGAGTCGGGTAGCGGCGCTCGCCGGTGACGTCGGCCGCCGGGTTCAACACGGCCACCTCCTGAGGTGCGAAGCGCGCCACGCGCAGAAGCTCCGGAACGTCGACGTGTTTGACCGTCAGGCCGCCGCGCAGCACGTTGTCGGAGTTGGCCTGCAACTCCACCGCCGTCCCGCTCAACGCGGCGTGCAGCGTGCCGGCTCCGGTGAAGATGCCCTCGCCCGGAGCCAGGTGCACCAAGTTCAGCAGATACGGACTGAGCACGCCGGCATCGCCGGGGTAACTGGCAGCCAGCCGTTCCACCCAGCGCGCCGCCGCCTCCGTCTCGGTCAACGCAACTGACGGCGATCCCGTGTGCTCGGGGTTGGATCCGCGGTCTTCGCCGCAGAGTTGGCTGGCCGCGTACCTCTCGGTACGCGACGCCAAGTCGACACGTTGCTGATCGTTCAGTTGTAGCGCCGTAGCCAAGAGTGATCCCAACGCTCGTTGTGTCGGCCGGCGGCGGAGCGCGGCAGTCACGTCTCGCAGTTCCGGCACGCCGACAGCCTCCAGGTGGCGTACCAGATCGGCGTAGGGCCGAAAGCCGCTCATCATCCAGTACGGATCCACCGCTACCGCCAATTCCGGCTTGTGGTTGCGGTCACGGTAGTTGCGGTCCGGTGCGTCGGGTGCGATACCGGTCTCCTGCTCGCGTTCGAACCCCTCCGCCGCCTGCGCGAGGGAGGGATGGGCCTGGATCGACAACGGCTCCGCTACGGCCAGCACCTTGAGCAGAAACGGCAGCGTCGGACCGAAACGACCCGCAGCCGAGCCCAGCGTCTCGGCGGGGCGATCCGCCACCAGCCGGCCCAGGCTGACTTGCCGCCCGGCCACCGTCACTGACGACGGCGACTTCGGGTGCGCCCCGATCCACAGCTCCGCCTCCGGCTCCGACGCCGACGGCTGCCCCTGCAACCGAGCCAACGCGGTCTTCGAACCCCACGCATAGTTCTGGATCCGACTATCAAGCTTCAGCAGGCCGAGCATCGAGCTACTGCGCCTCACTCACGGTGCGCGCCTGCACGCCCGCGCGGCGGCGCGCGGAAGACCTGCCCGGTATGCCACTCGACATACCGACCCGCCGGCTTCCCGGTTCCCTGCAGGGGCGGACGTATCGGACGGTCATGGTAGTCGAGGAGCCAGTGTACTGCGGGGCTCAGACCGTGCACCTCCTGCGAAACCACGAGCCGATAATCCGACTCGCCTTCCGCCCTCTCCAGTCCGATCGCTCCGCGGTCGAACGCACCGTGATGGAACGTGCACAGCGCCAGTCCATTGGCGACGTGATCGGGGCCGCCGTGGGAGTGCCACCGAATGTGCGCGGCTTCCAATCCCAGCAGGTCGTCCTTGAGACGCAGGTCAAAGTCGCACACCGCGCAGCGCCGTTCGTAGGCGGTCAGCACCGCGTCGCGGAAGTGAGGGTCGCGCCGTAGCCGGCGCGAGGCCCGGTAGTCGGGCTCGGCAGTATCCCACAACCCGACGGCTTCCAGGATGTGCTGGTGCATCGAGGCGGGAAAGTGCCGATCCAGGATCCACCGAGCTTCCGACAGCGCTCGATCAGGGTTATCAGCCAGTTCCCGAAACAGTGGCTCCGGCAAGCCCCCGGTGATGCCTCGCTCTCGTAACTCTTTGATATGGAAGTCGCCACCCGACGTCCGGGTGAGTGAGGAAGCTTCAGGCACTTCCCACAGCCCATCGTTTGACAAATGCGAAAACGGGTATACCGGGCGAGGCGATCGCGGTGTGCCAAAATGCCGAAGCAGACCAACCAATTCACTCTCGATATCGCGGAATGTCACGAGACGATCGCCCCCACGCAGCGCCCAACCCATCGCCAACAGCAGAAGCAGAGGCTTGTGAGGCGCGCGCCTGCCGCCCTTCCGCCAGACCTTGAGCTTGGTGAGTCTGTCGTGCAATTTGTCCAAGGTCACATTGGAACTCTCTGTCCAGGACACTATGACATGAGATGCCGTAGAACAGGTAGTCAGCGACGCGGGTTGCGACCACGGTAGTTGTGGCGTTGTGGCTCGGTGCACCGGCGCGGTGCCGGCCCGCCTGCTCGCGGGCGAACCCCTCCGCAGCCGGAGTCAAAAAGGGATGGATGGGCCTGGATCGACAGCGGCTCCGCGACGGCCAGCACCTTCAGCAGAAACGGCAAGGCCGCGCCGAACCGCTTCACCGCCGGGCCCAGCATCTCGGCGGGGCGCTCCGCCACCAGTCGGTCCAGCGTGGCGCGCCGCCCGCCAACCGTTACCACCGACGGCGCCTGCGGATGCGCCCCGATCCACAACTCCGCCTCAGGCTCCGTAGCTGCCAGCCGCCCCTGCAACCGAGCCAGCGCGGTCTTCGAACCCCATGCATAATTCTGGATCGCGTTGTCCAGCTTCATAAAGCCGCGGAATGTCTGCATCATGGGATACGGAAGTTCCGCGCTCGGTAGAATTCGAAGTCAGTCGACCAGGGAATGTTCATGATATTGCAGGCGTCCGGCCCTCCGCCTGAAGCTCCGCTCAAGAGCGGCTCGACGCTGCTGGGTTTCACACCAAGTATCTTGGCCGCTTTGGTATGGGTCAGCTCGTTTGACCGCCAAGCGCGTCCGATAAGGTTGATCAATGGTTTGCCAAGGCGATGCTTTCGCACCGTGTAATAGGTCGGACCGGAACCCGCGGCTTGTTGATGGTGTTCACGGCGGCGTGCTCGCGCGGCCCGCCAGCGCGCCGCATAGGCCGCTGCAAGTTGACGGTAGACTTCGGCATCAAGTTCGCCAGTACGCCAATACCGGTATGCGACCATGGCTTCGCTCACGTTGCGGCTTGCTGCCACTCCGCTGATCTGGTCAACGGCTGCATCCAACGTGTCTGCTTGGCGAAGCATTGGAAGAGAATTGTGCGGAAGAAGCACTTCGCTCGCCACGTCATTGCAGAATCGTTCGACATGAGCCAGTTGTGTGCGTGGCGGAACAGCAGATGGCGCGGCGCTTACTCCGGTAGATCCCGTGAATACGTGGACAAGCTCATGGATCAGTGTAAAGGATTGCGCCGCGGTAGCATCCTGATCGTTGATGACGATGAACGGCGCAACATTGTCCGCTATCGCAAACCCTCGGAACACGCGCTCGTCGAGATTGGTGTGATGCGACCCGAGATTGCCGATGAGCAGCACGAAGATTCCAAGCGCTTCGACCCGGTCTCTAAGGGTAGCGAACAGCGCGGCGGATGTTGCAGCCGGACCGATTTGTGGGCTATCGCCGATGCGGAGCGCATCTCGGATCGTTTGCGCCGCGGCCTCTACCGGTTCAGATATCGGCAGCGACCCAACGAAGGACAGCAGCTTGACGTCTTCGTCATCTTCAAGGATGGAACGAACCATGTCCTGCCGCGCACGGGTATCGCGGAGAAGGGCATCGAGCAGGGCCTCGTTCTTGTGGGCCGCTCCGGCAACGATCCGAAAATCCTCGCCACGATTGCCCGCAACGGGAGGTGCTGCGCGATAGAATGCCGTCAGGGGGCGTCGGTACGTCGTTGCAATCTTCAGGAGTTGATTCCGCGTCGGCTTCGACTCGCCTCGCTCGTACGCTTCCAGTCTCGCGGCCGAAGCCTGCTTGGCGCCCGATGCGAAGCCAAGCCGTACCGCCGCTTCCTCAAGCGACATGCCGGCAGTCTCGCGTGCCCATAGCAGGATCGAGGGATTGATGTTCTCAGCTCGTGGAATCATCTCTTTCTGCAACCAGCGTCGGCGTCCCAATCGTCGTGAACCAGCCGAACTACCGGCGCGCGTGCATCTCTGCTGGGCTTGGACCGCATTGGTTGCTGCTCTGTGGCAAGCTTACCGTCAAGAAACCCGACCTGCAATCCAGCGCGCCCGCATGCCCATCTGGACCCGTACGTCGGCGCACTGACCAACGGGACTGCTAATTGCCTGTTCTGCATAAGAATAAGCGCCCGGAGGAAACAGCCGCTGTCGGCGACGGGGGCAGCAGTCGGTGAGCGCAACCGGCAGGTAGTCAGTGGCGCGCGGTGGCGGGTATCGTAGCGCCATGGTTCGGTTTGGGATCATTGGGACCGGCGGGGTGGCCGGCGGCGGGGCGCGGGATCTGATCGAGAACCCGGATGCGGAGCTGATCGCGGTTGCCGATCCCAGCGCCGAGCGCCGGGCGGCGTTTGGCGAGCGGTTCGGGGTGCGGAACGTGTTGGAGAGCGCCGAGCAGTTGCTGGCCATCGACGCGGTGGACGCGGTGTATATCGCGGTGCCCAACTACCTGCACGTACCGCTGGCGGCGCAGGCGCTGAACGCGGGCAAGCATGTGATTCTGGAGAAGCCGCTGGCGTTGAGCCGGGCCGATGCGGAGCCCCTGGTGGAAGCGGCGCGCCGGTCGGACAAGCACTTCATGCTGGGCATGAATCAGCGCTTCACGGCGCAGGTGCAGCGCGCCCGCCAACTGGTGGCGCAGGGACGCATCGGACGCGCCTATCACTGCAAGACCTACTGGCGCCGGCGGGCGGGCATTCCCGGCATCGGCAGCTGGTTCACGCGCAAAACACTGTCGGGCGGCGGCGGGCTCCTGGACATCGGCGTGCACATGCTCGACAACGCGCTCTACATCTTGGGCGACTTCGACGTGCACTCGGTGTCGGGCGCCATCTACCGCGAGTTCGGCCCGCTCGGCGCCGGCGAGGGGGGCTGGGGGAAATCGGAACGCGCCGGAGCGGAGTTCGACGTGGACGACTTCGCGACCGCCATGATCAAGCTCGCTGGCGGCGCCACCGTGCTGATCGATGCGGTGTGGGCGATGCACAACGAGCACAAGAGCGAGATGAACATCGAGCTGTACGGCTCCGAGGGCGCCATCGACACCTACGGCGAGAAGCTGTTTCGCCAGCACGGCAACGAGTACCACGCCATCGAAAGCCCCGATGCCGGCCCGCTCACCCATCCGCACACCAGCCGCTTCCATCACTTCGTGAACGCCATACTCGGCCGCGAGGAGCTGTGTGTAAGCCTGGATCAGGCGCTCGCGGTGCAGCGCGTGATCGACGCCATCTACGCGTCCGCCGCCAGCGGGCGGGAAGTGCTCGCGAGTGACACGCGCTCGAGCGACGCGCCCTCGAGCAAGTAGGAGACACGGCAGCCATGCGGATCTTTTTCGTCGACGACACCGACATCGGCCTGAACGGCGACATCGACTTCTCCGGGCTGCAGGCGCTCGGAGAGTACCGGAGCCTGCCCAACGGGACCGAGGCCGAGATCATCGAGCACGGCGCCGGCACCGAGATCATCGCCGTCAACAAGGCGCAGATCACGGCAGCCATCTTCGAGGCGCTCACCACGCTGCGGCTGGTGGCAGTGACCGCCACCGGTTACAACAACGTCGACCTGGAGGCGGCGCGCGCCGCCGGGGTCACGGTGAGCAATGTGGCCGGGTACGCCGGCGACACGGTGCCGCAGCACGCCTTCGCGCTGATCCTCAACCTGGCCACCAAGGCGTACCGCTACGCGGCCGACGTGGAGCGCGGCGACTGGCAGCGCAGTTCCTCGTTCACGCTGCTGCGCTACCCCACCTTCGAGCTCAAGGGGCTGACCATCGGCATCATCGGCTTCGGGGTGATCGGGCGCGGCGTGGCGCGCATCGCCGAGGGGTTCGGCATGCGGGTGCTGGCCCACGACGCGTTCCCGATCCAGAGCAGCGCCTACCGCAACACGCCGCTCGACGAGTTGCTCGCGGCGGCCGACTTCGTGACCATCCACAGCCCGCTCACCGAGCAGACCCGCAACCTGATCGATGCCGCAGCCCTGGCCAGGATGAAACCGACCGCCTACCTGATCAACACCGCCCGCGGCGGCATCGTCGACGAAGCGGCGCTGGCCACGGCCCTGCAGGAAGGCCGGCTCGCCGGGGCCGGCTTCGACGTGCTCACCGAGGAGCCGCCGTCCGCCGACAACCCGCTGCTGCACGCTCCCAACATCATCCTCACCCCGCACAGCGCCTGGTCGACGCGCGAGGCGCGGCAGGCCCTGATCGACCAGACCGCCATCAACATCCGCGCGTTCATCGCCGGCACCCCCCGCAACATCGTCACCTAGCGCGCGCAACTCGCTCCGCCGCTTGGGCGTTATGAAAGGATAGCGCTATATTCTTTCATAACGTGGTGCGCTATGAAAGAACGTTAACTAACGCGTCCCGGACGGGACGGTAGCGGGCATATGACGCGCGGCGAAACAGGGCGATACCTTGTCACGTCCACCGGTGGGGAGCAGGTGCGGGCGTTCGTACCGGCGCCGCTGCCGCCAGTGCCGGCGCTGGATCTGGCTGCCCTGCTCGGGCCGATGGAAGCGGCGCAATTGGCTCTCGGCCGGCTGCAAGGCATCTCTTCGCTGCTCCCGGACCCTCTGTTGTTTCTCTACACGTACGTCAGGAAGGAAGCGCTGCTGTCATCGCAGATCGAGGGCACGCAATCCTCGATACAGGAGCTGCTCCTGTTCGAGTTGCCGGAACGCCCGGGCGTTCCCACCGACGACGTGGTCGAGGTATCTAACTACGTCGCGGCGTTGGAGCATGGCCTGCGCCGCATGGATGCCGGCTTCCCGTTGTCGAATCGACTGCTGCGCGAGGTCCACGGCCGACTCATGGCGAGCGGGCGTGGCAGCGACCAGGACCCAGGATACTTCCGGCGTTCGCAGAACTGGATTGGTGGCACGCGCCCCGGCAACGCGGCCTTCGTGCCGCCGCCGGCGCAGGAGGTCGCCAATTGCATGTCGGATCTCGAACGCTTCTTCCATGCTCCGGACCCGGGGGTGTCGGAATTACTGCGCGCCGGCGTTGCCCATGTCCAGTTCGAGACCATCCATCCCTTCCTGGACGGCAACGGCCGGCTCGGGCGCCTACTGATCACCTTCCTGCTTTACCATCACAAGGTTCTGAACGCCCCGCTGCTCTATCTGAGCCTCTATTTCAAGCAGCAGCGCCGGAGCTACTACGAATTGCTCGATGCCGTGCGGCGCACCGGGGACTGGGAAGCGTGGTTGCTGTTCTTTCTCGACGGGGTGGCACAGACCGCGGCGGGGGCGGTTTCCACCGTGCACCGGTTGCAGTCCCTGTTCCGGGAAGACGAGGCTCGGATTCAACGTCAGGGCCGGGCGGCGGGCTCCGCGCTGCGCGTTCACCAAGCCCTGAAGGAACGCCCGATCGGATCGGTTCGGGAGGCCGCCGCGCACGCGAAGCTCTCGATTCCCGCCGCGGCCAACGCGATGCGCACCTTGGAACACGCAGGGATCGTGCGCGAGTTGACCGGCAGGAAGCGCAACCGCCTGTTCTCCTACGACCGCTACGTCAACATCATCAGCGAAGGCACCTGACCGGCGCGGCTCGCGGCTCGTAAGCCTCAGGGCTACTCGGGTTCGAGGGCGGCTGCGGCTGCGGCTGCGGCGGGGGTGTCGATGTCGAGGTCTCCGTCAGGGAAGGCGACCGTGACGAGTTGGTCGCGGTGGCGGGTGAACAGGGCGCGGGCGCCGCGGTCGCCGGCGAGCCGGGTCAGCTCCCGGAAGTAGCGGCGGGCGAACAGGGCCGGCACGCCGACGGCGCCGCTGGCGTAGCGGCTGGCCACCAGCGCGGCACCGCCGGTGCGGTAGGCAGCGGCGATCGCCGCCAGGATCGCGTGCGACAGGCGCGGCTGATCGGTGACCAGCACCAGCGCGGCGCCGGGCTCGGTTGTGGCGCGGGCGCTGGACTCGGGGCCGGATTGCGCGCCGCCACCGGGCTCGGAACTGGTGGCGGCACGGGCGCTCGGCTCGGGGCTGGCGGCAGCCGGCTCGTGACCAGCGTCGGCGTCGTCGGAGCAGGTTTCGGCGCTGCTGCCGGACTCGGGACAGGAGACGGCGGCGCGCACAGGGCGGACGCCGGGCTCGGAACGGGTGGCGGCGCCGGCGCTCGGCTCGGGGCTCGCGAAGGTGCTTGGGCAGGTTTCGGCGCCGCGGCCAGCGGCCGTACCGCGGTCGACGCCGGGGGCAGGGCCGGGATCGGTGCCGGTGACAGGGCCGGCGCCGGCGGGCAGGCTGGCGATGCCGACGGCCAAGGAGCTGCCCATTCCTGCCTGCCAATCCGAGTTGACGACCGTCGTGACCCGGCCGCGCAGCTCCTTCAGCGCATCGCCGACCGCGCTGGCATCGCAGCCGAGCACCACGTGGACCGGATCGAGGCCGGCGGCGATGGCCAGACGGACGGTGCGGTGCAGCAGGGTCTCGCCCCGGTAGCGCAGCAACTGCTTGGGCGTGCCGAGGCGGCTTGACGAGCCGGCGGCCAGGATCACCCCCGCAACGCCGCCGGGGTTTGCCGGCGCCGGGCCGTTCATGCGCCGCTGGTCACGGCGTTCGGATCGGCGGTGTGGATTGGGGCGGCGCGGTTGCGCAGCGGGGCGCCGGCGCGGCCGGCGAGGGCGGTGCGAATCTCGGCCAGGATTGCGAGGGCGATCTCCGGCGGCGAATCGGCGCCGATGTCGAGGCCGGCGGGGCCGTACAGCAGTTCGCCGGCGGGCGCGCGGTCGCCGAGCTCGTCCACCAGGCGCTGCAGGCGGCGGCGCGGGCCGAGTACGCCGATGTAGCGCACGTTGCGGCACGCGAGTTGCTCCAGGTACTGCAGATCGGTGGGGTAGCTGTGCGTCATCATCACCACCACCTCGCCGTGCCGCGCCGGCACGGTGGCGGCGAACTCCTCGCGCGCCGCGGTGAGCACCTGCACGGCGGCGGGGAACCGCTCCGCGCGCGCAAAGGCCGCACGGTGGTCGAACACGATCGGCGCCCAGCCCAGGGCGCCGGCCAGCGCCACCAGCGGCTCGGCGTCGGGACCGGCGCCGCACACCGTCAGCGGCAGCGGCGGCGCGATAACCTCCAGCAGCACCCGCACCGGCGCGCCATCGATCTCGTAGCCGGCGGATCGCGAACTGCCCTCCGCCAGCAGCCGGCGAAGGTCGGCGGTCACGGCGGCTTGCAGCTTCGCCCGCCAGTGGCCGTAGGGGGTGGCGTCGACCGGGCGCTCAGGGGTGTTGGACGGACCGGCCGACACAGGGGTTTCGGGCGCTTCCGCGATGGCCAGCCGCGCCCCTACCTCTGCCTCGTATGCGGATTCGTATACGGTCGCCAGGGCGCTGCGATGGCCGCGCGCGCGCGCCGCCGCGATGCGTGGCAGATAGCGGCCGCCGGCGACCGCATCGGCGGGCGCGACCCGCTCCAACAGCACGTCGACCACGCCGTTGCAGCCCAATCCCAGGCCGAGCAGGGCATCCTCGGGGGCGGTCGAGTCGTAGCGCACCGTGCGTGCGTGACCGTCGGCGAGCACTTGGTCGGCGCGCTCCAGCAGGTCGCCCTCCAGGCAGCCGCCGCTGATCATGCCGATGGTGTCGCCGCCCGGCAGCGCCAGAGCGCGCGCGCCGACGCTGCGGTAGCTCGACCCCTCGACATGCACCAGGGTGGCCAGCGCGCACACCGATTCCGCCGGCAGCGTGGACAGTTTGTCAGTGATGCTCTGCAGCTCGTCCATCGGCAGCGCGCAACGACCTCAGGTCACCGCGCGGCTGGTCAGCCGCCGGCGACCGCGGGGATGAAGTACACCTCGCTGTCCGCTTGCACCCGCTCCAGGATGGCATCCTCGAGGCGCTGGCCGATGATCTCGCCATCGATGGCGATGGCGGTGGTGGCCTTCAACTCGTCGACCAGTCCGGGGAAGCGCTCATCAAGCACCCGCAGCACCTGGCGCACGTTGTGCGCCTCCACCTCAATGCTGCTCTCGCCGCCGGTTCGCTCCAGCAGGCGGGTGGGGATCTCGATGCGCGCCATCGTCCCGGATTACGGTCAGCTCTGCGCCTGCAGCACCGTGGCGGCGTCCTGCACCGCACGCACGATCTTGTCGTAGCCGGTGCAGCGGCACAGGTTGCCGGACAGCCAGTAGCGGATCTCGTGCTCGCTCGGGTCGGGGTTGCGCTCCAGGAGCGCCTTGGCCGCGACCACCACGCCGGGCGTACAGATCCCGCACTGCAGGCCGGCGTGCTCCAGCAGTTTCTGCTGCACCGGGTGCAGCTTCTGATCCTTGGCCACGCCTTCGATGGTCTCGACCGCGCGGCCCGCGGTCTCCACGGCGTACACCAGACAGGAACAGACGATGCTGCCGTCCATCACCACGGTGCAGGCGCCGCAGTCGCCGGTCGCGCAGCCCTCCTTGGTGCCGGTCAGGCCGATCTTGTCGCGCAGAACGTCCAGCAGGCTCATGTGCGCCTCGCACAGGAACTCGGTGGGTTCGCCGTTAATGGTGGTTTGTATGTGCATCTGGCTCATGATTTCTCTCCCTTTCTCGCTGCTCGGCTAACGCGACGCCCGTGCCCGGTCGCGCGCCGCCGCGGCCGCGCGCCTGGTCAGTACGCCGGCGACGTGGCGGCGGAATTCGACCGTTCCGCGGCGGTCGGTGATCGGACGCGCGGCCGCGGAAGCCGCCGAAGCCGCCCGCTCCAGGTCGGCGTCCTCGATGGCGGTTCCGATCAGCGCCGCGGCCGCATCGGGGACCAGGATGACGGTCGGCGCCACCGCTCCCAACGCCACGCGGGCGGCGGTGCAGGTGCCGGACGCATCGAGCGTCACGCTGACCCCCGAGCCCACTACCGCGATGTCCATCTCGTTGCGCGGGATGAAGCGCAGGTAGGCATCGCGCGTGCCGGCGCCGGGCGCCGGGATCTCGAACGACACCAGGAACTCGCCGTCGGCGAGCACGTTGGAGCCAGGTCCGGTGCAGAACTCGTCCACCGCAACCCGGCGTTCGCCGGTGGGGCCGGCAATCCGGCACACGGCGCCCACCGCCATCAGCGCCGGCACCGTGTCGGCCGCCGGCGAGGAGTTGCACAGGTTGCCGCCCAGACTGGCGCGGCTCTGGATCTGCGACGAGCCGATCAGCTCGGCCGCCTCCACCAGACCGGGATAGATCTTGCGCAGCTTCGGATGGTCGGTCAGTTCGACCGCCGGCACGGCGGCGCCAAGCACCAGCGTATCGGCCAAGATCGCAATCTCTCGGGTCGCAGCGATGTTCTTTATGTCAACGATCAATTCGGGGATGTTGCGAGTCAGCCGCATCTGCACCATGAGATCGGTGCCGCCCGCCAGTACCCGGGCTCCGGGATTCTGGCCGAGCACCTCGGTGGCTTCACTCACAGTCATCGGGCTCGCGTATCGCGCACTCATAGCAAACGCAGTATACCCATCACCGGCGCGTCGCGCCATACCCCGTCGCGCGACGAATGCGAATTACCTCGAATTACCTGAGGTGCGGTGGTCCGAAACGGGTGCCGTGCCGGCGGCGCCGGGCCGCATAGGGATCGGCGGGCGGTGCCGGCGCCGGCAGGTAGCGGCCCAGGTCGCGCAGCGCGATGGCGGAGTAGCCGCCGTCGGCGAGCCAGGAGACAAAGTCGCGAAACGTCTCCGGGGCGGTCGATACCCACCGGTGGCGGGGACCGGGCACGCCGTGGAAGGTGAACACCGCCGCGTAGCCGGAAGCGGCCTGCCGCGCTGTCCAGGTGAGCGCGGCAAGGTCCATGGCGGGGCCGAACGCCGCGCTGGTCGGCACCAGCGGGGGATGATCGATGCGGGGGTCGTGGGGCGTTGGCTCGCATCCGCAGCGCGCCCACGCGTAGCCGCGCTCGGCCAGCACCGCAACCGCCGCGCGCGAGGTGTGATTGCCGGGATAGCAGAACGACCGCGGACGCGGGATGCCGAAGTCCCGGCAGCGCGCGTCGATGTGCTCCAACTCGGCGATCAACTGGTCACGGCCGAGGGCGCCCACGTCCTGGTGGCTGCGGGTGTGATTGCCGATCTCGAAGCCGCGGTCGTGCAGATCCCGCACCTCCTCCCAGGTCAGGAAATACTCCTTGTCATCGCGGAAGCCCAGTCCCTCGGTAATGAAGAAGGTGGCTCCGAACCCGTAGCGCTCCAGCAGCGGCGCTACGAACTCATGATCGGACCGATTGCCGGCGTCGAAGGTCAGCACCACCAGGCGGTTTGGAATCGTTTCGGCCATCGCCGGCATTATCCCCGGGACGCCGCTGCCGGCGTCATCCAGGCGTTGCTACGACTGCTACGGCTCCCGGACCGGCGGACCCGCGCACGCGGGAACGTCTTCGCTGCGCTCACAGCGGCGGCTGGGCGCATGCCCGCTGCTGTCGCGGCGGCGCCCCGGACGTAACGCAATGGGTAACGCAACCGACCGGTTGCAACCATCCGGCGGTGTTCGTACCCTGCCGGGGCGTCATGCGGACCCTCCAACCGAGTTGCGCGCTGGTACCGGTGCCGTCCGGCTCCGGTGGGGCACCTGCATCGTGAACCGACCGAATGGTACCGCCTCCTGGCGTAGCGACCTGCTGACGCTGCTGCGCGGCGTGGGGATGGGCGTGGTCGAGCTGGTGCCGGGCGTGAGCGCCGGCACCCTGGCGCTGATTCTGGGCTTCTACGAGCGAATGGTAGGTGCGATTGCCGCGCTGGTCGAGGTGGTGCGGGCGCTGCTGCTGCCGCGGCGCGGCGCCGCCACTTGGCGAGAGCAGGTGAGACAGGCTTGGCGCGCCGTGCCGTGGCGCTTCGTGCTGGTGCTTGGGGCCGGCATGGGCGGTGCGCCGCTGCTGTTCAGCCACGTGGTGGGGGGCGTGCTCGATGCGGCGCCGCACGCGGCGCTGGCGTTTTTCAGCGCCGTGGTACTGGTGGCGGTGGTGCTGCCGCTACGCTCGGTCGGCCGCTGGCGGGTGCCGCAAGTGGCGGCGTTCGTGCTGGCCGGCACCGGCGCCGTGGTGGTGCTCGGACTGCCGGTACAGGCCGGCGGCGAGCCGGCGCTGTGGTTCCTGGGCTTGAGCGGGGTGGCGGCGGCCGCGGTGATGGTGCTGCCCGGTGTGAGCGGCGCGTTCGTGCTGCTGGTGCTCGGCCCCTATCCCTACCTGATCGGCGTGATCCGCGGCCTGACCAGCGGCGACCCGCATCTCGTGCCGTTGATCGTATTCCAGGCCGGCGTGCTGATCGGCATGGGCGCGGTCAGCAAGGCGCTGTCGTGGCTGCTGCAGCGCGCGCGAGGCATCACGATGGCCGCTCTAAGCGGCCTCATGCTGGGCTCGCTACGCCGCCTGTGGCCGTTCCTGGCGTGGCCGTCCGACGCCGCGGCGGACCACCTGCCGCTGCACGCCATACCCAAGGTGCCGCTCTCCGAACTGGCCCAGGTACCGGGCGCCGAGCTGACGGTGGTGCTGCTGGCCGCATTGGCCGGCGCCGCGCTGGCCGCCCTCGGCGTCGCCGGCGCGTTGCGGCACATGCCAGCCGCGCCCGACCGTGCGGCCGGCGATCACGCGGGATAGCTCCGCGGAACCGCCGCACGCGGCGCCGCTTCCGGCCCGACCGGCCTGCACCATGAGCCGGTCACAATCCGACCAGGCGCCTACCGTGGCGTCCCGGAATCCCCCTTTGCGCGGGAAACCGGCGCCCTGAAACGGGCGGCTGGATGGCTGCTGCAAGGGCGAAGCGCCGCCCATCGTGCCGTGGTGCGGGTGCGAAAAGCTGCCGGCACGGCGGCGGTTTGCGCATTCGGGAGCGGCGGGTGTAGCGTTGGGGTGCGATGCGTACCGCCCTGCTGGTAATCGACGTGCAGAACGACTTCTGCCCCGGCGGCGCCCTGGCCGTAGCCGACGGCGACGCCGTGGTGGCGGCGGCAAATGCCCTGATGCCGCGCTTCGACGTGGTGGTGGCCACTCGCGACTGGCATCCTCCCGACCACTGCTCGTTCGCCTCCCGGCATCCGGACCATGCGCTGTATGACACGGTGGAGGTGGGCGGCGTGGCGCAGACGCTGTGGCCCGACCACTGCGTGCAGGGCAGCGACGGAGCGGCGCTGCACCCGGAGCTGGACCAGCGCGGCGTCCACCTGATCCTGCACAAGGGCGCGCGCCGTGACCTGGACTCCTACTCGGCGTTCTTCGAGAACGACCGTCGCTCCACCACCGGCCTGGCCGGCTACCTGCGCGAGCTGGAGGTGCGGCAGGTGACCCTGTGCGGCCTGGCCACCGACTACTGCGTGCGCTACTCGGCCCTCGACGCCGCCCGGCTCGGGTTCGACGTGCGCGTGATCGGCGACGCGTGTCGTGGCGTGGACCTCCCCGACGGCAACATTGCTCGCGCGCTCGAACAGATGCGGGCGGCCGGAATCGCCATCGGCTAGGCGCCGGCGAGGAGGCGGCATGACCTCGGCCCTGCTCACCGATCTCTACCAGCTCACCATGGTGCAGGGCTACTTCCTGCGCCGTCGCGACCCCCTGGTCGCCTTCGAACTGTTCTTCCGCCGCGCGCCGTTCGGCGGCAGCTACGCCTTGGCGGCGGGCGCCGAGGAAGCGGTCGACACGGTCGCGGCGCTGCGCTTTACCCCCGACGAGTTGGCCTACCTGCGCAGCCTGGAGCTGTTTCGCGACGAGTTCCTGGCGTTCCTGGCGGGATGGCGGTTTCGCGGCGCGTTGCACGCGGTGCCGGAGGGAACGGCGGTGTTCCCCGGCGAACCGCTGCTACGGGTGACCGCGCGCCTGACCGAGGCGCAACTGATCGAGAGCATGCTGCTCAACATGATCAACTTCCAGACCCTGATCGCCACCAAGGCGGCGCGCATCGTGCAGGCGGCCGGCGGCGGGCCGGTGCTGGAGTTCGGGTTGCGCCGCGCCCAGGGCCGGGACGGCGCGCTGTCGGCCGCCCGCGCCGCCTACATCGGCGGCGTACAGGGCACCTCCAACGTGGCCGCCGGCCAGCGCTACGGCATCCCGGTGGGCGGCACCATGGCGCACTCCTGGATCCAGTCCTTCGCCAGCGAGCAGGAGGCGTTCGACCGCTTCGCCGAGTTCTATCCCGACCGAGCGATCCTGCTGGTCGATACCTACGACACGCTGGCGAGCGGCATTCCCCATGCCATTCCCGCGTTGACCAGGTTGCAGGCGCAGGGCCGCGGCGGCTTCGGCGTCCGGCTGGACAGCGGCGACCTGGGGCCCCTCAGCCGCGCCGTGCGTGCGCGCCTGGACGTGGCCGGCCTGCAGCAAGCGCAGATTGTGGCCTCCAACGACCTCGACGAGGCGCGCATCAGTGAGTTGCGCGCCGGCGGCGCGCCGATCGACGTCTGGGGCGTCGGCACCCGCCTGGTCACCGCCTACGACGACCCTGCCCTCGGCGGCGTCTACAAGCTGGTTGCGGTGCGCGACGGCGACGTCTGGCAACCCAGCGCCAAGCGCTCGGAGGAAGCCGGCAAGGCCACCCTGCCCGGAATCAAGCAGGTGGTGCGCTGCGTGGGGCCGGAGGGCGCAACCGAAGACCTGCTATGCCTCGACGACGAGGCGGCTACGGTGGCCTCCGCGGCACCCGCCGGCGAGCAGCGCGCGCTGCTGCTCACGGAGTGCATGCGCGACGGCGAGCGGGTCGCACCGCGCCAGTCGCTGTACGCCATCCGGGATCGGGCCGCGGCGAGTCTTGCCAGCTTGCCGCCCGCCACGCGAGCGCTGGTCAACCCCGCCTCCTACCCGGTACGTCGCACCGGCGCCTTGATCGCGCTGCAGCGACGCACCATTGCACGCGGCACGTAATCGACAACCGACTGCGCGGCAAGCGGGCTGGTGAGCGCTATGTACACCTGACCAACAGGGTTTACGTTGTTCGAAAGAAATCTCGGACCTGTTGATGAGTGACATAAGATCCTGGATCCCGGAGACGACGCTGGACCTCCGCAACCTGTTGGCGACTGAGACGTACATTGCGCGGATCATCCTGGACCAAATCCAGCAGCAACGCGGCTGCTTCGTCCTGGCGCTCGTTCGGGAGGGTACGAATTGTTGCGATCGCTTGCGCAAGCAACCTGATCATCAACGCCAGTTTATCAAAAGAAGGCGGGATTCGGCGAGCGCTTGGACGCCAGCCATGCCAGCCACGCGAGCCTGCCGGCGCGGCACATCGACGCCCTCTCACTCGGATTACACAACCATCGCGATACCAGCGTAATCATGTAATCGTGTACCGCATTGACGCAATCCCAATGGGAAACGTATAATTACGTGTAATACATACTCCCAATAAGGAGGATTACGATGGGCAAGGGCTACAAGGCCGAACACAGGAGCCCGGACGGGCCGCGCGTGATCGCGATCGAAGTCGACAAGGTCAAGGTGGACGACGCCGCCGTCAGCGATGCGATCGGCGAGGTTATCGCGACTTCGTTAGGGGACTCGTTGCGCACCACCATCGAGTCGGTCCGCAGCAAGCGGGACAACGTGGTGATGGTCAGAGTCAGCCGCGAGAGTCTGGCCAGGCTGGACGAGTTGGTGGACTGCGGCCTGACCAACAGCCGCTCGGAAGCGGCGGCGTTCCTGATCGCCGAGGGAATCAAGACGCGCACCGACCTGTACGAAAAGATCGCCGAGCAGAGCAAGGTGATCCGGCAGGCCAAGGAGCGCCTCAAGGCGCTGCTCGACGACGAGGCGATGCCCGAGCCGGACGACGAGTGATCGCACCTGAACCCGCCGAGCTCCACACCATACGGGTGAACGGGACCGAACACCGCGTTGCGGCCGTGCCGGACACGCCGCTGCTTCTGGTGCTGCGCAATGACCTGGGGCTGACCAGTCCCAAGTACGGCTGCGGCGCGGAGCAGTGCGGGGCGTGCATGGTGCTGATCGACGGCCAGCCGGCGCCCACCTGCCGGCTGCCGGTGCGGGCGGCCGCCGGCCGCGCCATCGTCACGGTGGAGGGGCTGGCGCCCGGCGCCGACCTGCATCCCATTCAGGAGGCGTTCATCGCACACAACGCGATCCAGTGCGGCTACTGCGCCGGCGGGGTGATGATCGCCGCCGCCGCCCTGCTGGAACGCGAACCATCCCCGACCCGGGAGCAGATCCAGGCCGCGCTCGATCGCAACATCTGCCGTTGCGGCGCCCACAACCGGATGATCCGCGCCACCGAGCAGGCCGCCGCGGCGGCGGGTGAGTCGGCGCCATGATCGAGCGTGTCGCCGACCGGTTGCAGTTCGAGACCGACCGCACCGTTACCGTGTTGACCGGCAAGGTGGAGTTGGGCCAGGGGTTGAACGATGCGCTGACGCTGATCTGCAGCGAGGAGCTGGCCCTGGAGCCGGACCGCATTCGCGTGCGCTACGGCGACACCGAAGCCACGCCCGACGACGGTCTCACGGCCGGCAGCGGATCGATGGAGCGCGCCGGCGCGGCGGTCCGCGACGCTGCCCGCAGCGCGCGCAACGAGTTGCTCCGGCGCGCCTCGGAGCGACTCGAGGTCCCCGTGCACCGACTAGAGGCGTGCTCGGGGGCGATCCGGCCACGCGCCGCCGGCGCGGCAGGAGAACCGGCTCCGACTCCGACTCCGGCCGCGGATCGGCAGGAGGCCGCGACCGTCGAGCAACATCCGCCGCGCGACACCGGCGGCTCGACCCCGGCAGCCGGCGCGCCCACGGCCGGCGCCGGCATCGACTACTGGGATCTTCTCGAATCCGAGGAGTGCGGCGCCGCACAGACCGCCTGGCGCCACCCGGCCGCGGCGGTCGGGATGGCCGCCGCGGCCGACGGCCGGGATAACCCCTCGCAGGCCACGAAAGGCTCGGCTTCACCGGCCGCGGCGGCCGGCGCGCGGCCTGCCGGCCGGTCATCTGCGCACACAGCGCGTGTACAGGGCACACCACCTGCACAACGCTCGCCGACAACGGCGCCCCAGCCCGAGGCGCGTGCAACCGGACGATCCTCTGTGCACCAGGATGTTTCGGACGCTCGCCCATCCGCCAACCGGGACACCGCGCCGGACTCGCTCCCGAACCGGTCCCTCGCTGCAGGCCACAACGCACCGGACTCGCCCTCGAACCAGTCCCTCGCCGGGGCTTCCGCGCCGCCTGGTACCCGGCCCGACAGTCGAGGCGCCCCAGACCCGCCCTCGAACCGCTCCCTCGCTGCAGGCCAGGAGGAGACGCCGCCAGCAAACCAGCATGTTGCATCGGCCGTGCTCCCGAACCGGTCCCGCGCCGCGGGGCGGCAGGGGGCGTGGCGGCGGGTGGACCGGGTGGTGCGCGGCGCCGGCAATTTCGTGCATGACCTGCGGCTGCCGGGCATGGTGCACGGCCGGGTGCTGCGCCCGCCCGGCTACGGGCAGCGCCTTACCGCGCTGGCCGCGGATGCGACGCGCGCCATGCGCGGGGTGCTGGCGGTGGTGGTGGACGGCAGCTTCGTCGCCGTGGCCGCGGAACGCGAGGAGCAGGCGAGCGCGGCGCACGACGTGCTGGCGGCGAGCGCCCGCTGGCAGCCGCAACCGAACGGGGATCCGGCGCCCGACGGCCGCGCCGCCGCGACTAGCGCTCCGCGCGGCGCTCAACGCGGCGCCCAGCGCACCGCACAGAGCGGGACCACACCACCCCGGCACCCTTCGTCGCCGCCGGGCGTGCCCGCCGACAGTCGTGCCGCCCCGCGCGAGGCGCCCGCCGAGGCCACACCACCGCGGCACCGTTCGACGCCGCCGGGCGTGCCGGCCGACGGTCGTGCCGCCCTGCGCGAGGCGCCCGCCGAGACCATCCCGATTCTGCACCGCGGTTCGACGCCGCCGGACGTGCACACCACGACCGTCACCGCCGCCTACTCGCGTCCGTTCCTGATGCACGGGGCGCTCGGTCCCTCCGCCGCCGCCGCGCGCCTGGAACGCGACGGGCGCCTGACCGTCTGGTCGCACACCCAGGGTCCGTTCGAGCTGCGCGCCGCCGTCGCCGAGGCCCTGCAGCGGGCGCCGGAAAGCATCCGGGTGATCCACGTCGACGGGTCCGGCTGCTACGGCCACAACGGCGCCGACGACGTCGCGCTGGACGCCGCCCTGCTCGCCCTGGCGGTGCCGGAGCGGCCGGTGCTGGTCAAGTGGACGCGCGCGGACGAGAACCGCTGGGAGCCGTTCGGAACGGCGATGATCGTTACCTGCAGCGCCGAACTGGACACCACCGGCGCCGTCCTGAGCTGGCGGCACGAGGCGCGCAGCCATGCGCACGGCACCCGGCCGCGCGGCACGCCCGGGCACTCGACGCTGCTTGCCGCCTGGCACCGGGCCGCCCCGCTCACCCCGCCGGCACCGCGCAACGGCAGCGGCCTGACCGCCGGTCCGCAGCGCAACGCCGAACCGCTCTACCACTTCCCGGAGATCGTCATCGCCACCCACTTCGTGCCCGACGCGCCGGTGCGGGTATCCGCGCTGCGCTCCCTGGGCGCGTTCGCCAACGTGTTCGCGATCGAGTCGTTCATGGACGAACTGGCGGCCCGTTGCGGCCAGGATCCGCTGGCCTACCGCCTGCGGCACCTGCGCGACGACCGCGCGATACGGGTGCTGACCGAGGCGGTGCGCGCGGCCCCGGCCGCCGCTGTCGCGCCCGCGAGCGACTCCGGCGACGTGCTACTCGGCCGCGGCCTCGCCGTGGCGCGCTACAAGAACCTGCAAGCCTGTGTCGCGGTGGTGTGCGATGTCGCGGTCGACCCCGGCAGCGGCGAGATCCGCCTCCTGCACGCCACCATCGCCGCCGACGCCGGGCGCATCATCGACCGCGACGGGCTCGCCAACCAGCTCGAAGGCGGCTTCCTGCAGGCGGCGAGTTGGACGCTGAAGGAGCAGGTGCGCTGGGACCGCGCGGCGATCCGCAGCACCGATTGGGACACCTATCCGGTGCTGCGCTTCAGCGAGGTGCCGCCGGTCACCGTGCGGCTGATCGACCGGCCCGATCTGCCGAGCGTCGGCGCCGGCGAGGCGGCGCAGGGCCCGACCCCGGCGGCGATCGCCAACGCCGTATACGCCGCGGCCGGCATACGCCTTCGGCACACCCCGTTCACCCCGGCGCGGGTGATGGCGGCATTGTCCGGGATCTGAATCCGGCCACCGCGGAGCCGCCCGGTGGCCGCGGCGTCAGGTAGTGGATTGGCCGGCCGCGGCGCTCCCGGCGGCGGGAATGTCGTCGAACGAGGCGTAGTGCATGCCGTACAGGCTGGCGTACAGGCCGTCGAGCGCCATCAACTGGTCGTGCGTGCCCTGCTCGATAATGCGGCCCTCCTGCAGCACCAGGATGCGGTCGGCATTGCGAATGGTGGCCAGGCGGTGCGCGATCACCAGGCCGGTGCGCTGATGCATCAGGCCGCGCAGCGCGTGCTGAATCTGCATCTCGGTGTAGCTGTCCACGTTGGCCGTCGCCTCGTCGAGCACCAGCACGCGGGTGTCGGCCACGATGGCGCGCGCGAAGCTGATCAGTTGGCGCTGGCCGAGCGACAGGTTGCTGCCGCGCTGCTCCAGCAGTGTGTTGTAGCCGTGCGGCAGGCGGGTGATGAAGTCGTGCGCCCCCACCGCCTGCGCGGCCCGCTCCACGTCCTCCTGGGTAGCGCCGCGGGCGGCGTAGCGGATGTTCTCGGTGATGGTGCCGGTGAACAGGAACGGCTCCTGCAGCACCATGCCGATGTGGCGCCCCAGCGATGCCTGGGTGACATCGCGCACGTCGTGGCCGCCGACCAGGATCTGGCCCTCCCACACGTCGTAGAAGCGATGCGCCAGAGCGGTGATGCTGGTCTTGCCGGAGCCGGTCGGACCCACCAGCGCCACCGTCTCGCCCGGCTCGACCCGGAACGAGATGTCATGCAGGATCGGCTGACCCTCGACGTACCCGAACGTCACGTTGCGAAACTCCACCGAGCCGTCGATGTTCCCCGGGTCGCGCGCGCCGGGGCGATCCTCGATCTGCACCGGCACGTCCAGCACCTCGAAGATGCGCTGTCCCGAGGCCATCGCGCGCTGCATGATGCTGTACTGCATGGTGACCGAGCGGATCGGTGCGAAAAAGCGCTGCACGTAGAAGAAAAACGCAATCAGCACCCCCAGCTCGATCGAGCGCCCCAGCGTCAACGCCCCGCCGATCACCACGATCAGGCCGAGGGCCAGGCCGGACAGGGTATCGACGGTAGGAATCATCACCAGCGAGAAGCGCTGCGCCCGGACGTGCCTGCGCAGGTTGTCGTGCACCTTCTCTTCGAACAGGTCGAAGTTGACCCGCTGGCGGCCCATCTCCTGAATCAGCCGCACGCCGTTGATGCTCTCGGCCAGCGCGCCATTGGCGGTGGAACTGCTCTCGCGGGCGCCCAGAAATGCCCGCCGCGCGAACGGCAGCCAGATGGAACGCACGATCAGCAGCGCCGGAATGATCGCCAGCGTCATCAATCCGAGCGTCAAGTTCAGGGTCAGCAGGATGACGATGATGCCGATCAGCAGCACCAGGTCGCCGATCGCGAACACGGTCGACTCCAGGAACTCCTGCAGCGCGTTGATGTCGCCCTGCAGGCGCGACATCAGGCGCCCCACCTCGGTGCGGTCCATGAACGCCAGCGCGACCCGCTGCAGGTGCGCGTACATGGCGCGGCGCATATCGAACAGCACCTGCTCTGCCACCCGTGCCACCACCGACTCCTGGATCAGGTTGGCCACGTAGTTGACCAGAATGAGGCCGGCGAACACCGCGCAGGCGCCGAACAGCAGGCCGCGCGCCGCGGAGCCGGCGTCCGTCAGCAGCACGTCGTCGACCACGATCTGGATGATGAGCGGCATCGCCATCTGCGAGAACGTGAACGCCAACACCGCGGCGACGGAGATCCAAAGCCGGACGCGGTACGGGCGCACGAACACCAGGAAGCGCTTGATGATATCGCCGTTGAACGCCGCGCCGAACATCTGCTCGTCCTGGTTGACCTGCGAGCCGACCGCGGCCAGCGGCGGTTTGCGGCCCTTGGGGCGGGCGCTGGTCACGTAGACCTGTTCGGCGGGGCCGGCCGTTCGGTTGCTCATGAGCGCCCTCCCGTTGCTTCCGCCTGCGTCACGGCGGCGGCGCCGTTGCCGCCGGCTCGCTCCCCAGCGCGAGCGGCCGTCGGGGCCGTGGTCCCGTTACGGCTGCCCGACCGGCCGCCAGCGCCGGTGGTCAACCCGTCCACGCGAGCGGCACTGTCACTGCTGGCCCGCGGCTCATCGACTCCGGTCGAGCGGCGCGTCTGCAACTCATACAGCTCCGCGTAGCGCCCGGCCTGCGCCAGTAGTTCCACGTGGCTGCCGCGCTCTACGACCCGCCCGCCGTCGAGGAACAGAATCTCGTCGGCGTGCATCAGAGAACTCAGCCGGTGCGCGATGATGATGGTGGCGCACTGGCGGGTCACCTCGCGCAACGACGCGCGGATGTGCCGTTCGGTGCCGGCGTCGATCGCCGCCGTGGAGTCGTCGAAGATCATGATCGGCGGCCGCAGCATCACGCTGCGCGCGATTGACAGCCGCTGCCGCTGGCCACCGGATAGCGATACGCCGCGCTCGCCCACCAGCGTCCGGTAGCCGAGCGGCAGGCCGCGCACCCAGGTGGCGAGCTGCGCCGACGCGGTGGCGTGCGCGATGCGGTCGCGGTCGGCCCACGGGTCGCCGTAGGCCACGTTGCGCTCCAGGGCGGAGGTGAACACATAGCTGTCCTGTTGGATTACCCCGACCGCGTTGCGCAGCGAATCCAGGGTCACGTCGCGGATATCCTGGCCGTCAATGGTGACGCGCCCGCCGGTGACGTCGTAGAAGCGCGGCACCAGGTGGGCGATGGTCGACTTGCCCGCGCCCGGCGGACCGACGATGCCGAGCGTCTGGCCCGGACCGACGGCGAACGACACCCCGCGCAGCGCCTCCGCGTCGCCATCCTCGGTCCGATAGGCGAACGAGACGTCCTCGAAGCGCAGCTCGCCGCGGGTCAGCGACAGCGCTGGCGCCGCCGGCTTGTCCGCCACGTCCGGCTCCTGATCGAGCACCTCGAACAGCCGCTGGCCGGAGGAGGAGGCGCGCGCGAACGCGTTGACCATCATGCCGAGTTGGCGCACCGGCAGTTGCAGAATGGTCATGAACGCCAGGAACTCGGTCAGGCGGCCCACCGTGGCCTCACCGTTCATCACCTTGAGCCCGCCCACCAGCAGCACCAGACACATGGAGGCGTAGTAGGTGAGGCTCATCACGGTGGTGTTCCGCACCCGAATGCGGATGCGCTTGCGGGCCAGCAGCAATGCCCACCGCGAGGCGCGGTCGAACTTGCTCATCTCGTGATCCTGCGAGGTGAAGGCGCGCACCACGCGAATCCCGCTCAGGTTCTCGTCCATCACCCGGGTGAGAATCGACATGCGCTTCTGCAACTGGTACCAGCTCTCGCGCAGCTGCAGCCGCGACACGATGGCGCGCCAGCCGACCACCGGCACGAAGCTCACCGCGACCACCGCCATGAGCGCATCGGTGACGAACAGCTGGTAGGTGCCGAACCCGATCAGCACGGCGAGGTAGAAGGTGCGCAGCAGGCCGAAGGTCACGAACATGCGTACGCCCTCGACGTCGAGCATGCCGCGCGTCATCAGATCGCCGGTGTGGACCCGGTCGTGGTAGCTGAAGCTGAGGTGCTGCAGCTTCTCGTAGAAGGCCAGGCGCAACGAATAGCCGAGTTGCTGGCCAAGCGACTCGCCCTGCTCCATGTACACGGCCATGAACGCGCCGCGCAACAGGCTCGCGCCGAGCAGGGCCAGGGCCACCGTCAACAGTCCGTTGCGGGTCGCCGGGTTCCACTGCGTCGCCGCCTGCAGCAGATTGTGGATGCTGTCCACCGCCTGGCCCATGAAGCGTGGAATCATGAGCTGCGCCAGCGCCGCGCCTACGGTGCCCAGTATGCCGATCAGCAGGCGCACGCGGAATCGCAAGGCCATGCGCGTGATGCGCGCCAGCACTCCGGCGCCGGTTCGGGTATCGACGAACGGCTGATGCTTGTCGGAAAGTGAGATGGAACTCATCGGGTGCGGCCCTGCTATCGCCTGTTGTCGGGGTGCATTCCGCTCCGCGGCGGCGAGGACCGGCGAGACGGCTCCGGTGACTTGGGCCGCAAGGGCGCCAACTGCGGCTGCGCCCCGTGCCCGTGCCCTTAAGTGTAAATGCTCCTTTAATATACGGTCGGCAGAACCATGGGCAAGACTGACTGTACAATTTGCGGAATCGTTGCCGGCGAGCCGCCTTCATGGACCTGCGGCAGCCGCAGCCGGGACACGTGTTGGTGGTGCCGCGCGCCCACTACGCACGTCTGGGCGAGCTGCCGGCCGAGCTGGCATGCGCGATGACGCAGGCCGCGCTGCGCCTGACCGCGGCCATCTACCGCGCGCTGCAACCGGCCGGCATCAACCTCACGCTGGCCGACGGCCGCGCCGCCGGACCGGAGATCATGCACGTCCACCTGCACATCCGCCCGCGCGCCGCCGCAGACGGCGTGCTCACCGTCCGCCCCTGCGAGCCGTCCGACCACGCCGAACTGGCCGCCCTCGCCGCCCGCATCCGCACCGAATTCGCGGAGTGAGGCGGAATGAGTGCGTCGTGATAGTCTGTCGGTCATGAGGAGACGACCGGCTGCCCGCGAAGCCGCTCATGAGCCGTGGCGCTCTGTTTCCGGCTCCGGGGTCACCACATGAAGCTGCTCCACTACCTGGAGATCCAGAACTTCAAGCGGTTCGGAGACAGCCAGCGCATTGCACTGGATCACCCGGCGGTGCTGATCGGACCCAACAACTGTGGCAAGACCACGGCCATCCAGGCCATAGCACTGTGGTCGCAGGCGGTGCGCGCATGGCACGCGAACAAGGGCAAGGCGCCTCCCAAGAAGCGCACCTCTACCTCTCTGAACCGCCTCAACATCGTTGCCGTGCCGGTGCAGCGCACACGCTACTTTTGGCACAACGCGGCCGTGCGCACCGGCAACACGGACATCCCGCTACGGATTACGCTCGGCGTCCTGCACGACCACAGGATCGAGCCGGTAACCATGCAGTTTCGCAATCAGGGCGAGGACCTGGTGTACTGCACGCCTGACGAGCGAACACGGGAACACCCGGAACTGATCGCGACCGCCGCCGCCGTCAACGTCGAGCTGCTGTACCCGATGTCCGGACTGGAGACCGAGGAACCAGTCCTGCAGCGGGGGCGGATCGACGTGTTGCTCGGACAGGGACAGACGGCTCAGGTGCTGCGCAATCTGTGTCTGCTGGTGCATCAGGGAAGCCCGCAGGACTGGCAGCGTATCGTTGCGTGGATGGCCCGCCTGTTCAACGTCCGGTTCGGCGACCCGACGGAGACCGCGCGCGGTAGTATCGACCTGTTCTATCGGCAGGAGTCGGTTCGAGAGCCCCTCGATATCGCGGTGGCGGGTCGAGGTCTGCAGCAGATGCTGCTCGTGTTCGCCTACCTCTACTCCCATCGCCGCAGCGTAATCCTGATCGACGAACCGGATGCGCATCTCGAAATCCTGCGCCAGAAACAAGTGTACGTGCTGTTGCGCGAGATCGCCGCGGAGAACCAGTCGCAGGCCATTCTCGTTACCCACTCCGAAGTGATTCTGGACGAGGCGCTCGACCACAACCTCACCCTGCTGCTGGCCGGTCGAGCCGACGACGTCGCCGCGAAGAGTACGATCAAGAATGCTCTGAAGCATTTCGGCGCGGAACATTATGTCCGCGCCCAAGAACGCGGCTATGTGCTCTACGTCGAAGGCGGCACCGACTTGGAGATTCTGCGAGCACTGGCGAATCGGATCAGTCACCCCGTGGCAGAAAACTGGGACGAACGGTTGAACTCGTTCTACGTCGCGAACAATTTCCCGGACACCAGCGTGGACTCGGAGCTTGCCCGCGTAGAAGGAGGATTCGGGGTGACCCCGCAACAGCACTTCCACGCGCTGCGCGGCATGGTGGCAGGGCTGAGTGGACTGGCCATTCTGGACAACGACGGAAGAGGACGTCAAGACTCAAACGAAGGCGGGCTGCGAGTCTGTTACTGGCAGCGGTACGAGTGCGAAAACTATATCGTTACGCCCGACACCCTGCGAGCCTTCGCCAGGAACCACTACCGCGACACCCCGTTGTTCGACCGATTCGAAAACGAGATCGACGAGACGCTGGACGCTGCGATCCGGGAGCAAGTCTTCGGCGGACGCGAACAGGACTTCGCATTGTGGAAAGCGGCGGACGAAGCGACCGGCCGGCTGTTGTGGGACGCCCGAACCGAGCGTTTCAAGCTGAGCTCGTTTGCCGAGGAGTTCTTTCGCCGCGTCGCCGCCGCGCTCGGGCACGCCATGCTGCTCCGTAAGGGTGAGCTCTACCGTCTCGTGGACTATCTGCCGGTAGACCGCATTCCCGATGAGGTGTCCGAGAAGCTGGACCTGCTGGCGGGATTGTTCGCGGGCGCGCGCTCAGAAGAATCCGAAAGCCGGTAGACGCCGCTGCTGCGCGATGCGTTGACAGCGCGGGATGGTGCCCGTACGGTCGCAGCCATGCCGATTACCGCGACCGCCGAGCGCGAGCAGTTGATCCGGGATGGGTTCTGCGTGTTCGAGCGGGTGCTGGACGCGGACACGGTAGCGCGGCTGAACGCGATGAGCGAGTGGACGCTCGCCCAGGTGGATGCCGCTCACTTCGCCGACAACCGGGCACGGGGCAGCATCATTCCGTACTGGACGTACCCGCATCCGGCATTCACCGAGCTCCTGGTGCATCCGGGCGCGCTGGCGGTGTTCGGCCGGCTCGGTTTCGACCGGCCAAAGGTGTGGAGCGGCTTCGTGATCAGCAAACCGCCGCACAGCCCGCCGCTGCATTGGCACCAGGACGGTCTGCTGTGGGACCATCCGATCAGCTATACCGATCAGCCGCAGCAGTTCTTCCTGATGTACTACCTGGTCGACACCAGCCGCGACAACGGCTGCCTGCGGCTGATTCCCGGCTCGCACCGCAACCGGCACCCGCTGCACGATCAAGACCCGCGGGCGACCAGGGACCACGACGTAATTCGCGACGTAGTGCTCGATCATCCCGCGTTCCGGCACGCGGAGGGCGAGATCGACGTGCCGGTGCGCGCCGGCGACGTGGTGATCGGCGACGCGCGCCTGCTGCACTCGGCGCACGCCAACCGTAGCGACCGGCGGCGCACGGTGCTCACCATCTGGTACTGGCCCGCCTTCGACGACCTGCCGGGAGCGGTGCAGGCAGTGATCGCCGACCACGTTGCCAGATCCCCCGAGTGGTGCGACTGGGTGACGCAGACGCAATCGATCACGGCGCCGCTCATTCCGGCCTATGACGGTGATGCCGAGCCGCCGGCGCTGTCCACCGCTCCCGGTCCCGCCCTGCGCTGAGCCCGGCCCACCCGACCACCCACGCCCACCCACCCTTGCGGCTACCCGCACGGCCCGTTACATTCCGCCGCGATGGAGAAGATACGGCTCGGCGTGATCGGTTGCGGGATGGTGTGCGACTCCTACCTGCAGACGCTGCGGCGGTTCGACCACGTGGCGTTCGCCGCGTGCGCCGACATGGAGCCGGAGCGGGCGCGGCGCGTGGCAGCGGAATACGGGTTCGGACGCGCGTGCGGCGTCGATGAGTTGGTGCGCGGCGACGACACCGACCTGGTGCTCAACCTGACGGTCCCGGCGGCCCACGCCGAAGTCAACCTGGCGGCGCTCGACGGCGGCAAGCACGTCTATTCCGAGAAGCCGCTCGGCATAGCGCTTGAGGAAGCGCAGGCAGTGCTGCGCCGGGCCGAAGACAAGAGGCTGCGCGTCGGCTGCGCCCCCGACACCTTCCTGGCCGGGGGTCACCAGCACTGCCGGCAACTGGTCGAGCAGGGCGCCGTCGGCCGGCTGGTCGCCGCGTTCGGCGCGGTGGCCGGGCACGGCCCCGACGCTTACCACGCCAACCCGCACTTCTTCTACGAGAAAGGGGCAGGGCCGCTGCTGGATCAGGGCGTGTACGTGATCACCTCGCTGCTGCCGCTGTTCGGGCGGGTCAAGGCGGTGTCGGCGCGCGCGCAGATCGGCATCACCGACCGTACGGTGCGCACCGAGCCGCGCTTCGGCGAGAACATCGACGTGCAGACGCCCACCCACCTGGTGTGCGCCCTGGAGTTCGAGGCCGGCGGCCTGGCCAACCTGATGATCAGTTGGGAGATCTGGGCCTCGAAGCTGCCGGTCATGGAGGTGTACGGCACCGAGGGCACCATCCGGCTGCCGCACTGGAACTTCTACGAGGCTGACTTCGACCTGTATCGGCACGGGCCGGAGGGCGGCGCCTGGCAGGCCATCACGACCGAGCGCCCCTACGTCGGCGGCGCTTGGCGCGGCCTGGGCGTGGCCGACATGGCCGCCGCGATCCTGGCACGCCGGCCGCACCGCGCCTCCGGCGAGCGCGCCAACCACGTGCTGGAGATCATGGAGAGCCTGGTGCATTCGGCGGCCACCGACGCACCCGTGCCGATCACCACCCCCTACACCAAGCCCGAGCCGTTCGCCGACCGCCTCGCCGCGGGCGAGCTGGACCACTCCCCGGCAACCTGAGCGCGACGCGCGCCCGTCTCACGCCCCGCGCAGCAAGCGGTCCTCCAGCCGGACACCGATCCGCCGTCATGCCTCCACCGGATGCCTCTCGCGTGTCGTGGACGCCGGAAGCGGTTCTGTTTCCTCAATGCGCTTGCGAACGTCCGCCGCTACCTCGAGCATCTCGGCGGGCGCGCGCACCACCTCCCCGCTACGCTGACGCAGGCCTATGACTAGAGGTGCTACATGCGCAGCCTTCTGCGGATCGCTCCGGAGCGCCCCGATAATCTCGCGCTCGGGAACGCCGCCAACGACTAGCATGGCCACCGCCTCAACCAGCTCGGGTATCATCGTTTCGTTCTCCGGAGCAAACGCGCCGTACAAGGAGCAGAACGCGTCAACAGTTGCCGCACGATTTCCTGCTGATTGTGCTGCAGACATCCGTACGTATCGAGCCTTCCAGTCGAAAGAGATACGCATGTCAAGGGCCACGTCTTGACGACGACTCGCGATCAGGTTTGCTGTCAGCAAAGCCTCGTCCGCACGGCCAATCCTGACCTGCGTCATGCCCTTGTGGAACAGAGCCGTGGCGATTTGTATCTGCAGCTCCGGTGCATCGCTTGATCCGAAACGACCGACGATAGTATCGCTGGTTTCGATCGACCCACTGGCATCCTTCAACAGTGCTTGAGATACGCCCTTGTTGTTCATGGCCCGGGCGACCACTTCCTGTAGCTCCGGATCCTCGCTCTCTCCGAAGCGATTCACAACCTCTTCGCTCACCGCTACTGCCTCAGTATGACGTCCCAGCCCCCCCAACGAGGCGCCCTTCTGCAGTAGAGCACCGGCGACGTGCAACTGAACGGACGGCTCCTTGCAGACACCAAAGCACTCCACCACCTCTTCAGATGTCCTGATTGCAGCCTCGGGATTGCCGAGTCGATCTTGCATCGCGGCTTTGTATGCCAACGATTGTGCAGCCCACGCTTGTAGCTCAGCCTCATCACTTTCCCGGCAGCGCTGCTCGACGTTCTCGAAGGTCGCAATCGCTGCCGCAAGCCAACCAAGCTCCGCTTGCTCGACTCCCTTGTTGATCAATGTCCGAGCAACTCGACTCTGGAGTTCCGTCACGTCGCTCGTACCATAGCGCTGCTCCACTCGATCGCAGATCCTGATCGCTGCAAGATGGTTGCCAAGTCGTGCTAGCGCCAATGCGGTGTTAAACAGCGCCGTAGCCACTTCGACCTGCAATTCAGAAACATCGCTCGCTCCATACTCATTGACTAGCTTGAGGTAAGCCGTCATCTCGGCGTTACGGTCACCGAGCTGCCCGTGGAGAGAGCCCTTGTTGATCAGACACTTGGCAGTCAGTACCAGTATTTCATTCTTGCAGCTCTTCCAGAATCGCCTCACGACTTGGTCGCA
Organism: Spirochaetia bacterium; assembly: GCA_965262935.1. Classification (GTDB taxonomy): domain Bacteria; phylum Spirochaetota; class Spirochaetia; order SZUA-6; family Bin103; genus Bin103. The sequence goes on along the minus strand of OZ253572.1, from coordinate 891,626 downwards.
AGTCGCAATTGCTGCGCTGAGGTCTCGCAGCCGAATCTGTTCGACTCCTATGTTGAACAACGCTACAGCAATCTGATGCTGCAACTCCAGCACACAGCTAGTACCAAAACGCGCCAAGGCCTCACGGTTGGTCTCTATTGCCAGTCGGGAGTCGCCGGCGCGTCCTTGGGCAACTCCCTTGCGGGTGTATGCTTGCATCGCCAGCGCTTGCAACTCGGCTGTTTCGCTCACTGCAAGTTGCGAGATGACTTTGTCGCACTCGACCATCGCCGCCTCATACTCGCCGCAATCGATTTTCTCGACTGCCGTGGCGATCAGTGCCTGCGCACTACGCGCAATGTCGGCGGTGAGTTCGCTGAGCTGTGGAACTTCGGGCTGAGCGCGTTCGACTCCTGCCAGAATGGCGGGCGATTCCAGAGCCTCCAGTTTCAGGGAGCCGAACAGCTTGGCGATCTCCGCTTCGGTGTAGAAGACCGTCATGAACCGGAGCAGGTTTTGTACGACAGTCGCCTCGTCACGTTGTCGCCGCAATTGGTAGTAAATGCAGAGTAAGGGGTCCGCAACTTCGTACAGCCGCTTCCTGCCACTCCCGTCCCGGATCACCGCGCGACGCTCGACGAGCCGCCCGAGCATGGTCGAGACGGTACGTACGTCCATCCGCGAGCGCGCGGCGATCTCCCCCGTGCTTGACGACTGCCAGAGGTCGGCCATCGCCAGAAACACGCGGCGTTCGGTCTTGGGGAGAGCCTCCAGGTAGCCACGGAAGGTATCGGTGAGATCGTCGATCAGTTGCACTAACTCTTCCATCAACCGTCGCATTGAACGGTGTCGCGCGAATCCGGCGACGATGACCAGATAGCGGGGAGAGCCTCCGGTCAGGATCTGCAGAGCCCTCCGCTGGCGTTCGCTCGCCGCGTGACCACTGACGACCTTCCACAGGAGACCGCACTGCGCGGCATCCAACGGTGCGAGAGAGATGATTCGGAACAGCTCGAAAAACGGTTGCTGGGCGTCATCCAGCCGCTCGAAACGGCTGGTCGCGGTGGCGACCAGGATGATCTGCGGCTCCGTCTGCAGCGTCTTGCGCAGCTTCCAACCGAAATCGTCGTCCACGTTGGCGCACAGCGCCTGCAGGTTTTCCACCATGAGAACGAGGCGTCTGCCAAGCGCATCGGCTGCCTCCAGGACGGCGACCCGGGCGCGCTCGTGGAGTTCCCGCTCGCGCCACCGGGAGGTAAGGTCGTCCCGGGTCGCTCGCAGGTTCCGTGCGAGTCCCGGATCTTGCTTGTCGATAGCGTTGGCCAGATAGAACAGGACCTCCAACCAGAAGTCCGCGGCGCTGAACACCTCGTCGCTCTCTTCCATGAAGCGAACCGGCAGCAGGCGCGATGCAAGGTCTGCGTCGGCGCGCAGTTCGGCGGCGATACGGGCCAGAAGCATGGTCTTTCCCCTGCCTCTGGGTGCAACGATCAAAGTGTGCTGGCAGGAATCGGCATCGATGTTCCCGCGGAGAATCTCAAGCGCTGTGGCGAGCTCGCCCTCTCTAACGACAAACTGCTCCCTTATCTCCTCGTCAGACTGGAGCATTCCAGGATTGCGCTTGCGAATGATCCGACCGTGCGACTCGATCATTGGACTCGCCCCTCCGGAGCATCCGGCGAGCGGCTAGTAATCGGAACGTGGTGATCGCGGAAGCGCGCCGCCCACCAGTCCCTTAGCAGGCGGGACGGGAATCTGTGATCTCTGCCATGCACCTCCAGGTAGCCGCTCACCCAGCGGCCGGTTGATGATCTCACGGCCTCTAACCTACATCAACAACGAGACCGTCGTCAACTGTCCTGTTGACTACGAAATGGTTGAGTGTGTCCCGTGGCGTTCATATCAACGAAACCCGCCACGGTCATGAACCTTTGCCCGGTCGAATCGGTTGTCGGCCATCCACCGCAGCGGTCGAGCGGTCGAAGCTGCTCTGCCCACGCTGCCCACGCCGCCCACGCCAGAGGTGGTTGCCGCCCGACGGTCCATTGTCGGAGTATGGAGGTGCTGGCGGAGACGAGTTGCTCGCGCCACAGCGCCGGGCACCGGCTGTACCGCCGCGATGACAACGAGGGAGGGCGACTTCTGAGCGAGTACCAGTATTACGAGTTCCAGGCAATCGACCGTCCACTGAACGAGACGGACAGGCAGGCCCTGAGGGCGATGTCGACGCGGGCGCGCATTACCGCCACGAGCTTTGCCAACGAATATCACTGGGGCTCGTTGAAGGGTAGTCCCGGACGGATGATGGAGCGCTGGTTCGATCTGCACCTCTATTTGGCCAACTGGGGGACACGGCGGCTGATGATCCGCCTCCCGCAACGCCTGCTTGCTCGTCCCCGGCTCGATCGCTTGTTGCACAGCGTCGAGATTGCCCAGGTCAGCGAGTCCGGCGACAACCTCATCGTGGACATTCAGTACGACGGCGAGCCGCACTATACCGATCAGGACGACGACACCGACTGCCTTGCCGCCATGGCCCCGTTGCGCACGGATGTGCTGGCGGGCGATTGGAGACTGTTCTACCTGCTGTGGCTGACCGAGGTAGAGAGCGGTCGGCTTGATGACGGCGCTACGGAGCCGCTACGGGGCATCGGTCCGCTTACCGGCGCGCTCAAGACGTTCGCCGATCTGTTCTCCATCGATCGCGACTTGGTGCAGGCGGCCGCCGAGTCGTCCCTGCACGGGGATGGCGCCGGGCTGTCCGACGCTGCGGTCCGCGCCACGGTGGCGGCCATTCCGGAGAGCGAGAAAGTGGAGTTGCTGTGCCGCCTCGTCTCGGGCGACCCGCATGTCGCGGGCGAGGTGGGAGGCAGAGTACGGGAGGCTGCGGCAGCTGCTGCAGGCGAGGCCGCTGCAGGACGCCGCACGGTCGCGGATCTGCGGACGCGCGCGGTGGAGATTGGCAACCAGCGCGAGGTCGCCGCCGCGGAACGGCGGGAGGCCGAGCGCCGGTCGCGACTCGCTACGGTCAGACAACGGGCTGTGGCACTCTGGCGCGAAGTGGAGACGGAGGTCCAGAAGCGTCAAGCCAGCGGCTATGACCGCGCGCTGGCCCTGCTTCTCGAGCTGCGGGCGCTGGCCCAGGAAGATGACACGATGGCGGCATTCTCGGACCGTGTTCGCTCCCTCCGCGATCGGCATTCCCGCAAGCTGCGCTTCATCGAACGGCTACGAGAGCTGGACCGGCAGTGACGGAACGTCCGGCGGACTGCCCGAGAACAGGAGGACAGGAGAGCATGGAGAACAGCACGGCAACCTTTACCGCTTATCAGGGTCAGTCACGCCGCACCTGGAGCCGGGTGGTGGTGGATCACGCCATCCTCTACCCCACCCTCGGGCTCACCAACGAGGCCGGCGAGGTGGCGGGCAAGGTGAAGAAAATCTTCCGCGACAAGGGCGGCGTGATCGGCGAAGAGGACCGCGCCGCCCTGAAGAGCGAACTCGGCGACGTGCTGTGGTACCTGGCCCAGATCTGCACCGACCTCGATCTGTCGCTGCAGGAGGTGGCGGAAGAGAACCTGCGCAAGCTGGCCCGCCGCCAGGAAGCCGGCACCCTGCAAGGCGAAGGCGACGACCGGTAGCAGCCAGATCCTGAGACGACTGCACGATTATCCAGCGCTCCTTGAACGCTGCCAGGAGTACGTTCGCACCTGGATGGCAGGAGTCGATGGCAAGTTCTTCCCGCACGGCGGGCGGAACTACCACGATTCCGTAGAGTCGGTGGAGCAGATCGAATTTGTCGACTCTTGCCAGGCCGATCAGAGGACCGGTATCGGCCACGACTACCCGGGTCACAGAGCGGTGCTGATCTCCTCCACCAATTCATCCGGCGGATAGTCGACGGCGGGTACCCCGGCGTCGCCGAGCAATGCAACGAACTCCTCTGCAGTCATCGCGGCGAGTCTCGCGGCCTGGACCAGCGTCAGGTGACGCTGCTCGAACAGGCGGAGGGCGAGCGTGCGGTGGACACCGAGTTCCAGCAGGCGCCCGTCGAACGGCACTGCCAGAATGGCCGGACGACCGCGCTTCGTGATGAGCGACAGATGCCCATGTTCCGCTTCCTTGATGAGGTCCCCGGATCTCTGCCTCAGATCGCGTACGCTGAAGACATCGACTGAATCCACTCGCGGCTCCTTGTTGTGCCCACGAACGTATCACATACACGGCGGGGGCAGCACGCCCCCGATCCTGCGCCATTCAGGTGCTGCGAATCATCCGGCGGGCGGGTGGCGGCGAGGAGGGTGTCGAGGCGGCCGCGCATGCGCTGCCAGTGGCTGCCGGGCCAGTACAGGCGAGCGCAGCGGGGACAGCGGGAGAACGACTGCTGCTGCACGCGCACCATCGGCGGCAGGCGGTGCAGGACCGCGGCCTTGGCCACCGGCTGCAGCGGATCGTTGCAGCGCATGCACCGGACAACAATAAGTTACTTCGAATCTGGCCCGGGAACTTCGCGTTCGGAGACCATTTCGTCTTCGATTCGCTCCAGCTCGGGGTCGCCAATGAATCCGGTATTCCTCAGGTGATGCAGTAGGGAGGGAATGCCAACCTCCAGCACCCGCGCCGTTGCGCGCACGCCATCACTGGTGTCTATTGCGTGAGTCAACCCCGCTACGGCGCGTTGTATGAGGGACGGGGGCATGAGCAACATCGCCGCAAAGGCGTTCGCGCGCTTTTCTCTGTTGCGAGGTGCCCAAGGGCCGCTCGCTACTGCCAGACGGCGACCCTCCTCCCAATCGCACAGTACGTGACAGAGCTCGTGGGCAAGAGTGAATCTCCGTCCGAAAGGATGGGCGTTCCGATGGTGTCGCGTGTTGACGATAATGCTGGGGCGATGGTATTGCCCGGCTATGGAAACCCCGCGAATATCTTCGTCGGACAGGTCGAGAGAAGTAACCTCGATTCCCAGGTCTTTCACCATTCCATCGATATCCACGCACGCGCCCAGCACGAATTTCATCGCGAGGTCTTCGTGGAGAGCTTCGGCCAGATCATACGCCTGAGACCACGGCGAATCGAACGCTGTGATCGTGGCGGAACGGCATAATTCCGTCACGGCTGCGGATTCCCCATCGGATGACGAGAGCTCAACCATTGTCCGGGCCAGAGGCAATATGTCCTGCTCCCCGATGTCAGGAGCGAGGGAACCGAACATCAACGCCGCTTGACAAGAACCGGATACGACGAGCGGTGCACGGTCTGGAATCTTCAGTATCGCATGCGAGGCTTCGCCCAGTTGGGAGATGACGTTCTTCACACGATCCCAACCGGTTCTTACGGCTTCCTCGTCCGTGCCCTGACCGGCAAGCCACATTATCCTCCGATCCGATTCATCAACCGAACACAAATCGCTGAGCGATCTGCCGAGGGCTCGGATTCGAGGCGACTCGGGAGCTCGCGACAGCAGGTAGGCGCTGGCACTCGACAACACATCGTGCAAGGGCTCGGCGACCGCACCCGGCGGCAGCTTGCTGACTCCCTGTACCGGCTCCAAGAAACTGAAGTGTTGCGGCATTCCGGCACTGCGAGCCGGTCCCCAGGAGATCTCGATGGAATCTCGGAGGCGTCTCAATACGAGGTCCGGAAACAGCCCCCCTTCGCTCGCCGACCGAAGTGCGTGTCGATTCCACCACCTCTGCCACTCGCCTTCCCAGGCGGAGGCTCTCTCTCCATCGTTGTCGATGGCCGGCGGCGGGAACCTGGTTGAGAGCAAAGATTCCCAGCCGGTGTCGCCGTCATTCAGCACCGGAAGGCGTTCTTCGTGAAGCAGGGGATTCCAGTTGCGAGCAAACCATTCGATGAGTGGCAACAAATACCAGTGCACCGAATCGACATGACCGTCCTGCTCCTGGTGAGCGCACAGATTCCGGCCCTCAATCCAGATCTGGAAACTACCCCAGGATGCGCCGACTTCGGAGTCGATGCCTCGTCCGTCGTCAGGATCATCGGCAAATCCCACTTTGAAGGCGAACACTCCGGTGTCGCCAGCGAGTCTTTCCCATCGAACAGCCACGTTACCGACTCAATTCCAGTGTCTTCGGCGGCGGGCGGTGGCGAGCAGGGTGTCGAGGCGGCGGCGCATGCGCTGCCAGTGGCTGCCGGGCCAGTACAGGCGCGCGCAGCGGGGACAGCGGGAGAACGAGTGCTGCTCGACGCGCACCATCGGCGGCAGGCGGTGCAGGACCGCGGCCTTGGCGACCGGTTGCAGCGGCTCGTTGCAGCGCATGCAGCGGGAGAACGGGCGCACGGCGGCGGCCAGATCGAAGCGGCGCAGCACGAACAGTAGTTGCTGCTCAGGGTTCTGGGAGCGCACGTAGCAGCCGTGGGTCACCGCCCTGCGCTCCAGCAGGCGGCGGTCGCGGGTCAGGATGATGCGCTGCTCGCGGCGCGCCGCCGCCACCAGGCGGGCATCCTCGTCGTCTGCGCGGGCGGATGGAACGGCGCGGTAAGAGCGCCCGTCCCGTCCCGCGTCGCCGGTTTCGTCAGGGCGTACCATCTCGTCGGCAGCATTCTCACGGTCGGCGCACCATACTTGGTCAACGACGTGTGCGTCGTCAGCACTGCGTGCCCCGCCTGCCTCGCCGGCTCGGCCAGCCTGGTCAGCGCCGGACAAGCTCGCCGTGGTGCCGTGCGCCGCGGAGCCGCGCGCCGTGGTGCCGCCCGCCGTTCGGTACAGCATGCCGGCATCGGTGGCGTCCAGCCCGCACATGCGCAGCAGCGAGGCCAGCTTGCCCAAGTTGGCGTCGACCAGAAAGCGCACCACCCGCAAGGGCGCCGGCCGCACGCGCGTGAGTGCCGAGATGTCGAAGCTCTCGAACACCGGATAGACGCTGACCCGCTGGCCGTCCTGCAGCTGGCACGCGAAGTCGACCGACTCGCCGTCTACCAGCAGCAGGTCCACCTCGCCGTGCGGTACGCCACAGTGCTCGACCAGCGCCTTGGTCGTGGTGCCGTCGTGCACCGTCAGCTCGAATTCCCGCCCGCGCCTATGCGGCGCCAGGAAATCGCCCAACTCCTGGTAGAAACGCACCCGCACCCGATGCTTCCGCACGCTCGACTCGATCACGACAGTCAGCCTCGCTTACTTCATCATCAGCGACTGCTGCCATCCCAATTGCAGCAGCGCTACCGCGGGGGCGTCAGAAACACGCATCGGCATCCCGACGCTCGCGACAGGCGGTGGTCGACGGTGGCCAAGTCGGCTTCCAGAGTCTCCGCCAGGGCTACGTACCAGGCATCGTAGGCGGTCACATTGCCGCGCAGCGCCCATACTCGCTGTGCGAACGGAGCATAGGGGAAGAGCGTAACCGTCAGTTCAAGCAGGTCGGCATGCGCCAGCGCCGCCGTGTCGTTCGAGATGTCTCCGGCGAGCGCGGCTCGTCGCAGGATGTTAGCGGCTTCCACCGGCATCAGGTGGGGCGCCGCCAAGTCGGTCCCAGCCAGCGACTCCTCGGCCCACCGGCCATCGGCGCCGCCGTCGACCAGGGCCGCTACTATGAACCCGGCGTCCACGACGAGGCTCATGGCCGGTCGGCGGCGCGGTGACGGAGGATCGCCTGCGCCGGCAACCGGCTGCCGGTGCGCTGCTTGCGTTGTCGGATGCGGACCACGAGCGCTTCGGGGTCAGGACGGCTGGCCAGCCCGACCAACTGCATTCTGAGGTACTCCTGCAGCGACCGCCCGGTCGCCGCGGCCCGGGAAGCAAGCTCCGCACAGGCATCCTCCGGAACGTCCCGAATCGTAACCGACCTCGCCATAGATGTCATTATGCAGGCGCCAGCAGCAAAATGCAATTCCAACTCTCGGTCGGCCCGATCACCCGCTGCCCCGGGCGGCCACGCGACGGCTTGCCGTCAAAGCGCTATACTGCCTTGCCGTGAGCAAGGCAACGCTGTATCTGGACGACGATCTCCACCGCGCCCTTCGGCTGAAGGCGGCCGAGACCCGCGAATCGATGTCCGAACTGGTAAACGACGCACTTCGCGTGCTCTTGGCGGAGGATCTGGAAGATGTCACCGATTGGCAGCAACGCCGGTCGGAGCGCACGGTCTCGTATGAGGAGTTCCTGAAACAACTTGCAGCCGACGGCACGATATGAGATTCGCTTCCTGCCGTCGGTTCGCAGGGACTTCCACGGCATCCCGCGGCCGGCCGTTCGCCGCATTCTGAAGGCAATCGACCAACTTGCCGCGCATCCGCGGCCACCCACGTGCAAGAAGCTGACCAGCCGTGACCTCTATCGGATCCGGGTGGGCGTGTACCGGATCGTGTACGAGATTCGCGACAACGAGCTCATCATCGCAGTGGTGAAGGTCGGCCATCGTCGTGATGTGTACGACCGATGAGCGGTGTCAAGCGCTGCCAGCGCTGCCAAGCCGAATCCACCGAGCGCCGCGTTGTTGGGTAGACTGAGGCCTGAATCCGTGGGGAGCAGCAGGATGCGTGTAGCCGTCGTAGGTGCGGGAATAGTCGGAGGAGCGATCGCGTTCTACCTCGCTCGCCGAGGGGCAGAGGTGACGCTGATCGACGCGGGCGAACCAGGCATGGGCGCCACCAGCCACTCGTTCGCGTGGATCAACAGTTTCGGCAAGGAGCCGCGCTCGTACGGCGGGCTGAATCGGCGCTCGCTCGACACCTGGGACCGCTTCGCGCGGCTCCTCGACGCCGACATCGGTCTGCGCTGGGGCGGACAGCTCACCTGGGCCGCTACCGACGAGGATGCCGAGGCGCTGGCGCACAACGTCGCGAGGTTGCAGTCATGGGGTTACGTCGCACGGATGATCGACGACGCGGAGATGACGCGGCTCGAACCCGGCCTCAGACCCGGTATGGTGCAAGCAGCCGCGATCAGCGACAACGACGGGCACGTGCAGGGCACGCGCGTTGCGCAGACCTGCGCCAGCCGCGTGCAAGAGATGGGCGGCAGCATCATGTCCGGGAGTCCGGTCACCGGTATGGTCATTCACTCCGGGCGCATAACCTCGGTTCAGCTTGCCGGCGGCTCAATGCCGTGCGACGTGGTGGTGCTCGCGGCAGGCGTGGGCACTACCAGGCTCGCGGCGATGGCGGGCGTACACGTCCCGCAGGAAGAGAGCCCCGGCGTGGTCGTCAGCACCGCACCGATGCCGCCGGTTCTGACAAGCGTTGCCGCGCTGTATGCTCCCCCGCTGCGCCCGAAAGGCCAGAGCGTCCACCTTCGGCAGAGCACCGACGGTGTGGTGCTGTTGGGAGAAGGCAGCCAGGAGCGTCTGGCCCACGACGCCTCGCCCGAACACGCCGCCGAGATACTGGCGCGGGCATCCGTGTACCTGCCCGAACTCGCGTCAGCCACCCCCGTACCGGTGCCGGTCGGCTACCGTCCCATGCCAATCGACGGCCTGCCGGTGCTCGGTTTCCCCCGAGCCGTTCCCAACCTGTACATCGCGCTGATGCACAGCGGCATTACCCTGGCTCCGGTGATCGGCGAACTCGCGACGATGGAGATACTCGACGCAGCGCGCGTCGACATCCTGGAACACTACCGGCCGGAGCGATTCGACCGAGCGTAGTCGCTGTCAGCCCTTGATGCCGGTGGTGACGATGCCCTGGATGAAGCGCTTCTGGGCGATGAAGAAGATGATGAAGCCGGGCAGGGTAACCATCACGTTGCCGGCCATCACGGTATGCAACTCCTCGCGCATGTAGCCCTCGGCGTCGCTCCAGATGCGGAACAGGCGCAGCACGATGGTGTCCTTGTCGACGTTGTTCAGATAGATGAACGGCGCGAAGAAGTCGTTCCAGAAGTCCATAAACCCCAGCACGGCGACGGTGGCCACCGCCGGCATCATCAGCGGCACGATGATCTGGCCAAAGATGCGCAGCGTTGAGCAGCCGTCGATCTCCGCGGCATGATCGAGCCCGGTGCCGCGGCGTCGCCGAGCCGGCCCCAGCCGCGCAGACCGGTGCCGTCCACCACAAGGTTGTTGTCGTTGTTGCCGCTGACGCGGGTCTCGGAGCAGGAGCACCTACATGGCCCTGAAGGACCGAACGCACACGCCATAGCCGGAGGGGCGAGCCGCGAGCTTACCGAATGGCGAAGCACGCCCCTACTTGGAGCCCAGTACCCGCTTCACGGGCTCGCGGGGCTTCTCGGGATTATCTTCCTAGTCGACGACGGAATCTCCGGGAACCGCGCTCATTCCGCTTACGTATCAAACAGACTCATGTCTTCGTCAAAGGCCTTCGTCGCCAAATGCTCACGAATCAGCTCGACCGACCACGGTTCTCTCAGCCTTTTTGTCTGGACATCGTCCACTAGCTTGTCTATGCACGCGAAACTACCACTTAAGGAGGTTCCCCGGCGTTCGAAGAATTCGGATCTGCTGAGAACGACTGCTACATCATTCGTTACGGAGCGCCACTCATATGCAATTGCAACGTGCTTCGATGTGCTTCCACCGTTGTTAAAATACACGGCTCCAATCGGCACAAGATCTGACGACCTTATCTGAAGTCGTAGTTCTTCTTCGAGTTCTCGAACCGCGCAACGAATAAGAGGATCGCCGTTGTCGGCGTCCTCACGTCGAACATGTCCACCGGCCCATAGTACAACCTTGTCGTGAAGCGGATTCTCAGCTGATCTCTCCCGCCGACGAAGACGAAGCACATCTCCATCAGCGTTCCTGATAACGACTATTGGGAGAGCTTGAACCCTCGATTTATCATTCTCCACTTGATCTCTGATCCGAAAGTCATATTGGTCGGATCCGTGGAGAAACCGTTCCGCACGGTCACGACCGATGAAGTTTCTATTCCCAAATGCCTTAGTTACAAGTTCCTTGGGAAATGACAGAATTTCTTCGTCGATGTGTTCTTCGACTAGACCGATAACAAGGTCGGCAACTACCTCGGCAGTCCGTCTCGGATCATCCCGCGTCTCTCCCTCCGAGGTATTGATTTGGAATATCCGGAAGTCTTGTCCGAGGAGTTCAGCACACTCTTCATTCACGGCCTTTACTTGCTGAAGAATACCAACATTCATGATAGAGCCTCCCTCTCCCACAACAGGAAGTACGCTCTGTTCGCGTTTCATCGCATCAGCAGGGGAGGTTAGCATCACAAAGACGGCGGAGATTCGTTTCCGCCAATCATCGATCGAGAGAAACCTCTGGATAGTCTCTCTATCTTCTTGGCGTATCCGAGAAAGTTTCTCCATCATTGTCAACCAACAGATCGAATCAAACAATCCTCGGTCGAGAAAAAGGATTTGAGGATCGTCCGATCTTGGTGGATTCTGTGTCTTTTCCAGTATCTGTGCGAGGGTTGTGCATAGCGTCCAGATATTGAAATTAGCGTGTTTCTTATCGCGAATGGGACAGACTGACGCGCGTTCCACCATCACGTCAGTGCGAAAACCGCAACGTTTCAGGAACGCCTGTACTTGTGTAAGCGTAGTCGTCTTTCCGGCTTTCGGTACGCCGGCGAATTCGATTACCAATGGCTTTCTAGCTTTGTCTCGGAATAGCGCAGCGGCTCGTTCGGCACGTTCTTGGAGAATGGATTTCTTCATATACTCAGCGCTCTGCTGACAGCGGAAAACGCCATGTCCGTTACGTCATTCGCCGTTGTTGCTGATAGCTCCTCGAAGTATGGTGCACCTGGCCGGAAAGTCAACCAGCGGAGAATCGGTGGACTCTAATCCAATGGCGGCGCAACAGCAAGCGTGCGCAAGAGTTCGAAGGGAGCGACATCAGGTCACGAGTGAGACAATTCGCGCGAAGGCTCCCGTAGGCTGTGCGCACTTGGGCGCTACCGTCTCAGGGGGCTTCCATCGGTTTCGCCCAGAGCCGACGGCAACGCGCAGATCTGGTTGTCGCTGCCGCGGTCCAGCACCGCCCGCCGTGCCGAGACGCCGGCGGCCATCGGCAACAGCACCAGGTTGGCCTCGGTCCCTTCGGTGAGCTCCACCTGGGGGCGCCACCTGCAGGCTCTGCGCGTCCTGCAGCAGCGTGCCCCAGCTCACCGCCGACGGCTGGATGCCGAGGCCGATCCGGACTGGGCGCCAGTTCCCGTTGCAGCACGGATGGCGGGAGTGGCGGGAGTCCTCAGCTTTGCAGAAGGGCCGGCGATTCGGCAAGATGAGAGGACACGGATGATGACGGTGGATGTACAGGGCATACACGAACTGGCGGTCGCGGTGACGCACGCGGAACGGGTGCTGGTGTTCACCGGGGCGGGCATGTCCACCGCGTCCGGGATTCCCGATTTCCGGGGGCCGCGGGGGATCTGGAAGCAGCGCCGGCCGGTGCTGTTTCAGGACTTCGTGGCTTCTGCCGAGGCGCGCCGCGAGCACTGGCGATACAAGGCGGCCGGACACCGGGAGTTTGCGCGGGCGCGCCCCAACGCCGCCCATCTGGCGCTGGTCGCGCTGGAGCGGCTCGGCAAGCTGGACACCCTGGTGACGCAGAACGTGGACGGCCTGCATCAGGATGCCGGGCACGACCCCGAGCGGATCGTCGAGCTGCACGGCACCAACCGGGCGGTGGAGTGCCTGGCGTGCGGCGCGCGCAGCACGCCGCAGCCGGCGCTGGAGGAGTTCGAGGCCACCGGCGACTGCCCGCGCTGCCGGGCGTGCGGCGGGGTGCTGAAAACCGCCACCGTGTCGTTCGGTCAGCCGATGCCGCAGGCGGAGCTGCAGCGCGCGTTTCGCGCCGCGCGGCGCGCCGACCTGGTGCTGGCGGCCGGCTCCACCCTGGAAGTGCAGCCGGCGGCCGACGTGCCGCTGGCGGCCGCCGGAGCCGGCGCCCGCTACGCCATCATCAACCGCGGGCCGACCGCCCACGACCGCTTCGCCGACCTGCGTTTGGAGGGCGACGTGACGGCGCTGCTGCCCGCCCTGGTGCGCGCCGTCGAGGCCGCGCTGCCGGCCGCGCTGCCGGCCGCGGCGGCCGGCAGCACCACTGGAGAACACGATGGCCAGGAGTCTGTCGGATTGCGATAGACTCCTGGCGAACGGACGGGATGGGCGAACAGCGGCACCCGCGTCCCGGACGGCTGTTTTGGGGCGTAGCGGCGAACGCCTGGCGCTGGGCGCCGGGCCGGCTCCGGCGCGGCGCATGGCCGAATTCGTACGCAACGAGGGAAGGTGATGCAAGGTACTGTCGAGGCCATGGCAATGGGGCAACGGGTCGCAGAGTTCAAGCGCAACGGCTATACCATCTTCCGCGGCTTCAACGCGGCCTGGGTCGAACGCTGGCGGCAGGTGTTCATGGATCACTACCGGCGCCAAGTGGGCGAACAGCAGTACAGTGCCGGCGTCGGCCAGCCACGCGCCGTGCTGCGCGGCCTGTTGCAGGAACACCCCGATCTGTTTCTCCCGGCGCTGGCGGCGCCGCGCATGCTCGACTTTCTCGAACAGTTGATGGGGCCGTCGGTCGGCTTCGACAGCCTGCAGATCGCCATCACGCCAGCGGTCGGCGAGGACGCGGCGCGGCGGGTGTACGCCTGGCACCGCGACATGTGGGCGCTGCCGGGGTGGACCGACGACTACCTGCCGCCCAACGCCGTGAACGTCCTCACCTACCTGCAGGAGGGATCCGAGTATGGGCCCCTGCGCGTAATACCCGGCTCGCACCGCGGCCGCCGCCTGGTGGGCGAGGCGGGTCCGGCGGCCGGCCAGAAGGATCAGCAGGAGTTGCACCTGGCGGCCGGCGATACGGTGGTAATCCACTCGTCGCTGCTGCACAGCACGTCGGGCAACTACAGCGAGCAGTTGCGTATCTTCGCCAGCTACTTCTACGCCCGCGCCTGGCTGCCCAAACGCGACGCCTACGGCACCGAAGGCATGCAGCGGGTGATCCGCGCCGCACGCCTGCGCGGCGACCGGCGCGTGGCGCGCCTGTTCGAGCCGGACGCCGACCTGCTGGCGCGGCGCGCCTCATCCGACCGCGGCGAGTACACGGAGCAGGAGTTGTGGCAGCGCGCGCTCGGCGAAGAGGGCCTCGAACGGGCGCGGGCGGCCGCAGCCGCGCCGACTCCGTGGCCGCCGTGGGCATCTCCGGTGCAGGCGGAAGCCGGCGACCAGCCAGCGCGGCAGGACGCCGCCGCCCAGGGAGAAACGCCGCCGCGAGCGACTACGGCGGAACCCGTGGCCCCTGCCGGCGCCGCGCCGGCAAGGTCTTGCCCGGAAACCGGGCAGGCACGGGAGCAAACCGTCGCCGCGCCGCGCCCGACCTCCGGCAGCGGTGTCCGCGATGCGGTACCCCCTGAGTCCGGCGGACCGGGGGGCGCCGATGCGGCGGCTGAGCTAGTGCTCAACGTGCGTGCGGAGCTGGGTGAGGGGCCGGTGTGGGATGCGGCGAGCGGCACCCTGTACTGGGTCGACCTGTTCGCCGGCGTCGTGCACCGCTACCAGCCCGCCTCCGGGCTCACCGGCAGCGTGGAGGTGGGCGAGATCATCGGCTGCGTGGTGCCGCGGCAGAGCGGCGGGCTGCTGGCCGCCACCGCCAGCGGCATCTATCACCTGGACCCGGCCACCGGCGCCAAGACGCGCGTGTCCGCCATCGAGGCGGATCGCCCCGAGACCCACTTCAACGACGGCAAGGTGGACCCCGCCGGGCGCTTCTGGTTCGGCTCCATCGCCGTCGACCGCACCAGCGACGTCCTGGGCGACCTGTACAGCCTGGAGCCCGACCTCACCGTCACCCACCGGCTGGCTGGCGTGGACAACACCAACGGCATGGACTGGAGTCCCGACGGGCGCACCATGTACTACATCGACTCGCTCACGCGCCAAGTCACCGCCTACGACTACGACGCCGCCAGCGGCGCCATCTCCAACCCGCGCCCGCTGGTGACCCTGCCGGAGGGCACCGGCGTGCCGGACGGCATGACCGTGTCGGTGGACGGCACGCTGTGGGTGGCGCACTGGGGCGGCGCTCGCGTTACCCGCTGGCACCCGGCCACCGGCGCGCTGCTGCAGACGATCGCCGTGCCGGCCAACCTCACCACCTCGTGCGCGTTCGCCGGACCCGCGCTGGACGAACTCTACATCACCACCGCGCGCTACCAGGAGCCCATTACGGCGCTGGCCGCGCAGCCGTTCGCCGGCGGCCTGTTCCGCTACCGCACCGACACCAAGGGCCGCCCGGCGACGGTGTTCCCCGGCTAGATGATAATGATCTAAATTCATTTTATATAATCAATTATATCTACCACTTTGTTCGTTTGTTTCCGTGGAATTGCATTCGCCCCCGAGAGCAGTGCGCCGTTGAGGGTCTCTTGCGTGACTGGCGCTTCTGGTGTCCTGCAGCCGAAAGGTAACCCCGGCTATAGATTCGTCTCGCGCGATCTGCCAATCCGAGGGCTTGGAAACCGAAATCGCCGACAAGGACCGTGCGTGCCTTGCCGTCCGTGTCAATAGCAAAATTGTTAATGTTTCTTAACAATAGCTACTTAGCGGGCTCATCGAGTAGGCACTATCTCGTAGACGATATAAATTAGGAGTATGAGAGAGAAGGCGCATAGGTTGGTCCGAGACCTCAAGAGGGCTCTAGGGCTGACACCATCTCCGATCCCTCCATCTCTTGCACGCTACGCCGACATGAAGCGGCGCGACGATGAAAAGCGCCGCTATGTCGCACGACGGTCGCGAGGCAATGTTCGGTTGTCGATGGGCAAGTATAGCACCAAAAAGGACTTCGAAAAACGCCGTAGGGCTTTCCTCTCGCACCGGGAAACAGACTAACCCACCTCCCCCAGCAGCACAAAATTGCGCGCTCCTAACGTAGCAGAGGTTCGGGATGCGTACGCCTTGGCGGAACGCATATTGAAGGTCACCGAGAACATCTCGGGGGAGGTAGCGATACCGGCCATAAACGAACTACGTTATGCGGGATTCCACATCCTCAAGGGGCTTTCAGCAACAGACCCGGATATTACAGGGAAAGAACTCTTAAAGGCGAAGGATCACTGTGAACGTGCTGCGTATGATGCAGCGGCAGCAGGACTAGTGGTTGTAGCAGAGTCCATAAGGGTGTTCCAACTCCAATATCGCGATATCGCCATCTCGGATGTCGTAAACAACATAGCCGAAATCCGCGCCAGGGTAGACGAAGCAGAGCAAATCCTCGCAGATGGTGAGAGTTCAGTCGAACAGCTCGACATGGAGAAAATTGTTGGTCTACTGGACAGTTTGCAAGGAGACGTTGCTACCCTCGACAGGCACGCACCCGATTTGCAAGCGAAACTGAAAGAAAGAACCAAGAGCACAAAGAGGTTCATTGCCATCCTGATTGCTACCGTGGCGGTGGCGCCAGTAGTGGCGGTCGTATTAAATCACGTGCTCAAGTAGCGTCATAGACCGCCCAAGATTCCTATACCTGCTCGCAGCTCTTACACTTGGTTCTCATGCTGTCTTCAGCGTATCGTACGGCATGAGCCGCTCTCCCGGTTCCCCCATCAGCACCGCCGTCGTGACCGGCGGGCATTTCTACGAGGTGGTGGACTTGCACCGCCTGTTGCGCTCGCTCGACGGCATCGACGCCTACATCCAGCATATGGACGACTTCACCCTGGCGCCGCGCGAGGAGCGCAGCAGCTACGACGTGGTGCTGTTCTTCACCATGCTGCTGGAGGGACCCCGCGGCGAGCGCCTGCAGGCGCTGGAGCAGATCGGCGCCAACCGGCAGGGCGTGGTGGTGCTGCATCACTCCATCCTGGCGTTCCCGTACTCGCCGTTCTGGCGGCGCTGGACCGATCTGCCCGATCTCAGCCACTCCGTGGACCCGCCCGAACCGATCACCACCGCGATCGCCGACCCGGTTCATCCGATCACCGCCGGCCTCGCGGACTGGCAGATGACCGACGAGATCTACCGGATGGGCGCACCGAGCGCCGGCAGCCACGTCCTGCTCACCACCGCCCATCCCCACAGCATGCACACGCTGGCGTGGGCGCACGAGCCCGGCGGGCAGCGCGTGGTGTGCTACCAAGCGGGCCATGATCATCGGGCCTGGACCCATCCCGCCTACCGCGCGTTTCTCTCCCGTGCCATCGCGTGGTGCGCGCGGCGGATCTGATCCGCGGCCCGCGGGCCGGCCGGTAAGAATACGCGGCGCGAGGTAGTCAAACCGATGCGAGGTACAATGACATGCGATCCACTGTTGCTTCTGTCCTGACCCTGGTCCTGCTCCTGGGGCTGGCCGCGACCGCGTGGGCGGCCGACGACGAGGAGCCGGCGGTCGCGTGGCTGGCGACCGAACTGACCGATGTCAGCACCGGCGAGACGTTCACGATCGCCGAGTTCGCGGGCACCCCGGTATTGCTGGAGAGCTTCGCGGTGTGGTGCCCGATCTGTACCAACCAGCAGAAACAGGTGCGCGCCCTGCACGAAGAGGTCGGGGACGAGGTGATTTCGATCGCCCTCAACACCGATCCCAACGAAGACCACGGCAACGTCAACGCCCACCTCGAACGCCACGGCTTCGACTGGCGTTATACCGTCGCCCCGGTCGAGCTGATCCTGGCCCTCAAGGAGGAGTTCGGCGTCGGCATTCTGAATGCGCCGTCCGCCCCGATGGTGCTGATCTGCCCCGACCAGAGCGTCCGCGAGATGCTGCGCCGCGGCGTGAAGCGCGCGGACTTCCTGCAGGAGCAGATTGCCGCCTGCACAGCGCCGGCCGCGTAATTGCTCGCCAACTTCGCCGCCAGCTACCTGCTCGGACTCGCCACGCCGCTGACCGCGGTGTGCGTGCTGCCGTTGTATCCCGGCTTCATCGCCTTCCTGTCCAATCAGCGCCAGGAAGCCGACCGCCGCCCGCCGCTGCTGCTCGGCCTGGCGGTGGTGGCCGGCGTGGTCGCCTGCATGGTGGCGATCGGGCTGGTGTTCTCCACCCTGCTGGAGCTGTCGCTCACCGGCGTGGCCGGCATCGCCTCGCCGATCGCCTTCACGCTGCTGGCGGTGATCGGCGTCCTGCTGCTGTTCGATGCCGACTTCAGCCGCCTGTTTCCGGTGGTGCGGGCGCCGAGCACCAGCCGTCCGGTTGCCGCCGCGTTCGGCTACGGCGCCTTCTTCGCGTTCATCATCCTGCCGTGCAACCCCGGCTTCATCGGCGCCTTCTTCTCCAAACAACTGGCGCTGTCGGTCGGCGACTTCGGCCTCAACGTGCTCAACTCGGTGATCTTTGCGCTCGGCATCGGCACCCCGCTACTGGTGCTGGCGGTGGCAGGCGCCGCCTTCGGCAGAAGCATCATCGGCTTCCTGACCCGCAACAAGTCACCGATCAACCGCATCGCGGGCGCGGCCATGGTCGCGATCTCGGTCTACTACCTGATCGCCGTGTTCCAGGTGCCGCAGCGCCTGTTCGGCGGCGCCTAGCGATTGTTGTACTTGCGTCAGTTATTTCAGCCCCTATTCAGCATCGAGTCCATATGGAAGTAGATCGCATGCAAGCGGTTAAGGAACCGATACCTGCCACGCATGCCCGGTTCGCGCTGAACCGCCCCCAAACGGTCCATTCTGCGGAGAAAGTTGTCCAACACACTTAGTTCTTCCTGGGTGAGCAATTGTGCTACCTCTCGCCGACTGAATTGCATACCCATAGACCCTGCTATCTTGCGCGGAATGGACCGGTACAGGTCGCTCTGTATTGCTCCAAATAGCTGCGGTTCGAGTAGTTTTCTTCCAACTATCTCGGCCGTCTGCACGATTCCCTCGACTACATTCGCACGTCTGATAACCGGACCATCGGAGACGTGCCATATGGCGTCTCCGATTTCATGAGCGAGTACGGGTAACCCTCCTGTGTACTCTGCCATCAGGGTCAGTTCTGGTTCAGATACAACGGTATTTCGAGATTCAAAGGATTTATTGAAGAACTGTCTTACCTCGGCGATAGACCAAGGAGCAATATCTATCAGATCGAACACCCGCGCCAAAGATGGCTGATGGGCTATCAGCTCTTGACGCCGCTCTTCAAGTCCTACGAGCAGGATACACAACTTTGTTGCTTTTCTGGATGTCGCTATCTCGTCTACGATGGTCTTCAGCCAATGCGCGAAATCAGACGAGTTCGCCAAACCGTTTATGTCATCAAGAATGATGAGTAACGAGTTCGGGGCTTCCAAACGTGTTACGAGATCCCTGATCGCCGTTATGAAATTTGTTGAAATCGTTCGCAGGTCGTGCCCAGTCAGGTTCAGTTCAACGGACACTCCGAACAGCCCTACCTGACGTATCCGATTGCCAAAGAACTCGACAAGCCGCTGGTGCCAGGGCCGATCAATGCTGTCCTTGAGTAATCGGTCAAAGGTGGCGCGGGCCATGTCGTCAAGATCATGTACTCCGCCCAAATAGACGTGGCAACCGGTAACTCCGGATTCCTTCTCACAGAGGTAACGCACAAAAGAAGCGACAGAACTCTTGCCAATCCCTCGTTCGCCTGCAATGAACCCGATCTTGAATGAACCTTGGTTGGCGGCGCGCACCAAGCCCCTGAGTCGTTCGATAGATTCCTGTCGACCGACAAACAACTCGACTTGTACCGGTTGTCCGGGACGGAACGGGCTAGACTCTGGCGTCATGATTCATCTACATACCAATTAGATGGTGCGGCCGCCGTCGACTACCAGGCTGGCACCGGTGATGAACGCGCTGCGCAACAGGCCGACGATGGCGGTGGCCACGTCGGCCGCGGTGGCGACGCGGCCCATCGGGGTGGACTCGCGGTTCTGGCGGGCGTACTCCTCGCTGACGGTGGCGGTCCAGCGCGTCTCCACCAGGCCGGGCACCACGCAGTTGACCTGCACCTCCGGCGCCTGGCTGTGCGCCATGCCGCGGGTGAGATTCATCACCGCCGCCTTGCTCGCGGAGTAGACCAGCGAGCTGCCGAGGCCGCTCAGCCCGGCGATCGAGCCGACGTTCACGATGTGGCCGCCGCCGCCGCGCTTCATCTCGGGAATGGCCGCGCGCGAACAATAGAAGGCGCCCTGGAAGTTGACGCCGAACAGCTCGGTGAAGTCGTCGTCGCGGATGCCTTCCAGATCGGCCAGCGCCACTGCCCGGGTGCGCCCGGCATTGTTGACCAGAACATCGAGGCGCCCGAACTCGGCCACGGTGGCCGCCACCATGGCGCGCACCTGGGCGTCGTCGGCAACGTCCGCCGGCACCACCAGGGCGCGCGCGCCGCCGGCGCGAATCTCCGCCGCCGTGTCCTCCGCCTCCTGCCGGGAGCGCGAATAGTTGACCGCCACCGCCGCCCCCTGCGCGGCGAGTTGCAACGCCGTGGCACGCCCAATGCCGGTGCCGCCGCCGGTGATCAGCGCCACCTTGCCGTCGAAATCACCCATGTATTGCCTGCCTCCTTGCTGTCGCCGAGCTTACGGCGCGCCACCAGTTCCGGGCAACCCGCGCTGCCGCCGCCAGCCGGTCAGCCGAGCAGGTCCGGTCCTGTCCGGCCCGCTCTCACTGTCGGTCCCGGCTTTCGCGAATAGTGTCCACATCGTGCAGGAGATCCTCGAAGTCGTACTGAGCCGTGACCTTCTTGACACGAGCATAGTCGATCATCTCCCACAACGAGACTTCAGCCGCGTGCGCAGCTCGCACGAGTGTGAGCTTCCCATCGCCGTATAGCCGCACGTAGTGCTCAAGCTTCCATTGCTGAATCGCTCTCGCCAGCAGGCGGCGCACGGTGGTCGACCGATCGGATTGCTCAACATCCTCGATGAACTGCAATTCTCGCACCAACTCCACGGGCAGCCGCGTCCCGATCATATGGTCTTTCTTCATCTCTTCGCCTCCCGTGCAAGTCTCAATACTTCGGCAACGACGACGGGGGAGAGCCACAGTATCTGACTGAGATCCCGAACCGTGGTCTCCAGTTCTCCCAGGTTCATGAGCTGTTGCAGGTACGCGTCCAACATGGCGCCAACGGTCCCCACGTAGTTCACTCCCTCGACCCCAGCCACATTCCTTGCTTCCTTGTCGTCAACGACAAGCCGTAAGCCGCGGACACGTGCCAGTGCAATCGATTCAGCTTCACCCGAGTGTAGCCGAAACCGGGTCATCAGACGCTGCATGTGACCTCTCTCCGATGTCGTCAGCGAGACCATGCGAAGCCGCCCATCCTGCATAGCCCCTTCAAGCTGGTCTACGCCCCGTGCGCTGGCGAGTCTGCCGGCATCAAGCGTTTCGGCTTTCACGACCGGCCCGATCAACACGTCGCCGTAGAGGTCGTGCAACAACCCCAGCCGCCGGAGCTTGGCGAGAACGATCAATGGCGAAGCGTCCGCTACAATCATCTGGTTTCCGTACGGCAGTCGGCCAGATGGAAATGATAACAAAAAGAAACAATGTTTTCAACATGCGCCTCGATGCGCCGGATCTCGCGCACGTCGAACGACTTGCGCGTCGATGTCGGCACTATTCCGTACAGCTCCGTCGGGTCAGCGCTTCCTCGTCGCTCGCCACCCGGTGACGCAGCCCCGCAACGCGCCCGCGTCGGTCCGGCAACGCCCTCTCAACCGCGCCAAGAGCGATCGGCGGCCGTTCGGCCATCATTTTCTCGGTGCGTCCGTCGTATTGTGGGCGACACGCCGATGTCTCGCGGATCGTCATGGACCGTTGTGGGACAGCCTATCCGCACCGGCGCGTGCGGCGTGCTACAGTAGGGCGCGTGGCGGGCGACTATCGGAGTGTGCTCATTGGCGCCAGCGGCGGGCGGGCGCGGCACCACGCATTGGCGTATCGCCACCAGCAGCGCGCGAAGCTGGTGGCGGTATCGGCGCGCACCGCGGCGCCGCGGGACGAGTTGGCCGACGCCTACGGAATCGCCGCGCGCTACGACGACTACCGCGAGATGCTGGCCCGCGAGCGGCCCCACGTGGTGCACGTCAATACGCCGCCCAACGCGCGCCTGGAGCTGCTGGAGCAGATCGCGGCCGCCGGGGTGCCGGCGGCGATCATCGAGAAGCCGATCGCCATCGACGGCCCCGACGGCGCCGCGCTGGCCGCGTTCGCGCGCAACTCGCCGCTGAAGGTGGCGGTCAACCACCAGCTCCACTACCACGCCGCGCGCCAACGCCTGCAGCGCCTGGTCGCGGACGGGGCCATCGGCGCGGTGCGCTTCATTGATGCCAGCACCGGCATGAACGCCGCCTACCAGGGCACGCACGCCCTGCAGGCGGTGTTCGCGTTCGCCGGTGGCGCGCGTCCGGCCGCGGTGTTCGGGCAGGCGTCCGGGACCGGCGGCCTGCAACCGTCGCCGCGCAACCACTTCGCCCCCGATGACCTGCTGGCGGCGATCGACTTCGAAGGCGGCCTGTACGCCGTGCTGCGCTGCGGCGGCGGCGCCCCGCGCCTGGCGGAAGCGCCGGACGCCGCGCGCGAGGCGGTGTGGGCGCACAAGCGCATCGCGGTGTACGGCGAGCGCGGCCACGCGATCTGGACCATGTGGGGCTGGGAGACGCTGCGCGACGGGCGCCTGCAGCGCGGCACGCACGACTACTGGCAGCAGGACGCGCCGGGCGAATCGGCCCTGGTGGACTCGGTGCTGGACTGGATCGAGGGGGCACGGTCACTCCGTGACACGGAAGACGATGGGAACCGATACACCGGCATCCCTTGCCAGCCGACCTTGTCGGATCAGGGCGCCGCACCGCACCACCCACTGGCGCTGGCGCGGGCCACCGAACAGTATGCCGTGCTGCTCGCCGCCTACCGCAGCGCCATCGCGCACCGCCCGCTGGCCCTGCCCGGCGCGGACCAGTCACCGGTCATCGACTTGTTGCGGGCGGCGCTCGGCGCGGCGGAACAGGCGGCGGCAACGGCGGTAACGGCGTGACCGTGAACGCGCTGATCGACGCCGACGTCCATATCGCCACGCCACCGGTGGAGACCCTGTATCCCTATCTCGATGGGCGTTGGGTCGAGCACTTCAGCCAGACCCTCGACAACGGCGCCAGCCAGCACTACTACCCGCAGCGGGCGCCGAACGCCGGCCCCCTGGAGGCGGGCGCCAGCCTGGAGCGGCTGCGCGCCGATGTGCTCGACGACACCGGTGTGGAGGCGGCGATTACGACCTGCCTGTACGCGGTGGACAGCGTGCACCACCCCGACGTGGCGGCGGCGCTGGCGAGCGCGGTCAACGACTGGCTCACCCGCGAGTGGCTGCAGCCGGAGCCGCGCCTGCGCGGGTCGGTGGTGGTGCCGATCCAGATCCCGGCGCTGGCGGTGGCCGAGATCGATCGCGTCGCCGAACGGCCCGGCTTCGTCCAGGTGCTGATCCCGGCGCGCACCGAGCATCCTCTCGGCAGCCGGCTGTACCACCCGGTCTGGGAGTGCATCGAGCGCCACGGCCTGGTGGCCGGCGTGCACTTCGGCGGCGCCCCGGGCATGCCGCCGACGCCGACCGGCTGGCCCTCCTATTTCCTGGAGGAGTACGCCGCCATGGCGGGCGTGTTCGCTACCCAACTCACCAGCCTGATTGTGGAGGGGGTGTTCGACGCCTTCCCGAGCCTGCGCGTGGCGTTCCTGGAGTCGGGCTTTACCTGGCTGCCGGCGCACCTGTGGCGCATGGACAAGGAGTGGAAGAACCTGCGCCGGCTGGTGCCATGGGTGAAACGGCCGCCGTCCGAGTACGTGCGCGAGCACGTGCGCCTCGGCATTCAGCCGCTCGACGCGCCGCCTGAGCCCGGCCCGTTGCTCGACGTGGTCGATCAGCTCGGCGGCGACCACATGCTGCTCTATGCCAGCGACTACCCGCACCTGCACGCCGCCGACCCGGACCCGGCGCTGCTTGCACATTTGCCGCCGTCATTGCAAGTTATGATTCGCAGCGAAAATGCGCGCAGCCTGTACCGGCTCTGAACCGGCCTGAAGGACTGCGAGGAGGCGAACATGAGCCAGACCATGACGGCACCGGTCGTGGACGTGCGGGAACAGCCCGCCGCCGACACCGGCGCGGCAACCCGTCCCGCGATCATCGATTGCGACCTGCACAACGAGATCGATTCGCTCAAGGATCTCTACCCCTACCTGGCGCAGCGCTGGCGCGACCACCTGGACACGTTCGGCGTGCGCACCCCCAACAGCGGCTACTATCCGCGCTTCATGGATCACCGCGAGGATGCCCGGCCGCCGTCCGGCCGTTCGCCGGGCTCCGACGTGGAGTTCACCCGCCGCCACTTTCTCGATCCCTACCATGTCGCCTACGCGATTCTGCAACCCGCGGTGCTGGCCAACACCGCGCTCGACCTGGAGTTGGGCGGCGCCCTGGCGCGCGCCTGCAACGACTGGCAGGTAGCCGAGTGGCTGGACCGCGACGACCGGCTGCGCGCTTCGATGATGGTCGCCTGCGAGGACCCGGTGGGGGCGGCCGCCGAGGTGCGCCGTTGCGCGCGCGACGGGCGCTTCGTGCAGGTGCTGTTCAAGGGCCGCATGCAGGAGCCGATGGGCCGCCGCAAGTACTGGCCGATCTACGAGGCGTGCGCCGAGGAAGGGTTGCATGTGGCCAGCCACGCATTTGGCGCCTACGGGCATCCGATCACCGGCGCCGGCCACGCCTCCTACTACATCGAAGACCACCTCTCTCCCGCCCAGTCGGTGCAGGCCAACGTCACCAGCCTGGTGGTGGAAGGCGTGTTCGACCGCTTCGGTATCAAGCTGATCTCGATCGAGAACGCGTTCGCCTGGGCGCCGGCGCTGATGTGGCGCCTTGATGCCGCCTGGAAACTGCTGCGCGCCGAGGTGCCGCACCTGACGCGAAAACCGTCGGAGATCATCGCCGAGCACCTCTACATCACCACCCAGCCGATCGAGGAGCCGCCGCACCCGGGCGACCTGCACCGCCTGCTGGAGCACTTCGGCGCCCTGGCCGACCACCTGCTGATAGCCAGCGACTACCCGCACTGGGACAGCGACAACCCCGACGTGGTGCTGCCGCACACCCTCTCCGAACAGGTCAAGGCGGGCATCCGGTACCACAACGCAAGCGCCCTGTACGGGCTGTAGGCGCGCCCTGTGAGCGCCGCCGCGCGCCGCACCGCCACCGCCGGCTACGTGGTCGCCGCGGTGGACGAGATCGCGCCGGGCGAACGCAAGATCGTCACCGTGGCGGGGCGTTCCATCGGCGTGTTCAACGTCGGCGGCGAGTTCTTCGCCCTGCGCAACCGCTGCCCGCACCAGGGCGGCGCGCTGTGCGAAGGACAGCTCTGGGGCGTGCTGCAATCGGAGCGGCCCGGGCAGTTCGACTACCGCCCGAGCCGGGAGGTGATCGCCTGCCCGTGGCACGGCTGGGAGTTCCACCTGCGCACCGGGCAGTCGTGGTGCGCGCCAGAAAAGCTGAAGGTAAGCCGCTACCCGGTAGACACGGTGGCCGGGTCGGAACTGCAGGGCGACGCCGACGCGCCGGAGCCCGGTATGGTCAAGGGCCCGTACGTCGCGGAGACCTATTCCGTAGCGCGCGACGGCGACTACCTGGTGGTGGAACTGCCAACTGGTGTCCGTTCTCAGCTAGTAAGCCCCGAAGGGACATGAAGTACACGTTACATCCGGCTCTGCGCCAAAGCTATGGCGCAAAGCCGACGTGTCGCGAGTTGAGTTAGATTAGAGAGGAGTACTCTCGTGACCGAACCGCGACTGCAGTCTATTTTGGCGAAAATGACAGTCCTTGCAGGTGTTTCCTTACGGTTTGCTCGGTCGTTTCCCGTGTATGCATCACCGTCTGTCCCGAATCATCCTCCTCGGACCGCACCATGCTCGGAAGATACGTCTTCTTTACCTCACTGATAGTTTCAAATGATCTCTTGATAGTCGTTCGTTTGTCCGCCATCCTGCTCCCCCCTAAAGTAGTTTCTGTAGAGTCGAGGAGAGGCGCGCCAAGCGGTAGGTGAAGGGAGTAGCTGTTACCGGCGGCTTTCGCACAAGCCGGTGCCTCAGTCTTCACCATAGCCACGTTTCCTCTCCCCGCTCATCGAACCGGGCGTGCGGTTTTCCCGCACCCGGCTCTCGGACGAGATCATGCCTTCGCCCACGGCAGGCTCGCCGTTCGCTGCGCAAGGCGGGCGAGGCCCATGTCATTCCATAGGCGCTCATCCGAGAAGCGCACGTACTTCCCGGCCCGTACCTTGTGCTTGCGGCAGAGCCACTGGCGCAGCCGCCTGATCGCATGCGCGTCGACCGCCGCGTAGGCCGGACTGACTTGCCCCAGCTGGAAGTAGTTCGCCCACCCGTATAGAACTCGGTTCAGGCGCCCTACTACCGTTTTAGGGTTCAGCAGCCCATACCTCGCTTCGGTCAACTCGCTGATCCTGCGGCACACGCTCACTACACTGTCCCGGCTCGGGCGCGTGCCGATGTAGGCCCGTCCCGTGTCCCGGCGGTAGTTGCGGCCGATGCGGTACCCGAGGAACTCCAACGGCTCCTCAGGTGCTCGCATGCAGCGGGTCTTCGTCGCGTTGATCGGCACTCGCATCCGTTCCATCATGCCCTCGACAACGCCCCGCATCGTTTCCGCTGGGGCCTTGCCGCAGACCACGAAGTCGTCCGCGTAATTCACGATCTCCGCACCAAAGCGCCGGGCATAGCCCAGCACCTTCCAGCCCAATATGAAACGGCGCATGTAGATATTGCTGAACAACGGTGAGATCGGTGCGCCTTGCGGCGTCCCCTTCCTCTCCCGACGCGCTCGATTCGTGCGGCGCTTGCCACCCGTGCCGTCGTCCTCTTCCACCGGCATTTCCAGCCACGCTTTGATCCAGCCCAACAGCCGTCCGTCGCTTACGCGGCGGGCCACGCTCTGCACCAGTTCAGCGTGCGGTATCTCCCCGAAGTAATTGGACATATCCGCGTCAACCACCTCCCGGTGGCCCGTGTTCAGCAGCCGATGCACGCGCTTGACTGCGTCTTGCGCGCTTCGGCCCTCCCGATAGGCGTACTGCTCCGGTTCCAGGTCCGCTTCAAAGATCGGCGTCAACACTAGCAACGCCGCCGTCTGCGCTACCCGGTCCCGAACGCATGGTATGCCCAGCGGTCGCACCTTCCCTGCCTGCTTCTTTGGGATCAGCACTTGCCGCACCGCGCCCGGTCGATAAGTGCCTTCCTTCAAGTCCCTCGCCAGTTCCCCAAGCCACCGCTCTATTCCCCTCTGCTCGATGTGCTGCACCGTTTCGCCGTCCACTCCGGCGGCTCCGCCGTTCCGGCGTACCGCCCGCCAGGCTGCGTCCAATACGTCCGCTCGCCACACCTTGTCGCTCAACGAATAGAATCGAAAGTCTGGGAATCCCTTCGCTTTCGCATGTAGTGTTGTCTGAAGTTTCCGAACGCTATCTGGAGCTGCTAGGCTTCCACCAGTCTCCATGTCCCTGCCTCCTTGTTGCACCCTTCTCGAACCAAGGCCCCTTCCCTCTGCCGGCGTTACCCGGCTTCTCCGGTACTACGGGCCTCTCCGCCACCCCGCCGGCCCAGGCTGGTCCTCGCGGATTCCCGGTTGGCGCGTGCGCGCCACCGTCGGGGCTTCCCGTGTTGCTGCTGTCTCCCTCTTGCACGCATGCCGCCGCCAATACCCCGGCGGAACCGGTCGGTGCTCGCGTCGCTCGCTTCCCGACCGCTGCCAGCCTTCCCCGTTTCAACGGCGGGTCGGCTTCCGCATTACCCGTTTCGAGGCCTGCTCGGCGTTCACTCTCGTTGCCGCCTGCGTGCTCGCTGAGTCGCCCATGGCGACCCTTTGTCATCGAAGTGCTTCAGTCCAGTTCGTTACCTCCTCGGACCGCTCCGACTGCTTCCGGCTGGAGCGACAGTTGCCGGGCGGGGTTCGCACCCGCTGGGACACAGCGCCTTTCCACGGCGCACGAAGAAATGCGGATTAAGTTCACTAACGATTCCGCCATCGCAGCCAGTTCGCTCAGTTATCCTGGGCGAGCTGGCGTTGTTGAGCCGACGCTGGCGCGAGACGGTAGCACAGTCGGGCAAGAGGCTGGCGTCTCCACGGGCGGGCTTTGGCCGTACGACGTGCAAGAAGCAACCTACATGGAGTCGAGGTCAGCGTACGGACTCAATCCCGGGTGGGGCCGATCAGTGACGGGACAGCGTGGTGCAAGAGGACTTGGTCCGGAGTCCAGATCACGCCACAACCACAGATTGGCAGAACGGGCGGCGGTGGGGATAATAGGGCGGGCGGCACAACAGGGCCGCCGTATGGAGGACTTAACGACATGAAAATGCTACTGGGCGGCAACTGGGTGGACCGGGCGGACAAGATCGAGGTGCTGAACCCGTTCGACGGCTCGGTCGTGGACACCGTGCCGCATTCGAGCCTGGCCGATGTCGAGGAGGCGCTCGCCGCCGCCGAACGCGGCGCCCGCGTCATGCGCGACCTGACCGGCTATCAGCGCTACGAGATACTGATGAAGGTCGCCGACCTGATGCGCGAGCGCGCCGATGACCTGGCGCGCACCATCACGCTGGAAGAGGGCAAGATTCTGGCCGAGGCGCAGATCGAGGCGACCCGCGCGCGCGAGATCATCGTGCTGTCGGCGGAAGAGGCGAAGCGTCTCTCCGGTGAGGTGATACCGCTCGACGGCGCCCCCGGCGTGAACGGCAAGCTCGGCTTCACCCTGCGCGTGCCGTGCGGGGTGGTGGTCGGCATCAGCCCGTTCAACTTCCCGCTGCACCTGGTGTGCCACAAGGTGGGCCCGGCGATCGCCGCCGGCAACGCCTGCATCATCAAGCCGGCCACCGACACGCCGCTGTCCGCCCTCAAGCTGATCGAGCTGTTCGTGGAGGCGGGGGCGCCGCCGGAGGCGGTGCAGTGTCTGACCGGGCCGGGCAGCAGCCTCGGCAACGCCCTGTGCAGCGACCCGCGCGTGCGCAAGATCACCTTCACCGGCAGCCGCGACATCGGCGAACGGATCTGCAAGGTGGCGGGCCTCAAGCGGGTGACCATGGAGCTCGGCTCCAACGCGCCGCTGATCGTGATGCCCGACGCCGACCCGAAGGGGGTCGCCGCGGCCGCCGCCATGAGCGGCTTCTCCAACGCCGGCCAAGTGTGCATCTCCACCCAGCGGGTGATCGCGCACAGCGACATCTACGGCGACCTGCTCGATGCGATGACCGACGTCACGGCGGCCATTTCGACCGGCAATCCGCTGGAGGAAGCCACCGGGATGGGGCCGATGATTCGCGAAGAGGACTCGGAGCGGGTGGCGAGCTGGGTCAGCGAAGCCACCGGCGAGGGCGCGCGCGTGCTCGCCGGCGGCGCGCGCAACGGCCAGCTCTTCCAGCCGACGCTGGTCGCCGACGTGCGCCCGGAGATGCGCATCTCGTACGACGAGATCTTCGGCCCGGTGGTGGCGGTCAGCCAAGCTCCCGACATCGACACCGCCATCGAACTCGCCAACGACACCAAATATGGGTTGAGCGCCGCCATCTTCACCCAGAACTTGGAATGGGCGATGAAGTTCGTGCGCAAGTGCGAATCGGGCAACATCCACGTCAACTGGGGCACGCAGTGGCGCGCCGACCTGATGCCCTACGGCGGCCTGAAGGACAGCGGCATGGGCAAGGAAGGCCCCAAGTACGCCGTCCAGGAGATGACCGAAACCAAGATGGCGGTATTCCACCTGTCCGAGTAGAGTCGCAGGTCTGGGTTCACCCCGGAGCGCCCGGCGCAACCCGGCGTACGAGACAGCCTGCGCGGGGCTGGCCGGTGCGGTTCGTGGCCGGCGCGGCGAGTTCCGTCCGCTGGCGGTTCCTTGGTGCGCGTCGCGTCCCGGCCGCTCGCTTGTTCAGGTGACTGGCCGCTGTTCGTGGCAGATTGCGGTGCTCTCCTCTACTGCCAGCGATCATGAGCGAGATCGACGCGAGCAAGCCTTCCGCGTTCGACATCGTCAGCGCGGGAGCCACCACCGACGGCCGCTTGTTGACGTTCATGATGGAGGTGGCGGGGCAGGCGGGCAGCGTGAAACCGATTGCAATCGGTCAGTTGGCCGGCGCCAAGGTCGAATCCTACGTCTGGCCGACCAGCCTCGATCCGGCGGTAGTCGGCTTCGATCCGGGCTCGGGCATTCTGTCGTTGGCGATCACCGCCCACCCCGACTTCGACGACACCCCGCTGTACGACGAAGACCAGGACGGCGATCCCGCCAATGACGGCGCCGAGTGGCATTCGCATTGGGTAGTGCTGGTCGAGGACGCCGCCTGCGGCGCCGGACTCAAGGTGCGCGACGTGTCACCGGGTGTGGATCTGCTTCCGGCCACCGCGCCCTACCTGCCGATCGCGCTCGACAGCCCCGGCATGAGCCCGTTGCTGGACGGCAGCAGCGCCCGGATCACGGTGCCCGTCAGCGACACCGAGAACGTCGCGTTCGACGCCGTAACCGCCGAACTGCAGATCAACGAGCAGGCGGAGGCCCCGTTGCTGTGCGTCACCGGGGTACACGACATCGCCTCCGGCGACCTGTCGCTGTCCGGCCGCGTCACCGGCATCGACGCAAAGTAAGCCGAACGGCTCCGGACCGCCGCCCGCGAGTCCGCAACGGGCTTCGGGCGGGACGAACCTCCGTCAGGCGAATTCTGCGGCGGTTTCGAACTGAGCCACCGTTTCGAACTGGGCGGCGGGGGCCGGCCGCGCCAGTGGTCGGCGAGCATCCGGTTGCGCGCCACGCACTGGTCCACGATACGCGGCGCCAGATCGCTGGTGAGCATGCGAACAGCGCCATCGTCGTGCCTTCCACCACGCCAACTTGGCTCAGGCTCTGTCCGAGTTCCCTCCGGCCGGCGCCGCGCCGACGCGGGCGAGGAAGTCGGCGCCGGTGTCGCACTGCACCAGCCAATCGCCGATGTCGGCCAGACGCTCCGCGTCGGTGATGGGCGCCAACAACTCCGCCAGGCGTTCGGCGGTGGCCACACCGAAGCGCGACGCCGTCATTCGGCACAGCAGCGCTCGCTCGCGATCGAGCCCTTGCTCAAGCCCTTGCTCAAGGCCTTCCTTCAGCCACTCCTTGGACCACTCGGCCGCTCGTTCCACCAACGTCATACTCACGTCCTCCAACTTCCGTATCGGCGGCAACTCGACGCCGCTCGGCACCAGCCGCTCCACGATCTGCCGCATCCAGTCCGCGAACGCCCGCCGCACCTGCAGGTCCGGCAGCCACGCCGCCAACATCTCCGCCACCTGCGCCACGTCGCGCGGTGATCGGCTGCAGATACAGCCAGTTCTTGCGCAAGCGCATCCGCCATACGTTGTCGCCGTGGCGTTTGAGCAACTCGTCGCTTATGTACTCGGTCGACAATTTGTCCAGAGTGGCAAAGCTGACCTCCTGGAGCCAGTCGCCGGGGACGAAGGCGCGCAGGAGATCTTCGATCACGCGCGGGAAGGCGAAGATCTTTTTGTAGTTCTCATCGTGCATCGGGCCTGCAGGATACCCGAACCCGGCGTGGCCGTATGCCCCCGGAGCCGCCAGCGCCGAGGCGACCGCCGCCGCCGCGCAGGCGCGGGTCGAGCAGGTCGCGCATCGCGTCCCCGAACATGTTGAGGCTGTAGACCACCGCCGTCAGGCACAGCCCCGGCCAGAAAGCGAGCCAGGGCGCCTGCTCCATGAACCGCCGCCCTTCCCGGCTCAGCATCCCGCCCCAACTCGGCACCTGGATCGGCAGCCCTAACCCCAGGAAGCTCGCGACGCCTCGGCCAGGATCACGCCGCCGATGTTGATGCTGAAGATCACGATCCGCGGCGCCATGATGTTGGGCAGCACGTGGCGCGCCAACACCTCCGTGGTGGGCGCGCCAACGGCCTTGGACGCCAGAAAAAGATCGTTCTCCTTGGTGGCGACCACGGCGCCCCGGACCACTCTCGAGCCGCCCACCCCGCCCGCGATCCCCAGCGCCACAACCGGCTGAACACACCGGCGAACCGGCCGCGGCGCTCACGCTCACTCATGGCGCACCCGCGGGTCCAGCCAGGTGCAGAGCAGATCGATCAGCAGCACCACGACCCGCTCCCGGAGCCCCGCTGCGCGACCGATGACCGCCTGATCGCGGGTAGTGCGCCGGGCGATACGGCTGTGGAGAGGGCCATGCGCCCGGATCGGCGCCGGGACGCGCAGGCTGGGCCGCGGGCGGTGGCACGGCGGCGCCGGTGGGGGCCGCCGACGGTGATCGTGGCCGACCCGGCGTGAGTAAGGTGTGGCTGAGTACCCAACGAAGGAGCACCCCGCATCCACCCGGTCGCCTCGGCCGGTGCGACTTCATCGCCACCGGACACCTCGGCGTCACCATCGCCGGCGTGCCGCCGCTGCCCTACTCGGGCTTCGAATACGCTGAGGTGGTGCTCGGCGGCGACAGCTTCGTCGCCTTGAGCGGCGGCTGCCAGAACGCCTTGTGGCGCGCCGCGGATGCCGAGGTCGAGACCGCAGATCAGACCGCGGCCGCACCGCCGACACCGTTACGTAACGGTGCGCAGTGACCATGGCTTTGACCAACGCACAGCGGCAACGGCGTTATCGAGAGCGCCGCAAGGCACCGCAACCGCAGCAGCATTACCGACCACCGCAGGACCGCCGATCCCGAGCGCAGCGCTGGCAGGATGCGGTACGCACCCTGCTCGACCTTCAGAATGAGTACCAAGCGTAGCTCGACAACCTGCCCGACAGCCTCGGGGAATCCGCGCTCGCACACAAGCTGGAGGAGATATGCACCCTTGATCTTCCGAACTGGAGAGCGTCGAGCCGCCGCGTGGGTTCAGGCGTGACTGAGGGAACCCGCAGCACTCCCGCTCCGTTCGCCAAGCCCTGACCTGGCGGCCGCTGGCGCCCGCCCGACCACATAGAAAAATATTCCAATTGCGGCCTATTGACTGGTTGTCGTAGCGTTTCGTGCCATGCATTCTCATGGGCACGGTGATTGCGAGACGATACGTCCCAGCACCCCCACCGGTTGGCGGTAACGCAGCCGGTGCAGCCTACTGCCACCAGTACCTGTTCACCGAGAATTGCTGTGATCGCGTGGGAGAGCTTGACTGTTTGCCGCGCGCTGTGGATTACTGCATTCTCATGGGCACGGTGATGCGTGACGACACGTCCCAGCGCTCCCACCGGCTGGCGGTAACGCAGCCGGTGGTGCAACCTACCTCCAGCACCCGTTCACCGAGAACTGCTGTGAGTCAGTCCGCGCGCTTGACATCTTTCAGCGAGCGTGCACCGAATGGCTGGTTCGGGGATCAAACGGATGCGGATGAATCGCCATGACGACAGTCAGCGCAGTGGCCGGTTGGTGACGCAACTGGCGCGGTCTACCCCCCACCCCCCCACTTTTCGAACCGAGAAACAACTAACCGCTCCGGCTGATCGCCCCGTACGCGACCCCGCGCACGCCGTCGCCTTCACCACCGCCGTAGCTATCGGTGGCGCCGGCTCTGTCCATCGCCGAACCGGCATGCGGGCCGCCCGCGCCCTCCCCGGCGACCGCAACGTCCCGGATCCCCGCCTACTGACTGCCAGCAAAACCCACGCGGCGTTGCCGGCCAATCGGATTCGCTGCTTCGCCGACCACCATTCGATGGT
Organism: Spirochaetia bacterium; assembly: GCA_965262935.1. Taxonomy (GTDB): domain Bacteria; phylum Spirochaetota; class Spirochaetia; order SZUA-6; family Bin103; genus Bin103. The sequence continues at coordinate 858,059 of OZ253572.1, read as the reverse complement.
GGCACACCACCCGGTGTGGGGTTATGACCCGGATGCCCACGTCCGCGGCGCGGTCGGTGCTTGCATCATGGGTCGCACGTGCGGGTCACATCTTGTGTCTCCTACCGGCCCGAGACAGACAGCTTCTGTCAGGCATCTGTCAGGGCACCCTGCAGTTCAGCAAAGGGGGTGCAAAATGATACTCAAAGAACCGCACGCGCGCGCGGCGTGAGCCCGGGTGAACCCGGTGAGTCACACGCCGCGCGCTTTTCATATGAATTTGACTCAGACTGGCCGTCCGCGTTGCGGGCCCGAGAGTAGCCAGGCAGCGGCAGTCCGCTTGTCCGCTATCCAGTACTCTCAAAACTTTGATTTATGGAGAAAACCATGAATGTTATCGTAAGCATCATGAGGACCCTCGCGGTTGCGTTGGTCCTGGTCCTGACCGCAACCGGCCTGTGGGCTGCTGGCGCAGAGGAGGAGGCACCGGCAGCCGCCGCCGACAAGCGCTATGTGACCGACCCCACCACCGGCGAACCGGTGGTGGCACCAGAGTATGGCGGGACAATTACCGTCCCCTGGAATGAAGAGGGTCCGAATCCTGACGTCATGCTTTCGGGATGGTACGGCATGTTCACCACTGGTGTTCTGGAGAGGCTAGCCAACGGGGACTGGGGAATAGACAGGAGCGAATTTAGCTTTAAGACGGCCCCCCCTGTATCTGCCCTGACCGGGGAGCTGGCGGAAAGCTGGTCCCAGCCCGACATCAAAACCGTTATCGTCAAAATCCGCCAGGGCGTTCACTGGCACGATAAGGCACCGATGAACGGTCGGGAGCTCGATGCCTACGACGTCGAATATAACTTTCACCGTGTAACGGGTACGGGCAGCGGCTTCAGCGAACCTAGCGCCTTTGCTTGGATTTTGAAGAACTTCAAATGGGAATCGATAACGGCCATCGACAAATGGACGGTCGTTTTCAAGCTGCAGGAGATAAGGCTGGATGCGCTGGGGACTATCCTATTCGACACTGCTGGGCAAATATACCCCCCCGAGGTAATCAAGGAACACGGAGACGCTAGTGATTGGAGGAACCTGGTCGGCACCGGACCCTTTGAGCTGACTAACTACGTCGAGGGCACCGTTGTAACCTATGCCAGGAATCCCAACTACTGGGGCTACGACGAAAAATACCCGCAGAACCGGCTGCCCTATGTTGACGAGGTAAGGAGCCCGATCATGCCAGAAGAGGCAACACGTATAGCGGCACTGCGCTCGGGTAAGGTGGATTTTCTCGGTTACGCCAGTGTACTAAGGTCCGTCGACCAGGCAGAGAGTCTCGAGAGGACCAACCCCGAAATCGAGCTGAGGACGAACCTCGGTGCGTCGACCGGTGCTACTGGTCTTAACATAAACAAGGCGCCCTTTGACGATATCAGGGTGCGCAAGGCAATGCAGATGGCATTGGACCTTGAGACAATCAACAATGTCTTCTTCAAGGGTTATGGAGATACCACACCTCACGGGCAGCAAGGGGATGCTGCCATCGGCTATTTCGTCCCGTTTGAAGAGTGGCCCGCCGAGCTCAAAGAGGCGTATGACTATGCCCCGGAAGGGGCAGAAGCGCTGCTTGATGAGGCCGGATTACCTCGGGGCGCCGACGGCATGAGATTCAGCAGCGTATATACCGTCCTGGACCGGTACGATCCGAGCTACTATGAACTACTCGCTGGATACTGGCGTGACATTGGTGTTGATGTCGATGTCCAGATGACGCCGATAGGTCCATTTGCCTCAAAAAGAAGAGACTATGATTTCGAAATGCTGTCACACGAAATGGCCTATGGGAGCTTGGCTCGTCCCCTTAGTGCTCCAGACCGCTTCCTCACTACCGCGGCAGCCAATAGTGTCGCAGCGAACGACCCGGATTATGACGCCCTGTTTGCAGCCGCCGCAGCCGCTACCACCATCGAGGAGCAGCAGCGGTGGGCGAAGTTGGCAGATATGTACCCGGTAGAGAGGCACTGGGCCGTATGGGGTCCTATGAATCCATCATTTGAAGCGTTCCAGCCGTGGATCAAGGGTTACAACGGTGAGTTGAGCGGGCTTGGTAATCCAAATTACGTCTCGGCCCGCCTCTGGATTGATAGTGAGCTGAAGAAATCAATGGGCTATTAGGGGGTCACCCCTGGTGGCCTAGCTCATGGGAAAAGGGAGCTGGGAGGCTCAAGCCTCCCGGTTCCCCGAGGCAATGACGGGGAAATAGCAATGCGGAGTGTGCCATGAGAGCCTATATCATCAGGCGGTTATTGCTGATAATCCCGACATTATGGATATTGACCATCATAGTCTTTCTCATGGTCCGCTTCATCCCCGGGGATGTAATAGACATCATGGTGGACAAGATGGAGTTGGACGCTGGCGGAGATGTAGACCGTGAAGCTATTGAGCGCCTGCTCGGATTAGACCTTCCGGTCTACGTGCAGTATGGACGCTGGGTAGGAGATATCTTGCTGCACGGCACCCTCGGCGAATCATTGTGGGGCGGTTGGACGGTAGAGGGAAGGATAATGGGTAGATTGCCTTTAACCATCGAGCTTGGTGTCATGGCAATCGTAATCGGGCTCCTGATAGCCCTGCCCGTCGGCATCTACTCGGCGATTCGACAGGATACGGCCGCCGACTACCTGGGGCGCACCGCCGCCGTCATCGGCTTGGCAACTCCCAACTTCTGGCTCGCCCTCATGGTCATGATCTACCCGGCAATCTGGTGGGGCTGGTCGCCACCGATGGAGTGGGTTCCTTTCCCGGAAGACCCGCTGGGGAATCTCGGGGTGCTCATCATTCCCAGCCTGATTCTGGGGACGGCCATGTCGGCCAGTACCATGCGGCTGACGCGCACCATGATGCTGGAGGTGCTCAGGCAAGACTATATCAGGACTGCCTGGTCAAAGGGCCTCAGTGAGAGGGTAGTCGTTGTGAGGCACGCCGCGAGGAATACCCTCATCCCGGTAGTAACCCTGATGGGCATGTCGTTGCCTATCCTGGTGGGTGGCTCCGTTATCATAGAGAACATTTTCAACCTGCCGGGGTTGGGGCGTCTCATGGTAGTGGCACTCAATAACAGAGACTACCCGGTGGTCTCCGGAATAAACCTGTTTTTCGCCGCGGTCGTTATAGGGGTCAATCTAATGATAGACCTGATATATCCTTTTTTGGATCCCCGGGTCCGCTATAAATAAAGGAGCGAGTATGAGTAACGCCATAGGGATACCATCAGCACTAAAGAAGCCTAAGAAAAGTTCTTTGCCGGTTAATTTCCTTACCAGGATGTGGACGGAGAAACCACTGGGAATTGTTTCCGGGATTATCATAGTGCTATTGACTGTCGTAACTATCTTTGCCGATGTTCTAACACCTTATCCATTTTGGGAACAACATCTGGTAGACAGGCTGCAGGGCTCATCTGCCCAGTATCTGCTGGGGACCGACCAATTGGGGCGAGACTTCTTGAGCCGCCTTATCTACGGTGCTCGTATTTCGTTAGTTGTCGGTCTGTCCGCGACCGCTCTCAATGTCGTGGTGGCGGTCCTGATAGGCGGCATTTCAGGATTTCTTGGCGGTAAATTGGACCTGGCTGTGCAGAGATTTGTCGATGCCTGGATGGCCCTCCCGGGACTGCTCATATTGTTGACCGCAATGTCCCTGGTGGGGCGCGGTATACCACAGATAATAATGGTCCTGGGGATAGCAGGAGGCATCGGCAGTTCAAGAGTGTTGAGGGGTGCCGTTATCGACATCAAGGAGAATATGTATTTTCAGGCGGCAGAGGCGCTTGGCTCCTCAAAGTGGAGAACACTCATGCGCCATGTCCTGCCCAATATTGCGCCTGTCGTAATCATCATATTCAGCATCAACATCGGCGGGGTGATCATCTCTGAGGCTTCTCTGAGCTTCCTCGGATTCGGTCTACCAATAAAGATTCCTAGCTGGGGAGGCATGCTCAGCAGGGAAGGGCGCCAGTACATGGAAATGGCGCCAGGGCTTGCCCTCTGGCCCGGTCTCTGCCTGACGCTCACCGTCTACAGCCTCAACATGTTCGGCGACGCCATGCGCGACCTGCTCGACCCGCGGCTGAGGGGTGGTGGTGGTCGCCTGGGTGCCGATGCCGCCAGGGCGGTATAGATTTGGATTTAGAGAGCCCGCATCCGGCGAGCCCGCGCATGACTTGGCCGGTCAGCTTGAAGCGGCGCCTGGCATCGGCGATTAGGCTGGAGCGGCTTGGTGGGCTGCCTTACCGCGGTTAGAATGCCGCTATGACCTCTCGTACGCAACAGCTTCTCCGCGAAGCCCTGACGCTGCCTGCCGAAGAACGCGCCGATGTGGCTGCCGAATTGCTCGCCAGCCTGGACGAGGCCGAAAGCGACATGCAGGATGTCGAGACAGCTTGGGCCGCTGAAATCGAGCGGCGGGCGCGGCGGATTCTCTCCGGCCAATCAGCTGGAACTCCCTGGGAAGATGTGAGACGGCGAGCCGAAGACGAGTTGCGTCGGCGGTGAGCCGCGCTATCCGGTTTGAAGACGAGGCAGAACAGGAATACCGCGCTGCCGCCCGCTGGTACGACGACCAGCGAGAGCCGGATTGGGCACCGAGTTCCTCGACACGGTGGACGCCACCCTGGCCCATATCGTTCGCTTCCCACGTGCAGGTGTGTTCGTGCCTCGCGTGCCCGCCGAGTTGCGTGTGCGGCGCGCACCTGTGAAGCGCTTCCCGTACCATATCGTCTACATCAACCTCGAGACCGAAACCACGATCCGAGTGCTCGCTGTCGCCCACGATCGTCGCAAGCCTGGTTACTGGAAAAGCCGGCTGTAATCGCGAACACCGGTGTGGTGCACACGCGCTGGTCCGAGCGGATCCACTGCTAGGTTGGCCGTCTCATGTATGAGGCGGTGCGCCAGGAGGATGTCAACCTGGTGCTGGCCAACATCGGCCAACATCATGTTCATCTACTCGAACGGGTCGGCCCCAGCGCTCGATCACTCCGGCGCTTCCATCCTTCAGCTTCGCCGCCGCCGCGCCGACCCGTGGGTGCGCGCGAACGAAGTTCGCGTGGCCGACCGGGATCCCCGCGGTGTCACGCACGCCGGATGCACGGTGACCCCCACCCGTGGCGCCATCCCTGGCGCCCCCGGGTGGCATGCAGCTCCCAGACCGCGACCGGGACGTCGTGGGCTGGGAGCCCGTCGGTACTCCGGAGGCGCGCCCCGAACGCGCCCGATCAGGTCGACCAGCGCCGGGCTGTGCATGGGCGTGACCTGGCCGGTCACCTCGAAGCCGATGCACGTGGGCATTGGTATCGGAGCCACGTAGCCGCTTGTGATGTGAGGGCAGGGATACCGCGAAGCCGGACTGCCGTCGCTGAGCGGCGCGACCAGGGAGTTGGTAACGGTCTGGCGGCAGGCCCGTTTCTTCCCGACGGCCGGCTGCCAGCGATAGTCAGCTACCAGCTGCCGTCTTGTTCGCCACCTCCACCAGTGCGCACAAGCGACCTGACCCAGATCATCGACGTGATCGAGAAGCACCGTGAAAAGAGGGAAGACGAAGACCAAGTTGTGGCGCCACTTCGGCTACCCCAAGCGAAGCAAGCTTGCTATGGATCGAGATCAACGGGCTGCCTGCCTCACCCGGGATCTGCGATTCACGTTCGCGGCTGTTGATGTATGCTGGTCACACCTTGACGAACTACGCCTCTGATGCAGGCGCAGGAACGGGATTCTCCGCCCCGTTGCCCAACGATTTATTCTGAGAATCCGATGACGAGATTACGTGGGATACAACATTCCGGAACGGTCAGTGCAGCAACTCTGTCAGTTCACGTGCCGTCAGGATCCTCGTCTGCTGCACTTTCTTCATGTGCAATAGGTGACGCCGATCTCCGGTGACCAGATAGTCAGCAGCGCCGGCGAGCGCAGTGGCAAGCACGATATTGTCGTCCGGGTCATCGACAAGATCGATCTCTGGCAGCTCTGAGACCACAACAGCTCGGGCACGCACCCCGCGCAGGAGGGTCCCCGCTTCGTGAGCCTTCAGGAACTGGCGCAGCTTTCGGTATCGGGTAACACGCCGGAACTCATCGAGCTGCGACTCCGACGTGATCAGTGTGAACCGTCGCTTTCGCCACAGCTGGTACAGTTGGTCTGGGGGCGTGTCCCGTGTGATCAGAGCGGCAACGAGGATTCCGGTGTCGAGCACGACACGCACGTCTCACGCTCGCTCGAGAGCCTCCTCCACGGCCTGCGTGACAGCATCGGTCTGCCCCGCGTTTCGCGCCTTGACCTCTGCGACGGTCAGATCGAACAGCTTTTCTCTCACGGCCTCCTCAACAAACTGCGAGAGATGCCCTTTCTTCAGTCCCCGACTCGCAAGGAAGGTGCGCAGGGCGCGGTCAGTAGCTTCGGAGACCACCAGCGACCAGCGAGTTGCACTCATACATCCATTATATGCGTATATGTGCTTAGACGCCTACTCCCCAATGACGATCCCATCCGCCGATCAGAAGGGGCCTTCGCACCCGTGCCGCGCGGACGCGAGATCAAGTCGATCCTGTTCGATCTTGACGACACTCTGCTGGACCGCGCCCTGTTCGCGCTGGGCGATGTGCACGCCTGTCAAATGATGCCCGTTGGCGACTGTGGCGATTCTTCGGATTCTTCGACACGGGCCGGAGTGGCCGGAGTCTCCCGGAGTCTCCCGGAGTGAGTCGAGTGAGTCGAGTGAGTCCGCGCGCGCTTGACATCTTTCAGCGAGCGTGCAACGATGGGCTGCTCGGGGATCAAACGGATGCGGATGAATCGCCATGACGACAGTCAGCGCAGTGGCCGGTTGGTGACGCAACCGCCCCGCGGCCTACCCTCCCCCTCCAAGCAACTCGTTATACGAGCAACAATTACCCGCTCCGGCTGATCGTCCCCAAGGCGACCCCGCGCGCGCCGTCGCCGTCGCCACCGTCGTGGCTATTGGTGGCGCCGGCTCCGTCCATCGCCGAACCGGCATGCGGGCCGCCCGCGCCTTCCCCGGCGACCGCAACGGTCCCGGATCCCCGCCCGCGATACCCCCGGCGTTGCCGGCCATTCAGACGCGCTGCAGCGCGGACCACCTCCCAGTGTCGCGTTGTGAGGCAGGTGCCGATGTCCGCCGAGCGGACGGTGCCTGTATGACAGGGCGCGCACGCGCCGCGCACCCTACAACACGGCAAGCACCCATAACAGGCCCTACTGTGCGTCAATTGCCGAAATCCACAGAAAATGGGGGTGCAAAATGATACTCAAAGAACCCTATGCGCGCGCGGCGTGAGCCCGGGTGAACCCGGTGAGTCACACGCCGCGCGCTTTTCATCAATTTGACTCTGACTGGCCGTCCGCGTGGGAATCGGTAACGGCCACGGACGATTGGACGGTTGTGATGAAGCTGAAGGAGCCATTCCTCGCTGCGCTGCGGTATATGCTCGTCGACTACTTTGTTTACATAATGCCCCCTGAGGTGATCGAGCAACACGGCGACACTCAGGACTGGAGAAACCTGGTAGGCACTGGACCCTTTATGCTGACCGACCTAGTCGAAGAGAGCAGTATGACCTATGTCAAGAATCCTGACTACTGGGGCTATGACGAAAAATACCCGCAGAACCGCCTGCCATACGTTGACGAGTTTCGGGTACTGATTATTCCAGAGGAAGCATCAATTGTGGCGGCACTACGCTCAGGCAAGGTTGATTTCAAACAGCATGTTAAGTCTCTGGACCAAGTAGAGAGTCTCAATCAGACCAACCCGGAAATCGTGGCGCACGAGTGGTGGTTTCGGTCGAGTGATTCTTTTGCTCCTAACCATCGCGTGCCGCCCTTTAACGACATCAACGTGCGCAGGGCGATGCAGATGGCGTTGGACAACGAGAGCATTGCCGCTACGTACTGGAAGGGTCATGCAAATGCGATACCTCACGGGCTGATAAGGGTGAACGGGTATTACATCCCCTTCGAGGAGTGGGACGAAGAGGTCAAACAATACTACCGGTCTGACCCGGAGGCTGCCGAGAAGCTCCTGGATGAGGCTGGGTATCCGCGCGGCGCCGACGGCACGAGATTCAAGACCACCCTGAATTACGGGGCTTGGGCAACCTTGGACTATGCAGAAATAGCTGCCGCCTACTGGGCTGAGATTGGCGTCGATGTTGAGATTGCTGCACTTTCCAGCGCCGAATATCACGAGAGGCTGTGGTCGCGTACTGGGGAAGGCATTTACAGTGCCATTGCGGGCAACCTTTTTGACCCTGTCATGATGGCGGGCTGGTATCATTCGGACGACATGTGGAACCGCGGCGGATCCCAGTGGCCTGAGTTGGACGCCATCGTTGAGGCCGCCCTAGCCGCTCCTACCGATGAGGAGCAGAAGAGGCTGATTGCCGAGGCAGATAAGTACGCGATGTCGCAGCACTGGCTGATATTTGGTCCTATAAGTCCATTTTTTACGTTCGTCCAGCCGTGGATCATCGGCTATAGCGGTGAGATGGCGCCCCCGACACCGAACGAGTTTTATGTCATATTCGCCCGCCTCTGGGTTGATAGTGAGCTCAAGGAAGCAATGGGTTATTAGGGGTTTCAGAAGAGAGCCGGGAGGCACGAGCTTCCCGGCTCTTCGTTCCCTTGGGCTGAAATGAGAGCCTATATCATCAGGCGATTATTGCTGATAACCCCCACCCTGTTTGTATTGACTATCCTGGTCTTTCTCTCGGTGCGCTTCATCCCCGGCGATGCTATAGACGCGATGTTGGGTAAGATGGAATTCCTCAGTGCGAACGTAGACCGTGCAGCGCTCGAGCGTATGATGGGATTGGACGTCCCCGTTTACGTACAGTATGGACGCTGGATAGGGGTGGTGCCGACCCCTGACTGGATTACCGGTGAGACCCGCTTTACAGGTCTCCTTCAGGGCAGCCTTGGCCAGTCACTGATTGGCAACCAAGGGGCGGTAAGGGAGAAAATAATAGGTAGATTGGCGGTAACCACCGAGTTGGGAGTCATAGCTATCGTAATCGGGCTCTTGATCGCCCTGCCGGTCGGCATCTACTCGGCGATTCGCCAGGATACCGCCGCCGACTACGTGGGGCGTTCGGTCGCCATCCTCGGCCTGGCCACGCCCAACTTCTGGCTGGCAATCATGGTGGTGCTCTACCCGTCACTCTGGTGGGCGTGGTCGCCGCCGATGGAGTGGGTCCCGTTCGGCGAAGACCCGCTGGGGAATCTGGGGGTGTTCATCCTCCCCAGCCTGGTTCTGGGCACGGCTCTGGCGGCCGCCACCATGCGCATGACGCGCACCATGATGCTGGAGGTGCTGCGCCAGGATTTTGTCAGGACGGCCTGGGCGAAGGGTCTCAGGGAGCGGGTGGTCGTCATGCGGCACGCCTTCAAGAACGCACTCATCCCGGTAGTTACCCTGATCGGCCTGCAGTTGCCGATCCTGATCGGTGGCTCGGTCATCATGGAGAACATCTTCAACCTGCCGGGATTGGGTCGGCTCATGCTGGTTGCCCTCGAAGACCGGGACTACCCGGTGGTCTCCGGGGTCAACCTGTTCTTCGGCACCGCGGTGGTGCTGTTCAATCTCCTGATCGACCTGCTCTATTCCTATCTGGACCCGAGGGTGCGGTATGACTGAGGCGCGGGGGCCGTTTGCCGATTTCTTCGGCAGGTTGTGGCGGCAGAAGCCCCTGGGCATCGCCAGCGGGATCGTCATCTTGATCCTGATTCTGGTGGCGATCTTCGCCGATGTTCTGGCCCCCTATCCCTTCGATCAGCTGAACCTGGCAGACCGGCTGCAGGGCTCATCGACCCGCCATCTCCTGGGGACCGACCAGTTGGGCCGCGACCTGTTGAGCCGTCTGCTTTTCGGGGCACGTATCTCGTTGGTCGTTGGTCTGGCGGCGACCACGCTGAATGTGGTGGTTGCTATCCTGATCGGGGGCACCTCCGGATTCCTCGGCGGTAAGCTGGACCTGGCGGTGCAGCGCTTCGTCGATGCCTGGATGGCGTTCCCGGGACTGCTGCTGTTGCTCACGATCATGTCGGTCGCGGGGCAGGGTCTGCCGCAGATCATCGTGGTGCTCGGGATCGCCGGCGGGGTGGGCGGCTCGCGCGTGGTCAGAGGCGCGGTGGTGGCCACGAAGGAGAACGACTACTTTCTGGCAGCCAAGGCCGTGGGCGCGCCCACTACGCAGATCCTGGTGCGCCATGTCCTGCCCAATATCGTGGCGCCCCTCATCATCGTCTTCAGCATCAACGTCGGCGGTGTCATCCTGGCCGAGGCGTCGTTGAGCTTTCTCGGCTTCGGGCTGCCCATCAAGGTCCCGAGCTGGGGCGGGATGCTGAGCCGGGAGGGGCGGCGGTTCATGGAGCAGGCGCCGTGGCTGGCGCTGTGGCCCGGGCTGGGCCTGACGATCGTGGTGTACAGTTTCAACATGCTGGGTGATGCCATGCGGGACCTGCTCGACCCGCGACTCAGGGGTGGTGGGGGACGCGTGGATACCGATGCCGCCAGGTCGGTTTAAAGAGCCATCAACGAACAAGAAGCCAACGGAGCGTGCTGCATTCCGCGCCCAGTCGGGATGCCGCGCGGGGCAGCCACCTGCGGCTCGCGGGCGGCTGTCCACCCCTCCCACCAATGTGCGAACCGGTCGGCCCCAGCGCTCGATCACTCCGGCGCCTCCATCCTTCAGCTTCGCCACCGCCGCGCCGACCCATGGGTGTGCGGCCGACCGGGAACCCCCGCTGGCGCGCTTCTCGGAGCCAGCTCTAACGGGACCACCTAACTCGGTACACTTCGCCGACTCGGTCTGCGGTGCCCTGGCGCTGCTTCGAGCTGACCGGCCAGGTCACGCCCATACCGCGTCCGGCGTCATACCGCCCCAGGCGGAGGGTCGGCATCGCGAATCCCGGCGTCGGGGTAGACGTGATCAATCGGGAATGAACGAATGAACCGACGTCAATCGGTGCCGCTTGCCGTTGCAGCGCCGGCGTCCAACGCCTCGATGGCCAGGCGACCTCAGCTCACGGTCAGCTTGCCTTCGGCCGCGCCGTGGCGTCGGCGCCGTAGCGGCCGAGCCGGCCGCGCAGCCGCGGGTCCAGCAGATCGCGCACCGCGTCACCGAACATGTTGAGGCTGTACACCACCACGGTCAGGCACAGCCCCGGCCACAGCGCCAGGTGCGGCGCGATCTCCATGTACTGGCGCCCCTCGCGGCTCAGCATGCCGCCCCAGCTCGGGATGTCCGGCGGCAGGCCGAAGCCCAGAAAGCTCAGCGCCGCCTCCGACATGATTACGCCGCCGACGTTGATGCTGAAGATGATGATGATCGGCGCCGCGATGTTGGGCAGCACGTGGCGCAGCAGCGAGCGCCGGCGCGAGCTGCCGATCGCCTGCGCCGCCTGGAAGTAGGCGTTCTCCTTCACCGCCAGCACGGCGCCGCGCACCACCCGCGAGGCCGGGATGCCGCCCGACACCCCCAGCACCACGATGATCTGCAGCATGCCGCGCCCGGCTATCGACATGATGGTGAGCAGCAACAGCAGCCCCGGGAACGCCATCCAGGCGTCGACGAAGCGCTGCGTCACCAAGTCCAGGCGACCGCCGATGAAGCCGGTGGTGCCGCCGATCAGCACCGCCACCACGACGGTGAGGACGGTGGCGGCCAGCCCCACCGTCAGCGACAGCCGTGCCCCGTGGATGAGGCGGCTCAGCAGGTCGCGCCCGACGTGGTCGGTGCCCAGCAGGTACGCGGTCGAGGGGGCCTGCAGGCGGTCGCGCAGGTGGATCTCCTCGTAGCGGTAGGGCGCCAGCGAATCGGCGAAGATGCTGACCAGCACCAGGATCAGGATGACGATGCCGCCGGCGGTCCCCAACGGCTGCTCGCGCACCAGCCGCGCGAAGAACCTCCTCAGCCCGGCCTGCCCAGCCGCAACCGCGCCCACGGCCGGCTCGGCGACGGCCGGGGTCAACTGGGATACGTCACCCATGGGCTTCCCTCATTGCCTGATTGCCTCATTCGTAGCGAATCCGCGGGTCCAGCGACGCGTACAGCAGATCGGTCAGCAGGTTGACCACCACGACGACAGTGGCGAAGAACAGGTTCACCGCCGACACCACCGGATAGTCGCGGTTGTTGAGCGCGTCCAGCATCAGCCGCCCCAGCCCCGGCAGGTTGAAGATGTTCTCGATGATCACCGAGCCGCCCACCAGAATCGGCAGCTGCATGCCCACCAGCGTCACCACCGGGATGATCGCGTTCTTGACCGCGTGGCGCAGGATCACCGACCGCTCCAGCAGCCCCTTGGCCCAGGCGGTCCTGATGTAGTCCTGCCGCAGCACCTCCAGCATCATGGTGCGCGTCATGCGCATGGTGCTGGCCGCCAGGTAGGTTCCCAGGATCAGGCTGGGGACGATGAACATGCCGAGGTTCCCCAGCGGGTCTTCGGAGAACGAAAGAAACTCCATCGGTGGCGACCACGTCCACCAGATGGCGGGGTAGATCATCACCATCGTTCCCAGCCAGAAGTTGGGCGTCGCCAGCCCCATGATGGCGACCGACCGTCCCAGGTAGTCGGCAGCCGTGTACTGCCGCACCGCCGAGTAGATGCCCACCGGCAGCGCGATGACCAGTCCGATGACGATGGCCAGCACGCCGAGCTCGGCGGTGACCGGCAGTCGTCCCAGCATGCGCTCCTCGATCCGCCAGCCGCCCAGCAGCGACTCGCCGAGGGTGCCGCGCAGCAAAATATCTCCGATCCAGCGTCCATACTGCACGTAGGCAGGCACGTCCAATCCCAGCATGCGCTCAAGAGCTTCACGGTCAACTTCGCCGCCGACAGACAACATACGGCTGGCCATGATGCCGATGACGTCGCCTGGGAGGAAGCGGACCGACAGGAACACCAACACGCTCAGAATGAACAACGTGGGGATGACCAGCAGCAGCCGCCGGATGATGTAGGCTCTCATATCTTCGTGGCAAACAAAATGGGCGCCGGGAAGCTCGAGGCTCCCGGCGCCATTCTCTGCAGGTAGAACGAGCGCGAAAACGCTCGCGGACCCCGCTGCTAGGCGTGGTCCCGGCTCGTGGACTCGCGCAGCGACTCCCGTTTCAGTCGCCCAAGGGCGATTGACGTGCTCAGAATCCCATTTCTTCCTTTAGATCCTGGTCAATCCAAAGGTGGATGAGGACGCTCTTTGTTCCCGCATCCAGCACGTCCATTTCACCGTTCCAGCCTTTCACCCACGGCTGGGCCAGCTGATAAAATGGAGCCATGGGAGGCCATATCTGATTGTGCTGCTTTATCCCGAGCATATCAAACTCTTTGAATGCCCTCTGCTGCTCCTCAAAGGTGGTAGCGGCGAAAAAGGCTTCATAGGCGGCGGTCATCTCAGCGGTCTCGACATACCCGCCGATGTAATCGCGGCTAAATGGGCTCTCATCGCGATACCAGGCCATCAACTTTGAAGGGGCGAGATTAAAGCCCATGTCGCCAGTGGACATCTCATAGACAAGCTCTCCTGTATCACTGAACGCCGAATGGCCCCTCCGACCGGCCCACGTAGCCGTGTCAACTATATTGATCGTTACATCAACGCCAATCGCAGCCCAGTAGCTTATGGCCACCTCTGGCCAGCCAATATCCCAGACGTCGCGGTGGTCATAGGTGACCTTGAATCGAACGCCGTCCGCGCCGCGCGGATATCCAGCCTCATCAAGGAGCTTCTCGGCACCTTCCGGGTCATAGCGCCAGTATTGCTTGACCTCCTCGGGCCACTCTTCAAATGGGCTGTTATACTCCGGGAAGGCAAACCCTATCATCCCCATGGGTTCAGGCCTTGCGAAACCGCCAAAGTAGGTATCGTTAATCGTCTCGAGGTCCAGTGCCATCTGCATAGCGTGGCGTACCCTGACGTCGTCAAAAGGCGGCTTCTGCATGTTCAGGATAAAAGCACCACTCCCCCGCAGAAAATAGGGGCCCACCTGGATGTCGGGGTTGGTATTCTGGAGGCTCCTCAAAACGTCGCGGGATGTTATGGCAACGCCGCCGCCGCCGGCGAAATGTATCATATCAACCTTACCCGTGCGTAGCGCCGAGATACGTGTTGCTTCTTCTTCCATATGCAGGCCCCTGATCTTGTCAATATAGGGCAAGCGGTTCTCCGGGTATTTTGGGTCGTGGCCCCAGTAGTCAGGATTCTTGTCCCAGGTAGTCGAGACGCCTTCGACATAGTCAGTCAGCATAATGGGTCCGGTGCCGACCACGTTTCTCCAGTCCTTATAGTCGCCGTATTGCTCAATTACCTCGGGGGCTAGTATCCAACCCTGTTGGTCGGCGTGGATCGCCGTCAGCGCATTGAGGTATGGTTCGGTCAGCTTGAATACAACCGTATATTTGTCGCTGGCCTCTATCGATTGCCATGGCAGGTTGATCAACTCGTAAGTCTGGAGGGGACGTTCGGTGAAGTCGCCCAGAACGACATTACGCTGAAAGGTATACACGACATCATCGGCAGTTAGCTCTCGACCGTTCATCGGTGGCTTATCATGCCAGTGAACGCCCTGGCGGATTTTGAAGATAATAGTTAGTGGGTCGGGCTGCTCCCAGCTTTCCGCCAGCCACCCTCTAGTTGCAGCTTCAGTAAAGGTGAATGAGGTGGAAAAGTCCCATACGTCCCTATCTATTGCCCAGTTCCCCCAGGCGAGCTTCTCATTAACGGTACCGATGAGGTATTCCACAGGGTGGCCGGTAATAAAGGGGTCACTAGTGTCGCTCACTGCTTTGTAGGGATAGGTTAATGTCCCGCCATACTCTGGCGCGGTCACCATCTTGCCGGTGGTGGGGTCGGTCACCATTTCCTTTTCCATCGCCGCGGCCGGTTCCGCCTCCCCGGCCGGGCTTGCCCAGAGGCCGGGCGCGGCCAGGATTACCCCGAACAGTACCGCCAGGATCTTTCGAAAGACTGCGTGTTGCATCATTTGGCTCCTGATATTCGAGAGTGCTGGTTTCGCTGTGCATCCCTCGCCCACTCTCGAGGTACACCCGCAATCGCAGGTGCCCGGAAGCGAGGGCGACAGCCCGAGTCCCGAGTTACTTCTGCATCCAGCACCTCCGTGAACGCGTACGCGGCCTTGAGCCCGAAGCACCGCGTGGGGCGGTGTTCGGCGACGCAGCGAAGGTGAGTGGCCGGCAACGCCGGCGGTGCGGTTTGCAAGCGGCTGGGGAAGCGGAGGTGCAGACGAAGTGGCGCGCGCGGCGCGCGCCACACTCAGCCCAAGCGCTTATTGCTTGTCGTATAAAGGGTTTTGGGGGGAGGGGGAGGGGTATGGTGAACGACCGGAATTGGCTCGGGTGGCGGCTTTTTGGGGCGCCAGCAGCGTCAGCAGGAGGCAGGAGGCAGGTCTGGACTGTGTAGTCATGCATCATCGGCATCCGTTCAAGACCCTATCGGGATAAGCCTT
Organism: Spirochaetia bacterium; assembly: GCA_965262935.1. Lineage (GTDB taxonomy): Bacteria > Spirochaetota > Spirochaetia > SZUA-6 > Bin103 > Bin103. The sequence goes on along the minus strand of OZ253572.1, from coordinate 842,536 downwards.
GCACACGCGCGACAGGCAGTCAAGCGCGTCAAGCGCCTTCAGCACGTTCTGGTCACCGAACGTCATCGCCAACCGACCACTGCGCTGACTGTCATGATGGCGCTCCATCCGCATCTGATCAACCCGAATCACCATCTCCCGCGGGCGACTCAGAAAAGTCAACGGCGATTCTAGGAGTCTGTCGGATTGCGACAGATTCCTGGGCTTTCGGACACGATGTGCCAAAGCGGCGCCCGAGGGCGGCGGGTTTGGGGCAGTACCACTCGTCAGCGCATCAACTGATGTAAGGCAGTGCTTGACAATCTCGGTTGCGCCGCCTCACATTCAGGACAGTGATCGGAAGCATTCGGCACAAGGCGCTTCGGGACTACTGGACTAAGGGCCAGACGAAGGGTTTGAACGCCGAGTGGATCCGGAAACTGAGACGGATCATGTCGGCGCTTGAAGCCGCGGGCAGTCCAGAGCAGATGAACTATCCGGGGGCGTACTTCCATCCGTTGAAGGGCGACCGGGCGGGCCGCTACGCGGTTCGTCTTACCGCCAATGTACGAGTTACGTTCGGATGGGATGACAACGGGGCGACGGATGTGGACGTGGAGGACTATCACTGATGATCGAGAGGCACCCTTCGATAGAACCGGTACATCCCGGGGAGATCCTGCGCGAGGACATCTTGCCGGAGCTGGCGATGAGCAAAACGGCCGTAGCTGCCGCGCTGGGGGTATCGCGGCAGACGCTGTACGATATTCTCAACGAGCAGCATCCAGTGACGGCGGAGATGGCAGTACGATTCGGCAAGCTATTCGGCAACGGCGCTGGGTTCTGGGCGAACCTGCAACGCAGCTATGACGTGGCCGTCGCGGAGCGCACGGTGGACGTATCCGGGATACCAACCCTGGCGGTTCGTGGATAGGTATACCCGCGATCCGGCAAAAGGGCCCATTGGGCGATTCAGTGGGAGCGCGAAGGCCCCTTCGACGAGCGGATTTCGTGGCAGTGCTGATAGTGGCCGGTGCGAACAGTCATGTTGGCTACGGATGTACGCGCAACGTGGTTGCCACTCATCGCCGTAGGACGTACATTGGCCGTACATGCCGACAGTCGCAAACCGTCGCCGCAGCGAGCGTTTGGAAGTCAGGACAACGCCAGAGGATCGCGCTCTCATCGACCGAGCCGTGGCCGCGGTGGGAACTGATCTCACTGCGTTCGTCGTGAGCAGCGTCACAACCGCTGCGCGCCGCGTGCTCGCGGATCGCACCGAATTCATCATGTCCCCCAAAGTTGCCAAGGTCTGGGAGGCCATCAACAAGCGCCAATCCCGGGACCTGCCCGGACTCCGCAAGCTGATGAAGCGTGCCTCACCCTTCGCTACTGGGTGACCCACAGATACCTGCCGCCGGCGCTGCTGACCAACGACCACGTGGTGGAGAGCTTCGAGTGTCGTTCCGTGGAGCAGACTCAGTGGCTCAGACGATACGCCCGTCAGTCGGCTGCTGCCGGTACGACGAAGGTCTTGGTGGTCACGCAGCCAGACCGCGTGGAGGTCGTCGGCTATTACGCATGGTGCATGGCAAGCATCGCTGTGGAGGCCGCCCCGCAGCGGCTGAGGAAGGGAGCTGGACGGTATCCGCAGCCGGTTGCTCTGCTGGCGCGACTTGGCGTCAGTATCCAACACGAACGGCGTGGTTTGGGTGCAGGGATGCTGAAAGACGTGATCAAGCGCACCGCCTCCCTTGGCACCGAGATCGGCTGTCGGGGGCTCTTGGTCCATGGCGAGACCTCTGAGGCCAGCGACTTCTACCGGCACCTGATCCCGGAGTTCGAGCCCTCGCCGACAGATGAGCTACACCTGCTGCTGCTCATGAAGGACATTCTCCGCACCCTTGCAGTGCGGTAGGCCATCACAGCCTCGATCACGTTGCCACGGTGTTGCGTGACTCACAACCCCCGTCGCTGGTGAGCGTGATGGGTGGTGACTCCGGACGCGCGCCAAGCTGTCCACAGGACAGCCGCACGCTTGCCCTCCATGGCGCGGGAACGCCTGTGTTGGGCCCCATGGACGGGGCCCACGAACGGACGACGCGTCAGTAGTGTGATGAGTTACCTGTACACTCCGCCGACTCGGTCTGCGGTGCCCGATGATGCGCCGACACTACGATGCCAGGCGCTGCTTCGAGCTGACCGGCCAGGTCACGCCCATCCACAGCCCGGCGCTCGCCGACCTGCTCGGTCGCCTTCCGGGCCCCCCTCCGGACCAGCGAAGCAGCCACTGGATACGCGCTGCTCCCCTGCAGTGGACCGAGACCCTCGACGGGTCAGCGCTCTTCTTCCTTCTTCCATCAACACCGAGATTGCATTATTCTCGTACCAAGGGAGCCAGCACAGATGCGTAGCCTCTCCGGATTGGTTATCCAGGACTCAGAGATCATGTCAGGAACGCCCGTATTTGCCGGCACACGGGTACCCGTCCAGAGTCTGTGGGACCATCTCGAAGCCGGCGACAGCCTGGACAAGTTCCTCGATTCCTTCCCGTCGGTGTCCCGCCAACAGGCCAAGGAAGTTCTGGAGCTTGCCGGCGAACTGCTCGTAGACCGTGCGCATTCTCCTCGATGAGTCGGTCCCGCGTCAGCTTGCGCGGTTCCTGAAAGGCCATGAGGTGCAGACCGTGCCACGGAGGGGCTGGGCAGGCGTCCGCAACGGCGAGCTGCTCCGCAGGGCTGCGACCGAGTTCGATGTGTTCGTCACCGTTGACCAGAACCTCCAGCACCAGCAGAACTGAGCTGGTCCCGGAAAAATGGACTGCATGATAGGGTGTATTCCAGGCCATGAGGAGGGCCAACGGGAATGGCGACGAAACGACGCCGATTCACAGCTCAGTTCAAAGCCAAGGTGGCGATGGAAGCGCTCCGCGGTGACCGCACGATCCAGACGATCGCAGCCAAGCACGAGGTTCATCCGAATCAGGTGAGCGGCTGGAAGCGGCAGGCGCAGGACGGTTTGCAGGAATTGTTCGCTGGCGCTTCCAACCGCCGGCAGAAGGACCACGACGCGACCATACATGACTTGCATGCCAAGATCGGGGAGCTGACGGTGGAGCGCGATTTTTTATCACGCGGGCTCGGGCGCTGAGCCGGGCCGAGCGCATGCTGATGATCGAACGGGAGCACGCTGGTTTGAGCTTGACCCGGCAATGCAGACTGCTGGAACTGAACCGGTCGTCGCTGTACTACCGACCGGTGGGCGAGAGTGCAGAGACGCTGGCGTTGATGCGGCGCATCGACGAGTTGTACCTGCAGTATCCGTTCTACGGCAGCCGGCAGATGGTGCGCCATCTGGCGCGCGCGGGAGTACGGGTTGGTCGGCACCGGGTGCGGCGGCTGATGCGGCTGTTGGGCCTGGAAGCGATCTACCGCAAGCCACGCACCAGCGTCGCGAACCCGGAGCACCGGGTGTATCCCTATCTGTTGCGGGGGCTTACGATAGATCGACCGGATCAGGTGTGGTGCATCGCTGTCAACCTCGCGGGCAAAGTTTTGTAACGTTTGCGCCTTCAGAGTAGCGGGGCATACCTGTCGCGTGCTCCGTCCAAGGCGTCGGCAGCGCAGCGCCGGCGGACCCGCGCCATGGAGGGCGCGGGCGATGGGAAGCGCCCAAGCCAGCGCACCGTCAGGCTCACCTGCGCCGGGAACTGCAAGCCGCCGACCAGACCGGTCAACTGGTGTCGGGCCGGCACGCCTGCAGCCATCCTCATCCCTCGTTCAACAGTTCATCAACCGGCAATCACGAAACTGTTGCATAAGCGGCGCGACCAGCGACTTTTGCAAGGCACCGGAGGTTTCGGGGACACCGGCAATGACGCATCTAAGGGCGCCCAGCAGTCAGCACACGCAGCAGAAGGCGATCTGCAGCGAAGATACTGAACGATCCTTCCGCTGTAGTGCCGTGGCGACGAACGGCGCGAGCTCGTGGAAGGGATACCGCAGCGGCCACACCCGAGACCGAGTCGCCGGCGGCTCGGCGCTCTGCAGCCCGGTCATCCGTTTGCTGAGGAACTGACCGCTGGGATCAGGGGCAGTGTTCGCTCAGCCAGTCACGGACCGTTCAGCCGGGCATCGAGAGCGTCGATCCTTCGCATCTCCTGACGGCGGGCTCCAGATTTCTCCGATGGCGGCTCCGGATTCTCGGCGGCCAGTCTCTCTACCATCCGCTCGCGCCGAGCGCAGCAGCGGCTGATGAATTGATCCCGTAGATGGAATCATCAGGCCAGGCTACCGACCGCTGGGCGTAGGACAATAGGCTCTCGAAGGACCGAGCCGCCTGTCACTCCAGACGCCGGCAAGCAGAGGTATGCGAAGGGGTGCGGCCCGAGGAGGACTGGAACGTATCTCCTGCCGGGGCGGAGCCGAGTTCCTTCGCAGCGTCGATCCACTCACGGGACCACCAGCGCAGGGCCATCCTGCATCGTCAGCAGACAAAGAACGAACATCTTCAAAGCATCTTTCAGGTTGAGTGTCACATCCGCTGGTCGGTGCGACTCCTATTCTGCAACGACCAAGGGCTTAATGCGTTCTTGCGTTCTACGTCACCTCCGATGGTCTGGGCAGCATCCCACAAGTCCACTGCGCGCATGCGCGTTGAGCCAGAACTCGGGAGAGTTGCCAAACAGACGCGCGCGGCGCAGGGCAATTTCCGGACTCACTGCGCGGCGCTCGCGGAGGAGCTCGTTGGCGCCACTGGTCGTTGATGGAGATACCGTACGGTGGCGGCAGAACGCCCTGTGAGCGACCCGGTTATCCGCTGAGGCCCCCCTGCCGGAGGGCGCGCCGGACCTCGCGGTAGACCGCGTTGAACTCGGGGAGCTCGGCCATCTGCGCCGCGAGGCGGACCTGCCACAGCTTCTTGTAACGTGCCTCCTTGGCGGTGAGCTCTTTGCCCACCTGCGCCAGTGTCAACCCCCGGAACTCCAGCTTCCGCGCCACGGGGTTGACCAAGTCGGACAGATTCACGTGGCCGCCCGACGTGAGGAACCACAGGTCGTAAAGATCGCGCGGCTCGTTCCGGGCCCGGTCCAGGAGCGCGACGATCTTCTCGGATGCCGCCTCGTTCAGGGAGTAGACCCGGACCCGGACGTCCTCGGGTAGATCGCGGTATTCCTCGTACCCGCGCAGGACCGGTCGGTCCTCCAGAGGCAGGACGATGCGCTCCCGGATCGTGATGTCCTGCGGGATCATGGATCAGGTCCTCACGACGGCGCGGAGCTCTTGGGGATCGACGTTGAGTTGAAGGCGCCAGCGGCGCAGGTGTTTCCCCTCGGCCGGAAGGACCGGGTCGAGGCGGACGTAGGTCGCCGTCAAGCCGGCGCGAACACGGTCCAGATCCGGCGGCGCCGCCATCTCGTAGGTCTCCAGCAGGAACCCCAGCCGGCGCACGACGGCGCCGACACCGATCCGCTTGGCGTACTGGACAAGCCGGTCGACCTTCACGTCTTCGCGCCGCATCCAAAGGCCTTTGGCGACCTCGGTCAGCCCGCCGCAATGCTCGGGCTGCTTGAGTCCGTCGATAATCGTCCTCTCCAGGTCGCTCACGCGCACTTTCTCTTGCTTGGTCGCCCAGTGGTCAGTGAGCCCGAAGAGGTGCTTGTGCTGGCAGCGAACGAACCGGAATTCCACGCCCAGCGCCGTCAGGGATCGCCGGGGCTTCAGGGTGCTGACTATGACTACCAGTTGGGGCTGGGTCGTCATGCCGTGGATCTCCATGGCGGTGGCGTGCGAGAGGTAGTAGTCCTCCCCGTGCATGATCTCCCGGGCGACGACGAGAGGGTTTCCCAGGTAGTGCCGCTCCCTTCCCAGCTCGAAGGGGACCAGGACGTACAGACCGGACTTGAGCCGGGCCGCCACACCCCGATCCACGAGCTTGCGGACGAAGCTCCTCGCGGAGGTTGCGGAGAGACCCGTGATGTCCCGGACATCCTCGAGGCGGAAAACAGCACGGCTCCGTTCGTGGAGCGCCGTCAACAACTTCGCCGCCTGGGGCCCCAGGGTTTTGAGCGGTGTACTGTTCATGAGCATTTCGTGCCCTTCAGGGACACATTCTAAGTCAAGGATAGAACTCCATCAAGTGGAAACTATCTTCTGGCTTTCGTTCGTGCCCCTTGAAGGCACGTGTTACATCTCAAGTATAATCGTCGCACCGGCATGGACCTCCACATGCGTGGTCACCGGGAAGGGGGGACCTATGAGTCGCCCTACGGTACACGGTATGCAGTGGAAGGCACACTGAGGACGCCCTCCGGGCGAATGCATCCGTCTGATTATGGTCTGGATTGTCGAACAGGGTACTGAAGTGCTACGGCTGGTGACGGCATACCCGGCTTAGGAGGACTTGATGACCGAACGTGAACGAATCGTTTGACGAAGGATCTTCCACAGCACGGATTGCGAGCCGGGGATGTCGGCACCGTCGTGTACGTATATGAAGATGGGCGATGGGCGGGCCTTTGAGGTCGAGTTTGTGGCGCTCAGTGGAAAGACGGTCGCGGTCGTCACCGTCCCGTCTGATCAGACCCGCGCCGTGCGCGAAGACGAGATAACACACGCGCGAGCGATGGCTACAACTGAATGAACAACGATCCGAGCCCAGCGTATGCCCGACGGCCGGACCACCTGGCCGGTGACCGGGTCCTTCATCGGCATTGCTGGAGCTCATCAAGAAGTACGTCACCGACAAAGCCGATGCGGAGGGCGTCGTTGCCGAGCAGGTGGTCTTTCAGCGCAGCCAGATCCGAGCCTATACCTCGTGGTCGTTCGCCCAGGTTCGCAACAACTTCCGCACCCTCGCCGACTACGAGTACATCCAGCTCATCAAGGCGCGCAGTGGTCTTGCCAATCAGTACCGGCTGTCGGCACACTACAGCGACCTCGATTTCCTCACCACGATCCTCAGCCCCGAGGATCTGACTGCCAGGATCAAGGCCCAACCTGCCGCTGCGGGCGCGGCGACCTGAACGAGCTGAACACACCCGAACATTCAGGTTCGGATGCGGTAACCAACTCTCCTGCAAGGAGATAGCCGCACCCGGACCCCTGAACGCCGTATTTGAACGTATACCCTGTTTAGACTGTGCCCGAAGGTGTCTCACCGGCAGCGGACGGCAACGGAAAGGAGCAAGCATGAAGTTCCAGCGCCACCTGGACGGTTTTCGCGACTACCTGCGCGCCCATCACTTCGCCGCCCGCACCCTCGAGACCTACGGGGCTAACACCAAGCGCTTCCTGGCATTCCTCGAGCAGCGCTACCCTCGCATCGACACGGTCGAGCAGGTCACCAAGGACACGATCCTCGACTATCAACGGCATCTGGCCGAGCATGAGGATCCGCGCATCGGGCCGCTGACGCATGCCACGCAGAACCTGATCCTGCGGTCGGTGCGCAAGTTCTTCCATTATCTACTGCGCGGCGACTTCATCCTCCGGGACCCCACCAGCGTGCTGGAGTTCCCCAAGGAGGAGCAGAAGCTGATTCGGAATGTGTTGTCGGAGGACGAGGTCTCAGGCCTGCTCGAGCAGATCAAGCCGATCGGCCCCGAGGGGCTGCGCAACCGCGCCATCGTCGAGCTGCTGTACGCCTGCGGCATCCGCACCACCGAGCTGTGTCGGCTCCGGGTCGCCGACGTGGACCTCAAGGAACAGACGGTCACCATCATGAAGGGCAAGGGCGGCAAGTCGCGCGTGGTCCCCATCGGCCAGTACGCCTGCCACTACATCGCCGAGTATCTGCGCAAGGGTCGCAAGTACTTCCTGCGCGGACGCACCGACGATCCGGGCCTGTTGTTCCTATCGGGCTGGGGCAACCCCTTCAACGCCAGCACTATCAACCGCTCGGTGATGTGGAAGATCGCCACCGAGGCGGGGCTCAAGAAAGACCTGACCTGCTATACGTTTCGCCATTCGGTGGCGACCCATCTTCTGCGAGCCGATGCGAACGTGATGCACATCGCCAAGCTGCTCGGCCATGCCTCGCTGAAGACCACCCAGAAGTACCTCCGTGTCGAGATCGGCGATCTGAAGCGTGTGCACAGCCTCTACCATCCGCGGGAACGGAACGCCCGTGGAGCAGACGGAGAGGGGACATCCCCCACACAAGGCACCTGACGGCCGCTGCCGGCCGAGTACCGCACCATCATCAAGGCGTACCTGCGCAGCGTGATGACGCACGCGGCCGAGAAGGAGCGCCTGATCGCTACCGCCGCCGAGCCTGAGCTGCCGTAGGGAGAGGGAACCGAGAGCGCAGATCGCGCGAAGAAAGTGCTTGACGGCTGGGAACCGAGTGCGAATTAGGCGCCGCACCAAGTACCAGGAGGTGCGATCGATGGTGAGCTTTCAGGTTTTCGGTCAGCCGGCGCTGCGGTTCAAGGTGGCGGCGCGCGCGGTGCTGTTTGCCGGCAGCCGCCGCGGGCAGGTGGAGCAGCCGGTTTGCCGCGCGCTGGTCGAGCGGTTCCGCCGCCATGGGTTCGGGTTCTTCGTGGGCTGCGCGACCGGCGTCGATGCGGCGTTCCGCGCGGCGCTGGCCCACTCAGCGTGCGGCCCCGACGAGGTGTTCGTCGGCTGCGCGTTCGGCAAGCGCGCACGGCGCTGCCGGGCCGAGGGGCTGTTCGCCTCGGCGGTGGTGCCCGAGGGCATCCCGCCCAACGCAGCGCTGGCGCGGCGCACCCTGTGGCTGGTCAAGCGCAGCTCGCTGGTGGTGCTGTTCCCCGAGCGCCCTGCCGACCGGCAGTGGGGTCCGGGCTCGCGGCTTGCCTATCGCTCGGCGCTCTACCACCTCAAGCCGACCTTCGTGGTGGCCTCACGGCCGCCTGTCGCTCCGGCGTTCTGTCGGGTGGCGGCCGCCGACCTGTTCGCCACGGTCGACGGCTACTGGGTGGTGCCGCACACCTTCCGCGACGGCCTCTGCGACGACGAGTACTGAGGGTCCAGATCGGAGCATCGGCTTCCCGCTGACCGGCAAGGCCACGCCGATGCACAACCCGGCGCTCGCCGACCTGCTCGGTCGCCTTCCGGGCCCCCCTCCGGACCAGCGAAGCAACCCACAGCCCCCGACCTCGTGTCGTGGTCTGTGGGCCGCATGCCACCCGTGGCGCCAGGGAGGGCGCCACGGGTGGAGGTCACCGATTACGGACTCTGCCGCGGCCGATGAAGCGGCGGCACCACCGTGATCCGCGCCGGCACCACCGGCCAACCGTCACTAGCGGTGCGCCCGCGACATCAGCACAATGGCGATACCTGCGATCCGGCAAAAGGGCCCATTGGCCGATTCAGAACGTGTCCGAAGGCCCCTTGGATGCGGAGACCGACCGGTGTCGGTTGATTGGAGACGGCCTTTGGCGCCAGCGCCAGTCGCCGACTGACGTTCTTAGTCAGCGTCGCTCGTCCGCGAGCGCCGCTTCTCTGCGAATGCAGCTCCCTCCGGATGCGCGGCGGACGCGTCGGACGGGGCTCACGAACGGACGATGCGTCACTCGTGTGATGAGGCACCTGTACACTCCGCCGACTGGGTCTGCGGTGCCCTATGATGCACAGACACTCCGATGCCAGGGGCTGCTGCGAGCTGACCGGCCAGCTCGCGCCCATATCCAGCCCGGCGCTCGTCGACCTGGTCGGCCGCGTTCCGGGCGCGCCTCCGGAGTTGCCAACGGGCTCCCAGCCCACGACGTCCCTGTCGCGGGCCGGGAGCTACATGCCACCCGTGGCGGCGGGACGGCGTCATCCCGGCCCGAGCGAAGGGTCGGCATCAAGAATCTCGGCGTCGGGGTATACGTGATCAATCGGGAATGAACGAATGAACGGACGTCAATCGGTGCCGCGTGCCGTTGCAGCGCCGGTGTCCAACGCCTCGATGGTCGGGCGACCTCAGCTCGGGGTGAGCTGGCCTATGGCCGCGCCGAGGCGGCGGCGCCGTAGCGGCCGAGGCGGCCACGCAGCCGCGGGTCCAGCAGATCGCGCACCGCGTCGCCGAACATGTTGAGGCTGTAGACGACCACCGTCAAACACAGCCCCGGCCACAGCGCCAGATGCGGCGCAATCTCCATGTACTGCCGGCCCTCGCGGCTGAGCATGCCGCCCCAGCTCGGTATGTCCGGTGGCAGCCCGAAGCCGAGAAAGCTCAGCGCCGCCTCCGACATGATCACCCCGCCGACGTTGATGCTGAAGATGATGATGATGGGCGCGGCGATGTTGGGCAGCACGTGGCGCAGCAGCGAGCGCCGGCGCGAGCTGCCGATCGCCTGCGCCGCCTGGAAGTAGACGTTCTCCTTGACCCCCAGCACCGCGCCGCGCACCACCCGCGAGGCCGGGATGCCGCCCGACACCCCCAGCACGATGATGATCTGCGCCATGCCGCGGCCGGCAATCGACATGATCGTCAGCAGCAACAGCAGCCCCGGGAACGCCATCCAGGCGTCGACGAAGCGCTGCGTCACCAGGTCCAGGCGCCCACCGATGAAGCCAGTGGTGCCGCCGATCAGCACCGCCACCACGACGTTGAGCGACGTGGCGGCCAGCCCCACCGTCAGCGACAGCCGCGCCCCGTGGATGAGGCGGCTCAACAGGTCGCGCCCCACGTGGTCGGTGCCCAGCAGGTACTGAGCCGAGGGGGCCTGCAGACGGTCGCGCAGATGGATCTCCTCGAAGCGATAGGGCGCCAGCCCATCGGCGAAGATGCTGACCAGCACCAGGAGCAGGATGACGATGCCGCCGGCGGTGCCCAACGGCTGCTCACGCACCAGCCGGCCGAAGAACCGCCGCGCTCCAGCCTGCCCAGCCGCAGCCGCCCCAGCGGCCGGCTCGGCGCCGGCCGGCGTCAGCTGTGATACATCACCCACGGGCTTCCCTCACTGCCTCACTGCCTCATTGCCTCATTCGTAGCGAATCCGCGGGTCCAGCGACGCATACAGCAGATCGGTCAGCAGGTTGACGAACACCACCACCGTGGCGAAGAACAGATTCACCCCCGACACCACCGGGTAGTCGCGGTTGTTGAGCGCAGCCAGCATCATCCGCCCCAGCCCCGGCAGGTTGAAGATGTTCTCGATGATGACCGAGCCGCCCACCAGAATCGGCAGCTGCATGCCCACCAGCGTCACCACCGGGATGATGGCGTTCTTGACCGCGTGGCGCAGGATCACCGACCGCTCCAGCAGACCCTTGGCCCAGGCGGTCCTGATATAGTCCTGACGCAGCACCTCTAACATCATGGTGCGCGTCATGCGCATGGTGCTGGCCGCCAGGTAGGTGCCCAGGATCAGGCTGGGGATGAGGAACATGCCGAGGTTGCCCAGCGGGTCCTGGGCGAACGGGATCAGCTCCATCGGCGGCGACCATGCCCACCAGATGGCCGGGTAGATCATCACCATCGTTCCCAGCCAGAAATTGGGCGTCGCCAGCCCCATGATGGCGACCGACCGTCCCACGTAGTCGGCGGCCGTGTACTGGCGCACCGCCGAGTAGATGCCAACCGGCAGGGCAATGACCAGGCCGATGAGGATGGCCAGCAGCCCGAGCTCGGCGGTGACCGGCAGTCGTCCCAGCATGCGCTCCTCGATGCGCCAACCGCGAAACAGTGATTCTCCAAGGGTGCCGTGCAGGAGGATGCCGCCGATCCAGCGTCCATACTGCACGTGCACAGGCAGGTCTAATCCCAGCATATGCTCCATAGCTTCACGGTCAAGCTCGCCGCCGCCCCCCTCGGCTTCCATCCTACCCACCATTGCGTCTATTACATCGCCGGGGATGAAGCGGACCGAGAGAAAGACGAGAATGCTGAGGACAAACAGGGTGGGGATGATGAGCAATAACCGCCTGATGATATAGGCTCTCATGTCACACTACTCCTTGTGATTGCCACCCCTCTCTCGTCATTCCCATTTCCCCGTCATTGCGGTGAAAACCGCAATCCACCTTCCACGTCATTCCCGCGAAAAACCTGCCCCGGACTGGATCCGGGGCCGGAATCCACCTTCCACGTCTTTCCGGCCCCTTCCACTGAAGGGCGCGGCACTCTCTAAGGTGCCAATGACCCCTGCCAAGAAACTCGCCTCTCACCGTTTTGGGAGTCCAGAGGGGTGAAACCCCTTTTGAAACGGGGGTTCAAAGGGGTGTCCGCCTTGATTCCCCCTGTCCAGGGTTCAAGGATCACTCGATAGAACACCTGTAGCCCATCGTTGGTGAAGGCACCATCCCCCTCTATCCCCCTTTCCCGTCATTCCCCTGAAAGCGGGAATCCAGAGTAACGTCAAATATGGTTGCGTATTCTGGATTCCGAGTCTTCGCCAGAAATGACAAATTGCCCTCTCTAGGAGTATGGGAGCCGGGAGGTTTGCCCCCCAGCTCCCTTTTCCCTAAGTCAGCCACAAGGGGTGGCCGGGTAGAATCGCGGCGCGCGCAAGCCTTAGGCAGAGATTCATAACCACCTCGCTCTTTCGATTGCAGGCAGAAACCTAGTTCCACCATAGTCCACGTTTAGTCCACGTTTCCGCGAAGCCCCCCTCTCATCCCGGACGGGCAATTGGTACGGCCGGTCCTTCCCCGGCTAAAATGCAGTCTTGTCGGCTGCTCAAAACCCCTAATGACCCATTGCTTCCTTCATCTCCTGGTCAATCCAAAGGTGGACGAGGGCGAGACGAGGACGATTTCCAGTGTCTTCACCGTTATAGCCTATAACCCACGGCTGGGCTTGAATAAACCGTGGGGCTATAGGACCCCATACTTGATTGTGCCGCCTTATGCCGACCTCCATATCAAACTCTCTAAATATCCTCTGCTGCTCCTCAACGGTTTTAGCGGCAAAAAAGGCGTCATACAGGGCCGTCATCTCAGGGCTCTCGTATCCGCCTATGTATTCGCTCCGATGTTTGTAATCCGTGCGATAATAGGTTACCCAGGTTTCAGGGTTAAAAGTAAAGGCCTGGTAGCTAGTGGCTAGCTCATACAAAGTAGTGTCTGCTCTGGCTGCTACCCAAGAAGGCGTGTCGTATATACCAACATCTACATCAATGCCAATCTCACGCCAGTAGCTGACAGCTATTTCTGTATAGGCTAAATCCGAAACGTCGCGGTGGTGCAGGTGGACCTTGAGTCGAACGCCGTCCGCGCCTCGCGGATATCCAGCCTCATCAAGCAGCTTCTCGGCACCTTCCGGGTCATAGATATAGTATTGCTTGACCTCTTCGGGATACTCATCAAATGAGGTGTTATACCCCACGACGGCTTTCCCTACCCCCCCCTGAGGTTTCCACCTTCCCAAACCGCCAAAGTAGGTATCGCTGATCTCCTTAAGGTCCAGTGCCATCTGCATTGCGCGGCGTACCCTGATGTCGTCAAAGGGCGGCTTGTGCGTGTTCATAGTAAAAACAGTCGTAGCAGTCGCGAAAGTAGTGGTCACCGTGATTTCGGGGTTGGTCCGCTGGAGACTCTTTACGTCGTCGAGAGTTTTGAGAAGGGGAACGTTGCCGCTAAAATCAATCTTACCCGTACGTAGTGCCGACAGAGCTGTTGCTCTTTCTGGCATATACAGGGCCCTTATCTGGTCAACATAGGGCACGACGTTCTGCGGGTATTTGGGGTCGTAGCCCCAGTAGTCAGGATTCTTGGTCCAGGTTTTAGAGACCTCTTCGGTCCAGTCAGTCAGCATAAGGGGCCCGGTGCCGACCACGTTCTTCCAATCCTCATAGTTCCCGTATTTCTCGATTACCTCGGGGGGTAATATCCAACCTGTGTCTTCGGTGATGATAGCCCTTAGCGCAATGAGGGAGAACTCCTTCATCTTGATAACAACCGTATATTTGTCCGTGGCCTCTATCGATTCCCATGGCAGGTTGATCATCTCGTAAGTCCGGACCGGACGTTCGGTGAAGTCGCCCTGAGCGGTATGACGCTGAATGGAATATACGACATCATCGGCTGTGAGCTCCCGTCCGTTTACTAAGCGGCTGGCCTCACTGTCTGGATCAAGGGCGTAGTGAACGCCCTGGCGGATGTGGAAGATGTAAGTCAGTGGGTCAGGCTGTTCCCAACTTTCAGCCAACTGCCCTACATAGAACTCCATACTGACGTAACCGCTTCTGTAGTCAAGTTTGTCCCTATCTATTCCCCAGTCCGGGACGGCAAGCTTCTGATTAACGCTGTCGATGTCACTCGCAAAGTGGCCGCTAGCATGGGGGTCAGTAGTCTCATGAATTACACTGTAGGGATAGGTTATTGTTCCGCCATACTCGGGCGCGGTCACCATCTTGCCGGTGGTGGGGTCGGTCACGTACTTCTTGTCGGCAGCGGCTGCCGGCCCTTCGTCTGCGCCAGCAGCCCACAGGCCGGTCGTGGTCACGGCGAGGACCAACGCAATCGCGAAGGTCTTTGTAATGCTTACCATATTATTCATGGTTCGCTCCATAAATGTTTTTTTTTGAGAGTATTGCGTAGCGGATTGCCGCTCCCTGGCTACTCTCGCGCCCGCCAACGCGGGCGCGCCCGCCAACGCAGACGGCCAGTCTGAGTCAAGTTCTCGGAAGCGCGCGGCGTGTGACTCACCCGGGTTCACACCGGCTCACGCCGCGCGCGCGTGCGGTTCTTTCAGTATCATCTTCACCTCCTCTCCTTCCCCATGTCGGGGTGCCTCGCGGCGACGGTGGTTGAGGGAGTCACGAGCGTGGTTGACCGGCAACGCCGGCGGTGGGTTTTGCGGGCAGTCAGTCGCGGGCGGGGATCCGGCACGGTCGCGGTCGCCGGGAAGGGTGCGGGCGGTCTTAATGCCGGTTCGGCGATGGACCGAGCCGGCGCCACCGATAGCTACGGCGGTGGTGAAGGCGACGGTGTGCGCGGGGTCGCGTAGGGGGCGATCAGCCCGAGCGGTTAGTTGTTTGTCGGTTTGAAAAAGTTGGGGGGGGGTATGATGCACCGGTCGCGTCACAGCGAACCGGTCACTGCGCTTACGCCATCCTGGCGCGTCATCGTGACGCTTCATGACCATCCGTCGAACCCCAGGTGAGGCACGCTTGCTATGGACGCGACCACCCGGTCAACCACTCGGAGCTCACCAAACGTGAGCGCCAGCCGGTCACTGCGCTCGCTGTCGTCATGGCGCTTCATCGGCATTCGTGGCCCCAGGCCAGGCACGCTAGCATAGGCGCGGCGCGCCTGTCAACGACGCGGCGGTCACCGCAGCAATTCTCGGGGAACGGCAAAGCATCATAAACAGTAAACCAACATTGCGGGCGAAAGGTTACAGAAAAAGTCTTGAGGGCGAGATCGCAAGCCCTGTCATAAGCTCAAGCCCTCCGAGTGTGTGAAACGCGACCATGCCCACCTGTTGGCCCACCGAGTGAATGCACGCACGGTCCGACCCGGCCGAAATTCTGTAACTGATTGCAGGTGAAGTATTTAGCCACCGTCATGCAGCCCCGTGCGATGACCTGACCACCGTCAGCCACCGCCGCTCGGCCGATTCCGCGGGCTGGCGCGGTGCGGCGATCGGCCCTTCGGGGCCGGTTGCCCGCGCGCCGCCGGCACACCTGCGCCGCAGCCCCAGTCAGGGATCGTTCAGGGAGCAGGTTCAGTTCCCCAGGGAGCGGCTACCCGGACAGCGGCTGCGGCGGCGAGTTCATCCGCACCAGCACCTGGTCCCACGACGGGATCAGGAATAGCCGGAACGTGGCACGCACCGCGCCCCAGAACTCCCGGCGCGACCCGAACCCAGCCCGCACCTGCTGATACAGACCGTCCACCAGCTCGAATATCTGGTGCATGAAATAGGCCAGCAGGTTGAGTAGGAAGAACGCCTCCGACAGGTACTTGTCACCGTGGCCGAAGTTGTGCTCCAGGTGATAGCCCTGGTTCTTCAGCGTATTGAACCCCTCGTTCTCGATCTTCCAGCGTGCCCGTCCCGCACGCACGATCCGCGCTACGCTGCCAGCGGTCGGCACCAAGTCGGTCACCCAGGCGTTTTGATAGGTGGGCGTGCCGGCCCGTACGATGCGGTAGTGCACGAAGTTGATCTGGGGACTGCGGGGGTTGCCGTTCAGCGGCACCCCGGTAACCCACTCGTATTCATGCCGGTCCCCGGTCGCGTCGATGGTGCAGCGGTGGTCCAGCAGCCGACCGCGGCGCAGCCCGTCGATATCCTGGTACAGGCTGGTGTGATCCTCCGGCTTGGCCACCAGCAGAAACGAGAAGCGGGCGGCGCGCACCTGTTCGATGAACGGTTGCTTGGAGTACAGACTATCGGCGACGATCACCGCAGCCAGCCGGGGATGGTCGTTACGGATGCGCTGCAAGGCACGGTAGCCGGCTTTTATTTCACAGTCCTGCTTGCGGCGTTTGGCGCTCTTGGCGCCAGAGTCATCGGCGTTGTGAATGAACACGGGAGCCAACGGCAGCACCTGCCGCTTGTCGGGGTGGACGATGGCGGTCTGCAGGATGTCGTGGTGGTAGCGTACGGTGCCGTTGTTGGTGGCGGTCAGACAGCACTCGCAGTTCACCTGGTACGAGCTGAAGTACTGGGAGCCGTCCATGGTGATGAGATAGCGACCGTCGAGGAACTGGTAGTGCTGCAGCCATTTGGTGTACTGCATGCGCCCTATCCAGTCGCCGAAGCAGCCGAGCAGCGGTTCATAGTCATGGCTGTCGAGCAGATCGCGGAACTGGGAGTCGGCAGGGATCTGAGCGACGCCAAACGTAGAGTTGAGGTTGTTGGTGCGGAGTTGGTCCTGGAAGCGGCGTTGGAACTCCAGCACGGAAGGGTCTTGGAGGTAGAACAAGGCGAAACCACACACGTAGCAATCCTGCAGGGAGTACCGGACCTTGCTGGCTTGGCGCGTATCGACGACCTTGGCGGCGTGCAGGTTCAAGGAGACCAGGAGCGCACGAAAACGAAGTAATAATGGACCTCTGCGGCGACCTCTTGCCATAGGAGACAGCATGACAACCCTGGGATCGAGTGTCCAGACGATAGGCAACCTATTACATACTCATGACCTATACGACCACTTACGTAAATATTCGGTCTACGGGTGTGGGAGGACTGGACACATCCGAAACGGTGTGGTAAGAAATGAGGTGTGGGAGGGTTCTGGCGGAGTGCGAGTGGCTGCACGGCGGCGTGCCGGAGGGAGCTGGAGGAGCTGCGGCGCGAGGTATTGGAACTGCGCCGGCAGGCGCACTATTACCGCAGAATGCACGGCAAGGCGGTAGAGCGAGAGCAGCGGCTGAAAGAGAAACTGCAAGCGGCGCGAGCGAAGCTCAAGGAATTGCGGCAGCGCCTGCGGGAACGGTGGGTGCGGCGCCGCGGCAGCGAGAAGCGAGCGAGGAGCTTCGGCGGTACTGAGGCAGCGGCGGCGCCGCGGCGCCGCGGTCAGCAGCGCGGGGCAGCAGGGCATGGCCGGCGCCAGCATGGACACCTGCCGGTGCAGGTGGAAGCACACGACGTTGAGCCGGAGCGGCGCCGCTGCCCGGCCTGCGGCGACGAGTATGGCGCGCACGGCAGTGAGGACAGCGAGCAGTTGGAGATCGAGGTGCGCGCCTACCGGCGGGTGATCAAGCGGCGGCGCTACCGGCGCAGCTGCCAGTGCGCGGCGGCACCGCGGCTGCTCACGGCGCCGGCGCCGGCACGGCTGATTCCGAAGGGCATCCTGGGCATCTCGGTATGGGTGACGGTGCTGATCGACAAGTATCTGCTGTACCGACCGACGTACCGGCTGCTGGCGGATCTGCGCGCGCATGGGTTGGATCTTGCCCAAGGCACCATCACCGACGGTATGCGGCGTCTGGCACCGTTGTTCGCGCCGTTGCGGGAGGCGCTGATCGAGCGCAGCCGCACGGCCGCGCACTGGCACGCTGACGAGACCCGCTGGCAGGTATTCGAGGCGAACAGCGAGGACGCCTGCCAGCGCTGGTGTCTGTGGGTGTTCTGGAGTGCCGAGGTGGTCGTGTTCACGCTGGACCCGACCCGTTCGGCGCGGGTGCCGAAGCAGCATTTCGCGACCGTGACGGGGGGCGTGGTCAGCGTTGACCGCTTCTCATCGTACAAACGGTTGGCCAAGGACACCGATCTGGTGCTGTCGTTCTGCTGGGTACACATGCGGCGTGACTTCATCACCGTAGCCCACGAACGGGACGATCAGGAGGAGTGGGCCGAGCAGTGGCTGGCTGACATCGCGACGCTGTATC
The DNA here is from genome assembly GCA_965262935.1 of Spirochaetia bacterium. Taxonomy (GTDB): domain Bacteria; phylum Spirochaetota; class Spirochaetia; order SZUA-6; family Bin103; genus Bin103. Next base: position 824,327 of record OZ253572.1, on the reverse strand, counting down.
GCTTGAACGACGAGCGTCTCGAGGTGCGTGATGAGCCCGCGCAGTACGCGGCGGCCGACGCGGCGCTACGGGCGGGCGTGCAGGCGATGCAGGAGCGGCGGGATCGCGAACTGGCGCAGCAGCCGAAGCTGCCGGAGGCGTGCGCGAAGGTGTTGCGTAGCCTGCGCAACCACTGGGATGGCCTGACGCTGTTCGTCGAGGACCCGAACCTGCCGATGGACAACAATCAAGCCGAGCGTGCGCTGCGCGGCCCGGTGGTGGGGCGCAAGAACTACTACGGCTCGGGGGCGCAGTGGAGCGGCGAATTGAGCGCCGCGCTGTTCAGCCTGTTCCACACGCTGGAACGGTGGCGGATCAACCCGCGCACTTGGCTGACCGAGTATCTGAGGGCCTGTGCGGACGCCGGCGGTCGGGTGCCTGCGGACTTCGAGCGGTTCCTGCCCTGGAACCGTCGCGAGGCGCGATCGCCACGCGCCTCGCCCGCCCAGGTGGTCGACAGCCGTGCCGCCTGAGGCGGTGCGCTACTGCGGACGGCTGTTCAGCGAGCAGGAGATGCGCCTGATCCGCGCCATCATCGCCGAGGACCCCAACCGCCATCGGTTCGCCCTCTCGCAGGTGGTGTGCGAACGGCTCCACTGGCGCCGTGCCAACGGACAACTGAAGGACATGAGCTGCCGGGTGGCGATGCTGCGCATGCACCGCGACGGACTCATCCAGCTGCCGGCGCCGCGCCGACGCCACTACAACGGCACCCTGCACCGCCGCCGTACCCCGCAGGCGGAACCGGAGTTGCCGATCATCGCCCGCGTCGATGCGCTGCCGGCGCTGCAGCTACGACCGCTCGCCGATCAGCGCGAAGCGCAATTGTGGCGCGAGTACGTGGACCGCTACCACTACCTCGGCTATACGCCGCTGCCGGGAGCACAGATGCGCTACCTGGTCACCAGCCAGCGGCGCGTGCTGGCGGTCGTCGGCTTTGGCGCCAGCGCCTGGAAGGCGGCTCCCCGCGACCGCTTCATCGGCTGGAGCGTTGCCCAACGCGAAGCGCGGCTGCAGTTGGTCGTGAACAACGCCCGCTTCCTGATCTTGCCCTGGGTGCAGGTGCGCAATCTCGCTTCCACGGTGCTGGCTCGCAGCAGCCGCCGGCTGCCCGACGACTGGCAGGCTCGCTACGGCTACCGACCGCTCCTGCTGGAGACCTTCGTGCAGTCCGACCGCTTCCCCGGTACCAGCTACCGCGCCGCCAACTGGACCCACGTCGGACAGACCCAAGGTCGCGGCAAACTCGACATCCATAAAACATACGCGCTGCCCAGGAAGGACATCTGGCTCTACCCGCTCAGGCGCGACTTCCGCCGCCGACTCTGCGCGCCACTGAATCCTCCTCCCCACCGGTAGACCGAATGTTTACGCCACTTACGTGCCGTCCCGTGCCGTCCCGCCCGCCATTGCCCCCTACGCCGACCCTCTCAATTTTTGTTCACCGAGAATTGCTGAACCCGTGGGCCCGTGGGAAACTCGTGGGTGCGCGCGAACGAACTTCGCGCCGCCGACCGGCACCCCCCGCGGTATCACGTCTGATGCAGCGTGACCTCCACCCGAGGCACCCTCCATGGCCCCACGGGTGGCATGTAGCTCCCGGCCCGCGACAGGACGTCGTGGGCTGGGAGCGGTTGTTGCTATTCCGGAGGCGCGCCCGGAACGCGCCCGACCAGGTCGACCAGCGCCGGGCTGGGGATGGGCGTGACCTGGCCGGTCAGCGCGAAGCGGCGCCTGGCATCATGTTGTTGGCGCATCATCGGGCGCCGCAGACCGAGTCGGCGAACTGCACAAGTAGCCCATCACACGACTGACGCGTCGTCCGTTCGTGGGCCCCGTCCATGGGGCCCAGCACAGGCGTTCCCGCGCCATGGAGGGCGCGGGCGATTTGGACGCGGCCGAAGGTTGCCGGCGGGCCGGCGCTTCGCAGCCCAGTCGGTCCGATTTGGCGAGGGATGACCGCAACTATCGGCAGCGGTCGGTTTCGTTTGTCTCCGGACGACGGGGTCCGGATCTCGTCGGCCTCCAGACCCTTCACTACTCGCGCGAGCCGAGCTTGGAAGTAGCTGAGACCATGCCGACTGGAACACGGTTACGCGGCTTCGACGCTGCTGCCGACGCTCAGGCCAATCTTGGTGGATCGGCTTGCGAGAAACTCCCGGCGGTTGGGCCGTACCCTTCTGCTACCGGTGGTTTGTGCGAGCAACTGTCGGAGTTGATCTACCTCTTCAGACCCGCAAGGTTTACACTTAATATAGAGGCACGCGCCATGGCGGCTGCACGCATCGTAAGCGATCCGACGGTAATGCTGGGGAAGCCCGTGATTGAGGGCACGCGCATCACAGTCGAGTTCGTTCTCGAGGAGCTTGCTGCAGGACAGACGGTGGAGGCTCTTACCGAGTCTCATCCAACCATTACCATGGACGGCGTGCGGGCCGCCCTGGACTACGCGGCCAAAGTGCTCAAGTCGGAGATTGTCTACACGCTTGAAGTCGGCTGATGGCGCTCTCGTTTGTGGCGGACGAGAACGTCGAGAGCGATGTAGTCGTGGCCTTGCGCGAGCTCGGCCACGACGTTGTTGATGTGGCGCACAGCTCGCCGGGTGCTGCCGATGACTCGCTACTGGAATCTGCGCGTAGTCGCAACGCGATCTTGATCACGAGCGACAAGGACTTTGGTGACCTGGTGTATCGCCAGCGGAAGATGACCGCTGGTGTTGCGTTGCGCGCCCCGGGCCGAGGTTGGATGCAGGATAGATGACGCGGAGTGTGGCGGTGGTCGTTCCGTTCCGAGTGCGTGCCTGGAGCGGAACGGTGGCCGGATGAGAGCAAGAAGGCAGCGGACGGTGCGGATCATGCGGGCAGGTGCCAGCCGTTGGGGCTGCGGACGGCGAGGCCGCGCTGTTGGAGAGTTTGGAGGGCGACACCGAGACGAGCGTTGTTGACGCGCAGGCGTTGGCGCAGGACGGTCCTGGAGAGCGGCTGGCCGGCGCTGCGGAGAGCGGCGCGGACCGCCTCGGGGAGCGGGGGCGGCGGGGCGTCGGCGCTGTCGACGAGCAGCGAGAGAGGCTGGTCGCCGCCGCCTGAGAGGCGCAGCAGGAGGGGGTCGGGAGCGGGAGCGGAGCGGTGCTCGACGGTGAGTTGCAGACGGTCGTCGGGGCGCCGCACGAGATAGCAGGCGGAGTCGGTCCAGGCATGGAGATCGGAAGAGCCGCGCAGGGACTGGCCGAGATTGCGGCGCGAGCGCTTGGCCATGTGGTGGACGAGGATCAGAGCGAGATGATAGCGGCGGTTGATGGCGCGCAGAAAGCCGAGCAGAGAAGAGATGTCTGAAGCGCTGTTTTCGTCGAGAGAATGAAGTCGGACCAGGGGGTCCAACAGCAGTAGTGCCGGGCGGATCCGTTGCACGGTCTGGTCGAGAGCGAGTTGGTCGCGTTCGGTATCGAGGCGCAACCGGTCGGCAGTGACGACCTGCAGGTCGAGGCGGGACAGATCGAGGCCGCGGTGGCGGCACAAGTGGGCGACACGGTCACGGACGCGGGGCAGAGCATCCTCGGCGAGATACACCAGGGCGGGTCCGGTGGCGTCGACCGGGAAGCGCCCGAGGGCGGGGGTGCCGGACGCGACCGAGACGGCGAGATCGAGGCCAAACCACGATTTGCCAACCTTGGGGCTGCCGCCGACAACCCCGACGGCGGCGGTGGTCCAGAGGTCGCGCACCAACCACTGGGGAGCGTCGGGTTGGGGATCGATGGCATGGACGGGAACGGTGGGCAGCGGTTTGGTCATGGCCACAGCGACTTGCGAGCGGCGATCACGTCGCCGGAACTGACGGTGGTGTGGGAAGACTTGGCGGCGAGGTGCAGGGCCGCCAAGGCCAAGCGGTCGATGGCGCGCAGGTTGCCGAGGCTCATTTCGAAGATGGTTTCCTGAGCGTCGGCGTCGAAGGGATTGGTGCGAGCGCCGGCGAGGGTGCAGCGGTGTTCGACGTAGGCGCGGGTCTCATCACGAGACAGCAGGCGCAACTCGGCGTAATGCGCCAAGCGGTGCGCGATGGCGGCTTGTTCGGGGTGCCGGAGGAGCAGTTTCAGGTGTGGCTGGCCGACGAGCACGAGGGACACGACGAGACGACTGTCCATTTCGAAGTTGGTGAGGACCCTCAACATGGCCAACGATTCGGGGCGCAGATCATGGGCTTCGTCGAGCAGGATGACCGGGCGCATACCGTCGCTGGTGGTATGTGCGAAAGCGTCCTGCAGCTTGCGCACCAGAGCGGGATAGATGCCGGTGGGCGAGAGGCCGCAGGCGACGGCGATTTCCTTGCACAGGTCACGCTTGGAGAGGCCGGTCACCTTGACGTAATGGACCTGGAAGCGCACCTCCGGCAGCGCGGCGACGAGCATGCGCAAGGCGACGGTCTTGCCGGTGCCGGCGGGAGCGATGAGGGCGGCACTCATGCGCTCGTGCACCGCCTCGGCGAGTGCGGCGGCGACCTGTGCCTGAGGATCGAGCGGGAAGCATTCGCGCACCTGCAGTTCGCGGGTAAAGGGGGTCTTGCGGAAGCCCAGTGGGCTGAGGTCGTGGCTCATGGGTGCTGCTCCTGGTCGTGTTGGTCGTGTTGGTCGTGCTGTTGGTCGTCGTGCGGATCGCTATAGCCGCCGTCGGGGTCGACCAGCGGGCGCAGGTCGTTGGCGTAGGCGATGCCGGCCGCGGTGGCAGGCAGTTCGTCGCCGTCCTCGCCGGCGGGTGGTTGCGGCGCGCTGCCGGAGCCGCGCGGCTCGGTCGCGTTGGCCTGGGGATCTACCTCGGCCAGCTCGATCATGCGCCCCTTGTGCGGAATCCACAGCCGGCCGTCGAGCACATGGCGCGCCACCTCGACCCAACTGGCTGCGCTGCCGCGCGGCGCTTCCCACAACCGACCGTCGGCCTTGATGACGTGATCGTTGGAAACCTTGTGCATGGCGCGCACCACGAAGCGGCGGTACAGATCGGCGTCGTCGGTGGGGAAGCGCAGATCCCGCCCCCTCTCCCAGCACTGGCGTGGGGTGGTGTCCTTGCCCAGGGTCTCGTGCGGGGTGTCGTTGTAGCGCTCCAGGAAGTGGCGCAGACGTAGCGTGAGCGCCGCGCAGGCGGGGTCCACGTCGGCGGCGCCGTCGAGGGAACGCAGCACCTGATCGTAAGCGGTGCGGTGGAAGCGTTCGATGGCGCCGTGGCCTTGCGGATACCTGGTGGTGCCGTGGATCAGCAACGCGTCCAGGCCGCCCTGGACCACGGCCTGGGTGTCCTTGGAGATGAAGCCCGGACCCTTGTCGAGGAAGAACAGATCAGCGATGCCGTGCCGCATGACCATCTCGTAGAGGGCGCGCAGGAACAGCTCGCTGGACTCCGCGGTGCCCACCAGCACCTGCAGGCCGTAGCGCGTGGCATCGTCGATGAAGAACAGCGCCACCCGGCGCAGACGCGCCGCGCCGGCGCGGAAATGCTTGCCGTCGGCGAGCACGCACTGCATACGCTCGGCATACCGCCAGCGCCGCGTGTCGCCCTCACGCTTGTGCGGTCGCCGGCGCGTCGGCAGGCCCATCCGCCGGCACGCGCGCCACACGGTGGTGCGATCGATCTTCAGGTCGGCCGGGATGATGTCGCGTTCGCGTGCGCGGCGCACCAGTTCCGGCGCCGAGGCGCGCGAATCACACCGCTTCTCGGTGCGCAGGAAGGCGACCAGCTCCACGCTCAGTGCCTGTGAGGTCGTGGTACGGGTACGCTGCCGCGGCTCCAGGGCGGCGAGCTTGCCGCTCGCCCAGGCCGCGCGCCAGCGTTGCAGCGTACGCACGCTGATGTGCACCAGGCGACCGTCCAGGTCGACCCGGTCGGCGCCGGCCACGTGGCGTACCGCGGCTGCCGCGGGCCATCCGCCCAGCACCAGGGCCTCCACCTCGGCGACCACCGAGTAGCGCAGCAGCGCGGTAGCCGAGACCGGTAACGGGGGACGCGATGAATCATTCATGAGCCTACCGTAGCGCTGCCCGAGACGGCTCGAACGGGCGCTTTCGTGGCCGGCGGTGCCCGTCCCCGAGGGCTGCCGACAGCGCCCCGTTCCCGCGCTTCGGAACCGCCGCTCGCGGCCACCAGCCAGCTCTTGCCGGCCTGCTCCCAGCGCGCCACCAGCCGCGGGCGCGGCGGCCCCCACAGATCGCTGACCGCACCAGCGGCACCCATGCGGTCCCCCAGCGTCGCGCTGCACGCCAGCGCCACCAGCACCGCCACGATCGCTGCCCCGCGGCTCTGCCAACTGCGCCCCCAGCGGCGCGCTCCCGACAGCACGGTCATGGTCGCCACTCCCAACCGCGTCGCGATCTGCTCTCGCTCCCGCTCCTTCAACCCCCCACTGACCCCGGTCAGCCGACCGCCCATCTCCAACCGCCGTCCTTGGGTGCGGCGTCGGTACCCATCCAGGCGTTCCCACCAGTGTTGCTCGGACCGCCATATCCGTCCCCTCGCCGCATCCTGCGCCGCCCCGAACAGCGTCGCCTGCCACGCCGGCCCGCCACTGTCAGCGTCCAACAACAGTTCTCCGCCTGCGCTGTACGCCACTACCGCCACCCGTCCGTATGGGTAGTGTCCCGCTGGGTACAGCGTGTAGCGCCGCCTCCCATGCACGCGGCACCCCACCACCGCCACCGGGTAGCACGGCCCGGTCTTGCGCCTCCGGTAGTGATCGACGAAGATGGCGCACGTCTGCTCCCCCGGTGGCGTAGACGCAACGTGACGGCAGCACGGCGTGTAGGGTTCCGTCCTCATTCGCCTCGTAGTTCGTCGTCGCGAGCGGGAGCGCGTGTGCCTCGGTTGCGCCTGGGAACACTAGCTGCCTCTCGTGTGCCTCGGCTGGCGGTCTCTCCCGCCGGCCAGGCTGTAAATAAGTGAAGCCCGCAGCTCTCTCGCTGCGGGCTTCACACTTTATGCCCCTATCCCTTCTCCGCCTACGCCATCCTCACCGCAACCGGTACTCCCTCACCGCGCCCTTGGGCGCGCAACGTAATAGCCGGCGCTGCGGTTCAAGGTGGCGGCGCGCTCGGTGCTGTTTGCCGGCAGCCGCCGCGGGCAGGTGGAGCAGCCGGTCTGCCGTGCGCTGGTCGAGCGGTTCCGCCGCCACGGGTTCGGGTTCTTCGTGGGCTGCGCAACCGGCGTCGATGCGGCGTTCCGCGCGGCGCTGGCCCACTCAGCGTGCGGCCCCGACGAGGTGTTCGTCGGCTGCGCGTTCGGCCAGCGCGCACGGCGCTGCCGGGCCGAGGGGCTGTTCGCCTCGGCGGTGGTGCCCGAGGGCATCCCGCCCCGGGCGGCGCTGGCGCGGCGCACCCTGTGGCTGGTCAAGCGCAGCTCGCTGGTGGTGCTGTTCCCCGAGCGCCCTGCCGACCGGCAGTGGGGTCCGGGCTCGCGGCTTGCCTATCGCTCGGCGCTCTACCACCTCAAGCCGACCTTCGTGGTGGCCTCACGGCCGCCTGTCGCTCCGGCGTTCTGTCAGGTGGCGGCCGCCGACCTGTTCGCCACGGTCGATGGCTACTGGGTGGTGCCCCATACCTTCCGCGACGGCCTCTGCGACGACGAGTACTGAGGGTCCAGATCGGAGCATCGGCTTCCCGCTGACCGGCCAGGCAACGCCGATGCACAGCCGGGCGCTCGCCGACCTGCTCGGTCGCCTTCCGGACCCGCCTCCGGAGTTCGAAGCAGCCCACAGCCCCCGACCTCGTGTCGTGGTCTGTGGCCGTATGCCACCCGTGGCGCCAGGGAGGGCGCCACGGGTGGAGGTCACCGATTACGGATTCTGCCGCGGCCGATGAAGCGGCGGCACGACGTGGCAGCGCTACCTCTCACACCACCACGATCCGCGCGGCCACCACCGCCCCACCGTCACCAGCGGTGCGCCCGCGACATCAGCACAATGGCGATACCTGCGATCCGGCAAAAGGGCCCATTGGCCGATTCAGAACGTGTCCGAAGGCCCCTTGTCGTGACGTGGGCCGTCGCGCGTAGTCCGTCTTGCAACTCAGGTGTTCAGGAAGTTCCGCTCGGAATACGCCTGTGCTGTCGGTGCCGCCTCTCGCAGTACCACCACTTCCCTACTGAGGCGTCCCTTCAGTCGTGCTTTCTCCACCTCGAGCACGTAGCGCGTTTGCAGGTTGAGCCAGAAGCGCTCGGTCGTGCCAAAATAGCGCGCAAGCCGCAGCGCGGTATCAGCCGTGATCGCCCGCTTGCCATGCACGATCTCGTTGATCCGCCGAGGGGGAACGCTGATGTCCTTCGCAAGCCGATACTGGCTGAGTTCCATCGGCTCCAGAAACTCCTGTAGCAGGATCTCGCCAGGGTGAATCGGGGGGTGGGCCTTCCTTGCCATGTCTCGCTCCTTAATGATAGTCCGTGATCTCCACATCGAAGGCGTCGCCCCGGTTCCACCCGAAGCAGATCCGCCACCGATCGTTGATGCGGATGCTGTATTGCCCGACCCGATCTCCTGAGAGCCGTTCCAACGTAGCTTGTTATTATTGTCGAGCGTTATCGGCGTACCCGGCGGCCTCTGACTCTCGGAGGTCGGTGGTCGATCGAGAACATTCCCAAGTGCCGCGTTGAGCCGACGGGCTGATGGCCGCGAAGTTTCCTGGTCGCGCCGCTGCGCCGACGGTCTGCAGCCGAGCAGCGTGGCGCAGGGACTGTCCGGCTGGGGTAGTCGCCGGAACTTCGTCCCCGAGGACGGGCGTAGGTTATACTGCCGGCATGAACAGCCGCGGCTTAGACATCGCATCGATGACGCCGCAGGAGCGCCTGAGCCTCCTGGACGCGCTCTGGGACAGCCTGGCGGCCACGCCCGAAGCGATTCTGATCACCGAAGCGCAGTGCGCGGAACTCGACCGACGGCTGGACGAGCTAGACGCCGACGGCCCGGTCGGCATCCCCTGGGAGGAGGTCCCTAGCCGGATTCGCAGTCGGCGCCGGTGAAGCGGGTCGTCATCCGGCCGGCGGCTGCCGCCGACATCGAGGATGCCTTTCACTGGTACGAGACACAGCAGCCGGGCTTGGGCGAACAGTTCCTCGCAGCATGCCCACCAGTGGCGCCAGGGATGGAGCCACGGGTGGAGGTCACCGAGCATCCGGCGTGACACCGCCCCGGCTACCGGTCGGCCGCGCGAAGTTCGTTCGCGCGCACCCGTGGGTCGGCGCGGCGATGGCGAAGCCGAAGGCTGCCCGCGCCGGGGTGATCGAGCGCGAAGACATCAGGGCCGACCAGTCGCATCTCGCCTTGCTGACTGGGCTGGACGGCGACCCGGCGCAGGCGCGTGGCGTCTATGCCGCCGCAGGCGGGCTCTCTTAAACCGACCCGGCGGCTCCGGCACCGAGACTACCACCGCCCCTCAGCCTCGGGTCGAGCAGATCCCTCATGGCGTCGCCGAACATGTTCAGACTGTAAATCACAATAGTCAGGCAAAAACCGGGCCAGAGAGCCAGCCGTGGCGCCGTCTCCATGAATTCGCGCCCTTCCCGGCTGAGCAGACCTCCCCACTCAGGAATCGTGAATGGCAGACCGTATCCGAGGAAGCTCAGAGAAGCAATACTCAGGATCGTGCCTCCTACGTTTATGCTGAATATGATGATTACGACAGGCGCAATATTGGGCAGGAGATGTCGGATAAGTGTTCTCCATCTTGAGGAGCCAATCGCCTCCGCCGTCTGAAAATACACATTCTCTTTAATGCCAATAACGGCGCCTCTAACTACTCTTGAGCCGCCGATGCCTCCGGCGATCCCCAGGACCAGTATTATCTGTAACACACCCCGTCCCACTATGGACATTAACGTTAACAACAGGAGCAATCCCGGGAAACACATCCAGGCATCGACAAATCTCTGCACAACCAAGTCGAATTTACCACCAAGGAATCCTGAGGTGCCACCTATCAGGGTACTGACCACGCCATTGAGAGCGGTCGTGGCCAGACCAACAAGTAACGAAATACGAGCCGCGAAGATAAGGCGGCTCAAGAAGTCTCGTCCCATGTGGTCTGTACCGAGGAGATACTGGGTTGATGGGCCCTTCATTATGTCATACAGGTGTACTTCATCATATGGATAAGGAGTCAGAACATCGGCAAAGATAGCTACAAAAATCAATAGCAATATGATAATCCCGCAGGCAGTACCCAACGGCTTCTCCTTGACCAGCCTGATGAAGAAATCAGCCAGACCGGCACGTTCCTTTGGCTCACTTACAGCCGACGGTATCTCGTCACTCATGTTCTTGATTATCCCCCTTTATCTATAACGGACCCTAGGGTCTAAAAAGGGATACATCAGGTCGATCACTAGATTGATCCCCATAACCGCGGTGGCGAAAAACAGGTTTATTCCGGAGACCGCCGGGTAGTCTCGGTCATTGAGGGCGTTCACCATGAGACGACCTAGCCCCGGCAGGTTGAATATGTTTTCTATGATAACGGAGCCGCCTACCAGGAGAGGCAACTGCATGCCAATGAGGGTAACTACCGGGATGAATGCATTCTTGAGGACGTGTCTCATAACAACCACCCTCTCCTTCAGACCCTTGGACCATGCCGTCCTGATATAGTCCTGCCTGAGCACCTCCAGCATTGCGGTACGCGTCAGCCGCATGGTGGCTGCAGAATAGGCCGTCCCCAGAATCAGGCTGGGAATGATGAACATCCCCAGATTCCCCAGCGGGTCTTCCGTGAAAGAAATCAGCTCCATCGGAGGCGACCAGCCCCACCAGATTGCCGGGAAGATAATGACCATCAGGGCCAGCCAGAAGTTAGGCGTTGCCAGGCCGATGACGGCGATGGTGCGTCCAGCATAGTCGGTGGCTGTATCCTCACGAATCGCCGAGTAGATGCCGACTGGCAGGGCTATCACCAGCCCGATTACGATTGCCATGGCGCCAAGCTGAATGGTTACCGGCAATCTACCTATTATCTTCTCCTCTATCGAAAAACCGCTAAGAGTCCATGATTTGCCAAGGGTGCCCTGCAGGAGACCTTTGAAGTGGGACTCACCGGTAACCCAGTCAGGGGTTGGCAATACTCCTATCCAGCGTCCATACTGCACGTGAACATGCGCGTCTAATCCCAGATAACGCATAATAGCTTCACGGTCAATCTCGATCCCCGCACCCCAGGCCTGCATCCTATTCACCGTTGCGTCTATGACATCGCCCGGAAGGAGCCGGACCGCGAGAAAGACCAGGATGGTCAATATAAACAGGGTGGGGATTATCAGCAATAACCGCCTGATGATATAGGCTCTCATGTGACACACCTCATTACGATTTCCCCCGTCATTCCGGTGAAACCCGCAATCCACCTTCCACGTCTTTCCGGCCCCTTCCACTGAAGGGCTTGTCCTGAACGAAGTTGAAGGGCGCGGCATTCTCTAAGGTGCGAATGACCCCTGCCAAGAAACTCGCCTCTCACCGTTTTGGGGAGTTCAGAGGGGTGAAACCCCTTTGAAACGGGGAATCAAGGGGGTGTCCCCCTTGATTCCCCCTGTCCAGGGTTCAAGGATCACTCGATAGAACATCTGTAGCCCATCGTTGGTGAAGGCCCCATCCCCCTGTATCCCCCTTTCCCGTCATTCCGCCGAAAGGCGGAATCCAGAGTAATTTCAAATGGTTGCGTTTTCTGGATTCCGGGTCTCCGCCCGGAATAACAGTAAGAAAGCGCGCCTCGCAATGACATCGTGTGGGGAGCTGGGAGGCTTAAGCCTCCCAGCTCCCTTTTCCCTAGCCTCAACCACAAGGGGTGGCCGGGTAGAATCGCGGCGCGCGCAAGCCTTAGGCAGAGATTCATAACCACCTCGCTCTTTCGATTGCGAGGCAGGATCCTAGTTCCACCATAGTCCGCGTTTCCGCGAAGCCCCCCTCTCATCCCGGACGGTCGAATTTCTCGAGTCCGGTTGGCGGCCATGCCCACTTTCCCCGATGGACCTTCCCGACGGGGCCGAAGCTCAAGCGCTGGCACGCATACGCCCCTAACCCGCGCCGGTTATACCACCGGCTCGATGCCCGCTGCGACTTCTCACGTTACCCGGGTACAGCGCCCCGGCGTGTGCCCGTCAGGCATCCGACATGCACCGAGAGCCCCTTCGCCTGCAGCGGTCGTTACCCGTTGCAGCGTGACATCGAGCGTCACGTCAGAGGGCATTACCCCACCTTCATAGCTCATACTGGCTCAGGCGCCAGACCAAATCCCTCCTGACGACTTCAGCTTTATGCCTTATACGACAGGTCCCTGCGGGTTGCTGCCAGCCCCTGCTGGGAGATGGTCCTTCCCGACTTTGTCCCTGCATTCCTTGCACAGTCGCTTGGTCCCCTACCCCGTAGTGTCTCTTCGCTGCATGTACCCGTTTCTTCACGAAGAGCGTCGGCCTCGCAATAGGGCTTACGTGCTCGGCACACCAAAAGGTCCCGGACAGCATCTTTCGCCGGGGGTCATATTTCGGGGCTGCAGACATTCCTTTATGTTCAGGCTCCTGTGCTCGCTCGACCCTCTGGATGCCCCCACCTTGCAGTCCTGTGCCTGACAAAGCGGCAGGGCCTTAACACCACGCAGCTATCGTGCGGTTACCCAACACGAACTGTGGCATCACTACGTACCCGAACCGGGTAATTGGTACGGCCGGTTCTTCCCCGGCTGGAATGCAGTCTTGTCGGCTGCTCAAAACCCCTAATAACCCATTGCTTCCTTCAGCTCCTGGTCGATCCAGAGGCGGGCGGCGATGACATACTCAAATTGGGTTTGTCCTATTTGCCATTCTCTGTTAAGACCTTTGACCCACGGCTGGGTCGCGCCTATCGATGGTAGTTCCTCACCCCATACGGACCAGTACCTCTCTATTGCGTACATATTCAGCTCTCTCACCAACGGCAATTGCTCTTCTTCTGTGCTTACCAATCGGCCGGCTTCGTACATGGCGTCATAAGCCGGATCGCTCACATTGGGGCGGTTAAAGGAAGAACCAGTCACGTACGTACTCATCGTTCCGAAAGGCGCTTTCCTAGTGCCCAATACCGTAGCAATCATGTCATGATCTCTATTTGCAGCGCGAGGACCTAGCTCCGCACCTGTCACTGGCTCAATCTCTAGATCAACGCCAATGTCACGATAGTATGTAGCGGCTATTAATTCTGCATAGCTCACATCGGCGGCGTCATGCCAGGTCAATGTGGCCTTGAACCTGATGCCGTCGGCCCCGCGCGGATACCCCGCCTCATCAAGGAGCTTCTCGGCCCCTGCCGGGTCATACATATAGCCTTTCTTGACCTCTTCGGGCCACTCTTCAAATGGGATGCCAGCCACTGGGACATCGTTGCCTACCGTTCCCTGAGGTATCCAGTTTCCCCACCCTTTGAAGTAGGTATCGTGAATGGTCTCAAAGTCCAGTGCCATGTTCATTGCCTTGCGCACCCGGATGTCATCAAAGGGTGGCCTCTCCGTGTTCATGCTAAAACTATTAAGCGACCGTACCCAATGCTCGGTTATGACGATTTCGGGGTTGGTCCGCTGCAGGCTCTTCACCTTGTCGATAGTGTTGAACATCCTATAGGCATGCAAGCCGGTGTAATCGATCTTACCCGTGCGCAGCGCCGCCAGCTGCGTTGCGTGTTCTGGTATAATCAGGCCCCTTAACTCGTCAATATAGGGCAGTCGGTTCCCCGGGTATTTTTCGTCGTCGCTCCAGTAGTTAGGATTCTTGGTATAGGTTACAGAGCTGCCGTCGACATACTCAGTCAGCATAAAGGGCCCAGTGCCGACCACGTTCCTCCAATCCTTCATGTCTCCGTATTCCTCGATTACCTCCCGTGGAACAATGATGTGAACTACAGGGTCGATGATAGACCGCAGCGCACGGGGGTCTGGCTGCTTCAGCTTAAAAACGACCGTCGATTTGTCCGTTGCTGTTATCGATTCGATCGGTATAGCATCCCACCCATCATACCCGAGGCCGGGGGTAGGTTCGGCTTCGGAGAATTCGCCCATAGCAAGATTGCGTTGAAAGGTATATTCTACATCATAGGCAGTCATCTCCCGACCGTTCACCGGTGGCTTGTCATGCCAGTGAACGCCCTTGCGGATGTGGAAGGTATAGGTGAGGCCGTCCTCGGAAATATCCCAGCTTTCCGCCAGCGCACCTCTTAAGGTAGATAGAGGAGTGGAAAAACCTGAGAAGTCAAATATGTCCCTATCTATTCCCCAGTCGCCGATGCTTAGCTTCTCTAGAACACCTTGGCTCATTATGTAGAGGACACAGCCGTGGGAATAATACGGGTCAGCAGTCGGACAAAGCCCCTTTTCACTCCTGCCAATGGTTAATGTCCCGCCATACTGTGGCTTCTCCACCATTTCGCCGGTGGTGGGGTCGAGCACCATTTCCTTCTCGGCAGCGGCTGCCGGCTCTTCTTCTGCGCCGGCGGCCCAGAGGCCGGTCGCGCTCATTACGAGGACCAACGCAACCGCGAAGGTCATTCTAATTCTTACAATATTCATAGGTTTCTCCCTATGTGGATTTTTCGAGAGTATTGCGGAGCGACTTGCGCTCCCTGGCTACTCTTATGCCCGCAACAGCGGGCGCGCCCGCCAATGCAGACGGCCAGTCTGAGTCAAATACACTGAAAGCGCGCGGCGTGTGACTCACCGGGTTCGCCCGGGCTCACGCCGCGCGCGCGTGCGGTTCTTTCAGTATCATCTTCACCTCCTTCTTGGGGCACAGGGTGCCCTGCCAGATGGCTGACGTAAGATGGGATCCGCGTGCGCGCCCCATCATGCAAACGCCCACCGCTCGGCGGACGTCGGGACCTGCGTCACAACGCCACGCGGGGCGGTGGTCGGCCGAGCAACGAATGTGTTTGGCCGGCGACGTGGGCGGTCGGTTCTGTGACGGTGAGTTGGGGGGCGGGGATCCAGGACCGTTGCGGTCGTAGCCGGCCGCTACCCCGGTGCTGAAGGCGACGGCGTGCGCGGGGTCGCGTACGGGGCGATCAGCCGGAGCGGTTAGTTGTTTCTCAGTTCGAAAGGTGAGGGGGGGCATAAGCGTTAACTTGTTGTAGGTCACCCGAACCCTCCGAAGTTGAGACGCAACGATGCATATGTGTGGCGCCGGTTGACTGCGCATCCCAATATAACCGCGTTTCCCGTGGATGTCAAACAAAAATGGCCCGGATGGCGAAATTGTTGGGTGCGGCTCTTTGCGACGACCACACAGGGGAGTGAGGCGGCCTGCCGCCCGGTCGGGCGGTGCCATCGCAGCCGCCTGGCATCCCCGAACCATGTGTTGCGCACGGATGAGGTTCGCCGCTGTTGCCGACCGCCTTCGGTGACGACCTGCGGTTGCTGCGCCTCGCTGAACGTGTTGCCGGCACTGCGCAGGACCGCCAGATGGCGTGCGCGCACCGATCATCCGAGCCGGCGACAGGCGCGGGTGCGATGGCTCGGGTGACTTGGTGACGCGCACTCTGAGCTGGCCGCCGGCAGCCACCGCCACCCGGCCGCGTGAAGGCGTTCGCGCTGAGGAGCTGACGAGGCGAGGCGTCGGTCTGAGCCACCGGGCAAACGCGGCGACCTGAACCGCCTGAACATACCTGAACATCCGGGTTCGAGTGCGATAACTAACTGTGCTGCCACGAAATAGCCGTACGTGAACGGCCGAACCCCGAATATGAACGTATACCCTGTTTTAACTGTGGCCTAAGTGGGCGGCATGACTGCACGTGCTGAGCCACGCCTTCGGAGGAGCTTGGCCAAGTCAGAACTAACGCGGCCCATGCGTATCGAGACCGGTGCCGCATAGGCTGCGATGAGGCTCACAGGCAACGCAGCCCTATCGGCATAGGCTGCAGCGGCTCTGAACGGCGTCGAGACCGACGCCGCATAGGCTGAGGTGAGGCCCAGAGGCAACGCAGCCCTATCGGCATAGGCTGCAGCGGCTCCGACTTCCTTGCCATCATCCTGGCAAGGGTGCAAGAGCCCACGGCCACGAACGCCGTCACCTGAACGAGCTGAACACACCCGAACATTCAGGTTCTGATGCGGTAACCAACTCTCCTGCAAGGAGATAGCCGCACCCGGACCCCTGAACGCCGTATTTGAACGTATACCCTGTTTAGACTGTGCCCGAAGGTGTCTCACCGGCAGCGGACGGCAACGGAAAGGAGCAAGCATGAAGTTCCAGCGCCACCTGGACGGATTTCGCGAGTACCTGCGCGCCCCCATCACGCATCGGGGCGCTGACGCATGCCACGCAGAACTTGATCCTGCGGTCGGTGCGCAAGTTCTTCCATTATCTACTGCGTGGCGACTTCATCCTCCGGGACCCTACCAGCGTGCTGGAGTTCCCCAAGGAGGAGCAGAAGCTGATTCGGAATGTGTTGTCGGAGGATGAGGTCTCAGGCCTGCTCGAGCAGATCAAGCCGATCGGTCCCGAGGGGCTGCGCAACCGCGCCATCGTCGAGCTGCTGTACGCCTGCGGCATCCGCACCACAGAGCTCTGCCAGCTCAGAGTTGCAGATCTCGATCTCAAGGAACAGACCGCCACCATCATGAAGGGCAAGGGCGGCAAGTCGCGCGTGGTCCCCATCGGTCAGTACGCCTGCCACTACATCGCCGAGTATCTGCGCAAGGGTCGCAAGTACTTCCTGCGCGGGAGAGCCGACGATCCGGGCCTGCTGTTCCTGTCGGGCTGGGGCAACCCGTTCAACGCGAGCACCATCAACCGCTCGGTGATGTGGAAGATCGCCGCGGAGGTGGGGCTGAAGAAAGACCTGACCTGCTACACCTTCCGCCACTCGGTCGCCACGCACATGCTTCGCAACGACGCCAACGTCATGTTCATCGCCAAGCTGCTTCGGCCACGCCTCGATGAAGACCACGCAGAAGAGGGCATCCCGCCCCGGGCGGCGCTGGCGCGGCGCACCCTGTGGCTGGTCAAGCGCAGCTCGCTGGTGGTGGCTGGTGGTGCTGTTCCCCGAACGGCCTGCCGACCGGCAGTGGGGGCCGGGCTCGCGGCTTGCGTATCGCTCGGCGCTCTACCACCTCAAGCCGACTTTCGTGGCGGCCTCACAGCCGCCTGTCGCTCCGGCGTTCTGTCAGCTGGCGCCCGCCGACCTGTTCGCCACGGTCGACGGCTACTGGGTGGTGCCGCACACCTTCCGCGACGGCCTCTGCGACGACGAGTACTGAGGGTCGAGAGCGGAGCATCCGCTTCCCGCTGACCGGCAAGGCCACGCCGATGCACAGCCCGGCGCTCGCCGACCTGCTCGGTCGCCTTCCGGCCCCCCTCCGGACTAGGGAAGCAGCCCACAGCCCCCGACCTCGTGTCGTGGTTTGTGGGCGGTATGCCACCCGTGGCGCCAGAGAGGGCGCCACGGGTGGAGGTCACTGGAAATCTCGGCGGCGGCGCTCCGCTATCGTTGCCGAAGGGGTTACAATCGGAGGATGAGCATCGACGAGCTGGAAGCCCAAGTGCTGCAGCTGGAACCGGAGCACCGTGCCCGCTTGGCTGAGAAGCTTCTCGCCAGCCTCGAGGATCTTTCCGAAGAGGAGAACGCTCGTCTGTGGGCCGAAGAGGCCGAGCGTCGAGATACCAGTTGGGACCAAGCCGCTGACCGCGCCCGCTCCGCGCAGGATGTGTTTCGCGACGCCCGAGCGCGTGTGGGGTGAAACACCCGGCGCGCTTTCATCCACTGGCTGAACGCGAGTTCACAGAGGCGGCCGAGTACTTCGAGCGAGAGAGTATCGGACTGGGTGCGGCATTCATCGCCGCTGTTGAACGCTGCGTAGCGGAGATCATCGAGTACCCGGAGTCGGGACGACGTGTCGTCGGCACGGTGCGGCGGCGATTGGTTCGGCGCTTTCCATACAGCGTGTTGTACTCGATCAAGGCCGATCACATCCGAGTGCTCGCCGTCATGCATGCGAAGCGACGGCCCCTGTACTGGATCGACCGCGAATAGCTAACAGCACACCGATCAGACTGCCATTCACCCCGCCTCATGTGCCCATTGCCGCGTCCTGTCCCCGCCGCCATCACCTCAATGGCGATTTCGGCGGCCGGGCAAACCCGCCCATTGCCGATTCAGAATGGGCACCAAGGCCCCTTGTAATAGAGACAGCGGGCCACCGGCAGCACAGCTCGACAGCGATGGCCGCGATCGTGCAGGCGGCTCCCGTGGCGGGCCGGCTTCGATGGGCGCGCGGCGGACCGCGCCAGGTGCGCGGAGGACCACGTCGGACGCCGGCACACCCGGCGGGAACAGGTGAAGGTATCGCCCGCCACTCGGCTCAGCGGAAGAGATCAGCCGCCTACGCGCGTTCTCGACGGCAGTCGGTCGGGTCGCGTCGTGGCACCGATGAAGCAGGTTGAAGCGGCTACCGCGGACGCCGCCACGGCGCCAACCGAAAGAGAAAACCCTCGTTGACGCAAGACGCTACCAGCCCCGTCAGCTGCGAGCGATTATTCGGCAGCATTCGCCGGAAGTCGCTCTACGCCGCGTGAACTGAGACACGGAGCTTCAGTCCTGCCTCGCGCACTTGATCTTGGAGAGCCAGGCGTACGAACTGGGCTTGGTTGTGATCTAGCGCAGCTGCGAACTGCGCGGCGCGCTCCAGACTCAGTGAGCGCCTTCCATGCTCGATATCGGAGAGGTGCGTACGGGAAACATCCAGACGCTGCGCGAACTGGGCGAGGCTTTCGCCTTCACTTTCGCGGATTGCCCCCAAGGCGCCCCCGAGGCTCAAGGGGCCTCCAATCAAGTTCTCGATGTATGCGGTGTCCGACTCGGAGCGGCCGCGTTTAGTAGTCATGCTTGTTTACCTCTTCGACGTAGACGGTCTCGACAGCCCCTTCGCTGTGCACGATAAAGATGGCTCGGTAAGCGTCGCTGAGCCGGACGGCTCTGTCCCCCGCCAGTCAGCCTGGAGGGGGTGATCCCTGAAGCCTGGGATTGTCCGAGCTGCGGCGAGCCCTTCAAAACGGACCAAGTCGCGCCAGAGGGCGAACTTTCGGACGATATGTTGCGGAACCTTGGCAAGTTGCTTCCTCGCAGCCTTGGACAGTTGGACTTCCACTGACACAGTGTACCCAGGTTAAGGGTACAGTCAAGGTGGCGGGCAGGGCGTGAGCTTCTTACCCCCGACCGTGTAGGCCCCGTTTAGCTCAGCGAAGCCAAGCGGGATTCGTTGACAGTCTCTACATGTTCGGCGGTGCCGTGGTCGTCCCCGGCGTTGAGCATTCGGAATCTCTGGTCGCGCCTTCGGCGACGGTCGCCCGGGCGAGTACCCTGGCGCGCTTCTCGGAGCCAGCCCTACGGGACCACCTGACTCGGTACACTTCGCCCACTCGGTCTGCGTTGCCCGATGATGCGCCGACACTACGATGCCAGGCGCCGCTTCGAGCTGACCGGCCAGGTCACGCCGCTACCCAGTCCGGCGCTCGTTGACCTGGTCGGCCGCGTTCCGGGCGCGCCTCCGGAGTAGCAGCGGCACCCAGGCGGCCGCCACCGCCCCGCAACCGCGGGTCGAGCAGATCCCGCACCGCATCGCCGAACATGTTCAGGCAGTACACGACAATCGTCAGGCAAAGCCCCGGCCAGAGCGCCAGCCGCGGCGCCACCTCCATGAACTCACGCCCTTCCCGGCTGAGCATCCCTCCCCAGCTGGGAACCGCCATCCAGGCGTCGACGAATCTCTGCACCGCCAGGTCCAATCTGCCGCCAAAGAATCCCGAGATTCCGCCTATCAGCACCGCCGCCACGACGTTGACAGCGGTCGCCGCCAGACCAACGGTCAGAGAAATCTGAGCCCCGAAGATAAGGCGGCTCAGCAGGTCTCGCCCCAGCTGGTCGGTCCCCAACAGATACCGGTCCGAGGGGGCCTGCATCCGGTCTACGATGTTTACTTCATCATGCGGAAAAGGAGCCAGAACATCGGCAAAGATCGCCGCGAGAATCAACAGCTGGAAAAGCAACCAGCTCCAGCGGCGGCGCCCAGCCCCACCAGATGGCCGGGTAGATCATGACCATGATGCCGAGCCGGGTGCGGCGCACGCTGGCAGGGAGCTTCCGATGGCGGCGGCACAGCTCTTCGAAGTACGGCATCACGCCTTCCCGATGCGGTCCCTCCGGTACCTGTCCCCGACCCCTCGCAGCACTGACTGCGGCCACCGCTTGGTGGCGGTAGGGTGAGACTCTGCTGCAGCGAGCGCACGGGTGGACCCATTGCCCGTTTCTCCCGATGCCGTGGTAGAGTATGGGGTGTGAGTGAGAGAGAGCCGACGCTACGGGACGTACTCGGTGCGGTGAACGAACTCCGCGGCGAGATGGGAGAGGTACGGATCGGCCTGGGCGATGTGCGCGGACGGGTGGATCGACTTGGCGACGAGGTGACCGAGTTACGCAGTGAAGTGGTCGAGCAAGGCCGCCGGCAGGACCGTGTTGACGGCCGGCTGAATGGCCTCACCAGGGAAGTGGAGACGCTGAGCCGCGAGATGCAGGAGCTGCGCACCGATCTGCCGGCGCAAGTCGTGGCGGGGGTACTGGTGGGGTTCGAGCGCTCCGCCTACGCCACCGATCTACGCACGCTACAGGCGGAGGTAGCCGAACTGAAAGCCGACATGGCCGAGTTGAAGCGAGCTTCGGGAGAGTAGCCAGGAGACTTGGTGTCCCAACACTGCCAGTGGCTCTGCCGCTCTCCGCGGCGCCCTGCTGGGGAGTGCCCGGCTGGCTTCGGGGATGGTTCGAGCTGGAGGATTTCCTGCTAACCAAGACGACAACGACCTACACTCAGACGCTGGATGCGGGAGAGGAGCCAATCGGGAGACCACCGTCGACGTGGAGAGAAGGATCGATTCGCTCATCGTATGGGGCGCCGTGGCCGCTGTTTCCACGTTGGTCGCGGCAGCGGTCGCGCTGGTTCGAGCGTTGGTCGAGGGCGGCTTCGGCATCGTGTCGGCAGACTCATAGGCTGGTCCTCAGCGTTCGACCTGCGAAGGTGAAGAAGAGATAGGGTTCTCGCCGGGCCGCCCGCGTTCGGCGCGGTGTAGCAGCCAGCCTTGGTTCGGCTCGTACGAGTTGCCGCCGTCGTGGTCGTGGGTAAATGCACGCCGCCCGCCACGTTTCCATCGTGCCGCGCGCGCCACGATGCTCCCGGATCGCCCGGTATGCTTGGACTATACGTTGCTGAGCGCAGGCGGTCCGATGTGCCCTTGATGCTGCCTGGTACCGACTCGCCGCCGCCTGGAGGGGTCCGTCTGCCGAGGCCCGATTCGGGCTCCGATCAGCTCCCTTACCGGAGCCTGGCTTGAAGTAGACCACATTCTGAAGAGCGCGATGCCGTTTTGCCGTGTCTTCCGACGCGGCGCTGACCGCGTAGATCAGGACGTTGGTATCAAGGAAGCGCATCACGCTGGTGCAGCGCGTCTCGCTTGAGATTGTCGGCTGTGCGCAGTCCTCCGCCACGGGCACGGATGGCAGCCAACGTCTCATCCTGAAGTCGGCGCAGGCGGTCGAATCTTGTGTCGGGAACGTCGCCCCGGACGAGAGCAACAAGATACGTCCGAACCAGCGCCGAGACCGATGTTCCAATCTCCGCTGCTTTGATGCGGGACAGCCGATAGGTCTCTTCGTCGACCGAAACGGTGATGTTCTTCGTGCTCACACTTCGGGTAGATCCGTGGCGTTCATCTCGTATTCCTCACCCCTACTTCGCGATGGCTATCAGCGGCAATTCAACAGTGACTCGGGTGCCGCGTATCACCGGCTTCCACCCCTACTCCGGATGCTTCCGGATGCGCTCTTGCCGTGCCTGGACCGCCCGGGTTCGTCGTCACCGGCAACGTGGTGAGTATTCGTGCGCCGATGTCCATTCCCCAGCCACGGCCCCGACTACGATGAGAATTGATAGATGAGCGGACGATACGCAGGAACTGGTATCGGCTTGCCTTCCGCTTTCGCGGTCTCGATCCACGCTTCTCTGGCTACCTCTACTTCCCGAAGCGCGTCCTCCGCCGTGTTACCGAATGCCGAGCATGCTTCCAGGTCAGGAATATCAGCGATGTAACCCTCGTCCTCGTCGCTGGAGAAGATGTTTATGTGATAGTCCCTCATCGGTCTTCCTCCATCGACAGGTTATGTCGCTCCACGATTCTCAGGAACTGGCGAATCTGATACGCCTTTGCGCGACCGCCCACGGCTTGTAGATTCACGAGCTCGGATAGGTCCGGGTGTACGAACATGTGGTGACTGCCCCGAACGCGCGACAGATGAAATCCGATTGCGGATTATTTGCTATTCCGGCGAGCAGCTTTCGCTTTTTCATTCTGTCTGCCTAGCACCCCATCGATTCGCGCATACAGTTTAGCTGCGATGTTTCTTCCATGACAACTCCGGCCCGCCCGGCCGGTTCCCGGCCGGTGCGATAGCTTCTGGAGTGGTTCTCAACGAGACCAAGAGACGACGCGTCAGTCGTGTGATGAGTTACCGTGCGCCGATGTCCAACGGATTCCGGGGGATCGACCAACTCTCGATTCCCCGCCTCGGCCGCGTGACCCTGCTTGCCGGCAAGAACGGCGTCGGCAAAACCACCGCCCTGGAAGCGAGTCGCGTGTTCGCCGCCCGCGGACGGTTCTCCGCCCTCCCGGAGTGAGTCTCGCCGTTGACAGGCTGTAGCCTCTCGGCTACAATCGGGTCATGATTGAGGTAGTCCACTACGTCGGTGACGACGGCGCGGACTACTTCGACCGGTGGTTGTGCAGGCAATCGGCGGACACCCGTGCGCGAATCCAGACGCGCATCGACCGGATCGAATTCGGCAACCTGCTGGGGGCAGGGAGCAAGAGGCGCCAGAGTCGTGACATCGAAGCCGCACAGTTCAGGTGGGGTTCATACCAACAGGAGAAACGAGATGCCCGTGAAACGCCATAGGGCGAGCGACTATCTCAAGACACAGGAAGATATTGTTGCTTATCTCAATGCAGCAGTGGAAGAGATGGGTGACGATCCGCGCTTGCTGATGAAGGCGTTCCGGAATGTTGCCGACGCGCGCGGGGGCGTATCGGAACTTGCTCGTCTGTCCAGAATGGATCGAGTAGCGCTTTCCCGCGCACTGTCCGGACAACGAGTTCCGCGACTCGATACCCTCACCAAGGTGTCTGCGGCTTGTGGCGTCCGACTCCGATTCTCGGCGTCGAAACTCACCTCACCGTAACACCAAGCGCGGCGACGAGTGGTGGCGCTCCGACATCGGCGACCGCCTGCTCGATGCCGCACCGGCCTGAGTGCAGGGGAGATCAGTGGCTCACAAACGCGTGATCAAGGCAGTGCTGTTCGATCTGGATGACACTCTGCTCGACCGAGCCGGCGGATTCGTGCGGATGTGCCGGGATTGGTACCGCACGTTGCCGGTCAGCGGGCGGCCGGCCGACGAGGAGCAGTTCGTCGAGCGCATGGCGGCGTGGGATCGGGACGGGCTGCCGAAGCATGAGATCTACGGCAACCTGCTGCTTTGGTGGCCCGGTTGCTTGGCCGGCGTCGAGGCTGCCATCGATTGCCACCGCACGCAGTTGGCGCGGTTTGCCCCGCTCGATCCGCGGACACGCGTGCTGCTGGTGCGATTGCGCCACGAAGGATTCGGCACCGCGGTGGTGACCAACGGCTCATCCGCGGCGCAGCGGTCCAAGGTGCGGTACTGGGGACTGTCGGACCTGGTGGACGCCATCGTGGTGTCCGAAGAGATCGGGGCGGCCAAGCCGGCTGCGGAGATATTCCGGCACGCCCTCCACCTGGTCGGAGCAGATCCGGCGCACATACTGTTCGTGGCCGACCGGCCAGTGGCGGACATCGGCGGCGCGCAGGGCGTCGGCATGCTGACCGCATGGGTCCATCACGGGCGCGAGTGGGAAATCGCGGCGCCGCCGCCGGACTACACGATCGCCGGCGCGTGGGAGGTCGGCGGCCTGCTCGGCGTTTCCGCGTCGTCCTGAGCGTCCGCCCGGCAGGCGGCAACTGGCCTGCCGGGTTATCCTGGGCAAACCTCGCTCGACATCACCCACATCAGGAGAACCTCGTGGCAGATCATCGATTCGTTCCCACCACCTTTCACAACACCCTCGGACCGCACGATCCGGTGCTCACCATCGAATCGGGTGATCGGGTGTTCACCACCACCGTGGACGCCGGCGGCTTCGATGCGAGCGACATCGCCGTTACGCCGGGCGGCAACCCGCAGACCGGCCCGTTTCGGGTGGCCGGCGCCGAACCGGGCGACACGCTGGCTATCCACCTGGAGCAGATTCGCCCCAACCGCGCCCGCGGCTACAGCAAGACCTGGGTGGCGCCCAACGTGCTCGATCCCGGCCACCCTACCCTGCCCGGCGACCTGCCGCACGGCATCGATTGGGCCGTGGACGTCGAGGCCGGCGTAGCCTCGCCGCTGGGCGTGCCGGAGCTGGCCCACTGGCGCGTGCCGCTGGCGCCGATGATCGGCTGTTTCGGCGTGGCCCCGGAGCGGCATCAGGCGATCTCCACCGCCACCTCCGTGCTGGGGATCGCCGGCGGTGTGGGCGGCTCGCGCGTGGTCAGAGGCGCCGTGGTGGCCACGAAGGGCAACGACTACTTTCTGGCAGCCAAGGCCGTGGGCGCGCCCACTACGCAGATCCTGGTGCGCCATGTCCTGCCCAATATCGTCGCGCCCCTCATCATCGTCTTCAGCATCAACGTCGGCGGTGTCATCCTGGCCGAGGCGTCGTTGAGCTTTCTCGGCTTCGGGCTGCCCATCAAGGTCCCGAGCTGGGGCGGGATGCTGAGCCGGGAGGGGCGGCGGTTCATGGAGCAGGCGCCGTGGCTGGCGCTGTGGCCCGGGCTGGGCCTGACGATCGTGGTGTACAGTTTCAACATGCTGGGTGATGCCATGCGGGACCTGCTCGACCCGCGACTCAGGGGTGGTGGGGGACGCGTGGATACCGATGCCGCCAGGTCGGTTTAAAGAGCCATCAACGAACAAGAAGCCAACGGAGCGTGCTGCATTCCGCGCCCAGTCGGGATGCCGCGCGGGGCAGCCACCTGCGGCTCGCGGGCGGCTGTCCACCCCTCCCACCAATGTGCGAACCGGTCGGCCCCAGCGCTCGATCGCTCCGGCGCCTCCATCCTTCAGCTTCGCCACCGCCGCGCCGACCCATGGGTGTGCGGCCGACCGGGAACCCCCGCGGGTTCACACCGGATGCACGCTGACCTCCAGCCGTGGCGCCCGCCCTGGCGCAGTTGCACGTCTCGCCAGCTGCCGAGCAACTGGATACTGGAATACTGGGACCGGATCGATGGGACGATGAGACGATGGGATCGGATCTGTTGACAGGTTTGCCGCGCTCGCGAGGAGTGCACCGTTCTGTGGACACAGAGGTAAGCCAGGCTGCTGGGATCTCATGCACAGTGTCCGCTTCCAGTGAGACCCGATGGTAGTTGTGGTCATCCGGCGGTTCAACTTCCTGATCTTCCAACAGCTCTCTGTTGTCGGCTAACGCCTGGGATCACTGGAGTCGCGCAGCGTCGTCACCAGCATCGCCCTGTTGGGCGGCGAGCGACCGGAGGCGGCGATCCTGATGCCGCTCTTGCACCATGATGTAATGCTCGATTAGTTTCTCGGGGTCGTCGTCGAACTCAGCCGAGATCGCCTTGCGCACGTCCCGCACGGCTCGGACGCCCTCATCCTCCGTCTTCATCGTCGCCTCCCAGCAACTCCAGCGGGGTCACGAGTGCCGGGACAAGAATTCCCAGCATGGTATTCACCCGCCTAATGTGATCGAACTTGCTCGCGTTGGCAAGGTGTCGGCAGTTCCAGGTAACCAGAAAGTCGCATCGATGGTATGAGGCCACGGCAAGGTGCAGGGCGTCACCAACGGGAGACCGCGGCATGACCTGCCGAGCGATGTAGGTCCGAACAATCTCAGCCACGGCGGGTTCGATCGGCACCAGCGGTAAGCCTTTGATGAGTCGCAGGCAGTCCTCGCGAGCCGGGAAGTCGCCACGGGACAGCTCCTCGATCACGGCCTCACTCGTCACGAGCTCGTAGTTCGCACCCGCGTCCCTCCACCATCTACGGGTCCACTCTCGACGAACGACCATCTCCGGTTCAGAGCGCACCTCAAAAAAGAAGCTTGGGATGGTCGTTTCGATATACACTCGCCTTGGCATTGTTTGGTCTTTGCCGATTTCTTTACGCACATCTTATCAGGATGCAGACGTCACCAACCAGAGCTGCGGCTCCCTGGTCCGGCCAACGACCTGGTGAGCTACCACTTCCGTCGGGATCGGCCAGTGCGTTTCTACCGACCTCAGCAGATCGCCGTGACGGCTGGTGCGGGGTCTGCTCTACGACCCAGTGAAGCTGCAACGTCCTTGCGACCCTTGGACTGACGAATGAACAGCTGGCCACTCGTGGCATCGACATCGCCGAGCTCGAGGCAGTAGACCTCACGTGGCCTGAGCGCCGAGGAGTAGGCCACCTCCATGATGGCCTTGCCCTTGATGTAGAAGGGCCGGCCGGTACGGACGCGATCGAGCAGCGCCGGGAAGCCTTGCCTGGCGGGCGCCGATGGCGATGAGCGCTGGTACCGCGGCACTGCGCGATCTGGCAGAGGTGACAGCAGGATCAGACCCCGCGCCACGAGGAAGTCGCAGTAGTCTCGCAAGCGCGCCACGACCTGCCAATAGCGGTCCGGCTCGAGCAGCCGCTGCACGCAGTGATGCTTCTCCTCGATCGGCCGGCGGCGACGCTTCTCCAGGTAGCCGTCGACGGTGTGGGCGCGCCGCTGCTCCTCCAGGATGCGTCGCGTCTGCTCCTCCGACTCGTCGATGCCGACCACGAAGCAGCGACTCAGGTTCTCGGGATGGACATCGCCACTGGTGGTGGTCTCCACCAGAGCGATCGGACCGTTGACGGTGATGGTCTCGGTCTTCACCTGACCGGTCACCGCATCCTTCATCGGAACCGCCTTGGTGATTGACCGTCGCGAGATAAGCTCGCGCAGCGGGTACTCGGAACCCTGCCGGCCGTGCTGCTCGCCGATGACGATGAAGCGATGCTTGAGGTCGTCCTTGCCGTAGTAGTAGAGGGCCTGGGCGGACAGGTCGCTGACGCTCTCGACACGCTCCGGTGGGCACAGCCGCTCGCTGATCTCGTAGCGGCGAACGCCGCTTCGCCAACGGTCGCCTCGGCGAATACCTGGCGCGGCGGACCGCGTCGGACGGGGCCCCGCGGCGGCAGGGAGGGAGTCACGGGTCGAGGTCACGGTGTATCCGGCGTGATACTGCGGGGCTCCGGGTCACGCGAACTTCGTTCCCGCGCACCCACGGTTCGGCGCGGCGGTGGCGAAGCTGACGGCGAAGAGCGGTTTAGGAGCTCTGTCGCCCGGTCGGCCTGTCACGGAACCTCGACAACAATCAGCTCGAGAGCGGACTCCAAGCGACGCGCCTGCTCGCTCAGCGCTGGCAGGAGGGTATCGTCGGTGACCTCGAGCCGTAACGGGGTGAGGGATATGAGCCCCCTATTCAGAGCCCAGACGTCGGTCCCGTCCACGATGTCGGGATGGTCCGGTTCGAGGGCGGAGAGCTTGTTGTAGTAGAGACCATCGTCGCCCTGTTCGGTTCGCAGTCGCCAGTAACCAATAGGGGAGAGACTGGTGACGGCGATGCCGCGAGTCTCTCCACGGGGGACACTAGGGACGTTCACGTTGAGCGTAATGCCGGCCGGCATTTCTCCCTCTGCGATGCTGCGCGCCAGCAACTCAGAAACCGTGGCGGCGAGGTGGAAAAGCGGGTCTCTGTGGTCTTGCGGCCCATGTAGGCTCAGCGAGACGGCAATTGATGGGATCCTGGGACTGCGGGTATGCGCCACGCGAGTCGCCATGGTGGTCCCCGACCCAAGGACACCGTTGCCGACATTGGCACCGGCGTTGATGCCGGACACCACCAGATCGATAGTCCCCTCGGCAAGTGGCCCGAGGCCCAGGAACGCACAATCACTCGGTGTGCCGCTGACCGCATAGGCACGCGCCCCTTTTATGGCAGAGGTTCGTTCGGCAGCAGCAAGGCCGTTATGAAAGGATGTGGCGGTGCCCACGCCACTCTGCTCTTGGTCCGGGGCAACGATGAGCACCTCGCCGACCCGACTCATCGCTTCGGCGAGAGCCTGGATGCCGGGGGAATCGATCCCATCGTCGTTGGTAACCAGAATCTTCATTAATGGCCCACCGTCAATCGTCGAGGAGCGCGACCACACCGTTGTCGCCATCGACGCTGATCATCTGCCCGTGCTTGATCCTCTTGGTGGCAATCCCGAGGCCGAGCACCGCGGGGATGTTGTACTCGCGGGCGACGATCGAGCCATGCGTCAGGATGCTACCGAAATCGGTCACCAGCCCTTTGGCCCGGGAGAACAACTGGGTCCAGGCGGGAGTGGTCATCGGGCACACGAGGATGGTGCCGGGTTGCATCTTCGCGAAATCGGCTGGGGACATCACCAGGCTGGCGCGCGCGGTGATCTGGCCAGGACTGCAAGCGTTGCCGTTGAGGCTGTCGCTGTCCGCGTCGTTGGCGGTCTTGCCCCAGCCAGGCCCCCAGCCGTCTTCCGGTGGCACCGTGTTCGGTGGCACCAGCCGCAGGCGCGCCTGCTGCAGTTCGCGCTGTTCGGCGACCCGTTCCTTGAGTTCCGGCAGCGCCTGACCCGCCTGGCGCGCGGCCATGGCTTCTTCCAGTTGTGCCCGCCGCAGGTAGAAGAGGTCGTCCGGCTGGGTGAGGGTGCCAGCCTCGACCAGACGGCGGCCCAGCTCGAGTGCGAGCCGTCGCAGCGTCGGCCATCCGGCCCCCAGGTAAAACAGCGCCTGGTCGCGATCAGGATAAACGCGCTTCATGAGCCACAGGAAATCGCACAATTCCCGCCAGTCCTCGTCGCTGAAGGCCTGCTTTGCCTCCCGCAGGGCCGCCTGACGTCGCTTGGCGATGTCGATCTGCTTGGCGGGCGGGTCGTGGTCGGTGTCCTGGACCACCGCCTTCAGGTTCAACATCACCGGCGAAGGGTCTTCCACAAGCGTTGGCTCGGCGAAGTCGAGTGTGCTGATCTGATGCCCGTGGCGCTGCGTCGCCGCCACCGGAGGTTGTGACGTTGCGGCCACCGCCAACCGGCCACAGCGCTACTGTCATCATGGCGCTTCATCATCGATCCGTCGAACCGCAGCCGAGGCAAGCTTGCTATGGGCGCGGCCACCCTGTCAACGACTCGGTGGTCACCGAACGTCACCGCAACCCCGTCTTTACATCGGCCACACCTCTATGGACCAAAAAAGGGGCACTGGCTGAAAGCTGGGAGATTTCCCCGGACGGCCTCACGCCGCCCCGCCGACCCGTGGGTGCGCGCGAACGAGAGCTGCTGGAGCTCATCAAGAAGTACGTCACCGACAAAGCCGATGCGGAGGGCGTCGTTGCCGAGCAGGTGGTCTTTCAGCGCAGCCAGATCCGTGCCTACACCTCGTGGTCGTTCGCCCAGGTCCGCAACAACTTCCGCACCCTCGCCGACTACGAGTACATCCAGCTCATCAAGGCGCGCAGTGGTCTTGCCAATCAGTACCGGCTGTCGGCACACTACAGCGACCTCGATTTCCTCACCACGATCCTCAGCCCCGAGGATCTGACTGCCAGGATCAAGGCCCAACCTGCCGCTGCGGGCGCGGCGGCCTGAACGAGCTGAGCACACCCGAACATTCAGGTTCGGATGCGGTAACCAACTTTCCTGTCAGGAGATAGCCGCACCTGGACCCCTGCATCCCGTATTTGAACGTATACCCTGTTTAGACTGTGCCCGAAGGTGTCTCACCGGCAGCGGACGGCAACGGAAAAAGGAGCAATCATGAAGTTCCAGCGCCACCTGGACGGATTTCGCGAGTATCTGCGCGCCCATCACTTCGCCGCCCGCACCCTCGAGACCTACGGCGCCAACACCAAGCGGTTCCTGGCGTTCCTGGAGCAGCGCCACCCACGCATCAACACGGTCGAGCAGGTCACCAAGGACACCATCCTCGACTACCAACGGCATCTGGCCGAGCATGAGGATCCGCGCATCGGGCCGCTGACGCATGCCACGCAGAACCTGATCCTGCGCTCGGTGCGCAAATTCTTCCATTATCTACTGCGTGGCGACTTCATCCTTCGGGATCCCACCAGCGTGCTGGAGTTCCCCAAGGAGGAGCAGAAGCTGATTCGGAATGTGTTGTCGGAGGATGAGGTCTCAGGTCTGCTCGAACAGATCAAGCCGATCGGCCCCGAGGGGCTGCGCAACCGCGCCATCGTCGAGCTGCTGTAGGGAGAGGAAACCGAGAGCGCAGATCGCGCGAAGAAAGTGCTCCTGAGCAGCCGCGCGCTCGCCACCAACCGCGCGCGCAGGCGGGCATCGCCCAACGGCGCGCCGCCAAACTCGTTCTGGGCCCACGACTCGGCGTCGAGTCCGTCGCCCGGCGCCAGCGGCACCAGGACCGGTGGCGGCACCGCCAAGCGTTCCCGCCACGCCGGTTCCAGTGCATCATCGGGCACCGCAGACCCAGTCGGCGAAGTGCACGGGTAACTCATCACACGACTGACGCGTCGTCCGTTCGTGGGCCCCGTGACCGGACACTACGGGCCATCGCAGAGAAGTGGCGCTCGCGGCCGAGCGACTCTGACTAAGAACGTCGGTCGGCGTCATCCTCTGGCGCGACAAGACACCAAGGAAGGATGGCGCATCACTGCGGAGTGCAGGCCGAGGTTGGTCTGCACTCCGCTTGTCGAAGGGGCCTTGGGGCTACTTCTGAATCGCGCAATGGGCGGGTTTTCCGGGCGGCAGTTTGAGGCAATGGGCTGGTGTGGCGAGCGAGCGGAACAGGTGACGGCGATGGCGAGGCTACGGAGTGATTTCGGTGGCCCGGCCCGCCTGGAGCGATGGAAGGACGCTCAGAAGGAGGGGGGCGAGAGGTTCCAGGGTTTCGATTCGGTTGTCGTGGACAACGAGGACGGCGACGGCGACCGGAAACCGGCTGAGGTTCTGCTGGTGCTGGAGGTTCTGGTCAACGGTGACGAACACATCGAACTCGGTCGCAGCCCTGCGGAGCAACTCGCCGTTGCGGACGCCTGCCCAGCCCCTCCGTGGAACGGTCTGCACCTCATGGCCTTTCAGGAACCGCGTAAGCTGACGCGGGACCGACTCATCGAGGAGAATGCGCACGGTCTACGAGCAGTTCGCCGGCAAGCTCCAGAACTTCCTTGGCCTGTCGGCGGGACACCGAGGGGAAGGAATCGAGGAACTTGTCCAGGCTGTCGCCGGCTTCGAGATGGTCCCACAGACTCTGGACGGGTACCCGTGTGCCGGCAAATACGGGCGTTCCTGACATGATCTCTGAGTCCTGGATAACCAATCCGGAAAGGCTACGCATCTGTGCTGGCTCCCTTGATACGAGGATAATCCAATCTCGGTGTTGATGGAAGAAGAGCGCTGACCGTCGAGGGTCTCGGTCACTGCAGGGGAACAGCGCGTATCCAGTGCCCTCCACCCGTGGCGCCCTCCCTGGCGCCACGGGTGGCATATGGCCCACAGACCACGACACGAGGTCGGGGGCTGTGGGCTGCTTCGCTGGTCCGGAGGGGGCCCGGAAGGCGACCGAGCAGGTCGGCGAGCGCCGGGCTGTGCATCGGCGTTGCCTTGCCGGTCAGCGGGAAGCCGATGCTCCGATCTCGCCCCTCAGTACTCGTCGTTGCAGAGTCCGTCGCGGAAGGTGTGCGGCACCACCCATTAGCCGCGGACCGTGGCGAAAAGGTCGGCAGGCCGCTCGGGGAACAGCACCACCAGCGAGCTGCGCTTGACCAGCCACAGGGTGCGCCGCGCCAGCGCCGCCCGGGGCGGGATGCCCTCGGGCACCACCGCCGAGGCGAACAGCCCCTCGGCCCGGCAGCGCCGTGCGCGCCGGCCGAACGCGCAGCCGACGAACACCTCGTCGGCATGCACGTGTGGCTGCAGCGGCACGTTTTGCTACACTCGAAACAGGGTATGTGTTCAAATACGGGGTTCAGGGGTCCGGGTGCAGTTATCTCATGGCAGCAGAGATAGTTACGGCATTTGAACCCGGATGTTCAGGTATGTTCGGCTCGTTCAGGTGACGGCCTTCGTGGCGGTTAGCTCTTGGACCGGCCGCGTTGGTAGATCCTTAGCGCTGCAAGAACGCCTCGGCGCTGTTGCGGTCCCGCACTGCCTCGCCGCTGCCCAGCCGCAAGCTCGCGAACGGCGACGACTCGCTGATGTCGCGTGGGGCAGGCCCGCAACGTGCGTGGCCGTGACTCGTCAGGCGCTCTGCGCAGAGTGCGGTCAGCTCAAGAACGTTAGCTCGAACCACGACTTTACCGGCCGTTCACCGTACGCGATGGTCCTCCCAACGGAGCATCGCTGTCAACCTCGCGGGCAAAGTTTTGTAACGTTTGCGCCTTCAGAGTAGCGGGGCATACCTGTCGCGTGCTCCGTCCAAGGCGTCGGCAGCGCAGCGCCGGCGGACCCGCGCCATGGAGGGCGCGGGCGATGGGAAGCGCCCAAGCCAGCGCACCGTCAGGCTCACCTGCGCCGGGAACTGCAAGCCGCCGACCAGACCGGTCAACTGGTGTCGGGCCGGCACGCCTGCAGCC
This sequence comes from Spirochaetia bacterium, assembly GCA_965262935.1. Taxonomy (GTDB): domain Bacteria; phylum Spirochaetota; class Spirochaetia; order SZUA-6; family Bin103; genus Bin103. The sequence goes on along the minus strand of OZ253572.1, from coordinate 791,555 downwards.
ATCCTCATCCCTCGTTCAACAGTTCATCAACCGGCAATCACGAAACTGTTGCATAAGCGGCGCGACCAGCGACTTTTGCAAGGCACCGGAGGTTTCGGGGACACCGGCAATGACGCATCTAAGGGCGCCCAGCAGTCAGCACACGCAGCAGAAGGCGATCTGCAGCGAAGATACTGAACGATCCTTCCGCTGTAGTGCCGTGGCGACGAACGGCGCGAGCTCGTGGAAGGGATACCGCAGCGGCCACACCCGAGACCGAGTCGCCGGCGGCTCGGCGCTCTGCAGCCCGGTCATCCGTTTGCTGAGGAACTGACCGCTGGGATCAGGGGCAGTGTTCGCTCAGCCAGTCACGGACCGTTCAGCCGGGCATCGAGAGCGTCGATCCTTCGCATCTCCTGACGGCGGGCTCCAGATTTCTCCGATGGCGGCTCCGGATTCTCGGCGGCCAGTCTCTCTACCATCCGCTCGCGCCGAGCGCAGCAGCGGCTGATGAATTGATCCCGTAGATGGAATCATCAGGCCAGGCTACCGACCGCTGGGCGTAGGACAATAGGCTCTCGAAGGACCGAGCCGCCTGTCACTCCAGACGCCGGCAAGCAGAGGTATGCGAAGGGGTGCGGCCCGAGGAGGACTGGAACGTATCTCCTGCCGGGGCGGAGCCGAGTTCCTTCGCAGCGTCGATCCACTCACGGGACCACCAGCGCAGGGCCATCCTGCATCGTCAGCAGACAAAGAACGAACATCTTCAAAGCATCTTTCAGGTTGAGTGTCACATCCGCTGGTCGGTGCGACTCCTATTCTGCAACGACCAAGGGCTTAATGCGTTCTTGCGTTCTACGTCACCTCCGATGGTCTGGGCAGCATCCCACAAGTCCACTGCGCGCATGCGCGTTGAGCCAGAACTCGGGAGAGTCGCCAAACAGACGCGCGCGGCGCAGGGCAATTTCCGGACTCACTGCGCGGCGCTCGCGGAGGAGCTCGTTGGCGCCACTGGTCGTTGATGGAGATACCGTACGGTGGCGGCAGAACGCCCTGTGAGCGACTCGGTTATCCGCTGAGGCCTCCCTGCCGGAGGGCGCGCCGGACCTCGCGGTAGACCGCGTTGAACTCGGGGAGCTCGGCCATCTGCGCCGCGAGGCGGACCTGCCACAGCTTCTTGTAACGTGCCTCCTTGGCGGTGAGCTCTTTGCCCACCTGCGCCAGTGTCAACCCCCGGAACTCCAGCTTCCGCGCCACGGGGTTGACCAAGTCGGACAGATTCACGTGGCCGCCCGACGTGAGGAACCACAGGTCGTAAAGATCGCGCGGCTCGTTCCGGGCCCGGTCCAGGAGCGCGACGATCTTCTCGGATGCCGCCTCGTTCAGGGAGTAGACCCGGACCCGGACGTCCTCGGGTAGATCGCGGTATTCCTCGTACCCGCGCAGGACCGGTCGGTCCTCCAGAGGCAGGACGATGCGCTCCCGGATCGTGATGTCCTGCGGGATCATGGATCAGGTCCTCACGACGGCGCGGAGCTCTTGGGGATCGACGTTGAGTTGAAGGCGCCAGCGGCGCAGGTGTTTCCCCTCGGCCGGAAGGACCGGGTCGAGGCGGACGTAGGTCGCCGTCAAGCCGGCGCGAACACGGTCCAGGCGCCGCCCCCCGCCGGCGTCGTGAGCAGGCGCGGATCGATGCCGCCTTGGCGCAGGTCGCGCAGCAGAGCCGCTATCGCGTGCACCATGTCGGCGTCACCCAGCCGGGTCCGGTGGCGCTCGATCACCTGCTCCAGCAGCGGGATCTGAGCGCCCTCCGGCAGCAACGGCCGCGGTTGGTCGGCGGTCCGGGCCAGCGTCAGCTCGCCGGCGAGGTCGGTCAGGGTAAGGAATCGGACGTTGGCCACCGCCGTGAGTGACCGTGCCAGCCGCCGGCGCAGGTAGACGTGCTGCAGGTGCGAGCCCACCACCACAATCACCGGTGCCACCACGTCCGTACGCTTGAGCACCCGGACCGCGTCCACGAACGCCTGCTCCAGCACCGCCAGCTCGCCGCTGACCACCAGCGCCCCGGCCCCGTCCGATCCGCCGGCACCTTCCGGCCCCAGCGCCGCCGGAGCCGTCACCGGCTCACCCGCCGTGGTACCGAAGTCGAACTCCGGCTGGTAATCGCGTTCCTCGCCCGGCCCCATCGCTCTCAGCCTCGGGTCACTCCTCCGGTCACTATCGTACACGTTTGGCGAACGTTCGGATCGGGCGGGCGTTGCGAACCTGTGCCGGAGCGGTTAGGGTAGTGCGCGGCACGCAGACGCCGGGTTTGCGGCCGGGGCAATTAGCTCAGCTGGATAGAGCGCTGGCCTCCGGAGCCAGAGGTCGTGGGTTCGAATCCCGCATTGCCCGTACGCGATTGCCGGCCGCGGAAGGCGGGACGTTCGCTACGCTCCTCGACCAGACGCAGCACGCTTGCTCGTTGCTTCGCAATGCGGATAGCGTGCGGGGCATGACCGACGTGCTCGTCAACATGACTTGGCCCGACGGGGTGGGCGAAGTGTTCGATCCCCGAGGCGACGTCGAATGCCGGGTGGTCGAAGAACAAACCGAGAGCGCGCTGCTGCAGCACGTGGGCGGCGCGCACGGCCTCGTGCTGGGGGTCGCGCCCCTGACCCGGCGCGTGATCGAAGCCGCCGGCGCACTGAAGATCGTTTCGCGCCGCGGAGTAGGCTACGACAACGTGGACCTGCCCGCGCTGACCCGCGCCGGGATTCCGCTGACCGTGGTGGGTACGGCCAACTCGGTGTCGGTGGCCGAGCACGCGCTGCACCTGATGCTCGCGCTCGCCAAATAGAGCCACGTGCAGGACGCGCGCCTGCGGCGGGCAACCTGGAACGCCGCCCGACTGGTACGTCCCGTGGACCTGGCGGGCCGCCGCGTGCTGGTCCTCGGTCTTGGCCGGATCGGCCGGCTGCTGGTCAAGCGCCTGCGCGCGCTGGAGATGGAGGTGCTGGTGCACGACCCGTTCGTGGACGAGGCCGAAATCGAAGCCGCCGGGGCGACCGCCACCGCCGACTGGCGGGCGGCGCTGCTGGCGATCGACTTCCTGACGGTCAACTGCCCCAAGACGCCCGAGACCACGGGCATGATCGGCGCGCCCGAGCTGGCGGCGATGAAGCCTACCGCCTTCGTGGTCAACACCGCGCGCGGCGGCATCGTCGACGAGGCGGCGCTGTACGCGGCACTGCGCGACCGCAGCATCGGCGGCGCCGGCATCGACGCGTTCGAGCAGGAACCGGCGGCGCCCGACAACCCGCTGTTCGAGCTGGACAACGCCATCTTCACACCGCACGTCGCCGGGGTGACCACCGAGGCCGTCTACCGGATGAACCTGCGCGCGGCGCGGAACGTGGTCGACGCCTGCGACGGCGTGCTCGACCCGCAGTACGTCGTGAACCGCGAGGTCCTTGCCCCCGCGCGCGCCTAGTAGAAGAGCCTGGTCGCGCCGCCGCAACAACCGCTCCCAGCCCACGACGTCCCTGTCGCGGTCTGGGAGCTACATGCACACCCGTAATGGTGAGTACCGTGTTATGTGGAGTTGGCGCCTGCAACTCCTTTCGTCACATGATTTTCCTGCTGAGAGCTCGCCACATGATCGTGCGGTCGACCGAGGCTCTCCGGATAGGCTAGCAGGGCCTCGTCTTCATGCCAGACCGGTAGCCGCTGGCCCGGGGTGTCAGTGTCTGGCGCGAGAGCCTGGGCGGCCGTCCGCTTCATCTGCATGGTGATGCGCGCATAGCGCCAAGTGGTCTCGCTACTTGCGTGCCCAAGAACGTCACGGATGCTGTTGGGATCCGTACCCGCCTGCAGCATGTGCACGGCGGTGGTATGCCGCAGCATGTGAGGGTGGACGGGTTTCGCAGCGATGGCCGGACAGCGTGCTGCTGCGGCGCGGACGTGCTTGTGGAGCAGGTGACGGAAGCCCCACCGTGTAAGCGGCTGACCGCGGAGGTTTGCGAATACCCATGCGCCGCTTCCGGGAGCGATATTGCGCTCCGCCAACAACGCGCGCACCAGGTCTGCGGTCTGGTTCCACAACGGGATCACCCGCTGTTTTCGGCCCTTGCCGAAGACTCGCACCCAGGCCGGCGGGGTGAGCTGTAGATCACCGGCCCGCAGGCTCAAGAGCTCCTGGACGCGAGCCCCGGTCTGATAGGCCAAGCTCAACAGGGTGAAGTCGCGGCGGCCGCCGGGCGTCGACCGATCAATGGCGTCGAGGACCGCCGTGAGCTCCTCTGGTTCCGGATAGTCGACGGCTGGGGTTGCTACCCGCTTGAGCGGGATGTCGACGATGCGCCGACACTGATCGAGCAGGAGCGGGTCCTGTCCGCCGAACGTAGCGGAAGAAAGTATGGAGCGCGGCCAGCCGTACGTTGCGCGTGGCAGCCGAGTTGTTCCGTTGCGCTTCGAGTTGGTCGAGAAAGAGCAGCACGAGTTCGACCTCGAGCAACTCCAGGGACAGGTCAACCACAGGTTTCCCGAGGTGCCTCGAGGCAAACTGCAGGAACAACTTGAGCGTGTCTCGATAGCTGAGGATGGTGTTCGGGCTGAGGTCGCGCTGACGTTCCAGATAGTCCTGGAAGAATGAATGCACGTGGCGGCTGAGGGTATTGTCTGTATTCATCGGTTCTCTCCATTGTTGTGGTCGTTGATGACGGTGCCGTAGCTGCGCTCGAATCGGGCACTTGCGCAGCGCAGCAACTCCGGCGTTGCCTTGAGGTACTCCTGGGTCGACAACACGCTCACGTGCCCCAGGTACGTTGCCAGCAGCGGCAGCTTGGCCTGCACGTCGGCACCCTCCCGGTCGCCTTGAGACGCTCGTCAAGGAACTCGCGGAGCGCCTCGGACAGACTCCCCGAGATCGGCACCAGCCGCGACTTGAAGAACTTCGTGTCACGGATCAGCAGCGTGCCCGTAACCAAGTCGACGTCCCGCAGGCGCAGGCGCAGCGCCTCTCCGCTCCGCAGGCCCGTGCCATAGAGGATGAGCAGGACGGTGTGCACGGCGCTCGGATGCAACGAGCCGCGGCGCGCGGGCAAGCTGCGAGCCGCCTCCAGCAGCCGGCGGAACTCCGCGACGGTGTAGATGTGTGGGGTGAACTGAGCAGGCTTGCCGTTGCTGCGAGCTGGCTCCGGCACATACGCCGTGGGGTCTTGCCTGGCGACATACAGGCAGAATTGCCGCACCAGCCCGATCCGGTGCCTGCGGGTTGGAGGCTTGAGGTGGCCACAGCGTTGCGTCCAGGCGTCCACCATCTGTTGCGTGAGAGCGGTGCTCTGACCACCGCAGCTGGCGAGGAAGCGGTCGAATCGTTGTAGTTCCGCTTCCGAGGTCTGGTAGCGTCTGCCCATGGCGCGCTTCAGATCGACGAACGCTGCCAGCTGCGGTGCCAGGGAGCTGACGAAGCGCGGTCTCGGGATCGCTGGTACCAGACTGGCGTTGTGGAGACCCAACAGGCCGGCAAGGAAATCCTCCCAGCGGGGCGCACTATACTGCCTGCGAAGTCGCATCAGCGGGTTCTCATCGAGGCGCCGCGTATCGACCAAGAAGCGCAGAAAGCCGTTGGCTGGATTGCCGATGTGGGGGAGCCGGTGCAGCGATGGGCGTGGTTGGGCAGGCTGGAGTTCGGGGAGGACGAGCGGGAACCGGGTGAGGTCACGGTGCGCTGGCGCGTGGTCGCGCGGTTGGCTGGCAGATCCCGGTACCGGACGCGCACGGGAGCGCTCGAGCGACGGCGCGGCGGCGTGCAGAGGCGGGTGAGGGAGTCGGACAGATGGGGGTTCTGGGGTTCGGGTCATGCTGTGTCGGGGGGTCCACGGGGAGGAGGTTGGTACTCCCAGGTGGGTTGAGCGCGGAAGTCCTGGATGCGCCGCATGGTTCCCGCGTGGCACGCCGGACAGCGTTCGCCATCGTCGCCGGGAACTTCGAGGCTTGCTTTGAGGTCAGATTCAGACGAGGTGCTGAGGTTGTGGCCGGTGGCTTGCGCAATCAGGCGGCGGCACAGCGGCAGTTTTTGCTTGCGGGCACGATTGGCGAGAAAGCCGTAGTGGCGGATGCGGACGAAGCGAGCGGGCAGGACGTGCTGCAGGAAGCGACGCAGGAACTCGACCGCATCGAGTTTCATCACCCGATGGCGGTGGCCACCACGCTTATAGTCCTTGTAGCGGAAGCTCACCGAGTCCGAGTCGGCAGCCGTGATTCTGCTGTTGGCGATGGCGACGCGATGGGTGTAGCGGGCGAGGTACTTCAGGACCTGCTCGGGACCGCCGAAGGGTGGCTTGGAGTACACCACCCACTCCGTGTTGCGTAGTTGATCGCAGAGCGCACGGAAGCGTGCGGGATCAGCCAACTCGGAGAGGGCACCGTGGAACTGGAGACGATCGGCAGCGAAGCGTTCGGTGAGCGCCGCGAGCATCTTGCCGCGGAACAGGCGCGAAAGGACGCTGACCGGGAGGAAGAACCCGTTGGGGCAGGCTATCCAGTCGGCGCCGTCGGGTGACAGGCCACCGCCGGGGATGACGCAGTGGAGATGGGGATGATGCACCAGCGCCTGGCCCCAGGTGTGGAGCACGGCGATGCAGCCGATCTCGGCACCGAGATGCTGCGGGTCGGCGGCGATGGTCTTGAGGGTAGCTGCGGCCGCAGCGAACAGTGCGCCGTAGAGTTCGCGTTGGTTTTGCAGCGCCAGCGGCGCCAACTCTGTGGGCAGGGTGAAGACGACGTGGAAATAGGGGACCGGCAGCAGGTCTTGGCAGCGATCTTCGAGCCAGGTGGCGCGCTGGTGGGCTTGGCACTTGGGACGGTGGCGATTGCGGCAGGAGTTGTACGATACGCGCACCTCGCCGCAGGCATCGCAGGCATCGACGTGGCCGCCGAGCTTGGCGGTGCGGCAGGCTGCGAGGTCGCCCAGGACGCGCTGTTGGGCCTGCGACACCCGCAAGCCCGGCACGCGACCATCGGCGGTAGCCAGGGTACGGATGACGTCGGCCACCTCGAACGGCGGCTGGTGCATGGTCGCTCAGCGCAGCGGTGGCAACGATTCCAACGGGCTCTCCACCGCGGTGATGAGCTTGCGGGTGACGTGCGTGTAGATCACGGTGCTGTTGATCGAGGCGTGTCCGAGCAGCGCCTGGACGGTACGCAGATCGGTACCTGATTCCAGCAGATGGGTGGCGAAGCAGTGGCGCATGGTATGCGCGGTCACGGGCTTGCCGGTGACGACGTGGCGCACTGCGGCGATGGCGAGTGCCACCGCGTCCCTGGTGACGTGCCGGTCGGGATAGGTCCTGCTGGGAAACAGCCAGTAGCGGGGCCGATAGCGTTGGTAGTGGCAGCGCAAGTGGTGCTGCAGGGCCGGCGACAAGGTCACCAAGCGATCCTTGCGGCCCTTGCCTTGCACGACGTGCAGCAGCATCCGCTGGCTGTCGATGTCTTCGATTCGCAGGGAGACCGCTGATCGGTGTTGAAGATCTCCGGGTTGCCGTACGTCTCCAGCGCTTCCTCCAGTGCCTCGACGCAGAACCGGGTGTCCAACGTGTTGGACAGCCGCCACGCCAGCACCCGCCGGCTGGCCCAGTCCATGATCGCCACCAAGTACAGGAACCCGCCCTGCACCGGGATGTAGGTGATATCCGCGCACCACACCTGATTCGCGCGGTCGATCGTCAGCCCCCGCAGCAGATAGGGATACACCCGATGCTCCGGGTTCGCGACGCTGAGCCGCGGCTTGCGGTAGATCGCCTCCAAGCCCAGCAGCCGCATCAGCCGCCGCACCCGGTGCCGACCGACGGTCACCCCCTCACGCGCCAGATGGCGTACCATCTGCCGAGCGCCGTAGAACGGGTACTGCAGGTACAACTCATCGATGCGCCGCATCAGCGCCAAGTTCGCCGCGCTCTCGCCGACCGGCGTGTAGTACAACGCCGAGCGGCTCAGTCCAAGCAGGGTGCACTGCCGGCTCAAGCTCAAGTTCTCGTAGTCACGTTCAATCATCTTCCGTCGTTCGTCCCGTCTCAGAGCTTGAGCCCGCGTGCTAAAAAATCCCGCTCCACCGTCAACTCGCCGATCTTCGCGTGCAACTCGTGGATGGTCGCCTCGTGATTCGCCTGCCGGCGGCTGACGCCGTCCGCGAACAGTTCCCGCAGACCATCCTGTGCTTGCCGTTTCCAGCCGCTCACCTGGTTCGGATGGACGTGGTGCTTGGCCCCGATCTCCTGGATCGTGCGGTCACCGCGCAACGCTTCCACCACTACCCGTGCCTTGAACTCCGCTGTGAATCGACGTCGTGTCGTCGCCATCTCCTTGGCCCTCCTCATGGCCCCGAATACACCTTAACCTCCTGTCCAATTTTCCAGGACCACCTCACAACTTCCCCGAAGGCCATGACTGCTGGAGGGAAATGACCCCGGCCGGTTACATGATTCGTAACAAGTCAGGAGCCCTCGGATAACGGCCCCTTCAGCGCACGAGCAGGGTGTTAACGGCATCGCGTTCCAAGCGTTCCAAGGGATTCGGGCAGCCACGGGACTGGTTTGTTGAAGTGGTGTGTCCATGTTTTCGACAAGGCGGGCTCTTGTGCTGGGCCGAACAAGGCAAGGAGCTCGGCGCGCGGCACGGATAAGAGTGGGTATGGAGATCTAGGTAGCCCGTCGCCCCGGAGATCGGAGCGTGCTTTGGCGGGATGTATTCCCCCCGACATGGCACCTGAAGCCCGTCAAGTACGTCTTGGCGTGGACGGCCCGCCATGCGGGCGCCTGGCCCCATGCCGCCGTAGGCGCGCTCTCTTAAACCGACTTGGCGGCATCGGCACCCAGCCGCCCGCCACCGCCACGCAGCCGCGGGTCAAGCAGGTCCCGCATCGCATCGCCGAACATGTTGAGACTCAACACGACGATCGTCAGGCAAAGCCCTGGCCAGAGAGCCAGCCATGGCGCCATCTCCATGTACTGACGTCCTTCCCGGCTGAGCAGACCTCCCCAACTCGGAACAGTAGGAGGTAGTCCAAAACCGAGGAAGCTCAGAGAAGCCTCAGCTATCATCACCCCGCCGATGTTGATGCTGAATATGATGACTACGACGGGCATGATATTGGGCAGCACATGTCGGACAAACGCTCGCCATTTCGAGGAGCCAATCGCCTCTGCGGCCTGAAAATAGACATTCTCCTTTATACCGACGACCGCGCCTCGCATTACTCTCGAGCCGCCGATGCCTCCAGCTACACCCAGGACGACTATTATCTGTGTTACGCCCCGCCCGACCAGGGACATTATCGTTAACAGTAGGAGCAGTCCCGGGAAAGCCATCCAGGCATCGACCAATCTCTGCACCGCCAGGTCGAACTTACCGCCAAGGAATCCTGCGGTGCCACCTATCAGGAGGGCCACCACAACATTGAGACTGGTCGCCGCCAGACCGACAGCTATCGAAAGCCGAGCCCCGTAGACAACGCGGCTCAACAAGTCCCGCCCCAAGTGGTCGGTACCCAGCGGATACTGGGCCGATGAGCCCTGCAGTCTGTCCCTAAGGTGCACTTCGAGAAAGCCATAGGGGGCCAGAACATCCGCAAAGATAGCCACAAAGATGAAGATCAAGACGATAATCCCGCCGCCAATACCTAGTGGCTGCTCCTTGACCAGCCTGGCAAAGAAATCAGCTAGCGCGCTACGCCTGTTTGCGGCGTCACTCATAGCGGACCCTGGGGTCCAAATAGGGATAGATCAGGTCTATCATTAGATTGCTCCCCACAACCGCGGTTGCGAAAAACAGGTTTACTCCGGAGACCAGCGGGTAGTCTCTTTCTTCGAGTGCGGTCACCATGAGGAGACCTAGCCCGGGCAGGTTGAAGATGTTCTCCATGATAACGGAGCCACCTGCCAGGATAGGCAGCTGCATGCCTATCAAAGTTACCACCGGGATGAGGGCATTTTTGACAGCGTGTCTCATAACAACCACCCTCTCCTTGAGACCCTTGGACCAGGCCGTCCTGATATAGTCCTGCCGGAGCATCTCCAGCATCATCGTGCGGGTCAGCCGCATGGTGGCTGCCGAAGCGGCCGTCCCCAGAATAAGGCTGGGAATGATGAACACCCCCAGATTCCCCAGCGGGTCTTCTGTGAAAGAAATCAGCCGCATCGGCGGCGCCCAGCCCCACCAGATTGCCGGAAAGATCATCACCATAATTCCCAGCCAGAAGTTAGGCGTTGCCAGCCCGATGACGGCGGCGGTGCGTCCCAGGTAGTCGGCGGCCGTATTACGGCGAATCGCCGAGTAGATGCCGACCGGCAGGGCTATCACCAGCCCGACTGCGATTGCCATGACACCCAGCTCAATGGTCACCGGCAATCTACCTATTATCTTCTCCTCTACCCGAAACTCGCCCCACAGTGATTCGCCAAGGGTACCGTGCAATAGGATACCTCCCATCCAGCGTCCATACTGCACATAGAACGGCACGTCTAATCCCAGCCTATGCTCAAGAGCTTCACGGTCTACCACCACACCCAGGTATTCCAGTTTACTCATCATCGCGTCTATTACGTCACCGGGGATGAAGCGGACCGAGAGAAAGACCAGGATGGTCACTATGAACAGTGTGGGAATCATGAGCAATAGCCTACGGATGATATAGGCTTTCATGTCACACTACTCCTTGTTATTGCGATTGCCACCACCATTCCCGCGAAAGCGGGAATCAAGAGTAAGTTCAAACGGTTGCGTTTTCTGGATTCCGGGTCTTCGCGGCTTCGGCGGACCGCCGGAATGACAAGTTGCCCTCTCATTCAACGAGTATAGGAAAGCTGGGGGGCTTGAGCCCCCCAGCTGCCTTAGACGTTTCAGTTATCCCCGAGAGCAGGCATTAACGACCCATTTCCGCCTTCAGCTCCTGGTCAATCCAGAGACGGGCGTAGAGTTCGTTAAATTGCCAATTCCCCATGGTCGCTTCGCCGTTATACCCCTTTAACCACGGCTGGCTCACAAGATACATTGGGACCGCGGGACTCCATATGAACCAATGCTGTTCTATGGAATACATATCTATCTCTCGGAACCGCCTCTGGTACTCCTCGAGGTCAGTAGTAGCTCTAAGGGCATCAATCATGGCGTCAACTTGAGGGTCGCTGACGTTAGCGGGGTTGTACCCACCAAGTCCCTCCCAGCCCGTCACTAGAAGCTCTATAAAATAGTTCATGCCCAAACTCGCCGCGCGAAGAGCTTCCCAACTGCCTTCGCTTAACATCGCTCCAAAATCGGTCGATCCAGACAGTACCTCAATCTCTAGATCAACGCCAATCTCACTCCAGTATGAAGCCGCTAATTCATAGTAGCCAAGTTCCGAAGCAGGGCTAAGGATAACGGAGGTCTTGAATCTGGTACCGTCGGCGCCGCGCGGATAGCCGGCCTCATCAAGGAGTTTCTCGGCACCTTCGAGGTCGTACATATAGCCCTTCTTCACCTCTTCGGGCCACTCGTCAAACGGGATGGCCCACCCTTTTTGAGATTCTCCTACTATCCCCTGAGGTGTTATATTTGCACGACCATTATAGTAAGTATCGTTAATTGTCTCCAGGTCCAGTGCCATCTGCATTGCCTTGCGCACCCTGATGTCGTCAAACGGCGGATTATTCACGTTCACTCCAAAAGACACATCCGACCGCGTAATATACGGCCATTGCGCTATTTCGGGGTTGGTCCTTGCGAGACTTTCCGATAGGTCTACAGTCCTTAATTGGGTTTCACCTGCATAACCCCTATAGTCAAGCCTGCCCGTGCGCAGTGCCGCCGAACGTGTCGCCTCTTCTCTCATAATCAGAGCCGTCAATTCGTCAACATAGGGCAAACGGTTCTCCGGGTACTTTTCGTCGAAGCCCCAGTAGTCGGGATTCTTGATGTAGGTGACAGACGAGCCTTCGACATAGTCGGTCAGCATAAACGGCCCCGTGCCGACCAGATTTCTCCAATCGTTGAGGTCGCCGTGTTCCTTGATTACCTCCGGTGGATGCATATAAAGCGTATACCATTGGAGGATCTGCTTCAGCGCAAAAAGGTGTGGCCGCTCCAGCTCAAAAACAACCGTCCATTTGTCGCTTGCCGTTACCGATTCGATGAACACGTGGTTCAGATCGCCCGCCGCTGCAGGTTCGGCGTCGGCAAACTCGCCCAGAGCCAAATAACGCTGATAGTTAAATACCATGTCATCAGCAGTAAACTCCCGACCGTTCATCGGGGGCTTATCATGCCAGTGAACGCCCTTGCGGATGTTGAGAACGATCGTTGTGTCGTCGGGCGTTTCCCAGCTTTCAGCCAATAATCCTGTTAAAGTCCAGAGAGGTGTGTTGGAAGTAGACAGACTCAATCCCCATTCGTCTCTAGGCAGAGCCCAGTTCGCTACAGCCGGCTTCTCTAGAACGCCTTGGGGGAGCATGAGACCGGAGCGACCATTCACCACCATGTCAGCGCCCCCAGTCTCCGGCATGATGGTGGCAAAGGTCAATGTTCCGCCATACCGCGGTGCCTCCACCATTTCGCCGGTTCTGGGGTCGAGCACCATTTCCTTCTCTGCGGCGGCTGCCGGCTCCGCGTCTGCGTCACCGCTGGCCCACAGGCCGGTTGCGGCCAGAACCAGAATCACGGCAACCGCGAGGATCCTGGTAACTTGTACGATACTCATACGTTCCTCCGTATGTAGATTTGTCGAGAGTATTGCGGAGCGGATTACCGCTCCCTGGCTACTCTCGCGCCCGCAACGCGGGCGGCCAGCCTGAGTCAAATACCTGATGCGCGCGGCGTGTGACTCAGCGGGGGTCACCCGGGCTCACGCCGCGCGCGCGTGCGGTTCTTTGAGTATCATTTTGCACCTCCTCTCTTTAGCTGACGGAAGCTGCCGGTCTCGGGCCGGCAATAGGGCTTCATCATCGATCCGTCGAACCGCAGGCGAGGCAAGCTTGCTATGGACGCGGCCACCCTGTCAACGACTCGGAGGTGACCGACAGTCTCCGCCGACCGGCCACTGCGCTGGCTGTCATCATGGCGCTTCATCGGCATCCGTTCGATCCCCGAACTCCCTATCGTCACAGGCTCGCCTGACCATGTCAAGCGCGCGCATTGCCTCACGCTAAATCCACACGAACGGAAGTTGATGCCGCATCGAAGAATCCACACGAACGATCGCCCACAATGAGGGCGGAGGTCGGAGGAGATGGGGGTCATCATGGCAGAGAGGACGTTGAAGCGGACCGCGCAGCGATATCGACGGGGGACGAGGAAGCAGAAGGCGCGGATTCTGGACGAGTTCGTAGCGACGCATGATTGCACGCGCAACCACGCGAGTTGGCTGCTGCGGGGCTGGGGCAAGACGGTGTTCAGTCATCAGGGTGGTGAGCTGGTCAAGATCGTGGTCGGCCAGCGCCGCGCACGGCGCACGATTGCGCGGGTCTACGACCAGCAGGTGTACGAGGCGCTGGAGAGGATCTGGTATCTGTACGGGGGTATGTGTGGTAAGCGGCTGATCGGGGTGCTCCGGAACCAACTGCCGCTGCTGGAGAAGTTCGACGAGATCTCGCTGGACGCTGCGGTGCGGGAGAAATTGCAGCGCATCAGCGCCGCTACCATCGACCGGCTGCTGAGGGCCGAGAAACACAAGCTGCAGGTGCGCGGTCGCTCGCACACCAAGCCGACCACCCGCCTGCTGCATAAGATACCGATCCGGACCTTCGCCGAATGGCAGGATGCCAAGGTGGGAGAGATGGGCGCCGACCTGGTCGGCCACGATGGCGGCTACGGCGGCGGCGAGCATGCCTTCACGCTGCTACTCACCGATCGCGTTACGCAGTGGACCGAGCCACGCGCGGTGCTGAACAAGGCCCAGAAATGGGTGTTTCAGGAACTCCTGCAGGTGCGCTCGTGGCTGCCGTTCGTGCTGGTGGGCTTGCACACCGACTGTGGCGGCGAATTCATCAACCATAACCTGGCTCGGTATTGCCGCCACGAGAAGATCGAGTTCAGCCGCTCGCGAGCCAATCGCAAGAACGACAACTGCTTCACCGAGCAGAAGAACAACGCGGTGGTGCGGGAGCATGTCGGCTATCTGCGGCTGGAGACCGAGCAGGAGGTCGATCTGTTGAACCAGATCTACGATCGACTGCGCCTGCTGGTGAATTTCTTCTACCCGTCCCAGCGGCTGATCTCCAAGACCCGCCAGGGCGCTCGGGTCAGGCGCCGCTACGATACGCCGCGGACCCCGTATCAGCGGGTGTTGGCTTGCCCGGAGGTATCTGAGCAAGCCAAGCGGCACCTGCGCCGTCAATTCGACAGCCTCAATCCGGGCGCGCTGCAACGTGAGATGCGGCGCCTCCAGCAGCAATTGCTGCGTATGGTCGCAGAGCGGGTTACCCCGACCCAGCGGGCCGGTTGACCGCACGGACACCCCGTCAGTGGCAGCGGCCAAGGCGTCATTCAGCACCGCCACCGCCTACCGCATCGAGTCCGATCCACGACCGCCGTCACAGAACCAGACGCCGCGCACCCGCCACCGTTCCGACCCGCTGGCCGACATCTTCGATAAAGAAAGCGGTCCCGTTGCTGGTCGAGTCCCCGTCTCGGCGTGCGGTGACCATCTTCGACGAGCTGTGCCATCGCCATCCAAAGCTCCCTGCCGGCGTGCGCCGCACCCTCGAGCGCCGCCTGCGCCACTGGCGCGCCCTGCATGGCCCCGCACAGGAGGTGATCTTCGCCCAGAGGAATCCCCCCGGTCGCCTCGGCCTGTCCGACTTCACCGCCACTGGACAGGGTCGCCACAACGCTCGCCAGCGAGCCCGTATCGACGCCGAACGCGCCGTGCTGGGGCCGCTGCCGGTGCAGCGCGCCCAAGACTTCGAGCTGGAGCGCGTCCAGGTCACCCCGCACTCAGGCTTCACCCTGCGCAAGGTGTTCTACTCGCTGCCGTCGCGGCTGAGCGGCCACACCCTGCGCGTCCACCTCTACGATGATCGGCTCAAGCTGTTGCTCGGCTCCTCCCACTGCTGACCATGCGCTGCGGTCGCGCCCATAGCGACGGGCGCCGTGCGGCAGTAGGCATCGCGAGGGAACAGTTGATCGCGGTAGACGAAGTGGAGCAGGGCCATCGGCTTGCGGCGCAGGGCATGGATGAGATGGTGTAGTTGACCACGTGGCCACGCACCTTCGATGCGCTGCTCGATGCCCTTGATGAGCGCGAGGCTTGCCGGCGCATGGTCGGGTTGTTGGCCCTGGCCCACGATCGCTGCTGCGAGGCAGCGCAGGCCGCACAGCTTGCCGACCCTGCTTGAGGCCGGAACGTTGCCTGAACTGGAACCTCTCCAGGCGCACCTCGGGCCCGACCCGCAATCGCTACCGCAACTCGCGACCCTGGAGTGCGAGTTGCTGGACCGGCGCAGATTCCGCAGTCGCGACGAGGCGCGCTTGGGCGTGTTCGAGTTCATCGAAGGGTTCTACAATCGACACCGGCGGCATTCGGCGCTGGGCTACCAGTCGCCGGTCGCGTTCGAGGCCGCTCGGGCAGGAGAAGTAGCGTGAACGCCGTCACGGCACCGATCCTGGCGCTCGGCGCCCTGCAGGGCCGTGATTCGCCGACCGTTGGCGGTGTGCGAGCCGTTCGGCGTCCAAGCCGGCCTCATAGCGGCCCGCTGAGGGCCTTCCAGACGCCCAGGGGTACCCCAGGGTACCCCCTGAAACACCCGTCAAAGTCGGCTCCGAGCGCCGTTGGCCCCCGCGTGGGCCACGACATCAGGCGCACGTCGACCAAACCCGGGCACTCAATCGACCTCCCGCACCCAGCGTTCATCACCCCGGTCAGATCGACACAGACCCGAGATCCGACAACAGCGCCCTCCCTCCGAGGCCGCTTGACCTACAGGGTCCTCCAGGTTCTACGTTCCCTCTCGAGAAGAGCCAGACCTCAGCAGTTACCTGTCCACCAAAACGGGACAACTCCAGACGTGAGCCTGGGGGCGCCAGCCGACTACAACGATCTGCTCGACCACCCGGCCGCGCTCACCACTCCACCGGGCCGCACCGTCCGCACCCGTTACGTAACGGTGCACAGTGGTCATGAGTTAGCTAGGTCATCATCCAGTCTCGACGGTTACTGGATCGCTGCCGACGCTGCTCCTTCACTTATCCCCAATATCCACAGGAAATCTCACCCCCCTCCCCGCGCCCTACCCCCCTTTACCGCCGCCTCGTTCGTGTGGATCTTTGGATGAGGCAACAACATCGCTTCGTGTGGATTTTTGAATGAGGCAACTGGGCGCGGACTCCCAGCAGTTCTCGGTGAACGGGTAGTGGTGGTGCTAGGATGCACCGGCTGCGTTACCGCCAGCCGGTGGGAGCGTTGGGACGTGTCGTCACGCATCACGGTGCCCATGAGAACGCCGTCTGCCGCACGCGCGGCAAACAGTCAAGCGGGCATTCAGGTGCCCCCGCCAGCCGGTGGGAACTCTCCCACACGATCGCCTCATGCCTCGCTCCGCTCCGCAGCCAGCCACTCACCTAGACTAACAGCACAATGAGTATTGGAAGGCTTATTCCGGCGGTTGTCAAACCTGAATTCGGTGACGTGGATGGGACCCGTTCGGCATCTGCTTCCCTCGCGCCCCCTTCCGTAGAGCTATCTGCTTGCTCTGTCATAAAATACCGAACACTGCCCGCGTCCCTTCATCCCCAAGAATAGTTCAGTCGATTGCCCTGCGAGGGGTCGGAGGTGGCGGTGGGCGACCCGGCACAGGCAGCGTCGTGTGCTCAGCTGGCAGGGCGCGCCGGCTGACCCACACCGGAGCCCAGGGTGGAGCCGTGCACCAAGCGCCTGCTGGCGGCGCAGGGAGCACACCAGCCCCCCGGCCAAGTCTCCCGGCGCGGTTACCCGGACGCGGTATGCGCGGTACCCGGTCCGACGCAGGCACTAATCAGGGATGATAACGTTCAGCGCTACCCGGACAGCGGCTGCGGCGGCGAGTTCATCCGCACCAGCACCTGGTCCCACGACGGGATCAGGAATAGCCGGAACGTGGCACGCACCGCGCCCCAGAACTCCCGGCGCGACCCGAACCCAGCCCGCACCTGCTGATACAGACCGTCCACCAGCTCGAATATCCGGTGCATGAAACAGGCCAGCAGGCCCGGCACGAAGAACGCCTCCGACAGGTACTTGTCACCGTGGCCGAAGTTGTGCTCCAGGTGGTAGCCCTGGTTCTTCAGCGCTTCAGCGCTTCAGCGTATTGAACCCCTCGTTCTCGATCTTCCAGCGTGCTCGTCCCGCACGCACGATCCGGGCTACGCTGCCAGCGGTCGGCACCAAGTCGGTCACCCAGGCGTTGTGATAGGTGGTCGTGCCGGCCCGTACGATGCGGTAGTGCACGAAGTTGATCTGGGGACTGCGGGGGTTGCCGTTCAGCGGCACCCCGGTAACCCACTCGTATTCATGCCGGTCCCCGGTCGCGTCGATGGTGCAGCGGTGGTCCAGCAGCCGACCGCGGCGCAGCCCGTCGATATCCTGGTACAGGCTGGTGTGATCCTCCGGCTTGGCCACCAGCAGAAACGAGAAGCGGGCGGCGCGCACCTGTTCGATGAACGGTTGCTTGGAGTACAGACTATCGGCGACGATCACCGCAGCCAGCCGGGGATGGTCGTTACGGATGCGCTGCAAGGCACGGTAGCCGGCTTTTATTTCACAGTCCTGCTTGCGGCGTTTGGCATTCTTGGCGCCAGAGTCATCGGCGTTGTGAATGAACCCGGGAGCCAACGGCAGCACCTGCCGCTTGTCGGGGTGGACGATGGCGGTCTGCAGGATGTCGTGGTGGTAGCGTACGGTGCCGTTCTTGGTGGCGGTCAGACAGCACTCACAGTTCACCTGGTACGAGCTGAAGTACTGGGAGCCGTCCATGGTGATGAGATAGCGACCGTCGAGGAACTGGTAGTGCTGCAGCCATTTGGCGTCCTGCATGCCCCCATCCAGTCGCCGAAGCAGCCGAGCAGCGGTTCATAGTCATGGCTGTCGAGCAGATCGCGGAACTGGGAGTCGGCAGGGATCCGAGCGACGCCAAACGTAGAGTTGAGGTATGGAGAGAACCGATGAATACAGACAATACCCTCAGCCGCCACGTGCATTCATTCTTCCAGGACTATCTGGAACGTCAGCGCGACCTCAGCCCGAACACCATCCTCAGCTATCGAGACACGCTCAAGTTGTTCCTGCAGTTTGCCTCGAGGCACCTCGGGAAACCTGTGGTTGACCTGTCCCTGGAGTTGCTCGAGGTCGAACTCGTGCTGCTCTTTCTCGACCAACTCGAAGCGCAACGGAACAACTCGGCTGCCACGCGCAACGTACGGCTGGCCGCGCTCCATACTTTCTTCCGCTACGTCGGCGGACAGGACCCGCTCCTGCTCGATCAGTGTCGGCGCATCGTCGACATCCCGCTCAAGCGGGTAGCAACCCCAGCCGTCGACTATCTGGAACCAGAGGAGCTCACGGCGGTCCTCGACGCCATTGATCGGTCGACGCCCGGCGGCCGCCGCGACTTCACCCTGTTGAGCTTGGCCTATCAGACCGGGGCTCGCGTCCAGGAGCTCTTGAGCCTGCGGGCCGGTGATCTACAGCTCACCCCGCCGGCCTGGGTGCGAGTCTTCGGCAAGGGCCGAAAACAGCGGGTGATCCCGTTGTGGAACCAGACCGCAGACCTGGTGCGCGCGTTGTTGGCGGAGCGCAATATCGCTCCCGGAAGCGGCGCATGGGTATTCGCAAACCTCCGCGGTCAGCCGCTTACACGGTGGGGCTTCCGTCACCTGCTCCACAAGCACGTCCGCGCCGCAGCAGCACGCTGTCCGGCCATCGCTGCGAAACCCGTCCACCCTCACATGCTGCGGCATACCACCGCCGTGCACATGCTGCAGGCGGGCACGGATCCCAACAGCATACGTGACTTTCTTGGGCACGCAAGTAGCGAGACCACTTGGCGCTATGCGCGCATCACCATGCAGATGAAGCGGACGGCCGCCCAGGCTCTCGCGCCAGACACTGACACCCCGGGCCAGCGGCTACCGGTCTGGCATGAAGACGAGGCCCTGCTGGCCTATCTGGAGAGCCTCGGTCGACCGCACGATCATGTGGCGAGCTCTCAGCAGGAAAATCATGTGACGAAAGGAGTTGCAGGCGCCAACTCCGCCAACTCCACATAACACGGTACTCACCATTACGGGTGGAGGTCACCGATTACGGACTCTGCCGCGGCCGATGAAGCGGCGGCACGACGTGGCAGCGCTACCTCTCACGCCGCCACCATCCGCGCGGGTACCAGCGGCCAACCGTCACTAGCGGTGCGCCCGCGGCATCAGCACAATGGCGATACCTGTGATCCGGCAAAAGGGCCCATTGGCCGATTCAGAGCGAACGCGAAGGCCCCTTGTTCGCGACCGACCGCGAAGCGCTGGCGGGCGACGGTGGGAAGTGCCATATTGGATAGGGGAGTTCTTCTGGCTATGAGCGGGGACAGGATCGAGATCAACGGGCTGCCTGCCTGACCTGAGATCTGCGATTCACGTTCGCGGCTGTTGATGTATGCTGATCACATGACGTACGCGGACCGGATCACCATTGAGCCTGGCAAGCGCGGTGGCAAGCCCTGTATACGTGGGCTGCGGATCACTGTGTATGAGGTGCTCGACTACCTTGCGTCGGGAATGACTGAGCAGCAGATTCTTCAGGATTTCCCGGACCTGGAAGCTGCGGACATTCGTGCCTGCCTGCAATTCGCTACGGATCGCGAGCGCAGGTTGGTCTCAATACCGCCAGAGTGAAGCTGCTCTTCGATCAGAACCTGGCACCGCGCCTAGTCGACGAGCTCAAGCATCTATTCCCCGGATCCCAGCACGTTCGCGCGGTCGGTCTTTCGCGTGCTGATGACATTGCGGTCTGGGAATATGGTAAACAGCATGGGTTCACATTGGTCTCGAAGGACGCTGACTTCCACCAGATGAGCCTGGTGCACGGAGCCCCGCCCAAGGTGGCTTGGGTACGGCTCGGAAACTGCACTACCGGTGACGTCGTACGCCTCCTCGAACTCCGGCACCTGTGAATCGGCAGGCAAAGTGACCCCGGGGTCGGCATTCAAAACGACCCCCCTCCCTGGTTAGTCGTTTACCTCGTACTACGGGACGAGTGTTCAGTCAAGCACGACTTCCTTATCCACCTCTCCACGAGTGACTGAATCGTCGGAGGGGCACGGGCGTCCCGGGGCGGTGTGCACTTGTGGTGAGCCTTCCGAAGCGCCGAGCCGATGCCCGCAGCAGGCCGTCCACGGAGTGCGGTGGTACCCCAGACACGCCCTTGGGCGAGGGCTGAAGCGCTCTCATAACGGCTCCGCTGGCGTCTCCGGCAGCACCGTGATCTGCGGTGTGGTGCGACAATCAGGATGAGAATCGAGGATGCGGCGAGGCACAGGGGGCACATCGACGCGGTGCTGCGCTGGGGGATGGCCACGTCGCCAACGGAGCGCCCGCCTCGGATTGATGTTCGAGGTGGCACACGGGCGCAGGGGTGGCGAATCGCGTAGAGCCAGCGGCGCCAGGAACCGGCGTTGACCGGCGCCTCACGGGTTTCGGGGGTACCCTTGGGGTACACCCCTGGGTATGGAAGGCCCTTAGCGGGCCGCTCTGAGGCCGACTCGGACGGCGAGCGGCCCGCAGATGGCCAATCGTGGAGTGCCGAGATCGCCGGCGTGACGGCGCTCATGTTGCCGCTCCTGCGTCGCACTCGACCGGCGCAGCGGCAGCCCAGCGCCGAGTGAGGCCGGCGCCGGTTAGAGAACCCCTTGATGAACTCGAATACGGCCAGGCGCGTCTCGCGACGGCGACGCAGCTGCGAGACCATCAGGGGCGAGGCTCGGCCGTGGCAATCTTCGAGGATCTCCAGCAGTGCCAGACGAGCCCGTGCGTCGAGCGGGGCTGCAGAGCAAAGTCGATGATCAGCGTGCTTGCAGGTCAGGAACGACGTAAGGGGCGGGCTGCGGGTCCCTCATCGACTGGTTCATCCTCAATCGATTGACGATATCCTGTAGTTCCATCGTGGCTGTCCTCCTGGCCATCCGACCCTCCTCACGTGGTTCGTTGTTTGCACGCACGAACCATGCACCGTGAGGGGGGTCGTTTTGAGTGCCGGGGAGGGGGGTCGTTTTGAGTGCCGGGGAGGGGGGTCGTTTTGAGTGCCGACCCGGGGTCGTTTTGGATGCCGACCGGGGGGGCGCTAAAAATGCCGAGGGGGGGTCACTATCAATGCCGGTTTACACGTGAAGCACGTAGTGCATTGTAGTCCGGGAAGGACAACGAGGCAAGGCCAGCCTGAGCGCCTAGTGGATCGGACGACGTTGAACGACCTCTCGTACGAGACCTCGGGTGGAGAGAAGGCACGCATGCCCTCCAGGCGGGCAGCGTCGAGGCGCCAGCGGTCCACCTCGAGGCCGAGCTCCCTCATGCCCCGTTCCATCAGGTTCTGCGCCCCGGCCTCGTTCCCCATCAAGGAGGGTGCGCGGACCAGGTCGGCGGTGAATGCAACCTGCTCCTCGAACCCCTCGTCCACCGCTTGGCGAATGCGCTCGCTGAGCCTATCGTCGAGCGCTGAAGGCATCGCCTCTGGTCCCTCCTGCTCAGGCCACCTCGATCCGTCGAGTCGTCGCCTCTAGAGCGTGGCGGTCCAGCGCGTCTCCACCAGGCCGGGCACCACGCAGTTGACCTGCACCTCGTAACCAATCAGAAGCGCCACGAAGATTTCGACAGTCGTACAGTGATATGGCCACTCAAGTCGCGCTCGCTGCCACCGCCGGGCACAAACGGTACATTGCGCGCGGCAAGAACCAGTTGCACACCATCTTCGAAAACCACTTCAGTGAGTTCTGCGATCAGTACGATGAGCGCTTCGCCCAGAAATACGGAAGGTTCCGTCTACGACGGATAGAAAGCGTCGCCGAACGGTTTGGCACGTGCGGCGACTATCGACACGGGGTCGCCCGTATCCGCTGCACCAATCCCGAATGTGGCCACGACCACTTTCGGCCATTCAGCTGCTTAACGTAAGCGAAGCGTCGTCGGGTTCTACCTCTGCCCGTCGTGTAGCCAGAAACGGACGCTTCTATTTGCCGAGCATCTCACTGACGAGGTGCTTCTGAACTTGCCGCATCGCCAGTTCGTGTTCGCCCTGCCGAAGGCGCTGCGCATCTTCTTCCGCCACGACCGCCGGCTATTCGGCGATGTCTCGCGGCTGATCTACCACATCATCCAGGAGTTCTATCATCAAGCTGCCGGTAGGCCGATTCGGACCGGTGTCGTAATCGCTCACCAGACATTCGGCGACATGTTGCGCTGGAACCCTCATTTCCACGCAATCGTCTTGGAAGGCGGTTTCGACGAGCAGGGTACCTTCGTGTACATACCGCTTGGCCACCTCCAGGCCATGACCGAGCTGCTGCGTCGCCGGGTGGTCGCGTTGCTGGTGGATCAGAAGCTACTCGACCGCCGCTTCGCGCGTAACATGCTGTCCTGGCGGCACTCCGGCTTCAGCATTGACAATTCAGTTCGCATCCTCGATCGAGGTGTGCAGCGATCTCTGGCTGAATACGTCTCGCGCCCTGCGATCTCCGCGCAAGCGCTGGAACAAGATCCGCTATGAACCCTTCAAAGGTCGTGTGTTGTTCCACACCACATACTCGGACTATTTCAAGGAAAACGTGCACCTCTTCGACGCTCTGGACTTCCTTGCCGAGCTCACCCAGCACATCCCACCGGCGCGGGTGCAACTCATTCGTCGTTATGGTTTGTACTCCTCGCGGATCAAGGGTCACTGGACCCGCATGCCCTACGTTCTGCAGCGGGCGCCATCAGGTTGGACGAGCCAAGATGACGACACGGCCGCCACCGCATCCAACAGGGCCGCGAGCTCAGAGGTGCCTGCAACGGAAACCGACGCTCCAGACGCGCGTGAACGTCGGCATGCGTGGGCCCGCCTGCTCGCTCGAGTCTACGAAATCGACCCACTTGTCTGCCCCCGCTGCGGAGCTCGGTTACGGGTGATTGCAGTGATCCAGAATCCCGTGCAAATCATAAAGATCCTGAACCACCTGGTGAGAACCGGTCGGGCGCCACCGGGGCTCGATCCGACCACCCTCGACTGAACAGGTTACTCGGCGCTGAGCCGAACTGCCGCTCGGATTGCGGCGGCGGTTCCACCCAGGGCAAGGTGCGAACGCCCGCGTCGGCGGCAGTCTTCACCGAGCCTCATCGCAGCCCCTATGCGCGGCATTCTCACCGGCACGCGCCGGCGTCAGCTGTCGTTATCGCTGCTTCAGCCACCCGTTCGCCATCGTGCCGATCAGTTACCATCCCGATGCTGCTCGCAGGTGCTTTTACGCTCGTTCGCTCTCGATTACTCTTCCTATCATTAGAAAGTAGTCATTCTCTTTAATGCCAATAACGGCGCCTCGGAGTACTCTTGAGCCGCCGATGCCTCCTGCTATCCCCAAGACCAGTATTATCTGTAATAAACCTTTTCCCGCTATGGACATTATGGTTAACAACAGGAGCAGTCCCGGGAAAGCCATCCAGGCGTCGACGAATCTCTGCATAGCCAGGTCCAGTTTACCGCCAAAGAATCCTGAAATGCCGCCTACCAGGACAGCGACCACAACATTGAGAGCGGTTGCCGCCAGACCGACAACTATCGAAAGACGAGCACCGTAGATAATGCGGCTCAGGAAGTCTCGCCCCAACTGGTCGGTACCCAGCAGATACCGGGCTGATGGGCCCTGCAGCCTGTCTACCAGGAATACTTCACCAGGTGGATAAGGAGCCAGAACATCGGCAAAGATAGCGACAAAAATCAATATCAATATGATTATCCCGCTGACAGTACCCAGTGGCTTCTCCCTCCACAGCCTGATGAAGAAATCAGCCAGCCCGGCACGTCTCTTTGGCTCGCTTACTGCTGATGGTATCCCTATGGCATCGCTCATATTCCCGATTTCCCCCTTTATTGATAACGGACCCTGGGGTCTAAGTAAGGATAAATCAGGTCTATCATTAGATTGATCCCCACAACCGCCGTGGCGAAAAACAGGTTTATTCCGGAGACCACCGGGTAGTCTCTCTCATCGAGTGCCTTAAGCAAGAGACGACCTAGCCCCGGCAGGTTGAATATGTTCTCCATGATAACGGAGCCACCTACCAGGATAGGGATCTGCAGGCCTATCAGGGTAACTACCGGGATGAGGGCATTTTTGACAGCGTGTCTCATAACAACCACCCTCTCCTTGAGACCCTTGGCCCAGGCGGTCCTGATATAGTCCTGCCTCAGCACCTCCAGCATCATGGTGCGCGTCATCCGCATGGTGGCTGCCGACATGGCCGTCCCCAGAATCACGCTGGGAATGAGGAACATGCCGAGATTCCCCAGCGGGTCTTCCGTGAAAGAAACCCACTCCATCGGCGGCGCCCAGCCCCACCAGATTGCCGGGAAGATCATGACCATAATTCCCAGCCAGAAGTTAGGTGTTGCCAGGCCGAGGATGGCGATGGAGCGCCCCAGGTAGTCGGCGGCAGTATCCTGGCGAGTCGCCGAGTAGATGCCAACGGGCAGCGCTATCAGGAGCCCGATTACGATTGCCAGGACACCAAGCTCAATGGTTACTGGCAGTCTACCTATTATCTTCTCCTCTACCGAAAAAACGCCCATCAGTGATTCGCCAAAGGTGCCCTGGAGGAGACCGTTGTAGTAGTACTCACCGGTAAACCAGTCAGGGGTCGGCAACACTCCTATCCAGCGTCCGTACTGTACGTGAACCGGCACGTCTAATCCCAGCATACGCTCAAGAGCTTCACGGTCAATCTCGACCAGCCCGAAATTCTCCGATTCTAACCTAGCCACCATTGCGTCTATTACATCGCCGGGGAGGAAGCGGACCGAGAGAAAGACCAGGATGGTCAATATCCACAGGGTGGGGATTATGAGCAATAGCCGCCTGATGATATAGGCTCTCATGTGCTACACCTCATTGCGATTCCCCCCGTCATTGCAAGCCCTCTTTTGTCATTGCGGTATATATCCCAACCCCGTATCAGGTACGGGGCAGGCTCTCGTCATTCCGGCGAAAAGCCTGCCCCGCATTGGAATCGGGGCCGGAATCCACCTTCCACGTCATTCCGGTGAAAACCGGAATCCAGTTAGACAATCTCGTCATAGAAGTCCCGCCATGTCGGATTAACCTTCTCAATCAACTCAAGCTTCCACACTCGGTTCCATTCCTTGATCGCCTTCTCGCGCGCGATAGCGCTCTCCATTGATTCATGGGGCTCAAACCAGACGAGCGTGTGTACGCCGTAACGCTTTGTGAATCCCTCCACGAAGTCGTTCTTATGCTGCCAGATCCGCTGCACGAGATTCGATGTCACACCAAGGTAAAACGTGCCATTGCGCTTGCTCGCAAGAATGTAGACGCAGGGCAGCTTCACCTCTCTTTTCTATCTGCACAGTACGATTTTCGGGTCTGCATAACCTTAAGGCGTCTCGCCAAAATAAACTGTCTGTTACCGGTGTCGCGGGGTCAGTTTGTAGTTCCATTCCCCGTGAAATTTGTCCCTCGTCAGGTTCAGCCTGTCCATCTCCTCGTCGCTCACCGTTTGTCCCGTCGGATAGCTGTTCTCGTCCAACTCCGAGCGGATCGTCAATCCTTCTGTCGTCGTCGTGTGCCCGATCAAATTCACCACCGCCTCTCGACTCACCAACGGCCGCCCTCTCCAGTTCTCCGCGATGTGGCAGAACATCCGGTGCTCGATCTT
Source organism: Spirochaetia bacterium (assembly GCA_965262935.1). Taxonomy (GTDB): domain Bacteria; phylum Spirochaetota; class Spirochaetia; order SZUA-6; family Bin103; genus Bin103. The sequence continues at coordinate 765,680 of OZ253572.1, read as the reverse complement.
GTTCCACTTGCTCGTCCCCGGCGGAAAGTGACACACCGAGATGCACAGCCCGCTCGCGTCCGCGAACTTCTGCAACTCCGCCTTCCACAGCCGACTGCGACTGCTGTTGGAACCACCCCCGTCGGCCGTGATCAGCAGCCGCTTCGCCGCCGGATACGCCGCCCTGCCCATCCGGCGCCACCACCTCCGCAGCGTCTCCACCGCGAACGCCGGCGTGTCATGATCCTCCCCCACACTCACCCAGCCGCTGTCACGGGTCACGTCATAGACCCCATACGGAATCGCCTTGCCGAGTTCCCGGTCGATGAAATCGTGCACCTTGACCCGCTCCGGGTCGCCCTGCGGACGCCACTCTCGACCGCCGTTGCGAAATTGCCCGATCAACTCCTTTTTCTTTGTGTCCACAGACACTACCGGCTGCCCCAGACGCTGAAACGCTCGCACCCGCCGGTTGATGCGTTTGAACTGCTCGTCGCGGTCCGCATGCTGCTTGCCTTCCAGCGTCTTGCGGTTGGCTTGCAGGCTGTAGCCCAACTCGTGTAACAGTCGGTTCACCGTCCGTTCGCTCACCGCGTGACCGACCGCCGTCAGTTCCGTCGCCAACCGCGCCGCGCTGCTGCAGGTCCACAGCAACGGCCCCATCGGATCGCCGCGGGTGACCGGATCGACCAACCGCTCCAGCGCTTGCGCCAGGGTCCGGTCGTGCGCGGTCAATCGCTTGCGTCCCGCCCCCGGCCGGCGCACGCGCACTGTCTCGGGTTCTGCCTCTGCCGCTTGCTTGGCAGCGAGCTCTTTCAGACCGGCGCGAATGGTCGTCCGCGACATACCGGTGGCTGCGGCTACGCGGGCTATCCCGCCACGCCCGATACCGCGTGCTTCGACTGCCGCCCAGCGGCGTCGCAAGCGTTCGTCGAACAACGGGTCAAGGGCAACGAACTTGGCCTTGACGGTTTCGGTCAGGGCGACATCCATCACGAAGCGTCACTATATCACACTTCACCTAAAGAACATATTATTTTGGCGAGAGCCCTAACCCAAATGCAGAACGGTCGCCTCACGGTAGGCTTGGGGAGGAAATCCATCGTTTGAGTAACTTCGCCATCAACCTCCTGGATTCCGGCTTTCGCCGGAATGACGGTGACGCTTGCGAAGAGTGGTGATCAGTTTGATTTGTCATTCCGGGCTTGACCCGGAATCTAGGCCAATCACTCCTGGATCCCGGATCAAGTCCGGGATGACAGTAAGAAAGGCCCCCTCTCATTATTCAACAAGTTAGGGAGCTGGGAAGCTTGAGCCTCCCAGCTCCCTTTTTCCCTAAGGTCAGCCACTAATGACCCATTGCTTCCTTCAGCTCACTATCAATCCACAGTCGGGCGAAGACTTGGTATAGTTGACCGGTTCCGATTGCGAATTCACCGTTAAAACCTTTGACCCACGGCTGGGTCGGCTGATACTTTGGGGGCATGGGACCCCATATCGTCCAGAACTTCTCTATTGCATACTGATTCATCTCTCCAGCTATCCTGTTCTGCTCCTCGAGGGTGGTAGCGGCTCCGGCGGCTTCATACATGGCGTCATAAGCTGGGTCGTCGACATTGGCCGAGTTCCATAGCATTCCCGACGTAAAGCTATTTAGAATTACCATTGGGAACCACTTCTGGGCCGCGTTCGCACCTTTTATTTCGAAATCCCGCTCACTACTTCTAGCGACAATTTCAGCTCTTGGCGCTAGATCAATCTCTACATCAACGCCAATCTTATTCCAGTATGAAGCGACTAATTCTAGATAGTTTACATCGAACGCCTCGCTGTGCAGCAACTCGGTCTTAAATCTAATGCCGTCCGCGCCGCGAGGATATCCGGCCTCATCAAGCAACGCTTCGGCACCTGCCGGGTCGTAGTCAAAGACCTTCTTGACATCTTCGGGCCAATCTTCAAAGTGGGTGACAACCTCTGTCATCATCGCGGTAAGAGGCCCCTGAGGTATCACATCTGCACCACCTCCATAGTAGGCGTTGTTAATTTCCTCGAGGTTTATTGCCATTTGCATGGCCTTGCGCACCCTGATGTCGTCAAAGGGAGGCAACTGAACGTTCATACCAAAAGCATTATCCGACCGATTGTAAATTGGCCACCACACGAGTTCGGGGTTGGTCCGCTGGAGGCTCCTTATCTGGTCGAGACTCGTCATTTGAGTTCCCCCCATCAGACCCATGTAATCAACGCTACCCGTGCGCAGTGCCGCTAGGCGTGTCGCTGCCTCTGGCATAATCAGTGCCCTTAACCGGTCAATATAGGGCAGGCGGTTCTGCGGGTATTTTTCGTCGAAGCCCCAGTAGTCAGGATTCTTTTCCCAGGTGATAGAGCTGCCCTCGACGTAGTCAGTCAGCATCCAGGGTCCGGTGCCGACCAGGTTGCGCCAGTCCGTCGCGTCGCCGTGTTCCCTGATTACCTCGGGGGGATATATCGCAGTACTCCAGTCGTCGAGGATAACAGCCAGCGCACGGAGGTTTAGCTCCTTCAGCTTAAAAACAACCGTCCATTTGTCGGTGGCCGTTATCGATTCAAATTGCATACCCTTCCAGCTACTAGCACGTTCACTACGTTCGGTGAAACCGCTGCCAAGTCCCAAGATACGGTGATAGTTGTACTCGATATCATCGGCAGTCAGCTCGCGACCGTTCATCGGTGCCTTGTCGTGCCAGTGAACGCCCTGGCGGACTTTGACGATATAAGTCAGTGGGTCGGGCTGCGACCAGCTTTCAGCCAGACCCCCTATCGTGTTAGTTGGAACGTTGTGAAACACGAAGTCATGTTTGTCCCTGGGCGTTGCCCAGTCCGCGGTCACCAGCCTCCCTAAAACGCCAGCGGTAAAGGCACCATGACCGTGAGCAGAGACCATGTAGTCAGGATTCGGCGGCTCTCCTGCTTTGGCGAAGGTTATTGTCCCGCCGTACTCTGGCGCGGACACCACCTTGCCGGTGGCGGGGTCGGTTACATACTTCTTGTCGGCGGCGGCTGCCGGCTCCTCTTCAGCGCCAACGGCCCAGAGGCCGGTCGCGGTCAGCACCAGGACCAACGCAACAGCGAAGGTCCTTATGATTGTAATTTGTACAGTAATCATAGGTAGCTCCGTATGTAGATTTTTCGAGAGTATTGCGTAGCGGATTGCCGCTCCCTGGCTACTCTCGGGCCCGCAACGCGGGCGACCAGTCTGAGTCAAATTCACTAAAAGCGCGCGGCGTGTGACTCAACGGGTTCACCCCGGCTCACGCCGCGCGCGCGTGCGGTTCTTTGAGAATCATGCGAACCTCCTTCTTCTCTAGATTTACGTCGGGATCTGCGTTACAAGGCCACGCGTGGCGGTGGTCTGAGCAGCAGTGAGTCTGAATGGCCGCCAACGCAGGCGGAGGGTCTTGCGCGCAGTCAGTCGCGGGCGGGGATCCGGGACGGTTGCGGTCGCCTGGAAGGACGCGGGCGGCCAGCATGCCGGTTCGGCGATGGACCGAGCGGGCGCCACCGATAGCTACGGCGGTGGTGAAGGCGACGGTGTGCGCGGGGTCGCGTACGGGGCGATCAGCCGGAGCGGTTAGTTGTTTCTCGGTTCGAGAAGTAAGGGGGGGGTACATCGGCTGCGTCACCGCCAACCGGCTACTGCGCTGACTGTTATCATGGCGCTTCATCGGCATCCGTCGAACCCCAAGTGAGGCACGCTAGCATAGGCGCGGCGCGCCGTCAACGACTCGTGGGGGTCACCGGGGTGAGCGAAGGTCACCGGCAACCCGTCACTGCGCTGACTGTCATCATGGCGCTTCATCGGCATCCGTCGCCCCAGGCGAGGCACGCTAGCATAGGCGCGGCGCGCCTGTCAACGACTCGGCGGTCACCGAACGTCACCGCCAACCGGTCACTGCGCTGACTGTGGTCATGGCGCGTCATCATCGATCCGTCGAACCCCAAGCGAGGCAAGCTTGCTATGGACGCGACCACCCTGTCAACGACTCGGAGGTGACCGACCCTGACCGCCAGCCGGTCACTGCGCTGACTGTCATCGCGGCGCTTCATCATCGATCCGTCGAACCCCAGACGAGGCAAGCTTGCTATGGACGCGGCCATCCTGTCAACGACTCGGACGTCATCGAACGTTATCGCCAACCGACCACTGCGCTGACTGTCATGATGGCGCTCCATCCGCATCTGATCAACCCGAATCACCATCTTCCGCGGGCGACTCAGAAAAGTCAACGGCGATTCTGGCCTCGTGCACCTTGCCACGCCCGGCTCTGCGATCGGCTGAACTTGCGCGCCTCACCCCTAACTAGATAGTTCCTGTCCGTAAACCCGCAAGTTGTTGAATGGGGATGAATTGAGCCTGATGGCTGGACAAGAAAAAGGTGTTTCGGCTATCATCGAAACCAACAACAACCGAAACACCGGAGGTTACGATGCGCAACAACCGCACCGTGCAACCCAGCGTATTTCAAGCGCCCGAGGTTGTCCACCCCATCGCCGCCGAACTGGAACGCGCTTCGGCATGGCTCGATCAGCACCCCGAGTTGCTCGATACGATCAGCCGTTGCGTTGCTGGCTCCACCACCTGCGGTCGCCATGGCCTGACCTGTGAGACCATTCTGCGCTGTGCGATGCTCAAGCATCTGATGGGCTACTCCTATCGGGAGTTGGAGTTCGCGCTGCTCGATTCCGCCTCCATGCAGCGCTTTGCGCGGGTCGATCCGTTCCGGGTGCCGAAGAAGTCGGCGCTGCAGAGTGCTATCAGCGCGATTGACGGGGAGGGTTGGCGCACCATCAACGGGGTCGTGTTGCTTGACGCCAAGGAGCGGCGGATCGAATCGGGTACGCAGGTGCGGATCGACAGCACGGTGACCGAGACGCATATCTTGGAGCCGTCCGACAGCGGCCTGTTGTACGACGGGGTGCGCGTGCTGACGCGGCTACTGCGGCAGGCACACAAGCGGATGCCGGCGGTGTGGTTGCGCGACCACTGCCGTGCCGCCAAGCGGCGCATGCTCGAAATCGGGTCGCAGCGTGGTGCCCCGCGGCGAGCGGCCACCTACCGGCGGCTGCTGCGCGTGGTGAAGCGGAGCATCGGCTACGCGGAGGCAGCGCTGCCGCAGGTGGCTTGCGAAGCTGCGCCGTGGGCCGCGACGTGGTGCAGCGAGGTACGCGGGTACCTTGAGTTACTGCAGCGGGTGGTGGATCAGACCAAGCGGCGGGTGTTCGCCGGCGAAACGGTGCCGGCGAGCGAGAAGGTGGTGAGCCTGTTCGAGCCGCACACCGACATCATCCGCAAGGGTGGGCGTGTGACCCACTACGGGCACAAGATCAACCTGACCACGGGGCGCAGTGCGCTGGTGCTGGACGTGGTGGTGGAGACCGGCAACCCGGCCGATAGTGAACGCTGCCTGCCGATGCTGAAGCGGCACGCGGAAACCTACGGCGAGGCGCCGCGACGAGTGGCGTTCGATGGCGGCTATGCGTCGCGGGCGAATCTGGCGGCGGCCAAGGAGTTGGGCGTGGAGCATGTGATGTTCCACAAGAAATGCGGGCTGGAGCCGACTGACATGACGCCTTCGGCGTGGATTTATGGCCAACTCAAGCGCTTTCGGGCGGGTATTGAAGCAGGTATTTCCTATCTGAAGCGCTGCTTCGGGCTGGACCGCTGCCACTGGCGCGGCTGGGAGCGTTTCCAGGCGTATGTATGCTCGGCAGTGGTCGCCCACAACGTGCTGCGGCTGGCTCGCTTACTGCCAACCTGACGCCCGCCACGGGCGCGGCTTCTCTCATCCGACCGATTCTCGGGCGCCCTTGACCGCTCAGTATGTCTTGGTGGGCGCGTCCAGCGGGTTTCTGAGTCCACTGACTGTCAAAAATTCGTCCCCGACGCGCCACAATCACGTTTGCCACCGCCCGATCCGCGGTCCCTACACGCCCTGTACGCGACTGAACAGCTTCGCCTACCGGTACGCTCCTCTCAAATCGGGATTACCGGACAGGAACTAGATAGGCAGGATGAAGATTGCACTTCATCGCGACCTGCTCTCATGCCCGCAAGCGCGGGCGCGCCCGTCAACGCGGACGGCCAGTCTGAGTCAAGTTCTTGGCGCGCGCGGCGTGTGACTCACCGGGTTCGCCCGGGCTCACGCCACGCGCGCGTGCGGTTCTTTCAGTATCATCTTCACCTCCCAAAACGCCCTATCGTCACAGGCTCGCCCGACCATGCCAAGCGCGGACTCCGGCGCCTCCGGCCGCCCGCCAGCGTCAACTGTCGTCATGGCGCGTCATCACCGATCCGTCGAACCCCAGACGAGCCAAGCTTGCTATGGACGCGGCCATCCTGTCAACGACTCGGACGTCACCGAACATCGCCGCCGACCGGTCACTGCGCTGACCGCCATCCTGGCGCTTGATGATTGTGACTCCAGTGATTGGCCTGCGTCAGGCCGATGGACCACCGCACCACCGCGGAGTGAGTTCGCCGCTGGGCTGAATCGTCGCGGACTCCGGACGCCGCGCCCCAAGCTGTCCAGAGCACAGCCGCTGTGCACAGGGCAGCCGGACGCTCGCCCTCCATGGCGCGGATCCGCGGACGCGGCCCAAGGACGGGCCACGTGCAACAACGACATGTCAGTCAGCGCGCTGGGATAGGACGACGATGTCTCTCATGTCTGGCAGTGGGGTTAGTATCCCCCTTATAGCCCCTCCGCAGCAGCTCGACCGGCTGCCAGCGCGCTTCGAACACCGCTATTCGAATGGACACAACCAAACCGCCGTTCGACGACATCCGGGTGCGTCAGGCGATGCAGAACGCGCTCGATCTCGAGAACATGAACCTCACCTACTACAAGGGGCAGGCCGACTGGACCCCGCGCGGTGGGGTGACGCCGGAGCTCGCGGCCCAGGGCATGACGGTCCCCTACGAGGAGTGGAGCCCAGAGCTCAAGGCCAAGTATGCCTATGATCCGGAGCTGGCCGAGCGGTTGCTGGATGAGGCGGGCTACCCGCGCGGCCCCGACGGCACGGCTAACTATCAGATGACCTCGTGGCTTGCCGGCGCCAGGGCGGATCCCGACCCGCTGGGACACCTGGGCATGTTCATCATTCCCAGCCTGATCCTGGGGACGGCGCTGTCGGCCGCCACCATGCGCATGACGCGCGCGATGATGCTGGAGGTGCTCCGCCAGGACTACATCAGGACCGCTTGGTCCAAGGGACTGCGGGAGCGGATCGTCGTCATCCGGCACGCCATCAAGAACGCCCTCATCCCGTTAGTCACCCTGATCGGCCTGCAGTTGCCGATCCTGGTCGGCGGCGCCGTCATCATGGAGAACATCTTCAACCTGCCGGGCCTGGGGCGTCTGATGCTGACCGCGCTCACCGACCGCGACTACCCGGTGATTTCGGGCGTCAACCTGTTCTTCGCCACGATGGTGGTGGCGATCAATCTCGTCATCGACCTGATCTATGGCTACCTGCATCCCCGGGTCCGCTACCGAATAGGGAACTGCAAGAGGAAGTCAGCGTATGGCGGATATGCTCGCTTCCGGACTCAGCGGCAGCGCCTGCGCGTCGCCGCCCCCGCCGGGGCGCTCGCCGCCGCCGCGGACGCTCCGCAGGCGGCTGCTGCTCCGGCCACCGATCACCCCGCCAGCGCCGACGCTCCGCAGACCGACCCGGTTCCGGCCACCGATCGCGCTACCCGTGACGCTCGCGACAAGCAAGCTGCCATGGGCCGCGCCGCGCGCGATGTCGAACGCCGCATGCTCGCCAGCGCCGGCCTGCTGACCGAGGCCAAACCGACCTTCGCCGAGCCAGCCCACGCCGTCGCTCACGGCGGCGTCCTCGCGGCACTGCCGATGCTGCTGCGCGAGGGCCTGCTCGGTGCCGCCAATCGCCTGTTGTTATCGGACGACTTTGAACGCGCTACCGGTGCTGCGATCAGCGCACCAGGTCAGGAAGTCTGAACTTAAGCAACGACGCCGCCAACATGACCGCCACACGATTGTGTCGTGGGGTCGGCCACTCGTTGACGGTGCAAGATAGATACAGTATATTTCTTACTGATTCTGGTACGAAGCTCCAGCATGAGGTGTGATCCGATGGAAAGCATGGCCGACAGGATAGTGGAGCGGGTGTCCGCGCACGGCAGCAGAAAGTGGGTGTGTACGCCCAAGGACTTCTTGGACCTCGGTAGCCGCGAGGCAGTTGATCAGGCTCTCTTCCGCCTCGTCAAGGCGGGCCGACTACGCCGAATTGGGCACGGTCTGTACGACATGCCACGGATCAGCGAAGTACTCAAACGCCCCGCTCCGGCCGACTTGGATGCAGCCATCGCCGCACTGTCTCGCCGGGATGGCATCCGGATCATGCCGGACGGCCTGGTCGCTGCGAACCAGCTAGGTCTCACCAATGCGGTTCCGGCGAAGGCGAGCTACGCGACGGACGGCCATTCGAGGACGCTGAAGATCGACGGACGAACGATTCGTTTCCGACATGCGGGTCCGAGCGTGATGCGGTGGACGGCGAAGCCGGCAGCTTCGGTGGCTCAGGCGCTACGGTGGCTTGGCCCCAACGCCGCTGCGGACGCCCGCGTCGTTTCGACCTTGAAGCGCCGTTTGCCCGACACCGTGAAGCGCGACCTGCTCCTGAACAGCCGGGATTTGCCTGGTTGGGCGTTACCGCTCGTTCGGAGAATCTCGACCGACCAAGCCGTTGCCGGATGAATGAAACATTCGCGACCTTTCTCTCTCTTGCAGAGCACGAGAGGCGGGATGTGTTTGAGGCCGGCGCCAGGCGCCTCGACACGTTGGCGAGTTACGTGGAGAAGGACTTCTGGGTCTGTCTTGTCCTTGATGTGCTTTTCAACCGGCTGCCCAACGGGCACCCGAAACTATTCTTCAAGGGTGGGACGTCCCTGTCCAAAGCATTCAATCTCATTAGACGGTTCTCGGAAGATATCGATCTCGTCGTCCATCGTGGCGATCTGGGTTTCGTTGTTGACCGCGACCCGACCATCCGGGGCAGTTTGTCGAACCGGGCGCGGGCGGCTTTGTTCAAGGAACTCAGCGCCGCGTGCGGTAGCTACATTCTCGGGGACTTGGTCACCGCGCTGGTGACACTGCTCGGCGAGAGTGCGGCGGGTTGCCGCGTCGGCGCGGATGAAGATGATGTCGACGGGCAGACGCTCTTGGTCGAGTACCCCACCTTGTACTCAACCAATTTCACCTACGTGGCCCCGCGCGTAAGGATCGAAGCGGCAGCAAGATCGGCGTTGCAGCCGAACCTCAAATGCACGTGCGTCCCATATGTCGCGGCGGAGCTACCGGACTGGTCGTTCGACGTCGACGGCATCAACGTGATCGCGCCGGAGCGCACCTACTGGGAGAAGCTGCTGATCTTGCACGGCGTGTACTGCGGATACCGTGACGCGCAGCGTCTGCCGTCCGATAGGAACCGGATCTCGCGGCACTACTACGATGTCGCGATGATCACGGCGACCGAACTCGGTTGGTCTGCCTTGTCCAACACCGACCTGCTGGAGGCGGTTCGGAGCCACAACCTCATCGCCTTCCGGCAGGCCTGGAAACGATTCGAAGAGGCCTTGCCCGGATCGGTGAGACTGGTTCCTCAAGCGAAACTGCGTGCAGTGATCGACCGGGACTACGGAGCCATGCAGGGGATGATTCTGGGCGAGGCCCCGGATTTCGACTGGATTGTAGACCAGCTTCGCCGTGCAGAAGCTGCGATCAACGGACGATGAGCAACTTTCCGGTGGAGAAGATCTCGGAGGCGCGGTGATCGCCGTCAAGGAGAACGATTACTTGCAGGCGGCCACGGCTCCCGGCCGCAGCGTGGTAACGACCCTGCTCCAGCACCCAAACCCGCGCTACCGCCAACGGCGAACGCTACTTCACCCATCGCCTGGTCTGTTCCGAACGCCGCGGCAGCCGCGTCCGCCAGCGCACCCTGCTCAATCTCGGGCGCCACTGCGCGCTCCCCCAAGCCGATTGGCCGCTGCTGTGTTCCTGTGTCGACCAGATCCTGAGTTCCCAACCTACGCTCGCGCTCGCCGAGGTGCCGCGCGCAATCGAGCGGGAAGCGCACCGCATCGCCGCACAATTGCTCGCCCGTCAGGTTACGCTGCCGGGCGCGCAGGGGCCGCAGGACACCGCTGCCGCAGGAGAATTCCACCGCGTCGACGTCGATTCTCTGGAACTGCTGCGACCGCGCAGTGTGGGAGTCGAACAGCTCGGTTTGTGGGCTATGGAGCAGGTGCAGTTGATCCCGATGCTGGGGCGGTTGGGATTCAACGGTCGGCAGCGTGCCGCCGCAGTTGGCTCCATCACCGCATGCGATTGGTCAGCCGCGTCCGGTCCTGCTGCAGCTCCTCAGCCATCCGCGACCATTCCCGCAACTCGGTCACCGGCGACGGGAAGGGTGTGGTGATGCACCGGCAGGACCTGCGTCCGGCGACGCGCACGGCCAGCGAGCGCACCCCGCGCAGCAAGCTGAACACCCGGCTGAGCAAGGGCGAGAAACGCAACCGCAAGCGGATGGCCACGGTGGCGGCGGTGTACGGGGTGGCGGCCCAAGTGCGTACGCCCGAGCAGATGCTCGCCGTGCTCGCCAAGGAGGAGGAAGCTGAACCGAGACCCGCGCGTCCCCGGCCGCAGCACAAGCGGGTATGGGCGAGCCTGGAGCAGGAACCCCGCGCGGTGTTGGAGGAGGCGTTCCGCGAGGCCTTGGAGCGGGACCCGCAGGGCAACCGGAGATGGGTTGCGGTGGTTGACGGCAACGAGACTGCCCTGGAACCGCCGCGACGGGCAAGCACCGCGCGCCTCGCCAGCCCCACCAGCCCCGCCACGGGCTGCCCCGCGGCGCGCCGCCTGACGCTGGTGCGCTACTGCGGCCGCACCTTCAGCGTGCAGGAACTGGAACTGATCCGCAGCCTCATGGCCGAGCATCCGGGCCACCATCGGCTGGCCCTGTCGCGGCTGGTCTGCGAACGGCTCGACTGGCGGCGCCCCAACGGGGGACTGAAGGATATGAGTTGTCGGGTCGCCCTGCTGCGCATGCACCGTGCCGGCCTGATCCAACTACCCCCACCACAGCAGGCCTGCTACAACGGCCGCCTGCGGCGTCGTCGCACGCCGCAGGCAGAGCCCCAATCACCGATCACCGGCAGCCTTCAGGGGCTGTCCGAACTGCACCTGCGCCCGGTCGCCACGGGCGCCGAAGCGGCGCTCTGGCGCGAGTACGTGGACCGCTACCATTACCTCGGCTACACCCCGCTGGCGGGAGCACAACTGCGCTATCTGGTGCGCAGCGGACCGCAGGTGCTCGCCGTGCTGGGGTTTGCCGCCTGCGCCTGGAAGGTGGCGCCGCGCGACCGGTTCATCGGCTGGAGTGCGGCCCAACGCGAGGCCCGCTTGCCCCTCGTGGTCAACAACGCCCGCTTCCTGATCCTGCCGTGGGTGCAGGTCAAGAACCTCGCCTCCTGGGTGCTCGCGCGCAGCTGCCGCCGGTTGCCGGAGGACTGGCACAGCCGCTACGGCTACCGCCCCCTGCTGCTGGAGACCTTCGTCCAGTCCGATCGGTTCGTCGGCACCAGCTACCGGGCCGCCAATTGGGTCCACGTCGGGCAAACCCAAGGCCGCGGCAAACTCGATGTCCACAACCAACACGCTCTGCCCAAGAAGGACATCTGGCTCTATCCGCTCCGCCGGGATTTCCGCCGCCGCCTCTGCGCCCCGCTCGATCCTCACCCCAACCAGTAGACCGAATATTTACGTCCGGGTGCGGCTATCTCCTTGCAGGAGAGTTGGTTACCGCATCCGAACCTGAATGTTCGGGTGTGTTCAGCTCGTTCAGGTCGCCGCGCCCGCAGCGGCAGGTTGGGCCTTGATCCTGGCAGTCAGATCCTCGGGGCTCAGGATCGTGGTGAGGAAATCGAGGTCGCTGTAGTGTGCCGACAGCCGGTACTGATTGGCAAGACCACTGCGCGCCTTGTTGAGCTGGATGTACTCGTAGTCGGCGAGGGTGCGGAAGTTGTTGCGGATCTGGGCGAACGACCACGAGGTATAGGCACGGATCTGGCTGCGCTGAAAGACCACCTGCTCGGCAACGACGCCCTCCGCATCGGCTTTGCCGGTGACGTACTTCTTGATGAGCTCCAGCAGCTCTCTGGCCGGCCGTGGCAGATCATCGAGGGTGTTGTCCAGCACGCCGTCGGAGAGCAGCTCGTGAGCGAGCCGGTAGTCGGCGACGGTGCACTCGATGTATTCGAGGGTCTCGCCGCCGTCCAACGTCAGCTGCTTGCGCTTGCGCTGGTACTGGTACAGGAAGCAGATGGCGTTGATGAGCCGCAGGAACTTCTCGTGGTCGCGCCGGGTCTTCAGTGTGGAGGCCGGGAAGGTCAACACCTCCGCATAGGGGTTGAAGACCAACACCGGCTCGAGCAACCGCTGCGCGAAGTGGTGGCGCTCGGTGATTCGATCCAGACTCCGTCGCTGGAGGAAGCCGTCGACGGTGTAGTTGGTGCGCTGCCGGTCGTGGATGAGCCGGGTCTGGTCCTCTGACTCGTCGATGCCCACGACGAAGCTGCGGCTGAGGTTCTCGGGGTTCACGTCGCCTTTGGTGGTGGTCTCGGCCAGCGAGATCGGCCCGTTCACGGTGATGGTCTCGGTCTTCACTTGGCCGGTGACCGGGTCCTTCATCGGCACCGCCTTGGTGATGGAGCGCCGCGAGATGAGCTCGCGCAGCGGGTAGTCAGAGCCCTCGCTGCCGTGCTTCTCGCCGATGACGATGAAGCAGTGCTTGAGGTCGTCCTTGCCGTAGTAGTAGTAGAGCGCCTGCGCCGACAAGTCGCTGACGCTCTCCACATCCTCGGGCGGACACAGCTGCTCGGTCACCTCGTCGCGGTTGCGGTACAGGTCGATGGAATCCACGAATGCGCTCTGGTCGAGCTGGGCCTTGATGTTGGCCTTCATGCGGGTGGTGTGCTCAGCGAAGCTGCCGATGACCCGGTAGGTCACCTGTGGGAACCGAAACAGGAAGCCGCCCTCGATCTTGGTCACCGCATCTGAGATGGATGCCTCACCACCGTCGCGGTCCAGGAGTCGCTGCAGCGAGGCGCGCATCTCAGAGCTGGGCAAACCGTCGAGCTCGATGGGCACGCGACGCGCCGAGACCCCGGCGCGCGTGAGATCGGCGAACAAACGCGCGCGTCCCTCGAAGGTGAAGGTGACAGCGCGGATGCCCTGGTCCTGTGCGAACTTCAGGTGCTTGGAGAGGAAACCGAGAGCGCAGATCGCGCGAAGAAAGTGCTTGACTGCTGGGAACCGAGTGCGAAAGCGCCTGGCAACCAAGTACCAGGAGGTGCGATCGATGGTGAGCTTTCAGGTTTCCGGTCAGCCGGCGCTGCGGTTCAAGGTGGCGGCGCGCTCGGTGCTGTTTGCCGGCAGCCGCCGCGGGCAGGTGGAGCAGCCGGTCTGCCGCGCGCTGGTCGAGCGGTTCCGCCGCCACGGGTTCGGGTTCTTCGTGGGCTGCGCGGCCGGCGTCGATGCGGCGTTCCGCGCGGCGCTGGCCCACTCAGCGTGCGGCCCCGACGAGGTGTTCGTCGGCTGCGCGTTCGGCCGGCGCGCACGGCGCTGCCGGGCCGAGGGGCTGTTCGCCTCGGCGGTGGTGCCCGAGGGCATCCCGCCCCGGGCGGCGCTGGCGCGGCGCACCCTGTGGCTGGTCAAGCGCAGCTCGCTGGTGGTGCTGTTCCCCGAACGGCCCGCCGACCGGCAGTGGGGTCCAGGCTCCCGGCACGTGTTTCGATCGAGTCTCTACCATCTTAAGCCGCTGTTCGTAGTGGCCTCGCGGCCGCCCACGGCGCCGGCCTACTGCCGGGTGGTGGCCTCCGATCTATTCGCCACGGTCGACGGCTACTGGGTGGTGCCCCATACCTTCCGCGACGGCTTCTGCGACGACGAGTACTGAGGGGCGAGATCGGAGCATCCGCTTCGAGTTGACCGGTGCCGCAGCACCCATGCGGAGCGCGGCGATGGTTGACCTGTTGAGCAGCCTTCCGGACCCGCTTCCGGACCAGCGAAGCAGCCCACAGCCCCCGACCTCGTGTCGTGGTCTGTGGGCCGTATGCCACCCGTGGCGCCAGGGAGGGCGCCACGGGTGGAGGTGACCGATTACGACTCTGCCGCGGCCGATGAAGCGGCGGCATGACGTGGCTTGGCCAGCTTCTCCGAGAAGGGCTCGGGGCACCTCGTCGCAGCCTGTGCGGCACCGGCCAACCGTCACTAGCGGTTGGCCCGCGACATCAGCACAATGGCGATACCTGTGATCGGGCAAAAGGGCCCATTGGGCGATTCAGAGCGAGCGCGAAGGCCCCTTCGACAAGCGGAGTGCAGACCAACCTCGGCCTGCTCTCCGCAGTGATGCGCCATCCTTCCTTGGTCTCCTATCGCGCCAGAGCACGACGCCGACCGACGTTCTTAGTCAGCGTCGCTCGGCCGCGTGCACCACTTCTCTGCGATGGCCCGCACTGTCCGGTCACGGGGCTCGCGAACGGACGACACGTCAGTCGTGTGGTGAGTCACCTGCTGCCCGGCTTCGCTGTGACGACGCGTATCGAGAGTGCGCCGATGAAAGACGTACGAGAGACCAGCGTCGAGATCGGTGCGGTCGCCGGTCGCCCGGCTCAACACCCTGGCGCGCTTCACGGAGCCAGCTCTACGGGAGCACCGACTCGGTACACTTCGCCGACTCGGTCTGCGGTGCCGTGGCGCCGCTTCGAGCTGACGGTCAGGTCACGCCCATGCCCAGCACGGCGCGCGTCGACCTGATCGGGCGCGTTCCGGGCGCGCCTCCGGAATAGCCGACGGGCTCCCAGCCCACGACGTCCTGTCGCGGGCCGGGAGCTGCATGCCACCCGAGGCACCAAGGAGGGTGCCACGGGTGGAGGTCACCGTGCATCCGGCGTGATATCGCTGGGGGCTCACGCCATCAGGGATGTCGAGGACGCGCACGGTCTCGTACTAACCTCGGGTCGGAGCGCGCAGTGGCGAAGCTGAAGGATGCCCACGCCGGGGTGATCGAGCGGGAAGACATCTGGGGCCGACCCGTCGCACCTTGCCTTGCTCGGTGGGGTGCACGGCCCCGCACGCAGGCGCGTGGCCCCCAGGCGGGCTCTCTTAAACCGACCCGGCGGCTCCGGCACCGAGACTACCACCGCCCCTCAGCCTCGGGTCGAGCAGATCCCTCATGGCGTCGCCGAACATGTTGAGGCAGTACACGGTAATCGTCAGGCAAAAACCAGGCCAGAGAGCCAGCCATGGCGCCATCTCCATGTATAGACGCCCTTCCCTGCTGAGCATACCTCCCCAGCTCGGAATGTCGGCCGGCAGACCGAATCCGAGGAAGCTCAAGGAAGCCTCAGATATGATCACCGCACCGATGTTGATGTAGAGTCGAGGAGAGGCGCGCCAAGCGGTAGGTGAAGGGAGTAGCTGTTACCGGCGGCTTTCGCACAAGCCGGTGCCTCAGTCTTCACCATAGCCACGTTTCCTCTCCCCGCTCATCGAACCGGGCGTGCGGTTTTCCCGCACCCGGCTCTCGGACGAGATCATGCCTTCGCCCACGGCAGGCTCGCCGTTCGCTGCGCAAGGCGGGCGAGGCCCATGTCATTCCATAGGCGCTCATCCGAGAAGCGCACGTACTTCCCGGCCCGTACCTTGTGCTTGCGGCAGAGCCACTGGCGCAGCCGCCTGATCGCATGCGCGTCGACCGCCGCGTAGGCCGGACTGACTTGCCCCAGCTGGAAGTAGTTCGCCCACCCGTATAGAACTCGGTTCAGGCGCCCTACTACCGTTTTAGGGTTCAGCAGCCCATACCTCGCTTCGGTCAACTCGCTGATCCTGCGGCACACGCTCACTACACTGTCCCGGCTCGGGCGCGTGCCGATGTAGGCCCGTCCCGTGTCCCGGCGGTAGTTGCGGCCGATGCGGTACCCGAGGAACTCCAACGGCTCCTCAGGTGCTCGCATGCAGCGGGTCTTCGTCGCGTTGATCGGCACTCGCATCCGTTCCATCATGCCCTCGACAACGCCCCGCATCGTTTCCGCTGGGGCCTTGCCGCAGACCACGAAGTCGTCCGCGTAATTCACGATCTCCGCACCAAAGCGCCGGGCATAGCCCAGCACCTTCCAGCCCAATATGAAACGGCGCATGTAGATATTGCTGAACAACGGTGAGATCGGTGCGCCTTGCGGCGTCCCCTTCCTCTCCCGACGCGCTCGATTCGTGCGGCGCTTGCCACCCGTGCCGTCGTCCTCTTCCACCGGCATTTCCAGCCACGCTTTGATCCAGCCCAACAGCCGTCCGTCGCTTACGCGGCGGGCCACGCTCTGCACCAGTTCAGCGTGCGGTATCTCCCCGAAGTAATTGGACATATCCGCGTCAACCACCTCCCGGTGGCCCGTGTTCAGCAGCCGATGCACGCGCTTGACTGCGTCTTGCGCGCTTCGGCCCTCCCGATAGGCGTACTGCTCCGGTTCCAGGTCCGCTTCAAAGATCGGCGTCAACACTAGCAACGCCGCCGTCTGCGCTACCCGGTCCCGAACGCATGGTATGCCCAGCGGTCGCACCTTCCCTGCCTGCTTCTTTGGGATCAGCACTTGCCGCACCGCGCCCGGTCGATAAGTGCCTTCCTTCAAGTCCCTCGCCAGTTCCCCAAGCCACCGCTCTATTCCCCTCTGCTCGATGTGCTGCACCGTTTCGCCGTCCACTCCGGCGGCTCCGCCGTTCCGGCGTACCGCCCGCCAGGCTGCGTCCAATACGTCCGCTCGCCACACCTTGTCGCTCAACGAATAGAATCGAAAGTCTGGGAATCCCTTCGCTTTCGCATGTAGTGTTGTCTGAAGTTTCCGAACGCTATCTGGAGCTGCTAGGCTTCCACCAGTCTCCATGTCCCTGCCTCCTTGTTGCACCCTTCTCGAACCAAGGCCCCTTCCCTCTGCCGGCGTTACCCGGCTTCTCCGGTACTACGGGCCTCTCCGCCACCCCGCCGGCCCAGGCTGGTCCTCGCGGATTCCCGGTTGGCGCGTGCGCGCCACCGTCGGGGCTTCCCGTGTTGCTGCTGTCTCCCTCTTGCACGCATGCCGCCGCCAATACCCCGGCGGAACCGGTCGGTGCTCGCGTCGCTCGCTTCCCGACCGCTGCCAGCCTTCCCCGTTTCAACGGCGGGTCGGCTTCCGCATTACCCGTTTCGAGGCCTGCTCGGCGTTCACTCTCGTTGCCGCCTGCGTGCTCGCTGAGTCGCCCATGGCGACCCTTTGTCATCGAAGTGCTTCAGTCCAGTTCGTTACCTCCTCGGACCGCTCCGACTGCTTCCGGCTGGAGCGACAGTTGCCGGGCGGGGTTCGCACCCGCTGGGACACAGCGCCTTTCCACGGCGCACGAAGAACCAGGGCTATCACCTGGAGCACAACTTCGGCCACGGTGACAAGTACTTGTCGGAGGCGTTCTTCGTGCCGGGCCTGCTGGCCTGTTTCATGCACCGGATATTCGAGCTGGTGGACGGTCTGTATCAGCAGGTGCGGGCTGGGTTCGGGTCGCGCCGGGAGTTCTGGGGCGCGATTCGCGCCACGTTCCGGCTATTCCTGTTCCGGTCGTGGGACCAGGTGCTGGTGCGGATGAATTCGCCGCCGCAGCCGCTGTCCGGGTAGCCGCTCCCTGGGGAACTGAACCTGCTCCCTGAACGATCCCTGACTGGGGCTGCGGCGCAGGTGTGCCGGCCGCGCGCGGGCAACCGGCCCCGAAGGGCCGATCGCCGCACCGCGCCAGCCCGCGGCATCGGCCGACGGGCGGTGGCTGACGGTGGTCAGGTCATCGCACGGGGCTGCATGACGGTGGCTAAATACGTCACCTGCAATCAGTTACAGAATTTCTGCCGGGTCGGGCCGTGGGTGCATTCACTCGGTGGGCCAACAGGTGGGCATGGTCGCGTTTCACACTCGGAGGGCTTGAGCTTATGACCCTCTGCCCCTCTACCAGCGGTTCCCCGAGAATCGCTGCTGTTTGCCTGTTGACTTGTTTGCCGCAGGGGTGCCATACTAAAAGCCTCGGGTTTGAACGGATGCAAAAGATGGGTGATAACACTACTCAGCACTGCCACCGGTTAGCGGCAACGCAGCCGGCGCGTCCTATCCTCGCCTACCCCCTCCCTCCCCCCGGCGGGAGCTCCAAGAATTCGTTTCGCGGGGGTTGAAAAATGGTGAGGAGTCCCCCCCCCCCACTTTTCGAGCCGACAAACAACTAACCGCTCCGCCTGACCGCGACCCCGCGCACGCCGTCGCCTTCACCACCGCCGTAGCTATCGGTGGCGCCGGCTCGGTCCATCGCCGAACCGGCATGCGGACAGCCTGCGCCTTTCCCGTCGACCGCAACCGTCCCGGCTCCCCGCCCGCGACTGACTGTCGGCAAAATCCACCGCAAAGGGGGTGCAAAATGATACTCAAAGAACCGCACGCGCGCGCGGCGTGAGCCCGGGTGAGCCCGCTGAGTCACACGCCGCGCGCTTCAGGAACTTGACTCAGACTGGCTGCCCGCGTTGCGGGCTCGAGAGTAGCCAGGGAGCGGCAATCCGCTACGCAATACTCTCGAAAAATCTACATACGGAGAAACGTATGAATATTGCAAGAATTAGAATGACGTTCGCGGTTGCGTTGGTCCTCGTCTTGATCGCAACCGGCCTCTGGGCGGGTGGCGCAGACGAGGGCTCGACGGCCGCCGCCGCCGACAAGAAGTATGTGACCGACCCAACCACCGGCAAGGTAGTGGTGGCACCAGAGTACGGCGGGACAATAACCTTTGGCCGGCCCACATCGGCTGATCACCCTGATTTCTTCTACATTACCGGCCATGCGTACCAATACATCGGTTTGGTGAATGAGAAGATCGCCATCGGGGACTGGGGCATGGATAGGAGTGACTTTGACTTTAGCGGGCCTTACGTCCCTTTGTTTGCCTTCACAGGGAATCTGGCGGAAAGCTGGGATACGCCCGACCCACGAACTGTCATCTTGAACATCCGCCAGGGCGTTTACTGGCATAACAAGGCGCCGATGAACGGTCGGGAGCTGACTGCGAAAGATGTCGAATATAACTTTCATCGTTTACTGGGAAACAAATTGACAGGGACCGAGTTCAGTGAAGCTGAACCTTCCCCAATGGCAAGTGCCCTCATATCTTTGTCTTTCGAATCGATTACGGCCACCGACAAATGGACGGTTGTTTGTAAGGTTAAGGAGCCCGTCGCTGGTCTGCTGTATAATATCATCGACAGCTGGGAGACTGTGATATACCCTCCCGAGGTCATCGAGGAACACGGCGACTATAAGGATTGGCGGAACACGGTTGGCACGGGTCCCTTTGAGCTGACCGAGGTGGTCGAAGGCAGCAGCTATACCTTTACCAAGAATCCTAACTACTGGCGCTACGACGAAAAATACCCGCAGAACCGCTTGCCCTATGTTGACAAGATAACAAGCTTGGTTATGCCAGAGGTAGCAACACAACTGGCGGCACTGCGCGCCGGTCGGATTGACATGCTGGGGACTTTCGGCGACTCTCAAATAAGGTTGATCGACCAGGTAGAGAGACTTCGGGATACCGACCCCGAAATCGAGGTGTGGCCGCATCGGCAGCGGTCCGACAACAGTTTTCGTTTCATCGGTTATGACCGACCGCCCTTTGATGACATCCGGGTGCGCCAGGCCATGCAGATGGCACTGGACACCGAGACCATGGCAAATACCTACTTTAGCGGTTATGGCGAGCCGACTCCGAATGGATTTTGGGCCAACGACGTGCCGGGGATTGGCACGCCATTTGAGGAGTGGCCCGAAGAGGTGAAGAAAACCTATAACTATGACCCGGCAGGGGCAGAAGCGTTGCTTGATGCTGCCGGTTATAAACGCGGCGCGGACGGGATTAGATTCAAGACCGGCATGGCCATACGCGAATACCTGGATGCTAGCTATTATGAGCTCGCGGCAGCATACTGGCGTGATATTGGGGTGGAGATCGAGATAGATGTTATGGATATTGCGGGATTCCAAATGGTCACAAGAGATCAGGATACCTACAGAATTGGGGGCCTAGCGTTAGCCTTCAGGCAGACGAATTATGTCTCTACGCTAAGGTGGATATGGTACACGGATATGCCGGGTAACAACGCCTATTCTGACCCACAAATGGACGCCATGATTGAAGCCGCAGAAGCTGCTGGCACCATTGAGGAGCAGTTAAGGATCCTTAAGGAGACAAATACGTGGATCATAGAGAATGCCCTTACCGTATGGGGTCCTGAAACCCCAGCGTTCCAAGCAAACCAGGCGTGGGTCATAGGTTACAATGGTGAAGCCTCAATAGGATTCAAAGGGCAGCAACAAAGCGTCCTAACCCGCCTCTGGATTGATAGTGAGCTGAAGAAAGCAATGGGTCGTTAGCATTCGCCGGTAGTGATTGACGTTAGGGAAGAAGGGAGCTGGGAGGCCTGGGTTTTCCAGCTCCCTCTTACTTAGGGCAACGAGATTGCCCCCACCCGGCTCGCAATGACAAGGAGGAGTGCCAATGAGAGCCTATGTCATCAGGAGGCTATTGCTGTTAATCCCCACCCTATTTATATTGACCATCATAGTCTTTCTCTCGGTGCGCTTCATCCCGGGCGATGTAATAGACGTAATGATGGATGACAGGCAATGGGTGCAGGGCGATTTTGACCGTCAAGCTATTGAGCGTTATCTGGGATTAGACGTGCCTGTCCACGTGCAGTACGGACGCTGGATGGGAGGTATTTTACTGCACGGCACCCTTGGCGAATCACTGCTTGGCGGTGCGACGGTAGAGGAGAAGATAATTGGTAGACTGCCAGCAACCGTTGAGCTTGGCGTCATGGCAATCGTGATCGGGCTCCTGATAGCCCTGCCGGTCGGCATCTACTCGGCGATTCGCCAGGATACGGCTGCCGACTACGTCGGGCGCTCGATCGCCATCATTGGCCTGGCAACGCCCAACTTCTGGCTGGCACTTATGGTGATGATCTTCCCGGTAATCTGGTGGGGCTGGGCGCCACCGATGGAGCTTATTCCTTTCACGGAAGACCCGCTGGGGAATCTCGGGGTGTTCATCATTCCCAGCCTGATTCTGGGAACGGCCTCGGCGGCCGCGACCATGCGGATGACGCGCACGATGATGCTGGAGGTGCTGAGGCAGGACTATATCCGGACCGCCTGGTCCAAGGGGCTCAAGGAACGGGCCGTGGTGATCCGACACGCCGTCAAGAATGCCCTCATCCCGGTGGTGACCCTGATCGGCCTGCAGTTGCCGATTTTGGTGGGGGGCGCCGTGATCATGGAGAACATCTTCAACCTGCCCGGGCTAGGTCGTCTCATGGTGGATGCACTGAGTGACCGAGACTACCCGGTGGTCTCGGGAGTAAACCTGTTTTTCGCCACCGCGGTCTTAGGAATCAATCTAATGATCGACCTGATGTATCCTTTTCTAGATCCGAGGGTCCGTGATAGATAAAGAAACAGCGAGTATGAGTAATGAGATAGAGATAGCATCAACAGTAAGCGAGCCAAAGAGACGTACTGGGCTGGCTGATTTCTTTATCAGGCTGTGGAGGCAGAAGCCACTGGGTACCGCCTGCGGGATTATCATATTGATCTCTATTTTTGTGGCTATCTTTGCGGATCTTCTGGCTCCTTATGCATATTGGGAAGTGCACCCGGCAGAAAGACTGCAAGGCTCATCGACCCGCCATCTCCTGGGGACCGACGAGTTGGGCCGAGACCTGTTGAGCCGTCTAATCTTCGGGGCTCGTATCTCGTTGGTCGTTGGTCTGGCGGCGACCACGCTGAACGTGGTGGTCGCTACCCTGATCGGCGGCACGTCCGGATTCCTTGGGGGTAAGCTGGACCTGGCGATGCAGCGATTCGTCGATGCCTGGATGGCGTTCCCCGGACTGCTTCTGTTGCTCACGATCATGTCCGTCGCGGGGCGGGGTATACCACAGATCATCGTGGTCCTGGGGATCGCCGGCGGTGTGGGCGGCTCGCGCGTCGTCAGAGGCGCGGTTGTGGCCATGAAGGGGAACGACTACTTCCTGGCAGCCAAGGCCGTTGGTGCGCCCACCACGCAGATCCTGGTGCGCCATGTCCTGCCCAATATCGTGGCGCCCCTCATCATCATCTTCAGCATCAACGTCGGCGGTGTCATCCTGGCCGAGGCGTCGTTGAGCTTCCTCGGATTCGGGCTACCCATCAAGGTTCCCAGCTGGGGCGGCATGCTCAGCCGGGAGGGGCGGCGGTTCATGGAGCTGGCGCCATGGCTCGCTATCTGGCCGGGACTGTGCCTGACGATTGTGGTGTACAGTCTCAACATGTTGGGTGATGCCATGCGGGACCTACTCGACCCAAGGCTCAGGGGTGGTGGCGGTCGTCTGGCTGCCGATGCCGCCAGGGCGGTTTAGAGAGCCCGCATCCGGCGAGCCCGCGCGGTATCACGCCGGATGAGCATCTGAAAGAAGACGGATCAGTGGCGGTCCATGAAGCGGTGTGCGGTGTGCTCAAGTTGGAACTGTAACATGCGTGCTCTCTTGCGGTCTATTGCCGGGGGCTGCCGGCGCCGGCCGCCGGCACGGGCTCCTGGCGCGCTTCCCGTTCCGGCGGCGGCTCTGTGGGCGGCTCCGGGCGCCACGGCCCCAACACCGCTCCTTCGATGCGCGACAGGCGGCGGTCGATATCCGTCACGTCTCGCCTCAGATCGTTCAAGGTCGCTTCCATGCGGCCCATGCGCTGATCCATGCGATCCATGCGCTGCTCCACTTGGGCTTCCATGCGATCCATGCGGCCGTTCAGGTTCGCCTGCGTGGCTCGGTGCGCGCCGAGCAACGCGAAGCCGAACGTCAGAATCGCGGCCAACAGCGTCACCCCGACGCCCAGCACCGCCATGACCTCGCCGCTCATGCCGTCACCACCTCGTCACCCCTGATGATCGCACCATACACCGATTCGGAGGATAGCGTCACGCCGGCACACTGGTAGTACTGGTAGTGCGACCGGGCGCCACTATCCAAGGCGGCCACGAGCGCGGCCGACGGTGCCGACGGTGTCAAGGCGCGCAGTGGTCTTGCCAATCAGTACCGGCTGTCGGCACACTACAGCGACCTCGATTTCCTCACCACGATCCTCAGCCCCGAGGATCTGACTGCCAGGATCAAGGCCCAACCTGCCGCTGCGGGCGCGGCGACCTGAACGAGCTGAACACACCCGAACATTCAGGTTCGGATGCGGTAACCAACTCTCCTGCAAGGAGATAGCTGCACCCGGACCCCTGCACCCCGTATTTGAACGTATACCCTGTTTAGACTGTGCCCGAAGGTGTCTCACCGGCAGCGGACGGCAACGGAAAGGAGCAAGCATGAAGTTCCAGCGCAACCTGGACGGTTTTCGCGAGTACCTGCGCACCCATCACTTCGCCGCCCGCACCATCGAGACCTACGGCGCCAACACCAAGCGCTTCCTGGCATTCCTGGAGCAGCGCTATCCGAGTATCAACACGGTGGAGCAGGTCACCAAGGACACGATCCTCGACTATCAACGGCATCTGGCCGAGCATGAGGATCCACGCATCGGGGCGCTGACGCATGCCACGCAGAACTTGATCCTGCGGTCGGTGCGCAAGTTCTTCCATTATCTACTGCGTGGCGACTTCATCCTCCGGGACCCCACCAGCGTGCTGGAGTTCCCCAAGGAGGAGCAGAAGCTGATTCGGAATGTGTTGTCGGAGGATGAGGTCTCAGGCCTGCTCGAGCAGATCAAGCCGATCGGTCCCGAGGGGCTGCGCAACCGCGCCATCGTTGAGCTGCTGTACGCCTGCGGCATCCGCACCACAGAGCTGTGTCGGCTCCGGGTCGCCGACGTGGACCTCAAGGAACAGACGGTCACCATCATGAAGGGCAAGGGCGGCAAGTCGCGCGTGGTCCCCATCGGCCAGTACGCCTGCCATTACATCGCCGAGTATCTGCGCAAGGGTCGCAAGTACTTCCTGCGCGGACGCGCCGACGATCCGGGCCTGCTGTTCCTGTCGGGCTGGGGCAACCCCTTCAACGCGAGCACCATCAACCGCTCGGTGATGTGGAAGATCGCCACCGAGGCGGGGCTCAAGAAAGACCTGACCTGCTATACGTTTCGCCATTCGGTGGCGACCCATCTTCTGCGAGCCGATGCGAACGTGATGCACATCGCCAAGCTGCTCGGCCATGCCTCGCTGAAGACCACGCAGAAGTATCTCCGTGTCGAGATCGGCGATCTGAAGCGGGTGCACAGCCTCTACCACCCCCGCGAGCGGACCTCTCGTGGAGACGGCGAGGGGACATCCCCCACACAAGGCACCTGACGGCCGCTGCCGGCCGAGTACCGCACCATCATCAAGGCGTACCTGCGCAGCGTGATGACGCATGCGGCCCAGAAGGAGCGCCTGATCGCTAGCGCCGCGGCGCCGGAGCTGCCGTAGGGAGAGGGAACCGAGAGCGCAGATCGCGCGAAGAAAGTGCTTGACGGCTGGGAACCGAGTGCGAAAGCGCCTGGCAACCAAGTACCAGGAGGTGCGATCGATGGTGAGCTTTCAGGTTTCCGGTCAGCCGGCGCTGCGGTTCAAGGTGGCGGCGCGCTCGGTGCTGTTTGCCGGCAGCCGCCGCGGGCAGGTGGAGCAGCCGGTCTGCCGCGCGCTGGTCGAGCGGTTCCGCCGCCACGGGTTCGGGTTCTTCGTGGGCTGCGCGACCGGCGTCGATGCGGCGTTCCGCGCGGCGCTGGCCCACTCAGCGTGCGGCCCCGACGAGGTGTTCGTCGGCTGCGCGTTCGGCAAGCGCGCACGGCGCTGCCGGGCCGAGGGGCTGTTCGCCTCGGCGGTGGTGCCCGAGGGCATCCCGCCCCGGGCGGCGCTGGCGCGGCGTACCCTGTGGCTGGTCAAGCGCAGCTCGCTGGTGGTGCTGTTCCCCGAGCGGCCCGCCGACCGGCAGTGGGGTCCGGGCTCGCGGCTTGCCTATCGCTCGGCGCTCTACCACCTCAAGCCGACCTTCGTGGTGGCCTCACGGCCGCCTGTCGCTCCGGCGTTCTGTCAGGTGGCGCCCGCCGATCTGTTCGCCACGGTCGACGGCTACTGGGTGGTGCCCCATACCTTCCGCGACGGCCTCTGCGACGACGAGTACTGAGGGTCGAGAGCGGAGCATCGGGTTCCCGCTGACCGGCAAGGCCACGCCGACGCACAGCCCGGCGCTCGCCGACCTGCTCGGTCGCCTTCCGGCCCCCCCTCCGGACCAACGAAGCAGCCCACAGCCCCCGACCTCGTGTCGTGGTCTGTGGGCCGTATGCCACCCGTGGCGCCAGGGAGGGCGCCACGGGTGCAGGTCTCCGATTACGAACTCTGCCGCGGCCGATGAAGCGGCGGCATGACGTGGCAGCGCTACCTCTCACGCCGCCACGATCCGCGCGGGCACCACCGGCCAACCGTCACTAGAGGTGCGCCGGCGACATCAGCACAATGGCGACACCCGTGATCCGGCAAAAGGGCCCATTGGCGATTCGGACCGTGTCCGAAGGCCCCTGGAGTCACAATCATCAAGCGCCATGATGACAGTCAGCGCAGTGGCCGGGTTTGCGGTGACGTTCGGTGACCACCGAGTCGTTGACAGGGTGGCCGCGCCCATAGCAAGCTTGCCTCGCCTGCGGTTCGACGGATCGATGATGAAGCGCCATGATGACAGTCAGCTCCGTGGCCGGTTGGTGACGCGCGCAACATCAACCGTTTGCACAGCCGGGCGAGGCAAGGTGCACGAGGCCAGAATCGCTGTTGACGTTTCTTGCGCCGGGCCCCATACTTCGAGTTCACGATTCAACGGATCGGTGATGAAGCGCCATGACGACAGTCAGCGCAGTGGCCGGGTGACCCCCACGACTCGTTGACGGCGCGCCGCGCCTATGCTAGCGTGCCCGGCCTGCGGTTTCGACGGATGGTCATGACGCGCCATGATGACAGTCAGCGCATTGACGGGTTGGCGGTGACGCAACGCGGTGGGTCGCGCTTGACACGGATTCGGGCCGGCCTCTACACTCGTCCGCGAATGGGCACTGACACCATCCAGCCCAGTCGGCCGGCTAGCGGTGACGAAGCGCGATGAGCGGGTTGGGTCGCGCTTGACACGGATTTGGGCCGGCCTCTACACTCGTCCGCGAATGGGCACCGACAGCATCCAGCCCAGTCGCCGGCTAGCGGTGACGCAACGCGGTGGGTCGCGCTTGACACGGATTCGGGCCGGCTTCTACACTCGTCCGCGAATGGGCACTGACACCATCCAGCCCAGCTACCGACTACCGCTAGCCGCGCAGCAGCCGACCTCGCGGCGCCGGTGCTGACCGCGGCACCATTGATGCGTGTGGCGCACAGCCGCCACGCATCTGTGCGTCCAACGGCCGACCGCGTTGGCCGCAAACTCCACCGGTCCACACCAGCCGGCGTTGCCGGCACCTCTATACAGACAACCGACACATCTGCGCCCGACCAGAATTGTCGACCACAGATGCGCGCTAGCCGCGGCACCGGCTGGTCCGATGGCCGAGCCACCGTCCTGTCAGGACACCCAATAGCTCAAGAAGGGGGGTGCAAAATGATACTGAAAGAGCCGTAGGCGCGCGCGGCGTGAGCCGGGGGAAGCCGGTGAGTCACACGCCGCGCGCTTTCAGTGTATTTGACTCAGACTGGCCGTCCGCGTTGGCGGGCGCGCCCGCGTTGCGGGCGTCAGAGTAGCCAGGGAGCGGCAAGTCGCTACGCAATACTCTCAAGATCAAAATGATGGACAAAACAATGAAAATCTTTTTTGAAAGGACCTTCGCGTTTGCGTTGGTCCTGGTCATGACCGCAACCGGCCTGTGGGCCGCTGGCGCAGAAGAGGAGCCGGTAGCCGCTGCCGACAAGAGGTATGTGACCGACCCCGTCACCGGCAAGGCGGTGTCCGCGCCCCAGTACGGCGGGAAATTAACCTATCCCAATGTAATGGACTTAAGCGCTTTTGGTTTTGACGCCTGGTTTAGCGCGAGTGCACTTCTCGCCACCAGTGGCGTTGTAGAGAAACTGGGCATCGCGGACTGGGCAATAGATAGGGACACGTATCCCTTCATGGGCGGCACCTTACTGCCTCTAAACGCCATAAGGGGAGCGCTGGCGGAAAGCTGGGAGCAGCCCGACGACACAACCTATATCATCCACATCCGCAAGGGCGTTAACTGGCATGATAAGGCACCGATGAACGGGCGGGAGCTAACTGCCTATGATGTAGAACATACCTTTCACCGTTTATTGGGGAATAAGTTGACAGGGACCGAGTTCAGTGCAGCCGAACCTAACGCATCGTGGGGTGACTTCGCAACTTTGCCTTGGGAATCGGTAACGGCCACCGACAAATATACGGTTGTCTTTAAGCTAAAGGAGCCAGAGCGTAACGTCCTGGAGAGGATCTTGGACTGGTGGAACGGTGTTATACAGCCCCCCGAGGTAATCGAGCAATACGGGGACATGAACGATTGGAGGAATGTGGTCGGCACCGGGCCCTATACGATAACTGACTTCGTCGCCGACAGCTCTATAACCTATACCAAGAATCCTAACTACTGGGGCTTCGACGAAAAATACCCGGAGAACCGTTTGCCCTATATTGACGAGGTAGAGGCCCTTACTATCAAGGAACCGGCAACAAGGCTGGCGGGACTGCGCACGGCTAAGCTCGATTTCGTAGGTTTCGCGGGCAACGCTCAAATAATGGAGGTAGACCAGCTAGAGAGCCTCTTGCGGACCAACCCGGAACTCGTGGTGCATCCGTATTTATCCCGGTCCAATAATTGTGGTTTGATTAACGTGAGCAAGCCGCCCCTTGACGACGTCCGGGTGCGCCACGCACTGCAGATGGCAATTGACATGGAGACAATCAACCGTGCCTTATATAACGGTGATGGGGATGCGATACCTCAGGGGTTTATAGGCAGGGTTTTCAAGGAGTATGTCGTCCCGTTTGAAGAGTGGTCCGAAGAGCTCAAGGGATACTATACCTATGACGTGGCAGGGGCCGAGAAGCTGCTTGACGAGGCGGGATATCCTCGCGGTGCCGACGGCATTAGATTCAAGATTACGCGCAGCCTCCGGGATATATATGATTTGAGCTTTATAGAATTATCCGCAGAATACTGGCGTGACATTGGCGTTGATGTGGATATTTTAGCACAGATAACTGCGGAATGGGTCGCTGGACAGAGATCTGGAGATTTTGAGATAACTTCAGAATCGTGCGCTTCCGCGTCGTCTACCTTTGGTAACGCAGCCCGGCTGTTGTCATGGTATAGGAGCGACCAAGATAGGAACGCCTCCGTCCGCGACGCGCAATATGACGCCTGGTGGGAAGCCCTGCTAGCTGCTACCACCGTGGAGGAGGAGCGGAGGCTGGCGAAAGATTTGGGCATGCGCGCGATAGAGCAGCACTGGATGCTCTGGGGGCTTTTGTCCCCGCAGTATCAGGTGCACCAGCCGTGGGTGATAGGTTATAACGGCGAAGCCGGCATGGGAGGAAGGCAACACCTTACTATTTTCCCACGGCTCTGGATTGATAGTGAGCTGAAGGAGGCAATGGGTTATTAGGGGTTACATCCCTTCTGGCTGAGCTCAGGGAAAAAGGGGGCTGGGAGGTTCAGGCTTCCCAGCTCCCTAACGTTTTGGATAATGAGAAGAGGCCTTTATTACTGTCATTAGGAGGCTTGTCCTGAACCGAAGCTTTAACCCAAGTGAAGAGGCAGGGAAGGAACTTGAGGAAGCCCCGATAGTCTACGGTCTCAGAAGTGCGCTTAACAAACAGAAAGCCTTCGGCGGCCGTTCG
This sequence comes from Spirochaetia bacterium, assembly GCA_965262935.1. Lineage (GTDB taxonomy): Bacteria > Spirochaetota > Spirochaetia > SZUA-6 > Bin103 > Bin103. The sequence continues at coordinate 736,682 of OZ253572.1, read as the reverse complement.
ACGGGCTCAGGGCGAACGGAGTGTTGGATTTTCCCGTTCGTGGTGAGCCTGTCGAACCACAGGCCCCCTCCAGAACACGATGCGATTTAAGCAACGAACTTCCGTGTCGGGACAATAGAATCAGGGCTCGCAATGACAAAAGAGCGTTGGCAATTACGGGGGAAATCGCAATGAGGTGTGTGCCATGAGAGCCTATCTCATCAGGCGGTTATTGCTGATAATTCCCACCCTGTTTATCCTTACCATGCTGGTCTTTCTCTCGGTCCGCTTTATCCCCGGCGATATAGTAGACGAAATGGTGGCTAGAGCAACGGCGTACAGCGGGCTGGTCGAGATTGACCGTGAAGCTGTTGAGCGGATGCTGGGATTAGACGTGCCTGTGCACGTGCAGTACGGACGCTGGATAGGAGTGTTGCCGACCCCTGTCTGGTTTACCGGTGAGTACTACTACAACGGTCTCCTCCAGGGCACCTTTGGCGAATCACTGTTTGGCGGCGCTGTTTCGATAGAGAAGGATATAATAGATAGACTACCAGTAACCTTTGAGCTTGGTTTCCTGGCAATCGTAATCGGGCTCGTCATAGCCCTGCCGGTGGGCATCTACTCGGCGATTCGCCAGGATACGGCCGCCGACTACGTGGGGCGCACCGCGGCCGTCATCGGCATGGCAACGCCTAACTTCTGGCTGGCCCTGATGGTCATGATCTTCCCGGCAATCTGGTGGGGCTGGTCGCCACCGCTGAAGCTGATTCCCTTCACGGAAGACCCGCTGGGGAACCTGGGGATGTTCCTCATTCCCAGCCTGATTCTGGGGACAGCCATGTCTGCCGGCACCATGCGGATGACACGCACCATGATGCTGGAGGTGCTCAGGCAAGACTACGTCAGGACCGCCTGGTCCAAGGGTCTCAATGAGAGGGTGGTTATTATGAGGCACGCCGTCAAGAATGCTCTCATCCCGATAGTTACTCTGATAGGCATGCAGTTGCCTATCCTGGTAGGCGGCTCCGTTATCATGGAGAATATATTCAACCTGCCGGGGGTAGGTAGGTTATTTCTGAATGCCCTCAATAGTAGAGACTATCCGAGGGTCCAAGGAGTAAGCCTGTTTATATCCGCGTTCGTTATGCTTAACTTTCTACTTGTCGACATGATTTATCCATATTTGGACCCCAGGATCCGATATAAGATATAAATAGAAGGGACAAATCGACACTATGAGTGATGACACACCAGTAATCGAGCCAAATAGACGTTCCAGGCTGGCTGATTTATCTTTCAGGCTGGTCAGGGAGAAGCGGCTGGGTACTGCCAGCGGGATTATCATATTGATATTGATTCTTGTCAGTATCTTTGCCGATGCTGTGGCTCCTTATCCATATTATGAAGTGCACCTGATAGACAGGCTGCAGGCCTCATCAGCCCAGTATCTGCTGGGTACCGACCATTTGGGGCGAGACTTATTGAGCCGCATCATCGTCGGGGCTCGTCTTTCGTTAGTCGTCGGTCTGTCAGCGACCGCTGTTAATGTTGTGGTCGCCGCAATAATAGGCGTCCCTTCGGGATACTTTGGCGGTAAGTATGACATCATAGTGCAGAGGTTTGTTGATGCCTGGATAGCCTTCCCGGGGCTGATCCTGTTGCTGATCATAATGTCCATAGTGGGGCGGGGTATCCCGCAGATAATCGTGGTCCTGGGGATATCAGGAGGCATCGGCACCTCAAGAGTAGTCAGGGGCGCCGTGATCGGCATTAAGGAGAATGACTATTTTCTGGCGGCCCCGGCAATTGGCAGCCGCGGCACCGCAACACTGATGCGGCATGTCCTGCCCAATATTATGCCTGTCATGATCATCATATTCAGCATCAGCGTCGGGGGGGTGATTATTGCTGAGGCCTCTCTGAGCTTCCTGGGATTCGGTCTGCCAGTCAACATTCCTAGCTGGGGAGGTCTCCTCAGCCGGGAAGGGCGTCAGTACATGGAGGCGGCTCCATGGCTGGCTATCTGGCCCGGTCTTGCCCTGACTATTACCGTTTACAGTTTCAACATGTTTGGCGACGCCCTCAGGGACCTGCTCGACCCGCGGCTGCGGGGTAGTTCGGGCCGCCTGGGTGCCGATGCCGCCAGGGCGGTCTAATAGGGCCCGCCTGGGGTCCACGCGCCTGCGCGAGGGCGTCCGCCCACCCCCCGACCGACCAACGTGCGACCCGGGGCGGCGCTCAGCTTCGGGAAACAGATTTTCTGCAGCCCGGATTTGGCGACCAGGCTCGACATCGTGGATAAGGGCGCGGCCGCCTGCCAGAGCGGCCGCCGGTGGCACTGACTATGCCAATGGGGCGCCGTCGCGAGATGGCCTACTGGTTGTATTGGCGACTTTACGAGCTACACGCCGAGGATCGCGACTTCGCGGATCTGTTCGGTCCAGAGCGGTCGCCTCCGGAGGTGTTTGGCTTGGCCCTGAAGCCGCTCGAGATGTTGGGGTGGGTCAAGCGTCGGAAAGGCGGCTACGATGTCACGCCGAACGGGATCTATTGGGTGCATCGCCTGCAGAACGAATTCAGCCTCGACTATAGCACCACCCTCTGGGGTGAGTGCAAGCAGTCCGCGTGGCCGCAAGCCGCGACCGGGTAGAAAGCGGCGGTCGGCTGGCTGCTAGCATCTGGGCTCCGCTTCGGCAGCAGGGGAGAGCGCGTTCTCGCTCTTTCAGGATGAAAGGGCCGTCACGGCGCGCTCGACCAGGTCCTGCCCCTGCCTCCACACCGATGCTTCCCAATCGGCCGTGTCGTGGTGAAAGGACCTGAGCACACAGGCCTTCAGCTCCCGGGCACGGGGGTGATCTCGGCCACCGTGGTGGTGCAGCCAGTTCTCTGCGCGCAGGGCCGTGAACACTTTCATCGCCGGAAGGGTGCCAAACTCTAGGCTAACCGCTGTGACTCTGTCCCAGGCAGCATCTCGGGCATGGCGAGCTTGAATGTGGCCTCGAGATGCGCGGAGACTGACTCGCCAGCAGCGGTGGTCTTCACCAGGTCGGTGCCCCAGATGTCCAGGGCGCGCCGGTATTCCGGTGACGCGGATGGCACGTTGAGAATTACTTCCGCGTGCCTGTACTCGCCGAGCCCGGTGTGCACATCGACGACGACCACCCGACGAGCCTCGGACAGGTATCGTCGGAAGACTGCACGTACGGTTCTGTTCGACCAGGTCTCGAAGGTACCGCCGTAGAAGAGACCGTGCGGGTGCGAGTACTGCCCTCCGCTCACGGCCCTCTGTGCTGCGGCCCGGCCCCTCATGAGCCTGAACCGCAGGAGCTTCGACCAGGACGTGACCTCGGACCAGAACGAGATGGACCTGGGCTCGATCACATCGGCAAGCGTCTCGTAGTCGGGGTTGTGCGGGTACGGAGACGCGTGGTCCCTGAAGTTGCGATTCAGGTCCACATTGTCCTCGGTAAACCGACGTAGATGCGCCATGCCGAATGGATTGACGCCGTGGATCATCAACAAGCCGACGCCCCATGGCAAGCGCGACCCGAGACCGGCGCGCAGGAGGCCCGTCTGAATCCCGGATCCCGCGAAGCCTTCGACGCCGTGGGTGCCAGAGCTGACGACCAGCGTGTCTCGAGCGTCTTCAGCACCGAAGGACGCCACGTCCATGAACAGTGGCTCACCATCGGGTCCCGGCTGTGGGTGCGCGAGACTCTCGACGCGGCCACCCGCCGCCGCGCTGGCATCGAGAAACCTCCGTCGCGCCACGGCGTAGCGTTTTGGGAACAGGTCGCGCTCGGCCACCGACGTATCGACCCGGTCGGGCGACGGTTGGCAGGCTCTGTACGTGGTCGTGCCAAGCGACCACACTCCGAAACCGATAGTTGCGACGATGACCCCTGACAGGACGAGCACCAGCGGTATCATTCCGATCGCTCGAACCCGAGGCGAGAGTGCCGTGTATCTGTCAACGCTGTCCCAGAGCTACACTTCGTCATGCGTGGTGCGGGCGGAGGCCAACGATAGCCTCGCATGAGCTGTCACGGCCAGCGGCTCCCGCCTCGAAATGGTCGCACGAGCGCCACATCGCCATTCATTCAGCGGGGAGGCATCAAAGTCCAAGGATGTCGGATCGCCCTGTGCACCCCCTCCGGGTGCGCAATCTTTACCCGCCACAAACGAGCGGCTCTCAGCCGGCGTTGACAGCAGGCAGCATCGCTCTGCCGTAGTCCGTTCAGCCGGCATCAGTCTGCTCGCGTGACCCGGCACCTGGCCCCAGCGTTGGCTGGACTGCGATCCACCCAACCTACCAGACCTGTTCGTCGACGATGAGCGTAATACCTTCGTTTCCGATGACGGTGACCACGTCCCCTGGATCGAAGGACTCTACGTAACTCACCGCCGGCCATGTCGTGCCGTTTAGTCTTACGCGACCCCAACCAGTGGGGGTGACTGCTTCCACGACAACTGCTCGCCTGCCGATCTCGCTGAGTTGCACCGCGTTCGCGCTATCAGAAGCTGTCGTTGTTCGCATCATCGCCAATATCCTCTATCCGGGACAGGAACACCGCCGGATCTTCCGTGAGAAGCTCACGGAGGTCCTCTCGACCGTTAGCGATCGCGGACTCTATTGCGGTCCAGACTGTCGGATGACTCTCAGCGTTGCTGTGTAAACCGGCATTGATAGTGACCCCCCCTCGGCATTTTTAGCGACCCCCCGGTCGGCATCCAAAACGACCCCGGGTCGGCACTCAAAACGACCCCCCTCACGGTGCATGGTTCGTGCGTGCAAACAACGAACCACGTGAGGAGGGTCGGATGGCCAGGAGGACAGCCACGATGGAACTACAGGATATCGTCAATCGATTGAGGATGAAGCAGTCGATCAAGGCGATCAAGCGCGAGACCGGCAAGCACCGGAGTGTGATTCGCAGGGTGCTGCAGCTCGCCGGGCAGGAGGGGTGGCTGGATGAGCAGCAAGAGTTGCCGTCCGAGCATCAGCTGCAGGAAGTGTACCACGAACAGCGGATCGGCGAGGAGGGTCGCCAGCACCCGCTCGACGCCCACCGTGAGCAGATAGAGGGGTGGGGCAAGGAAGGCTACAGCTTCCTGGTGATCCACCAGTTGCTCAAGCAGAGGGGGGTGGAGTACTCCGAGACCACGGTGCGGCGCTATATCCACCGCCAATTCCCGGCGCCGGTGCGACCGGTGATGCGCCGTGAGACGACCGCTGGCGAGGTGATGGAGGTGGACTTCGGACTCCTGGGGCTGACCTGGGACGTGAACACGCGCTCGCGGCGGCGCACCTGGGTGTTCTCGGGCCGACTGCGTCATTCCCGCCGCGCGTACCGCGAGGTGGTCTTCAATCAGAAGCAGGAGACCTTCTTCGCCTGTCACATCCACGCCTTCGAGTGGTTCGGCGGCGTGGCCGAGAAGGTGACCCCGGACAATCTGAAGGCGGCAGTGATCGTCGCCTCCTTCGAGGACCCGTTGGTGAACCGGGCCTATCGCCAGCTCGCGCTGCATTACGGATTCCTGATTTCGCCCTGTCTGCCTTACCATCCGGAACACAAAGGAGGCGTCGAAGGAGACATAAAATACGTCAAGCGCAACTTCCTGCCGCTGTTCCGCGAGGCCCAGAAGGAGCGCGGCCACGAGCTCCCCTATAGCGACGAACTCGTCGACGCGCTGGAGCACTGGAACCGTGACAGCTACGACCTGCATATCGTCCAGAAGGTCGGGCGCACCCCGCTGGAGCTGTTCGAGACCGAGGAAGCGGGTGCCTTGAAGCCACTGCCGGTCGAGCGCTGGGACCAAGTGGTGTGCAAGGAGGCGAGCGTGGGCCCGGACTGGCGGGTCCAGTTCGAGAAGGCGTTCTACACCGTCCCTTACCGCCTGATTGGCGAGCGCGTGCTGGTGCTGGGCAACTCACAGGTGGTGCGTGTCTTCCTCGACTACGAGGAGGTCACCGCACATCCACGCGCCACCGAGCTGTGGCAGGTCAGACGTAGACCCGAGCATGCCCCGCCGGAGCTGGAACAGTACCTGAACCTGACCCACGACGGGTTGGTGCAGTGGGCACGGCGCCTGGGCCCGTCGGTCGCCCTGGTGGCACGGGAAATCTTCGCCGACAAGGCGGTCGACGGCATGCGCCCGGTGCGCGCGCTCATCAGACTGGCCGACAAGTATACGTCGCTGCGGCTGGAGGCGGCCTGCCGTCGCGCCATCCACTTCGCCACCCCCAGCTACCGGAGCGTCAAGAACATCCTCGTCCATGAACTGGACCGGCTGCCGGAAGAACAACCCGCCGAGCCCACCAACGGCCAGATCGAGTTCCGTTTCGCCCGCGAGCACGGTTACTTCGACACCGACCACCCCGCGGACGCCTCCCGAGGATCGCAGGCAGGAGCAACGGCATGGACGACTTAGCGCTTCTGCGGCCCAAACTGGCCCGTCTCAAGCTCTCCGGCATGCTCGACACCCTGAACGAGCGACTGCAGCAGGCGCTGGCAGAGAAGTGGAGCTACACCCAGTTTCTCGACACCCTGCTCACCGACGAGGCGGAGCGGCGCGACTTCAAACAGCTCGGGCGGCGGCTCACCAAGAGCGGCCTGGCACCGGACAAGACCCTGGAGACCTTCGATTTCTCCTTCAACCCCCGGATCCACGCGCCCACGCTGCGCGAACTGGCCACCTGCCGCTTCGTACAGCGGGCCGAGAACGTATTTCTGGTGGGCCCCTCCGGCGTCGGCAAGAGCCACGCAGCTCAGGCGCTGGGGCACATCGCCTGTCGCAAGGGGTACGAGGTCACCTATGAGCGCACCAGCGTGTTGTTCGACTGGATCCACGCCGGCCGCGGCGACGGCACCTACCAGCGCCGGCTGCGCCAAGTCGGGACCGTAGCTCTCCTTGTGCTGGATGACTTTGGCCTCAAGCCGCTGCCTGAGCACCAGCAGCAGGACCTGTACGAGGTGATCTGCAATCGCTACGAACGCCACGCGACGGTGATCACCAGCAACCGCGACTTCAACGAGTGGCCGCTGGTGTTCGCCAACCCGCTGATGGCCTCGGCCACCATGGACCGACTGGTACATCGGGCCGTGAAGATCGTCATCGAGGGCAAAAGCTACCGCATGGACAGCTTCGTGCGGCGCTCACGGGAGCTGCCGGGACCGCCAGAGCCATCAGACCCGGCCGCACCGCCGGCACCGTTACGTAACGGTGCGCAGTGACCATGGCTTTGACCAACGCACAGCGGCAACGGCGTTATCGTGAGCGCCGCAAGGCACCGCAACCGCAGCAGCATTACCGACCACCGCAGGACCGCCGATCCCGAGCGCAGCGCTGGCAGGATGCGGTCCGCACCCTGCTCGACCTTCAGCATGAGTACCAAGCGTGGCTCGACAACCTGCCCGACAGTCTCGGGGAGTCCGCGCTCGCACACAAGCTGGAGGAGATATGCACCCTTGATCTTGCCGAACTGGAGAGCGTCGAGCCGCCGCGCGGGTTCGGGCGTGACTGAGGGAACCCACAGCACACCCGCTCCGTTCGCCAAGCCCTGACCTGCTCCTGGGCAGCTACGCTGCCGACCGGGACTCCTTACGGTCTCGCTACGAGCAGGGCGCTGTTGAGGCCCAGCCGGCGTTGCTGGCGTGTGCAAGTGGCTGCAGCTGCGCAGTCGCAGTGAGCGGGCGGTCTTCTACCGCCGTCCACCCTGGGTCTCGTTGCGACATCAATTCTCATCCTGATTGTCGCCCGTTTCTCGACCGCTCCAGGGCCGTCATTTACCGCCGCCTGGCCGTCTGCGGGCCGCGCGGCGTCCGAGTCGGCCTCAGAGCGGCCCGCTGAGGGCCTGCCAAACCCAGAGGTGGACCCCAGGGTACCCCCCGGAAACCCGTGAGTGCCCGTCAACGCCGTTTCCCAGCGCAGCACCGCGTCGCTTACACAGAGATCCAACCACGCGCCCTCCGCTTGACCTACTGGCTTCTCCAGGCCCAACGGTCCCTCTCCACGGGAAGCAACCCTCAGCAATTACCTGTCCTACCCCCACCGCGGGTTTGTCCACATCCCGAGGTCGGCATTCAACACGCAATCGGGCCGGCTGCCCAGAAGCCCGTCGTTCACAGCCCCGCGCCACTCGCTGCTCGACCGCCGCCACGCCGACCGTGACCTCGACCGCCGCTTGCACTACCGCGCTCCCGCCGTCTTTATGGCCGCCGTCGCGACACCGATTTCTCACCTTTATGGACCGCTCGGGGGAGGCGCTCGCGGAGGAGTGGCAGGACTCCCATCGGCCTCCATAACTTGACTCAAAACTCGCCCCGCTATATAAGGTAACATGTAAGCCCAGGGAGGGGGGTCCTTTTGAACGCCGACCCGGGGTCACTTTGCCTGCCGATTCACACTGGCGCGACTTGGCGTCAGTATCCAACACGAACGGCGTGGTTTGGGTGCAGGGATGCTGAAAGACGTGATCAAGCGCACCGCCGCCCTTGGCACCGAGATCGGCTGTCGGGGGCTCTTGGTCCATGCCGAGACCTCTGAGGCCAGCGACTTCTACCGGCATCTGATCCCGGAGTTCGAGCCCTCGCCGACAGATGAGCTACACCTGCTGCTGCTCATGAAGGACATTCTCCGCACCCTTGCAGTGCGGTAGGCCATCACAGCCTCGATCACGTTGCCACGGTGTTGCGTGACTCACAACCCCCGTCGCTGGTGAGCGTGATGGGTGGTGACTCCGGACGCGCGCCAAGCTGTCCACAGGACAGCCGCACGCTTGCCCTCCATGGCGCGGGAACGCCTGTGTTGGGCCCCATGGACGGGCCCACGAACGGACGACGCGTCAGTAGTGTGATGAGTTACCTGTACACTCCGCCGACTCGGTCTGCGGTGCCCGATGATGCGCCGACACTACGATGCCAGGCGCTGCTTCGAGCTGACCGGCCAGGTCACGCCCATCCACAGCCCGGCGCTCGCCGACCTGCTCGGTCGCCTTCCGGGCCCCCCTCCGGACCAGCGAAGCAGCCACTGGATACGCGCTGCTCCCCTGCAGTGGACCGAGACCCTCGACGGGTCAGCGCTCTTCTTCCTTCTTCCATCAACACCGAGATTGCATTATTCTCGTACCAAGGGAGCCAGCACAGATGCGTAGCCTCTCCGGATTGGTTATCCAGGACTCAGAGATCATGTCAGGAACGCCCGTATTTGCCGGCACACGGGTACCCGTCCAGAGTCTGTGGGACCATCTCGAAGCCGGCGACAGCCTGGACAAGTTCCTCGATTCCTTCCCGTCGGTGTCCCGCCAACAGGCCAAGGAAGTTCTGGAGCTTGCCGGCGAACTGCTCGTAGACCGTGCGCATTCTCCTCGATGAGTCGGTCCCGCGTCAGCTTGCGCGGTTCCTGAAAGGCCATGAGGTGCAGACCGTGCCACGGAGGGGCTGGGCAGGCGTCCGCAACGGCGAGCTGCTCCGCAGGGCTGCGACCGAGTTCGATGTGTTCGTCACCGTTGACCAGAACCTCCAGCACCAGCAGAACCTCAGCCGGTTTCCGGTCGCCGTCGCCGTCCTCGTTGTCCACGACAACCGAATCGAAACCCTGGAACCTCTCGCTCCCCTCCTTCTGAGCGTCCTTCCATCGCTGCAGGCGGGCCGGGCCACCGAAATCACTCCGTAGCCTCGCCATCGCCTTCGCCCGTTCCGCTCGCTCGCCACACCAGCCCATTGCCTCAAACTGCCGCCCGGCAAAAGGGCCCATTGGGCGATTCAGAGGGAGCGCGAAGGCCCCTTGCGGATTGTGTCGCCGTCGGCACCCGCCCGTCGTATACTGCTGAGAGTGAGCCTCAAGCTATGAAGTTCGTGGTGACAATCACCCAGGACGAGGATGGCATGTTCATCGCCGACTGTCCGTCGATCCCCGGCTGTGTCAGTCAGGGGAAGACGGCTGAAGAAGCGCAGATGAACGTGCACGACGCCATCAAAGAGTGCCTCGAGGTGCGGGCGGAGAAAGGAATGCCGCTTACGGTGATGACCCGGCAAGTTGAAGTGCATGTCTGATGCCGCCGGTTCCTCTACTGACTCCACGTGAGGCCGTGAGCGCGTTTCGCGCCCTCGGCTGGGACGTTGCAAGACAACGAGGTAGCCACATCATCCTGACCAAAGAAGGGCACATCGCCACACTGTCAGTCCCGAACCATAAACAAGTTGCACGCGGTACGCTCCGCGGCCTGATCGCCCGGGCTGGCTTGACCGTCGAAGAGTTCCGTCAGCAGCTGTGAAGCCCTTGGTCGCGCCGCTTCGCCCACGGTTTCGTGCATGGCGGCCGATGAGAGGGATGGGCACGGTTGCGGGGAACGGCGGCGAGCACCTGGTCGGGCCCGTTGCCACCCTGATCGGTCGGGACGTTCCCCGCGCCCCCAAAGCCCGCGCCCTCCATGGCGCTGGGACGCCGGTGCGGCCCATGAAGGGGCCATGAACAGCCGCGGTTTAAGACATCGCATCGATGGACGCCGCAGGAGCGCCTGAGCCTCCTGGACGCGCTCTGGGACAGCCTGGCGGCCACGCCCGAAGCGATTCTGCTCACCGAAGCGCAGTGCGCGGAACTCGACCGACGGCTGGACGAGCTAGATGTCGAGGGTCCGGTCGGCATCCCCTGGGAGGAGGTCTTTAGTCGGATTCGCAGTCGGCGCCGGTGAAGCGGGTCGTCGTCCGGCCGGCGGCTGCCGCCGACATCGAGGATGCCTATCAGTGGTACGAGTCGCAGCAGCCGGGCTTGGATGAGTACGACGGTGGCCCCAAAAGAACGAACTGTCTCATCCTGCCCTCAAAGGCTACGACTTTCAAGCCTATCTGCAATCACGGGGCCCACGAACGGACGACGCGTCAGTCGTGTGATGAGTTACCTGTGCACTTCGCCGACTCGGTCTGCGGTGCCCGATGATGCCCAGACACTACGATGCCAGGAAACTGCAACCATCAATTAGTAACTGTTCCCCGAATTCTCGATTACTCGCGCTCACCAGTCAGGGTCGGCACGATGTCCGCCAGAGTGATGCCGAAGTCGTGTTCCTGGACGTGTTGAAAAACCGGGAAATTCAACGGATTCTGCTTTGCGAGCTGTCTCATCATTCGAGGCGTGGGACTTCCGGCCACCCGATGCCAGTCGATCGGCGTCGCCGGATCGCAGGTGCGCAGCGACACCGCGAGGCGCCGATCGTCGGTCGTCTGCGTCGCGTGGATGGTGTTGACGCGCAGCAGCCAAGCCGCTTGGTCAGCCGGTGCTTGGCAGCGGTCGTGATCTGATCGGCCATGGCCTTCTGTCGTCGGCTGCCAACATGTACCAGTGCCTCGCTCGGATACACTCTGTGAGTAGCTGATGTCAGCGGCACGACCTGCACGCGATTGAGATGACGATTCGATGCGTCGTTGCTCACGATGATGGCCGGGCGTCGCTTCCGAACTTCGCCTCCTTGCGCCGATTCAAACGAGACCCACCACACCTCACCGCGGTTCATTACGGCTCGTCGACCCAGGCACCACGTCGTCCAGTAGAGCCTCCGACCACTCCTCAGCTTCCCGCTCTCGCGCCTCGTCGTGGGCCATCTCCTGGTAGACCGAATCGAGATCGGCGTCGACCACATGCGGGCGCACGATCTCTTCTATGAACCGAGCGATCTTTCTGGGGCCTACCTTTCTGTACAGACCTTGGTAGACAGCGTCGTCAATCGTGATGGTGAGTTTTCGCTGCATGAACAACACGTATACTACACGTGTAACAGTGCCGTCAAGCTCGATGGCTTCGCGACAGGGAGCTCCGCAGATTTACCAGGGCGACGGTAGGAAAGTCGCTGGTCGCGCCGCTTCGCCGACGGTCTGCAACCGAGCAGCGTGGCGCAGGGACTGTCCGGCTGGGGTAGCCGCCGGACAAACCAGCTTGGTCAGCTGCATACCCGAACAGGACGTCATCGGCCGGATATGCGCCTCCCTTCAGACGACGGATCGCTACGTCGGACCGGACCGACAAGTGTCGCCCAGAGAGCGCCCGATTTGCAGCATCGACGTAGCTGACCGGTTCGGTCAGCGGGTTCCATGACCCGTCGCTGGTGAGCGTGATGGTGCACGTGGCTCCGGACGCGCCCAATCGCCCGCGCCCTCCATGGCGCGGGAACGCCTGTGTTGGGCCCCATGGACGGGGCCCACGAACGGACGACGCGTCAGTCGTGTGATGAGTTACCCGTGCACTTCGCCGACTGGGTCTGTGATGCCCGATGATGCGCCGACACTACGATCCCAGGTGCCGCCTCGAGCTGACCGGCCAGGTCGCGCCCATCCACAGCCGGCGCTCGTCGACCTGGTCGGGCGCGTTCCGCGCGCGCCTCCGGAGCGGCCGTCGGGCTCCCAGCCCCCGACGTCCCTGTCGCGGGCCGGGAGCTGCATGCCACCCGTGGCGCCAGGGAGGGCGCCATCGGGTGGAGGTCACCGGGCATCCGGCGTGACACCCCAGGTTGCCTTGCTGAGTGGGGTGGACGGGCACCCGCGCGCGCCGCCGCAGGCGCGCTTTCTTAGACCGACCTGGCGGCATCGGCTCCCAGGCGTCCCCCGCCACCCCGCAGCCGCGGGTCGAGCAGGTCCCGCACCGCGTCGCCGAACATGTTGAGACTGAAGACGGTGATAGTCAGGCACAGACCGGGCCAGAACGCCAGCCGCGGCGCTATCTCCATATACTGGCGTCCGTCCCGGCTGAGCTGACCTCCCCAATCAGGAATCCCAGGAGGCAGACCAAATCCGAGGAAGCCCAGAGAAGCCAAAGCCAGGATTACGCCGCCTATGCTCACGCTGAACGTTATGATCACGATAGGCAGGACATTCGGCACCACATGTCGCATGAATGTGCGCAATCTCGAGGAGCCAACCGCGTCGGCCGCCTGAAGATACACATTCTCTTTGATGCCGATCACGGCGCCTCTGATTATTCGACTGCCGCCGATGCCTCCGGCTATCCCCAGGACCAGTATTATCTGTGGCACACCCCGCCCCACGATGGACATCATCGTCAACAACAGGAGCAGTCCCGGGAACGCCATCCACGCATCGACAAATCTCTGCAGTACAATATCAAATCTGCCACCCAGAAAACCGGCCGTGCCGCCTATCACGGTGCTGATGACAACGCTGAGAGTGGTCACTGCCAAACCGACGAGCAGCGAAACGCGCGCCCCGAAGATGAGGCGGCTCAAGAGGTCTCGCCCCGCCTGATCGGTGCCCAGGAGATACTGCGCCGATGGGCCCTGAAGCCTGTCGATCAGGTGTATTTCGTCATATGGATAGGGTGCCAAGACATCGGCAAGAATGGCAACGAGAATCAATATCAATATGATCAACGCGCTGATGGTGCCTAACGGTTTCCCCTTGACCAGCCTTACGAAGGAATCAGCCCGCCGAATAGGCCCTCGATCCTTACTCATTTCCACGATCCACTCGCACTATTGATACCGGACTCTGGGGTCCAGATAGGGATAAATCAGGTCGATCATCAGATTACTCCCCAAGACCGCGACGCCGAACACCAGGTTTACTCCTGAGACCATGAGGTAGTCTCTGCCATTGAGTGCATCGAGAAAGAGACGACCCAACCCGGGGAGGTTGAATATGTTCTCTATGATGACCGATCCACCCACCAAGATTGGCAGCTGCAAGCCTATCAGGGTGATTACCGGTATGAGCGCATTTTTGAGGGCGTGTCTCACGATGACTGCCCGCTCTTTGAGACCTTTGGCCCACGCCGTTCTGACATAGTCCTGCCTGAGCACTTCGAGCATCGTGGTGCGCATCAGCCGCATGGTGCCGGCGGCACCGGCCGTCCCCAGAATCAGGCTTGGAATGATGAATAACCTGAGATTGCCGAGCGGGTCTTCGGCAAAGGGAACCCACCTCATCGGAGGCGCCCAGCCCCACCAGATCGAAGGATAGATCATGACCATGAGGGCCAGCCAGAAGTTGGGCACCGCCAGGCCGATGATGGCCGCGGCCCGCCCCGTGTAATCGGCAGCCGTATCCTGGCGTATCGCCGAGTAGATGCCGACTGGCAGGGCTATCACGAGCCCGATTACGATTGCCATGACACCAAGCTCAATGGTTACCGGCAGTCTATCTAATATGTTCTCCCCCACCGCCCCACCGCCCATCAGTGATTCGCCAAGGGTGCCCTGGAGGATACCATTGTAGCGGGACTCACCGGTAAGCCAGTCAGGGGTCGGCACCACTCCTATCCAGCGTACGTACTGCACGTAGACAGGCACGTCTAATCCCAGCATCCGCTCAACAGCTTCACGGTCTATTTCTGCTTGCCCATCCCACCACATAAAACTAATTATTAGGTCTACGACATCGCCGGGGATGAAGCGGACCGCGAGAAAGACCAGGATGGTCAATATGAACAAGGTGGGGATTATCAGCAATAAACGCCTGATGATATAGGCTCGCATGTGACACACCTCATTGCAATTTCCCCCGTCATTTCTTTCTTCATTGCCAACCATCTTTTGTCATTGCGGTATATATCCCAACATGTCATCCCCCGGAAAGCGGGAATCCACCTTCCACGTCTTCCCGGCCTCTTACACTGAAGGGCGCGGCACTCTAAGGTGAGAATGACCCCTGCCAAGAAACTGGCCTCTCACCGTTTTGGGGAGTTCAGAGGGGTGAAACCCGTTTGGAACCGGGGATTCAAGGGGGTGTCCCCCTTGAATCCCCCCGTCATTCCGCCGAAAGGCGGAACCAGAGTAATTTCAAATGGTTGCGTCTTCTGGATTCCGGGTCTCCGCCCGGAATGACGAGTTGCCCTCCCATCATCCAATGAGTATGGGAGCCGGGAGGCGCGCTTGCAAGCGGCAGGCTCCCAGCTCCCTCTTCCCCTGAGCTCAGCCACAAGGGCTCAAACCCCTAATGACCCATTGCTTCCTTCAGCTCACTATCAATCCAGAGGCGGGCGAAGAAGTTATCTTGTTGACCCATTCCCAACCAGACTTCACCGTTATAACCCATGACCCACGGCTGGCTCACGTTCCACTGTGGGAGTTCGCCACCCCATAGGCTCCAGTGCCTTTCTTCCACGTACATATTTGCCTCTTTCATCCACCTCTGCGCCTCCTCAATAGTGTCAGCTTCCTGCCAGGCGTCGTACATGGCGTCATAATTCGGATCCTTGACATGGGAAGGGTTCTGTGGATTGCGCGACCAATATTGGTTTGGTGACGGAGCACTCAACCTCATGGCTGTTGTCCCAGAGAGCATTTCAAAAAGTCCGCCCTTTTTCGCGGCGACAAACTCAGCCCCTGGCGTTACCTGAATCTCGACATCAACGCCAATGTCACCCCAGTATGCAGCGGCTAGTTCTGCAAAGGTCGCATCGTGCCCCTCATAGACGTTGAACAGGGTCTTGAATCTAGTGCCGTCGGCGCCGCGTCTATATCCAGCCGCATCAAGCAACGCTTCTGCACCTGTCGGGTCATAGGTATGGACTTTCTTGACCGCTTCCGGCCACTCTTCAAATGGGAGGACCCACCCTTTCGCATCATCGGCAACTGTCCCCTGAGGTCTGGTAGATCCATAACCCTTCCAGTAGGTAGCGTTAATTGTCCCAAGGTCTAGTGCCATCTGCATTGCCCTGCGCACATTGATGTCGTCAAAGGGCGGCTTACTCACGTTAAGGTGAAAAGAAGTATCCGACCGCCAAGGAAACTCCCACAACACGATTTCGGGGTTGGTCCGCTGGAGACTCTCTAGTACGTCGATAGACTGTATTGAAGCGTTGCCGTTGCGACCCATGATATCAAGCGTACCCGCGCGCAGTGCCGCCAGGCGTGTCGCCTCCTCTGGCATAACCAGGAACTCTAACTGGTCAATATAGGGCAGGCGGTTCTCCGGGTATTTTTCGTCGTAGCCCCAGTAGTCAGGATTCTTGGTATAGGTCACCGAGCTGCCCTTGACCAAGTCAGTTATCATATAGGGCCCGGTGCCGACCAGGTTCCTCCAGTCCTTAGCGTCTCCGTGTTCCTTGATTACCTCCGGGGGATACATATAACCCATATAGTAGTCGACGATATCACCCATCGCAAAGAGGCGTGGCTCCTCCAGCTTCATGACAACCGTATATTTGTCGGTGGCCGTTATCGATTCGAATGGCAGAACGACGAGACCCCCAAAATGGGGGCTAGGTTCGGTGAAGCCACTGCCCAGACCCAAATAACGGTGATAGTTATATACGATATCATCGGCAGTTAGCTCCCGACCGTTCATCGGTGCCTTATCATGCCAGTAGACGCCCTGTCGGATTTTGAAGGTATAGGTGAGTCCATCTGGGGAAATCTCCCAACTTTCCGCCAGCGCCCCATTTAAGCTCCATAGAGGTACGGCCGTTGTATTCCAGCCATGTTCTTCTCGATCTATAGCCCAGTTCCCGATGGCTAGCTTCTCCAGAGTGTGACTGAGGAAGAGATATCCCACAACGCCACCATCGGTCCAAGCGTCAGTACTCGAACTTCGCATGCCGATCTTGGCATAGGTGAGTGTCCCGCCATACTCTGGCGCGCTCACCACCTTGCCGGTAGTGGGGTCGGTTACATACTTCTTGTCGGCGGCGGCCGCCGGCTCCTCTTCGCTGGCAGCGCCGGCCCAGAGGCCGGTTGCGGTCAGCACCATGACCAACGCGACCGCGAAGGTCATTCTAAATAAGATTTTCATTGTTTTGTCCATCATTTTGATCTTGAGAGTATTGCGTAGCGGCCTGCCGCTCCCTGGCTACTCTCGCGCCCGCAACGCGGACGGCCAGTCTGAGTCAAATTCCTGAACCGCGCGGCGTGTGACTCACCGAGTTCACCCGTGCTCACGCCGCGCGCGCCTACGGTTCTTTCAGTATCATCTTCACCTCCTTCTTGGGGCACAGGGTGCCCTGCCAGATGCCTGACGTAAGATGGGATCCGCGTGCGCGCCCCATCATGCAAACGCCCACCGCTCGGCGGACGTCGGGACCTGCGTCACAACGCGACGCGGGGCGGTGGTCGGCCGAGCAACGAAAGTGGCTGACCGGCGACGTCGGCGGTCGGTTCTGTGACGGTGAGTTGGGGGGCAGGGATCCAGGACCGTTGCGGTCGTAGCCGGCCGCTACCCCGGTGCTGAAGGCGACGGCGTGCGCGGGCAGCGATTCTCGGTGAACGGCTGGTAGAGGGGCCTGGTAGAGGGGCCTGGTAGAGGGGCAGAGTGGCGCGGTCAGCACCGGCGCCGAGCGGTCGGTCGTTGCGCGGGTGGCTGCGCGGCTAGCGACGCGCGGTAGTCGGGTAGTCGGGTGCGCTAGGCGGCGGCTGGGCTGGACGGTGTCAGCTCCCATTCGCTGACCATCGTATCCCCGATCGCGGGCTAGTGCAAGGGCTGACGTCACTCGCAACGTCATCGCTAGCCGGCCAGGGAGGCCAGTGGGATGGATGGCATCAACTCCCAGGCGCGGACTATTGTAGAGGGCGGACCCGTTCGCGTCAACCACATTCCGGTTAGCGAAGGATAGCACGGCTCGTCTGGTCCCGCACACCCGCGCCCTTGCCCATTCGGTGTCGTGCGCACAGGGGTTGGGGCCCCAAGTCGTGCTACCTCGAGCTCGTGATGCTGCGGAAGCAGTGCCTCCATCACGCGCTGGATGATCGGAATGAGCACCGCGGCGGCCTGCGACGATGGGGTTCCCTGCCCCCCGAGCCCCTGCGATGCTATTCCTCGTAGATTCGCTCGCCGCGCTGTAGACGCCGCGCTATTGCGGCAGTCTGCTGCCCGGCACGCCGCGTGGGACAGTGAGCCGCCAGGTTGCGCGCCACGCCGATGAACAATCGCTCGGTTCTCGCACTCACCCGCTCGGCACCGGAGGCGCGCTCGCGCTCGAAGGTCTGTGTCGCCGCGGCCTCGAGCACCTGAAGCGAATGGAAGTCCAGGTCCTCGCGTAGCGTTGCCAGTGCCAACGTATCGATGAGCGAGCCGAGCCGCCGGTGCGGCTGTTCAGTTGCAGCCTCGAGGTATTCGTGCACCGCGGCTACAGCGCCGGACCCGTCGTCGCGGCGATCGAACTGTGCCAGCAGCTGGTGACCGTCCGGCGGCTCGCCCGCCCTACCGTTGGCCCCGTCCGCCGGCACCGCCGCCACCGCCACCGCCACCGCCGGCATTTTCGCTGGCGGTACGTTGAGGTAGCGATCCAGATAGACCGCTACCGAGGCGTCGAAGATGCTGCCAACCACGCCGGGCGCCTGCGACCGTCGCACTGACTGCGCAACCGCGTTGCTGAAGATGAAGGTGTGCTGTGGATTGAACCAGTCGCCGACCTCGTTGGAGGGCGCGAAACGCGCCAACCGCATGCCGGCAGCGTAGACAACCGTGTCGGCGACATCGGCGGGCGGCAGGCCCGATCGCAGCGCGTCCTCGATGGCCTCCACCACGGCCACGATATCGTCGCTGAGCAACACCTCCAGAAGCGCGCCCTCCTCCTCCCCATCCATCTGCAGTGGGTGGGCGCGAGCGGCACCCGCCGCAAGTGTCGCCGCCAGCCGGTCGCGAGCTCGGTCCACTTCGGCGACGATCTCGACCGGGTGGTGCCACGCCGTGCTCTCCTCACCGCCGCGGCTCGAGGTCAGCGCCACCGAGAGCAGTGGGAATACCTTCGGCCGCATCTGACCGGCGAGCATATCGGTCAGCTCGAACGCCTTGTTACAGGCGTCCAGAACGTGGCCGCCGTCTGCATAGCGGCGGACGCCCGCGGCGCCGAACACCATCGCCGCCAGGCGGTCGTCGACTTCGCTCTCCACGGCGGTAAGCAGCGTCCGTTCGGCCGCGTCGCGGTGGCGGGTGCGCACCCACTGCGCCAACCACGCCTGCAACGTGTCGCCGGCCACCCGGCCGCCGGCCAGGGCACCGCGGGGACGCCGCGGCGGTCCCGAGTTGGCCTCGACGGAGAGCTGGCGGACGGCATAGCACATACCCAGATACAGGGCGTCGTCGCTCAGGTAGGGTTGCAGTCGCGCGACCCAGGTAAGACGGACCATGCCCTCGCCGAATCGATCGGTGTTGGCGCTTGCGAAGTCGACGATTTCGTCGATGGGCGGCGCGCCCCCCTCACCGAGCAGGCTCCACAGGCTCTTTGCCTGCACGAGGCTGACTCCGTGCTCCATGCCTCGACGCAGGCGAGCACGGTGATACGCAGCCGAATACGCCAGCACCGGTGTCGTCGCAACGAGCACCCGATCATCACGTACCTCGGTGGCGAACGTAATCGCATCGTCTGCGAACAGGTCGAACGTACAGCCGCTGGACAGCTCGAAGCGTGCCTCGTGCCAGTGGCAGGTGAGGATGCCGTCGCTCACCGACCCGCGATGCAGCGGGAAACCCATGTGCGGGCGGCGATTGTCGACCGCGTGCATGGTGCCGGCGTCGGCGTCGGCGTCGGCGAATACCGCGATGGAGTGATCCCCCACCTGCGCCACCAGAACGCCCTTCTCGCTCACTTCTCGAAACGACGCCACATCGATCATTGTCACACTCTCGGCTGCCACTGCTTCCTCCCTGGCGCACAACATAGACGCGGATCTGCGTGCCCGTCTCCGCTGCTCAATCGCGGCGACAATGGCACTCATCCATATGCGCTACCTGGCATGCCACGAAGCACTCATGGGTTGAACTGACGTGGCGCCTAGCTTCGGAGTCGACCCTCCTGAAGCGCCCGTTTGATCATGCGCCTAACCTGCGGCGCCACGTTCATAGGCACCACGCGACAGGCGGGAGCAACCCTGGCAAACACGCGAAACACCTCGTCGGCGAAGGCGGGCCCAACGCTGTCAATTCCGGCGAAGTCAAGGATCACCACCTTGAAGCGATCGAACCTCGCCAGAAGCCGTTTGGCTTGAGAGCGCGATACCAGTTGCTCTGTGCCCCGGCGCATGAGCTGAACAGGCACCACGGTCCTGGCGAAGGTGAAGTCCTCGCCCTTGGCATACATGTCGAAGACGCCTTGCGCCGTTCGGCTGCAGTCGTTGGCAAGCGACAGGATGACGCCGGTTCCGTATTGCTTCGGTCGCTCCGCCTCAAGAATCCAGTCCTCGTGTTCCCCATTGCGATGGGTGAAATAGACGCTGCCGGAGTGGATGGCGAACGTGTCGAACAGTCGAGAGGTGAAGAATATGCCCTCGCCAGTGTGGTTGTCCGGATTGGTGGTGAGCTTGCCTTTCGACAGCTCCAAGACGGCGTGGCGCTCATCATCTAGCCGCAGCGCCGTTTGGATCTTGTGAAAGATGCCCACGCCGTCGTCGCTGATCATTACGGTCGATCCAAGGGCGGTGCTCTGCGCCGTGACGCTGAGCGTGGTTCCACCAGAGTGGTCGGCCACGTTGTTCACCATCTCCGTAAAACCGTAGTGCCAGATGGCCCGTACCGACTCGGACAATCCACTGAAGATTCGGCCAACTGCCGAACTCCACAGTAGGTCCTCTTCCAAACCGCGGATCGGTCAGGTCAGGTCTAAGATCTGGTGCTCGACAAGCCTTAGCGTCCGTCGCCGGGTCGATCCTTCCCCCTCCACGTGGCCCTGGTCGATCAACTGGCGAACATGGCGATTTACTGCTTGGCGGGTTATCCCGAAGCTCTGCATGGCAACCGGAGTCGCATCCTCTGGATGCGCGGCGATGATTCGGAGCAGCTGGCGTCTAAGCTCTTCCCCTCGGCCCAAGGTTTGTCAATGATCCTCAGTGGGATTGTCAACCAAGATAGCGTTATTGTCAACGTCGCGGGGGAGGTAACGTGCATCTTCGCTGCGGTCCTGAAGCTCCAAGTACGGGCTCAGGATCGGCTTGATGTCACTCGATGCCTTAAGGAGCTTTCTGCGGTGGCTGTGGTCGTTGGAGCTCAACCCAGACCTGGCGAAGTGCGACTCGACATAGTGCGGCCGCCTCGAACAGCCCGGAGGGCAAACCGTCTGGTCCCGTGCACCCGCGCCCTTGCCCATTCGGTGTCGTGCGCACAAGGGTTGGGGCCCCATAAATGTGGTTGTGCTACCTTGAGAGCGGGATGCTACGGAAGCAGCGCCTCCATCACGCGCTGGATGATCGAAATGAGCACCGCGGCCGCCACCAGCACGGTCAGAATCCAGCGGGTCTGGACCGTGATCTCCTTGCTGAGATCCGCGCGCACGCTCCCGATCTCGGCACGAACCTCGCCGAATTGCTTCTGCACAGCCATGAACCCAGCGTGCATTTCCTCGCGGAGCTCCTTGCGAAACCGGTTCTCCGACTCGACCACGCGACGTGCAAACCGTTCCTCGACCAGTGGAACGGCTAGTACTGCCATCGGGCACCAACGCTATTCGCGGCAGACGTGGGAGTCAAGGCCCACGGCGCGGGTGCGCGTGTGGTGCCGGGCGCCGGCCGCGAGCAGCGGGGAAGATCTTAGAGGGCCACGTGGCAAGTCTTCCTAAGCGCGTGCCTATCCGTGTCTATCCGTGCCATCCGTAGTTCAATTAAGTAGTGATTCTCGGCCGGTCTGCGGGTGCGCCGGCGCGTGGGTGATGAGGCGCGGCGCGCCGAGCGGGCAGGCGCGGCCGCCGGACAGCAGGCTCGTCTGGTCCCGCACACCGGCGCGCGTGCCTAGTGTCGAGCAGGCGCACGTCAGTTTGGGCCCCCAAAAGAGCAAGACTCAGAGCGCCAGCTGCAGGTTCACGTAGAGGGTGCCGCGGGCGTCGTCGCGGCCCAGGAAGCCGCCACCGGTGTTGGACGGCCCGGGGAGCCAGAGATTGGCGCCGGCGGCCAGCGAGAGATGGTCGCTGAGCGCATAGGCGAGACGCCGGGCGACGTAGGCGGCATCCTCGGCCAGCCCGTAGGCGGCGTTCGCAGATATCGAGGGGCGCGACTGAGCCGGACGGCCAACACGGTGCGGAGGCGGACGCGGCTCAGGCCACGCCGTACCTTACCGGAAGGCGGGCGCCGATTGTCGAAGAACTCACCGGTAGACGTCCCGACGATGGCGGACACGAATGACCGTTATGACGAGCGAGTCGTCGAGGATCTGGTATAAGACTCTGTAGTCTTGAACCCGGATCCGCCAAAAGGGCTGCCTCTCCAGCTTGCGGCAGCCTGGTGGCCGCGGATTGGAGCACAGAGAGTCGATCGCCTCGATGATCCGTCCCCTGATAGGACCCTTGATGCGTCTGAGATCCTTCCGTGCCGCCGAAAGGAAATCAACCCGATACACCGAGCTCTTTCTTGATCTGCTCCCACGGAACCCGCTCGGCATCCTTCATCGCTTCCTGGATCGCTTTGAGGTCGTCCTGCTGCTCGAGTTGCTCGACAAGCTCTTCGTAGAAATCGATGGGCAGCACAACAGCGACCTCTTTCCCGGCTTCGTCGCAGACGAACTGCGGTTTTGTCACCTTCATCTTCATCATTCTACTAGATCGCATAGACGCTGGCGCTAGCCAGACACCGGCGCTTCAACGACGACACGCTACGACCCCTTGCCCTGCCCTGCCCAACCCTAGCCCAGCCCCAGCTGGAACGGCGCCGCCTGACGGCCCCCCTCGGGCAGCAGCGACGGGATGTGGACATTCAGCAGATAGGCGCGCTGCTCCCTCTGCCAGATGCCGTCGCCCACATACAGCAGCGGCCGCTACGCCGCGGCCAGCGCCTGCGTCACGGCCTCGACCTCGGCGTCGCTCGGGTAACCGGCCCGCAGCTGCGGCAGTGGCCCCTCGATGATGGCCGCCTCGATCGGCTGCATGCCGATGGCATCCTCATAGATGGCCAGATGCACCGGTCCCATCGGCGGCGTCATGGCGGTGAGCACCGCGCGATACACCGCGTGGGCCAGCCCGGCCGGCTCGATAACCGCCCAGCTGGCCTTTACGTAGGGGGCCGAGAGGTAGGTGGGGCCGAAGCTGTGGTCGATGTGATGCCCCCAGCCGCGCTTGTCCACCGCGCTGCCGGTATCGGCGGCGTAGGTGAGGGTCACCAACGGTAGCTTGGCATTCCACACGTTCAGCAGCTGCCCCAGCGACTGGCCCAGGCCGGCGTCCAGGTGCGCCACCATCACCGCCGGCTGCGGCCCCACCTGGGCGTACCCACCGGCCATTGAGGTAACCACGCCCTCGTGGCTTCGTGCGAGCCGGTGTTGTTGAAAACGTAGCGGACGCCCAGGGCGGCGAGCTGCTCCACCACCACCTGCGACGGGGTCCCGGTGAAGGGCCGGGTGGAACCGGCTGAGGTTGGACTGGTCATGCCGCCGGTTGTATCACACTCGCCCCGAGCACCAAAGCTCGTTGCGTCTTTTGGGGCCCCAACCGCCGTGCGCACGATACACGATCTGCGCGCGCGCCGGTTGGCTGGACCAGACGACTCCGTGGCGCCCGCCGACTGCGAAGGGTGAGGACGCCTACAATCGCGGCGTCGACCCGTTGCTGTTTTCGGGTGGTGCAGGTCCGACTAACTGTCGAGTTCAGTGAGAGCCAGGCCGTCGACACGCGATAAGTGTCCGTCAAAGCTCATCAAATCCGCTCCATGCTCCAGCGCGTGGGCCAGAACGCTCGTTCAATCTGCTCGGTCGCCCGGATGGACTGAAGCAGCTGCACCTCTTGCTCTTTGGACCAGGAGCCAATGAAGCCATCCAAAGCGTCTCCGACGACCCCAGGATCGGAACCGTCTGGGTGAGTCCCCGCCCCTTCTGCAGCAGAATCACCGCAGCTTTGTTCATCGAAACGTGCAGCCGCGCTGACCGTAGGGTCGAGGCGCTGCCGGCGACCGACCTGGGTACGAAGTAGGTGAGCCTCACCACACCGCATGCGTTGAGCCCGCGCGTATCACACCGGATGAACAGCGACCTACACCCGCGGCGCCCTCCATGGCCCCACGGGTGTGCATGCGCCGTCGGCCGCTCCGGAGGCGCGCCCGGAACGCGGCCGACCGGGTCGACGAGCGCCGGGGTGACCGTTGTAAGTAGGTCGGAACCTCCACTGGACCACTGGACCCGTGATGTTTTGACTTTGTAACGGCATAGCGTTATGGTGCTATGACGCCTGATACAAAGCGAACGACGATCTATTTTCACCACCACCTATACCGTGCGCTGAGACTGAAGGCGGCAGAGATCGACCGATCGGTGTCCGACTTGGTGAATGAGGCCGTTCGCTTGCGACTGGCCGAGGATGCAGAGGATCTTGCGGCCTTCGATGACCGAGCTGATGAGCCCAACCTGAAGTTCGAGGAGGTTCTGAAGGATCTGAAGCGCAGTGGCAAGATATGAGATGCTCATCAGGCCCTCCGCTTTGAGAGAACTCGAAGCTATCCGATCCAAGAAAGACCGCCAACGCATCGCCCGCCGAATACACGCGCTCGGTAACGACCCCCGGCCGACTGCATGCGAGAAACTGTCAGGGCAGCCCAGGTATCGCGTGCGACAAGGAGACTACCGGGTAGTCTCAGACTTCCTGACCTCAGCCAGAATCAGGTGACACTTCTGGCGGCGGATCGCCGGCCAACTCGTAGACGAGCCTGAGATCGGTGCCGGGATAGATGGTGCGGGTTGCGTTGAGTTCCTCGACCAGGGGAGCGAGCATGCGGTCGCAGGCGTCGCTGCCGAGGCCGAGAAGCTGGATGCGCAGAATTCCCTTGGCAGGCAGCGGGATGATATTGGCGTCGGAGGTGAGCAACGCGCGCAGCAGCCTGCGGGCATTCGGTTTCTTGCCCTGGGTGGTGATGACCGGCGCCATCATGCGGGTCTCCGCGCGATAGGCGATCATGCGCACCAGGTCCAGGAACAGGCGCCCGCCAACCGGCAGGGCGTCCAGCTTGTCCTGCTCCGGCAGGTCGCCGGCGCGGACATGGGTGAGCGTGTGGGCACGCTGCTGCTTGAGTTGGTCAAGTTCCGCGGCCAGCGCGTTGGCGTCAGCGTCAAGGCGGGTGGCGGTGTCCCGGTGGTGTTGCTGGAGGGCCTCGGTGAGACGGTTGCGGGCCGTTGCCAAGCGGCTGCGTACCCGCCTGATGGTCTTTTCGAGGGCGCGGCGCACGGGGTTCACGACCTGCGCGTCGGGGTCAAGCGGCTCCAGGTCATGGCTGGGCAGGGAGTCGAGGTTGAACTGCTCGCGCATATACTTGAAGAAGTTCTCCTGCGACCAGCGCGAGAACATGGCGCCGGCAACCTGGACCAAGGGCATCTGCGGGTGGGTGGTGATCACCGGCACCTGGCGACCGTTGGCCAGACGGCGCCGAATCTGGCGGACCGTGAGCCCGTTGCGCAGTACTATCGGCTGCTCGGCGAGGTCAACGGTGGTGGCACTGGTTCCGGCGGGCCCATGGATCAGTACTTCAAGGGTGCGGAAATCCTCCTGCGGCCAGTCCTCGCCCTTGAAGTTCTTGTGCCAGGTGATGCAGGCGATGCCGCGCCGGGCCAGACGCTTGAACAAGTCCGGGCTCCAGCCCTCGCGGTCGAACACCAGGGTGAGCGCCGGCACGCCGGCGTCCGGCCTGGTCAGGTCGGGGGCCGCTTCCGGCACCACCCCCAGTTGCTGCAGGTGCGGCACCACGTCCTGTTCGAGCGCCTTGATCAGCTTCGGGTCGAGCGCCTTGTGCAGGCACAGCAGGGGCATGCCGCCGAGGGCGTTGATCCAATAGCTCACGGACGCAGGCATACACAGCTTCTGGCGCGCGACGAAGTGTTTCGGCAGCCGACCTTTGCGCCCGGCGTATACCTTCACGTGGCCGTCTACGGCCAGCGTCGCCCAGTCGTCGTCGTGCTCGGTGGCCCAGGTGCGTGCGGTGCGTGCCAGTGCCGATTGCCAATCGCGCACGGTGTGTGCTCGGCGCTGGTGAGCAGCCTGATCTTGCGGCGTAGGGTCTTGGTCTCGGGGCAGCGGTCGAGGCCAAGGATCGCACCCCACTCGCCTGGCGCCTGGTAGCGGAGGCTCTCGGGGTTGCGTACTCGGGCCAGCGTCATGAAGG
Source organism: Spirochaetia bacterium (assembly GCA_965262935.1). Classification (GTDB taxonomy): domain Bacteria; phylum Spirochaetota; class Spirochaetia; order SZUA-6; family Bin103; genus Bin103. Next base: position 710,698 of record OZ253572.1, on the reverse strand, counting down.
CGACGAACAGGAGGATGGTGGTCAAGCCATGAAATCCGTCGGGCAGGCGGAACAGGCGGTTGGCGGCACCGAGCAGACCCGCACGCAGCAGCATCGGCAGTGCCGCGAGCACGCCGCCGTGAGCGACGGCGTGGGCGGGCGCGGCGAACACCGGCTCGGCCTCGGTCAGCAGGCCGGCGCTGGCGAGCATGCGGCCCTCGACGTCACGAGCCGCGCGGCCCATGGGCGCGTGCTTGTCGCGGGCGTCGCGGGTGGCACGATCGGTAGCCGGAGGCGGGTCGGTCTGTCGAGCGTCCGCGCTGGCGGGGTGATCGGTGGCCGCAACCGCCCGCGGAGCGTCCGCGACGGCGGCGGGCGCCCGTGTGGGGTCGGCGATGACGCCGGCGCGCCGGTTTTCGTTAAAGGTGCTCACCGGGATGCCGAGTTGCCGAGCGCAGGCGCTGCCGCTGATCCCGGAAGCGAGCAGTTTGGCGGCTTCGTCGGCCATCCGGGCGTCGACGACGGTACGCCCCCGCCCCCGGCGCGGCTCGAAAAAGGCGTCTTCGCCGCGCTCTCGATAGCGTTTGACGGCGCGTGCCACGGTGGGGCGCGAGAGGTGGAAGGCGGCCATGATGTCGGCTTGAGGGACGCCGGAAACGACGTGCAGCTTGGCGGCGCGCAGCAGCATGGCGCGGCGGTCGTCGGCGGGGTGGCAATCGAAGGGTTCGAGGTTGAAGAAGTAGTAGGTGAAGCCGGCGCGGGTCTGCATGGCGTAGCGGTCGCCGATGGGAGTGGCGTCAGGAAGGGAGAAGGGCAGGGAGAGGATCACCGGCAGGCTCCAGTCATGTATCATAGTATTTTGGCATACCCGACGATACGATATCAAGCGGAAATCGCCCGCGAGAGCAAAAGGGGCCAGAAAAACAGGTTTATTGGAGCATTTGGAAGCTACCGGGGCAGTCGGTCAGCCCATCATGTCAGGAAGTCTGAACCTCGGGTCGGAGCGCGCAGTGGCGAAGCTGAAGGATGCCCACGCCGGGGTGATCGAGCGGGAAGACATCTGGGGCCGACCCGTCGCACCTTGCCTTGCTCGGTGGGGTGCACGGCCCCGCACGCAGGCGCGTGGCCCCCAGGCGGGCTCTCTTAAACCGACCCGGCGGCTCCGGCACCGAGACCACCACCGCCCCTCAGCCTCGGGTCGAGCAGATCCCTCATGGCGTCGCCGAACATGTTGAGACAGTAAACGGTAATCGTCAGGCAAAAACCAGGCCAGAGAGCCAGCCATGGCGCCATCTCCATGTATAGACGCCCTTCCCTGCTGAGCATACCTCCCCAGCTCGGAATCTGGGCCGGTAGACCGAATCCGAGGAAGCTCAAGGAAGCCTCAGACATAATCACCGCACCGATGTTGATGCTGAATATGATGATTACCGGAGGCGCAATATTGGGCAGGACATGTCGAATGAGTACTCTCCATTTTGTATTGCCAATCGCCTCTGCCATCTGAAAATAGGCGTTCTCTTTTACACCAATAACAGCGCTTCTGATTATTCTCGAGCCGCCGATTCCTCCAGATATCCCCAGGACCAGTATTATCTGTGGCACTCCCCGCCCCACTATGGACATTACGGTTAACAACAGCAGCAGTCCTGGGAAGGCCATCCAGGCATCGACGAATCTCTGCGCAACCAGGTCGAATTTGCCACCGAGGAAGCCCGAAGTGCCGCCGAGCATGACAGCGACCACAACATTGAGAGCAGTCGCCGCCAGACCGACAACCAACGAAAGACGAGCCCCGTAGATAAGTCGGCTCAACAAGTCTCGCCCCAACTGGTCGGTACCCAGCAGATACCGGGCTGATGAGCCCTGCAGCCTGTATAACAGGAATACTTCATCATACGGATAAGGAGCCAGAACATCGGCAAAGATAGCCACCATAATCAATGCGAATACCATAATCCCGCAGGCAGTACCCAGCGGCTTCTTCCTCCACAGCCTGACTAAGAAATCAGCCGGCCTGGCATGTCTCTCTGATTGGCTTACTGCGGATGGCATCCCTGTGGCGTCACTCATGCTGGTTGTTTCCCCTTCAACTATAGCGGACCCTCGGGTCCAAATAGGGATAAATCAGGTCTATCATGAGATTGATTCCCACAACCGCGGTAGCGAAAAAGAGGTTTACTCCGGAGACCACCGGGTAGTCTCTCTCAGTGAGCGCCATCACCATGAGACGACCCAGACCCGGCAGGTTGAATATGTTCTCCATGATAACCGAGCCACCTATCAGGATAGGCAACTGCATGCCCACCAGGGTAAGTATCGGCATGAATGCGTTCTTGAGGGCGTGTCTCATGATGACGACCCTCTCCTTCAAGCCCTTGGACCAAGCCGTCCTGATATAGTCTTGCCTGAGCACCTCCACCATCATCGTACGCGTCATCCGCATGGTGGCTGCGGACATGGCCGTCCCCAGAATCAGGCTGGGAATGATGAACACCCCCACATTCACCAGCGGGTCTTCGGTCAAAGGTATCCACTCCAACGGCGGCGACCAACCCCACCAGATCGCCGGGAAGATCATGACCATAATCCCCAACCAGAAGTTCGGCGTCGCCAGGCCGATGATGGCGATGGAGCGCCCCGCGTAGTCGGCGGCCGTATCCTGGCGAATCGCCGAGTAGATGCCGACTGGCAGCGCTATCACCAGCCCGATTACGATTGCCAGGAGGCCAAGCTCAATGGTTACCGGCAATCTACTTAATATCCTCTCCTCGACCGCCCGACCGCCAAACAGTGAGTCGCCAAGGGTGCCCTGGAGGAGACCTTTAAAGTGGGACTCACCGGTAAGCCAGTCAGGGGTTGGCAACACTCCTATCCAGCGTCCATACTGCACGTAGACAGGCACGTCTAATCCCAGCATACGCATAATAGCTTCATGGTCTATCTCGATATCCAGTCCTAGTGAGTGCATTGTACCTTCTATTTGGTCTATTACATCTCCGGGGATGAAGCGGACCAAGAGAAAGACCAGGATGGTCAATATTAGTAGGGTAGGGATTATCAGCAATAACCTCCTGATGATATAGGCTCTCATGAGATATACCTCACCACGATTTCCCCCGTCATTGCGTTATGAGGCTGCTGAAATAGCAGCGATCAAGGTTGTCTCTGGAGCCCGGGGCGGGCGATTGGGGGTAAGAGATGGTGTCCTCGATCTCGTTGGTGAGGCGATTGGGACGAGTTCGCCAAATGGTTGCGTTTTCTGGATTCCGGGTCTTCGCCCGGAATGACAGCATGAAAGCCCTCCTCGCAATCACATCGTCTGGGGGAACTGGGAGGCTTAAGCCTCCCAGTTCCCTTTTTTCCTATCTAAGGTCAGCCACAAGGGGTGAAACCCCTAATAACCCATTACTTCCTTTAGCTCACTATCAATCCAGAGGCGGGAGAAAACAACGAACATCTGCGCTGCTCCAAAGCCGCCTTCGCCATTATAACCTATGATCCACGGCTGGTGCACGTTAAACATTGGGGCCATAGGCCCCCAAGTGTACCAGAACTGTTCTATAAAACGCATGTCCATCTCTTTAGTCAGCCTCTTCTGCTCCTCTCTTGTGGTAGCCGCTACGGCGGCTTCATACAGGGCGTCATATTGCGCGTCGGTGACTCCAGTGCACCACCGCTGCTTACAACCGCTCCAAACATTGCGCATTTGGCCAAATGGATTGACCTGAGTGCCCGAAGAACCCATGTTCAATTCCCAGTCCATGGCATTTAATCTAGCGACGGTTTCTGCATTGGAAAGTGTCAGAACATCCATATGAATGCCAATCGCACGGAAGTATGCGGCCAATAATTCTGCCCAGCTCACATCAAACGCCTGCCAGTGCAGGTACGTCGTCTTGAATCTAATGCCGTCGGCGCCGCGCGGATACCCAGCCTCATCAAGCAGCTCATCGGCCCCCTCCGGGTCGTACCTGTGGTATTGCTTGATCTCTTCAGGCCACTCTTCAAATGGGATGGACCACCCTTGCACCCCGTTCAGCCCGCGAGGTGTCGTGTCTGCATAACCGCTAAAGTAGGTAGCGTTCATTGTCTCGAGGTCCAGTGCCATCTGCATTGCCTGGCGCACCCTGACGTCGTCAAAGGGCGGACTTTCGGTGTTAATCCGGATAACATTTGTCCGACCGTTCTATAAACGGGCTGATCACGAGTTCGGGGTCGGTCCGCTGGAGGCTCAAGACCTGGTCTATAGACCTTAATTGAGAACCAGGCCAACCTATGAAATCGATCTTACCGGAGCGCAGTCCCGCCAGCGTTGTTGCCACTTCTGCCATATAAAGGCTCCTTAGCTCTTCAATATAGGGCAGGCGGTTCTCCGGGTATTTTTCGTCGTAGCCCCAGTAGTTGGGATTCTTGATGTAAGTGATAGACGAGCCTTCGACATAGTTGGTCAGCATAAAGGGCCCGGTGCCGACTATATTTCTCCAATCCTGCATGTCCCCGTATTGCTCGATTATCTCGGGAGGCTGTATAACGGCACTGTTGCTGTCCAGGATAAGATTCAGGGCATCGAGTCTTGGCTCCTTCAGCTTCATAACAACCGTATATTTGTCGGTGGCCGTTACCGATTCGAAAGGCAACTCTACGAGGTCAGCTCCCCCTGGGGAAGGTTCGGCTGCACTGAACTCGGTCCCTGTCAACTTATTCCCCAATAAACGGTGAAAGTTATATTCTACATCTTTGGCAGTTAGCTCCCGACCGTTCACCGGCGGCTTATCATGCCAGTTAACGCCCTCTCGGATGTTGAAGGTATAGGTGAGGCCGTCCGGGGAAATATCCCAGCTTTCAGCCAGCGCCCCCGTCAGGGCGTCTAGAGGCGCCAGGTGGCCGCCGACAAAGGCATATGTGTCCCTATCTATTGCCCAGTCCACGATGGCGAGTTTCTCTATAACGCCACTGTTGAAGAAAAACGATCTAGGGTTAAACCAGACGTCACCGGGCGGGATGTCGAATCTTCGGGCGAAGGTTAATGTCCCGCCATACTCTGGCGCGGTCACCACCTTGCCGGTGACGGGGTCGGTCACATACTTCTTGTCGGCAGCGGCTGTCGGCTCCTCTTCTGCGCCAGCGGCCCACAGGCCGGTTGCGGTCAGCACCAGGACCAACGCAATCGCGAAGGTCATTCTAAATAAGATTTTCATCATCGTTTCTTCCTTGAATGTTATTTCGAGAGTATTGCGTAGCGGATTGCCGCTCCCTGGCTACTCTCGGGCCCGCACCGCGGACGGCCAGTCTGAGTCAAATGGCTGAAGCGCGCGGCGTGTGACTCAACGGGTTCACCCCGGCTCACGCCGCGCGCGCGTGCGGTTCTTTGAGTATCATTTTGCACCCCCGGTGCGCCGGTAAGAACCGGCAAGGTTGCTGTGGATGAAAGAGTCATACGTCGAAGGGTTAGCGACCCACGGCGGCCCCGAGTCATGCGCCGTCGCTCGCAAGAGCGGGGGTGAAGCGTTGACAGGGGTACGTGCGGGCCGGGTATCGAGCCGCGAACGGCAATTACTATGGGGTGCCGACGCCGTAGGAGGATGCGGAAGGCCACACCTGGGACGCCGATATCGCGAGGCGTCACGGGACCCTGCGCGGTCGCAGACCCCGAGCACGTACGGAAACACCTTGCGAGGAAACCGGGAGATCGCAGCTTCGCCTGTGGCGGATGGCGCCGCAGGCCGTGTCGGGAAGTCCAAGGACGTACGCCGACGATGAACGGAGCTGGGAAGTCGGACAGGCCCGTAGTACCTGAGAAGCCCGCGAACAAGGACGGGAGCTGCCTCAGGCGGCGCGGCTATGGTGAACCCTACACGGGCACGCAGGCGGAAACGCCGGATACAGCCAAGGGAGCACCTACGGTCACGCCGGCCGGCAGCAACCGGGCCGCGCAGCGGGTGGAGGAAAGGGGACTGGCCAAAGGGAATCCGCGCCAGCAAAACGCGCCCCGGACACTGCGCCGGCAGGGCGCGCCCAGTGCGCTGGAGCGGATACGTCAAGCAGCGCGACAGGATAGGACGCTGCGGTTCACCGCGCTCCTGCACCACGTCAGCGGCACTGATGGCGAAAGCGTGGTGTTTGTGGCTCGGTGAGCGGTCAGGACTTACCGGGCGCTTGGTTTTCGACGGAGCAGGACGGAGCAGGACGGAGCAGGACGGAGCAGCTAACGGGCTACGGTGGGCTGTGTCATCAATCTTCATTTTGGGTTTGTCCGACTCTCGAAGCGGCCACTATACCACATGCCCTGCAACCGTCAAGCACGCGGAACGCCGGTCAGCAATTCTCGGTGACCAGGTAGTGGTGGCAGTAGGCTGCACCGGCTGCGTTACCGCCAACCGGTGGGGGTGCTGGGACGTATCGTCTCGCATCACCGTGCCCATGAGAATGCATCGTACGAAACACGACGACAACCAGTCAATAGGAGTCAATAGGCATATTTTCATATGTCTTTATTTCATTTGGTGGGAATCATCTAGGGCGATTGAGCCTGCTCGTGCCCGGCTCGCGTGAGTCGCGCAGGTCGGTGGTATGTTGTCCAGCCGGTGGGCGCGGTTTACTCCCGCAGTGGCCAACGGTAGCCGGCACCCCAATCCCTGTGGTCAGCCGCCAGGCACCCGTCCCAGGAATAGAGTGAACGCTAAGCCGGCAGCGGCCGGGGCGGCGAGTTCCTCCGCTTCAACAGAGTGCGGACGCGAGCGTCAAGGTCACGCGGCGGGGTTGCCCGGCTGGAGGGGATGGGAACGACAAGGCGCTGCCGCTGGCGCCCTCCAGGGCCGTCATTCGCCGGTAATTGGCCGTCCGCAGGCCGTTCGGCGTCCAAGTCGGCCTCATAGCGGCCCGCCGAGGGCCTTCCAGACCCAGGGGGTACCCCAGGGTCCCCGAGGTCAGCAATCTGCTCGGCGTTTCCGCGTCGTCCTGAGCGTCCGCCCGGCAGGCGGCAACTGGCCTGCCGGGTTATCCTGGGCAAACCTCGCTCGACATCACCCACATCAGGAGAACCTCGTGGCAGATCATCGATTCGTTCCCACCACCTTTCACAACACCCTCGGGCCGCACGATCCGGTGCTCACCATCGAATCCGGTGATCGGGTGTTCACCACCACCGTGGACGCCGGCGGCTTCGATGCGAGCGACATCGCCGTTACGCCGGGCGGCAACCCGCAGACCGGCCCGTTTCGGGTCGCCGGCGCCGAACCGGGCGACACGCTGGCCGTCCACCTGGAGCAGATTCGCCCCAACCGCGCCCGCGGCTACACCAAGACCTGGGTGGCGCCCAACGTCCTCGATCCCGGCCACCCCACCCTGCCCGGCGACCTGCCGCCGAGCATCGACTGGACCGTGGACGCCGAGGCCGGCGTCGCGTCGCCGCTGGGCGTGCCGGAGCTGGCCCACTGGCGCGTGCCGCTGGCGCCGATGATCGGCTGTTTCGGCGTGGCCCCGGAGCGCCATCAGGCGATCTCCACCGCCACCTCCGAACGCCACGGCGGCAACATGGACTGGAACGGCTTCCAGGCCGGCGTCACCGCGCTGTTCCCGGTGTTCGAGCCCGGCGCCCTGTTCGCGCTGGGCGACGTGCACGCCGTGCAGGGCGACGGCGAGATCGTCGGTACCGGCATAGAGATCTCCGCCGACGTGGTGTTCCGCGTCGAGCTGCTCAAGGGCCGCGCCATCGGCTGGCCGCGCGCCCGGACACCGGAATGCATCGCCACCCTCGGCAACGCCCGCCCGCTCGACCAGTGCGTGCAGCACGCCACCACCGAGATGCTGCGCTGGCTGGCCGATGACTACGGCCTCGACCGCCACCTGGCGCACATCATCCTCGGCCAGGCCGCCGGCTACCAGCTCGGCAACATGTTCGACCCCGCCTACACCATGGTCTGCACCCTCCCCCACGACGTCCTCCGCGGCAGCACGTCGTTGCGATGACATGGCTGGCTGGCTGGCCGCAGTTCCCGACAAGTCCGACGTGAAGTGCTACAATGGTCGTCATGGTGAAACACTCTCGCCTGACGATGACGAGTGGTGGCTACTTGCGGTGGCCACCACCGGAGAACTGCTGAGATTGCTGGATGATCGTGGGAGGTGACCATCATGGCACATGACGTGATGCCCCTTGACCGAGCGGTATGGGTCGATCCGGACCGGATGAGCGGGACGCCGTGCTTCCGTGGCAGCCGGCTGCCGGTTCAGCAGCTCTTCGACTGGCTCGCCGATGGCGTGTCGCTCGACGAGTTCATCGAGGATTTCAAAATCGACCGTCAGGCTGCCGAGATGGTGTTGCGAGCGGCCGGTGCCGCATTCGCTGACCGAAGCACAGAGGAGGGGGCACGGTCACTCCGTGACACCGGAGACGATGAACGCGACGCGCTGGCGTCGCCCGCCGGTCGGCTATTTCGGACCAGGGCACAGGGCAACGCGCCATCGTATGAAGATCCTCCTTGACGTCGGCATCTCACCGCGGCTGCGTATGCCGCTGCAAGAGGCCCTCGACGGAGGCTCAGTGGAGAGCGCGATTTCCCACCACTGGCGTACTTTGCGAAACAGCGAGCTATTGGAGCAAGCTCATCAACACGGATTCACTGCTCTGGTCACCGCCGACAAGCGCTTGGCAACGGAGCATCCAAGGCCTCAGATCGCCGTGATTGCGGTCGATGACAATCGCCTCCGTCCCTTGCGCGCCGCGGTGCATGACATTGCCGATGCGATACGCGAGACGCCCCTCGGAGCACATCGGCTCGTGCAAATCGCGTCCTGAACGACGCACCTGTTGCGGGCAGCCTCGTCCTCGGCCAGGCCGCCGGCTACCAGCTCGGCAACATGTTCGACCCCGCCCACACCAAGGTCTGCACCCTCCCCCACGACGTCCTCCGCACCATCACCCGGACAGAACGACAGAAGCTTCCGACACTCCCGGTACGAAGTGCTACAATCTCGCCTGCCGGTGCAGCACGCCATGAGCAAGCCCCTTCACCTTCCAGACCTGACCATCAAGGGATTCCGCGGGATCGACCAACTCACGATGCCCCGTCTCGGCCGCGTGACCCTGCTCGCGGGAAAGAACGGCGTCGGCAAGACAACCGTCTTGGAAGCGGTTCACGTGTTCGCTGCTCGAGGCCGCTTTTCGGCGCTGTCGGACCTGCTGAGCAATCGCGAGGAGGTACATGTTGGCACCGACGACAACGGCGATGGCACGAGTGAAGTCGATGCCCTGTCGTTGTTCCATCGGCGAGTCAGTGAGGAGACAACGATTCTCATCGGCCCGAACAACCCGTCAGAGCAACTCCAGATCGAGATGACCTCCCTTGCCAAGTTTCGTTCGACTCTTCTCAATCTTGCAGACCCAGTACCGGGTCTGTCGGTCTCATTCCGCGGCAAGAGACAGGTCCGTTGGTTCATCCCAAGTGGTGGGCTTAACGAATTCAGTCGGTCGCAACGTCTACCCGAGAATGATGAGCCGGAAACACGATTGGCCTGCGAGCTTCTGGGTCCGGATGTCCTTAGAGAAAGCAATCTGGCTCGTTTTTGGGACAAGGTCGCGTTGACGGATAATGAACAACGAGCAGTATCGGCCCTTCAACTGATAGCCGGGAGCGCGGTAACTGGTGTAGCGCTGGTCGGAGACGGCAGGCCGAACGGGAGTCGACGAAGGACCGTGGTCCGGCTCACAGGATATGATCTACCGGTGCCGTTGAAGAGCCTTGGCGACGGTGCGGTACGGCTATATGGTATTGCCCTGGCACTTGCCAACAGCCGCGGCGGATTACTGCTGATTGACGAGGCCGAAAACGGCATCCACCACACCGTGCAGTACGAATTCTGGAAACTGGTGCTGCAGACGGCACTTGCGAACGAGGTACAGGTTCTGGCGACGACGCATAGCTGGGACTGCGTGAGGGGGTTTGCCTACGCGGCTGCGGAGATGGGCGAGGCTGAGGGGTTGTTGGTACGTCTGGACCGGGATGACAGAGGGCTGCGAGCAGTCGAGTACTCGGAAGAGGATCTGAAGATCGCTGCCGATCAGGGTATCGAGGTTCGCTGACGTCGTGCCCAACCCCAGTTCGGCGCCGCCTCGCGTCTTGTTGGTGGAAGGCCCTGATGACAAGCACAGTTGGCTGCTGCACCAGGTGACGGCTGGACGAAGCTTGCCGTAGCTCGACAGCGGGCGTCCGCCACGCGACCTTGGGTCCGCTGGCCACCCTGAAGCCGACACTTGAGCGAACAGTCGCGTTTACCTGACGCCGGATGAGTCTGACCCGCGCAGCGGCGGCCCGGCCTCGGGGGTAGTACCAGTACAGCGAGCTGAGCGAGCGACGTGAACTTGACAGCCCGCCGGGCGGGGCACAGTATCTCTTGTGACGAAAAGCGGCGAACCCAATGCGGCGAGGCGCGAAGGAGAGAGTTATGCGAGTTTGGATAGCGGTGATCGTGGCGGTGGCGGCGGCCGTGTCGGGCCATGCGGCCGGCGAAGCGGAGGCGGCGGCGCCGGGGCAGCTTGTGATTACCTGGCACGGCGTCAATCCGACCGGCAACCCGGTGCAGGAGGGGTCGATCATCGAGCTGGCGATCGAAGCCCAGTTCCCGGATGTCGACCTGAAGCCGGTGCCGATCGACTGGAGTGATCAGGATCAGATCGCGCTGCGCATCGCGGCCGGCGACGTTCCCGACTTCGCCTACGACATCCGGCGCGGCATGGCGGGCACCAGCCTGCGGCAGCTCGCCGAGGACGGCGTGATCCGCTCGGTCCCGCGCGAATGGCTCACTGCCCACATGCCCACCTACGTGCGTTACGTAGATACCAACGACACCGGCAAGGCGTGGCCGTCGACGCAGGTGGACGGCGTGCAGTACGCGATTCCGAACGTGTCCGCCGGCAACGCCACCGGCCACATCCTCGGGGTGCGCGACGACTGGGCGCAGGCGGTCGGCTTCGAGGCGCCCGACTCCTGGACGCTGGCCGACTTCGAGGACCTGATCCGCAGCCTGCGCAACGAGGATCCGGATGGCAACGGCAACCAGGACCAGTACGGCTACGCGCGCTGGGCGCAGCAGGGCATGGGATCGCTCAGCGTTGCCTCGGCCAGCTTCCCGAACGTGTTCGGAGCGCACGGCGTCCGCATAGCCACCTGGGACCAGAACGGCGACTGGTCGATGATCAGTGACGGCTACCGCGAAGCGCTCAAACAGCTCGCGGCCTGGTGGGAGGACGACCTGATCGATCCGGAGAGCTTCACCGTCGACCGCGCCACCTGGACCGCCAAGTGGGCCAATCACCGGCTCGGTGTGGTGGAGCGCAACTGGACCTGGCTGCGCCAACGCGCCGGCTCTCCCATCAACGAGATCCGCAAGACCATGCCGGAGGTATCGATCATCTACCTGCCACAGCCGCAGGGGCCGGCGGGGGCGCAGACCTCCGCCTACGGGGCCGCCACCGCGGTCGGGCTGTTCGGCAAGGACGCCACCGACGACAAGGTGGTCAAGATCATGCAGATCCTGGAATGGGTGGAGAGCGACCCCGACCGCCATTGGCGCAGCCGCGTCGGCCCGCTGGGCCTGTTCGATCCGGACATCAAGTACGCGGAGCGTGTGTCGCCGACCGAGCTCCGCCGCATCGGCGAGTTCCAGAACAACGAGGCGTACGCCAAGGCCGGCATGTACAAGTTCGCCATGCACAACTACCGGCCGATCGAGCTGTGGCGCACCAACATAGCCGGCGAGGTCTCCACCGTCGTCGAGGCCGGCGTTGCCGCCACCCTGGTCGACGAGGGTCCGTGGGTGGAGTTCTCGGCCGACGTCAGCAAGCTGCGCGCCGACCTGAGCGACATCGAGGTGCAGTTCTACGTCAAGGCAATCTCCGGCCAAGTCGACATCGATGCCGAGTGGGACGCGTACGTGAAATCCTGGATGGCCAATGGCGGCGCGCGCATGACTGACGCCGCCAAGCAGTTCATCCGCGCCGGAACCATCATGGAGTGAGGTTCCGTGCCGCTACGCGGCGCCCGAACTTGAAACCGATGCGTGGGCATGTGCGAGCGCCGGGCGCGATACCGGCGGCGCCGGCGCCGGCGCCGGTGCGCGTCCGCCTGGATGTGGGCACGCGCTGGCGCCTGATGCGCCGCTACAAACTGATCTACCTGCTCCTGCTGCCCTCTGTGGCCTACTTCCTGCTGTTTCACTACGGCCCGATGTACGGCATCCAGATCGCCTTCAAGGACTTCAAGCTGCTCAAGGGCATCTGGGCCAGCGAGTGGGTGGGATTCGAACACTTCATCGCCATGCTGGCGGCGCCGCGCTTCTGGCAGGTGCTGCGCAACACCGTGGTGATCAGCCTGCTCAAGCTGCTGTTCGGGTTCCCGGCTCCCATCCTGTTCGCCATCCTGTTGAACGAACTGATCAACGTGCGCCTCAAGAAGAGCGTGCAGACGATCAGCTACCTGCCCCACTTCGTCTCGTGGGTGGTCCTGGCCGGCATCGTGTACGAGGTGCTGTCGCCGTCGCTGGGCATCGTCAATCAGATCGTCGAGGCGGCCGGCGGGCGCCGGCACAACTTCATGGCCGACTCCGACTGGTTCGTGGCGGTGGTGGTGATCAGCTACGTGTGGCAGACCTTCGGCTGGGGATCGATCATCTACCTGGCGGCGCTGGCAGGCATCGATCCGCAGCTCTACGAGGCCGCCCAGATCGACGGCGCGGGCCGCCTGCAGCGCACCATGAGCATCACGTTGCCGTCGCTGTATCCGGTCATGGTGATCGTGTTCCTGCTGCGCGTCGGCAACCTGCTGGAAGTGGGATTCGACCAGATCTTCAACCTGCAGAACCCCACCATCTATGACACCGGCGATATCATCGAGACCTACACCTACCGCAAGGGGCTGATCCAGCAGGACTGGAGCTATGCGGCCGCCGTCGGGCTGTTCAACAACACCGTCGGCCTGATCCTGCTGCTGGTGGTGAACCGGTTCACGCGCGTTGCCCGCGAGTTCGGGTTTTGAGCGCCCCTCGCACGCGCGCCGAGCGGCTGTTCGATGCCGCCAACATCACCGTTCTGATGTTCGTATCGGCGGTCGTGCTGATTCCGTTCTGGCTGCTTCTGGTGGACTCGTTCAGTACTCCCGAGTCGGTATATCTACGCGATTTTCGCGCCCAGTTGCTGCCGGTGTCCTGGTCGATCACCGCCTACGAAACGGTGCTGCAGAAGTCCGCCATCGGCATCGCCTACGCCAACACGCTGTTTCGCACCGTGATCGGGACGCTGTTGAACACCCTGGTGACGATCGCCACCGCGTATGCCATCTCCAAGCGCCGGCTGCCGCTCATCCGCACGTTCACGTTCCTGGTGGTGTTCACGCTGTTCTTCAACGGCGGGCTCATTCCGCGCTTCCTGCTGGTGCGGTCGGTGGGGCTGCTCGACTCCCGCTGGGCGTTGATCTGGCCGGTACTGGTGCAGGCCTACACGCTGCTGATCGCGCGCAACTTCATGTTTTCGATTCCCGACAGCCTGGAGGAATCCGCCTATATCGACGGCGCCAACGAACTCACGATTCTGTGGCGCATCATCCTGCCGCTGTCCAAGCCGATCATCGCCACGGTGGCGCTGTGGGGCGCGGTGATGCACTGGAACGCCTGGTTCGACGCGCTGATCTACGTCACGGACATCAACAAGGTCGTGCTGCAACTGCTGCTGCGGCGGGTGCTGCTGGAGAGTCAGATCATGTCGATGACCGACGTCGACCTGGAGACCGACACCGCGGTGACCGAGGAAACCGTGAAGGCGGCCCTGATCTTCATCAGCATCGGACCGATCGTGATCCTGTACCCGTTCGCCCAGAAGTATTTCATCCGCGGCGTGCTGATCGGCTCGGTGAAGGGCTGAGGGGCGCGGGGCGCCGCCGGGATCCTGCTCGGTTGCGCCCGCGCGGGTCGCGCCGGAGTTCCATGCACGCGCCGGAGTGGCGCCGTCAGCCGCCGAGATCCGCTCGGTTGCGCCCGCGCGGGTCGCGCTGGAGTTCCATGCACGCGCCGGAGTGGCGCCGTCAGCCGCCGAGATCCGCTCGGTTGCGCCCGCGCGGGTCGCGCCGGAGTTCCATGCACGCGCCGGAGTGGCGCCGTCAGCCGCCGAGATCCGCTCGGTTGCGCCCGCGCGGGTCGCGCTGGAGTTCCATGCACGCGCCGGAGTGGCGCCGTCAGCCGCCGAGATCCGCTCGGTTGCGCCCGCGCGGGTCGCGCCGGAGTTCCATGCACGCGCCGGAGTGGCGCCGTCAGCCGCCGAGATCCTGTTCCGTGGCGCCGGCGCTGAGGTCCGCCGCGGTCAGCATGACGTGGAATATCTGCCGTTTCTGATGGTCGAGGAACAGGTGCAGGCGGTCGCCGTCGACCACCAGGTCGGCGTAGGACAACTCCACCGGGCGCTTGGCGTCGCGGGTCGAAGGCGCCGCGCGCGGCACGGTGGTGTCGGCCAGCAGCAGGCGCGGCTCGCTCCACGAGCGGCCGGCGTCGCGTGACAGGCACGCCCACAGCTCGCGGCGGTCGGCCTGCCCGCGCCAGTCCCCTTCGCCCTGATTGTGGATCAGCGCCACCATCGTGCTGCCATCGCCGAGCCAGAACACCATCGGCGGCGCGTCCGGGTGGCGCAGCACGGTCGGCTCGGGATCGCTCCAGGTGAGCCCGTCGTCGGCGCTGCGCAGTTCCCACATGCGCCCCGACGGGACGCGGGCGAACATCACCGCGTCGCTCCCGCCGAGCGACAGAATGGTGCCCTCGAGCGTGCGCTGCCAGGGCTGCACCTGCCAGCCGTTCGGGTGCGGTCCCGGGATCAGCGTCCAGCTCGCGCCCCGGTCCTCGCTGCGCAGGACGAACTGCGTGTCGGTGCGCCCCGGCCTGTCGGTCCGCTTGCGCACGCTGTAGGTGGGCAGCAGCCAGGCGCCGCTGTCCATCTCGCAGCCGCGCATGTGACCGACACCGCAGTACCCCCGGCTGTTGACCGGATCAATGATCTCCACCTCGCTCCAGGTGTGGCCGTCGTCATCGGAGCGGCGCACGCCAATGCCGCCGTCGTGCGGCGGCAGGAACAGCTCCGGCGTCGGCTCGGTGCCGAAGGCGACGATCTGCGTGCTGCCGCGCGGGACGAGCGGGTTGAAGCCGTGCTGGTTGTAGGGCACCTCCCACGGGTGGGTCGGGCCCTGCCAAGTGGCGCCGCCGTCGCCGGAGCGGTAGGCGAGCAGCTCGTTGATCTTGTCCGGGTTGTTGATCATGTGCCCGGACCCCGACTGGGTGAGCGCCAGCAGGTCGCCGCCGGGGGTGTTCAGGGCGCGCACCGGCTCGCTCATGTCGTTCGGCGGCGGGAACGCGTGCAGGCGGCGCACGTCCAGACGGCCTAAGGCGATGATGCCCAGGTCGGGGAGGTGGCGGTAGCCGGTGGGCGGATGGGCCACCTCCAGCGAGCGGCCGGCAACCGGAATCCGCTCCTCCTGCTCCAGCAATACGCCGTTCGGTGGGGGTTGATGGACGTGTGCAGTCATGGTCGGCAACGACTGTACGACAGTCCCGTGACGGCGTCAATCTTCGGTGCGGGGTTTGCGGAGGTCTTCCAGTTCTTCGACGCTGCGCGGCCAATCGGACTTGAGCAGGCGGGACAGGGCGCGGTCGGCGAGCAGCCTGCCGCCGGTCTGGCAGCGCGGGCAGTAGTTGCTCTCGTTGGCGGCGTACACGATGCGCTGCACCGGCGTGCCGCACACCGGACACGGCTGTCCGTACTTGCCGTGCACCGCCATCTTCGGGTGGAACGCCGTCACCTTTTTCGGAAACTGGTCGCCGCTCTCGGCGCGCAGCCGTTCCACCCACTCGCTGAGCACCGCCACGCACGCGCCATGCAGCGTATCGACCTGCGCGCCGGTCATGCGCGCGGTGAGCTGCAGCGGCGACAGGCCGGCGCGGTGCAGGATCTCGTCCGAGAACGCGTTGCCCACGCCCGAGAACAGGCGCGGATCGGCCAGGGCGCGCTTCAAGGTGTGATTCTCGCGCAGCAGCGCCTCCCGGAACGCCGCCGCATCGGCATCCAGGATCTCCAGGCCGCCGCGGTCGTGCTCGGCCAGCCCCGCGCTCCCCGCCACCAGGTGCAGCGACGCGCGCCGCGAGGTGCCCGCCTCGGTGAACACCAGCGTGCCGGAGTCGAACTGAAAGCCGGCCAGCCCCACCTTGCGCGGGATCTTCGCCGCCGCGTCGCCATCCTGCCAGCGCAGGCGGCCGGCGACCATCAGGTGGATCACCAGGAACAGGTCGCCGCTCAGGGTGAACACGATACGCTTGCCGAGCCGCTCCACGGCCTGCACCCGCGTACCGTGCGCGGCGCCGATCGGCGGGTCGTAGGAGCGCAGCACGAACGGATTGGCGATGCGCACACGCTGCAGGGTGCGGTCCACGGTACGGCGCCGCAGGTGCTCCACGTACACGGTTACCGAGGGCAGTTCCGGCATGGTCCCGCCGCCAAGGCTACGCGCTCGGGCCGCTCCCGCCAAGCGGGAGAACGGTGCAGCCCTAACTCCGACGCTGAGATATGAATGCCTCTACCGGATCTCTCTACTATAGCCCGCGAATGGTCTAACGATACCAACGCTGGATGTTCGGGGATGTCATTGAGAAACACCAACGCCCGCGACCCCACTCCCGCCCTACCTAATCTCGAAACGAGCCACCCCTTCGTCCGTGCCCGCCGTCTTGTGTCATGAACGCCAGTCTACGTTGGATCTCCTCAACCGATGTTAACATCACTATGCGTTGCCCTCTCACTCGAATCCCCCCCTTGCTGGCTCCAGCTAATTCCTCAACAGCGCGTCCGATATCCTCCTCCGCAAGATCCCGAAATTCCTCGTTCCTCGTCACTTCGGCCGCGACGTGTGAAACCGTTCTTGCTTGATCTACAAGCCGCCCACTTAGATCACCGAGCGCTTTGAGAATCGACCGGTACAACCGCGGACGGTCATAGCTTGGACTCTCAAGCAACACACTCACGGCTTCGGTCACTTCTTCTGGTGCATGCTTGTGTAGGACGATATCCAAAACCTTCTGTGTACCTATCTCTCGATCCTCCGCGGCTCTCGTAACTCGTGATAGCTGATCAACCGTCCAGCACGAAATACGACCGCTCCTCGAGCGCTCGGCGACGGCCGAGTGCTCGTTGTCACTGCCCGGATAGCGTGGCGCGACCAACAGACACCCTGCCGCGCCATAGGATCTCATATGCTCCTCTATTCCCGCGAAATCTAAATGCGCCAGCGTCGGTGTCCTCTGTGATGATTTCGCCTCTAAAGTGATCGTGTACTCTTCTCGCGGATAGCCAGTAAACCGTCCAATCCCGTCCGGCTCACCTGCCCCCCCCATGTGCTTTGCTACAAATCCTAACGCCCGAACTGCAGCAATCAAAGCTACTTCAAGATCATGCTCATCTGATGCGCCATCAATCAACGACTGACTGATTAGACCGAGTGAGAAAGCCTCTTCATTTGCCAGTCCCCTCATAAGAGAGTCTCGACGTTCCAACACCTGCCCAACGACGTGGCCCGGCACTCCACACTGTCGAAGGTACACCTCGAGCATAACTTCCGCCGTGATGACGTCTTCCAACAGCCGGCGCGCCCTCGGATCCTCATAGTATGCGAGTACGAGATCATGATCCGCATTTACGTCGAATGTAGGATGGTCTTTAGGATTGAACTTGACTATTCGTTTAGATGACCCGTGTCCCGAATATCGGTATCTATACTTACGATCCCGTCTTGCTCCGTATAGGCCTCTGACCAAAGCCGACATATCCGTGTCATCCGTTACATCAAGGAAGAACCAAGTGTCATCGGGCTCGGCGCCATCGACGGTTCCACGTGACGGTACCGACAACACGTCAGCGAGAGGATATTCGACTAGGCGTTCCGGTACGTATCCTCGCTCGTGTTCTCGTTTTCTCTTCTCTTCTTCGTCTTTGCGCGTTTGGTGATTCTCGTAGCGGTCCCTTGCCTCATAAAATATCTCGCTTAGTAACGGAAGAACCTTCTGCTTCAGTGAAGATTCTACAATTCCCTCGCGGGGGGCCGCAACAACGGCGTCGAGATCGTCGATGAACAAGTCCGCATGAAAACGGTTAAAGGTTTGGTACGACAGTGGCGACAATCCAAACAGCGGATCGGTCTCGTTTACCAAGCGTCCTCGCACGCGGACAAAAAACCCGTGGCTTCGTTGGAGATCCGCGCTCTTCCCGGTGTGTAACGAATGTTCCGCTACGAGTACCGTACCAGTCACACCGGACGGAAAGGACTCCGTCGATAGACGTCCGGCATCGATCCGCCAATTCTCGCCGGTCGCTTTACCTGCTGACAACAACCGCCGCTCTGGGAGAGCGGTCACGTCGAATTGGACGAACGCTGCGGTCTTCGCCTTTGAACTCTCCACTTCTTGCCCATTCAAATAGAGCTTGAAGTCAGCACAGAGTGGCATCGCCGTGCTAAGGACCCATTTGAGTCGGCCGAAGTGGAACTCCGACTTCAATTTCTCGAGTATCACGATCGTCCACGTGGTGAGCCCGGCACCGAATAGACTAGCAGGCGGAAGACCCGCGCTTCCGCACAGAGTTCCCAGGTCTTTGGAACCCTCCAGTTCTGACCATGGATCGACGCGCGTGACGGGCAGATGAACTGGTACGTCTTGGTCGAACTTCCGAAAATCGGCAGTTACGGCAAGAATGACGTCCTCACGCCGAGACAGGTAGGTGATTCGGTCGGCGACCGCGTAGGTGGCAAGCTTCCCGATTCCGAATTTCCCTATCTGCTTACGCTCCGTTCTCCTATAGTCTTCGCTTCGCTTCTTGCTCTTAGCGATATGCCAAAGATCTGAGAGGCCCTCCCGGTCCATTCCAACGCCGTCATCAAAGACGACGATCGCCGAACTATCTTCTATCTTGTCCGGTACATAGACCCGACACTCGCGCGCGTCCGCGTCGTACGCATTGACCACCAACTCCTCTATCGCTTTCAGCGGCGATTGATACAGTTGTGACGAGAGAAGGGTTACTATCTCGTTCGACAACCGCACCGCAATCGGATCGCCAACTACGTCGCCCATCGCGGAAATCTTGTCCCCGAACCGAAGCGTCTCAACCATATCCCTCAGCCCCCTATTGTACCGCCAACCTTCGACCGTCATGACGACGCTGGAAGACAATTACATACTCTTGACTAATGTCTGCTCCGTTTTTCCTATCGTAGGACATATATCGATTTCGAATCGGGTACGAGAAGAACTCACTCAACTCAAACCATTCCTCCGCGATCTCCACCAGTAAATCCGACAACGGTATCTCCATCCCTCTCCACTGGCTATGGCCCACAATCACTACCGCTTTCGCGCCGGCGGACAGTACAACACTCAACTCCCGCAACACACCGCTCATTGCGGCGACATAGTGCCTAAACTGGGCCGCTCTATTTGCCGACTCCTTGCGTATTACAGCATCCCAATCTCTCACCAAACTCGATCTGTCCGTTAACCAGCACGACAGCGCATCCCTTCGCCGTACGTTCGGACCACCAATGTACTTCGGCCTGAGAACCAAGCGCTCCTCGTGTGTCTCGACAAGTCTCAGCCAATACATTTCTAGCGTATGTCGCCGATAGTAGTCGACCGCGTTTTGGTAAGGTGGAGAGGTGACCACCAAATCAACACCTTCGGTTATGTGTTCACTCAGAGTCATTGCGTCTCCGTTAATTACCCGCGTCTTCGAGTAAGCGGGAAGAGCACTCTGATACGAAGCTACATCTTCTAGAGCCCGAGTGATTGCTTTGTTGAACACGCCAAATGGATCTATCAGTCGGCCCTTGGCATCTTTCTGCCGCATGTGGGACGTTACCTCAAGTCCAGATATAGGAACTGGATCCGCATTTGAGACGGTCCTAATGATAGACGCGAAGACCAGCAGCATAAAGTCACGATGGATGGAGGGGACATCAATCGTGACAATCTCGTTTATCACTCTCGCAAGATCAACTATTACATATCGTCTAAACCAGTGAAATAGATTGGGTATTCTTGGTATCCAGAGCGTGCTATTCCCAATCGTGGAATCGAAGTCGGTATCATCGATATCAACAAATTTTCTGTATTCATATTCGCTCACCGGGCGTCGCCAACATGAAATCGACGCTTGTAGATCAGTGACGGATGAAGATAGTCGATTACAGTCAAGTCGTGCCGTCTTCATACGGCTAACGAATACTGCGAGTGGGTCGACGTCAACACCGATGGAATGTCTTCCCGCTATAGCAGCTTCAACCAACAACGATCCGCTTCCGCAAAAAGGATCGAGGATAGTATCACCGGTTTTCGAATATGTTTCGATGATACGTTGTATAACCGGAGGATGGAATTTGGCAGGAAAGCGAAATAAGTAGTGGGTGAGCCGCGGGAAACGATTGGCGCTGACCCGGAGTGGTCTGGGTACTGATACGCTACTATGAACGGACCTGGGGGATTTGGGTTGTGTAGTCGCCACGGTTTTAGCTGCTGTGCGACACGCGGAGGCCCTCATGAAGGAGTCGACCGCGGTGGCGGGACCATCCTTAGGCAGATGGCTCGCGGCGTCAAGGGAGGCCAGATGATGATGGTGGGAGGACCGCGACCTAGGCGATAGGTGATCGCGGCGGACCTGAGACGAACCAGTTGTTCAGCAACGGCCCGCGGGCTGCGCCGCGACTCCCGGCGACGCGGTCTCGATCTGTCAATTGCTCTGTTGGTGGTCCGGGTTGGCCCCGAGAGGGAGCGTCATCAGGTTGCCTGCTCAGGAAATCGTTGCGGCCGGAGTGTGGTATGCTGGGCGGCGATGAAAGCGGTTCTGTATAACGGTCCCTGGGACATGAGCGTGGTGGACCTGCCCGCCCCCGAACCGGGTGAGGGGGAGGCGCTGCTGCGCGTCGACACGGTCGGCATCTGCGGCAGCGACGTGCACGGCTTTACCGGCGAGAGCGGGCGCCGCGCCCCCGGCATGGTGATGGGGCACGAGGTCAGCGGCACCGTGGCGCGGCTCGGTCCGGGCGCGAGCGCACCGGCGCCGGGCACCCGGGTGGCGCTGTACAACATCATCGCCGACCACGCGCCGAGTCCGGAGGAGGGCGATCCGTCGTTTCTCAACAAGCAGCTTATCGGCGTGAATCTGGGCAAGCGGGGGGCGATGGCCGAGTACCTGGCGGTGCCGGCGGCCAACCTGATCCCGCTCGCCGACGGGGTGCCGAGCGAGATCGGCCTGCTGGCCGAGCCGCTGGGCGTGGTGCTGCACGGCTGGCACCGGCTGGAGGCGCGCAACGTGACGCCGCGGCGGGTGGCGATTCTCGGCGCCGGCACCATCGGCATGGCCGGCGTGCTGGTGGCGCGCGCCCGCGGCGCGCAACAGATCGCCTCCCTGGACACCATCGCCGCCAAGGCGCGGCGCGCGGCGCGGCTGGGCGCGACGGCAGTGCCGATCGCGGCCGACGCCACCGTAGAGGACAACCGCGCGGCGGTCACCGCGGCGCTCGGCGAAGCGCCGGACGTGGTGATCGACGCCGTCGGCAGCAGCGGCTCGTTCGTCAGCGCGGTGCGCATGGTGGCGGAGGGCGGCACCGTGCTGATGATCGGCAACCTGGCCCATGAGGTGCCGCTGCCGTTGCAGGACATGATCAGCTACGAGTGGACCCTGGTCGGCACCTACGGCTTCGACCGGCGCGCCTTTGGCGACGCGGTGGCGATGCTCGGCGGCCTGCAGCGCGAGCTGTCCGGCTTCATCGAGGGCCGCTGCACGCTCGACGAGGTGCCGGCGATGATGACCGCCCTGGCCAAGGGCGAACGGCAGGCCCTCAAAGTAGTCATCGACGTCGCCGGCTGACGATCCGGCGCCATCGGCGGCGGCACGCGCATTCGACGAGCGGTAAGCGGCGCTGACCGGTTCTTGGGTTGGCGCGATCTGTTGGCGAAGAGGGTCACGCGGGGCACGATGAGTCTGGCCTACGAGAATACTATCCGAGGACACGGCCGGTCTGGGTATGGCAACCGAAGCTGAGTTGCGATCGCAGATCGACCGCACTCTCGACATCATGGATCGAGCTGCAAAGGCGGTGCGCGATTTCTTTGTGTTCGAGGTCGAGCAGGTTGGTCGTACCAAGTTCACTGCTCCCTATATCGCGGAGAAACTCGAAAATACCTACACCGCGTTGGAGAACCAGGGCGTCACCGCCACATCAGCAATCTTGCTGTCCACCTCGGCGTTCTTGAAGTCGCTAGGGTGGATGCTCTCGTAGGTCTTGCTGGCGAGGTCGTGGATAATGGTCATCTCGCCGTTGTTGTGCATGAGTATTGAGTGCGGACGATTATCGTCTTTGTTGCCAAAGATGAAGAACAACTGCGCGTGACCGGACACCTCACGCACGTCCCACCTGCCGTGACACTCCTGCCCCCATGGCCAAGTCGCTATCAAGTCACCGTCTTCTCGGAACAAGAACCTGTTTCTTCCGAACCACAGTTCATGCTCCTGGGCCACCCAAGCGGTCCCTGCCAAACGCTTTCTCAGTTCGTGCGCCTTACTCAAACTCTTGACCCCCCATTCTCTCGATTCTCCCTCGCGGAGGTCTGGAACGAAAATCCGATCCGCCAAGCTCCCGGTCCTGCCACAGCCGAGTCTTACTCGGCAGTGTATTGTCGTTCGCAATCGCGCGCGCGTGAGCGCTGAGTATAGCCCAACGGCGTAACGCGGGCCAACTAGGGATCACTACACTACTATCGCTACTATGGCTTCCGGCCGCAAACGCCCAGTCGCCGGACGCGGCATGTCGCCGGCGGTTACAGGAAACCGAGGGGATGCAGGGCCATCAGGGCTGCCATGACCGGGAACGCGGGCAGGAAGTTGGCGGTCTTGAGTTGCCGCAGGCCGAGCAGGTTGATCCCGATCATGACGATGAGCACCCCGCCGACGGCGCTCAGCTCCGCCATCAGCTCGGCGGAGACGAGCGGCTGCAGCACCCGGCTGAGCAGGGTCAGGCCGCCCTGGTAGACCAGGATCACCAGGCTGGCGAAGGCGACGCCGATGCCCATCGCAGCGGTCAGCAGCACCGCCATGAATCCGTCGAGCACCGACTTGGTGAGCAACAGCTCGTAGTCGCCCTCGGCGCCAGCACGGAACGAGCCGACCAGCGTCATGGCGCCGACGCAGAACAGCACCGAGGCGTTCAGGAAGGCGACCGCGAACCCGCGCCGGCTGTCGGCCGCGGTCGCCGCCACCGGTTCGCGGCGCCACAGCAGCCGGTGCAGCGCGGCGCCGAGCCCGGTGACGCCCTGCTCGATCTTCCACCACTCGCCGAGCAGGCCGCCGATTGCCACCGACAGGGCCAGGTAGACGATCTGCTGCGACTCGAAGCCGAGCCGGAAGCCGAGCACCAGGGTGATCACGCCAATGCCGCTGGTCACCACGTCGCGGAACCGGTCGCTGATGGCGCGCCGCAGCAGCAGGCCGATCAGCGCGCCCACGATCACCGTGGCGGCATTGATGTAGGTGGCAATCACCGGCGTCGAGACGGTGCAATCATTGGACGGCGCCGCGCAGGGCGGCTTCCAGGTGGCCGCGCCAGTGCTGGTAGGCGTCCGCGTAGGCGGGCTGCAGCGCCGCATCCGGCGCCACCGTCAGCACGCGGCCCAAGTTGCTGAAGGCGGTGCCGGAGTCGTAGATGCCGGCGCCGATGGCGGCGCCGCGTGCCGCGCCTTGGGCGCCGTCGGTGTCGTACAGCTCGATCGTGGCGCCGGTGGTGGCGGCGAACGCCTCGCGGAACAGCGGGCTCAGGAACAGGTTGGCAGCGCCGGCGCGCACCGTGGCGGCGTCCACTCCCACCGCGCGCATCACCTCGAGGCCGTAGGCGAGGGCGAACGCGACCCCCTCCTGGCCGGCGCGCAGCAGGTGGCGGGAGTCGTGGCTGTTGAAGCGCAGGCCGTGTACCGAGGCCCCCGGATCGCGGTTGCCGAGCATGCGCTCGGCGCCGTTGCCGAACGGCAGCACCACCACCCCGTCCGCGCCCACCGGCACCTCCGCGGCGGCGGCGTTCATGGCCGCATAGTCGCGCTCCCGCGCGCAGGCGCGGCGCAACCAACTGTACAGGATGCCGCAACCGTTCAGGCACAGCAGCACGCCGTAGCGCGGCCGCCCCTCGTCATGGTTGACGTGCACGAACGTGTTGACCCGCGAGGCGGGGTCGTAGTCGGCGCGGTCGGCGACGCCGTACACCACGCCGGAGGTGCCGGCGGTGGCCGCTACCGTGCCGGGGTCGAGCACGCCGAGGGAAAGCGCGTTGTTGGGCTGGTCGCCGCCCCGGTAGGTGAGCGGCGTACCGGCGGGCAGGCCCAGCTCGGCGGCGGCCGCCGCGGTCAGCGCGCCCTGCGCCGAAAACGTGGGCACCGCGGGCGGCAGCAGCGCCGGGTCGATGCCGTAGTGGTCGAGCAGAAAATCGGCGCGCGCCGAGCGCGAGAAGTCCCACAGGATCCCTTCCGACAGGCCGGAGGGGGTAGTGGCCCACTCGCCGGTCAGCCGCCAGGCGATGTAGTCGCCCGGCAGCAGGAAGTGCGCCGCCGCATCGGCCACCCGCGGCTCGTGCTCGATCACCCAGCGCATCTTGGAGGCGGTGAAGTTGCCCGGCGAGTTGAGCAGGCGGCGCAGGGTCGGCTGCGCTCCCAACTCGACGAACGCCCGGTCGCCGATCTCCACGGCGCGGCTGTCGCACCAGATGATCGCCGGCCGCAGCACCGCGCCGGCGGCGTCGGTCAGCACCAAGCCGTGCATCTGGTAGGCGATGCCGACCGCTTGCACGTCGGCCAGCGTCATCCCGGTACCGCTCAGAGAATCACCTATCAACGCGGTGGCCGCCACCAGGTGCCGCCACCACACCTCCGGGTCCTGCTCCGCCCAGCCCGGCCGCGGCGCCGCAATCTCCAGTTCGGTGTCGGGCGAAGTGGCCTGAGCCACCAGCCGGCCGCTGTCGATATCGACCAGCGCCGCCTTGATCGCGGAGCTGCCCAGGTCGTAGCCGAGCAGTAGGCCAGCCATATCAGCCTGCCTCCGCCGTGCCACGTCGGCCAGCCGCCGGGCGGCGCGCGCTTGAAACGGGCTGCACGGACACCGCAACGGGTTCGCGTTGCGCCGCCGCCGGGCGACGCGGATGGAGCGGCGCCAACTCGCAGCGCCGCAACGGCGCCGACTGGCCGCCCGCCACAGACCTGGCCGCGGCATCCACCCTCCGGGCGCGGGCGCGACGGCTACGCACCGTTGCTCCGGTAGGCGGGCAGCAGGTCGCCGTGCGCTGCGATCAGCTCGTCGCACATGCTCACGATCTGGTCCAGCGACAGCTCGGCCGCGGTGTGCGGATCGACCATCGCCGCCTGATAGATGCGGTCGCGGCGCCGCTCCAGCGCCGCCTCCACGGTGAGCAGTTGCACGTTGATGTTGGTGCGGTTCAGCGCCGCGCACGGCTCCGGCAGGTCTCCCACCACGCAGCCCTGCACGCCGTTGCGGTCCACCAGCGCCGGCACCTCGACGCAGGTGTTGGCCGGCAGGTTGCCGATGAAGCCGTCGTTGAGAATGTTGCCGTGAATACGGTACGGCCTGTCGGTGACGATCGCCTCCATGATGCGCGAGCCATACTCCACCGAGCGCTCGTGGCTCAGGTCGGGGTTGCCGACCATGGTGGCGCTCTGCGTACTCCAGCGTTCGATGTTGCGGATGCAGCGGCGGATGTACTCGTCGAGCGGGATGTTGAACTCCTCGATCAGCTCCGGGTGGGTGCTCTTGATCCAGTACGGGAAGTACTCGGCGCTGTGCTCCGACGACTCGGTGACGTAGTAGCCGAAGTGGCGCATCATCTCGAAGCGCACCATGTCGGTGTGCTTGTCGCTGCCGGTGCGCGCGGCCCGGTTCATGGCCGCGGCGCGCTCCTTCACCTCCGGGTACAGGTCGGCGCCGGCGGCGCGCAGCTCCAGCAGCCACGCCTGGTGATTGATGCCGGCGATGCGCCACTTGGTGTCGGCCGCGGCCTGCTCCATGCCCAACCTTTCGAGCAGGCGCGGGACGCACGCCTGCACCGAGTGGCACAGCCCCACGGCGCGCACGCCGGTTTCGTGCAGCACCGCGCCGGTGACCATCGCCATCGGATTGGTGTAGTTGAGCAGCCAGGCGTCCGGCGCCACCTCCTCCATGTCGCGGGCGAAGTCGAGCATCACCGGAATGGTGCGCAGGGCCCGGAAGATGCCGCCGATGCCGAGCGTATCGGCGATGGTCTGCCGCAGCCCGTACTGCTTGGGCACGTCGAAGTCGATCACCGTACTCGGCTCGTAGCCGCCCACCTGGATGGCGTTGACCACGAAATCGGCGCCGCGCAGTGCTTCCTTGCGCGCGTCGGTGCCCAGGTAGGTCTCGATGGTGGCGCGCGCTGCGTTGATGTTGCCGTTCAGCGTGTCCAGCATCGCCTTCGACTCCTGCAGGCGCTGCGGGTTGATGTCGTACAGCGCAACGGTGGCGTCGCGCAGCGGCTCGGTGAGCATGCAGTCGCCGATGATGTTGTTCACGAACACCGTGGAGCCGGCTCCCACGAAAGTGATCTTCATGGCTACCGATTGCACCACGGAGCGGAAAAAATGGCCAGTCCCGTTCAGACCGCTCACCCCGATCTCTGTTGCCCGCGGCCGGTGCAGCGTCCATATTGGAGCCGATGGCTGAGAAGGTCGTCATCGCGGGGGCCGGCACCACCGGGTTCCAGGTGGCGCGTCACCTGATCGCTGACAACAAGAACGTCGTCCTGATAGAGCGCAACCCGGAGATCGCCAAGTATGCCGTCAACCACCTCGACTGCATGGTGATCAACGACTCCGGCAACCGCCTGCCGGCGTTGCGCGAGGCGGGCATCGAGTCGGCCGACTTCTTCATCAGCGTCACCGACAGCGACGAACTCAACATCGTCGCCTGCGGGCTGGTAGCCAGCGAGTTCGGGGTGCCGTGCAAGATCGCCCGCGTGCGCAACCCCGATTACGCCAAGTCCAACCTGTCCGGCCACTCCCTTATGGACGTCGACTACTTCGTCAACCCCGAGATCGAGGCGGCACAGGCAATCATCAAGTCGGTGGAGCAGGGCGCCACCAGCGACGTGATGACGTTCGAGAACACCGACCTGCAGATGCGCAATTTTCTGGTCGACGACCGCACCCTGTTCGCCAGGCAGAGCATCGCGACCATCAAGCAGACCCTGGACGCCGAGTTCCTGGTCGCCGGCATCTCCCGTGGCGAGCATTTCTTCGTACCGCGCGGCGACACCATTGTGGAGACCGGCGACGAGCTGTATCTGGTCGCGGCCGAGCACACCCTGGAAGAGGTGTTCGTGATCGCCGGCCGCCCGCGCGTGGACCTGAACCGGGTGTTGCTTATCGGCGGCGGCCGGGTCGGCAGCTTCGTCGCCGGTTCGCTCAGCCGGCGCGGCTACCGCGCCAATGGACGCCGCCCGCGCCGCCTGCTCGACTACCTGCGCCGCGACATCAAGCGGTTGAAGATCGTCGACGCCAATTACCAGAACTGCAAGCGCCTCGCCGAGGAGTTCCCCGATGCCGTGGTGATCAACAGCGACGTGTCGGAGGAAGGCTTCTTCGAGGAGGAGGCGCTGGCGGGCTCCGATCTGATCATCACCACCACCGACAATCCGGAACTCAACATTCTGGTTGCCATCTACGCCAAGACGCTCGGCATCAAACGCTCGATCGCCCTGGTGAACAAGTTCAACTACCTGACCGTGGCATCGCGGCTGGGCGCGGACGTGATCATCAGCCCCAAGTACAGCGTGGTCAACACCATCCTCAAGTTCATCCGGCGCGGCAAGGTAAAGAGCGTGCACAGCATCCTCGGCGGGCTGGCGGAGGTGATCGAATCGACGCTCGACGGATCGCGCGGCTTCGTGGGGCGCGAGGTGCGCGACGTCAAGATGCCGGACAACTCCCTGATCGTGGCGGTGAGCCGCAACGGCTCCCACATCGTGCCGCGCAGCAACTACACCCTCCGCGACGGCGACAAGCTGACCATGGTGGCCAAGACCGAGTCGATCGCCCGGGTGGAAGAGATGTTCGACACCGGACCGTGACGCGGCCCCCCGCGGCCGCCCCGCCGGACGACACCGCCATCGACCGGCGCACCCGTGCCGGCTTGATCCTGTACACCGTATCGGCGCTGCTGCTGATCACCGGGGTGTTCATGATCAGCGGCGTGGTGGTGGCATGGATCTACGACGAGGCCGAAACGATGAGCGGATTCGTGGCGGCGGTGGTGATCACCCTGCTGATCGGAGTGAGCGGCGTCCTGGCGTTCCGGCGCCATCGCAATGCCAGCCTGCTGACCCGCGACGGGTTTCTGGTGGTGGTGTTGAGCTGGCTGGTGGGCTCGGCGTTCGGCGCCCTGCCGTTCGTGGTTACCGGCGCCATTCCGAGCTACACGGACGCCTTTTTCGAGACCATCTCCGGCTTCACCACCACCGGCGCCTCGATTCTGCCGCACATCGAGGGCCTGCCCTACTCGGTCCTGTTCTGGCGCTCGCTCATCCATTGGCTCGGCGGCATGGGTATTAGTGGGTTAGCTTCGAGCGGTCTGCGATCGCTGTGTCGGAGACCGGTTGCGCAAACTCATAATGACCGCGGCGCCGCCGAGTGGAGCGACTGCGGATTGCGTCAGCAATCGGTGCTAGACGAGTCGGGCCAGAAAATGCGCCTTCATCGAGCAACTTGGTTAGCTGGACAGTATCCATGGTTGCGAGAAACGTGAACACACGGGGGATCGAACTCGCGCGGGAGACCGATTTACCCAAGTCGACACCATGGATACGACAGAATTCACGAATGTCCGCGATATTAGGCAGGAATCCCCCATCTTCGAATCGTTGTGCAGCTCGTATCATTGCCTTATCCTTTTCCGGAGGAAGTGTCATCTTGCCGACGTAGTCGACTGCGGACGACTTGCTCCCTGCGTTGCGTGTGCGCCTCGGCGACAACGATGAGGTGGACTGCTTTGGTGCAGCCTGTATGTCGGCAAGACTATGCAATACCGAGCTTAATCCATGACGACGTACCAACGCCTGCAAGGATTCCGTTAGGTCATGTTGTGGCATCAGTTGTCTTCTTCGAAACCGAGACGGACGAAGAACTCCTCGGCAAACAGATCGAAGCGCCAGGAGTTACCACCCCAACTCCTATCCCCGCGCATGAGCTTGGGAAAGCCGCGTGAGTGGGGGATCTGTTTCTCAAATACATGCCAGCCGTTCTTGTTCGCCTCTTCAAGTATTTCTGGCACGGCACGGCGTTTTTCGGGTCCCCCGTCGTTTCCTCCGTCATAGAATCCATTGTTGATAACAACGCCGATAACCTCAATGTAGTGAGACGGGTTCTCGGTTCTGAATGAGTCGAGGGATTTTGCGAGTAGGGGAAACCCCACAGTCGCGAAGTATTCGGGACGTACGGGTACCAAGACATAACGAGAAGCATGGTACGCCGCCCGCGTGAATACCGACTCGGTCGGCGGACAATCGATTAGGACGAGGTCTTTCTCTTGAAAATGATCCGCAATGTAGCGCGCCAGCACCTGAGGATCTGGTTTCACCGCACGCACAAGATTGTCGGAGAAGTCGAATCGGGATGGTATGTAGGATAACGTACCGTCGTCATAGACTTCCCGAACGGTGTCTTCGGGATCGAGCCGAGTGGGCGACTCACGCTCCTGGGTGGGAGGCCGGTAGCCGTCGAAGACTTCTACGATGGATGGTTCCTCACTTTCGAGGAACTGTACGTACGCGTTCCCCATATACGCTTGGCTTAGGTTTGCCTGTGGATCCAAGTCGACGACAAGGACGCGAACATCCGCGTAAGCAGCATGCCGTCCTAAGAGCGCGACGGTCGTCGTCTTGCCGACGCCGCCCTTCATGTTGATCACTGAAACGCAAACAGGTCCGCGTTCGCTCGGCACAGAGAGCCTCCTGCATCATCAATCGCGAACGCTACTGTACTCGAAGTGTGCGGCATCGGCAAACACCGCGCATCAAGCCGATCACCGCAGCGCCGCCGCCGGCTAACTCATGCGCCACGGCCAAGCCGATAGCCACCGTGCTTTCCCCGCTCCCGCCTTTCTGGCTCAGTACAGCAACCGTTAGCATGATAGCATGCTCGCTTTGTAGTTTACTATAGATCGCTGCCTTGGGTATAGGTGTGGCGCGACAATCAAGGTGAGAATGGCGCGGTAGGCAGTGCCGCAGGAGCGTTCGGCGGGCAGGCCGAGTTCCCAGGCGCCACCAGGATTGCGCCTCCTTGGGCAGGTGGGCGAACAGGCGATCCACGTCAGGGTCGGTGGCCCCGGGGACGTACTCGACCGGGGCCATCTCGGTTACCAGCGCCTTTCGGCCTTGGTCGGGCGGTGCTCCGGTATGCAGGTCCACCACGCCGGACTGGGTGCCCATGTAGCGAAGATTTGCGTTGAGATCGTCGACCAGACAGGTCGTCACTTGGCCGGGTCGCAGCTCCCTGGTCTCCAGGAGCATGTACAATGCACTGGTCGTGGCCTCGCGGATCTGCTTCAAAGTGGACGGCTCGTACAGACGCCGAAGATGTTGCAGCACACTTTGCGGTGAGTGAGCCGCCACAGATGGTGACGTTCTACCAGTTCCCGCGTGGCAACTGGCGACATGTGCGAACGACCAACGTGATCAAGTCGCCGTTCGCGGCTATGCGGCTGCGCACCGACACGGCGAAGCGATTCAAGAGGGTCGCCAATGCGACCGCCGTGGGAATGGAAGTGTCGTTGGTTGCCGAACGGACGTTTCGGCGGATCAATTCGCCTGAGCTACTGCCGTCCGTAGCCGCCGAGCAACGGTATCACGACGGCCGACCGATCAGAGGAGGCCAACACCAAGAGGCCGACGCCTGATCTGTTTACACACCTATCGACGGAACCTACCCGGCTGATCCTGTGCTTCCAACCAGTCGCAGATCGCTTCCCTTATGTTATCCAGAGCTTCCTCGAAGGTAGCTCCCTGGGAGTGGCATCCGCGCAGCGCCGGGCAACTCACCGCGTACCCCTCGTCGGACTTGATCAAGACCACTCGGTACTTCATCGCTCGACCGGGTCTACCGCCGCCGACCGCGTCCGATAACGGGAATCCCGGCTTACTGCCGGCTCACTGCTCGGCGACCACGGGGTTGGTGAGGGAGCCGATGTTCTCGATTTCCACGGTTACCTCGTCGCCGGGCTGCAGGAAGCGGGGCGGTGTGCGCGCGGAGCCGACCCCGTGCGGGGTGCCGGTCATGATCACCGTGCCCGGCTCCAGCGTGCTGCTGCCGCTGAGGAAGGAGATCAGCGCCGGCACGTCGAAGATCATGTCGCTGGTGTTCCAGTCCTGCAGCGTCTCGCCGTTGACCACGGTCCTGATGCGCAGCGCGTTGGGATTGCGGATCTCGTCCGTGGTAACCAGCGCCGGACCGAGCGGACAGAAGGTGTCGAAGGTCTTGCCGCGGCACCACTGGCCGCCGCCCCACTGCATCTGCCAGTCGCGGGCGCTGACGTCGTTGCCGCAGGTGTAGCCGAGCACGTAGTCGAGCGCCACCTGGCGGGACACGTTGCGGCAGCGGCGCCCGATCACCACTACCAGCTCGCACTCGTAGTCCACCTGGTCGCTGCGCAGGGTGCGCGGCAGCACGATCGGGCCGCCGGGGCGCTGCACCGACGACGGCATCTTCATGAACACCACCGGGTGGTCGGGAATGGGGTTGCCCGACTCCTCGGCGTGGCGGCGGTAGTTGAGGCCGATGCAGACCACGGCCGGCGGCGCCACCGGGGCCAGCAGGCGGGCGCCGCTGATGATGCGGCGGGTCACCGACCAGGCGCCGGTGCCGCCGGGGCCGAGCGGGCCGCTGCCGGCCAGCGGGTCGCCGTTGATGGCGACAATCGATCCATCTTCTCGTTGACAGCCGTAGCCGACCGTTTCACCCTTGGCGTAGCGTACGATTCTCATGGCGCGTAATTGTACCGTGGACGCGGGCCGTTGAACGAGAGTCGAACGCGAGCGACGCGTAGCAACGCGAGCACGGAGCAGGGAGCCCACCATGAAACAAGTGAAGTCGGCCAAGGTTCGGTGGGGCATCGTCAGCACCGCCCAGATCGGGCGCTGGGTGTTCGCGCCAGCGGTGCGCGCCAGCGCGCGCGGCGAGCTGGTCGGCGTGGCCAGCCGCGACCGCGACCGGGCGGCGGGGTTTGCCGGCGACCTGGAGATCGCCGAGGTGTTCGCCAGCTACGACGACCTGCTGTGGAGCGACCGCATCGACGCAGTGTACCTGCCGCTGCCCAACTCCATGCACGAGCAGTGGGCGATCCGCGCCGCCGAACGCGGCAAGCACGTGTTCTGCGAGAAGCCGCTCGCCACCAGTGCCGCGGCGGCGCAGCGCATGGTGGATGCCGCCGCCAGTAACGGGGTGCTGCTGATGGAGGCGATGGTGTTCCGCTACCACCCGCAGACGCTGCGCCTGCGCCGCCTGCTCGACGCCGGCGCAATCGGCGATCTGCGCCACGTCGACGTGCGCATGGGCGCGCCGCTGGGCCCGGGCAACATCCGCTGGCAGCCGGAGCTGGGCGGCGGAGCGCTGATGGACATCGGCTGCTACGTGATCACCGTGGCGCGCTGGGCGGCCGGCGCCGAGCCGACCCGGGTCACCGCCGTGTGGCAAGAAGACAGGTCCGGCGTCGATCGCCACCTGGGGCTGCTGCTGGAGTTCCCGGACGGCGTGGTGGCCACCCTGTTCGGCGCCTTCGACACCGCCTCGATGCGCGGCGCGCACCTGGCCGGCTCCGGCGGCACCCTGCACATCGAGCAGCCGACCCATCCCTACGAGGACAGCGCCTACACCCTCACCACCCCGCAGGCCACCGAGCGGGTCACCCTGAACAACGGGGTGCGCTCGTTCACCCCCGCCCTCGATCACTTCCACGATTGCCTGCTCGACGGCGCCGCGCCGCTGCTGGCCAACACCGACGCCATCGCCACCCTGCGCGTCATAGACGCCGCCGCCGAGTCCGCACACACCGGCCGCACCGTGCAACTCGCCGCGGACGCGAGTTCGTAGGTCGGCGCCTGACGGCGCCAGCCGTGGCCGGGGTGCCCCATCGGGTACCAGTGGTGGCGCATCGTTCGCGCCGCAGGGCTCGCGCAGATCCGTGCCACTGCGTACGGTTGGCGAAACCGAGCCTGCACCCGGTTGCGTTCAGAACAGTTCGAGCTGGCGTTCGTTGCGGCGCACCTCGCCGAAGTCGCGGCGGGTGATGGCGAGCACCGGCTCCGCCACCGGGCGGATCTGGCGCTCGATGTAATGCTCATGATCGATCCGGTGCTCCCGCTCGGCAGCCGGCTCCGGGCCTTCGACCGTAATCACGTAGTCGATCACGCTGCGCCAGGATGAGGGCTCGCCGGGCTGGAAGGCGGCCTGCTTGCGCGCCGCCACCACGTGCGGCGCCTGAGCGCGGTAGTCGTCGGCCTCCTTGCGCAGCGCCTTGTGGTACACCAGTTGTTCGTCGCGCCGGCCGGCGGTCACCTCGCCGATGATGGCGCGCAGGTATTCCTCGACCGGCTCGCTGGCGAACAGGCGCCGGTACAACTCGCGCTGCACCTCGTGCGCCAGCGCCGTCCAGTCGCGCCGCACCACCTCCATACCGGTAAACTGCAGCTTGCCGCCGGTCAGACCGACGTACCGCTTGGTGGCGCCGCGCCCGCCGCCGCGCACCGACGGCAGCAGCAGCCGCTCGTAGTGGGTCTCGAACTCGATCTCCAGGTAGCTGCGCACCCGCCAGGTGGCGGCCACGTATTCAGTCAGATCGGCGTTCAGCCGTATCGCCAGAGCCGCGCCGCCGACGCCGCCGGTGCCGACCACGAACAGGCTGTCGGTGTCGCCGTACAGCACGGTCAGGCCGCGCGCCTCCATCCAGCGCTTGGCCCACAGCAGCAAGTGCTTGCCGAAGCTGGTGATGGCGTTGGCCAGCAGCGGATGCGAGAAGCGGCACGCGCTGGTGCCGAGCACGCCGTAGAACGAGTTCATCAGCACCTTGATGGCGTTGCTGGCGATCGTGTTGCCGGCCGCCTTGGCCTTCTCGCGGCTGCTGAACAGCTCGTCGAGCAGCTCGGTCAGGATGCCGCGCCGGCGCCGGAAGCGCGCCCCGTTGGGCGCCTCGATCACCTCGTCGCTCTCTGCCCTGTGCCCTGCCGGCTCGACGCGGATCAGCCCCAGGGGATCGATCTGGAAGGTGCGGATGATGCTCGGGTACAGGCTCTTGAAATCGAACAGCAGCACGTCGTCGTGCAGCCCCGGGCGCGGCTTGAGAATGTGGCCGCCGTGCATCGGGTCCTGCCCTGCGCCGTTGCCGTTGCCGTTGCCGGCGCCGTCGCTCGGTTGCGCGCCCACCGTCGGCGCCACCACCCCGTGCAGATGCAGTTGCGACAGGTAGAGAAAGTCGAACGCCGCGATCGACGAGCCGACCCGGTCGGGCGGCATGCCGGTCAGCGCGCTGCGCTCGGCGGTGAACGGCACCAGGTCCAGCTTGTCCAGGATGTCGATCACCAGCCGCGCATCGGTGAGGTTGTACTCCACGAACCGTTCCGGGTCATGGCTGTAGGTAGCCATGATCTGCGCCACGTGATCGACGCCGCCGAGCGTCTTGCCCTCGCCGAGAATCTCCCGCGCCGCGTTGTCCAGGGAGTAGCTGTCCAGGCGGTAGGAGACGGCGCGCAGCAGGCGGATGCCGTCCAGCACCACCCGCCCCGGGATGAAGATCGAATCGCTGAAGCGGCGCCTGCTCGTGCCCCCCTGGCCCGGACCACCGGGTTGACTCCCGTCCGCCCGCTGCCGTCCGCTGCCGCGCTGACGAACCGCCCCGGGGGCGCGGCCCAATTCCAGGGGCACCTGCAGCTCGGCCGCCCGGCGGATCAGCACCGGCACGTCGAAGTCGATGATGTTCCAGCCGGTCACCACGTCCGGGTCGAGGGCACGCACCCGCCGGCACAGGGTCGCCAGCAAATCCGCCTCGCTGGCGCACGGCACGGCAGCGGCCGGGCAGGCGGCGCGCGCCGCGGCGTCCGGGCACAGCAGCAGCACCTCGCGCGTGCCGTACCCCCACAGCGCCACCGACAGCAGGCGCTGCGCCTCGGGGTCGGTCTCGATGT
Organism: Spirochaetia bacterium; assembly: GCA_965262935.1. Lineage (GTDB taxonomy): Bacteria > Spirochaetota > Spirochaetia > SZUA-6 > Bin103 > Bin103. The sequence continues at coordinate 675,413 of OZ253572.1, read as the reverse complement.
CGAGCGACAGCGTGGTGAGTTGCGGCGTCCAGCGCGCCGGCTCCACCTCCGGCTCGTCGAACACCACCGTCTCCCGCGCCGCGTCGGGCGCCGTCTCTGCCAGCGGCCGCGCGGCGCCGTGGATGCGCAGGGCGCTCTTGATGCCGCGGTCGATCAGGTAGCGGTACGCGAAGCGCACGTCCGCCTCGTAGGTAGGTATCCCTTTGCGGTGCAGACGGCCCCGGATGGCCGGGGTGTCGCCGGGGTGGTGCAGCCGGACGCGGTGTACCGGCGCGCCATGCAGGGTACGCCGGTCGGTCGCGTCGAGGTTGCGCAGGCCGAGCGCCCGCGCCTGCTCCACGGCACTGCTCTCAATGTAGAAGTAGGGCTCCTGGCGGCGGTCGCGCACCAGGAAGGGACGGCCGTCGGCGAGCCTGCCGTACAGATGCACGACCGCGCGGCCGCCGACGGGATCGGTCACGTAGGTTGCGTTGAGGATGAACCCAAGATGTCCGGCCTCTTCACGGTCTCCGCCGCTCACCTCCTCGCGCGGCGGTCCCTCGGCGGCGCGCCGTCGTGCAACGGCGCTTGCCGGCCGTTCGCAGTTCTTGCCGCGCGCTGTCTCCGGCGGCACTGTCACGGCGCCGCGCGATCCCGGAGCGTGCTCGGCCGGCAGATCACGGCGCGGCAGGGAGCTCCGCCACCGGCACCTCGACGCCGCCCTGGTCAGCGGAGCGATAGGCGGCGTACAGCACGGCGGTGGTCACGAACCCCAACTCGGCGCCGCACTGCGGGGCGCTGCCGCCCGCGAAGCACTCGTAGAAGTGGGCCAGCTCCTGCGGGTAGCCGTGCATCCAGTCCTCGTCGGGCGCCGGCTGCGACCAGCCCTGCTTGGTGCCGATCTTCTCCACCACGTACACATCGTCGAACTGCTCCTCGCGCGGGTTGTAGGTCTGCAGCGCGTCGATCGGATTCAGGTTGCAGCGCGTGCGGTGGTTGTTGGCGAACACCTCCAGCCAGTTGTAGACGCCGCCGAGCACGATCTCGGAGGCGAACACGTCGGCCACGGTGCCGTCGGCGAACGTCACGTGCAGCGACCCGCAGTCCTCGATGTCCTCGTAGTCGGCGCGCAGGTGGCCGGCGTCTCGGTAGCCGGGCAGGCGGGTCAGCGAGTGCACGCGCGCGCTCACCGTGGCCGGGCGGATCGGCGCCGCGCCGCTAGTGCGCCCCTCCTCCTCCTTCAGGAACAGGATCGCGGTCAGCGGATGGCACGCCTTGCCCACCAGCGAGCCGCCGCCGGAGTGACGCCAGATGCCGTACAACGGCGAGTGCGAGCCGGAGTGCGACTCCTCGCCCGCCATGCGCAGGATCTGCGCCTTGGTCTTGCGTACGATCTCGGCCTCCTTCTGCACGGCCGGCGCGAACACCCAGTTCTCGGCGTAGCCGAGCGTCGCCGAGCTGGCCTGCTCCGCGGCCAGCATGCGCCGCGCGCTGGCCACCGCCGCGGCCTCCATCTCCGCGCGCGGCGTATCCGCCTCCGCAAAGCAGCCGGTGAACGGCTTCTCGACAATCGCGTGCACCCCCGCTGCCAGCGCCGCGCAGGCAATCGCCTCATGGGTAGCCGGCGGCGCGCACACGTGCACCACGTCCACCTGCGCCAGCAACTCCTCCAGACTCGCGGCTGCGGCCAACCCGTGCCGCGCCGCAAACGCATCGCGCCGCCCGGCGTTCGGCGAGTACACCGCCGCCGGCCGTACCCCCAAACCGGCACATCCGCGCAGCCCCGCCACGTGAAACTCCGCCGCGAACCCGCTCCCCGCAATCCCCGCTCTGATCATCTCCCCTCCGTCACATCACAGACTCTCACGAGTCGAGCAGGAAACGCCAGATCGGCAACACCTCGATCAGCCCGCCGCCGCTCTCGATCCGTTCCTGTTCATCGCGGGTCACGATGATTGCGCTCGACACTCCCAACTCCGCCATCGCCTCGCCCAGCGCCGCGGTCTCCCGCTTGCGCGTTGCCGGATCGACCAGCGACTCGCACACCTGCACCAGCAGCGGTCCGGCGCGGCGCCGGGGCACGATGAAGTCCACCTCGCGGCCGTTGCCGGTCTTGTAGTAGGAGATCTCCTGGTGGCGGCGGCGCAGCGTCACGAACACGAGGTTCTCCAGCAGATGGCCGGAGTTGATCAGAATCTGCGCCGACACCGAGGCAACCAGGGCGTGATCGATGCAGTATATCTTCTTGGGATTGGTGTTCCGGCGCGCCAGCGACGCGTCGAAGATGCGCACGGTAAACAGGAAGTAGGCGTCCTCGAACCACTCCAGGTAGTCGCTCACGGCGGCCTTGGGAACCCGATGACCGAGCGCCTTCAGGTAGCCGGTAAGGCTGTTGACCGTGTACAGGCAGGCCGTGTTGTCCACCAGCCGATGGGCCAGATCCGCGACCGCACGCGGGTGGGAGACGTCGTGGCGCTCCACCAGGTCGCGGTACAGGATGGTGTGGAAGTACTCCTGGTGGATTCTGATGCGCAACTCGGCGCTCGTGCCGGCGACCTCCGGAAATGCACCCCGCTCCCAGTACTCCTCGAACCCCTTCCGAATCAACAGTCGCCGCCTGGTGGAAAGCGCCCCTTCGCTGCCAACCCCCCGAAAGTCCAGGAACTCGCGGAACGAAAACGGGAACAGTTCCCAGGACAGTGCCCGCCCGCGCATCTGCGTGGCGATCTCTCGGGACAGCAGTTGGGCCGACGATCCGGTGAGATAGATCCGGCAGCGCCCGGTGCGCAGCAGCCGGTCCACGAACGGCTCCCACCCCGACACCGCCTGGATCTCGTCGAAGAAGCAGTACACCGTCTCGACATCCTGCTTTTCGGGGTAGATCGAGTAGTACGCCTCCGGGATCAGCGCGAGCGACGATGGCCCCAGACCGTGCAGCCGGTCGTCGAAGAAGTTCAGGTAGAGGATATTGCGCCGCGACACGCTCTCCGCCAGCAGCCGCTCAATGATCTGAAAGAGGAGCGTCGACTTGCCGCCGCGCCGCACGCCAATACACACCGTCGCCTTGCCGGCGACCGCCTCAATGCGCACCCGCCGGGGAACACCGGTCTGCAGCGGCGACTCCTGAGAGTCCAGGATCATGGTCCTGAGCGTCTCCAGCGATGGTCCTGTGGGCTCCATAGCGGCCATGAATCTTACCAGACAGTATCAATACTGGCAAAATTCATGTCCAGTAGGCAGGCGCACGGCGCCGTCGGCCTTGGCGACCGAGCCGGGGAGATCCGGTTCCTCACCAACACGACGCGGCGCACGCACGGCCGGGCCGCGCGGCGCCTGCTCCCGAGAGCGCGCCCGCGGTAGTTCCTGCTTGTCGGCGGTACCCACCCAGGCCGACGACGGGGCCACGGAACGGGCGCCGGCACCGTCCCGGACGCCCTTCAGCGCTCCCATACCCACGAACCACACAGCATCATGCCCTCGCCGGACAGGCAGAGGGCTCAGCATCGCCGCCGGCGCGGTCGTAGCCCGCGCTCAATGTTGACCGCCCCCCGACACTGGCTTATTCTGGCGACCGATTCCCGCGGTTCGCGCGATGGCCACGGAGACGATCATGCCAGACAGAGCACAGATAATAAATCGTAGCTTTTCGGACATCTTCTCTGGTGAGATGCGCTACGTGATTCCGTTCTTCCAGCGTGGTTACGTATGGGGCTCCCGTAACTGGAATCAACTGAAGCAAGATATCGAGGAACAGATTCTCGAACCGGCGCAGGATGGAGAACTTTCCGAACAGGAACATTTCTTCGGCCCGGTGGTAGTGGCCGAGCAGTCCGGCCATCCTCGCTGCAAGATATTCGACATCATCGACGGACAGCAGAGATTCACCACCGTGTATCTTATGCTGGCCTGGTTTCGGCGCCGCCTGGAAACTCTATTGGCAAAGGCTCCGACCGCCCGTAAGCATTATGATCAGTTAGGAAAGTGGCTTATCAACCCTGCCTTCGATGAATCTGTGCGCGATGACTACTGGAAGATCAAGTTGTTCAGTGTGAAAGGAGACCGGTTAGCTACTTATTATTCCGTATTCGGTCACCAGAACCCCCATACACCTTCGCTTCAGGACGATCTGTACCTGTATGTGCCAAATGGTAACATTTCCGGTAAGTTCGAGCGCTGGATGGGACGCAATTTCGGAGATGCCGGTGACGAGGACATCTGGCACTGGGTCAAAGCGTTGACCGAATGCCTCAAGGTCGTCTGGATTCCACTTGGCAACCGAGACGATCCGCAGGCCATCTTCGAGAGTCTGAATGACAAGGGGATACAACTTACCGCGGCTGAGCTGCTCTGTAACTACCTGTTCAGACCGCTCATCAGGAATGGTGACGATCATGAATCACTGCACCGGTCGAAGTGGCTTGTCGTACAACAGATCGACCGCTCATCGCCGGTTTTCGATTCCTTCGACTTCGAGGAGTATCTGCGTCATCTATTCTCCATCGGACAGAGCAAGATCATAGGAAGAGGCCGGCGCCTATACGTATTCTTCAAGCAGCACAACAAGTACCTGGACAAGCGTACCGCTAGGCGACATCTCGACAACATCGCGCAGTCCGCGCCGCTGTATAGAAGAATACTCGGCGAGTCGAAGGATCGGACGCAGGCGGTCGATAGCCTGCTCGAACAGATAAGAGATACCAACATGACCTCCTGTCGCTCGTTTCTACTGGCTGTTCTGGAGGAAGAGCGGAACCACGTTCTTTCTCGGGAGGAAGTCGAATCGCTTTTCAGAGAAGTATACGTACTTCTCGTACGTCGCAAATTCGCCGAGTTGCCAGTGACCAGATACGACTCGTTCTTCCCCTCACTGATCGACAGGATCAAGGATGGCGCCCCGACCGACGTGACGGTCTTACTGCAGCGCGCGATTAGAAAAGAGCAATTGTGGGTGGGCGACGATGAGTTCCGAGAGGCATTCATCATGCGACCTGTATATCGGTCACGGGAGCTCGTATTCACCCGTCTTGTGTTGGAAGAGCTAGATCGCCACTTGGCGCAGGTTCATGGGGGAGAACTACCGGACTACTCGACCCTTGACACGGTGGAGCACGTCGCACCGCAGAGCATCGAAAGCAGTGACGACTGGAAAAGTGAGATGGGCGCGGACGCTGTCAGCGAGAACTACGCGAGGATCATCAATACGGTCGGCAATCTCTGCTTACGCAAGCGTGAGAGGAATTCGGAGATGGGACGACTTCCGTTCGCGAGGAAGCAGCAGCTTCTTCGTCAGTCTCCAAGTCAGCTGGCGCTCGACCTTGCGGATCGTTCAGCGCCATGGAACTTCGCCGCGATCGAGGCAAGGTCAGCTGACCTCGCTGAGCGTGCCGTCCGCATCTGGGGATGGTCGAGCGTCTCGTAGAATTGCAGAGGCGCCGAGGCCGTCGGCGTCCTGAACCCGAATCGAGATCCGTTTGTTCGCCGGGCCGTCCAGCTTGACGAACAGCAATTCGTTCGCGGAGTAGGCACGCAACACGGAGAGGTACCGCCGGCTGCACCCCCAAACTGGCGCACCCTCGCACCACGCCACGTGAAACTCCGCCGCAATCCGCTGCCTGCAACCCCCTCTCAATGCCCGCGTCCTGCTCGCACGCTATGGCCTTCGGCCACAGGAGCGCCACCACCACCGAATCCTGCTCCCCCGCCGCTACAGGAGTTAGCAGGCAACGCTTCTTGTACAGAGAGATCGACACCTCTCGGCGTCTCAACATCCACCGCTACAGCCCGACGGGCAGCTGATCGTTGCCGAGTTTGGAACTGGGCAGTATCCACTACTCGCGCTCAAATGCCTGGTTGGTGAACTTGAGCGTCTGGCTGTTTTCGGTAACCGTGCGCACGACGTTTTCGGGGGCGCCGTCCGGGATCTCGGCTTCGATCTCCAGCGTCACGGTCACGTTGGCGCCCACCAGTCCGGCGAGATGGGCGATCACCTCATCGGCGATCTGGCTGGCATCGCGCCCCACGCGCGTCGCGTCGAGGTTCACGGTGCCGTGAAAGCGCTTCAGTAGCCGTGGGGAAGGCGGTGGCGGTGGCGGTGAGGGATCCGGTGGGGCATCGCCGCCGCCTGGACCGTTCCCTCCGTTGCCATTGCCACCATTCTTTGGCGGGAGAACTTCCGCATCGAGCTGCTGCCGGGCCACCGCGGGCTTGACGAGCAGTCCCGGAGCACTTGCGTCGGGCAAGTTGATCCGATCCTGCACGCGCAGCGCGCTATAGTGTCCGGCATCTTCATCGAAGCTCTCGGCGAAGGCGAAGGATTCCTGCTCCCAGGTGATCAGGGACACGCCATCGTCGATGCTGCGCAGCAGGACCTCCGAGCCCTTCAGCCGCGGCAGGTACAGGTAGCGCGCGAAGTCCTCGGCGAGCTGGGAGACTGACACATGGTCGCCGCGCCAGAGCGGGACCCGGTCCAGCTCCATGCGCAAGAGGGTAGCGCCGTAGGCGGTCATGAGCCCGTCCTGCGCCCGCAGCCGGCGGGACGCGCGAACCGCAAGCGGGTCGGCTCCGGTCAGGTTCAGGGCATCCCACGACACCGCTCCGTGGGTATCGGACTGCACCGGTACCAACAACCAGCGATAGGTCTCCGGAATTCGTGTAGTCATCTCGGTTGCCGCCATCTCGCGCTGCGTTTGCGCCTGCCGTACCTGTTGCGGGGCAAGATTGAGGTGCTCCTGCTCGGCGATGATCGACTCCCAGGCCAGGAACCGCCTTACCGCCTCATCCAACTCCTGCAGGCGGGTGGCGTCGACGGCGAGGAACACCAGCGTGTTGCGGTAGATGCGCGGCGCATTGCCGCGCGACTCCAGAATTGCCTGCGCCTGCTTGAGCGCGGGGCTTTCTCCGCCTCGGCTGTGCGGGTATTCGATGCCGATTACGACGAGTCGCGCGTCCATGTCATCGGGCACGTCCTGACCTGAGTGCGGCAACGGGTGCACGCGGCTGAAGTCGCCTTTCTGGCGCAGGTCGGCCCGTACGCGCTGGGCGATCTCCTGCACTACGCGGTCCGGATTGCGCCGCATCTGCTCGGCTCGATCTTCCGCCAGCTTGGTCACCGTGGGCTGGGTGGCGAACCAGTAGCGGGCGTTGTCCTCGTACAGGTAGGTAGCTGCGGTCGCCAGCCGCCGCAGCGCATCCCCGAACACGGCTGGCGGCTCAGCCGGCATCACGCAGCCCAGCTTGACCCGCCGGTCGTCGATGCCGCGGTGGGCGGCGCCGGTAGAGGGAGCGGAACCGAGGAAGATCGCCCGCGCCACGCGGCGGCTGGCGGCGAACTTGCCCAGGTTCGGCTGGTCGCTGTCGATCCGCAACGGCAGCGACTCCGCGCCGTCGACGTCCTTTTCGATGATCGGCGTCCAATTGTCGTCGAGATAGCGGGTCAGCTCCGACTGTACGCGCGCGTCTTCGAGCGCGATGCTGCCGGGCAGGATGAGCGGACTGCGATCGCCGCTCTCCCACTGGTGATGAATCACCGCCGCCATCAGGCGCAGCACGCCGCGCGTGCGTTGGAACTTCGCCAGCGCCGACCAGTCGGTGTAGAGCCGGTCGAACACCTCGGGATGGATGGGATAGGCGTCCTTGATCCGCTTTTCGTAGTCGGCCTCGCGGCACTCGGCGGGAAACTCCTGCTGCTGTGTGCGGTACAGGTCGGAGAAGCCACGCGCCACCACGTCGCGGGCCGTGAATTGCGCGGCATCGACAAAGGTCTGAAACAGACGCCGCCGCACGATCCCGAAGCTCTCCTCGGCGCTGGCCGGCCGCCACGGAGCCTCGACGCGCCCGATCACGTTGCGCAACCGCTGCAGGGCGTCGCGGCCGCGCTGACCCCCCACTTCCGCGTCGTCCGCATAGGTGTTGGGCGAGCCGCCGGAGTCGGAGGCCGGCAGGCTGATCACGAGCATGCAGTTGTCGACCGCCTTGGCCGACTCGGTCAGCGTCTGCGCAAAGGTGAACTGAGTCTCGAAGCTGCCGGCCGGCAGATCACTCTGTTCGTGCAACTGCCGCGCGTAGGCAACCCACTCGTCGATCAGTACCAGGCACGGCCCGGACTCGACGAGCAGCTCGCGCACGCGGTCCCCGGGACTGGTGGCATGCTCGTCGTCGGCAGCCACGCGCGCGAACGCTTCCGGTCCGCCGAGCTGCCACGCCAACTCGCCCCACAGGGTTCGCACCACGGTGCCGTCCGGCTTGGTGACCGGGTTGCCCGGCGAGATGCGGTTTCCGACCAACACGGCGCGGCGCACGGAAGGCAGCCGAGCAGTGTCCAAGCTCTTCAGCACCTCGTCGATACCGGCCAGACTGGTCGGCGCCGCCCCGGAGAACAGGTGGTACAGCGCCAGCATCGAGTGGGTCTTGCCGCCGCCGAAGTTGGTCTGCAGTTGTACCACCGGGTCACCTCCGCGTCCGGTAAGACGCTGCACGGCGCCGACCAGCATCTGCTGCAGGCTGGCGGTCAGATAGGTGCGGCGAAAGAACTCCGCCGGGTCGCGATACTCGTCCGTTCCCTCGCCGAGGAACACCTGCCACAGATCGGCGGCGAACTCCGCCTGCTGATAGCGTCCGCTGACCACGTCCTGGTGCGGGGTCACCACGTCGCGCCACGCCTTCAGCCCGGGCACCGTACCGGCGGCCGCCACGGTCCTGCCAGTACGCCGCCGCTCACCGCGCACCTGCTCCTGAAAGCGCACCCGCAGCAACTCCTGCTTGTGCGCATCGATCTCCCGCACCTGCGGCGCCGATATCGAGGTCAGCAGGCGCTGCACCGAGTCCAGGGCGCGGTAGGCATCGTCCGAGGAAAAGGGTTCCTGGTGCGCCCACTTGTTGCGATGGTCGCGCAACTCGCTGACCAGACTGCGATCCGAGCGCCCGAGAGTCCCGCTGAACGCATCGTGCCAGTTGTCCCACATCAGCCGCAGTACCACCGCCACGTCCCACTCGGAAGACGGCCGGCGGAACATCGGATCGTCGGCGATCTCCTTGCGCCGGTGCCCGCTCAGGTTGCCCGCCTGCACCGCCTGCTTGAGCTCACGCTCGACGAACGGCCCCAGTCCGGCGCGCAGCAACTCCAGCCCCTTACCGACCCGCTCATGATTCGTTACCGCCATGTGGCTCCTTCGTCATGCCCCGAGGCGCGCGACGCCCCCATTGCCGCCGCCGAGTATACTACGACCGTCTGTCCAGATGGCACGCCGGACGATGAAAGATGAAAGCGGAGGTCCTGCGGCATCGACGCCCTGAAGACCGAACGCTCGCTCGTTGTTACTGCGTCATACGTCCTTCGTTGGTGATAAATCGGGCTCCGCCGGAGAGGGCGAACGGATGATGAGGCGCAGCTCGCTGTCGTCGATCAATTCGTACTCCGGTAGCCGCCCCGACAACTCTCGACACTCCCGCCGAATAATCGGGACGCCGTCACCGCGCCGGTCCATGAGGTGGGAGCGTCCGAGACCGGCTGGTGCGGGACAGCGTCCGAGTAGTGACACGATCAACTCATTGCGGTTGGCTTGCCGCAGATGCAGGCTGTCGATCGTAAGCGTATTGACCAGTTCTCCGGGAACGTACAACTCCAATCGATCGGCAAACAGGTGCAGGCGAACGCGAGCGCCGGCCATCGAGTAGTCCCGATGGGCGACGGCATTCACCAGCGCCTCGAACACCGCGCGCTCGCTGAACTGCGGACGGTCGACCCGGGCCGTCACTTTCGTGGCGCGGACGAACATGTTCCGGCGCACGAAATGCAGTGCTTCCGCAATCTGTACGTCCAGCGGTCCATCCAGATCACGCGCGTCATTCTGGTAGTTAACGTCGTGCCGCTCCCCGGCATAGCTCACGGCTTGAATCTGCGCGTGCGGTAACCATTCCTGCGGCCTCGGCGTACACAGCAGAGCGCCTGCCAACGTCAGGCGGGCGACACCGTCCGGATCGGTCCCGATGATTCGCAGCTTGCCTAGCATGTCCTCGTTCGCGGTGGCATCGTCTCGCAGGAATCGGCGGATCAGCCGGTCGTCCAAGTGCTCCGGCGTGGTCCACGGCACCACTGACTCGTCAAATCTGATTACCCGACTCTGGCTGCGCTCTTGGAACAGACGCGCCAATGAATCCGCGCGAAGCCGCCGAGCCGAGCTTCCAACGCGACGGAAGTATCCTCCGGGGCTCTCGTGAACGAACAGGCTGCGGGGCACGTCAACGCGGATCAGTGGTACCAGATCGCCCTCTTCGTCCGGCAACTCGATCTTGCGGATGTCGGCGTCCACCGGAGGCTCGATGGATTCGCTGCAAATCTCCATCACCCAGTCTTGCGCGGCGTCCAACCGCACGAGTGGAATACCGACGACTGCGTGGGTCTCCTCATCAACTCCCAGCGCCAGCGTTCCACCGCAACCATTCGCGAACGCAGCAAGTTGGCTGGCCACCTTGGTCCGGGTCGGGTCGACGACACGATCCCCGGAAAAGAGGAGTCGGCTGAAGTCCAACGAAGTACGATCACCGCGGCGAATATGTCGAAGCAAATCGGTGTTGGTCACCAGCGGAGTTGGTCGGGGAGCATGAGTAGCCCGGCCACGCCTTGCCTCTCCGTCAAAGTCGCCTCCAGGCACTGATCTGCTCGGTCAGGGCTGCCAGCAACTCGGGGATGGCGTTCGCTTCGGCTTCCCGCTGACCGACGATCCGGGCGAGGTCGGGGACGGTTCGATCGAGATTGGACGCCAACGCTCCGACAGCGGCCTTCGCGGCGTCGCGTTGCCGTACCGCCCCTGCCGCGAGTTGCTCCAAGTCGTGCATTGCGCGCTCCAGGTCGGGCGCGGTCAGCCCCAGCCGCATCGCATAATCGTCCCGTCTCTGGCCGATCGTATCCCACAGCCATTGCTCGGGTGCAGCATCGCCGGGCAGAAACAGCGGCTGCACATGGTGTCCATACTCCTCGGCGGTTGCCTGCAACGTACGCTCCAGGTCACGGGAGTCGCCGTCCAGCACCAGGATGAAGTCCCTCAGCTTGCCGAACTTGCCGAGCGTCCGCACGTGGCCGGCAAACTCGTTCCGCCCGGTATTCCGGCCGATGATCACATCCTCGTGGCGCAGCCCCAGCTGGACGTTCAGCACGTCCAGCACGCCGCGGATCACGCCTTCTGCAACCTCATCCTCGCAGAGCACTGAGAGTTGGTCTCGGGACTGGCCGTACAGAGCCTTCTGAAAGATGTCGCGGTACAGCGGCGCGCGGCGAACCTGTCCCTCGGTCTCGTCACGCTCCAGAAAGATGCGGGCGCGCGGAGGTACGCTGTCCAGGATCACCGGGCTGTGCGACGCGACAATGATCTGCAGGTTGTTTCGCAGAGCGCTGCGCTGCAGTTCCAGCATGGTCTGCTGCTGGGTGTACGGGTGAAGACCGGTGTCCACCTCGTCAATCAGAACCAGGCCGTTGCGGAGGGCGGAGATGTCCTTGGAGATACGCAGGATGGTCCGTTCCCCGGACGACATGTGGAACTCGGAGTAACCGGTATTCGCTGGATCGTCCAGCGTAGCGAACAGCAGGTCGTTCGCGGACTGGGCGCGTAACACGGAGAGGTTGCGATAACGCCACGGTAAGATGCGGTGCGCGAAGATCAGCATCTCCGCGCTGAGCGTGCGGGTCTCGAATTGCTTTCTGGCGAGTTGCAGGATGCTGCGCACCTCGGATGGGTTGGTGAGGTTGGCCAGCGTACGCATATACACGTCCCGTGCCGGCTGAGCGCCACCCTTACGACCCAGGAAACTTCGACCCCATGACTTGCCGCGCCGCCAGAGCATGGAAAGCCGCTCGCCGTGGTGGAGGTAATGGAACTCGATCTCGGTATGCAGGGTAGAATCTGAGAACTCCGGCTGCTGCCGATTGACGAAGTTGGGGAACAGGGTGCTGGGTACGAATTCTCGCGGGCCGCGCCCCGGAACGCGGTAGGCGCACGCACATGCGAACAGGACCGTTGATTTGCCACAACCGTTGGGGCCGGCCAGAACACAGACGGGATAGTCGAATGGCACCCGCAGATCCCGGATGCCGCGCAGGTTCCTGATGCGAACCTCCGCCAGCGCGTCGTCGCGCTGGCCATTGCCCGCGCCAAGCGCTTCCCAGACGTCCTGCAACTCTCTGGCGATCAAGGACATATCCTACCCTCATCTGCGCGGCGCGGACGCGCGCTGCCCGTGCCGGCCCGGATTTCCACGCTCATCGAGTACCCTCCGTGCCCCCACCAGCGAACAGCTCTGCCTGCCCCGGGGGTGCCTCCATTCTGGCGAGACGGTTGATCTCCGGCCAGCTCTGTACCAGTCCGTTGTAGGCCAGCGCATCGGCGGCCCGCTTCTTGCGCTCGCACACGGTGTACAGCCGGTAACAGAATTCGCGGGCGATCTCGGCCCAGCCGCCGAGCTTGCGCACAAGCTGTGCGGCGGAAGCCTCACCGCTCTGTTCCAGCACGCGGATGAGGTGGTGCACTATCTCCCAGGTAGTGAGACGGTCGTGTCGCGCAGGGTCCCAGTCCGCTGACAGTTCTTCCGGCCGCAGCAACCGAACCTTGCCGCCCCGCGAATGGAGGATACCCGCCTCCAGCATTCCGCTCACGCTGGTGTTCTTGGCCGTTGACAGCGTCTCCGCGATTCCGTAATCGCCCGCGTCGAAACCATATTGCTCGAACCATGCCAGCGCCCAGCGGCTGTCGGCATCGAAGTCTCCCTCCTGCTCGGCGAGCGTCTCGTCCAGGGTCTGGTTGATCAGCGCCAGTGCCTCGCCTACCGAAACGCGATTTCCGGAAGCATCGAGTACCTTGGAGTAACTCGTGAACACCGCCATGCCGGGCCCGATGGCCGCCTGTGCGAGGTCCACGGGTGCGATGTTGCCAAGCTGCAGATGAACCAGTGCCGGCGGCAGTTCCGCCTTCAGCGCCGCGATGAAGTCGCGACGCGTCGCGATAGGGGCATCTGCAGGCCGCTTCCGACAGACCAGAACGACGCTGGAGGCAAGCGCATTCGACCCCATGCCGATCATTCGGTTGGCGAGCTCCGTGCGCATCGGCCAGGTGCCGGTGATTCCGAAACCGGCGTTGATAACGGCCTCGAGAAACGTTTCCCATCCGGTGCTTGCGACGCCGCCGTCGTTCCGGCTCTCGGATTGTTTGAACGCGTAGTAGATCGTCGTTGGGAAACCGATATGCGCCTGCTGAACGAGGCGCTCCATCGCTCTCGTCATACCGTCCATGAAAAAAGCTTCGGCTTTGGCTTTGGTCCCATGGCGATAGGGTGTTGCTACCAACTCCTCGGCCTTCGGCACGGCCATGGTAGAAAACAGATCTGGAAAAGTTGATCGTAGCGAGCGCCTCAGCCAAACAAAGAAGAAGTCGGACAGGTCAGCGTAACCTATGTTGTCGTAGTACGGAGGGTCAGTAGAGATGATCTTGTCGACACTTAAGACCTGCTTACCAGCGTCGGCGAACTGAGCCCATCCACGAGCACATCCTCCGACCGATGCCAAGCACTCGGTGCTCTCCGCCGTCCACTCAACAGCACCCATGAAACTACCGGTACCGTCAAGGAGCGTATTCAACTCCGCGTAGTCCCACGTCATAGGGATGCTTTGACGAGCAAACGTGTTCCTTGTTGAGTCTCTTTCAGTAAACCATGTGCAAATGCTGGATCCCCGGTCGGCTAACTTCGATATCGCGAATGCGAGATATACTCCAACCGCGTCGGCGTAGGCAGTCGCTGCAGTGCCTTCGGCGTGGAGGGCGTGGCCATCGTCGGGGAGGCCGAAGGCGACGGCATCCTGCCGTATGCGGTCGCGCGTCTCGGTTACCAACTCGGCGAAGGTGTTCAACGCAACGAGCTGCCGGGGAGTGAAAAGGTTGCCGAAAGTGGTGAGGCCGTACCCGTAGCAGGTACCACCAGTCAGCCGCTCCGGAACAGCCGCAGTTGGCGCCCACTCGGGGCACGCTTCCTTTGCGCGCTCCGCATGTTCCTGAGTTGCCGCGAGATAGACCCTCCCGCGGTCGCCCTCGGCGACGATCGCCATCAATCGCGCGCCCATACGGCCGGCCATCCCCTCTGCCTTGATATAGTTGGGCGCGATTGGGGCACCGGACAGCACGCAGCGGAAGTTCGCACCACGGGAGAGTTTAGTACCTGTCTTCACGGCCGCGGCGTTTCGAGGTGTGCCTACCTTAACTGAAAAATGATAGTCACCACCCTCAATAACCGGCTCGATGTAGGCTTCCTTCCCCTTCTTGGTCTTCTTGGTTGACAGCATGAAGGTCGAGATCAGCGGAACTTCCACCCCTGAAAAAGCAGGATCGGGGCTCTTCACCGTGCGAGCCCACAGCCACGCGATCACGGTGAGTTGGCGGCCGGCGTACGGCTTCAGATCGGGACGCTCCGCCACCATCTTAACCGTAACCGCGACCTTCGGGTACAGGTGGCCGATCCGTCGTTCCGCCTCCTCGCGCATCCAGCGGCCGTAGTAGCGCACGTCCTCTGCCATGCCGCGCGCACCGGTCCATCCCCCGCCAAGTAGGGCGGGAGATGCCCGAGCCTCCGGGTTTACCGGCGGCCTACCGGCAAACTTGGGCGGGATCTCGATCATCGCCTTGTTGATCAGCACCGCCACCGGGTTCAGATCGCTGGCGTGAGCCTCCAGCCCGAGACGCTGAGCCTCCAACGGGAGTGACCCGCCGCCGGCGAAGGGGTCGTGAAATGCAGGAAGCCGCTCTGGATCGAACAGTTCGGCAGCGCGCGGGTGGTCCACGTTGTCGGCACAGGTACGCCGCCAACTCTCCCGGATCTCGTCGCGCGCCGCCTGCAGCACCGTCTCGTTGGTCGTGTTCTCCCACGTGACCAACTCCTCGATGACGCCGAACAGCCGTCGGCGCTCCGTCGCTTGCGCCTCCTCGGTAGGAAACAACTCGGGCCGACTAGAAGGATCATCCACCATCTGCGCGAATATCACCGCCCGCGCCGCCGCCAGCGGCCGCCGTGCCCACCACAGGTGCAGCGTGCTAGGGTGCCCGTGCCGTATCGACTTCTCGCGCACGGCAGCAGTGTTTATCGCATCAAGGGGTAGCGCCACCTCGATCAGCTTCTTTCGGTTGGTCATGCTGTGTCTGTTATCCATCGGGTCAATCAGTAAGCCGCGCCCTCCAGCGGGATATGCGTTTGCTCACCACTGCTGGAGGCAGCCTGCACCGTGGATGAGCGCTGATCGCTTTGAGCGCAGAGTATAGCCTCCGGCGATCGGTCACATCGGCGTCCATCATCCGGTCGAGCAGCCACAGCAGGCCGTGACAGACGACACCCTGAGAGATTGGCGAGGGCAAGGGCGAAGGTATCGGCCAGCGACAGAAGAAGGGCGCACGCGGCGAAAGTTGAGGGCACGGGCGACACCCTCCCCATCCAGTTCCGCCACCTGTAGCCCGCGCTTGAGCAACTGGGCTCCGCCGTACGGCCTCAACTCGCGTTCGTACAGAAGATCCGGCACGACGAATACCAAGGGCAGATCGAAGACGGCTTCCAGGAGCGAGCCGCGATCCAGGTCCGTCAGCACGGACGTATCGGAGACGCAGAGACGGCGATCGTGACGTGCAGACTGCAACTGGGTGGCTGCCTACTAATCCCGTGGGGGCTGCTCCATCCACTGGTGCAAATCGCGAACCGACTTGCCCAACAGTGCCGCTGCCTTGGCCTCGGAGATCACGTTCTCGGCCAGGGCGCGAGAGCAAAGCCGCTCGAAGCGTGAGGGCCGCTCAGGCTCGATCGGCTGCGGCTCCGGGTATGGAGGGGTGCGCCAACCAAACCTGGAGATGTCACGGAACAGCCGCGTGTAGAGGGCGTCGTTGATGATGCCGAGGTCCCGGCACCGATAGACGATTGCCTGCACGCTCACTCCAAACACCCGCTTGAGGTTGAACAACTCGCTCCAGCCGATGGATGTGCGGCGTCTGCCGATCTCCGTGCGCACGGCATCCGCCGGCATGAGGAATGCTCCCGCAAACCGGTGAGCCGCCTTCTCCGAATCTACCTCGTCGTCAACCGTCAAAACCAGGTGGCCCAACTCATGCGTGAGCGTGAACCGTTGGCGTTCGCCCGAATCCTTGCGGTTTACAACTATGACGGCATCGACGTTCTTGCCGCCACGCCGCGCATACGCGGTCATACCGCCGATGTCGCTCAGTTCCAAAGCAAGGACCTTGACTCCACATTCCTCCAGGAGTTCGACCAGACTGAGGACCGGCTTGCGGCCGAGATCCCAGTGCGTACGTAGGCTGATGGCCGCTTGCTCCACCTCAGACAGGTCGCCAACCACCGGATAGGGCGCTCCACGCGGCTTGTCCCACTCCACGCTGGGCAGCGATAGCAGTTGCTCAACCGAGATATACCGCTCCAAGAGATCTATAACTCTTGCCTGCACCATAATTTCCTCGCGCCTACGCGCGATTGACTTCTTGCGGAACTCGACGGCCTCAAGCGCCAAGTGTTGCTCACTGACCAGGTACTCGACGGATACGCCCAGGGCCTGAGCCAGCGCGATGAGCACGCCGGACCGCGGCATCGACTCGTTCCGTTCGTATTTGCCGATCGCCTGTGCCGTCACCCGGCCGCCGATTCGCCCCTCCAGGGCACGAAGGGACAGACCGGCAGCAGACCGAGCCAGTTTGAGCCTTCTACCAATCATAGGGGCACCCTCCAGACCATAGTAATGGTTTCTCGCTTGACTCGACCGACGTCTTCGTGGTGAAATGTAAACTACCATGGGTTGGCGGCTCGTGGCATCCGGCCCACTCGCGTTGTACGATGGGGAAGATAGAAAGAAGGTCACGCCTCCAATCGCGCGTCGTCGCGGGGTGAGCCCGTTGGGATTTTGCCGTCCCTCGAATATCATGAGACAGGAACGAAAGGTGATGCGCCACCGGATGGCATGTGTGCCACGCAATAGCTGGACCCATGGCCCGCAGTGATCTTCTTGTCAGCTTGGTAAAGTCCGTCGCCGCTGGCGACCGGCGGCTGACAAGGTCTACCGTCGAGGCCATCATCGCCGAAGAGCGATCGAAGCAGCACAACGTGGTCGCCGAGAGGCTGACCAACGCGATGCGTGACATGGGCAACGGTGTGAACCGCCTTCAGGTCCCGCAGCTCGAGCGGGCGCCGCGCGGCCGCGACTTCATTGCAGAGGTGCAACCGCAGCGTCGGCTGGAGGAGCTTGTCCTCCCGCCACTCGTCCGAACTGCATGCAGCCAGTTCATCGAGGAGCACCACCGGTCCGACCTGCTGCGGGCGCACAGCCTGGAACCTCGGCACCGTGCGCTCCTCGTAGGTCCTCCAGGCAACGGTAAGACAACTCTGGCCGAGGGCATTGCGGAGGCGCTCGC
The DNA here is from genome assembly GCA_965262935.1 of Spirochaetia bacterium. GTDB lineage: Bacteria > Spirochaetota > Spirochaetia > SZUA-6 > Bin103 > Bin103. The sequence continues at coordinate 658,002 of OZ253572.1, read as the reverse complement.
ATTGCCGCTGTTCGTCGTCCGCTACGAGTTGATGATCGGCAGTTTCTTGGGAGAGACCGCCGGTCGCCTGAAGCACCTGTTCGACTACGTGCGCACGACGCCATGCGTGCTGTTTTTTGACGAGTTTGATGTATTGGGGAAAGAGCGGGGGGACACCCACGAGACCGGGGAGATCAAACGCGTCGTCTCGAGTCTGTTGCTCCAGATCGATGATCTGCCGAGCTATACCATCGTGATTGCCGCGACGAATCATGCGGAGCTCCTCGACCGTGCGGTATGGCGACGCTTCCAAATCCGCATGGAATTACCAAGGCCAACCCGGAACCAGATGGCAGCGTTCGTCGCGACCTTCCTCAGCCGCCTGAACGAGTCCGCCGGTATGGGCGCCGAGACCCTCGCGAGGCGCCTTGGTCCGGTCAGCTACGGCGAGGCCGAGCAATTCTGCCTCGACCTGCTCCGCAGACAGGTGCTGGGAATGGGCGAACAGCCGCTGAAGGCCATTGTGGCCGAGCAGTTGAAACTCTGGTCCGCCCGTGTCGACGCATCCGACCCGAACAAAGAAGCGGTGAACCATGCCAGAACTTCCACTCCTGAGCCTCCCCGCGCCTGAGACTATCGATTCGCCGCGCCGGGGGAGCGGCGGGCCGAGGTTGATAAAACCAACGCGCGGGCGCCAAGCAGAACGTCTGGATCCGAAGTTCGATCGGCTCGCGCGTGTGGTTGCGGACCCTGCTCAACTCATGCAGCTACGTCAGGACCCGGAATCCATCGCGCCTGAACGGGCAATCGTGTTCGAGGTCGCCGGGTCGCTTGTCTCCTTCCATGAGGAGGCGGCACGCATCGGTCTGGAGTACCTCGCGGACGATGAGATAGAGATCGAACCAGATGATGATTTCCGCCTTGCCGAGAAGCCGGACGACCCGATCTCCGGCAGGCTCTACTTGGCCATGCCGGACCTGGAGGCGCTGCGTCAGCTCGTTAGGTTGTGGGACCATTACAAGGCCCGTCGCCAAATGGCCGATGGATTTGGCATCTGGACTCAGTTGTTCGGATTGCTCAAGGACGTCCGCGCCTGGGGTCCGCAGGACCGTCTGACCGTTGATACGCTGAGGGACTGGGAGCAACAGCTCGCCGAAGCACCCGACGAGCCGCTTCGCTTCGAGGTCGAGTTATGGTTCCGCGACAACGCGGATACGCGGCAGCGCGCGTTTGCAGATCTCAAGGATACGGTCACGCAGTTGGGCGGCACGGTGGTAGATCACGCTACAATCCCGGAGATTCGCTACGATGCGGCACTGGTCGACCTGCCCGCCGTCCGTATCCGTGAACTGATCGCGAACCGGAACGTGACACTCGCGCGTCACAACGAAATCATGTTCATCCGCCCGCAGTCGATGGCGACGTTCCCGGTTGACGCCCAGCAGGACGACGATCCCGCGCCTCCCGAGCCGATTGAGCGTACCCCTGCGCCGCCCCTTGCGGCACTTCTCGATGGTCTTCCCGTCCAAAACCACCAACGGCTGCAAAACCGGCTCATTGTCGATGATCCCGAAGGGCTTGAGCCAACGTACCAGGTGGCTGCGCGTAAGCATGGCACCGAGATGGCTTCCCTCATCGTCCACGGCGACATCAACAGAGCTGAACCGCCTCTCTCGCGACCGCTCTACGTACGCCCCATGATGACGCCCGTACCCACCCTGCAAGGATGGGAAGAACGCACGCCGAATGATCGCCTTCTGGTCGACCAGATCTATCGTGCGGTTCGGCGCATCAAGGAGGGAGAGGCCGGCGAGCCCGCTGCGGCCCCGACTGTGCTCGTCATCAACATATCCATGGGCGATCCACACCGACCCTTTGCAGGCAGCATGAGCCCGTGGGCTCGACTGTTGGATCACCTGGCCTATCGGTATCGCGTACTATTTCTTGTGAGCGCAGGCAACGTCTTCAGTTCTTTGTCTCTTCCGGAATTCCCGAACTGGTCCGAATTCCAAGCCGCGTCATCAGACGCACGGGAGCGGGCGCTGTACACAGCCTTGGACGCGTCGAAGTCGACGCGCACGCTTCTATCTCCTGCCGAGGCGATGAACGTCCTTACGATCGGCGCGGCCCATCGCGACGCCGTGCCGACTGGTCTTGCGGTGGCGAGCGGCATGGACGCCATCGACAGCCCGGACTTGCCGAACCTCTCATCGGCCCTTGGGCTCGGATTTCGAAAAGTGATCAAGCCCGACCTGCTGGCGGACGGCGGCAGGGAGTATGTACGCCTCGAATCCAGCAACCCTCACCTTCACGTCCAGCCCGTCCGCCAAGCCGGTCGCGCTTTTGGTCTCAGCGCCGCGGCACCCGACCAAACTGGCGACTTGTCCAAAACGGCGTTGACCTGGGGGACAAGCGCCGCGACGGCACTCGCGACACGGGCAGGGCATCTCGTCCTGGACGCGCTGATGGACGAAGACGGCGGTTCCATGCTGGCCGATACACTGCCTGAGTACTTGCCGCTGATCGTCAAGGCGCTATTGGTGCATGGCTCGGCGTGGGGAGGCGGCGCCACGCTGCTCGACGGGCTATCCGGGACAAAGCACTACCCGAAGAAGGACAACGTCAGTCGCTTCGTCGGCTACGGCGTACTCGATACCACGCGAATCCTCGAATGCACCGCCGAGCGGGCCACCCTCATCGGCTTCGGTGAGATGGCACCGGACACGGCGAGCCTCTTTCGCATACCACTACCACCAAGTCTGGAGCGCATTGTCGAGCCTCGATCTGTGACTGTCACGCTCGCGTGGTTCACTCCGATCAATCCGCGCCATCAGGGCTATCGCATGGTCGCCCTGGAAGCAAAGCCGGGAGGCGACCCGAAGTTCTCGCTCGGCGTGGACCGGTCCAAGATGCAGCCCCATCACATGGCGATCGACCGCGGCACTGTGTACCAGGATCGAAGGGAAGGCAGTCGAGCTGTCCCGTATGTCGACGGCGGCGACCTCCTGGTGCGTATCGCGGCGCGCGAAACTGCCGGAGAATTCACCCATCCGGTGCCTTACGCGCTGGCTGTAAGCATCGAAGTTGGGGTCGGATCGACCACACCGGTTTACGACGAGGTACGGGCAGCGGTCCTGGCTCGTGTACGTCCGGCGGTGGCCCCGTGACCACGTGGGATGTGTTTTCCAGCCGGTAGTTGGGCTCACTGTGCGACCGGCGCATGTCTGAGCCAAGTGAACCGGCAAGCCGCGTAAAGGCCCTCAATGTGGCGGTTGGGCACGTGAGAGGAGATCCTTGAAGGAGTAGTTGACGCTGTTGGCGCCGAAGTCGGGTTCGCGGTGGAAGGGTTGGCGAAGGTAGTGCACACGATGGGCGTCGCGGTCGAGGAATTCGACGATGGCCAGGCGGTAGTCGTCGGGCTTGTTGAGCGAGTAGAGGATCTCGTTGCGGGTGACGGTGATGGTGTCGGCGTCGTGGACGCGGCCCTTGACCTCGATGAAGCGCAGCTTGCCGGTGCCGGGGACGCGGCTCTCGATGTCGTAGCCGAGATGCTCTGTCTCCCGGTCGGTGGGCTCGAAGCCGAGGGCGCGTTCGGTTTCCATGATGATGGCGCGCGCCCGGGCGGCGGACTTCTGGGTGTCGCGGACTTGGTTCGGCGCGGTCGGGCGCTCTCCGCCGATCGTCGCGAGCAGGCCTTGCGGGACCACGAGCACGCCGCCGAGCACCACCGGAGGCAGCGGCGCAAGCTGAGCCTCGAGATGCAGTTCGCGCGACCGCTGCTGGAGGCGGGCCTGCAGTGTATCCGCACGCCGGCGCGCCTCGCCTGAGTTGAGCTTGGCGCCGGGGCGGCCGGCCAGTTCCTGGTCGCGGAGTTGGGAGGCGCGGTGGTCCCAGTAGGCGATCTCCTTGGTCAGCCGATCTTTGACCGCGGCCTCGGTCTTGGCGATCAGTTTGAGGCGGGCCGAGCGGATCTCCTGCAGATGCTCGGGCACGACGTGGGTTACCGCGTACTCCTGGGCGGTGCCCTCCAGGTCGCCGGTGATCCAACCGCATTCGGGGCGCTCCAGAATCGCCGTGATGTCCGGCTCTTCGGATGTCAGCGGCCGGTAGTCGAGGTATGGGGCGTAGTGCAGATGGCGCGGCTGCCCCTCTTCGGTCAGTTCCACGTACAGCAGGCGCTTGGACACGACGCGCCGGTCGCCGCTGCGGCTGGCGTCTTGGATCGCGTGTTCGAGATAGAACAGCACACGCGACGCGGTTCCCGGGTCGCGCTCGTCGACCAGCACGGTGCCGCGCTTCAGCAGGTCGCGATGGCGTTCCAGGATCAGGTCGAGCACCGCGTCGAGCAGCGGGTGCCCCGGGCACAGGAACGCGGCCGGCGGCTGTCCCGGCGGGGCGAGCAGGTCCTTCTCGAAGGCGATGCGCTCGTAGCGGGCCACCACCGGTTCGGCGGCGCCGATCAGGCGGTCGCGGCTGCGAATCGCGCCGGGCACATGGGTGATCTCGTAGCGGCGCGGCTCACGCTGCCGAAGCGAGCCGCCCAGGCGGGCGAACGCGGCACGGAAGAACGACTCGATGTAGTGCGGCTGCAGGCGCCGCGCCGCGGCCCGCTCCAGCTCTTCCCGTACCCGCTGCACGCGCGTTGCGTCCATGGCGTCGGGCGCCAATGCGGCATCTTCGAGCAGGTTCTGGAGTCTCTCCCGGTCGAGGGCGTCATCCAGCACCGTGGTAAGGCGGGCGCGCACCTCCGGCTGCTCGCCGTAGCGGATCGCCTCCAGCAGCAGGTCGCGCAGCGGCCGCCCGGCGAACTGCAGCTTGCCGAGCACGTCGAACACTTGCCCGCCAAGCGACTCGCGCGCCTGCTCCAGCTTCTCCAGCAGGCGCCGGTAGACATCGCCCTCGCGGGTCTCGTCCGCGATCAGGTTCCACAGGTGGCACACCTCGGTCTGGCCGATCCGGTGGATGCGCCCGAAACGCTGCTCCAGGCGATTCGGGTTCCACGGCAGGTCGTAGTTGACCATCAGGTGGGCACGCTGCAGGTTGATGCCCTCACCGGCCGCGTCGGTTGCCAGCAGGATCAACACGCCGGGATCGTGGCGGAACGCCTCCTGCGCCTTGGCGCGCTCCTCGCGGCCCATGCCACCGTGAATCATCACCACTGCCTGCTCGCGTCCGAGCAGAGTGGTGATGCGACTGCGCAGATACGCCAGCGTGTCGCGGTGCTCGGTGAAGATCACCAGCTTTTGCGGGGGCTTGTCCCCGGCAGTCGAAGGCCTCCTGGCGCCGGAGGGGAGGATCTCGCCAAGCAGGCCGGCGAGCTCTCGCCACTTGGCATCCTTTCCGCTGCGCCGTACTGCGAGCGCGACCCCCTCCACGTGCCGCAGGATGCTGATCTCGGCCTTCAGTTCGACGACCGAACGTGCGGCCGTGGCCTGATCGAGGATCTCGTCGGCGGTCTCCTCCTGCTCATCCGCCGGCAGATCCTCCAGGTCTTCCAGTTCGTCCGCGTCCAACTCGACGCGGGCCAGCGTATTGCGGGAAGGCGCCGTGCCGCCGCGTCGCAGCAGTTCCAGCTCGCGCAGGCGGCTCTGTAAACGCTCCCGGCGCCGGCGCAAGGACTGGTAGATCGCCTCCGGTGACGAGGCAAGACGGCGCTGCAACAGCGTCAAGGCGAACCCCACGGCACCGGCGCGGCCGTTGTTCTCCAGCGCCTCCGCGCGGTTGAATTCGTCGCGCACGTAGCTGGTCACCGCCTCATAGAGTTGGGCTTCCAGGGCCGACAGCCGGTAGGGAATGGTGTGGGCGACGCGTTCGGGGAACAGCGGGGTACTTTCGAACGTGAGCAGGCGCTCTTTCACCATGCGCCGCATCAAATCGGAGACGTCCGCCGCGTGCACGCCGTCGCGGAACCGGCCCTCGAAGCGGTCGCCGTCGAGCAGCGCCATGAAGAGTTGAAAGTCCTCTTCCTTGCCGTTGTGCGGGGTGGCGGTCAGCAGCAGGAGGTGGCGCGTCAGACCGCCGAGCAACTGGCCGAGGCGATAGCGCTTGGTGTACCGGATCTCGCCGCCCGTAAAGGTCGCCGACATCTTGTGCGCTTCGTCGCACACGATCAGATCCCAGCGGCAGTCGGGCGCGCGCAGTTTCTCCTGCAGCTCTTCGTCACGCGCCAACTTGTCGAGGCGCGCGATGACCAGATCGCTCTCCAGGAACCAGTTGCCGGTACGCGCCGCGGCCGCCTTGTCGTTGGTGAAGATCTCGAAGTTCAGGTGGAAGCGCTGGTACAGCTCATCCTGCCACTGCTCGGCCAGGCTGCCGGGACACACCACCAGACAGCGCTGCAGATCGCCGCGGGCGATCAGTTCCTTCATCAGCAGCCCGGTCATGATCGTCTTGCCGGCGCCGGGATCGTCGGCCAACAGGAAGCGCAGCGGCTGCCGCGGCAGCATCGCCTCGTACACCGCGGTGATCTGATGCGGCAGCGGCTCCACCAGCGAGGTGTGCACCGCCAGCGTGGAGTCGAACAGGTGCGCGAGGTGGATGCGCAGCGCCTCGGACACCAGCCGAAACAGCTCCCCATCACCGTCGAAGCTCCACGGGCGCCCCTGCTCGACCATCTCCAGGCGCGCTTCGTCGTCGCGGTAGAGGATCTCGCTGCCCAGCTCGCCGCCCGCCCCGCGGTAGGTCAACTCCAGCGCATCGGATCCGAACCAGCGCACGTTCACCACTGTAACCAAGCCATCGGTCAGGATTCCGCGGACGGCGGTGGTGGCATGCAGGTCTTCCAGCTTCACGCGGGCGATGATAGCGCAACGCCGCGCGGACGTACGCGGCGTCGCCTTGCATCCCTCAGCTGGCATCTGCTTCCCAGTGACGTTCTCCGCGGATTGGAAAGGATTGGAATGCGGCCCAGCCGGCTCTGGCTCCGTTGTTGACAACGCGCTGAACTCGCCTCCGGTCATGGGGCAGGCGCCGCGCCAGCGCCACGTGCTATCGCCGCCTGCACCTGCTGCAGGTCGCCGGCGCAGGCGTCGGCCGCCGCACCGATCGAGGGCGCGGCCGCGGCAAGCAGCCGCAGGTGGGCGATGTCTTCGGCATACTGAGCGCACCGCCGCTGCCAGGCGCCGCGGGTCTTGGTGCACACCAGCGTGTACGGGCTGCCCTTGCGCTCGGTCTGGTGGCGGATGTCGAGCCCGAGGCCGTCGATGACGCCATGGACGTGGCGGCGCAACTCCTTGCGTAACGGGAGCCGCAACGTGGTAGCCGTCGGATCGTCGCAGAACGCTTGCAGGTGCCGGCAATGGGGACAAGTGCATGGGATCCTGGTCGCTATCACCCAGTCGGCGGGTTCCTCCGGCGGCTGCGCGCTGTGCGCCAGCAGGCTCGACGCGGCATGCCGCCACAGCGCGGCGAACCCGGCGGGCGCCGCGGCGCCGCCAGCTATGCCGCAGACCTCCGCCGTCTCCGCCAACGCCTCTGGCAGCGCCCGCTGCGGGGTCGCCGCCGCCGGGCGCTCCACGAGCAGCCGGGCGGCCGCCTCCGCCTCCGCGGCCAGCCCGAAGCGCCAAGTGACCAACAGCAGGGAGCGGATGGCGCGCGCGCTCAGCGGTCGGGCCTTGCCGCGCCGCGCCGCCGGCTCGGCGGCTGCAGCGGAGGCCACCGCCGCCGGGAACGCGGCGCTGGCGGCACGCGCCGCAGCCTCCAGTGAAGAACGCCGTGGCGCCGCCCCGTCAGCCAGCGACTGCTCGCGCCCGCACAGGCGCCATAGCAGGTCGAGTGCGGCCTCCGGCTGGCGCGGGACATTCGTCGCTACGAACTCCGGCAGCCAAGCGTCGAGCGTAGCCGGGTCGGCGGATGCCGCCGTCGCCAGCAGCTCGTCGTTGGCGCCGCTCCCGTAGTGCGGAGTGGCGACCTCGCGCAGGAAGCGCCGGGTCGTGGCGTCATCGCCCAGTCGGCGCAGCAGGCGCAACGCGACCCGGCACGCCTTGCGAGCCCCTCCGCGCCCCGGCGCCGGCCAGGCGTCGATGAGTTGCGCGGCCATGCCGAGCAAGCGCCCGCCCGGGCGCGCCTCGGGTTCGGTAAGCTCAAGCTCCTCGGCGACGTAGGTGACCGCGCCCTCGATGCCGCCGCGGGCAAGCGTCGCCACGGTGCGCGCCGCGGACCACAGCACCAGGGCCGCACGCCGATAGGAGCGGGACAACTCGACGCCTTCGTTGCCGGTCACAGTCGCCTGCTGGTCGTCCGGCTGCGCACCTTCCAGCGCCCCGTCCGGCAGCAGTTCTCCCGGCAGCAGCGGAAGCTCGCTGTAACCGGGCCGCGTCCCGTCGGGAGCGACCCAGCCGTCCAGCGTCTGGGCGGAAGAGAACACCTCATCCATCTCCCAATCGTCGTCGTCATCGTCCCAATCGGGAAAGCCGCCGGATTCGTCCGCGTAGCCGTACTCTTCGATCCGCAGGACCGCCGCGAAAAGCGCATGCTGCGCCCGTTGCGCCGCCCGCGCCAGCACGCCGGCCACCGCGGCGTCGGTGTTCTTCAGCGCGTCGAACGACAGCCCCGCCTCGCTGTAGTCGTGCTCCAGCAGCCACACCAGCTTGTCGCCGGTGGCGGAGGCTGCTTCCCAGTCGGCGAGTAGCGCGCTGATCTGCTGCTCCTGGGAGCCGAAGTCCGGGGCGGTGGGCAACGACGGACCGTTGCCCTGCAGCGTCAGATTGTAGACCAGGACGATTCGGTGGCCGGCGGTGACCTGCCGGACCTCGTGCACGCAGTCCGCGTAAAAGGCGGCGAAGGCGATCTCGGAGGGCTCCTCGGCGCGCAGATCGACGACCGTCTGGCGCTGCTGATGGCGGATGATCAGCTCGCCTCCGGCGCCCGCCACCGGCAGGGACAGCACCAGGGTGGCGACCATTCCGTCCTCCTTCTCGGTGTCCCGGTGGGCGGCGAAGAACCCGCCTCGTTCGTAGATCAGCAGCTTGTAGAGATGCGCGCAGGTGCGCTCGGGTGGGCAGCCGAGTCCGGTGGCGGCGCGGAGGACCACCTGCTTCAGGGTGTCGCGCCATGCGCCACCGGCCACGCGCACCTGGGCCGCGTCGATCTGTCGGCAGGCGCGGACGGAAGGATCGACCAGCGTCTGCTCGCCGCGGCCGTACGGCGCCGGCGCCGCTGCGGCGGTCAGCGCGTGCGCCTGCTGCGCGGTGATGGGAAAGGAAAGCGGCCCGGCCCCCTCGACTTCCACCCGTGGCATCGGCACGAACAGACGGCCCTGGGTGCAGTAATCTCCCGGCCGGTCGATCGCGCGCAGCAACGCTTCCAGCGGCGCCTGGTCCTCATTGTAGGCAACGTCCACATCGGCCATCGTCAGACCCTCCTCGGATTTCAGATTATCAGCCGGGAACCCGAACGAGGCAAACGGCAGCGGCCTGACGCCCGCACGGTTCCCGGTGCCGAACGGACCGCCCTACGAGGCCACGGTCAGGCTCTGCGCCGCGGCGCCGCCGCACGCCAGCGCCGCCGGCGCGGCAAAACGCTCCGAGCGAGCGGCAATTCAGCGACGCGCATCCCCAACGTCACATGCCCCAGACCGTGACCGGCACGCCGGCCCCCGGCGGCGCTTCGCGGCGGAAGATCTTCTGCTCCCAGCTTCGCGCCGGGGCGCGGTCGAACACGATCAGATGGCCCGCCTCCGCTGCGGACCGATCCACATAGGCGCGCGTCTGGGCGATGCCCTCCGCGATGGCGTGCTCCAGGTCCCCGCGCCGCACCTTGCACTCCACCACCCAGCGCCGCTCGCGCCCGGCCGGCGGCCACACGATCAGCAGGTCGGTCCGCCCCCGCCCCAGCGCGTACTCCCGTTCGATGCGCCCGCCGCCGTTGACGATGCGCAACGCTTCGGACACCAGCCGAAACAGCTCCCCATCGGCGTCGAAGCTCCACGGCCGCCCCTGCTCGACCATCTCCAGACGCGCTTCGTCGTCGCGGTAGAGGATCTCGCTGCCCAACTCGCCGCCGGCCCCGCGGTAGGTGAGCTCCAGCGCATCGGACCCGAACCAGCGCGCGCTCACCGCCGTGACTAGAGCAGCCGCCAGGATGCCGCGCACGGTGGCGGTGACCTGCAGGTCTTCCAGCCTCACACCGGCGATGATATCAGACTGACGACGAACAACAGTTGGACCGGTGCTTCGGCACTACCGACAGTTGAACAGGACCACACTCTCGCGAGACGCGACCCGTCCGTACCTGCCCATCTGCTGGGCGCTGTTTCCACGCCACCGCACAGCGCGTATCTCCCGGCAGACAAGCCCGACGCGCTCTCCAAGCTCCGCGGTATACTTATCAACGCGGATCACGCTGCCCGAATATCGCGCATTCCCTACGACCACGGCGACATTCGCTCCGTCGCGACAGACGCGAGATAGCTCACGCAAGCAAAGATACATGTCTAGAAAATAACCGCGCAGCATCCGACGGATACGCTTATCTCGAAAAAGTCACGTTCCCCGGGTGCGCAGTCTACCTTCGCGATCTGTACCGCGATGGAGTCGAGCTCGTCGAGCCTGCCACTCGAAAGCGCTTTCCTCACCAACTCCGGATAGGCACGACTGACGCTCGGACGCGTGTTCCGGTTCAACGTGCTTCGCAAAGCAATCCAGGTCGACAGCAATGTCCCACGACAGAAACCCGTCGTCTTCGTATTCGAGGCAAGCACCGCGAGCGGCGATAGATCATACCCGGACCCCGGAATGCCACGTTCTTTGGCAGCCAGCAGCGTCGTGCCGGCGCCGGCGAACGGATCGAGGTGATTGTCGGTCTCGTCCAGATGCCACTCATCTATCAGCGCGTGAACGAGATCTCCAGTGAAGCTGTGTGGAAACAGGTACCACCTATGGATCGGTTGGGACTTCGCCGCCTTAGGGGTTACCCAAGCACGCCAAGCGGTCGACTCAGTGACCCGGAAGGGCATTGCGATCATCTCCATGCGGACAACCGAACACGCCGACCGTCGAAATCTACAATTGGTTGCAGTCGCGCGCAACTGGCAACGAACCCGCGGTCAAACCCTCCAGGTGCCGCTGAATGGCCTCGTACCGAGCTCGGCCACTCGGGTTGTGGATGAGATTGACGGTATGGAACAGGTACCCGTCGCCCGTTATCAGAACCTCCGCCCTCGCCGCTATAGCGCCCGCGTAGACCAATTCTACCTGGGCGTCTTCCTGCAACACGAATGAGATGATCCTGCGCCCCTTCTGGAGGCTTTTCCTGTAGCCAACCTCGTCGACTTGCTCAAGTTGTCTGGCTAGCGCCTCACTTGCTTGAGCTTCTGAAGCATGCTGGACATCGGCAGGTATTCTCCGAGGTATCAAGTTCACATCTTTGTGGACGCGAATATGAGATATGTAGGGACCGTTTGCATGTCGATAGTAACGTCGCAGTACATGATCCTCTTCGTTCACAGAAGTTGTGTTGAGGGTCGCCAAGCCGGGCGATGTTGGGACCAACACAGTGTGGTGAGGCCACTCTTGAAGAAGCCAGTCAATCGCCCCGAACAGTACGGCTCTCGGTTTACGTGCTCCTTGGCAGCGGCTTACGATTAGATCGTAGATGGAGAATATGCTCCAATCCTCGGAAGTTCGAAGAGAAAGCAAGGATCTGACCGTCTCCATAACCGCCGATTAGCTTGAGTTGACGGAAGAAACGGTTGAAGACAAAGGAAACATGATAGTGTGTCCACCACCTGGTGCGCAGTATTCGTCAATGAGATGTAGTTCGTTACGAGCCCAGTAGCGCAGTCCGTATATGATCGCGTTCTTGCTAACCGGTGACGCGCAGCATGCCGTACGCCCGGTCATCCTGTTGTGAAAGACGACCTCGTTCTTGCCGTCGGAGGAGTGACGATGGCGCCATTCCACGGCAGAACTAGAATTCCGGAAATCTGCGGCAGACATCGAAACGATACCTGAGGGTATGAACAGGTCAAAGAAGATCAATCGGCACTGTTCGTTGCGCAGTACCAACTCGGCTAATCGGTCTCGGGCGCCATCGTTCAGGGACTGGTCACCGTTGGCGGGAACTGGCAAGCGCAATAGCTCGGATACTTCAAGGTCGTCGATGTTCGCTTTCAGCCTTCTTCCCGTTCGCTTGAGGGCTTTCAGCCGGAGCAGGGTATTCCGGTAGTGATAGAGGGTCGTAGGCGCCGGCCGGGGATTGCTCAGTGTGAGAGTCAGCCCCTTGTTCAGGACGAGTTCGTTGATTTCACTTGCAGTAAGACCGTCCCGGGAGTCGGCGACGGCATTCAGGATTCGATGCAGCCCAGCGAAGGATACGGAGCGCATCCACGATTGCCTGCACGCTCACTCCAAACACCCGCTTGAGGTTGAACAGCTCACTCCAGCCGATGGACGTGCGGCGTCTGCCGATCTCGGTGCGCACGGTGTCCGCCAGCATGAGGAACGCCCCCGCAAACCGGTGAGCCGCCTTCTCCGAATCGTCCTTGTCGTCGACCGTCAGAACCAGGTGGCCCAACTCGTGCGTGAGCGTAAACCGTTGACGCTCGCCCGAATCCTTGCGGTTTACAACTATGACGGCATCGACGCTCTTGCCGCCACGCCGCGCATACGCGGTCATACCGCCGATGTCGGTCAGGTCCAGAGCGAGGACTTTCACGCCACACTCCTCCAGCAACTCGACCATACTGAGGATCGGCTTGCGTCCGAGATCCCAGTGCGTGCGAAGGCTGATGGCCGCTTGCTCAACCTCGGACAGATCGCCAACCACCGGATACGGCGCTTCTCGCGGCTTGTCCCACTCCACGCTAGGCAGCGATAGAAATTGCTCAACCGAGACATACCGTTCCAAGAGATCTATAACTCTTGCCTGTACAAGATTTTCTTCGCGCCTACGCGCAATTGACGTCGTGCGGAACTCGACCGCCTCGAGCGCTATCTCCTGGTCACTGGTCAGGTACTCGACGGAGACCCCCAACGCCTTTGGCCAGCGCGACGAGCACGCCGGAGCCCGGCATCGACTCGTTGCGTTCATACTTGCCAATCGCCTGTGCCGTCACCCGGCCGCCGATTCGCCCCTCCAGAGCACGAAAGGACAGCCCGGCAGAAGACCGAGCGAGCTGGAGCCTGCTACCAATCACACCCACACTCTCCCCATGTTCGTTTGCACATCGTCCATTGACACGATGCCCTATACACCGGTACCATGAAAACCATCAAGGATATCCGCCGACCCCGCAGACAACACTAGCCGACGGCACCGACTGGATGAACGACGTAGTGAAGAAGGAGTGGAATTTGACTATGGAAGTTGCGTTCTCCTATAGTTCTCCATGGTCCCAATGGACACTATGTTCGTCCACTTCCGATTGACCGGTACCTGATCTCACATTTAACGGAGCCATCTGATGATAGACGACGACACCACGAACCCTCAAGGGCAGTTTCCTTTCAAGCTAAACGGCGTCGCGCTGCAAACCACGTTCGAGAAGCTTGTCGCCCTTGACATTCTGAAAATAGCAAGAGAGAACGGCGCTATCCCACGCAAGCCAGAGGACTACTTGCTCAAAGGCCAAAAACACGAGTATAAGCCGCATGATTGGGTCAACCTGACCGAAGACACTGAATTCATAGCGGTGTCAAGCAGTCCAACGATGGTCGCATAGTGCCCACTCCCACAAATATCGACCGCATACGAGCGGAGCTCCAATCCCTCGGTTATCGGACGGATATGCAAGATAGCCCGCAGGGACCAGCTGTGGTCTTCGATTACAAGGTCGAGCTCGGCCGCTACAAGGACAAGATCTTCGCTCTCGGAATCAGTATGCAGGGACACGAGCCGTATCCTGAGTATCCCCCTCATTGGATCCACATACATCCGCCCGTAAATGACGACAGAGGCGGCTCTGTTGGCGTATATCACGATGGTAATGGGAGAGAATGGGTTGCAATGAGCCGCCCGCCAGGGCCGCTGTGGGACGAATTACCTACAAAGAATATGGATGTCTACCTGCGTGAGCATCTGCGTGGGCTCTGGAACTATATGTGAGCTACGAAGTCGCACTAACTTCGGAAGCAAACTCGATCGCTAACAATCATTTGTTGCAGCATTACGTTCGCGGAGTAGCCCAAGAAGATCTCTGCTTCGCCCTCTGGCGGCCGTCGACGGGTGCGATCCGACGCGGAGCGTTGATTGACGAGATAATCTTGCCGAAAGACGGTGAGAGACTTCTGCACGGGAACGCGAGTTTCGAACCAGAGTACGTGGTTCGAGTGATTGAATTGGCAATAGAAAAGAACGCAGGCGTGGCGTTCATGCATAGCCATCCCTCAGCCGGTTGGCAAGCGATGAGCGTACCCGACGTCGAAGCCGAACGGGATGTTATCGGATATCCAGCGGGTGCAACTGGGCTGCCGCTTGTGGGCCTAACGATCGGGACCGATGGCTACTGGAGCGCGCGGTTCTGGGAGAAACGTGGATCAAAGATGCTTCGTCGTTGGTGCAACAAGACTCGTATCATTGGACCCCACGTATACTCTCTCTACTTCAATGACACGCTGATTCCACCACCACCCCGTAAAGAGATTCTCAAGCGTACTTTCGATACGTGGGGAAGAAAGGCGCAGGGAGATATCGCTCGTCTGAGGGTTGGGATTGTCGGCCTGGGTAGTGTGGGTTGCATAGTCGCCGAAGCGATGGTACGGATCGGGGTGGCGCAACTCGTGCTGATTGACCCGGATAGAATAGAGCGACACAATCTCGACCGTCTGCTGTACGGGACGACCAAGGACATTGGGAAATACAAGGTTGATGTTGCAGCTCTCCTAATGCGTCGGAACGCTACGGCTGACAAAATTGATCTTGCGACGTTGCCAATGTCGATTCATGAAGAAACGGCATACAAGAGTGCGCTCGACTGTGATATAATCTTTAGTTGTGTGGACCGGCCAATTGCGCGCGACGTACTCAACTACATCGCCCACGCTCATTTGGTACCAGTTATCGATGGCGGTGTTTCGGTGGAATTCGACACACGGAGGGACAGCCTCCTTGGTGCGCATTGGCGAGCGCACCTCGTTACCCCTTTCCATCAGTGCATGCGATGTTCCAGACAGTACGATTCAAGTATGGTGGTTACGGAATTGGATGGCTCGCTTGACGATCGCTCGTATGTGAGCAACCTTCCTCCCGAGTCACAGCTAGGCAATCAAAATGTCTTCCCATTTAGCCTCAGCGCCGCGGCCACGGAAGTCAACCTGATGCTGCGATATGTGGTCGCTCCTGACTGGTGGCCACGCGTCAGCCAACAAGACGGGCAATTCGTCCTGGGCGAGACCCGCGTAATCGACGGCGAATGTCAAGCCAACTGCTCATTTCGAGGACGCCGCGCTCAGGGCGACAGGGAGTCACCATCCTACCTTGTTGCCACGCCCACGTCGCCCAAGACACCACACTATCTCGAGATTTTCAGGAAGTGGAGTAGGACACTCAGGGTTTCCGGTAGGGGACGTTCGAACATCTGACTGTCGTCCCCGACAAGATTGTCTTGATCGAGTGTTCAATGTAATACCGCACGTTCGTTTTTTGTGGTAAGGTCGGCCCGCGTGTAATGATGCTTCCTGAAATCAGTAGATTCTTCTGAATATCGAGCGTCTCGGGTTCGATATAGTGCCGTATTCGCGGAGATCCATCACCACGCTCACTGTATTCAAAGCAGACTTCATCCGTTTGAACCTCATTGGCGGTAGAGACGAATCTACACTCGTTTTCGTGCTCATAGGCCTCGCTCTTGTAAAGGTATCGTATTCTATCGAATACACGCTTTAATAATTCCTTAAGTTGGTTCTTCAACGCGATACTCATGGGTGGTCTGACGGTTCGAATAAGTGGAGCAAAAACAGATACAGCTTGTGTGAATATACTACAAGTAATACCTGCCGCTGTTTCGCCATACAGAACTCGCCATAAGTTCGATCGCGGTGTCTCTCTCGGGAAGGCCAGTGAACAACCTTCTCCCTGGCGTCCATATCCTTGCCAGAAGATGAGGTTGTCGTGCATATCCCCTGATTCGTTGACAATCAACGAAGTCACATATGCGTGTCGTGTCGACTCATCTCCGCTTATCCAAGAATGCCTGGATGAGCAAAAACTCCTCAAATAGGTTCCCTCTGATGGATCATTGAGGTGTATCGAGTCGTAGGCTCGTACAGACGCCTGATCGTCGTCTCGAAGGCGGTCTATTATCGACTTTAGGACATGGATGCTGGTATAATGCACTATACTTACTTCCGTCGGGACTCTATGCCTATCGAGAATAGTTGATAGGAGCGCATCTTCTATCGTCTTGAGTGCGCTATCGGTGCGACCTGCAATTAGCAGGGTGCGCGCCTGTTGTACGGGGGCGTTAAACTGGACCATAGGTCTCTCTCCATTATGATCGTTTGGACATTGTGATTGTACTTTCTTGATCGGTCAACTAAGGATTGGATCCACACGCGACGATATCCGATCTGTGGCGAAACCTGAAGCCCCGCCATCAGTTAGTGTTGGTACGCGTCAGAGTCGGATGTTCATGCGACGTCAAAAAGGTGGCTCGGCGCGGGACAGAAGATCCTGGAAGGAGTAGTTGACGCTGTTGGCGCCGAAGTCGGGTTCGCGGTGGAAGGGTTGGCGAAGGTAGTGCACACGGTGGCTGTCGCCGTCGAGGAATTCGACGATGGCCATGCGGTAGTCGTCGGGCTTGTTGAGCGAGTAGAGGATCGCGTTGCGGGTGACGGTGATGGTGTCGGCGTCGTGGACGCGGCCCTTGACCTCGATGAAGCGCAACTTGCCGGTGCCGGGGACGCGGCTCTCGATGTCGTAGCCGAGGTGTTCGGTCTCCCGGTCGGTGGGCTCGAAGCCGAGGGCGCGTTCGGTTTCCATGATGATGGCCCGCGCCCGGGCGGCGGATTCCTGAGTGTCACGGACGTGGTTCGGCGCGGCCGGGCGCTCTCCGCGGATGGCCGCGAGCAGACCTTGCGGAACCACGAGCACGCCGCCGAGCACTACCGGAGGCAGCGGCGCAAGCTGCGCTTCGAGCTGGAGTTCGCGCAACCGCTGCTGGAGGCGGGCCTGCAGCGTATCCGCACGCCGGCGCGCCTCGCCTGAGTTGAGCTTGGCGCCGGGGCGGCCGGCCAGTTCCTGGTCGCGGAGTTGGGAGGCGCGGTGGTCCCAGTAGGCGATCTCCTTGGTCAGCCGATCTTTGACCGCGGCCTCGGTCTTGGCGATCAGTTTGAGGCGGGCCGAGCGGATCTCCTGCAGATGCTCCGGCACGACGTGGGTTACCGCGTGCTCCTGAGCCGTGCTCTCCAGGTCGCCGGTGATCCAACCGCATTCGGGGCGCTCCAGAATCGCCGTGATGTCCGGCTCCTCGGACGTCAGCGGCCGGTAGTCGAGGTATGGCGCGTAGTGCAGATGGCGCGGGTGGCCGTCTTCGGTCAGTTCCACGTACAGCAGGCGCTTGGATACGACGCGCCGGTCGCCGCTGCGGGTGCGGCTGGCGTCCTGGATCGCGTGTTCGAGGTAGAACAGCACGCGTGGTGCGGCTCCCGGGTCGCGCTCGTCGAGTAGCACCGTGCCGCGCTTCAGCAGGTCGCGATGGCGTTCCAGAGTGAGGTCGAGCACCGCATCGAGCAGCGGATGGCCCGGGCAGAGGAACGCGGCCGGCGGCTGTCCCGGCGGGGCGAGCAGGTCCTTCTCGAAGGCGATGCGCTCGTAGCGGGCCACCACCGGTTCGGCGGCGCCGATCAGGCGGTCGCGGCTGCGAATCGCGCCGGGCACGTGGGTGATCTCGTAGCGGCGCGGCTCACGCTGCCGAACCGAGCCGCCCAGGCGGGCAAACGCCGCACGGAAGAACGACTCGATGTTGTGCGGCTGCAAGCGCCGCGTAGCGGCCCGCTCCAACTCTTCCCGTACCCGCTGCACGCGCGTTGCGTCCATGGCGTCGGGCGCCAATGCGGCATCTTCGAGCAGGTTCTGGAGCCTCTCCCGGTCGAGGGCGTCATCCAGCACCGTCGTAAGGCGGGCGCGCACTTCCGGCTGTTCGCCGTAGCGGATCGCTTCCAGCAGCAGGTCGCGCAGCGGTCGCCCGGCGAACTGCAGCTTGCCGAGCACGTCGAACACTTGCCCGCCGAGCGACTCGCGCGCCTGCTCCAGCTTCTCCAGCAGGCGCCGGTAGACATCGCCCTCGCGGGTCTCGTCCGCGATCAGGTTCCACAGGTGGCACACCTCGGTCTGGCCGATCCGGTGGATGCGCCCGAAGCGCTGCTCCAGGCGATTCGGGTTCCACGGCAGGTCGTAGTTGACCATCAGGTGGGCACGCTGCAGGTTGATGCCCTCACCGGCCGCGTCGGTTGCCAGCAGGATCAACACGCCGGGATCGTGGCGGAACGCCTCCTGCGCCTTGGCGCGCTCCTCGCGCCCCATGCCGCCGTGAATCAGCACCACTGCCTGCTCGCGTCCGAGCAGAGTGGTGATGCGACTGCGCAGATACGCCAGCGTGTCGCGGTGCTCGGTGAAGATCACCAGCTTTTGCGGGGGCTTGTCCCCGGCAGTCGAAGGCCTCCTGGCGCCGGAGGGGAGGATCTCGCCAAGCAGGCCGGCGAGCTCTCGCCACTTGGCATCTTTTCCGCTGCGCCGCACTGCGAGCGCGACCCCCCCATGTGCCGCAGGATGCTGATCTCGGCCTTCAGTTCGACGACCGAACGTGCGGCCGTAGCCTGATCGAGGATCTCGTCGGCGGTCTCCTCCTGCTCATCCGCCGGCAGATCCTCCAGGTCTTCCAGTTCGTCCGCGTCCAACTCGACGCGGGCCAGCGCATTGCGGGAAGGCGCCTTGCCGCCGCGTCGCAGCAGTTCCAGCTCGCGCAGGCGGCTCTGCAGACGCTCCCGGCGCCGCCGCAGGGACTGGTAGATCGCCTCCGGTGACGAGGCAAGACGGCGCTGCAACAGCGTCAAGGCGAACCCCACGGCGCCGGCGCGGCCGTTGTTCTCCAGCGCCTCCGCGCGGTTGAATTCGTCGCGCACGTAGCTGGTCACTGCCAGATAGAGTTGGGCTTCCAGGGCCGACAGCCGGTAGGGAATGGTGTGGGCGACTCGTTCGGGAAACAGCGGGGTACTTTCGAACGTGAGCAGGCGCTCTTTCACCATGCGCCGCATCAGGTCGGAAACGTCCGCCGCGTGCACGCCGTCCCGGAACCGGCCCTCGAAGCGGTCGCCGTCGAGCAGCGCCATGAAGAGCTGAAAGTCCTCTTCCTTGCCGTTGTGCGGGGTGGCGGTCAGCAGCAGAAGGTGGCGCGTCAGACCGCCGAGCAACTGTCCCAGCCGGTAGCGCTTGGTGTACCGGATCTCGCCGCCGGTGAAGGTCGCCGACATCTTGTGCGCTTCGTCGCACACGATCAGATCCCAGCGGCAGTCGGGCGCGCGCAGCTTCTCCTGCAGCTCTTCGTCACGCGCCAGCTTGTCGAGACGCGCGATGACCAGATCGGTCTCCAGGAACCAGTTGCCGGTCCGCGCCGCGGCCGCCTTGTCGTTGGTGAAGATCTCGAAGTTCAGGTGGAAGCGCTGGTACAGCTCATCCTGCCACTGCTCGGCCAGGCTGCCGGGACACACCACCAGACAGCGCTGCAGATCGCCGCGGGCGATCAGTTCCTTCATCAGCAGTCCGGTCATGATCGTCTTGCCGGCGCCGGGATCGTCGGCCAGCAGGAAGCGCAACGGCTGCCGCGGCAGCATCGCCTCGTACACCGCGGTGATCTGATGCGGCAGCGGCTCCACCAGCGAGGTGTGCACCGCAAGCGTGGAGTCGAACAGGTGCGCGAGGTGGATGCGCAGCGCCTCGGACACCAGCCGAAACAGCTCCCCATCGCCGTCGAAGCTCCACGGGCGCCCCTGCTCGACCATCTCCAGGCGCGCTTCGTCGTCGCGGTAAAGAATCTCGCTGCCCAGCTCGCCGCCGGCTCCGCGGTAGGTGAGCTCCAGCGCGTCGGACCCGAACCAGCGCGCGCTCACCACCGTGACCAGAGCATCCGCCAGGATGCCGCGCACGGCGGCGGTGGCCTGCAGGTCTTCCAGCTTCACGCCGGCGATGATACCAGACCGCCGCTCCGAAGTACGCGATTCCTTTGTACCCCATCGTATCGAGATATACTACCGGACGGACATGTTCCGTTTCGTCATTGCGTTAGGCCTCCGCATTCGTCCGTGTTGGGTAGTATTTCTCCTCTATGCTCTCAAGATATGCATCGGAAAACGGAAGTGGCGTCCGGTCAGTCGCGTCGGCAATCGCGTAGAAACACGTCTTCACCAAGCGCCGCGGGTTGGCGTACGTAACCGGTCGAAAGCGAATCTCATCCGGGAACGGAAAAAGACCAATATTCTGTCCGTCAGCGTCCGCGCGCCGCCCGGCCTCGATTCGTGACTTGATCAACGTCCCAGCTTCGTGTCTATCCAAAGGCTCGATCGACAGCACCCGACCGGAAAAGCGGCCCTCTAGCCTGACCTTCCTACTTATCCCATTGATTTGACCGCGGGATCCTCTGACTGATCCAGCTAAGTTTGTACCATGAAATAAGATACGTACTCGGGAAGGGCTCTCTTCTTGGGCGGATTAGTGTATACACTGAATGTATCGATGCGGGTGCCGGACCGCTCGCTCGATACCACTCGAAATGACCCTCTGCAAGCCTTCTTACGCACTGATTCCGGTTCTTCTTGACTGTCCCCGTATTCTTGTATACACTGATTGCCTTGGCCACCCTCCAGAAAAAGGTCTCCCGCGGGCGCACCTACTGGCAGATCGTCGAATCCAGACGCGTCAATGGCAAACCGCGTCCCATCGTCCTGGAACATCTCGGCAGCGCACAGAAATTACTCCAGCGCCTGCGCGATTCTCCGACGCGACCGGCAAAGGCGAAGGTCATTCAGTTCGGCGCGTTGGCCGCGCTCTGGCAGATCGCCCAAGAGTTGGATGTGGTGGGCCTCATCAATGCCCAGGTTCCCAAGCGAGACCAAGGACTGTCCTGCGGACAGTACCTGCTGTTGGCGGCGTTGAACCGCTGTGTGGCCGCCTCCAGTAAGGCTTCTCTGTACCAGTGGTATCGTCGCACGGTGCTGAATCGACTGCTCCCCACTGCGCAGCGCTCGCTGGCCAGTCAGCGGTTCTGGGATCACATGAACATGCTCGACAGCGCTGCCATCGGCGCGATTGAGCAACAACTGGCCCAGCGGGTGATCGACCACTACCGGATCGATCTGCGACTGCTCATCTTTGATGCGACCAACTTCGATACGTTCATCAACAGCCGCACCGTCAGCGCACTGGCACAGCGTGGCCACGCGAAAAGCAAACGCGCCGATCTGCGCATCCTGGGCTTGGCACTCCTGGTGAGCTGCGACTATCACGTTCCGCTGCTCTCACACCCGTATCCGGGAAACCAGAATGACGCCGCGTTGTTCGCCAGCCTCACCGAGACGCTGATCAGCCGCTGCAAGCAGTTGGCCCGAGACTGCGAACATATCACGCTGGTGTTCGATGGCGGCAACACCTCGCGAGCGAATCTGGAGGCGCTGCAAGCCAGCTCATACCATTTCGTCACCTCCTTGACCGTGACTCAGCACGAGGATCTGCTGGCGGTTCCCGCGAGCAAGTTTCACTCCTTCGCTGACCCACGGCTGGCCGGGGTGACCGCTTACCGCAGCGACCAGGTGATCTGGGGTGAGCGCCGCACGGTGGTGGTCACCAACAGTCGCCGGTTGCTGGAAGGGCAGCTGGCTGGGATCAACCATGCTTTGCGCAAGAAGCGCGCTGCGTTGCGCGCCTTGCGCAGCAAGCTGGCGCGCAGCCAGCTACCGGGAGCAAAGGGCAAAGGCTACAGCACAGCATCCTTGCAGAAGCATTTCGACGCGATCACCTCGGGTCAGTACGTAGCGCAGATTCTCAAGGTTCAGATCAGCGATTCCGACGGCGCACTCGGTTTTCGATTTCGCACCGATTGGGCAGCGTACCAGCGCTTGCAACGCAGGCGCTTGGGCAAGCGCATCCTGTGCACCGACAACGAGTCGTGGAGCGACCAAGACATCATCTTGGCCAGCCGCGCACAACATCATGTGGAGCGGGCGTTCAAGCAGATGAAGAATCCCCACTGGGTGAGCTTCTCGCCGGCCTTTCACTGGACCGATCAGAAGCTGCGCGTACACGTGTTCTATTGTGTGCTGGCACTGCTGCTGAGTTCGCTGCTGCAACGCAAGGCGGCCCACGGCGGACACCTCCTTACCATCGAGCAACTACTGGCGGAGCTCAGCGCCGTAACCGAAGTGGTCAACCTCTACGCCGCGCCTGAGCCGGCCACCAGAGGGCGCTACCGGGCCCAATACGTGCTCTCTGAACGCTCCTCCCTGCAAGACAAACTGTGCCGCCTACTTGACGTATACCAACACGCCCATCCCTGACAGCACCACCGTCAGTGTATACAAGCCTCGTCCGACAGGATATCGAGTAACTTCCTATGATCGAATCATTTATCCACTCAGACTATCAGATACCCGAGATAACTAGGAAACTCACGCTAGAGCAGGGTCCATTCTCACGGTCGTCAAGTATGAGTCCGGGGTCATCGACAAGAACACCCAGAACTCATTCTCTGCACTCTGGGAAAGATTGATCAGCCGCTTCAGGGTGGCAAGATAGTCGTGCGCCGCTCTCCTGGTGGGGCGCTTCTGCAGTCCGATCTCCTCAAATTCGTCGATCAGGAACGCGACGGCCTCGGCGTTGACCCCCTTTGATATGGTCTTCAGAATCGCGCCGAAGTAGGGCGCCTCTTCCGCCTCTGCCACCAGGCTGCCTTGTTGTCGAGGCACAAAGTCACGATACTCGAAATAGGGTTTTCGCACCGCATCCGTAACGATCCGGGCAAGACAATCGGCAATCTGCTCATCGCTCGTGATGTCGGTCTGCAGGATCGCTTCCTGGAGCGCTCCCGTTACTTCTCGTAAGTCCTGTCTTCGGCTTCGCGAACTCTGGGCTGACACGAACGCCTCGAAACCGGATTGAAACGGGTCGGCTTGATAGGGCATCGACACGAACGGCCCGGCAAGTTCCCATATGAACTTGGCAAAATCCTTGCGGCCGATAGTTCTCAGAAGCGCATTCGCGAGGTCGTAGAACTGCACTCCCGGATTATCGAAATAGAATGACTTGATCCGACGGCTGGGGAGGACTCTCTGGTGTAGCCAGCTCAGGAGGCAAGTCTTGCCAGTTCCATAGTCCCCGGTGATCACCACTGCCTTTGCACCACGTCCCGTTTGATGCGCGCTCAGTAGTTGACTGGTCTGATCCGCTATGGCTCTCGGTGGCGTCAACCCACCTTTGAGCGGGGGCCCGGCGGCGGATGGCTCGAACGGGTTGAACTCAAGCTTGAGCTTCTGAAGCATGCTGGACATCGGCAGGTACTCTCCGAGGTATTAAGTTCACATCTTTGTGGACGCGGATATGAGAGAGGTAGGGACCGTTTGCGTGTCGATAGTAGCGTCGCAGCACATGATCCTCTTCCCTCACAGAAGTTGTGTTGAGGGTCGCCAAGCCGGGCGATGTTGGGACCAACACAGTGTGGTGAGGCCACTCCTGAGGAAGCCAGTCAATCGCCTCGAACAGCACGCTCGTTGATTTCACTTGCAGTAAGACCGTCCGGGGCGTCGGCCACGGCATTCAGGATTCGATGCAGCCCAGCGAAGGATAGGATACGGAGCGCATCCAATAGTCGTCCTGCCGCAGGTTGTCGAGTGGACGCGGTTGCTGATGCGTGACTGGTCGACTGCGTTGCGCATCAGGGCCGACGGTCGATGTTGGACGAGGGGTGTCCGACATTGGCCAAGCGCCGGTACCGCTCGGTCGGGTTCCTGGTAGCAAGAGGTTCTTTGGGCGTGTGCCGCGGGTGTTTCTGGATGTATCCATACAGGCCTGCAGCGGTTCTCCCGGAGGCGACACCTATAGGATCAGAGTACGCCGGGAGCGTTCGTGAGTCCACCAAGCAACGTGGGCTCGTGGGCTTCGTGGGCTTGGCAACCGCAGCGGCAAGACGGCTCAGCGTTTGGCGGTCGGGTCCGGGGACTGGGCCAGGGCGCGCGGTAGGGGTTGGTAGTCGGTGGGCGGGCTGTCGCAGACCGGGCAGCGCCAGCCGGAGGGCAGCGCCGCGAACGCGGTGTCGGGTGCCACTTCGCCGAGCGGGTCGCCGTACGCGGGGTCGTACTCGTTGCCGCAGGCGGCGCACGACCAGGTTGCGGAGCGCTCCTCGACCGGCGGCTCCGGCGGCTCCGGCGGCAGCGCCGCGGAGGTCGGCGGCTCACCGTCGGCGCGGTAGAAGCGGCGCGTCAGATCGGCCAGGGCGGGCGCCAGGTCGCGCTCGCGCAGCCGGCGCGCGAAGGTCAGCCAGCCGGGATTGTGCCGGTCGAATCCCTCGCGATGGCGCACCGCGTAACGGCGGCGCAGGCCGGCCAGGAGCGACCGCTCGGCCGCCAGGGGTTGGATCGCCACCGCCACCTCGTGCCGGGTCGGATCGTCGGTTACCGCGAAACTGAGGCCCGAGGTCACGATGGAGCGGCGCGACAGACGGGCGATCATGGTGCCGGCCAGCTCGCGCGCCTCGGGCAGCCGATCGCAGACCTGCCAATGCAGGGCGGCGTCCGCGTGGCGCACGCCCACCCCGTGGCGGCCGAGCAGCATGCGCCACTCCGGCAGGTGCTCCGGCGCCACGTTCTTGAGTACCAGCGAGCGCCAGCAGGTGGTGAACACCGCGCCAATGCCCTGCTGCGCGGCGCGCATGCACATCTGCTCCAGGAACCGGTGCCGGAATGGCCGCGTGCCGGCGCTCATGCCAATCCAGTAACCGGAACCGGACTGCATGGGATGTACGCCTTCGTAGTCGCCGTACTCCGGCGGCGGTGGGCGTTGCCCGGCGTCCGCACGCACCAGCCTGCTGCCCAGGCGGGCGCGGATCGCGTGCGCCAGATCCTCCGACCGGTGCGACGATTCCGCGCCGGCGTCGACCACCGTCTCCTCGGCCGCGCGTACCGCCTTGGCCACGTACTCCGACGGCACCAGGTAGGGAAGCGTGACGCGGTCGTGGCGGCCGGGCGCACGGGCGCCGCGCCGCGGGTGATGGTCGGCGGCGATGGCGATCCGCCACGAGTCGACCTCGTCCGCCGCCAGGAAATTGACCAGGCCCGAGGTCAGCGGCAGCAGATCCTGGTGTGGGTCGGCAATGTTGACCGCGAACGAGGGCCGCAACCGGATGCCGGCCAGGATCGACTGGATGATGCCGGCGTCCAACCAGCGCGCGCCGCGCATGATGCCGGTAGCCGCGGCCGAACTGGTCACGTTGGGATGGCCGGAGGTGTCCGCCCGGTCCACGTCCCGCGGCGCCACGGCGGCGCGGAAGCGGGCGACATACGAGTCCGGGATGCCGGCCACGAGTAGGTCTTGCCGATGGCCGATGGTGAGCCGGTCGAGGCCCCAGGCGCCGGACAGTTCCGCGACCGTACGCAACGCCCCGGTGCCGATGATCCCGCCCGGGCACGCCACGCGCAGATCCACGCACCCGTTCACACCAGCGCCTCTTCGGGCCACTCCGCCGGCGCCCCCCGCCCCGGTGGCGCGGTCAGCACTGGCAACGCGGCTGTCGAGGTGATGTCCGGGGCCATGGGCTCGCTTGGCTCCAGCGCGGCAGGGTCCGCCCTTCCCGGTGGCGCGGTCAGCACCGGCAACGCGGCTGTCGAGGTGACGTCCGAGGCCATGGGCTCGCTTGGCTCCAGCGCGGCAGGGTCCGCCCTCCGCGGTGGCGCGGAGAGTGCCGGCAACGCGGCTGCCGGGTTGACCGCCGCGGCCATCGGTGCGCATCGCTCCGGCGCGGTAGCGCCGTCGCTTCCCGATGACCCGGTCAGCGCCGGCAACGCGGCTGCCAGGGAGACCGCGGCGGCCGTTGGCTCGCATCGCTCCGGCGCGGTAGCGCGTGCGCGTTCCGCTGGCGCGGACAGCGCCGGCAGCGCGGCTGCCGGGTTGACCGCCAAGGCCATCGGCGCGGATGGCTCCGGCGCCGCCGCGCCCGCGCCGGCGGACGGTTCCATCCCCGGCAGCGGCGTGCCGGCGGAGTCTGCCAGGAACGCGGCCACCTCGGGGCGGCAGGTGCCGCAGCCGGTGCCGGCGCGGGTGGCGGCGCACAGTTCGGCCAGCGTAGCGCTGCCGGCCGCCACCGCGGCGCGCAGGTCGTCGGCGCCGACGCCGTGGCAGGAGCACACCAGACGGCCGCGCGGGGTGCCGGGCAGCCCCGCCGCCGCCGGCCGCAGGAGTTGTTCGCGCTGCTCGTCGAGCTCCGAGCCGGTCTCGATGAGCCGCCGGAACGCCGCAAACTCCGCGTTGTCGCCGATCAGCACGGCCCCCACCAAGCGGTCGTGGCGCACCACGCACTTCTTGTAGTAGCCCATACGGCGGTCGAGCAGGGTCACCTCCTCGAAGCCGTCGCCCGCATCGTCGCCGTCGCCGGGCGCGGTGAGGCCGACCGTGGACACCGAGGTGCCGGGGATCTTCAGCACGTTGTAGGGCGGCGCGTCGGCATACGCCGCCCACTCGTCGCCGGTGGCGTGGCGGGCGGCCACGCGCGCCTGTTCCTGCGCGTGCTCGGTAGTGCCGTACAGGCGCCCGTTGTGCTCGGCGATCTCGCCCAGGGCGTAGATCTCCGGGTCGCTGGTCTGCAGATGGGAGTTGACCACCAGCGCACGGCGCGTGTGCAGCCCGGCGGCGGTGCCGAGTTCCCGGTTGGGCTCCGTGCCCACGGCTACCAACAGCAGGTCGCAGTCCAGGATCAGGCCGCCCTCGGTGCGCACGCCGCTGATGCGAGGGGTACCGGAGTAGCCGGCCACGCGGTCGTTGAACATCAGCCGCACGCCGCGCTCGATGAGGGCGTCGCGCAGCACCTCGCTGCCGGTGGCGTCGAGCTGCCGGCCGAGCAGCAGGGATCGGTTCTGCAGCACGGTAATCGCCGCCACCTGGCCGGCCAGCGCGGCGGCCAGCTCCAGCCCGAGCAGCCCGCCGCCGACGATCAGCACCCGCGAGTCGGCGCTCACCAGCGCCATCGCCGCGTGCGCATCCTCCCGGTTGCGCAGGGTCACCACGCCCTCCCGTGCCACCGGCAGGTCGGGCAGGCGGCGGGCGCGGCTGCCGGTGGCCAGCACCAGCTGGTCGTAGCGGAACTCCTGCCCGGAGGCGACCCGCACGCATTTGCGGTCGCGGTCGATGGCGGTGACCGGGGCGCCGGGATGCAGGTCCAGATCCAGCTCGGCGAGCTCCGCGGGCGTGGTCAACTGCAGCTCCGGCCAGCGCCGTTTGCCGGCCAGGTACTCGACCAGCAGCACGCGGTTGTAGAACAGTTCGCGCTCGGCGCTGAGCACCTGGATCCGATCGTCCCGGTTGTGCGCGCGATATTCGCGCACGAACGCCAGCGCCGCCGGTCCCGCGCCCACCACGCACACACGCCGCGGTTCCGCCACCACCGGCCGCACGGCAACCGCGGTGTATTTGAAGTCGGGCTCCTTGGAACGGGGATCGACGCGCGGGCTGGTCACGTTGTTGGCGCGCCCGGCATCGCCGCGCGGCGTACCCGTGCGGCCCCAGTGCATCGGCACAAACACCACCCCCGGCTTGATCGCGGCGGACAGCCGCGCCGGTACCCGCACCACCCCGTAGCGGCTGGCGATCGCCACGGTACGGCCCTCGCGGACGCCCAGGCGTGCGGCGTCGTCCGGGTGCAGTTCGGCGAACGGGCGCCGCTCGTGCTGGCCGAGCTTGGCCACCTTGCCGGTGCGGGTCATGGTGTGCCACTGGTCGCGCAGGCGGCCGGTGGTGAGCACGAACGGATAGTCCGCGCACGGGGGCTCGGCCGGAGCCTGCTCCGCCACCGCGTGCAGCCGGGCGCGGCCGCTGGCGGTCGCGAACCGGTGATCGGTGAACAGCCGCTCGGTACCGGGATGGTCCGCGGCGGGGCACGGCCACTGGATACTGCCGGCGTGCTGCAGCCGGGGGTAGTCGATGCCGGTCATGTCGAGCGCCGTGCCGGCGGTGAGCCGGGTGTGCTCGGCGAAGATGTCCGCTTCCGAGCGGTAGGCGAACGCCTCCCCCCAACCCATGCGGCGGGCGAAGTCGCACAGAATCCACACGTCGGGCCGCGCCTCGCCCGGCGGCTCCACCACCTTGGGAAGATGGGTCACGCGGCGCTCCGAGTTGGTCATGGTGCCCTGCTTCTCCAGCCAGCCGGCCGCCGGCAGCACCACGTCGGCCCAGCGCAGCGAATCGGAACGGGTGAAGATGTCCTGCACCACCACGAACCGGGCGCGCCCGAGCGCCGCCTCGGCGCGGCGCACGTCCGGCATGCTCACCACCGGGTTGGTGCACATGATCCAGATCGCCTTGAGCGTGCCCGCCTCCAGAGCGCTGAACATCTCGGTGGCGGTCAGGCCCGGCTTGGCCGGCACCTGCTGCACGCCCCACAGCGCGGCCACCTCGCTCCGGTGGGCCGGGTTGGCCAAGTCGCGGTGCGCCGGCAGCATGGTGGACAGGCCGCCCACTTCGCGCCCGCCCATCGCGTTGGGCTGGCCGGTGAGGGAGAACGGTCCAGAGCCGGCCTTGCCGATCTGGCCGGTCAGCAGCGACAGATTCAGCAGCGCCAGGTTCTTGTCGACGCCAGCGGCGCTCTGGTTGAGGCCCATCGCCCACAGCGACAGAAAGGTGGGCGCGGAGCCGATCATCTGCGCCGCCCGCTCCAGATCGGCGCGCGCCACCCCGCAGGTCGCGGCGGACCGGTCCAGGTCGACGCCGGCGAGTTGGCCGGCGACGTCGTCCCAGCCTTCGGTGTGGCGCGCCAGGAACGGGCGATCGACGAAGCCGCCGTCCAGCAGGCAGCGTGCCAGCGCCAGGTAGCAGGTGACATCGGTGCCGGGATTGATCTGCAGGTGCAGGTCGGCGATGGAGCAGCTCTGGGTGCGGCGCGGGTCGACCACGATTACGCGCGTGTCCGGGTCGCTGTGCCGGCGCGCCTCGATGCGCTGGAACAGGATCGGATGGCACCAGGCCGGGTTGGCGCCGGCGATCAGGAAGCAGCTCGAGCGTTCGATGTCGGCGTAGGCTACCGGCACGCTGTCCTCGCCCAGAGCCAGCTTGTAGGCGGTGACCGCGGTGCTCATGCACAGCCGCGAGTTGGTGTCGATGTTGTTGCTGCCGATGAAGCCCTTCATCAGCTTGTTGGCGACGTAGTACTCCTCGGTGAGGAGCTGGCCGGAGACGTAGAACGCCACCGATTCGGGGCCATGGCGATCGATCAGGGCGCGGTCCCAGGTGGTGCGCGCCAGCGGTTGGGCGCGGCTGCCGCGCAGCAGCGGAAACAACAGGCGGTCGTCGGTGTCGGCCACCGTGTGATGCAGGTTGAGCCCCTTGGCGCACAGCCGGCCCTGGTTGGCCGGGTGCTCGGCGTCGCCGCGCAGGGTCAGGCGGCCGTTGCCGTGGCGGGTGACCTCGATGCCGCAGCCGACGCCGCAGTACGAGCAGGTGGTCTTGAAGGTGCGCTCCACGGATGCCTCAATGCACTCAGTACACGTCGCGCTGATAGCGGCGCGCCCGCTTCAGGTCCAGCAGGTAGTCGGCGGCATCATCCGCGCAGCGGCCGCCGTGGCTGGCGATCACCTGCCGCAACGCCTGGTCCACGTCCGGCGCCATGCGCTCGGCATCCCCGCACACGTACAAGTGGGCGCCCTCCTCCAGCCAGCGGAACAGCTCGGCGCCGTGCTCGGCAATCCGGTGCTGGACATACACCTTGTGCCCCTGGTCACGCGAAAAGGCAGTGGTGAGGCGGGTAAGGGTGCCGTCGCCCAGCCACGCTTCCAGCTCGCCACGATAGAGAAAATCGGTGGCGCGGTGCGGGTTGCCGAACAACAGCCAACTCCGCGATCCGGCCGCGGCGCGCGCCTGCCGCTCCTGCAGGAAGGCGCGGAACGGCGCGATACCGGTACCGGGGCCGATCATGACGATCGGCACCCGATCGTCGGCCGGCAGGCGGAAGTTGCGGTTGACGTGCAGGTAGACCGGCACGGGCGTGCCGGCAGCGGCACGCAAACCGAGGTAGGTGGAGCACACGCCGTCGCGCGCACGCCCGGCGGCGACCCAGTGCACCATGGCGATGGTCAGGTGCACGGCATCCGCGGCGGCAAGCGGGCTGGAGGCGATCGAGTAGAGCCGCGCCCGCAGCGGCGCCAGCGCCGCCACCAACTCCTGCGCCGTCAGGACGCCGGGAGCGGCGTCGCGCAGCACGTCGAGCACGTCCACGCCGCCGCTGGCGCGCGCGGCCGGCAGGCCCAGCCGCTCGGCCAGGGCGGCCCGCGGCCGGGTCAGGTCGCAGCCCCGCAGCAGCGCCTCGCGCAGCGGTCGCGGGCTACCCCCACTGTCCACCGGCTCGGCGGCGGCGCAACCGGCGGCGGCGAGTACCGTGTCCACCAGTGCCGGGTCGTTGCACGGCAGCACGCCGAGGGCGTCGCCCGGCCGGTAGGCGATCCGCGAGCCGCCGATGTCGACCGCCACGTGGCGGATGTCCTTCACCGAGTCCACTCCCGTGAGTGGGCGGCTCTCCTGCAGGGACGCCAGGAACGGATGGGCAGCGTCGTAGCCGGCGCCGGAGTCCGGCTCCGCAGCCGCGCCGGAGTCCGGCTCCGTGTCGTCCGGCTCCGTGTCGTCCGGCTCCGCGTCGTCCGCCTCCGCGCCGAACAGCGCCGCCGCGAGACCGGCAACCTGCACGGTCCCGGTGCCGTTGCCGCTGCCCTTTCTGTTGCCGTTGGTGCCGTTTCCGGAGCCGTTGGTGCCGTTAGCGGAGCCGTTGGTGCCGTTGCCGGCACCATTAGCTGCGCCGGCGGCGCCCGCCGCCGGCGGCCAGCGCTCCTGCCAACCGGCAAACGGATCCAGATCCACGTCGCAATCGGTGCAGGCGCACAGCCGGGTGCCGCCAAGGGCGGCCAACCGTTCATCCAATGCGTGGCCGAAGGCGCAGAACTGCTGGTAGCTGGAATCGCCGAGCGCCAGCACCGCGAAGCTCACCTGATCGAAGCGCGGCGCGTCCGCACGGTTCAGCTCTGCCCACAACGGCTGCGCCGCGTCCGGGGGATCGCCGTCGCCATAGGTGCTGGCGATCACCAGCAGCGTGCCGGCAGCAGCCAGCGCCGCCGGCGACGCCTCGGCGGCGTCGATCACGCGCGCCGCGAAGCCGCGCCCGCGCGCCTGTTTGGCGGTCTTGCGCGCCAGCGACTCCGCGGTGCCGGTCTGGGTCGCGAACACCACCGCCAGCGGACGCGTCGGCGCCGCCACCGGCGGCTGCTGCCCGCCACCGGCGAGGTCCGCCCCGTTGAGCATGCCCGCCAGGTAGCCGTCCAGCCAGATCCGCTGCGCGACATTGAATGGCGCCTGCTCCGACACAAGACCGAGCGTGACGTTCTCACGTGCCATGGATCGACGCTCCTGGGGTGCGGGCCGCGGTGGCGGTGGCCGCCGTGTTCGAGGCTGCAGGGGAAGCGGCTGCCAGCGCCAAGCCCTCCGCAGCGCCAGCGGCGGCCGACTCGGCAAGCGGCCTGGCTCCGCGGGCATCCACGGCCGGGGCCACGGCGGAGATCTCCGGCCCTCCGGCGAGCCGCCCTGCAGCGCCTGCCTCGCCGGCAAGCCGCCTGGCCCCGCTGGCATCCATAGCCGGCGCCAAGGCGGAGATCTCCGGCTCTCCGCCGAGCCGCCCCGCGGCGCGTGCTGCCGTAACCGCCGCCGTGCCGGTAGCACCTGCCTCGCCGGCAAGCCGCGTCACGGCGGCGACGCCTTGGCGGCGAATGAACTCGTTGAAACTCTCGCCCGCCAGCCGGTGACTTTGGTAGACGCGCAGCACCCGGGTCAGGAGCGCCGGCAGTTGCGCCACCGGCACTGCCCGGTACGCCTCCTCGGCGAGCGCCTGCTCCTGGTCCATGCCGCCGCCGAACAGCACGTTGTAGGCCTCCACCGCCTCGCCGTCCTGGGTGGTCCCGCCGCCGACGCCGAGCAGGCCAATGTCGCCGCAGTAGTGCTGGGCGCAGGAGTTCGGGCAGCCGGTGATATGGATGTTGATCGGGCCGTCGAGCGGAGCGCTGCGTTCCAGGTGGCGGGCCAGGGTGACGGCGGCGCCCTTGGTGTCGGTCATGGCAAACTTGCAGCCCGCGTTGCCGGTGCACGCCACGGTGCCGGCCGCGTAGCTCGACGGCGCCGCGCTCAGCCCGACCTGTTCCAGCGCCGCCACCAGCGCGGCGGTGTCACGGTCGGCCACATGCGGAATCAGCGCATTCTGGAACACGGTAAGGCGCAACTCGCCCGCGCCGAACCGCTCTGCCAGGTCAGCCAGCGCCGCCATGCTGGCGCCCGACAGCCGGCCGCCCGGCACGCCGACCCCCACCCAGTTGAACTCCGGCTGGCGCTGCCGGTGCACGCCGACGTGCGCGCCGCGCACTACCGGCGCCGCTGCGGCGCACTGCTGGAGCGGCGCTTCGGTCTCCGCTACGAACCGCTCGATCCCCCAGCGCTCGAGCACGTACTTGAGCCGCGCCCGCTTGCGGTTGGTGCGGTCGCCGGCGGCCGCGAACACCCGCAGCATCGCTGCGACCACTGCCACGCACTCCTCCGCCGGCACCACGATGCCGGCGTCGCGACCGAAGCTGCCGTGCCCGGTAATGCCGCCGAGCAACATGCGGAAGTACACCCCGGGCGCCAGCCCCGCGCCCGCCTCGGCGCCCGCCGAGGCGGACGGTTCGGCGGCCGGCTCACCGCCCGCCTTGGCGGCCTGTTCCGGGACCCGCACGGCGCGCAGGCCGATGTCATTGGTGGCCCCGGCGACGCTCACCTGGCCGCCGCTGTCGAACGCCACGTTGAATTTGCGCGGCAGCCCGTACAGGTCGCGGCTGTGCAGGATGTAGTGGTGCAGCGCGCGCGCTTGCGGGCGCACGTCGCACAGCTCCCGCGGGTCGAAGCCGGAGGTGGGAGTGGCGGTGACGTTGCGGATGTTGTCGGCGCCCGTCCCGCGCGCGGTGAGGCCGAGGTCGTACAGCCCCATCAGCAGGTCGGGGGCGTGGCGGGCGCCCACCTCGCGGAGTTGCAGGTTGCCGCGCGTGGTGAGGTCGGCATAACCGCCGGCGTACTCGGCCGCGAGCGCGGCCAGACCGCGCAGCTGGCGGGAGCTGATCTGGTTCGCCGGCACGCGCAGCCGGCACATGTACGCGTCCTGCGCCGGGGCGGTGTGGAACAGACCGTGAAACTTGTAGCGGAACACGTCATCCGCTTCCGGGAACCGCTCGCGCGCCGCATTGGCGAGCACGGTGTCCCAGATGTCGAGCGGGTTGCGCTCGTGCTTGATCCGTTCCTCGCGCGACAGTTCGTCGACCGCCGGGGCACCGTCGGCGGCCGGCACGCCGTGTACCAACGGCGTCTCCGCGGCGCCCTGCTCCGCCGGCGACTGCCGCCGCCGCAAGGCGCCGGCGAACAGCCGTTCGAGGTAGCGGCGCTGTTCATCGGTGAACGGCGCCCCCGCGCGCGCGCCGGGCGCAGCGCCGGAAACGTCTGCGCCGGGGGAGCCGGAAGCAGAGGTCGTACCGGGAGCGACGCCGGAGACGCCTGCGGCTGCACCGGCAGCGGCGCCCGCGCCGGTGCCGTCGGTCGAGGCCACGGTTACGCCGCCTGCGGAGCGACTTCGATCCGTGCCCGGCGCAGCCGCTCGTGCAGCTCTGCGCGCGCCTCCACTTCGGCCGCCGGCGAGAAGCGCACCAGCAGCGTCAGCGACGATGTGCACGCCACGATTGCGCCCAGGATCAGCAGCGCCTGCGGCCACGGCAATCCCTCCATGCGGAACAGGAACCCGGCCGCCACCGCCCCGGCGTTGCCGCCCGCACCGACGATTCCGGCCACCGAACCGAGCGCCTTGCGGTTGATGAACGGCACCACCGAGAAGGTAGCCCCCTCCGACATCTGTACGAACAGGCTGAACGTGACCAGGGTCAGGATCGCCACCGGCAGCACCGCCATGCGCGAGAACAGGATCAGGGCCAGCCCCTCGCCGGCCAGCACGACGCCGAGAAAGGCCACCCGGCCCTTCAGGCCCCGCTTCCTGCCGGCGCGGTCGCCGAATGCGCCGCCCAGGGTGCGGGCAAAGATGTTCATCAGCCCGAACAGGCCGGCGACGATCCCGGCCCCCTTCAGCCCCAGATCGAAGTAATCCTTGAAGTACAGGGCGGCGATGTTGTTCACCGTGAGTTCGATCCCGAAGCATGCGCCGTAGATCACGAACAGCGCCCACACCCGCCGGTCACGCGCCGCCAGCAGGAAAGACCCTTTCGTCTGGGCGGCGCTCGCCATGCGCCGTGCCGCGCGCAACGCGCGGTAGTTGCCGTCCACCGTGTCGGTGGTCAGATGCCAGTACAGCACGCCGGCAACGAGCATGGCGCAGCCCGGCACTACCATCGCCAGGCGCCAACTGATGGCGTCGGTGAATCCCAGAGTAACGAACAGGGCGAAGATCAGCGGCATCGCCATCTGCGTGACGCCACCGCCGAGGTTGCCC
This sequence comes from Spirochaetia bacterium, assembly GCA_965262935.1. Lineage (GTDB taxonomy): Bacteria > Spirochaetota > Spirochaetia > SZUA-6 > Bin103 > Bin103. The sequence continues at coordinate 623,348 of OZ253572.1, read as the reverse complement.
CAGCCGGCCGTGGTGGCGTTCGCCGTGCCCACCACGTTGGGTGCGAATGCCACCGAGGTGTGGTATTGGGTGATGACGAAGCTGGCTCCGACCACGCCGATCGCCAGCCGGAACAGCAGGAACGAGGTGTAGCTGTGCGCCAATCCGATGCCCATGACCGGCAGCGCGCCGAGCAGCAGCAGCCAGGTATAGGTGATGCGCGGCCCGAAACGGTCGCACACCCAGCCGATCACCAGCCGCGCCACGATAGTGATCGCCACCGAGGCGATGATGATGTTGCCGATCTGGGCCTGCGTGAGTGCCAGTTCCTCGCGCACCACCGCCATCAGCGGCGCCATCCCGAACCAGCCGAAGAAGCACAGGAAGAACGCGAACCAGGTCGTATGGAAGATGCGCATGGCCGGTTTCCGGTAATTGAACAGGTCGATACGCGTGGCCTTCGCGAGCGCCAGAGCGGGACAGTCGGACAACGTGGACCTCCGAAGAACCGTTGGTTGCCTGACCATACGCAAGACCCGTGCCATGCACGTACAGCGCCCCGTCCTGCCTCCAAGTGCCCGCCTCCGGCAATACCGAAACGTAAGTAACCGAATTATTGACTACTGATCTGTAGCTTCTCTGATCACTCGGTACCAGGATTAGCGTGTTGCCACGGCGTGAGGTTTTAGTCGCGGGTAAGGGTGTTGCGCTCGCACCAGAGGCGCAGCGCCAGGGCGAAGTCGCGCTCTCGCAACGCGACCACGGCGCACACCGCGAGCGACTCGGGACAGCGGTGCAGAGCGCACGCGCGCTCGGCGCAAGCGCGCGCCTGTACGCTGCGACCGGCGGCGAGCGCCGCGCGTGCCCGCTGCCGCAGGCCGGCCGCGCTTCGTTCGATGAGCAGCACCTGCTGCAGGTCGGTCCGGCAGCGGTGGCACTGCAGGCCGCCGCGGTGCCGGGCGCCGCAGGTCGGGCATCGCGGCATGGCGGCTACTCCAGGTAGAACAGGATCTCGTCGAGTTCCTGCTTGGCCCCGGCGGCCCGCTCGGTGTCGCCGTCCTTTACGGCATCGCGCAGATCTTCCATCAGGTCGACGATCTCTTCCTTGTCTTCATCCGGGGCCGTTGCCAGGGCCGACTCCGCCCGCCTGAGGGTGTCGCGAATCTCAGGCGGCAGCTCCGGCGCTCCCGCCTCCTCCGCGGCATCGGTTGCGCCCGGCTCCGCCTCCGCGCCCCAGCGGGCGGTGATCCGCTCTCGGGAGGCGCTGACCGCCTCCTCGGTCGAGCGGCCGAGGGCGTGTTCGATCACGCCGCGGGTCTCGCGCCCGGTCGCCCGCTCCACGGCGTGCACGCTCAGGATGCCGTCCAGATCCAGGTGGTACGTGAACAGCAGGCCGCGGTCCCGAGCGCCCTGTTGCCGGTTCAACCCCGCGAACAGAAAGGTGCCGATCTCGACGTTCTGCAGGGCGTCGGGATGCTCCCCCTGGTACACCTTGATGTCGACGAACTCCTGCTTCTCGTGCAGCGTATAGAATGCCCCGGTGTGGGTAACCGGCAGCTTCGCGTTGCGCCGGATCAGCGGCACGAACTGATGCGCATACGGGCGCCCATCGAGTTCGCCAACCACGCTGGTGCCGAACGTGTAGGGCGTGATGTCGACCAGCACGGCCGGCATGTCGAGACCCATTTCGATGCCCGCCTGCACGCCGGCGCCCAGCGCCACGCACAGTTCCGGATCCACTTCCGCGTGCGGCTCCTGTCCCAGGCGCTCGGCCAGCAGTTGGGTGACGCGCGGAATGCGCGTCGAGCCGCCGACCAGCAGAATGCGATCGAGCTCGTTCGGGCGCACCGCCGCGTCATCCAGTGCGGTGGTGACGGCGCGCATGGTGCGCGCCAGCAGCTCCTCGATGGCGCTCTCGAAGTCGGTGCGGCTCCATTCCCATGACAGGTGCTGCACCGCGCCGGCCACCGTGGCGACGTGGTCTTCTTCGACCAGTACGTACGGCTGCCGGGAGAGTTCGACCTTGGCCTGTTCCGCCGCCCGCCCAAGCCGTGCCTGCAGCAGGCGATCGTCGCGCACACCGTCGAGCCCGGTCTCCGTTTCCAGATGGGTATTGATGCGATCCAGGATGATCGCGTCGAAGTCATCGCCGCCGAGGTGATTGTCGCCGCTCGTAGCCAGCACTTCCACCACCCCGCGCTCGATCCTTACTACCGAAACGTCGAACGTGCCGCCGCCCAGGTCGTATACCAGGATCTTGCGTTGCCCGTCGTCGCCGCGCTGGTACGCGAGGGCGGCGGCAGTGGGTTCATTGATGATCCGCACCACCTCCAGACCGGCGATCTGGCCCGCCTCCCGGGTCGCCTGCCGCTGCGTGTCGGTAAAGTACGCGGGCACCGTGATCACCGCCTTGCGGACCGGATGTCCGAGCGCGCCCGCCGCGCGCTCCTTGAGCGCTTTCAGGATGAACGCCGATATCTCCGGCGGGCTGTACGCTTCCGGTCCCATCCGCACACGCGTGTCGGACCCCATCAGCCGCTTGATCGACCGCACCGTCCGCTCCGGTGCCGCGGCATACTGGTTGCGCGCCTGGTGTCCGACGACGATCGCTCCTGAATCGTCCACTCCCACACACGAGGGCATGATCGCATCGTCATCGGCACCGACGATGCGTGGCGCCCCCCCGGCAATGATCGCCACCTCCGAGTTGGTGGTGCCCAGGTCGATGCCGATCACCGGCTCATGATCCGCCGCCATCAATCCGCTCCCTCCGCTGCCTGCAGGCGGTTGACCGCCACTTCCGCCAGGCGCAGCACGGCGCCGTCTCGTACGAATCCAGCAATGTATTCCTCCACCACGACCCCCTCAGCTTGTTGCTTGACCCGGCGTGTGTCCACGGCGTGCATGGTGCGGGCATCGAACCGGGCCGCCACCGTCGGCACGGCGTGCACGCCAAACTGCGCCAACATGCGGTCGCAACGTCTGATCGCCAGCTCGTAGCCTTCGATCACCCCGGCGATGCCCGGCTGCATGCGGCGCAACAGCTTGCGCGCACCCTTGCGCGGCCCCTTCCTGCCCTTCCTGCCCTTGTTACCCTTGTTGCCGGCTTTCCGCAGCCGCGCCGCCGCGTCGCGGCCGCGCACCAGGGCGTCGCGCAGTTCCAGTACCGGCAGCAGGCAGCGATTCTCGGCCGCACGCGCGACGCGATCCTCGAACGCCGCCAGTTCCTGGTCGCGGGCTTCCACGACGCGATTGGCCTCGTCGTAGCGGGCCGCGGCGTTGGCCAGTTCCCGTCCCGCCCGCGACTGCTCGCGATTCTGCAGCCGCACTTCCTGCCGCAGCGCGGCAAGCTCCGCGAACAGATCGCGCAGGTCGCAGGGTGCGGCGCCCCGATCCGGCTCCTGTTCCGCTTCCGGCGGGGCAACGGCCAGTTCATCCAGCCACTGCTTGAACTCTGCCAGCGCCTGCTGCTTCCAGTCGCCGCTGCCGTCCTGCTGCGCCGCTTGCGTGAGCCCTGGTTTCACTGCGCCAGTCCTTCCGCCGCCAGCAGCGCCTGCAGGCCGGGCACCTTGCGAGCCGCGGTGCGCGCCTGCACCAGGGCGTCCAGCGCCAGCTCCCAGTCGCTGTACGCCGCGATCCCGAACATGGCCGTCCGCACGCGCGCCCGGTCATCCTGCAGCGCTTCGTAGGCGGCGGCGATGCGCCCGAAGCGATCCGGGTCGCGGCTCGGCGGATGGCTGCGGATCAAGTCCAGATAGCGCTGCCGTATCTCCTCCTGGCTGGCGCCCGGGGCAAGATCCAGAGTCAGATAGTGGGCCAACATCAACATCGCTCCTTGCCGGCACCGCCGGCGTCCCGCTTGGTATACAGCAAGGCGTCCAATTCCTGCGATAGCGCTGCGCGCCGCGCATCGGCCGCACACCAGGTGGCCAGATCGTCGAGTATCCGCCCGATCTTCCCGTCGGGTCGCACGGCGTGTGCGATCTCTGTCATGATCTCCGGCGCTGCGCCGCGCAGCCCGGCGTTGCCGATCATCACTTCCAGACGATCCAGTATGATCAGGGTCTCCTCTTGCTCGAACAGCAGCCCCTGCTCGGACCGATCCAACCGTCCATTGCGCGCGGCCTTGTTGAGCGCCGCCCGAAATTCGCGCACCGACGCCTCGGTCTGTGCCTGTGCCGCGGACTCGGGCGGGCCGGCAACTTCCGCAGCCTCCACATCTTCCACATCTTCCACATCTCCCACACGCCCCAGAACCTGATCCAGCCCGCCCAGATCTTCGATCATCTCGCGCAGATCCTCGAACGACGGAACCATCCGCTCCAGCGACTCGAAGTCGAACTGCTGCAGCGCCTGCCGCAGCGGCTGCTCCACCACGGCAGCGAGGCGCTTCGCCGCCTCACGCAAGCGCCGCATCCCGGCGGCGTCGGCGCGCTCCACGATATCGAGAAAACGCGCCGCATCGTAGTCCTCTCGTTCTTCGTAGCGGATCACGGCCAGGTAAAACGGCAACAGGGGGTCGTGATCGGCCGCGCGGCCGCCGCGCAGACGGCGTTCCAGCTCATTGCGGACGGTGTTTCGCCCGCCGCAGGCAAGCAGCGTGTCGAAACAGGCGGTCAGGCGCTCGCCGTCGAGCCGCGCCAGCAGCGCCCGCCACCACTTGGCCAGAACCGGAGCGACCCGCAGACTCCCGTACAGGAGTCGGCAGTCGGCCGGCAGGTCGGCCATCAGCTCGAGCGCTGCATCCGGGTCGAGCTGTTTGATGGCACCGGCCGCTCGGGCCAGAACCTGCCGCAGCGCGCGTGCCATCCGCGGATCGACGTTCTTGACGTGGCTATTCTCCTCCAGATCATGGATCGCCACGGCCAGTGTCCTGAGCCGTGCCGGCGGCGCCAGCGGCTCCAGATGGGGAGCTACTGCCTGTTCGACACGCGCGCCGGCCGCGACCAGGTCCAGCAGCAGGCGCTTGACCCGCAGGATCGGCTCCAGCCGCGGCCGCCGCAGGTCGGCGGCGCGCGCCAGATCCTGCTCGGCGCGCGGGAAACTGCCGCGCTTGCGGCTCTGATCGGCGGATTTGAGAAACCCGATTGCCTGCAGGTCGAGAATACGGTCGTCGTAGGGGGCGCGCCGGAGCGCCTCGCCGAGCGCGTCCTCGGCACGCCGGTAGGCATTGCGCGAGTAGTCCAGGCTCGCCAACTCCAGCCACGGCTCGGGGGCGTCGGGGTAGCGCGCGGCCAGCTCGTGCAGGATACCGCGCAGCCGCGCTTCGTCAGCCGGCGGGTGCCGGCGCAGGAGATCGAGCAGAAAGCGATAGCCGCTGGTGGATTGCGGGTCGGCTTGCAGGCTGGCCAGCAGCAGGTCGACCAGCACCAGGTCAGGGTGTTGGGGAGGGCTGCCGAGCAGGGTGGTGACCGGTTGCGTCGCGTCGGCGTCGAGGGGGCGCAGGTGGATTCGCGCCGCGGCACCGCTGCGCGCGAGCGATTCCAGCACGCAGGCGCGGGCCAGCGCCTGATCGGCGGAGCGCGGGAACGGCACGGACAGGTAGTCCAGGTAAGTCACCGCGGCGCCCGGATCCCAGATCTCGTCGGGGTCGCAGTGTTGGAGCAACAGAGTGGCCTGCGCGATGACGCTTTCGAGATGCTGTTCCGGGATGGTCCGTGCAGCGGCGTCGAAGAAAGCGGCTACCGGCACCGGGCTCTCCAGTGTCGCCCGCGCCACGATCATCAGCAGGTCGATCCGCGCCGGCAGAGGATTCTCGGGGTAGACGGCATCCGCGAGGCTGACCAAGTGCCGTTCAATCTGATGCGTATCGCCGCGCAGCAGCGCCTGGCGCAGCTTGGCGGCGGTCGTCGCGGCCAGCGTGCCGTCGGTGCCGAGCGCCTGCTGGACCGCGGCCGGACCCGGCCGCTCGCCGCCGCCCGCGCAGCGCTTGAGCTCGGCAACCGTGCCGCTCAGCGGGAACTCCTCCGGCAGCAGGTCGGCGGCGCGCTGCAGGCCGCGATCGTCGCCGGCGGCATAGCTCATCATCGCTTTGCAGAATGTCCGCCACGGGGCGAACGGCGACCGCCGCGGGATGCCTTCCAGCAAACGTGACGCGCACTCCCATTGTCCGCGGTCCATGGCATCGAGGCTGCACTGTACCGGCCCCGCGTCGCGCCGCAGCGCGTGGTCGGCCGCGAGGCGCTCCAGCGGCTGCCAGCAACGGTCAATCACCAACCGGTCCGCCACTACCCGCTCGGCTGCAGCCAGCGGCGGACCGCCGCCGAGATACTCGGCGTATACCGAAACGGCGTCGCCGCCGTCCAGGCAGCGCAGATAGCGGATCAGGTCGGGCTCCGGCAGGCTCCGGACCGCTATCGCCGCGCGGTGCTGCGCAGCGCGGTCGCGCATCGCGGCCGCCTCCTTGGCCATGCCCTTGTCGGTCAACTGGCGCGCGCGTTCGACGCAGGCGCAAAACAACCACAGCGGCAACGCTCCCGGATCGCCACCATCGCCCCCCTGGTGCGGTATGCGGCGCAGCAGTTCGAGCGCTTTGCGCGGGTTGCCGTCGGCCAGGCTTTGGCGGGCCTGCTCCAACAGGAGCTCGGGCGGCAGGCGCCGTTGCGGGGCGCGCTTCTTCCCGCGGTGCTTCGCGCGCCGCTTATCGCGCACCGCTACACCCCCAGCCGGCAAGCGCTGCGCCGACGCCGGCGCACCATCAACACGGCAGTCTGGTCGATCAACCGCACTGCGGGTTGGCGGCGGAAGCGCACGTCGGCAGTGTCGCACGAATGCCCTGCCTTGTCTCCCGAATCGACGCGCCGCACACCATGCCGGGTGATCGCGCCGGACAGCCCGCGGGCGCCTTGTTCGACGGTTGGAGCGCGGTCAGTACCTGCCGATGGCGGCAAAGTCGAGCTCAATGAACGCTTGGCCGTCCCCTCCGGGATTCGTGAAGAGGATGAAGCCGAGATCGGCGAGGCGGATCAACTCGCGACGGAACGTGCGCGGCGTGACGGAACGATACGCAGACCTGACGTAGGGCGATGTGAACAGATCGGCAAACGAGACTTGCTTCGATGGTTTCTCGGCAAAGGGGTCTTCCGGTTCGGTCTCATCGAGCAGAAAGGTCAGAAGGCGGTATTCCCGGTCGTTGAGCACACGGCGGCGCTGCCCAACTTTCCGGTTGTACGCCTTCAACATGGTGTCGCGGTACACCAGCCGGTTCAGCTTGGTCTTGATGAAGTTGTTGATGCCGCCAAGCTCCGCGGCAAACCCGGCGAGGGCGAAGTTCACGAACGGCGAGACATCCAACGGCTGCGTCCCGCGGCACTCCTGGAGGCGCATCTTGTACTCTTCGCCGTTGCGGTAGAAGTAGTTGGACAATCCGTAAAAGCCATGCACGTTGTAGCCGCCCTGGTACAGCATCGCCGCCTCCACCAGCCGGGAGACGCGCCCGTTGCCGTCGCCGAACGGATGGATGGTGACCAGAAAGAAATGGCCAAGCAGGGCGGCGACCACCGGATGCTCGCCGTGCACACGGGCGGAATTGATGAATGCGACGAACTCGCCCATCAATCGCGGGATGTCGTCCGGCGGCGCTCCGCGATGCACGCCGCCGAGCGCGGCAGTGCCGACCACGACACGGTTGCGCCGAAACCGCCCCGGCACGTTGTTCGCCTCGTCGGAATGGCTGGTCATCAGCCGATGCATCTGCAGGATGTCCTCCAGTTGCAGCGCTGCCTTTTTGTTTCCGAATCTGGACCGCACCCAGTCCTGCGCGATGCCGGCGTTTCTGATCTGCACCTGCTCGCGTGTCCGAAGTCGCTTGGTGTCGTTGTCATCCAACGATTCCGCCACTTGCTGTTCCGACAGCGGATTGCCCTCGAGCGCGGTGGTCCCGTGCACCGCCCGCACTCGATTGAGCTGGCCAAGCTGATCGCGCCAATCCGGCGGGAGTACGAGGTTGAACGCCGCCTCCCGGTACGCTTCAATGGTGATCAACGACCCGCGATCCTCGACCTCCAATCGATAAGCGAATTCGAACCGTTCCCAATCCATAGCTACTTCGACACGCTGCTTGACCGCTTATTTGGCAGATCAACTGGAGGTATAATAAACAGTTACCAGATAACTGGTCAATACCTTGACCGCTTACTTGGCAGGCTCCTTGGCGTTGTCTGGCTCACCGGGCCTGCGCGGCGGCGCGGGTGAAGCGGGGGACGACTTCCAGCACCCGGTCCACGGCCCGTTCCCAGAACGGCGCGCCGGTCAGGTCCTCGCCCAGGTGGCGCTGCGCCAACTCCTCGCAGGTCATCGAGCCGGTGTCCTGCAGCAGCCGCGCGTACGCCTTGGAGAAGCCCGGCCCGTCGCGGCGGGCGAGCGCGGACAGGCCGTTGCTGAACAGGTACCCGAATACGTAGGGGAAGTTGTAGAACGGCATGGAAGTGATGTAGAAGTGCAGCTTCGAGGCCCAGAACAGGGGATGGTAGCCATCCTCGGCCAGCCCGCCGCGGTACGCCTCGCGCTGCGCCGCCACCATCACCTCGCTCAGCTCGTCCGCGGTCAGCGGGCCGTCCGCGCGGCGCTCGAAGAAGGCGGTCTCGAACAGGAACCGGCTGCGCAGGTTCATCAGCATCATCACCGCCTCGTCGCCGATGTTGCCGAGCAGCGCCAGTTCCTGCTCGCCGTCCGCGGCATCGAGCGCCGCGTCCATGATCAACGTCTCGCAGAACGTGCTCGCCGTCTCCGCCAGCGCCATCGGGTAGTGGGTGGCGAAGTAGGGCCGCTCGCGCAGCAGCCAGGCGTGGTAGGCGTGGCCGAGTTCGTGCGCCAGCGTGGTCGCCCCGCCGAAGGTGCCGCCGTAGGTCATGAAGATGCGCGTCTGCCGGCTCAGCGGCAGGTCGGTGCAGAAGCCGCCGGCCGCCTTGCCGGGCCGGTCCTCTACCTCGATCCAGCGCCGCGCGAAGGCGTGCCGGGCAAACTCGCCCAGCTCGCCGCCGAACGCCGCGAACCGCTGCACGATGTAGTCGGCCGCGGCCGGGTATTCGAAGCGGCTGTCGCTGTTCGCCACCGGCGCGATCAGGTCCGCCCAGCGCATGCGGTCGATGTTCAGGAGGCGCGCCTTGGCCTCCAGGTAAGGCAGCAGCGCCGCGCTCTTGGCGGCGATGGCGCTCCACATCGCCTGCAGGGTTTCGGGCCGCAGCCGGTTGAGGTGCAGCGGCTCCCACAGGATCGACTGCCAGCCGCGCCCCGCGTACAGGCTCTGCCGGAACCCCGCCTGGCTGTTCAGGGCCATGGCGGCCAGATCCTGCACGCCGCGCCACGCCTCCTCCAGATGGCCGAACGCAGCGCCGCGCACGGCGCCGTCGGCATCCTCCAGCCGGTGCACGAGCTGCCCTATCGACAGCTCCACCGGCTGCCTGTCCTCGGTCACCGTGGCGCGCAACGAGCCGGCCAGCTTGTCGTACATCCGCCCCCAGGCGTGGTAGCCGTTGACCGCCAGCGTCTCCGCCAGCGTCTCCCGCCGCGGGTCCATCTTGTGGCGCGCCATGGCGCGCTGCCGGTCCAGGAAGAACGCGACCTGGGCGAGCGGCTCCTGCTCCAGCAGGCGCCGCCAGGTGTCGTCGGACAGCGCCAGCAGGCGCTTGTCGATTTCCACTTCGATGCTCTTCAGCCGCGCCTCGACCGCGTCCAGCCGGCCGCCGAGCTGGGTGGCCACCGCGTCGCCGGTATCGGCCGCCGCCAGGCACTCCACGAAGCTGTACGCTTGGCCCAGCTCGGCTGCGCGCTGCTGCCAGCCGCTCACCGCCGCGCTCCAGTCGCCCGGCTCCTCGCCGAGCGCCGCCACCTGCCCGGCGAGCGTCTCGATACCCGCATCCAGGCGGGCCAGAAAATCGGCGAACTCCGGCGACCGCGAGCCGCCGGCGAAGATCCCCTCCAGATCCCAGGTTTCCTGCAGTTCCATTGTCATGCTCCTTTTTGGCCAGAAAAGACGCCCGCGGCCGATTGAGCGAAACTCCGGTCGTAGTGTAACGTATGCGGTAGCCTTCCTATCGCCATGAACTGGAAAACCTATCTTCACGAGCATCGCGACCGCGTGGTCGACGAGTTGCTCACCTTCATTCGCATACCCAGCGTCAGCGCCCTGCCGGCGCACGCGGACGATGTGGCCGCCGCTGGCGCCTGGGTGCACGCGCGCCTGCAGGCGGCCGGCATCGAGCACGTGCAGACGCTGCCGACCGGCGGCCACCCGGTGGTGTACGGCGATTGGCTGCACCTCCCCGGCGCGCCCACCGTGCTCATCTACGGCCACTTCGACGTGCAACCGGCGGTGTTCGAAGACGGCTGGAGCCAGCCGCCGTTCGAGCCGCGCCTGGCCGGCGACCGCATCTACGCACGCGGCGCCTCCGACGACAAGGGCAACATGCTCGCGCCGATCGTCGCCGTGGAGGCGCTGCTGCGCACCGCCGGCGCGCTGCCGGTGAACATCAAGTTCTTCCTCGAAGGCCAGGAGGAGATCGGCAGCCCGCAACTGGCCGGGTTCGTGCGCTCCCACCGCGAACTGCTGGCCTGCGACTTTGCGCTGTCCGCCGACGGCGGCCAGTGGAGCGAGACCGTGCCCACGCTGCTGATGTCGCTGCGCGGGATTTGCGCCCTGCAGGTGGACGTAACCGGCCCGGCGGCCGACATGCACTCCGGCCTGTACGGCGGCACCATCCAGAATCCGCTGCATGCGCTGGCCGAATTGATCGCCGGCCTGCACGACGCCGATGGGCGCGTGGCCGTGAACGGCTTCTACGACGACGTGGTGGAGCCGACGCCGGAGCAGCGCGCCCGGTACGCCAAGGTGCCGTTCGACGAGGCCGCCTACCTGGCAACCACCGGCGTCCCCGCCCTGTACGGCGAGGCCGGCTGGAGCACCTACGAACGGGAGTGGATCAGGCCCACGCTGGAGGTGAACGGCCTGTGGGGCGGCTTTCAGGGCGCCGGCACCAAGACCGTGCTGCCGGCCGCCGCGCACGCCAAGATCACCTGCCGGCTGGTCGCCAACCAGCAGCCGGCGCGCATCCTGGAGCTGGTCGCCGCGCACCTGCGCCGCCACGCTGCCGCGGGGGTGCGCGTGAATTGCGACGTCAGCGACGTGCACGGCGCACCCTACTCGGTCCCGGCCGACCATCCCGGCAACCGGGCGGCGGCCAAGGTGCTGGAAAAACTGTACGGGGTAGCGCCCCTGCACACCGGCTCCGGCGGCAGCATCCCGGTGTGCGGCTTGTTGCAGCAGGAGCTGGGCATCCACACCATCGGCTTTTCCTTCGGTCTCGACGACGAGGGCGCGCACGGCCCGGACGAGTTCTTTCGCCGGGCCAGCTTTGGGCGCGCACAGGAGGCGTATTGTCTTATTCTGCAAGAGTTGGCCGCGGCATGAGTGGGCCCGGCCAGTCCGTGACACGGAACACCGCGAACATCGATGTACCGGCGGCGCCGGTTGGCCGGCATGTTCGAGTCCGGCGTTTGGCGGCCGCGGCGCTGGCCGTCCTGGTGCTGCTGCTGGCAACGGCGGGCTGCACCGTGAATCAGCAGCTCACGCTGCGCGTCGACCGCTCCGGCGACGCGCAGATCCACGTCAAGCTGGAGCCGGTGTTCGTGGACTATCTCGATACGCTGGCCGAGGCAGCCGGCGATTCCGAGATCCTGCCCGAAGCGATATTCGACACCGAAGAGGTGGAGCGTTCCATTGGCGAACGGCGCGGCGTCGCCGTAACCCAGGTTGCCACGCCCACCCCGGAGGAGCTGGCACTGAGCCTCACGTTCGACGATCTGAAGGCGTTGCTGACGCGCAACACGCCGGTCCCGGGGCCGGCGGGCACCGCCCTCATCACCCTCTCCGGCAGCGGCCCGAGCACGCTGCGGGTGCATCTGGACCGCGACAATTACCGCGAGCTCACCTCCCTGTTCCCGGTACTCGATCATCCATTGCTGGTCAGCCTCGGCCCGCAGCAGGATCTGGAAGTGACCGACGCCGAGTACCTGGAGATGATGGGCTTCGTGCTCGGCGACGAGGGGCCGCCCGCCATCGAGGCGTCGGCGGTGACGGTGCGCGTCGCCATCGACGGCCGCATCTTGGAGCACGACGGCGGCGAGCTGCAGGAGGACGGCAGCCTGCTCATTACCATTCCCCTGCTGCGCATTCTGGTGCTCGACGAGCCGCTCGACTACACCATCGTGTTCGAGTAACCGGCAGCCCAACCGCGAGGAGCGCAACTGCGCAACCACCCGCAACGGGCGCAGCTCAACGCGAAGCGCGACCAGCACCGGTACATTGAGTACCTGCACGGCCAGGTGCGCGAGTTGCTCACCGGCTACGGCCGCATCGAGACCTTTTCCGGTGCCTGGGGATACCACCGCGCCGAGGCATCGTGGAACAGCGTCGGCCAGTTGGTGCGCATGCTCGCCGACACGGTCAGCAAGGGCGGCAACCTGCTGCTCCCTTGGCGCGGGTGGCGCCCCGCCGGACCCTGCATTAAGGTTGGTGCGGTGGACACGCAGGCATTGATCGACATGCGGAACAGCCGCCGCGGGCCGCCGACGTGAGCCCGTTCCTGTTCATCGCACTCGCCGGCGGCGCCGTGCTCCTGTTTTTGGCCGCCCGTGTGCTGCCGCGCCGGCGCCGGATCAGCGCCGCGCGGAAGCGCGCGCGGGGGCCGCTGCCGCCGGCCGCCAAGCGCGTTCAGGGCGAGGCGCGCATGCTGCTCGGGCGCACCGACGTGCTGATCGCCGCCACCAAGAAGACCAGTTTCCAGCCCAGCGCCGAGGTCGTCGAGGTATCGATGATCGACACCGCCGGCACGGTGCGGCTGGACCTGGTGGTGCTGCCCACCGGAACGATCACCCGCGAGGCGACCGCCGCGCACGGCATCGACCGCGCCGAGCTGCAGCGCCTCGATGCGCCGCACTACCGCGACGCGCATGCCGAGATCGCCGCCGCCCTTGCCGGCGCCGCGGTCGTGCTCGCCTACGACGCTCCGCTGGAGAAGCGGACGCTGCACCGCACGGCCGCCGGCTACGAGCTGGCACTGCCGGACGCCGACTGGCGGTGCGTGCGCATCGCCTACAGCGAGTACCACGGCATCGCGGCCAAAAAGGAGGACGGGTTGCGCCACTGGACGCTGCCCCAGGCCGCCCACCGCGAGGGCATCGCGCTCGGCAATCCCCACCTGCGCGCGCTCGGCGACTGCCGCACCATGCTGAGCCTCTTGGAGGCGATCGCCGGCAGCCCCGGCCCCGGCGCCTGAGGCGCCGGCGAATCCGATTCGCGAGGCGTCAGGTGCGGAAGTAGCGCGGACAATCGGGGCGGCAAGTCTGCCAGGCGGCATTGAGCGCTGCCACTACCGACTCGTGCAACGGCGCCGAGCGGCTGGCGTCGAGGTTGGCGGCCAGTTGCTCCAGGGAGCTGGCGCCCAGGATGACGGCGTCGCCGGCGGCGGCATCCAGGCCGCCGTGGTGATTCATCCAGGCAAGGGCGGCGGCGGTCATGCTTACCCCGGCCGCGGCGCACGCCGCCTGCACCCCTTCCATCGCGGTCAGGTAGGAGCGCTGCCAGTAGCGCGGCCGGTAGTTGGCCATGTCGTGGAAGCGCCCGCCGGCGGGCAGCGCCTCGGCGCCCAGGTAGCGGCCGGTGAGCAGACCGCCGGCCAATGGGTTGTAGGCGTAGAAGCTCATGCCCAAGTGGCGCAGGCACGGCAGCAGTTCGGGCTCCGCGTCGCGGGTCACCGCGTTGTACATGCCCTGGTACACCTCGGGCAACGGCCAGCCGCGGCGCTGGCAGATGTGGTAGGCATCCGCGACCTGCCAGGCGGCGTAGTTACTCAGTCCCAGGCGGCGGAACTTGCCGGCGGCGTGCAGGCGCGCGCATGCCTCCAGAGTCCGCTCCAGGGGCGTGCCGTTGTCGGGACTGTGCAGGTAGAACAGGTCCACCGCGTCGCTGCGCAAGCGCTGCAGGGAACCGGTGAGCTGGCGCTCCACCTCCTCGGGGCGCAGCGACGGCGTGCCGGCGGCGGCGCCCGGATGTGCCTTGGTGGCCAGGGTAATGCCGTCCCAGCCCCGCGCCGCCAGGAACCCGCCCAGAATCTGCTCGGTTTCGCCGCCGCCATACATGAACGCGGTGTCCAGTTCGCCGGCACCGGCTCCCGCGGCAACGAAGTCCGCCACGGCGCGGGCCGCGGTCGCCGCATCCATGCGCGGGCCGAATGTCATGGTCCCCAATACGATGTGCATTTCCGTCTCCTTGCTGCGCCCGCCGCATCCTACCGCGAAAGCGCCATCGCCGCGCGGCCCGTTATCTCCTGCATGACGACGAAACGGAAGACGCCGGCCTCGGTGGCGGCGGTATCGGTCAAACTGGTCGACCAGCGCCTGCAGGTGGACGCGGTGGTGTGCGATGCCGAAGGCACGCGCATCGCGGCACGCCTTCCCGACCGCGAACTCGCCACGCTGTTGCCGCGCTCGATACTGGCCGCGAACGGGCATCCGGCGCCCGAACTGCTCGAAGCCATTGGCGCGATCATGAAGCGTACCGTGGTGGGGCGGCGGGTGAGCGTGTGGGAGTATCGCGGCCAGCGCTACCTGGCGTTCCTGTCCTGGCGCGCCGTACGCTTCAACGGCGAACGCTCGGGGCGCTAAATGCCGAACGACTCCAGAATCCGGTCGCTGACCGTATCGAGCACCTCGGCGCCCGGGTAGGCCGGATCTTGCAGATTGCGGGCTGCCTCGGCGACCAGCTCGGTACGGATGTCCGGACTGTTCATTGCGATCTCGGTGGCAATGCGCAACGCTTCGCTGGCCGCCTGAGCCTCAGCGGAAATCTCCACCGAATCCACCTGCCCGACCTGACCCGCCGCGGCGGTACGGTCTATCGGCTGGTAGTTCGGGACCGGATCTACCGAACCTATACCTTCGATCGCCATACACGTACTACTCCGACTATTGTATCGGCACCCTGACACGGTTGGCTACCCGCCGTCAAGTCCCCGCATTGCATGATTGCA
The DNA here is from genome assembly GCA_965262935.1 of Spirochaetia bacterium. Lineage (GTDB taxonomy): Bacteria > Spirochaetota > Spirochaetia > SZUA-6 > Bin103 > Bin103. The sequence goes on along the minus strand of OZ253572.1, from coordinate 608,343 downwards.
TGGAGGCGCAATACCGGCGATCCAGAGCCGGCATTCAGTTTATCGAGGGCCTCGCCTGACGACCGGCTGCCCTTAATGCGGCGATCAAGCGGCGCTTTACCGGCGAGCCAGCGCCATGCTCAGGTGATCGAGGGACCTTATCCAGTGATCCCCTCGTCGCTGATCGGACGATCGAGCGGCCCTATAGTGACCGGGTCGGTCGCGATCACCCGAGGCGGGGCCTTCGGGCTCAGCCGCGCCTCTGACTAGGGTCAGGCTACGCCCTCCCTCCGTTAGAGGCGAGCAGCCTCCCTCCACCGCAAGGGACTACCGGTGGCCGTCTCATCTCAATTGCGTTTCGCGGTAGGAACGCCGGTTGCCCGGCGCCCGCCGCAGTGTTGTCTGATGCTGCCCGATCGCGAACCCGGTTCGGCGGCCCCGACTGGCCTCGAATCAGTCCCAATCCTCCCTCATGCGCTGGTCGCAGGGCTCGGCAGTCGCAACCATGGTCCGACTCAGCGGGCTCTCAGGCACACTACACCAAACCGGCCCGTGCAGCCATCTCGCCATCTCGCCGCCGTGAACTGCCCCGCGAGCCACTTCCGGCTTGTGAATCGGCAGGCAAAGTGACCCCAGGTCGGCATCGAAAAGGACCCCCCTTCCCGGCTGCACCCCCAGCCGAAGTTTAACTTGGTGATAATTAACTTGTTGTAGGTGAATTATTTGTGGGATCGGAAAGTTGCGAGTGGCACTACATTCGCTCCCAAACGGAGCAGCCGCACTACGCTACCACCAGCTTCTTGACCCCGCCAGGGGCGGGATCAACGCCGAGCGCCTTTGTGGCACAAGGTTGCGGAGCAGCCCGCGGCCCCGCCGGTACCTGTCCGCTCCGGCGGCCTACGTCGCCGGCCTGTTGTCGAAGTCGGTGGTGGTTACGCTGCCGGCGGCGCTGCTCATCTGGCACTGGTGGCAGCGCGGGCGGTTGAGCTGGAGCGATGTGCTGAGGCTCGCGCCGTTGTTCGCGGTGGGAGCGGCGATAACGGTCGCCGATCTGCTGCCCAACTGCTCAGCAGGTCCCAGGGGGTGGCCGGGTTCGGTTACTCGCTCATCAAACGCATGCTGATCGCTCCCGGAGCCTTCGGGTTCTATGTCGGGGAGCTGTTTTGGCCCGTCCATCTGGCCGGCATATATCCGCATTAGGAGGTGCGCGCGGGCGATCCGCCGGCGTGGGCGCACGCAGGCGCCGCCGTCGCGGTGGTGGCCGCGCTCTGGCTGCGGCGGCGGAGCATCCGGCGCGGGCCGTTAAGGCCGGCCTACTGTTCTTTGCCGTAACGCTGGCGCCCGTCCTCGGCTTCGTGGACTTCAATTGCCTGATGCAAGCCCCTTCGGCGCCGGTCTGACCCTATGCCACCTCGGCCGACTGGAAGAGACCGAGGCCGCGTATGTTCGCGCATTGCAACTGTGCCCGCGCTACGGCGAGGCCCTCATGTTAGTGACTACCGTAAACTTCCCAATTCTGACAATCGAAAACTGCACACTGGTCTTCCAGCGGCCTCGGATCATAGGTCCTTCCATCCCGCGGCGCCGGAACGTGGTGGATCTCGTGGCTCGCTCGCTCGCTCATGGCACCGCCTTCTGCCGGACCGCTTCTGTGAGCGGCGGTCCCGCCGCGCCCAAGAACATCTCGTGCAGGTCCCGTAGATCGCGCGTGTCCACGCGCCAGACCAGGCCCCGTGCCGGGCTGAACAACAGGCCGGGCGCTTCGATGCTGAGGCCGGAGTCGGCCTGCTAGTCGGCGCTGACCCTGACGTATCCAATTGCCTGGCGGCTGCTGAGACGCCCGTCCGCATATCGTCGGGTGCGTCTCCCCGGCGACCGTGGAGACCGAGACCAGCGCCGACCGGCGGATCATGCTGGCGTTGCGGGTGGTCGGACCGGCATCGGAGCGTGAACGCGGGCTGCTGTTCGGCGGCCTGGTCGAGGATCGGCCCCGCGAGGTTGACCTGCCGCTGTTCCCGGAGCTGGCGCCGACCGAACCATCGCGTGCCGCTGCTGGAGATCGTTGACGAGTTCTCAACGGAGGGATCGGTCGGCGCCTCGGGTGGGAGTACGGACGAGGAAGGTGACGGACGCTATCGATCTGCTCGCGCTTGATGCTCGGCTGGAAGGAGAAATCGCGCGACCGCCGCGTAGTCGCGTAGTCGCGTAGCGAACGCTTCTCCCCACCTGCACCGCCGGCCGCGACCGCGGCGTCGGTGTCGGCGGCTGCGACATGCCCAGACGCCGGTAGGGCCGACCGGCGAGCGGACCTACGCCAACGCTCGGGTGCGCCGCGCCGACCTCCGCCTTGATCCCGCCGGCGAGCTACCTGCTGGTCGTGAAGTTGAACTTCCGATTCAATTCGAAGGGATTGCAATGGATGACTTGCAGATCATCACACACGTCGGGAATCCTGCGGTTCGCACGGATTAACGTAGGTTTGGACACCTCAGCGGTGACGACGATACGCCGTGCGCGGTCTCGGTACGCGTGGGCAATCAGGAAAGGGTCTTGGCCGACACTACCATCTCCTCGTCATTTAGGTCAGGCGCGTAACGTGCTGTCACTGTCTTGACCATGTTCCCATCGACCTCCTCGGCAAACAGGAGAGCATCCTTGTTATTCCTCAGCCAGGACCTAAGGTCGTCTTTGCCCTTGTCGATCTCCTCGTACATTTCCCTTGGGATCTTCACCTGCCCCTGTCTCCCACAGTCTATTAGCCAATCCCAATATTCCGGGACTCGCTCAAGCGGGTAATAAGTGCGGTTAGCTGTGATGAGGACGTTGGCGTCAAGTAGATAGAGCAAGCCACTATCCTCCTACGTCGCTGAGGCATGACGCAGCATCTTGTCCACCTGCACAGGCTTGACGTCAAGGATCATAGCCGCCTTGGTAATAGACAGCGCGTCGGACTCCACCATGCGGGAGGTGATCCGTAGCAGGGCATGACCGACCCGATGGCGGCGCACAACGTAGTAGTTAGGACCGCCATCTGATTCATGTGCGCGCGCCCGTTGTCGGTCGCGCTTGTGTAGCCACCGTTCTCTGAAAACCTCACGGAGGGCGTCGTAGGCTTGCTGGTCGATTCGTTTAGCGCGCAGGAGCCGGTAGGCCACCATCGTGTGGCTCAGGTTTCGCGCCCGAACGAATTCGCTGATACGTCGTTGCAGTTCGGTGACATCGTGACCGATCTCGATCTGGGTGAGCATTCTTGTGGGCAGCATCCACTCGGCCGCCACGCTAGTGCAGAACTCCTCGATAACCCGCCCAGGATGAGCACCGCTGATGCCCGTTTGGCCGAACAGAAGATGAACCAGCTCGTGCAGGAGAGTGAAAGACCAGGCCGGTACGGAGTCGTTGTCGTTGATGATTACGAATGGAGCGATTTCGTCGGCGATGGCGAAACCCCGAAAGACATCCACATCGATAGCGGAGAGGTAGTTGCCCATGTCCCCCTTGAGAATGACGAACACTCCCGAAGCCTCTACTTGCGAACGGAGGAGTACGAACGCATCCACGGGGCTGGGCTGTGCGTAGTACTGGCTGGCCGTCAGGTCATATCCGAGCACCTGATGCAAGCTCTCCATTCCCTCGGTGAGGCTCACCGACTCGCCGGGATGTTTCCTGAGACTCCCCACGAACGGGAGGTGGACGGCTTCGTCCTCCGCTTCCAACATGGCTCGAACCATATTCTGACGGCTCCGCACGTTGCGGACGAGCGCATCGACGAGTGCTTCGGTGTCGGCTAATCGCGCAGCGGGCAGCATGCGAAAGTCAGCGCCGCGGTCACCCCTCGGGGGCGGTTCGTCCAGATAGAAGGCGAGCAGCGGGCGGCGGTAGTGCCGCGCCATCCGGACTAGGATGGGCCGCGTCGGCTCCACCTCGCCGCGTTCCAGCGCAGCAAGCCGGTCGATAGCCGCCTCGCCCCGTGCATCCTTGATGCCGATCCTCGCAACGGCGTCTTGGCGTGTCAGCCCCGCGGTTTCGCGCGCCCAGAGGAGTATCTTGGGATTCACTGCCGGCATCGTCTCGCCCCGTTAGTGTAGCATCTGAACGGCGCGGGGGTCGGCACCAATGCAACCCACTCTGGCAGGGCCTTGGCGGGCTCTTGACATAGTAGCGCACTGTAGGCCGGGAAGTGCCAGGGTTGCCACCGGCTTCTCCGGGAATACGCACCAAGGGCTGCCGCGCGACAATCAGGATGAGAGTGCCGAGGCGGCTGACCGCCCTCTGATCGGGGGGCGGTTGGCCGCCGCTGACGGAGGAGGGCGTAGCCCGACTGTAGTCAGCGGCGCGGCGGCGCCGGTGGGCGCCGCTGTTGTTTCAACGCGCCGCCGGTCGTGCGCGTCATGCTGCCGCCCCCGGCCGGACGCTTGGCATGCTCGCCCCGCCGGTCGTAGCGCTGCGTCTCCGCGGGCGCAACCGCGCGGCGCAGGAATTGATGAGATCGGACTGTCGGCCAACGCCCTGCCGAAAAAGCTGGCGGTACCGGTGAACCGGGTCACGATGATCCTGAATGGTCAGCGTTCGGTCGCCTCCCACCAGCCGACCGGGGTCCCGCAGAGGGCTACTCGGCCTCGTCGGCAGCGCACGAGGATGGCCCGCAGCCCGCTCAGACTGATCTTCCTCGTCGGCGTGACCGAACTGCTCGCATGGTCCTGTTCGCCCTGATCACGACGGGTTGACCGGGGTGCTTTTCCTGTCTTGATTGCATCGCAATCGTCTGCCAAACAGATGCTTATACGGGCGTTGTACGATAACTGGCCGGAGATTTTTCCTCCCCCGTAGAGTCGAGGAGAGGCGCGCCAAGCGGTAGGTGAAGGGAGTAGCTGTTACCGGCGGCTTTCGCACAAGCCGGTGCCTCAGTCTTCACCATAGCCACGTTTCCTCTCCCCGCTCATCGAACCGGGCGTGCGGTTTTCCCGCACCCGGCTCTCGGACGAGATCATGCCTTCGCCCACGGCAGGCTCGCCGTTCGCTGCGCAAGGCGGGCGAGGCCCATGTCATTCCATAGGCGCTCATCCGAGAAGCGCACGTACTTCCCGGCCCGTACCTTGTGCTTGCGGCAGAGCCACTGGCGCAGCCGCCTGATCGCATGCGCGTCGACCGCCGCGTAGGCCGGACTGACTTGCCCCAGCTGGAAGTAGTTCGCCCACCCGTATAGAACTCGGTTCAGGCGCCCTACTACCGTTTTAGGGTTCAGCAGCCCATACCTCGCTTCGGTCAACTCGCTGATCCTGCGGCACACGCTCACTACACTGTCCCGGCTCGGGCGCGTGCCGATGTAGGCCCGTCCCGTGTCCCGGCGGTAGTTGCGGCCGATGCGGTACCCGAGGAACTCCAACGGCTCCTCAGGTGCTCGCATGCAGCGGGTCTTCGTCGCGTTGATCGGCACTCGCATCCGTTCCATCATGCCCTCGACAACGCCCCGCATCGTTTCCGCTGGGGCCTTGCCGCAGACCACGAAGTCGTCCGCGTAATTCACGATCTCCGCACCAAAGCGCCGGGCATAGCCCAGCACCTTCCAGCCCAATATGAAACGGCGCATGTAGATATTGCTGAACAACGGTGAGATCGGTGCGCCTTGCGGCGTCCCCTTCCTCTCCCGACGCGCTCGATTCGTGCGGCGCTTGCCACCCGTGCCGTCGTCCTCTTCCACCGGCATTTCCAGCCACGCTTTGATCCAGCCCAACAGCCGTCCGTCGCTTACGCGGCGGGCCACGCTCTGCACCAGTTCAGCGTGCGGTATCTCCCCGAAGTAATTGGACATATCCGCGTCAACCACCTCCCGGTGGCCCGTGTTCAGCAGCCGATGCACGCGCTTGACTGCGTCTTGCGCGCTTCGGCCCTCCCGATAGGCGTACTGCTCCGGTTCCAGGTCCGCTTCAAAGATCGGCGTCAACACTAGCAACGCCGCCGTCTGCGCTACCCGGTCCCGAACGCATGGTATGCCCAGCGGTCGCACCTTCCCTGCCTGCTTCTTTGGGATCAGCACTTGCCGCACCGCGCCCGGTCGATAAGTGCCTTCCTTCAAGTCCCTCGCCAGTTCCCCAAGCCACCGCTCTATTCCCCTCTGCTCGATGTGCTGCACCGTTTCGCCGTCCACTCCGGCGGCTCCGCCGTTCCGGCGTACCGCCCGCCAGGCTGCGTCCAATACGTCCGCTCGCCACACCTTGTCGCTCAACGAATAGAATCGAAAGTCTGGGAATCCCTTCGCTTTCGCATGTAGTGTTGTCTGAAGTTTCCGAACGCTATCTGGAGCTGCTAGGCTTCCACCAGTCTCCATGTCCCTGCCTCCTTGTTGCACCCTTCTCGAACCAAGGCCCCTTCCCTCTGCCGGCGTTACCCGGCTTCTCCGGTACTACGGGCCTCTCCGCCACCCCGCCGGCCCAGGCTGGTCCTCGCGGATTCCCGGTTGGCGCGTGCGCGCCACCGTCGGGGCTTCCCGTGTTGCTGCTGTCTCCCTCTTGCACGCATGCCGCCGCCAATACCCCGGCGGAACCGGTCGGTGCTCGCGTCGCTCGCTTCCCGACCGCTGCCAGCCTTCCCCGTTTCAACGGCGGGTCGGCTTCCGCATTACCCGTTTCGAGGCCTGCTCGGCGTTCACTCTCGTTGCCGCCTGCGTGCTCGCTGAGTCGCCCATGGCGACCCTTTGTCATCGAAGTGCTTCAGTCCAGTTCGTTACCTCCTCGGACCGCTCCGACTGCTTCCGGCTGGAGCGACAGTTGCCGGGCGGGGTTCGCACCCGCTGGGACACAGCGCCTTTCCACGGCGCACGTTGAAAAATGTTGTTAGTATCTACGGAGGTAGTCCTTCAGACGACGACATTTCACGGTTCCGAAAACACGGCCTAATGTATGTACTAGAGATGAATGACGGCACTTTCCATACGCCGCTTGGGGGTGGTGTTTCGTCGACGCGTACCAGCTTAGTAGATGGTATGCGCACCGACCACTTGCGCAGGTGGGCGAATGAACGGCAAAGGCGAGTTCTTCAGGAAATGCCTGAAATCATCAGACGCGCAGCAAGCGATCCTCGCGGTCGCGGATTTGGCAACATAATCGACCTGCGACTGGTCTATCTGCGAAACAACACTTGGGTCCTGCGTGACGAAAATAGTGGGTACACGCACCCATTGCCATCGCCGTAATGATTGTTCGGGAATTCTTCTTCCTGGGATCGTCGTCATGAGCTGCCAACTGGACGGCCAGCGCCGGGAACGCGACTTCCACGCCGCCACCCACGCTCTCGACTGGCACCGTGCCGAGCCGTAATTCCGGCGCGGTGCCCGGTGGTGGGCAAGCCGATCTGCTACCGGGCGGACTGCCGTCACTACCAGCACGGCGGATGCGTCCACCCGGACGCGGTAAGGCCGTGACGGTGGCGCCGGCAGCCGGCACATGATCGATCTGAGAGCGCCGTGGCATTACCGCCGGGCGGGAGAGCGCAACGTCGAATCGACCGAGGCCGATCTGCACGCGAAAGGCGCATGAACGCCGGCGCACGCCAGACGGCTATAGGAGCGCCTTGCGGCCGATCAGTAGACTTCGGCCTCCAGCGGCCTGCATGACGCAGGGAGGCGGCCTGAGCGCCGATCCTGGCGATTTTCGACGCGGCTGCCGGACGATGATTCGACATGGTCGAGTTGGCGAAGCAGTGCCTCATCGGGGGACGAGCGCGACGGCTTGGCGCAGGCTGCCCGGAGGCGATCAGATCGGAACAGCGGCGCGCCACGGCCGAGCAGGTGCGGTCGCTGACGACGGCGGCCGGCAAGGGGATGGCGAGCCGGTAGGCGGCGGAGCAGACCTCGGCAGCGAAGCCAGGATCCGTTTTCAAGGTCTCTGCTTCCTTGGCCAGGAAGTCGGCCAAGGCGAGCCACGGATCGCGTTTCGCAGGCACAGGCAGATGTTCGCCGTCCGCCCCGGTCATCGGCTGACCTGTCCCGCTGTCGCAGGCCGTTTCCGGAAACGGCTCTGGCAGCAAGCCTGGTGTGACGCTGCGTTGACCCGCGCCACCGCCGCTCCATGGTGAGCCCCATCTCCTCTGACCTCCGCCCCAATCATGGCGGTATCGCTTCGAGTGGATTTTGGATGAGGCAATGCGTATGGTGACGCCACGCTGGCGGTCGCGGAAGTAGATCGGCTCTTCGACCACGCGTGCGCCGCTGTGCAACAGCCGGTGCAGCAGCGCCACCTGGAATGCGTAGCCGAGCACGCTGATCTCCGCTACCCGGGCCTCCCGCAGCGCGGAGGTGCGAATTGCCTTGAAGCCGGCGGTGCAGTCGGGCACCCCTTTCAGCCCGGCAATCCAGCGCGCCATCCGGTTGCCCCACGGCGAAAGCTGCCGGCGCCGAAAGCCCCAACTCTCGTCCACGGCGCCGCCGGCGACGTAGCGGCTGCCGATCGCGACGTCCGCGTCCGTTGCCACCCGCGCCAGCAACCGGCCGGCGTCCTCGGGGTCGTGCGAGAAGTCGGCCCTGAACGAAGGACGAACCGCAACGAGCCTCGTCGTCGTCCGTCGCTGCTGCTGTCGGTGGTCGGACGTTGCCGAACTTGGGCGGCGAGCCGGGATCAGACCGAGCTGCTAGCCCTCGCGCTGTGGCCGATCGTCCTCCTGGTCTACCTGCCCGCGGTCTTGTAGCGTAGCGTTAGACCAATTAGAGCACGTTTGTCACTAATCCAGCGCGCGCCGTTAATAGGAGAAGGATGGACTCCTTTGGCGGCTTTTCGTGGCGTGAGCGACGGGTGCCGCTGACTGTTGCGGCACTATTACGATCTTGGTATTCGTAATAGTGACATAATGAGACCTACCCAGTACTCCACCGCCACGCTCATCGACCTGTTTCACCGGCACACCGTCGCCTCGTTGCCCGAGGTAATGGCGGCGCTCGGTACGCGCGCCAGGCGCACCGCGTTTCGCAAGCTCAAGGAACTCCCTTACCGCACCAGCTACTCCCATCGGGGCGGCTATTACACCCTTGAGGAACTCATCGACTTCGACCAACACGGACTGTGGTCGTTCCGCGCCGTGCGGTTCTCGGCCGCTGGCACCCTGCTCGCCACCAGCGCAGCGATGGTCAGCGATGCGCCAGCGGGACGATTCAGCGAGGAGTTGGACAACCTGCTTCACGTCGGCACCCAAGGATGCCCTGCGCAAGCTCGTCCAGCAGCGCACGCTGACCCGCCAGAAAGTTGCCGGCCAGTTTCTGTATTGCGCCGCCGACCGCACCCGCATCCTCAAGCACCTCGACTACCGGCTGCGCGTCAACCACAACGTGGCCGCCAATCGCGGCTTCGTGGTCCTCGGCACCTGCCACGACACCCCCGACTTCGCTGCCGACAACCTGGTCAGATGGTGGCAGCGCGACGGCCTCGAACGCTACTGCGACGCCTCAGAGCTGCTGGTGCTCGCCGACTCCGGCGGCAGCAACGCGCCACGCATCCGCTGCTTCAAGTATGCGCTCCAGACGCGCCTCGCCGACCCGCACCACCTCAAGGTCAGTTGGTCGACCAGGAATACCCGAAGGGCGTCAAAATATCCGACGCTCAGTTCGCTTCCATCGCCCTTGAACCTCATCAGGTCCAACCGTTGCGCAACTACACCATCTGTCCTCGGCCCTGAACGAGGACAAAGCTCTAGCTAGTCCGGCGATCGAGCGCCGCGGCGCGGCCGGTTCTCCGTGACCAGCAGCGCCATCTCGCCCACGACCTTGGTGCGGCCGCCGAGTTCGTCGCGCACCGCCGCGGCGGTTCCCACCAGCACCTCTTCGTGCAGCTTGGTCAGCTCGCGGCCCAGCACGATCGACCGCTCGGGAGCCGCCGCCGCCAGATCCTGGAGCAGCTTCAGCACCCGGTGCGGCCCCTCGAACAGAACGAAGGGAGCGCCGTCGGCGAGCAGGCGCTCGAGCTGACCACGCCGGCGGCCCGGTTTCGGCGAGCAGAACCCGTAGAACCGGACCCCCTGGGCACTCGTTCCCGCAACGCTCAGCAGCGCGGTGACCGCCGACGCGCCGGGGATCGGGATCACCGCGAAGCCGGCCTCGCGCGCGGCGCGCACCGCACCGCTGCCCGGATCGGAAATGCCCGGCGTGCCGGCGTCGGACACCAGGGCCACCTCCAGTTCGGCCCGCAGCAGCCCCAGTACGCGGCCGCTGCGCGTCTCGTCGTGCCCGTAGGCGACGGTGCGCGTATCGATGCCGTAGTGGTTCAGCAGGATGCGGGTGCGGCGGGTATCTTCGCAGGCGATCACGTCCACCGCGCGCAGCGTGTCCAGGGCGCGCACGGTGATATCGCCCAGATTGCCGATCGGTGTAGCGACCACGTACAGCACCGCCATCGCGCTAGGCGCGCCAGCCGCCGCTGACCTTGAGGTTGGCGCCAGTGATGTAGGCCGACGCGTCGCCGAGCAGAAACAGCACCGCGTTGGCGATGTCGGCCACGGTAGCGAAGCGGCCCGCGGGGATCGCCTGCTCGCCGCCGGGCGGCTTGGTCACCGAATTCTCGATGATGCCGGGGGAGACCGCGTTCACGGTGATGCCTCTGCCGGCGTAGTGCGCGGCCAGGCTCTTGGTGAGAATCAGCACCCCGGTCTTGCCCACCAGGTAGGGGGTGATGTTGGGTGCCGCGCGCAGGTGATCGGCGCCGGCATCGGCGAAGTTGACGATCCGCCCCCAGCCGCGCGCCGCCATGCCCGGCAATACTGCCCGGCAGGTGAAGAAGGTGGCGGTAACGGTAGTGGCCAGGCTGTGCTCCCACTCGGCGGGCGAGACCTCGTCGATGGCGCGCACCAGGAACGTGCCGACGTTGTTGATCAGAATATCCACCCGCCCGGCGCGCGCGGTGACCGCCCGCACCATCTCCTGTACCGCGGCCGGATCGCGCAAGTCCGCCGGCACCGCGAACGCCGACCCGCCGGCGGCGCCGATCTCCTCCACCACCGCGGCGGCCGCGGCCGCCCCCGAGCGGTAGTGCACCGCCACCTCGGCGCCGCGCGCCGCCAGCGCCAGCGCCAGCCCGCGGCCGGTGCGCCGCGCGGCGCCGGTCACCAGCGCCACCCGGCCGCGCAGCTCGTCTTCGCCGCGGCTCACAAGCTGCCTCGTGCGGCGGCGCGCGGCCGCGGGAGTTGCGTAGCCACCCGGCGCGCGATCTGCCGGTAGCGCAACGCGCCGACCGCCGCCGACAGCGCGCTGCCGTCGCGCGGATCGCGCGCCTCGGGAGCCAACTCCAGCAGAGGGATCAGCATGAAGTCACGCTCCCGCAGTCCCGGGTGGGGCAGGGTGAGGCGATGGCTGTCGCACACGTGATTATCGTACAGGAGCAGGTCGATATCGACCGTGCGCGGACCGTTCGGCCACACCCGCCTCCGGCCGAGCAGGGCCTCGATGCGCTGCGTGAACGCCAGCACGCGCAGCGGGGCGTCGTTGGTGACGGCGTGCGCGCAACAGTTCAGGAACCAGGGCTGGTCGGTCACCCCCCACGGCCGGGTCAGAAACCAGGACGACACGCGCAGCAGCGGAAAGCCGGCGCGCAGCAACGCCAGGGCGCGCGGCAAGTGGCGGCGCGGCGCCAGGTTGGAGCCCAGCGACAGGTACAGGTCACCCATGGCTCACCGGGGCCGCTCGCATAGGGTCCCTGGGATCCGCCCGCTCCGTTGCGCTTGACGGCCCGGACGGCGCCGGCCGATCGGACGGCCCGGACGCCCGCGGCAGCGCGGCGTGCAGCTCCCAGGCACGTACCGCCAAATGCGGTTCGTGGGCGCGGACGTAGTCGACACCGAGCGCCGCCAGGTGGGCGGCGATGAGCTGCCGGCTGGTCAGCGCCGACTTGCGCGCCAGGTAGGCGAGCGTCGGGCAGCCGAGCCGCGCCACGGCCGGCAACGCCGCCAGCGCCTGCACCTGGTAGGCGATCTTGGTGGCGTCGTCGAATGAGGGATGGAAGATGCCCAGGTTGGGGTCGAGCACCAGGGCGGTCAGCCCGGCGGCGCGGGCATGGTCGCGCAGCGCGCGCAAGCGGTCCAGGATGGCCGCGACGTGGTAGCTCGCCGGCGGGCGGGCGCGCATCTGGTAGGGGTCGGCGTACGGCAGGTACAGCGCGCACAGGACGGCGCCGCTGGCCGCCACGGCGGCGCACAACTGCGCCGACGGCTCGGCGCCGGTGAAGTTGATGAAGCGCGCGCCGCCGGCCAGGGCCGCCGTGGCGCAGGTCTCGCTCCAGGTGTCGACCGCCACCCGGTAGCCGGCGGCGACCAGGGCGTCGAGCGCCGGTTGCAGCCGGCGCCACTCCTCGGCGTCGTCGATCGGCGCCCGGTGGTGGCTGATCGAACGCGCGCCGAGCTCCACGTAGTCGGCGCCGTCGGCGCACAGGCGGGCGGCGCGCTCGTGCACCGCCGGCAGGCCGGCGGCATGCGAACCGGCCACGTTCGATTCCGGCGACAGGTTGATCACCCCGACGATGGTGGGCCGCCGCAACCGGCGCACTCGTTCAGCGTCCACCTATTGCCTTCGAGCGCGCGCGGCGCAGGAGCGCGCAGCGCGCGCGCCGGCAGTACGCTCGTGGGCCGGCACGCGCTTACCGCCCACGGAAGATCGCCACCCCGGCGTCACGGGCGTCCGCGATCGCCGCCGGCTTGCGCAGCGTGACCCGCACCGCCGCGGCCCTCGGATCGGCCAGTGCGCACGCCGCCAGATCCTCCGCCATGGTCTCCAGCAGCCGGTAGCGCCCGGCCACGATCAGCTCCCGCGCCCGCTCGCCGAGCGCCGCGTAGTCGATGGTATGGTCCAGCTCGCCGGAGCGCGCCGCCGGCGCGGTATCGGTGCCCACCTCCAGGCTCACCACCACCTCCTGCGGTGTGGTGCGCTCCGCCGGCAGCACGCCGACGATGCAGGTAACGCGCAGCTCGCGAATGATGACGTGGTCCATCGCCAGGCGCCGGATCAGGTGGTGAGCAGCTGCAGGAACTCGGCGCGGGTGGCGGCGTGGCTGCGGAAGGTGCCGAGCATGCAGGAGGTCTTCATCTGTGAATGCTGTTTTTCGACACCGCGCATCATCACGCACAGGTGGCTCGCTTCCATCACCACGCCCACCCCCTGAGCGCCGACCGCGTTCTGTACCGCGTGCGCGACCTGCAGGGTCAGCCGCTCCTGGATCTGCAGGCGCCGCGCGAAGTGGTTGACGATGCGCGGGATCTTGGACAGGCCGATGATCCGCCCCTCCGGAATGTAGGCCACATGGCATTGGCCGATGAACGGCAGCAGATGGTGCTCGCACAGCGAGAAGGTCTCGATGTTGCGCACCATGATCATCTCGTCCGACTCCGACTGGAAGATGGCGCCGTTGATGATGTCGCGAATGTCTTCGCGATAGCCGGAGGTGAGATCGATCAGCGCCCGGGCGGCGCGGTTCGGCGTGCGCTCGAGGCCCTCGCGGTCGATATCCTCTCCGAGTTCTCGTATAATCCGGCGGTAGCACGCCTCGAGGGACGCCGTCGCATCGGCGGCATCCGGTCCAGTTTGAGCCACGGTGGCCGAAAGATAGGGGCTCTGTGTTCCTGGGACAAGCAAGGGGTATTCTTCGAACAAGCAACGCGCGGCGCTGGGCAGGAACGCCTGACGCCGCCGGCAAGGAGACCTGATCGATGGTGGGAAGGGCCAAGATCGCCGTAATCGGCGCCGGCAACGTCGGCGCGTCCTGCGCGCTCTGGATCGTATCGCAACAGCTCGGCGACGTAGTGCTGGTGGACATTCCGCAGATGCAGAATGCGACCAGGGGCAAGGCCCTGGACCTGTACGAGTGCGCGCCGGTGCGCCGCTTCGACTGCACCGTGACCGGCACCGCCGACTACGCCGACATCGCCGGCGCGGACGTGGTGGTGCTTACCGCCGGCGTACCGCGCAAGCCGGGCATGAGCCGCGACGACCTGATCAAGACCAACGTCGCCATCGTGCGCAGCGTGAGCGAGCAGATCGCCGCCCACGCCCCCGGCAGCATCGTGATCGTGGTCAGCAATCCCCTGGACGCGATGGTGTACACCGCCTGGAAGGTCACCGGCTTCCCGACCAACCGCATCGTGGGCCAGGCCGGCTGCCTGGACATGGCGCGCTTCAAGGCGTTCATCGCCGAGGAGACCGGCTTTTCCGTGGAGGATATCAACACCTTGCTGCTCGGCGGCCACGGCGACGACATGGTGCCGCTGCCGCGTTTCACCAACATCGCCGGCATACCGGTGACCGAGTTCATGAGCGAACAGCGGCTCGACGAGTTGGTCGAGCGCGCCAAGCAGGGCGGCGGCGAGATCGTTGCGCTGCTCGGCACCAGCGCCTACTACGCGCCGGCGGCTGCGGTGACCCAGATGGTGGAAGCGATTGTGCGCGACAAGAAGCGCATTCTGCCGTGCGCCGGCTACTGCGACGGCCAGTACGGCATCGACGGACTGTTCGTGGGCGTGCCGTGCGTGCTCGGCGCCGGCGGCCTGGAGCGCATTCTGGAGGTGCACCTGGAGCCCGGCGAGCAGGATCTGCTGACCGCCTCCGCCGGCCACGTGCGCGAGCTGGTGGAGGTCGTGCAGCGCCAGTACCCGGAGCTCGCCTGAGCATGGCCGCGCACGGCGGACACGCCGAGATGACCAGCGGGTTGCGCCGCGAGACCGACTCCATGGGCGCGGTCGAGGTGGCCGCCGACCGCCTGTGGGGCGCACAGACGCAGCGCTCGCTGGACAACTTCCGCATCGGCGGCGAACGGATGCCGCTGCAAGTGGTGCACGCGTTCGGGATACTCAAGCAGGCCGCCGCCCAGGTCAACCACGAGCTGGGCCTGCTCGACGAGCGGCGCCGCTCGCTGATCGCACGCGCCGCGGACGAGGTGATCGCCGGCACCTGGGACGACCACTTTCCGCTGGTGGTGTGGCAGACCGGCAGCGGCACGCAGTCCAACATGAACGTGAACGAGGTGCTCTCCAACCGCGCCATCGCGCTGGCCGGCGGCGTGCTCGGCAGCAAGAACCCGGTGCACCCCAACGACCACGTCAACCTGTCGCAGTCATCCAACGACACGTTCCCGACCGCCATGCACATCGCCGCGGTGACCGCCTTGCACGAGCGCCTGCTGCCGGCGTTGCGCGACCTGCACGCGGCGCTGGACGCCAAGAGCCGCGAGTTCGCCGACGTGGTCAAGATCGGTCGCACCCACCTGATGGACGCGGTGCCGCTCACCCTCGGCCAGGAGTTCTCCGGCTACGCGGTGCAGGTGGAGCGCGGCGCCGACCGGGTTGCGGCTACCGTACCGGCGCTGCTGGAGTTGGCGCTCGGCGGCACCGCGGTCGGCACCGGACTCAACAGCCACCCGCGGTTCGCGGCGCGCGTGGCCGAGGTGATCGCGTCGCTGACCGGCTATCCGTTCGTCACCGCGCCCAACAAGTTCGAGGCGCTGGCCGCGCACGACGCGGTGGTGCACGCCAGCGGTGCCCTGAAGACGGTGGCCGCGGCGCTGATGAAGGTGGCCAACGACGTGCGCTGGCTGGCGTCGGGCCCGCGCAGCGGCATCGGCGAACTGACCATCCCGCCCAACGAGCCGGGCAGCTCCATCATGCCGGGCAAGGTCAACCCTACCCAGGCGGAGGCGCTGACCATGGTGGCGGTGCAGGTGATGGGCAATGACGCCGCCATCGGGTTTGCCGGCGCCTCCGGCAATTTCGAGCTCAACGTCTACAAGCCGGTGCTGATCTACAACCTGCTGCAATCGATCGGCCTGCTGGCCGACGCCGCGGACAGTTTCCGCCGCCACTGCGTGGCCGGCATCGGCGCCGATCGGGAGCGGATCGCGGCGCTGGTGGAACAGTCGCTGATGCTGGTCACCGCGTTGACCCCGCACATCGGCTACGACAAGGCGGCGGCGATTGCCAAGCACGCGCACGCCACCGGCGGCACGCTGCGCGCCGCGGCGGTCGCGCTGGGCCATGTCACGGCCCAGCAGTTCGACACCTGGATTCGCCCGGAGCGGATGACCCGCTCCGGAGACTGAGGGAGGAGGCGGCGATGGCGGCGCTACAGCGGTTACGGGAAGACGTGGCGGAGCTGGCCCATGCCGAGGGCCGCAGGCCGGGTACACTGGGCCATCGCCGCGCGGAGCACTACCTGGTCGAACGACTGCTCACGATCGGCCTGTCGCCCTACCGCGGCGACTCGTTCCGGCTGCCGTTCGACATCCCGGAGGAGCTGCACCGCGACGGCGTCACCGAGGGCATGAACCTGGTCGCGGTGGCGGCGGGAACCAATCGCGATGCCGCTCCGCTGCTGTTGGGCGCCCACTACGACAGCCTGCTGGAAGCGCCCTGTGCCGACGACAACGCCGCCGCCGTGGCGATCGTGCTGGAGGTGGCGCTGGAGCTGGTCGCCCGCCCGCTGACGCGCGACGTGGTGGTGGCGCTGTTCGACACCGAGGAGCACCCCTACGCCGGCACCCTCGGCATGGGCAGCGAGCACTTTCGCGCCCGCCAGATGGATGCGCGGGGTGTCGCGTGCGCGGTGATCCAGGACCTCACCGGCCACAGCGCGGCGCTGGCGGTCGGCGGCAGGAAGCGGCGGCTGCCGCGGGTCCGCAATCTGCTGTTCATGACCGGCGCCGAGTCGCACGCGGAGCTGCCGGGGGCGGTCGCGGGGTGCCGCCGGCCGCGGCGGCTGCCGCTGATCGCCACGCTCAATCGCTATATCGGCGACGTCAGCGACCACCGCACGTTCCGCCGTGCCGGAGCGCCTTACCTGTTCTTCTCCTGCGGCCGCTGGGAGCACTACCACAAGGAGACCGACACGCCGCAGCGCCTCAACTACGGCAAGATGCGGCGTATCGCCCGCTTTCTCACCGCGCTGCTCGGTCGCCTCGACGCGCTGCCGTTCAACGCCGCGGCAGAGGCCGACACCACCGTATTCGAGGTGAGCAGCCTGCGTTCCGCGTTCGGCCCGTGGTTTCCGCTGGTGCGCCGCCTGTTCAAGCTCGGCAAGATCGAGACCCGCGCCGACATCGACCGGCTCGCGTCCGCCTTGCTGAAAGCCGGCCTGTAACCGGCGCCGCTATCATGGTCGCATGACACACCAAGGCTGCTGGAGATGGACGTGAAACGCCGCCGTTCGGACGCCGGTCAGCGGGTGAGCTTGGCGGCGAGGTACTCGCGGTTGAGGCGGGCGATGTTGGCGAACGAGATCTCCTTGGGGCAGTCGCCCTCGCACTCGCGCTCGTTGGTGCAGTTGCCGAAGCCCTCGGCGTCCATCGCTGCCACCATGGCGGCGGCGCGGCGGCGGCGCTCGGGGGCGCCCTGCGGCAACAGGGCGAGCTGCGTGACCTTGGCGCCGGTGAACAGCATGGCGGCGGCGTTCTTGCAGGAGGCGACGCAGGCGCCGCAGCCGATGCAGGCGGCGGCATCCATCGCCTGGTCGGCGGCGGCGCGCGGCACCGGCAGGGAGTTGGCCTCCGGCGCGCTGCCGGTGTTGACCGAGACAAAGCCGCCGGCCTCGATCACGCGGTCGAACGCGGAGCGGTCCACCACCAGATCCTTGAGCACCGGAAAGGCGCGCGCCCGCCACGGCTCCAGCACGATGCGCTCGCCGTCGTGGAAATGGCGCAGGTGGAGCTGGCACACGGTCACGCCGCGCAGCGGCCCGTGCGCGCGCCCGTTGATCAGGAAGCCGCAGCTCCCGCAGATTCCCTCGCGGCAGTCGTGCTCGAACGCCACCGGCTCGTCGCCGACGCGCTCCAGGCGCTCGTTGAGCACGTCGAGCAACTCCAGGAACGACATGTCGGGCACCGCCTCGTCCATCTCGTAGCTCACGAAGCCGCCGCGCCCGTCGGGCCCCGACTGGCGCCAGATCTCCAGGTGCAGTGTCATGCCGCCGCTCCCCTCGCGTGTACCATCGCCCATTCCATCACTGGTAGCCGCCCGTCACTTGTAGCTGCGCACCGTGGGGTGCACCTCCTCGAATGCCAGCGGCTCGCGGTGCAGCACGGCCGGCTGGCCCAGGCCGCGGTGCTCCCAAGCCGCCACGTAGCCGTAGTCGGCATCGTTGCGCAGCGCCTCGTTGTCCTCGCTCTGGTGCTCCTCGCGGAAGTGGGAGCCGCACGACTCGTTGCGCGCCAGCGCGTCCTGGATCACCACTTCGGCGAATTCCAGGAAATCGGCCACCCGCCCGGCGCGCTCCAGCGGCTGATTGAGGTCGCCGCCTGAGCCCGGCACGTTCACCTCGCGCCAGAACCGCGCGCGCAGTTCCGGGATCCTGGCCGCCGCCTCGCGCAGCCCGTCGGCGCTGCGCGACATCCCGCAGCGGTCCCACATGATGCGGCCCAGCTCGCGGTGGAAGTGGTCCACCGGTTGGTTGCCGGAAACCGCCAGCAGTTTCTTCGCGCGCTCCTCGGCATCCTGCTCGGCGGCGCGGAACGCGGCGTGGCCGGTATCGGCGGGCGCCCGCGCGCCGCCAGCCAGATAGCTGCCGATGGTGGCCGGCAGCACGAAGTAGCCGTCCGCCAGCCCCTGCATCAGCGCGCTGGCGCCGAGCCGGTTGGCGCCGTGGTCGGAGAAGTTGGCCTCGCCGAGCACGAACAGCCCCGCCACCGTGCTCATCAAGTTGTAGTCCACCCACAGCCCGCCCATGTGTAGTGCACGGCGGGATAGATGCGCATCGGCGTCTGGTAGCCGTCCTCGCCGGTGATCTGCTCGTACATCTGGAACAGGTTGCCGTACTTCTGCTCGATGGCGGTGCGCCCCACCCGCTGGATCGCGTCGCGCAGATCGAGATACACCGCCTGGCCGGTGGCGCCAACGCCGTAGCCGCGGTCGCACACCTCCTTGGCGGCGCGCGAGGCGACGTCGCGCGGCACCAGGTTGCCGAACGCCGGGTAGCGCTCCTCCAGGTAGTAGTTGCGCTCCGCCTCGGGAATGCCGGCCGGCGCGCGCGCGTCGCCCTGCTGCCGCGGCACCCACACGCGGCCGTCGTTGCGCAGGCTCTCGCTCATCAGGGTGAGCTTGGACTGGTGCTCCCCCGACACCGGGATGCAGGTGGGGTGAATCTGCACGAAGCAGGGGTTGGCGAACAGCGCGCCACGCTTGTGGGCGCGCCAGGTGGCGGTGACGTTGCTCGCCATGGCGTTGGTGGACAGGTAGTACAGGTTACCGTAGCCGCCGGTCGCCAGCACCACGGCGTCGGCGGCGTGCGATGCGATCCGGCCGCTCACCAGGTCGCGGGTCACGATGCCGCGCGCGACGCCGTCGACCACCACCAGCTCCAGCATCTCGTGGCGCGGGTGCATGGTCACGGCGCCCAGACCGATCTGCCGGCTCAGGGCGCTGTAGGCGCCGAGCAGGAGCTGCTGGCCGGTCTGGCCGCGGGCGTAGAAGGTGCGCGACACCTGGGCGCCGCCGAACGAGCGGTTGGCCAGCAGGCCGCTGTACTCGCGCGCGAACGGCACCCCCTGCGCCACGCACTGATCGATGATGGCGTTGCTCACCTCGGCCAGGCGGTACACGTTGGCCTCGCGCGAGCGGTAGTCGCCGCCCTTGATGGTGTCATAGAACAGGCGGTACACGGAGTCGCCGTCGTTGGGATAGTTCTTGGCCGCGTTGATGCCGCCCTGGGCGGCGATGCTGTGCGCGCGGCGCGGGCTGTCCTGGATGCAGAAGCAGTTCACCACGTAGCCGAGCTCCGCCAGCGACGCCGCGGCCGAGGCGCCGGCCAGGCCGCTGCCCACTACGATGATCGAGTAGTGGCGCTTGTTGGCCGGGGTCACCAGGGTCAGGTCGAAGCGATGGCGCGACCACTTGCCGGCCACCGGACCGGGCGGCACCCTGCTGTCGAGAGTGACATCAGCCATCTGCACCTCGCGATGCCGTACGCCCGGCAGGAATCATCAGGCCAGACTCCGGGCGAAGAACACGATCGGCAGCGAGGCGAACGCGGCGGCGAACCCTACCGCCAGCACCAGCCCGAGCCCGCGCAACAGCGGCGTGTAGCGCTGGTGCTCGATGCCGAGAGTGCGCAATGCACTCAGCAGACCGTGCGCCAAGTGCAGGCCGAGCAGCACCATGGCGATTACGTACAGCGCCGCGTAGCCGGGCAGGGCGAAGGTCTCGGTCACCACCCGGTACAGCGACTCGCCGGCGGCCGCGCGCCCGAAGCGCGCCTCCCAGAAGAAGTTGCGCAAGTGCACGACGATGAAGATGAACACCACACTGCCGGATACCATCATGCTGCGCGAGGCCAGGGTGCTGAAGCCGGCGTGGCGCTTCACGCGGTAGCGCCGCGGGCGCGCGCGCCGGTTGCGGATGGTGAGCTGCACGCCGTTGGCCGCGTGCGCGATGATCGCCAGGAACAACACCACCTCCACGACGCGGATGAGCACGTTGCCGGAAATCGACTCGGCGTGGTGATTGAACGCTTCCTCACCGGCGTACAGGTACAGGTTGCCATACAGGTGCACGGCCAGGAACAGCACCAGGAACAGGCCGGTGAGCGCCATCAGCACCTTCTTGCCGATGGATGTGGACAGCAGATCGAGCAACCAGCGCATGGCGATTGAGTACCGCCCGCAATGTACCCCATGCCGTGCATCGGCCGCCAGTGGTGTAGCCGCGTGCGGGTGCCGCGGCGCTGGAGCGGTGTTTACGGCGCAGCGCTCTTGATATGGCGGCGCACCTCGGGAAGAAACGTACGGCTCACCGGCACCTCGTAGTCGCCGGTGAGGTGCAACAGCGTGCGCCCGTCGCGGCGAACGAAGTACCTGATGTGGCGATGGGCCACCCAGTAGGAGCGATGGGTCTGCATGCCGCGGCCGCCGAGCTCGCGGACCGCATCCATGAGGCGCTGCAGAATGACGCCCGATCCCCGCGTCGTGACCACCTCGAGATAGTGGCCGGCAACCTTGAGATACACCACGTCACCGCCCACATGTGCCGGAAGCCGGTCCAGGAAACTGGCCGAGGGAGGCTCGGCCGGCTCGGCCGGCTCGGCCGGACGGGCCGGACCGCCCTCCCGGTTCGGGGGACCACTGTCGCCGGCCGGCGCGGAGTGCGGGCCAGCCGGCGAAGCATTCCCGGACGGCGCCTCGATGGCCGTGCGGGCTGGGGATGCATCCGGCGGCGGGCGATCCGGAACCGCGGTTGCCGAGTGCGCCGCGGCATGCACGCCGGCGCCCGCGGCGCGGTCCAGGCATTCCGGATACAAGCCGGGCGCAGCGTCCCCCCGGCCGGCAGCGGCCGCCGTGCCGTCCGGCAGCCGGTTCCGGCTCACACGCAGGTGCAGTACGTAGTGCACGAGAACCGTGGCGCCAAGGATATTCCCTGCGCAGACCAGGTAGGTCGCCGGCAATTCGCCGCTGGCAAGGGGAGCGCCGTGGAACAGCCCGTACACGCCGTAGGTGGCGGCTCCGCACGGCGCGGCCATGATCACGGCGTACAATGCCAGTGCGAGGGCGATCTGCGCGTGGCTTCGGAACCGGACGAGAAAGAGAGCCAGCGCCCCCGCCGGGTAACAGATCAGCACGCAGAGCGCACCGTTCACGCCACAGAGGGCCAGACGCCCGTTCCAGCTCAGTGTGTATCTGTTGCCGAGTGATCCAATAATGGCGTACAGGATGACCAGACCAGCGCCGAGTCCGAGTACCAGCATCAGCATGCCCGGTGTCACGAATTCCCGATACGCGAACTGCATCCCGCGGTTCGCTTCACTTACACCAACGTCGGCGCGGTCCATTGTTTCAGTTGTTTCAGTCCAGTTGCAGGTGGCCCGGTCAGTCTATCCCACTTGTCAGTGCGGTTCTGTGCATTTCAGGAAAACGTCGTCCGCTCAGGAAATTTTCGGCTTCGACTCGCGCGATTGGTGCGCACATGGTGCAATGGGTGAATCACAAGCCGCCTGACGGTGCCGCAGGTCCGGCAGGCCGAGGCGGCGGCGCGACCGCTATTGGGCTCGCCCCTCGCGTCGTGACGCATCCGTGCCATGCACACGGCGCTCGGTTGGCCGCATGTCGACATGACGACGCACGTCCGGCAGGAAGGTACGGCTCACCGGTATCTCGTAGCCGCCGTCAAGGTTCAGGAGGAAACGCCGGTCACGCCGCACGAGGTACCTGATATGTGCAAATGCAACCCAATAGGAGCGGTGGGTCTGCATCCCCAGGCCGGCGAGCTCGCGGACCGCATCCGTGAGGCGCCGGATGATCACTCGCGATCCGCGCCTCGTGACCACCTCGAGATAGTGGCCGGATACCTTGATATATACCAAGTCGCGGCCCACCTCACGCGGAACGCTGTCGAAGAACCCGGCATCGGGCCCTGGAGCAGGCGCCGCGGGTGCGGGCGGAGTGGTTGCGGCAGGAGACTCCTCAACTAGCGTCGCTGCTAGATCGGACGCTACGCTCTCGTGCGTCCCGTCCCCGACCCCGTCCACGCCACCGTTCGGCCCGTCGGTGGCTACGGTCATGGCAGGCGAGAGCAGATCATTGCGGCTCACCCGCAAGCATACGATATAATATCAGACTTCCTGACCTCAGCCAGAATCAGGTGACACTGCTGGCGGCGGATCACCGGCCAACTCGTAGACGAGCGTGAGATCGGTGCCGGGATAGATCGTGCGGGTTGCGTTGAGTTCCTCGACCAGGGGAGCGAGCATGCGGTCGCAGGCGTCGCTGCCGAGGCCGAGAAGCTGGATGCGCAGAATTCCCTTGGCCGGCTGTGGGATGATGTTGGCGTCGGAGGTGAGCAACGCGCGCAGCAGCCTGCGGGCATTCGGTTTCTTGCCCTGGGTGGTGATGACCGGCACCATCATCCGGGTCTCCGCGCGATAGGCGATCATGCGCACCACGTCCAGGAACAGGCGCCCGCCAACCGGCAGGGCGTCCAGCTTGTCCTGCTCCGGCAGGTCGCCGGCGCGGACATGGGTGGGCGAGTCGGCACGCTGCTGCTTGAGTTGGTCGAGTTCCGCGGCAAGGGAGTTGGCGTCAGCCTGAAGGCGGGTGGCGGTGTCCCGGTGGTGTTCCTGGAGGGCCTCGGCGAGACGATTGCGGGCCGTTGCCAAGCGGCTGCGTACCCGCCTGATGGTCTTTTCGAGGGCGCGGCGCACGGGGTTCACGACCTGCGCGTCGGGGTCAAGCGGAGCCAGGTCATGGCTGGGCAGGGAGTCGAGGTTGAACTGCTCGCGCATATACTTGAAGAAGTTCTCCTGCGACCAGCGCGAGAACATGGCGCCGGCAACCTGGACCAAGGGCATCTGCGGGTGGGTGGTGATCACTGGCACCTGGCGACCGTTGGCGAGACGGCGCCGAATCTGGCGGACGGTGAGCCCGTTGCGCAGGACGATCGGCTGCTCGGCGAGGTCAACGGTGGTGGCACTGGTTCCGGCGGGCCCATGGATCGGTACCTCAAGGGTGCGGAAATCCTGCTGCGGCCAGTCCTCACCCTTGAAGTTCTTGTGCCAGGTGATGCAGGCGATGCCGCGCCGGGCCAGACGCTTGAACAGGTCCGGGCTCCAGCCCTCGCGGTCGAACACCAGGGTGAGCGCCGGCACGCCGGCGTCCGGCTTGGTCAGGTCGGGGGCCGCTTCCGGCACCACCCCCAGTTGCTGCAGGTGCGGCACCACGTCCTGTTCGAGCGCCTTGATCAGCTTCGGGTCGAGCGCCTTGTGCAGGCACAGCAGGGGCATGCCGCCGAGGGCGTTGATCCAATAGCTCACGGACGCAGGCATACACAGCTTCTGGCGCGCGACGAAGTGTTTCGGCAGCCGACCGTTGCGCCCGGCGTATACCTTCACGTGGCCGTCCACGGCCAGCGTCGCCCAGTCGTCGTCGTGCTCGGTGGCCCAGGTGCGTGCCAGTGCCGATTGCCAATCGCGAACGGTGTGCTCGGCGCTGGTGAGCAGCCTGATTTTGCGGCGTAGGGTCTTGGTCTCGGGGCAGCGGTCGAGGCCGAGGATCGCGCCCCACTCGCCGGGCGCCTGGTAGCGGAGGCCCTCGGGATTGCGTACTCGGGCCAGCGTCATGAAGGCGACGAACAGGAGGATGGTGGTCAAGCCATAAAATCCGTCGGGCAGCCGGAACAGGCGGTTGGCGGCACCGAGCAGACCCGCACGCAGCAGCATCGGCAGTGCCGCGAGCACGCCGCCGTGAGCGACGCCGTGGGCGGGCGCGGCGAACACCGGCTTGGCCTCGGTCATCAGGCCGGCGCTGGCGAGCATGCGGCCCTCGACGTCACGAGCCGCGCGGCCCATGGGCGCTTGCTTGTCGCGGGCGTCGCGGGAGGCGCGATCGGTGGCCGCAGCCGGGTCGGTGTGCGAAGCGTTGGCGGGGCGATCGGTGGCCGCAGCCGCCTGCGGAGCGTCCGCGACGGCGGCAAGTGCCGCGGCGGGGGCAGCGAAGACGCCGGCGTGACGGTTTTCGTGGAAGGTGCTCACCGGAATGCCGAGTTGCCGAGCGCAGGCGCTGCCGCTGATCCCGGAAGCGAGCAGTTTGGCGGCCTTGTCGGCCATCTCGGCGTCGACGACGGTACGCCCACGCCCCCGGCGCGGCTCGAAAAAGGCGTCTTCGCCGCGCTCTCGATAGCGTTTGACGGCGCGTGCCACGGTGGGGCGCGAGATGTCGAAGGCGCACATGATGTCGGCTTGGCGGACGCCGGAAACGACGTGCAGCCTGGCGACGCGGAGCAGCATGGCGCGGCGGTCGTCGGCGGGATGGCAATCGAAGGGTTCGAGATTGAAGAAGTAATAGGTGAAGCCGTCGCGGGTCTGCATGGCGTAGCGGTCGCCGATGGGAGTGGCGTCAGGAAGGGAGAAGGGCAGGAAGAGGATCACGGGGGGGCTCCAATCATGTATCATTGTATTCTGGAATACTGAACGATACGATGTCAAGCGGAAATCGCCCGCGAGAGCAAAAAGGGGCCAGAAAAACAGGTTTATTGGAGCATTTGGAAGCTACCGGGGCAGCCGGTCAGCGCACCATGTCAGGAAGTCTGAATATACGAGAGCCGTCATGCACGCCGTTAAGGCAGCGCCGCCAAGGCGGTTCCCAACGATATAGTCTGCGCGCCGGACCTCGTAGTTAAACAACCGGTCGAGGATAAAGAAAGGGACCGACGCGCAGACCCCGGCAATGACGAGCACGTACAGGACAATGCTGAAGGCAATCTGCGTTCGCGATCGAAATCTAAAGACGTAGAGGGCCAACGTGCCGACGGTGTACCCAATCAGCATAGTGACGACGTACCACAGGGTACAGAACAGCAAGCGCTGGCTGAAGCTGAACGCCTGCTTGGTTCCGTAAGGGCCGATGAACGCATACAGGCAAATCACAGCACCGAGAACCCCGAAGATCACGCCGAGCACTCCGGGCGCGAACATTTCGCGATACGCGAATGACATTCCTGACCTTGCTCTGATTGCGTGAGGCTGGGCACGGCGTCTCATCATCGGGTGTTTGAGTGATTGCGATTGGAACAACACTATAGCCTGCTACTCTCCAGCGGCCAGACCAGTTTGGGCAGAAAAGTGCCATTCGCGAACACAAGTTCGCCCGTTCCGAGAAATAATGTGTCATCGGGGCAACCCTGCGTCGTTCAGGAAGGATTGGGCTGAACATCCGCGACCGGGACAGCTGCTCGGGCATCCGCTGGCCGGCCCCAACTGGGAGGGGTCCGTCTCGCATCAATAGAGCAGCGTGCCGCTCACCATCAGCGTGTGGCTCGGAAGGGTGCGCGGCGCCTCGCGACGCTTGCCCTCCAGGCTCAGCGTCAAGCCGGGATCGACGCGCAGCCGGGTGCCCAGGCGCCAGGTGAGGTCAGCCGTCCCTTGCGGCTCGCCGCGCGACGAGCCGGACACGCCGAGGTACGGTGTGAGCGTGCCGTGGGGCAAGGCCATTGCGTAGCTGAGCTCGCTTGCCAAGCGGAGGTCAGTGCCGCCGCGCGGCGCAAACGGATCCGGTGCCAGTGAGGAGGCGTCGGGAAGCGCCCACAGGCTCCGCGGGCTGGCGGACGCCGAGCCCCAGGCCGGCGCCACGCTCAGCGCCAGTCCGACACCGGGCGTGCCGGGGTCGAAGCGCAGCGATCCGCCGACCTGCCACTCGCTGACGCCGGCGTCCTGGTGCAGCAGCAGGCCCTGGCCGGTGGCGGTCACCGTCAGGCCCCAAGCCGGCTGCCGGTATTCCAGGCTGCCGCCGACCACCAGCCCGGCGCCGCGTTCGGCATCGCCGTCGTCGTAGCGCACGCCGACCTCCAGCGCCGGCGACAGCAAGCCGCCGAACAGCATGAGGTCGCGGTAGCCCGCCTCCAGCAGCACCCGCAGGCGGCTCACCTCCGCCTCCGCGCGAATCAGGCCTGCCAAGTCGTCGGCGCCGGCGCTCAGCAACAGGCCGTCGGCCTTCGCCGTCAGCTCCAACCCGCCGCCCGGCGCGGCCGGCACCAGGGTGCCGTAGACGCCGGCGGCACCCATCAGCAGGCCCAGTTCCGCGGTCACCGCGGGCGCGCCGGCCGGATCGAGGCTCAGTTCGCCGAGCACGCCGAAACCGAGCAGTCCCCACACGGCCAGCCGCTCCTGCAGACCGAGGCGCAGGTAGGGATGCACGCTGAGCAGCGAGCCGGACAGATCGCCCGAGTCGCCGCCGGCGGCCTGGAAGGAGCCGGTGCTCAAGGTGTAGGCGAACGCCAGACCGGCCAGCACCCGCCCGCGCGCGTAGTCGGCGCCGAGGGTGCTGGTGATCACCGACCCGTCCAGCCTCAGGTCGGGCTCCTCTCCCGTGAAGCGCGTCCAGTCGCCGCGGCCCCACAATGCCCAGCGCCCGCGGTCCTCGCCGCCCGCACCCTCGGTGCGGTCGGACGGCGGTGCCGCCAGGTTGAACGAGCTACCGGCGAGCAGCTCGTGGAACTCGATGGTGGCGGCCTCGGCCGGCTCCACCGCGAGCGCGGCCGCGTCGGGCGCGGCGGCCACCGCCACGCCGCCGGCGGTCAGCGCATGGCCGGCCAGGGCCGCCCGCGAGGCGGCGGACTCCGAGGCGTCGAACCGCCGTTCCACGCCTGCCAGCACGTGCCCGGCCGCGGCGCGCGCGAAGCGCGCCACCCAGGGCACTACCACGTAGTTCCACTCCGGCTCCACCGCGAGCGTGGCTCCCGTTCCGGATTCCGACCACTCCCCGATGCCCTCCTTGTTGCTGGCCCGCACCTGCACGTCGTAGCTGGTGTCGGGGGTCAGATCCTCGATCGTCGCCGCGCGCTCCGTGACGCCGGGGGGGTCGGTCACCTCGGTCCAGCCGCCGGGCGGCTCGTGCGTGCGGTAGCGGTAGTCGTAGTCGGTGATCGGCGGGCCGCGGTTCTCGGGTTCGTCCCACGTCACGTCCAGGGTGGTGGCCGACGTCCCGGTCACCGCCGGCGCCGGCGGCGCCTCCGGCGGCTCCTTCACGTTTTCCACTTCGACCTCCACGGCCTGCACCGTGCTGAGCGCGCGGTCGCCGGCGCCGCTGGTCGCCTCCACCCGCAGCACGTAGACGTTGTCGCCGGCGGGGTTTGCCGGCTCGCCGCTGTCCGGGTCGCCGCTCTCCAGGTCGCCGGGCTCCTCGAAGTTGGGCGCCTCCCGGAACGCCAGCGCGCCGGACACCTGGTCGAGCGTGAACTGCGCGCGGTCGGCGCCTCCGGCGATCACATAGCCGGTCACGCTGTCCTCGGCGTCCGCATCGGTTGCCACCACCCGGCCGACCGAGGTCTCGTTCTCCAGCACCTCGAACCGCGGGGATTCCGGTGTGAACACCGGCGGCGAGTTCGCCGGCTCGGGGGGTGGTCCGCCGGTGGCCGGCGGGGTGGCCGGCGGGGCGTCGGTGCGGGCCGACTCCGCCTGCGACCACGGTCCGTAGCCCTCCTCGTTGCCGGCCCGCACCTGGACCACGTACCAGGTACCCACCGACAGGTCCTCGATCATCACCCTCAACTCGGTAATCTCCGTGTCGGTCACCTCGGTCCAGTCCTGCGCCGGCTCGGCCACGGACTCCACCGCCCCAGCCCGCCGGGTTGACCGGCCCGCCACCGCCGCCGCGACAGGCGGCGCCGTCACCCTCCGGTACCGGTAGTCGTAGTCCGCGACCGGCGGTCCGGTATTCGGCGGCGGCGTCCAGTGCACCTGCAGGCTGGTCTCCGACATCGGCGCCACCTCGGCCGCGGGTGCGCCCGGCGGCTCTTCTTCGTCGAGCACCGTCACCGCCACCGCGCGTTCGGTGGTGCGCTCGCGGTCGCCGGTGCCGCTGGTGGCGGTCACTATCAGCATGTACACGTTGTCGCCGGCCGCACTCGACGGGTCGGCGCTGGCGGCGTCGAGCGCCTGCTCGAAGTCGGGCGCGGACTTGAATGCCAGCGTCCCGGCGACCGGATCGAAGTCGAACAGCAGCGCGTCGCCGGCCGTGGTCAGGGCATAGCCGGTCACGCTGTCCTCTTGATCCGGATCGGTGGCCGTCACCGAGCCTACGGCGGTCTGGTTCTCGCTTACTTCGAACTCACCCGATCCCGCGTCGAACATCGGCCACGCGTTGCCGTCGGTCCGTCCCGTGCCCGAGTCCGACCAATCGCCGGTGCCCTCGTCGTTGGTGGCGCGCACCTGGATGTCGTAGGCGGTGTTCACGACCAGCCCGGCGATGGTGACCTCGAGCGCGATGGACTGCGTGCCGGTCACCTCCTCCCACGCCTCGGCCGGGTCGCCGATGCGGTAGCGGTAGTCGTAGTCGTCAATCTCCGGCCCGGTGTTGATCGGTGGGGTCCAGGTCGCGTACACGCTGGTCAGGCCGGCAGGGGTCACCGTGGGCGGCGACGGCTTCGCCGGCGGCTCGTCCACATCGGTGACGTTTACGGTCACCGCGAGGCGGCCGGCGTTACCGTCCGGGTCGCGCGCCTCGACGGTGAACCGGTACGTCGCCCGCCCTTCGTAGTCGAGCCGGCCAAGAGTGCGAAGCTGGCCGGTCTGTTCCACGATATGGAACGCGGCAGCGTCGTCCTCCTCCCCGAGGTGATAGGACACGGTCTGAGCATCGGCGTCGGAGGCGGTGAGCGGTGCCCCGAGAGCCTGGTCCGCGTCCGTATTCTCCACCACGGTGAGCGTCACCGCGTCGGGCTCGAACACCGGGGCGGTGTCGTCGTCGGTGATGGTGAGGAGCACGTCGACCGGATGCCGTACCCCCTGCGGGTTGGACGCCCGGCCGCCCACGGTCACGGTCTTTTCGGGGCTGACCATGCTGTTGTCGACCGCCATGATGGTCAGCGTTCCGGTGCTGGCGGTCGCGCCGGCCGCGATGGTCAGCACCGGGTTGGCGCTGAGCTCGAAGTCGGCGGCCGCGGCGGGGAGGACCGGAATTGCCGTCACCGTGACCGTGGTCTGCTCGCTCGAGGCGCGCTCGAGCGCCGCCGTCACCGCGGCCGAGCCGCCGTTCTCGGCAATCGAATCCGGGCTGAGCGCGAGCACCACCCGCGGCGTGGCGTCGTCATCGCGCACGGACAGGTCCCGATTGTCCGGCGGCCGCGCGTCGCCGCGGCCCACCTCGGCCACGAACGTCACGGTCCGATTCGGCTCGTCCACGTCGTTGTCGTTCCAGGTGACGGTCAGCGTGGCGCTGCTGGTCTCGGTGGCCGCGATGGTGAACGCGAGGTCGCCGCTCAGCGTGTAGTCGGTGTCCCGCACCGCTTCGGTCGAGGCCACGACGGTCAGCTCGGTCTGCTCGTTCGACGGATGGCTGAGCCGGACCGTCACCGCGCTGGCGCCGCCGTTCTCGGTGATGACGTCCGGCGACACGTCGATGCTCGCCGTCGGCGCCCCCTCGTCGTCCAGGATCTCGATCTGCACCGCCGCCGGCGCCGCCACCCCGTTGCCGCCGCTCGCCGCGGCGCCCACCTGCACCGTCCGGGCCGGGTTGGCCGAGCCGTCGTCGACCGGCGCGACGGTCACCACGCCGCTGCTGACGGTGTCCCCCGCCGCGATGGTGAGCGCGCTGCCGGCCTGGACGAAGTACGCCCCGGCCGCCGGCTCGTGCGGCGTCGCCGTGACGGTCAGCGTCGTCTCCTCGCTGGTCGCGCCGCTCAGCGCCGCGGTCACCGCGACCGGTTCGTCGATCTCGATCACCACCGGACTGGACAGCACCAGCTTCGCCACCGGCACGGTCTCGTCTTCGGTGATCGTCAGGGTGTTGGCGGCCGGCGCCGCGAGTCCCTTGCCCGCCACCGTGGCGGCCACCTGCACGGTCCGATCCGGTGCGTACAGCGTGTCGTCGACGGGTGCGATGGTCACCGTCCCGGTGCTCGCGGTCTGCCCCGCCGCGATGGTGAGCGCGGTGCCGGCCTGCGTATGGTACGCTCCGGCCGGCGGATCGGCATTGCTGGCCGTCACGGTCAGCGTCGTTGCGGTGGCGGTCCTGCCGCTCAGCGCTGCCGTCACCGTGACCGGGCCGGCGTTCTCGGCTACCGACGGCGCGGACAGCGCGAGGTTCACCGTCGGCGCGGCCTCGTCGTCGGTGATGGTCAGCGGCCGCGGCGCGGGCGACACCACCCCGTCGCCGCCGGTCACGCTTGCGGCGACGCGGACCGTCTTGTCGCCGCCGTACACGTCGTCGTCGACCGCCGTGACGGTCACCGCGCCGGTGCTCGCGGTCTGCCCCGCCGCGATGGTGAGCGCCGCGCCGGCCTGCGTAAAGTAGGCGCCGTCGGCCGGGTGGTACGCGCCGGCGGTGACGGTCAGCGTAGTGTCCGTACCCGATGCGTAGGCGAGGCTCGCCGTCACCGTGCTCACTTCTGCGTTCTCGCTGATCTCGACCGGGGTCAGATGCAGCGTCAGCGCCGGCGGCACCTCCTCGTTGGTGATCGTCAGATGGCGCTCCGCCGGATCGACCACGCCCTGCTCGTTGGCCGCCGTGGCGGTGACCCGGACCCGCTTGTCGGGTGCGGCCGTCAGGTCGTCGACGCCGGCGATGGTCACCGCTCCCGTGCTGCGCACGGCGCCGGCGGCGATGGTCAGCGTGGCGCCGGTCTGCGTGAAGTAGGTCCCCGCCGGCGGGTCGTACGGCGCCGCCGCCACGGTGACCGTCGTTGCCGCGATCGACGGGTGTTGGAGGGTCGCGGTCACCGTGCTCGCGCCGTTCTTCTCGCCGATCCTCGGCGGCTCGAGCGCCAGGGTCAGACGCGGGGCGTCTTCGTCGTCCTCGATGATGAGCGGCTGCTCGGGCGGCGCCACCGCACCGTTGCCGCCGGCGACCGCCGCGCCGACCTGCAGGTTCTTGTCGGGCGCGTCCACGCGGTTGTCCGCCGCCCTGATGCGCAACATGCCGGTGCTGCCGGTCGCGCCGGCCGCGATCGTCAGCACGCGCGTCGAGCTCAACTCGAAGTCGCCGGCCACCGCCGGTGGTACCGGAGTCACGCGTACCGTGACCGTGGTGTCCACCCCGGCGGGGTGGCCGAGCCGGGCCGCCACCGTCGCCTCCCCGCCGTTCTCGGCGATGGCGCCGGGCGACACCACGAGCGCCAGCGCCGGCACCTGCTCGTCGTCGGCGATGGTGAGCAGCTCGGCCTGCGGCGCGGTGACGCCATGTCTGTTGACCGCCTCGCCGGTCACCCGCACCTGCCGGTTCGGCCGGTCCACCGGGTCGTCCAGCGCCGTGATGGTGACCGTCCCGGTGCTTGCAGTCGCCCCGGCGGCGATGCGCAGGACCGGATTGGTGCTGAGCGTGAAGTACTCCGCCGCCGCCGGTCCCACCTGGGCGGCCCGCACCCGCACCGTGGTGGCCTCGCTCGACGCACCGCTCAGCTCCGCCGTGACCGTGCTCCGCCCGCCGTCCTCGGCGATCCGGCCCGGATCCAGCAGCAGCGTCAGCCACGGGACCGCCTCGTCGTCATCGATCGCAAGAGTCTGCGCCGCCGGCGCCGCTATCCCATGCACGCCGGCGACGGTCGCCGCCACCTGCAGCGTCTTGCCGGGTGCGTGCACGAGGTTGTCGACCGCGGTGACGGTCACGATTCCGGTGCTGTCGGTCGCGCCGGCCGTAATGGTCAGCATCCGGTTGGCGCTGAGCATGAAGTCGCTCGCCGCTGCCGGCGCGTCCGCGGTCACCTCGACGTTTAGCGTGGTGTCCACCGCCGCCGGCGCGCTCAGCCGCGCCCCGATGGTGCTCACGCCTTCGTTCTCGGCGATGCCGGCAGGGTTCAGCACCAGGGACACCGCCGGAGCCCCATCGTCGTCGGTGATGGTCAGGGTCCGTGGCGCCGGCGCCGCGACGCCGCGCCCGCCGGCCACCGCGCCCGTCACCCGCACGATCTTGTTCGGACCGTCCAGGGCGTCGTCCTGCGCCATGATGGTCACGGTTCCCGTGCTGGCGGTCTCACCCGCCTCGATGGTCAGCAGCCGGTTGACGCTGAGCATGAAGTCGCTCGCCGTCGCCGCGGCTTGCGCGGCGGCCGCGACGGTGACCGTGGTATCCTCCGACGACGGGTGGCCGAGGCGCGCCGTCACCCTGCTCGTGCCGTCGTTCTCGCCGATCACCGCCGGCCCGAGCACCAGCGTCAGCACCGGCGTCGCGTCGTCGTCGGTGATGGTCAGATCCCGCGCCGCCGGCAGCACCAGGCCGGTGCTGGTGGCCGCCCCCGCGGTGACCCGCACTACCTTGTCCGCCGAGTCGACCGGGTCGTTCACCGCGCGCACGGTCACCGCGCCGGTGCTGCCGGTGTGCCCGGCCGCGATGGTCAGCCTGTGGCCGGCCTGCGTGAAGTAGTCGCCGCTGCCCGGGTCGTGCGCTGCCGCCCGGACCCAGAACGTCGCGAGCGCGCTCGATGGATGGCCCAGCCGTGCGGTCACCCTGCTCTCGCCGCCGTTCTCGCCGACCGCGGCGGGGACCAGCAGCAGCTGCGCGGCCGGCAGCGATTCGTCCTCCGTGATCGCCAGGATGCGGCCTTGCGGGCCGGTCACGCCGTGCTCGTTGGCGGCCTCGCCCGCCACCCGCACCCGCTTGCCGAGGGGGCCGTGTGTTCGGTCGTCGACCGCGGCGATGGTAACCGTGCCGGTGCTGGTGGTCTGGCCCGCCGCGATGACGAGCTCGGTCCCAGTCTGCTGGAAGTGCGCGCCGCTCGCCGGCGACTGCGCGCTCGCGGTCACCGTGATCGTGGTGTCGTGGCTCGATGCGCCGCTGAGCGTGGCCGTGACCCCGGTCGAACCACGGGCCTCGCCGATCGCGGCGGCGCCGAGCGCCAGCATTACCGCCGGCATCGCCTCGTCGTCGATGATGGCGAGCTGCTCCGCCGCCGGTGCGGTCGCCCCGCTGCCGCCGGTCACCGTGGCCGTCACCTCCACCTCCTTGTTCGCGGCGTGCACGTCGTTGTTCACCGAGGTGATGGTCACCGTGCCGGTGCTGTCGGTCTGGCCGGCCGTGATGGTGAGCCCGACGTTGGCGCTGAGGCTGAAGTCCCTGGCCTGCGCCGGCGCGACCGGGGCCGCGGCCACCGTAACGATCGCGTCCTCGCTCGCGGGGTGTCCGAGCCGCGCCGTGACGGTGGCGGCCGCCACGTTCTCGCCGATCAGCGCCGGGGCGATGATCAGGGTCACCCCGGGCGGCCCTTCGTCATCGAAGATGGTCAGCTCCTTGGCCGCCGGCTGCGACAACCGGTAGCCGCCGGTCACGGTGGCCGCCACCTGCACCGTCTTGTCCGAACCCGCCGTGCCGTCGTCCACCCCGACGATCGTCACCACGCCGGTGCTGGCCGTCTGCTGCGCCGCGATGGTCAGCGTGGTGCCGATCTGGTCGAAGTACTCGCCGGTCGCCGGATCCTGCGCGCTAGCCTGCACCGCCAGAACCGTGGCCACGCGCTGCGGGAGCGCCAGGGCCGCGGTGACCGTGCTGACGCCGCCGTTCTCGCTGATCCGTCCAGGATTGAGCTGCAGCACCATTTGCGCAACGCGATTCAATGACTCGTCGTCGTTGATGGTCAGGTCGACGGCGGCCGGGCCGTTGACCGCGCGCTCGTTGACCGCGTCTCCGGAGACCCGCACCCGGCGGCTGGCCGGACCGTAGATCCCGTCATTCCGCGCCGCGATGGTCACCGTGCCGGTGCTGGCCGTGTGCAGCGCCGCGATGGTCAGCGTGGTGCCGGTCTGGGCGAAGTAGGTCGCGCCCGGCGTGTCGAGCGCCGCCGCGGCAACGGTGACCGTGGTGGCGGCGCTCGAGCCATGGTCGAGCGCGGCGGTCACCGCGCTCACCCCGCCGTGTTCGTTGATCGCGTCGGGATCGAGCCGCAGGGTCACCGTCGGCGCGGCGTCGTCGTCCTTGACCGTGAGCGTGAGCGTGCGCGGCTCCGGCTTCTCGATGCCGCTGCTGCCGGTGACCGCGGCGCCCACGGTGAACGCCTTGTCGGGCGCGTCGATGTCGTTGGGCACCGCCGTGATGGTCACCGTACCGGTGCTCACCGTCGCCCGGGCCGCGATGACCAGGACCGCGTTGGCGCCCAGGTCGACGTCGCCCGCCGCCGCCGGGGGGGCGGGCGTGACCGACACGGTCACCGTCGTCGCCCCGCTGGAGCCGCGGTTGAGCCGCGCCGTGAGGGTGGCGCGGCCGCCGTTCTCGGCGATCTCGGTGGGCTCCAGCTCCAGCGTCAACTCCGGCAGCGCGTCGCCGTCCTCGATGACCAGGTCCACGTGGGCGGGATCGGCCACCCCGTTGCCGCCCGATGCGGTCGCACGCACGCGAACGGTCTTGTTCGGGCCGTCCAGGTCATCGTTGTGCGCCGTGATCGTCACCTCACCGGTGCTGGTCAGCGCCGCCGCGGCGATGGTCAGCGTGCTGCCGGTCTGGGTGAAGTAGCTCCCGTCCGGCTGCTGCCGCGGGTCCGCCACGACCGCCAGCACCGTCTCCGCACTGGTCGCGTAGGCGAGCGAGGCGGTCACCTCGGTGCTGCCGCCGTTCTCGCCGATCGGGTTCGCCGCCAGGTGCAGGGTGACGCCGGGCGACGGCTCGTCGTCCGCGACGGTCAGGGTCACCGGCGCCGGCTCCGCCACCCCGTTGCCGCCGGTCACCCGCGCTTCGACCAGCACCTGCATGGCCGGGCCGTCGTCGGTGTTGTCCACGCCGGTGATGGTCACCGTTCCGGTGCTCTCGGTCGCGCCCGCGGCGATCGTCAGCAGAGCATTCGAGCTCAGCGTGATGTCGGTGGGCTGCGCCGGGTCGACCGGCTTCAACGTAATCAGGACAGTGGTCGCCTGGTTGGTTACCCCGCTGAGCGATGCGGTCACGGTGCTCACGCCGCCGTTCTCGCTGATCGTAGCGGGCGTCAGAGCCAGCCTGACGGTCGGCAGGCCGTCGTCGTCGTTGATCGTGAGAAGGCGCGCGTCGGGCGCGGCCACGCCGTTGCCGCCGGAAACCATCTGCCCTTCCACGCGCACCAGCTTGCGCTGCCCCTCGGTCGCATCGTCTATCGCGGTGATGGTCACCACGCCGGTGCTGTCGTTCGCACCCGCGGCAATGGTGAGCATCGGGTCGGCGCTCAGCGTGAAATCGCCGCCGGTGGCGGGATCGATCGCCGTGGCCGTGATCTTGAGCGTGGTCTGCTCGCCCGAGCGGTGCGCGAGCCGCGCGGTGACGGTGCTCGTGCCGCCGTGTTCGTCGATCGCCGCCGGATCCAGGCGCAGCGTCAGCCCCGGCGTCGCCTCTCCGTCCACGATGGTCAGCGTCCGCGCCGCGGGCGCCGGTACGCCGGAGCCGGCCGTTACCGTTGCCCCCACCTGCAGCGTTTCGGGCGGCTCGTCCGCGTCGTCGTCGACCGCGGTGATCACCACCAGGCCGCTACTCGACTTGCCGCCCGCCCGGATCGTCAGCGCCCGGTTCGGGCTCAGGCTGAAGTCGGTAGTGCTCGCGGTGCCCGGCGTGGCGGCGACGGCCAGCTCGACGTCCTCATCGAGCGCCGTGTTCAGCGCGGCGGTGACGATGCTGCTGCCGGCGTTCTCGCCGACGATGGTCCGGGACAGCTCCAGCATCAGCGTCGGGTCAGCTTCGTCGTCGGCGATGGTCAGGGAGCGGGCGGCGGGCGCCGTCAGGCCGGGCAGGCCCGCTACCGACGCCGTCACCAGCACCGTCTCGGCGGGGTCGCGCAGCTCGTCGTCCACCGCCGCGATCGTCACGACGCCAGTGCTCCCCATGCCGCCGGCCGGGATGGTCAGCACGCTCCCGGTCTGCCTGAAGTCCGCGGCCGTGGCCGGCGGATCGGGCGTGGCGGTGACCACGAGCGTCACCCGACCGCCGGGAGCGGCGCCGTTCACGGACGCGGTGACCGTGGTTGAGCCCTCCTCCGCCTCGTCGATCGCGTCATGCGAGAGCGCGAGCGTAACGGCCGGCGCGGCCTGCACGTCGCGGATGGTGAGGGTGAGCGGCTCGGCCGGCGCAATCTCCATGCCGGGCGTGTCGGGCGTGCCGGGCGTGCCGGTCACCCGCACCTTGCGGTCACCGGTATAGCGGTTCGAGGCCACCGCCGTGATCGTGACCGTGCCGGTGTGGGTCGTGGCGCGGGCATCGATCGTCAGCACCGGATGCGCGCTTACCGTGAAGCCCGCCGGCACATTGCGGTCGGTCGCTTGCGCCGCCACCGTGACCACTAGCTGGTCGCTCGACGGGTGGTCGAGCTGCGCCGTGACCGCGGTCGTGCCGCCCTGCTCGCTGATGTTGTCGGGCTCGAGACGCAGGGCGACGATCGGCGTCGGCTCATCGTCCACGATGGTGAACTGCACGGCGCCGGGGGCGATGAACCCGTGGCCGTTGTGCGCCACGCCCGTTATCCGCACCATCTTGTTCGGCTGGTCGACGTTGTCGTCGGCCGCCGTCACCGTCAACCCGCCGTCGCTGGACGTCGCGCCGGCGGGGATGGTCAGCACACGTTGCTCGCTCAGGCTGAAGTCGCCGGCGGCGGCACCGGCACCGGGGGTGGCGCTGACCGTCACCGTGGTCCGTTCGCTCGACGGACGGTTGAGCCGCGCCGTGAGCGCGACCGTGCCGCCGCGCTCGGCGATGGTGTCGTACGACAGCGCCAGCTGCACCACCGGCGTGGCGTCGTCGTCGTCGACGGTGAGGATTCGCGCCGCCGGCGGCGCCAAGGCGGCGCCGCTGACCGTCCCCGTCACCAGCACCTGCCTGACGGGCTCATCGACGTTGTTGTCCACCACCGCGATGCGCACGTTGCCGGTGCTCACCGTCTCGTTGCCGGCGATGGTCAGCGTGGCCCCCTCCTGTCTGAAGTAGGATGTCGTTGCCGGGGCCAGCGACGCCGCCGTCACCGTGATCGTGACGTCCGCGTCCACGGCGCTCAACAGTCGGGCCGTCACCAGCGTGGCGCCATTCGGCTCCGCGATCGCGGTTTCGGACAGGCTCAGCGACACGGTCAGCTCCGGATCGTTCTCTCGGATGGTGAGGGTGCCGGCGGCCGGCGCGGCGGCGCGGAACCCGTCCGGGGCGGCCGTGACGGTGATTCGCTTGTCGGGAGCGTATACGCTGTTGTCGCGGGCGGTGATGGTCAGCGCACCGCTGCTGGCGGCGGAGCCGGAGGCGAACGTGAGCGTGGTGCCGCTCAGGGTGAAGTCGCCCGCCGCGGCCGGCGCCTGTGGAGCCGCGGAGATGGTCACCGTGCGCTGCACGCCCGGCGCCGGGTTGAGGGTTGCGGTTACCTCGCTCGCGCCGCCCTCGGTAATCGCATCCGGGTTCAGCACCACCGCCAGCACCGGCGCCGGATCGTCGTCCTCGATCACCAGCGTGTGCCGGGCGGGCGCCGCCACGCCGCCGCCCCCGGTCACCGTGGCGCCCACCTGCACCTGCTTGTGCGGGGTCGCCAGGTTGTCGTTCCGCGCCGTGATCGTGACCACGCCGGTGCTCCCGGTCTGCCCCGCCGCGATGCTCAGCACCGTGTTCGCGCTCAGCGTGAAGTCGGCGCCCGTGGCCGGCTGCACGGGCGCCGCGGTCACGCTGACCGTGGTGTCCGCCGGCACGGCGTAGTCGAGCGCCGCGGTCACCCGCGTGCTGCCGCCGTTCTCGGAGATGGCGGTGTCGGACAGCGCCAGCGCCAGCACCGGCGCGCTCTCGTCGTCGCGGATGGTGAGGGTGCGCGGCGCCGGTGCCGCAACGCCGGTGCCGCCGGTCACCGTCGCGGCCACCTGCACCTGCTTGTGCCCGGCGTCGCTGTCGTCCTGCGCCGTGATCGTGACCACGCCGGTGCTCGCGGTGTGCCCGGCCGCGATGCTCAGCACCCTGTTCGCGCTCAGCGTGAAGTCGGTGCCCGTGGCCGGCTGCACCGCGGTCGCCGCGACGGTCACGCTCACCGACTCGCTGGAGGGACGGTCGAGCGCCGCGGTCACCGTGCTCACCCCGCCGTCCTCGCCGATCGCGGCCGGCGACAGCCTGAGCCGCACCGCCGGCGCCGCATCGTCGTCCAGGACGGTCAGCTCCACCGCACCCGGCGCCACGAAGCCGAGGCTGTTGCGCACGGTGCCGGTCACGGTCACGGTCACGTCCGGGGCATCGACGCCGTTGTTGAGGGCGACGATGTGCGCCGTGCCGGTGCTCTGTAGCGTTCTTGCCGGGATGGTAAGCCGGGTGCGGGTCAGCCGGGCCGGCACCGCGCCGCCGGCCGAGGTGAGGGCGAGATCGACCGTGGTCGGCTCCGCCGAGGGCCACTCGAGCGTCGCGGTGACGGTGGCCAAGCCGCCGTTCTCGGAGATCTCGGTGGCGGACAGCCCGAGCCTCACCGGCGGCGGATCATCGTTATCCAGGATCACCACCCGCGGAAACCTTGGCGCGGGCCCCGTCCAGTTGACCACGTCCAAGTACCGTTGCGAGTAATTGTCGTACACTTCGTCCGGCTCGTCGATATTATCATTGAGGGCCGTCACCTTGATGTGGTCGCAACTCGCGAGTTGCCCGACCAGGATTCTCAATGGTTTGACGCGGTTTTCGGTCTGCTGGAGCTGGCCTTGGCAGTCGCCTTTCTCGTGAGTCCAGGTGAATGGTTTGCTGCCGGTGTTCCGTAGCGAAATGATCAAAATACTGTGCCATGGGTGATTGATCGATGCCGAGATGTATATGCTGTGACCTTCGCGGACCTCCTCATTGCTGATGCGCAGGGTCAAGACTGGTACCTCGTCGTCGTCGACGATGGTCAGGGCCTGGTCGGCAGGCGGCGCCACGCCGAGACCGCCGGCCGCCGTGGCAGACACCAGCACCGTCTTGTCCGACTCCTCTGTGCTGTCGTTCACCGGGGTGATCGTTACGTGCCCGGTGCTCTGCGTCTGCTGCGCCGGAATGGTGAGCGTGGCGCCGGTCTGGGTGAAGCGCGACCTTCCCGTGAGCGCCGCGGCCAGCCGCGACGAGACGGTCAGCACCACGGGTTCGGCCGACCGGCCGCTCAGGGTGGCAGTGACCGTGCTCGCTTCGCTCGGACTCTGACTCTCGTGCAGCGTGTCGGGCGTCAGCGCCAGCGTCACCGTCGGCGTCGGATCGTCGTCGCTGATGGCCAGCGTCAGATCGCCCGGTTGGGTCACCCCGAGGGCGTTGGCGGACGTGCCGCTCACCCTGACGGTGCGGCCGGTATCGTCTACGTCGTTCTGGAGGGCCGTGATCCGCACCCGGCCGCGGCTCCACAGCGACCCCGCCTGGATGGTCAGGGTGGTGCCGTGCTGGGCGAAGTAGGTGCCTGCGCCGACCGCCTCCGTACCGACGGTCAC
This sequence comes from Spirochaetia bacterium, assembly GCA_965262935.1. GTDB lineage: Bacteria > Spirochaetota > Spirochaetia > SZUA-6 > Bin103 > Bin103. Next base: position 568,613 of record OZ253572.1, on the reverse strand, counting down.
CGTGGTAACCGAGGTCGACAGGCGGTCGAGCCGCGCCGTCACCGTGGTCTCGCCGCCGTTCTCGGGGATGACGGCCTCGGACAACTCCAGCGTCACGCCCGGCTCCGCGTCGTTTTCGGTGATGGTCAGCGTTACCGGTCCGGGCGCGACGATGCCGCCGGCGGCGCTGAACAGCGTGGGCCGCACCACGATCTGCCGATCCTCTCCATGGACCTGGTCGTTGGGGGCGATGATGGTCACCGTCCCGGTGCTGGCGACCTGCCCGGCCGCGATGCGGAGCACGGGGTTGGCGCTCAGAGTCAGGTCGCGGTTGTACGCGATGCGCATCGATACCCCCGCGCTCGAGGTGGCGCTCATCCGCGCCGTTACCGTGGTGGAGCCGCCCTCGGGAATGGCGGCGTCGGCGAGCTCCAGCCACACCGTGGGCGGGCCCTCGTCGTCGGTAATGGTCAGCCGTGCCGGCTGCCGTGCCGGCATGGCGTTGCCGGAGGCGACCGACGCCGACAGCGTCACCGTACGATTGGGTTCATCCTCCTGGTTGTTCTTCGCCGCGATCTTCACCGTGCCGGTGCTCGTGCTGGTGCCGGCGGCGATGGTCAGCCTGGTGCCGATCTGCTCGTACCAGTCCGCCCTGGACGGCGCCGCGGCGACCGTCACGACGGTCGGCGTGCTGGAGGTGTGGTCGAGCCGCGCGCTCACCGTGCTCTCGCCGCCGCTCTCGGAGATGAACCGGGGCGACAGGTCGAGATGCACCGTGGGCGTGTTCTCGTCGTCCTCGATGGTCAGCACCAGCGCCAGCGGGTGGCCGGCCACGCCGTGCTCATTGGCCGCGGTGCCGTTCACCGTCACGGTGCGGTCGGCGGCGTCCTGGGCGTTGTTCACCGCGGTGATGCGCAGCACCCCGGTACTGGTGCGCCGCCCGGCGGCGATGGTCAGCGCGGTGCCGCTACCGACGAACCAGGTTGCGGACGGCGGGTCGGTGGCGACCAACACCGTGGTGTCCTTGCTGGACGGATGATCGAGCGTGGCGGTCACCGTGCTCTTGCCGCCGTTCTCGACGATCTTCGCCGGGCTCAAGGTCAGGCTGACCACCGGAGCGGCCTCGTCGTCGGTCACGGCCAGCGGAACGGGCTCCGGATCGCCCGCTATGCCGTGCAGATTGTGCGCGGCGGCCGCGATCGTCATCGTTTTCAGCGGCGCGTCCACGTCGTTGTCGACCGCCTCGACCCGCAACTGGTCGCTGACGCGCGCCCCCGCGGCAACGATCAGCGCGCTCCGAGCCAGCCGCAGGTCGGCCGCCGCCGCCGGCGGGTCGGGCTGCACTTCCAGCAGCAGCCTGGTGTCCTCGCTCGACGGGTGGTCGAGCGTGGCGGTCAGCGCGGCCACGCCGCTGCGTTCGTCGAGCACGGCCGCGGTCAGCGCCATGGAGACGACCGGCGCGGCCTCGTCGTCCGCTATCGTGAGCGCCCGCGGCACCGGCGGCGGCACGCCGGCGACGCCGCCCACCGCCGCGATCACCTGCACCTCCTTGTCGGGCGCGTCGGTGTCGTTGTTCACCGCCGTGATGGTCAGCGTTCCGGTGCCGTTCGTGTCCCCGGCGTCGATGGTCAGCACGGTCGGGGCGGTCAGGGTGAAGTCGCCTGCCAGCGCCGGCGGCACCGGCACGGCCGCCACCGTGTAGGTGGTATCGCGGTCGAACGGACGGTCGATCGACACGGTCACCGGTGCCTGTTCGCCGTTCTCGCCGATCGTCACGGCCCCGCCGGACGCCTGCTGCGTGGACAGGTGCAGCGTCACCACCGGCACGCGCTCGTTCTCCTCGATAGTCAGAGTGGCCGGCGCCGGGTCGGAGATTCCCTGCGTGTTTGCCGGGTCGCCGGAAACCGTCACCAAGCGGTCGGCCCCGTACAGGGTGTTGTCCGTCGCCGTGATCGTCACATTGCCGGTACTGGTGCGGGCGCCGGCCGGGATGGTCAGCGTAATCCCGCTCGACATCTCGTAGTAGGGTTCGCCGGCCGGACCGACCGCGTTGGCCGCCACGGTCACGGTCGTGTCCTCGCTCGACGGATGGCGGACCCACGCCGTCACCCGGCTCGACCCGCCGCTCTCGCTGATCCGGCGCGGTGTCAGCAGCAGCCGTACCAGCGGCGCCGCGTCGTCGTCGACGATGGCGAGCGTCACCGCCGCCGAAGCCGCCGCCAGGCCCTGCCGGTTGAACGCCCTCGCCGACACCTCCACGCTGCTGTCCGGCGCGTCCAGGTCGTTGTCCACGGAGCTGATCGTCACCGTGCCGGTGCTCGCCGTGGCGCCGGCCGGGATGGTCAGGGTGGTGCCGCGCTGCCGGAAGTCGCGCTGCTCCGCCGGCGGCACCGGCGCCGCGGCGATACGCACGACCGTTGGCGCGCTGGACGGGTGCTGGAGCGATGCCTCTACCCGGGCCTCGTTGCGCCGCTCGCCGATCACGCCCGGCGACAGCGTCAGCGTCACCACCGGCGCGGCGTCGTCGTCTGCGATGGTCAGGGTGTGCGCCGCCGGGGCGGCAAGGGCGAGCCCGGCCACCGCCGCGGTCACCCGCACCTCGCGGTTGGGCGCATCGACGTGGTCGTCCGCCGCCGTGATGGTCACGGCGCCGGTGCTGTTCTTCTCGCCGACGGCGATGGTGAGCATCCGATTGGCGCTGAGCGTGAAGCCTCCAGGCACGCCGGGTGCGGCCGCGCGGGCGCTCACCTCATAGGTGGTTTCCACATGCACGTGGCGGTCGAGGCTCACCGTCACCGTGGCCGCGCCGCCGTGCTCGTCGATCTGCCCGGGGGACAGGTGCAGCGTGACCACCGGCACCGACTCGTCCTCCTCGATGGTCAGCGTGCGCGCTTCCGGGCCGGTCACGCCGTGGCCGTTGGCGGCGCTGCCGGTTACGGTCACGGTCCGCCCCGGCTCGTACTGCTCGTCGTCGACGGCGGTAATACGCACCGCGCCGGTGCTCGCCCGCGCGCCGGCCGCGATGGTCAGCGTGCTGCCGCCCTGCCCGTACCAGCCGGCGCCCGCCGGCTGGGTGGCCACAGTCACCACCGTGGCCTCGCTGGACGGGTGGTCGAGCAGCGTCGTCACCGTGCTGGCGCCACCGTCCTCGTCGATCGACGCCGGGTTCAGCACCAGGCGCGCCGTCGGCGCGTCCTCGTCGTCCGCGATCTCGATCAGCACCGGCTCCGCGGTGGCGGCTACGCCCTGCGCGTTGGCGGCCGTGGCGAACACGATCAGCCTCCCGTGCGGCGCGTCGGTGTCGTTGTCCACCGCGGTGACGGTCACCGTCCCCGTACTCGCGGTGGCCCCGGCGGCCACCACCAGCAGCGTGCCGTCCTGGCGGAAGTCGTCCCGCATCACTGGCGACACCGGCTCCGCCGTCACGCGCACCGTCGTCTCCGCGCTCGACGGGTGGGAGAGGGTGGCGCTGATCCGCGCCGTGCCGCTTTCCTCGCCGATAGACGGGGCCGACGGCTGCAGCCTCACGTGCGGCTCGTCGTCGTCGTCGGTGACGGTCAGCTGCACCGGCGCAGGCGCCGGCAGGCCGGGAAATCCACCCACCGCCGCCGTCACCCGCACGGTGGAATCCGGCGCGTCGGTGGCATTGTCGAGCGCCGTGATGGTCACCGTCCCCGTGCTCTCGGTGGCCCCGGTGGCGATGGTCAGCACCCGGTTCCCGCTCAGCGTCACTTCGCCGTATGCCGCCGGCCCCGGCGCCGCCGCCACCGTGTAGGTGGTGACCCGGTCGAGCGCATGCTGCAGGCGCGCCGTCACCACGGCGGCGTCGGTGCCGGTCTCGGCGATGCTCCGTGGCGACAGTTCCAGCGTCACCGTCGGCGGCAGTTCGTCCTCTTCGATGGCGAGCGTGCGCTCGCCCGGGCCGGTCACGCCGCGCGCGTTGGACGCCGTCGCGGCGATAGTCACCGACCGGTCCGGGCGAAACCGGCTGTCGTCCGCCGCGGCGATGATTACCTCGCCGGTGCTGACGCGCGCGCCGGCGGCGATCGACAGCACCCGGTTGGCGCTGATCGCGAAATCGTCAGCGGTGGCGTGGTCGCCCGCGGCCGCCGTCACGGTTACCGCGGTCGGCTCGCTGGACGGGTGGCCGAGCCGCGCGGTCACGGTGCTCACCCCGTCCTTCTCGCTGATCGGCGCCGGGCTGAGCAGCAGTTGCACGACCGGCGTGCCCTCGTCGTTCTCGATGGTGAGCGTGCGCGCCGCCGGCGGCGTCGCGTGGCCGGCGGCGATCTCGGCGCTCACCGTCACCGACCGGTGCGGCGCGTCCACGTCGTTGTTCCGCGCCGTGATGGTCACCTCGCCGGTGCTGGCGGTGGTGCCGGCCGCGATGGTGAGCCTGGTGCCCTGCTGGCGGAAGTCGGCCACCGCCGCCGGCGCCACCGGCGCCGCGGTAACCCGCAGCACGGTGTCCACGCCGGCGCGCTGGTCGAGCGTCGCCGTCACGGTGGCGGCGGCCCCGTCCTCGCCGATGGCGGCCGGTGACAGCGTGAGCAGCGCGTTCGGCACCGGCTCGTCGTCCACGATGGTCAGTACCTGCTCCTGCGGCGTCAGGCCGCGCGCGCCGAGCACCTTGCCGGTGACGCGCACCGTCTTGGGCGGCGCGGCGAGGCTGTTGCCGGCCGTGGTGATGGTCACGGTCCCGGTGCTCGCGGCAGCGCCGGCGCCGATCGACAGCACGCGGTTGGTGCTCAAGGTGAAGTCGGTGGCGGCCGCCGGCGCCACCGGGACGGCCTCGACCGTGATCGTGAATGGGTCGCTCACCGGCGGGTCGACGGTGGCCGTTACCGTGGCGGTCGCGGCCTCCTCGCTCAACTCGGCCGGTTCGAGCACGAGCGCCACCACCGGCCCCGCCTCGTCCTCCTCGATGGTCAGGGTAACCGGCTCCGGCGCCGCCACGTCCTCCTGGCCGGCGACCTCCGCCGTCACCCGCACCTGCTTGGCGCCGAGGTAGGAGTCGTCGTCGATGCCGGCGATGGTTACGGTGCCGGCGCTCACCGTGTGCCCGGCCGCGATGGTCAGCGACGTGCCGCTACGCGTGAACTCGGTGGCCAGGGCCGGCGGCACCGCCTCCGCGGCCACCGCCAGGGTCAGTTGCCCGCTGGTCGGCCGGTCGAGCTCCGCGGTCACCGCCGCCGCGCCGCCCTGCTCGCCGATCGGATTGGGCGCGGCCCGCAACGACACGACCGGCGGAGGGTCGTCGTCCCGGATCTCCAGTACCAGGGGACGTGGATGGTGCACCTCCCACTCGTTGTGCGCCGTACCCCGCACGTCGACCTGCCGGTTCGGCGCATCGGTGTCGTTGTCGGCCGCCGTGATCCGTACCGCGCCGGAACTCAGCGTGGTCTCCGGCGCGAATGTCAGCAGTGTCCCCTGCTGCTCGATGTCTCCCGCCACCGCCGGCTCGACCGGTACCGCCGTCACCGTCACCGTGGTGGCGGCGCCCGAGGCAGGCTCGAGGGTGGCGGTCACCGTGGCGAAGCCGCCGCTCTCGTCGACCCAAGCATCCGACAGCTCCAGCCTGACCGCCGGCGTGGACTCGTCTTCGACGATCGTCAGCGTCTGCTCCTGCGGCGCCGGAACGCCGCGCGCGCCGGACAGCGCCGCGCCGATCCGCAGCCTCCGGTCCGGCGCATGCACGCTGTCGTCCTCGGCCTCGATGCGTACCGTTCCGGCGCTCTGCGTCTGCCCCGCCGCGATGGTCAGCTTCGTTCCGACCTGCGTGAAGTCGCCCACATCGGCCGGCGACTCCGGCGTCACCGACACGGTCAGCGTCAGCGGCGCGCCGAGCGGGTCGCCGTGCAAGGCCGCCGTCACCAGCGTGGACCCGCCCGCTTCCGCAATGCTGGCCTCCGACAGCTCCAGCGCGATCGGCGGCGGCGGCGGCTCGTCCTCGGTGATCGCCAGGGTCACCGGCGCCGGCACCGCGACGCTGCCGGCGGTCACCGCCGCGGCGATCTCCAGCGTCCTGCGGCCCGCGTAGTGGTCGTTGTCGCGGGCGGCAACGGTCACCGTGTTGCTGCTGCCGGTGGCGCCGGCAGCGATGGTGAGCTCCCGGTTGCCGCTCGCCAGGAAGTCGTCGTAGGTTGCCGGCGCCACCGGGGACACGGTCACCGCAAGATGCACTTCGCCGCTAGCGGGCGCGGACAGCCGCGCCGTCACCCCCGAGACGCCGCCGGACTCGGGGATGCTGGCGGCGGACAGCTCCAGCGTCGCCTGCGGCGCCCCGTCGGCGCCGAACACGGTCAGCGGCACCGCCACCTTGATCAGGTCGTAGCCGCTGTGCCCGCTCGGCAGATCGGGCAGGTCGCCGATGTCGGCCGTCACCGCCGCGGTCGTGCCGGCGGTGCGCGTAACGGTTGCCGCGGCGCTCTCCAGGGCGCCGGCGTGGATCGTGAGCGAGGTCGCGCCGCCGTCGATGCTGCCGTTGGTCACGCTCACCGGCAGCTCGATGTCGAACGGCGCACCGGAGGGCGCCACCGCCCGGAAGCGGCCCGGTCCCGCGGGCCGCAGCGACACCTCCAGCGAGACCCGGTCCAGCACAAGCGTTGCCAAAGCCGCCGACAACCCTTCGAACGCGGCCTCCGGCAGCCGCGTAAAGGGGGTTTCCGGCCCGGAGTCCGGGAGGAGCGGGCTGGTGACCTTTACCGTGCGCAACGCCGGCAGTCCGGCGAACACGCGCCGCGGCAGGCTCAGGAGCTTGTTGTCGCTCAGATCGATCGTAGACAGGTGCGGCAGCCCGGCGAAGATCCCCTCCGGCAGCGATCGCAGCAGGTTTTCGTGCAGGGAAATCGACCGCAACGCCCTGGCGGCCTGAAACAAGCCGCTCGGCACGGTGCGCAGCACGCCTTGGCTGTACCCGAAGGACTTCAGATTCGGCGAGTTGGCCAGCATCCCGTCCGGGAACGCGCTGGCAACCCGGTTTCGATGCATGAAGAGATGCTCAAGGTTCGGCAGGTCCGCGACCAACTCCGCCGGTATTCTGATCGTGTCGAAGCGGTCAATACTCAGGATCGTGAGCTTGTCGAGATCGCCCGTGAACAGCCGCGGGTGAATGTGGTTCAGCGAATTGTACACAATGCGCTTGGAATAGTCTGCGAACGACGTGTCGCGCCAGTACCCGTCGATTTCCACCTTCCGCAGATTCGGCAACCCGGCGAAGTCGCCGGGAACCAGCGGCATTTCGGAACGTTCGCCGTGGAGCCACAGTTCCGTGATCTTGGCACGCTGAGCCGCCGTCACCTCCTGACACGTTGGCTCCGGCGCCGGTCCGGTTAACTCCCGCGTTCGTATCACCTGTAATATGATCGCCGACCGGACCTCCTGCGTTCGCTCGCAGATGCCGTCGCCGGGCGTCTGCGAGTCGTCCTCGGTGATGGTGATGATGGCCGGCGCCGGATCCTGCAGCCACGGCAGGCTGCGGGTAGGATCGATCCGCCCGATCACGCGCACCTGCTTGGCGCCGGTGTAACTGATGTCGTCGATCGCCTGTACCGTGACCGGTTCCAGGTTGAAAAAGCCGATCTGGCCGATCTCGGTCTCGCGTTTCCTGATCACCTGCCAGTCGTACCCGGCCACCGTGTAGTCGAAGGCGCGCCGCGCCGGCGGCAGCGGCTCCACCGTTATCTGCAGGTAGGTGTCCTTGGACACCGCGCCGTCGAGCCGCGCCCTGATCTCGGCGGCGCCGCCGTCCTCGCTGATCGTATCGGTGGACAGACCGAGCGACACCACCGGGCGCGGCTCGTCCTCCTCGATGGTCAGGCTCTGCTCGGACTCGGCGGTCGTGGTGCCGGAGGCAGCCGTCGCGGTGACCGTGACGATCTTGTCCCACGCGTAGTCGGTGTTGTCCTGTGCGGTGATGGACACGGACCCGGTGCTGACGGTGGCGCCGGCCGCGATGGTCAGCGCCCTCCCGCTCAGCGTGAAGTCGTTCGCCCGGGCCGGCCGCACGGGCGCGGCCGCGACCCTGATGGTGGTCACGTCGCTCAGCGGCGTATCCAGCCGCGCGCTGACGACGCTCTGTCCGCCGTTCTCGGCGATCCGCGGCGGCGTCAGCACCAGGCGCAGCGCGTTCACGATCGGCGGCGCCTGATCGTCTTCCTCGATGGTCAGGGTCACTGGTTCCGGGGACGAGGCGGGACCGGATCTGTTCGATGCGCGCACTTCGACGGTCCTGGGCGCCAGGTGGAACCGCGAGTCGTCGACCGCGGTAATGGTCACGGCGCCGGCGCTCTCCGTCTGCCCCGCCGCGAACGTCAGCGTGGAGCCGCTCCGGTTGAAATTGGTGCCGGGCGTTTTCGCGACTGCCTGCACCTCCAGGACGCTCGGCTCGCTCGAAGCGTGACTCAGGAGCGCGGTCACCGTGCTGCGGCCGCCCGCTTCGCTGATCGCCGGCGGGTCGAGCACCAGCCGGGCCGTCGGCGGCCCGTCGTGGTCGACGATGGTAAGGGTGCGCGCGGCCGGTGCGGACAGCCCGGGCAGCCCGGCCACCGCCGCACTCACCAGCAACAGCTTGTCAGGGCGATCCGCCGGATCATCGACGGCGGTAATGGTCACCGTGCCGGTGCCGCTCGTCGCACCGGGCGCGATAGTCAGCGTGTTCCCGCTCTGCAGGTAGTCGGCGGGCGCCGCCGGAGGCACCGGCTCCGCCGTCACGGTGATCACCACCGGCGCCCCGGGCGGGCCGCTGAGCGCGGCCGATACCTGCGCCTCGCCGCCCTCTTCGTCGATGCTGTCCACCGACAGCTCCAGCGCCGCCGCCAGCGTCGCCTCGTCCTCGGTAATGGTGACGGTCTGCACCTCCGGCAGCGCCGCGGTGCCGGCCGTGACCGCCGCCGATACCCGCACCGTCCGGTTGCCCGTGTAGCGGTCGTTGTTCACCGCGGCGATGGTCACGGTGCCGGTGCTGTTCCGCGCGCCGGCAGCGATGGTCAGTGCCGTGGTGCTCAGCGTGTAGTCGGCGGACGTCGCCGGCGCCACCGCGGTCGCCGACACGGTGAGCCGGATCTCATCCGCCGCCGGTTCGGCGACCGTGGGCAGCTTCGCCGTCACGCCGGTGGCGCCGCCGTCCTCGGCGATCATGGCCTGCGCGACCTCGAGCGTCACCTGCGGCGCGCCGGTGTTGGCGATCACGGTCAGCGGCAGGTCGCCGGCCTTGGCGAGCTGATAGCCGTAGTGGCCCCGGCCTATGATCGTCTGCAGCCCGAACACGTCGAAATAGTGGTGGTTATCTGTCTGTGCGGGCAGGCGGGGGAGTGCGCCGATATTCACGGTCACCGCCGCCGTGGTCCCGGCATTGCGGGTCACCTCCAGTTCGCGGCTGGCCAGCGCGCCGACGGGAATGGTGAGCGTGGTCGCGCCGCCCGCGATGGTGCCGTTGACGGCGCTGACCGGCAGCGTGATGTCGAGCGGAGCCCCGGCCGGCGCCACCGCGCGGAAGCGGCCGGGCCCGAGCGCCTGCAGGGAAACATCGAGAGACGGCGTGTGCCGCGACGAGCTGAAATCGAGATGTACGAGCGGGGCGCGAAGCCCGTTGAACGTACGGTCGGGAAAGCGTCTCAGCGCGGTTGATCTGTCGTAGCCGTCCGAGATCTTGACGTAGCGCAAGTTCGGCAGACCCTCGAACAGCCCATCCGGCAGGTGCCCCCAACTGTTCAGCATCCTGACGGCGACCAGGCCGGTCAGGTCCGAGAAGATCCCGTCCGGCAGTTCGCTCAGGTAGTTGAAGTCGAGGTTCAGCCCCTTCAGCGACGTCAGCCCGTCGAAAATCCCCGACGGCAGGTCAGTGATGCTGCCATATCTCAGATTGAGCGTCTCCAGGTGCTCCAGGCCGTCGAATGCGCCGGGCTTCAGCGACCGGCCGAAGCCGTTGTCCTGCAGGTCCAGTATGGTCAGCACCGGCAACTCGGCGAACAGCCCGGGGGCAATGACGCGCACGCGCCCGGAAACCTTGATTTTCCTCAGCTTCGGCATCCCGGTGAACACGCCGAGCGGGAGGTTTCGCATGCCTTCACGGGATCTGAGGTAGAGCTCCTCCAGATTCGGCAGGCCGGTGAACACGCCGACCGGGACGCCTTGCAGGTCTTCATTCTCAAAGAGGCCGAGAGACTTCAGATTCGACAGGCCGTCGAAGATGCCCACCGGCAAGTGGTCTATCAGGGTGTTGAATATGTCCAGTTCGCGCAGGTTCGACAGGCCGTCGAAGTCCCCCCGCTGCAGCTCGTTGACGATCACGCTGCCCCAGTTGTGATAATATGGAGAATCGTAGAACCCGATGATGGAAAGTGTTCTGATCGCGGCCAGGTGCGTGGCGGTGACGTCGGCGCAGTCGCTGACGCCGCGGATCGCTCTCAGCAGCACCGTGCGCACGCCGGCCGTGCGCGCGCAGATGCCGCCGCCTGAGCCAAGCTCCGGGTCATCCTCCTCTATCGTGAAGGTCAGAGGGGCCGGAGCGGCGATGAAAGCGTAGCCGTCGTAACGAACCCACGCCGTCACCCGCAGCGCACGGTCGCCGACGAAGGCAATGTCGTCCGTCGCGGTGAGGGTGACGGTCTCGGTGGCGGCGGTGCGCCCCGCGGCGATCGTCAGTTCGGAGCCGGAGAGCTCGTAGTGGTGGTGCCGGGCGGGCGGCGTCGGCTCCACCGACAACCGCACCGTCAGTTGCCCCGCCGGCAGGGGGCGGTCGAGCACCGCCGTCACCGCGGCCGAACCGCCATTTTCCGATAGGGAGAAGAGGGAGGACGTCAGGCTGACGACCGGCCTCGGTTCGTCCTCCTGAATGATCAACGTACTGACTTCGGGAGGATGAACGTCCCCGGCGAGAAGCCGGGCCGCCACGTCGACTTCCCGGCTCCAGGTATAGCGGTCGTCATCGGTCGTGGTGATCGTCAGCCTGTTGGTGCTCCGGGTCAACCCTGAGGGAATGGTCAGCACGCGGTTCTCGCCGATGGTGAAGTCGAGCCCAGTCGTCCGGGGCAGCGTACGAGCACGATCGGGTTTGGCGTACGCGTATACCTGGAGCCTGATCTCGCCGAGGCCCGGTTGCGCATGCTGCGCCCACACCTCCGCGACGCCGCCTTCGCTGACCGAGGGGGGCGACAGGTTGAGCACCGCCCGACTCGTCGAAAAGCCGTCCTTGCGGACCTCCACGGGCAGTTCCGCGGCCTTCACGAGGCGGTAGCCCGAATGGTTGCGCGGCGGATGAGGCAGCGTACCGATGTCTATGGAAGAGCCCACAAACCCTTCCTTGTTGCTGATGGTGTCGCCGGCCGGGATGGTGAGGCGACGGCGTACTTCGCCTCCGACGACGTACGGCACCTGGACGTCGAACGGCGCCCCCGTGGGCATGTAGGCGGCGAAGCGCCCCGCCCCGAGCGGCACCACGGTAACCTCGAGTTGGGTATTACCCAGGCCAAGTTGGAGTTCATATCCGGGAGCCCGCGCGCGAATGGAGGATAACGGGGCAAAGAAATTCTCGGGCAGGCTGGTGATGCTGTTGCCGTTCAACCTGACCTCGAACAGATTGGGGAGTCCCTTCAGGAAGTCATCCGGCAGACGTTGGATTTCGTTGTTTTGCAGGAGGATTGACCTCATACCCGGTGAATCCGAAAACAGACCGGCAGGCACGTTCCGTAATCTTAGGTCCGGTGCCCTGATGGTACGCAGACTGGTGAGGCCGGCGAAGTCGCCGGCCTGCAGGTCGACCGGTGCGTCCGGCCCGCCATTCGGGTAGCCGCTATAGGGCCAAACCAAACGAATAGTGCTGACGGAACTCAGGTGTACCGCAGTCACCTGCGCGCAGTCGGTCACTTGAACGTCTATGCGGTTTTTGATCCACTCGACCAGCGAGACCCGAACCAGCTCGCTGCGGCCGCAGACGCCCGCGCTCTGGGCGGCCGCGGGCAGGGCGGCGCAGGCGAGCATGGCGAGGCAGGCGGCGGCCACCCAGCCCGCCTCCGGGAGAAAACCGCGCGCGTAGCGGCGGGCCCGCCGGACTCGCTTTCGCCGCGCATCCATGGGCGTTCGCTCGCGCTCTTGTACCACCTGTCGCTTATATAGCGACTATCGCTCATTCATCGAATCCTCATGTTGCCCGAACGACTCCGAAATGCCTGGACGACACATTTTTTCCTGAATCGCGCAAGGATTGCCCTGAATGGAACCGATCGGCTGCCGGCGACGCTGGCGTGGCGTGCAACGTGCCGGCCTGGCGCCGGCAGCACAGTCCTGTCACACGCCGGCGGCGGCGGATGGCCGCGGCGCCGGATTCGGCGTAGATTGGGGTGGACCATGGTTACCAAAGATCAGGCGCTCGGCGCCCTGGCCCGGATCATCGACCCCGACCTGGGGCGTGACATCGTGGCGCTCGGCTTCATCACCAGTCTGGAGATCGAGGACGGGCACGTGCTGGTGGAGATTCGCATCACCACCCCGGCGTGCCCGGTGCGCGACCAGTTCAAGAGTGAGGCGGAGCGGCTCGTGGGGGCGCTGCCGGGGACCAGATCGGTCACCGTGACCATCACCAGCGCACCGCAGCCGGCCACCGCCGGGCGAGCCGCCGCGCAGCGGCCGGGGGCTGCCCGCGAGAGCGGGCTCGACCAGGTGGGAGCGTTGATCGCCGTCGCCTCCTGCAAGGGCGGCGTGGGCAAGTCCACCGTGGCGGCGGCGTTGGCGTGCGAGCTCGCGCAGCGCGGCCACCGCGTCGGGCTGCTGGACACCGACATCTTCGGTCCGTCGATTCCGACCCTGTTCGATTGCCGCGACCTGGACCTGCAGGCCGGCCCCGGCAACACACTGCTGCCGGCCCAGGTCGGCGCGCTCAAACTGATGTCGTTCGGTTTCTGGCTCGGCGACGCGCCGGCGGTGATGCGCGGTCCGATGGTGACCAACTACATCCAGCAACTCCTGCACGGCGTGCAGTGGGGGGAACTGGATTACCTGTTTCTCGATCTGCCGCCCGGCACCGGCGACATTCAGCTCACCATCACCCAGGCGGTGCAGTTGAACGGCGCCGTGGTGGTGACCACGCCGCAGCCGCTGGCGCTGGCGGACGTCGGCAAGGGCATCCTGATGTTCGACAAGGTGAGCGTGCCGGTGCTCGGCGTGGTGGAGAACATGGCCTACTTCGAAACCGGCGGCGAGCGCCACGCGGTGTTCGGCAGCGGCGGCGCCCGGCAGCTTCAGGAACGCTTCGGAGTGGACGTTCTGGGGCAGCTTCCCCTCGACCCGGAACGCTACGGGCGCACCTTCGGCGACGAATTCGAACTGCCCGAGATCGCGGCCATCGTGGACCGGATGGTGCGCGCCCTGGGCAAGGCATCGGTGGCGCAGGAGCACATCAGCGTGCAGCACGACGGCGACCGGATCACCCTGCGCTGGGCCGACGGCAAGACGGTATCGGTCGCCAACCGCGAGTTGCGCGCGAGCTGCCGATGCGCCCACTGCGTCAACGAGTACACCGGCAAGCGCGCCGCCGATCCGGGCGCGATTCCGGCCGACATCCAGGCCAGGGAAGTGCGCACGGTCGGCAACTACGCCCTGTCGATCACCTGGAGCGACGGCCACAGCACCGGGTTGTTCCCCTATCCCACCATTGAGCAACTGGCGGCGGTGGCGGCCGCGTGAGCCACCGCCTGCGCATCTGCGTCGGGCCGACCTGCGGCGTCAACTTCTCGAACGACCTGCTGGACGAGACCGAAGACCACCCCCGTGCCGACGTGGAGGTGGAGCGTTGCGGCTGCCTCGGCCACTGCGAAGAGGGGCCCAACCTGATGCTCAACGGCACGATACACGTCGACATGACCCCCGACCGGTTGCGCGCCCTGATGGCCGCCCTGCCGGCGATGCCGTACCGTACCGGTTTCGCAAGGTGGGCACTCACTACGGCTTCGCCCAGGTGACCCGGCGCGCCGCCGATTCCCACGGCGGGCGCCCGGAGCGCACCGTTTTTCCCGAATGACACACTATTTCCTGAACACTACGTCCAGATAGTCGCACCTGCGTACGATTGTTCCTTTACTTGGTGTCGACAACATCAAGGATGTCCCACCCCGGGACGCTGGAGCAGACAGTGAACGGTAAGGCCACGGTATTGGTGATCACAGCCGACCGGGTCCGTAGCGCCGATCTGAGCACGTGCCTGAACACCCTCGCGTACGCGGTGTCCGGCGTCGTTGCGCCCGGCCGTGAAGCAGTCGAGCACGCCGATCGCCTGCGCCCGGACGTGGCGGTGATCGACCTGGCAACCGACGGCGGCGGCACCGTGGAGGCGGGGGAGCACCTTGGCGGCCAGCTGGATATGCCGGTGGTGTACGTGATGGACGCCGCGGTTGCACCGCTGCCGGATGCGCGCGGGCGGGCGGCGGCCGCCAATGCGTACGGCGGCGTGCTGCGGCCATTCGCCGCGGGTCAACTCGACGTGACCATCCGCACCGCCTTGTCCACCCATGCGCGCGTGCGCGATGAGCGCGCCGCTCGGCTCGCACTGCAGCAGCGAATCGAGCGCCTGGAAGAGAACTGCCCCGATGCGGAGTTGGAGCAGACGGTAGCGGAACTGCGTTACCAGAGCGAACTCATGGACACAGTATTCAGGAGCATGAGCGACGGTGTCGTAGTCGCCGACGCAAGCGGAAAGTTCCTGTACGGGAATCCGAGCGCCGAGCAGATCGTCGGCGTGGGAGCGACCGAGGGCCCGCAGGCGGAGTGGTCCAGGACGTACGGCATCTACCATCCCGATCAGGAGACGCTCGTGTCGGTCGAGGATCAGCCGCTGGTCCGCGCCATCATGCAGGGCGAGTCGGTCGACGAGGAGGATCTGTTCGTCCGCAACCCGAACCGGCCGGAGGGCCTGTTCATCCGGGTAAGCGCGCGCCCGCTGCTCGACAACGCGGGAGGCATCAGAGGCGGCGTGGCCACCTTCCGCGACGTGACCGAGCGCGTACATGCCGAGGAGTCCCTGGCGCAGGCATTCGCGCAAGGCCGACTGGAGATCGTCGACACGGTCCTGCACAACGTGGGCAACGCGATCACCAGCGTCACCATCGGCATCGAGACCGTCCGCCAGCGGCTGGCGAACGACCAGTTCGGACGCCGGCTGAGCGCGCTCGCGGACTCACTCAACCGGCACCGGGACGACTTGATCGACTACCTTCGAGACGACCCGCGCGGCCAACAGGTGGTGCCGGGCATCCTGGCGCTGGCGGCGGCCTGCGCCAGGCAGAAGCAGGAACTGGCCCGGACGGTCGAGCGCGTGCGCGACCGGGCCAACCGCATCGCCGACATCGTCCGCACGCAAAAGGTGCTCGGGACGGCCGGTATGGACCGCAAGGAGGTAGACCTGCACGAGGCGCTGGCGAGCGCGTTCAGGGTGCTGCGCGATTCGCTGGCCAAACGCGGCATCAGGACCGCCATCGACAGCGAGCGGGCGCCACGGAAGATCCACATCCGTGAGAGCCAGTTTCACCAGATGCTGGTCAACCTCATCAAGAACTCGGTCGAAGCGATCGACGAACTGGCGGCACAGCAGGGCGCCGTGGCGGCGCCGAGCGTCGCGGTCAAAGCATACACCGAACAGACATCGCTCATCATGGAGGTCGCCGACAACGGCATCGGCATCCGCGTCAAGGACCGCAAGGTGCTGTTCGCGCCCGGCTATACGACCAAGAAATCGGGCAGCGGCCTGGGCCTGCACTCGGCCGCCAACTTCGTGATCGGTTGCGGCGGACGCATCGAGCCGCGCAGCGACGGCGCCGGCACCGGGACCACGATGCGCATCACGCTGCCACTGTCCTCGGTGCTGCCGCCTGCCGAGCACGGCCGTACAAGCACTTGATGACCGGCGCCGTGGGCGAGGGCGGCGTGCAGCCGGCGTGCTGATGAACACCCGGGAGGCGGCGGGGCTACTGGTGGTGGAGGCGGACGCGAGCCGGTTGCGCCTGCTGCTGGACGCCTCGCTGGGCGTACCGCTCGGTGTGGCCGGTGCGATACGGTCGTCGCTGGAGGTGGGCGTGCGCTACGATGCCGGCGATGCGGAGAACGGCGCCGGTCTGGAATTGGGCGGCGGCCTGGGCTATGCCTACCCGGCATGGGGTCTGTCGCTGGACGCAAGCGGGCGCATGCTGCTGGCCCACCAGGATCGCGACTACCGGGAGTGGGGCGCCGCCGGTTCGCTGCACCTGGATCCCGGCGATCCAGGCCGGGGAATCTCGCTCGACGTGCACTCGTCGTGGGGACCGGACGCGAGTGCTGCGGAGCGACTCTGGTCGGTGCAGGACGCCGGCGAGCTGATTGCCGTTGATCGGGCACCGAGCGCGGGGCGCCTGGCTGCCGAGCTGGGCTATGCAATCCAACTATCCGGTACCGCTGGCGTGGTGGTCCCGCACGTGGGGTTTGCGCTCGACGGCAGCGGCGAGCGTACCTACCGGGTCGGTGGCAGCCTGACCCGGGGGACGGCCTTGAGCTTCGGCGCCGAAGGAACGCGCACCGAGACTGCGCATGCCCCGCCCGCATACCTCGTCACGCTCAATGCCACGCTCCGATGGTAGCTTCCGGCGGCGGGAGCTTGACGTGCTGCACCCCGCCAGCGAGGCCGTCCGCGTCCCGGACGCGCGCCGTTTCGCACGACCGTCCGTTCAACGGCCCCGAAAACCGCTACAGAGCAATTGCCTCGTCGTGGAAATCTGTTGACAAGCTGTCCAGCTTGGTTATTAGATCTGTTCGTAGGGAGAATCTCCGATGAAATACTCGATCGCTTTGGTGCTGGTGCTGGTGCTTGTCGTGATGGCGGGCTGCACTCAGGCTTCCGGGACGGCTCAGAAAACAGAGGAAATGGCACCGGACGAAACGCACGAGCCTGCCCCGGAATCTGAATCTGAACCTGAGACGCACCAGGAGCCGGAACCTCAGGCGGATCCGCCGCCGCCGGAATCACCACCCGCTCCGCAACCGAAGACACCTGATATCCTGATTTCCCTGCAAGACAACAGCACGCCGGGGGTGCAGATTTCGACGGCGTATGCGCAGAGCGTTACGGCGCGCTCAACCACTGAAGGAACGGACTTTGTTACGCGGATCACGTTCGACGGGACAGAGGACATTACCGCCCCGGAGGGCTTTCCGTACCCGCCAGTCCAGGGAAAGCTGGTGCTCGGAGATGGGTTTGACGACGGCTACTGCGTCGTCCGAGCGGAAGATTCCAACGGCGATCAGACACGCCACTACATCGTGGCCCCGAATTTCAACAACGATGTGCGTACCGTAGCTCCCGTGCGTCACGACGATGCCGTCGATACCGATCGGAAGGTGGCGGTGACCCTGGAGGATTGCGAGTTCTACAACCTCGACGATTTCGGTATTTCGTACGCGATAGACCAGTCGGCGAAGACCGTTACCACCAATATCGAAACGGCCGGGGCAGTAACCGGCACGGTGACCACCTACACGGTATCGCTGAGCGCGACAGCCTCGACGATGGTAGAGGGCGAGGCTCCCCCAGTCGCGCTGGCGTCTGACGTGGCACTGCCGAACCACCGAACCGCGTACCCTAACCTGCTATGTAATGATCCTTTGTTGGCGCAGTTGCTTGCTACCGATTCCGAGTCGGGACGCTCCTATATGCTCGGCCCCTTCGATGGCACCTCAGGCAGCACGGCGTTTGCGCAGCCTTCCGACAGGACGACGATACCGGATACCGAAACGGCTTCTACGGATCGGAACGTGCGGGTGGAACTGGTACAGATTCAGCCAGTCTCCTGCGCCCAGTCGCCCACCGATCCGACCCAGCGTTGGAACCCGCCTACCGCGACCTACGAGATTGCCGTAGCGGCATCTTCCGTTACCATAAATGTAACGGACCAACCATGACGCAGGGTGCTTCCATGCCGGTTCTCGCAACACGGGTGCCGGCACGGAACTGCGGCCCCGCCGCCACATAAAGCAGCTTCAGTCCAGGACGGCGAGCATGTCGGCGACGACGGTGAACTTCTCGCGCGGTTTGCCGTTTGGCTTGCCGCGCGCCACCTCGGCGGCGTCGATCTTCTGCCAGTCGGCGTAGCTGACCACGCGTACGCCGCGTGCTACCAACAGTGCCTGGATCGACGCGGTGTCGGGAGTGTCGCAACCCGGCAGCGACGGCAGGTCCTCCAGCAGCTTCTGCACCGTCTGCACGCTGTCCGGCTTGTTGGTGCCGATCACGCCTGACGGTCCGCGCTTGATCCAGCCGGCGGCGTACAGCCCCGGCACCGGCGCGCCGTCCTCGACAATGCGTCCCGCTTCGTTGGGGAACACGCCGCGCCGCGCCTCGAACGGCACGCCCGGAATCTCCATGCCGCGGTAGCCGACGCTACGGAAGAACAGCCCGCAGTCCATGGTGTCGGTCTCGCCGGTGCCTTCCGCCCACTGGTCGCCCGCCTCGCCAGCCAGCCGGTTGCGCTCCAGCACCAGCGACTCCACGCTGCCGTTGCCGGTCAACTCGCGCGGGCTCTGGAAGAAGTGCACCACGATGCGGCGGCTCTTGCCGGCCGGCTGCAGGACGCGCAACTCGTCCAGCACCTTCCAGTTGCGGCCGGCGCCGATGTTCGCGCGGTCATCCAACTCCGCCTGGCTGGCCGGGTTCAGATCGAAGTCGCCGAGGTCGTTGAACACCAGATCGCAGTCCGCCAGTTCGCCGAGCTCGCGGATCTCCTTGTTGGTGAACGCCGCCTGCACCGGCCCGCGGCGCCCGATCATGTGCACCTCCTGCACCCTGCTCGCGGCCAGCGCGTCCAGGGCGTGGGCGGCGATGTCGGTGTCCTTCAGCTCGTCCACCGTCTTGGCCAGCACCCGCGTCACGTCCACCGCGACGTTGCCCTGTCCGATCACTACTGCGACCTCCTGCGACAGATCGAAGGAACGATCCAGGTAGTCGGGATGACCGTTGTACCAGCCGACGAACTCGGTGGCGGTGTGACTGCCGGCGAGCTCGATGCCGGGAATGTTCAGGGTGCGGTCGGTCTCCGCGCCGCAGGTGAAGAGCACCGCGTCGTAGTGCGCGCGCAGTTCCTCGACGCTCACGTCGCGGCCCACGTGCACGTTGCCCAGGAAGCCGAAACTGGCGTCCTTGGCGATGCGCTCGTAGATGCGGATCACGTTCTTGATCTTGGGGTGGTCGGGTGCGACGCCGCCGCGCACCAGCCCGAACGGGGTCGGCAGGCGATCGTACATGTCGATGGTCACGGCCTGATCGGCCTTGATCAGTGTGTCGGCCGCGTAGAATCCGGAAGGGCCACTGCCCACGATGGCGACCCGCGCGGGGCGCCCTGAAATGGTGCTCATGTTGTCTCCTGAGGGAAGGAAGCGTCTCGGCGCCGACGCCGGGCCACTGGCCGCGGGGCGCTCATCGACGCTACTGTTCCATCATATGATGGTCTGTGCGGCTGTCAACCGCCCGGCGCCGGCCGCTGCTTCGCCGACGCTCACCGGAACATCCCCGTGCTGACCGCCGGCAAGATACTGCAGGCGGCGGCGCTCGCCTACCTGGGCGTGAGCTACGTGATCACGCTGCCGGCCACGCCGCGCGGCCGCGACCTGGCCATCGCCGGGGCGGCGTTCATGCTGGGCTGGTTCCTGATGCGGGGCGGAAAGGGCAACGGCTGATGGCCGCGCAACGGCGGCGGCGGCGGACGGCAGCGCCGGGACCGGCCGGAGAGGTATCCACGCGCACCATCCTGAAGTTCGACAGCGGGCGCCGCGGCTTCACGAGAGCGATCGTCATCCTGGCGATCAGCGCGGGCGGCCTGCTCGCGTTCGCCCTCTACTTCTTCTGGAATCTGTTGTAGCCGCGCGCTCAGGTCAGCCGTCCTCGCGGCCGGCCATTGCCACCACCACCGCCGTGATGTCGCGGAACGCCAGGTGCTCGCGCCACAATACGTAGTGGAAGTGCAGGAACGCCGCCACCACCATGGTGCCGTGCAGGAAGCGCGGTACGGCGCGGGCCGCGATGGCTCCGCCGAGTATCGCCTGGACCAGGAACAGCAGGATGTTGAGGTAAATCTGCCCGGATACCGCGCCGCGGATGTGCCGCGCCCGGGCGACGAGCTTTGCTGCCGATCCCTTCGGGTCATCCCGTGCCGGGGCCTCCAGGAATTCGCGGATGTTGGTACTGGTGCCGACGAAGAAGAAGATGGTCAGCGTCTGGGTAAAGAAGTAGATGATGGCGGTCAGGAACGAAAAGGTGGGGTGCGGGGCGCCGACAACGGGAAATCCGAAGATGCCCTGCAGGCCGGCGAGGACAACCAGCGTATAGGTGAGCGCGGCCATCAGGTAGCACACGTACATGAACAACCACATGGAGTTGTACGCTAGCGGAGGCTGCTGGAACCGGCGCCGGTGCGCGCCGTCGGCGGAGCGCCTGCGAGGGCGCTGACCCTAGACCGTAATGCCGTACTGAGCCTCGAATTGCGCCGTTGGCAGCATGCGAATGGCGTCCCAGGTGAGTTGCGTGCACACGCGCGCACAGATCTGGCAGCCGATGCATTCGTCGAAGCGGATCTGCACCGGCGCAATGGGACGGTTGTCATACACGTCCGTCGCGACCGGACTGATGCAGTCCACCGGGCAGAACGGGACGCACACCTGACAGCCGGTACAGTTGTCTTCGTCCACCACGGCCATGAGCCTCGGCTTGCGTTTCTTGGTCTGCATCGCCTTGGGAAGCTCGGGAATCGACTTGTAGAAATTCTGTCCCGTCTTGGCCATATCGTTCCGGTTACCTCGCGAACCGTGTGCCGCCCGCCTGCCGGACAGCCGTCCTACTTGAAGTAGTTGGCGTTGATCTCGATGAAGTGTGCCCACTTGTCGGGCACTTCGCTCTCCTCGTAGATCGCGTCGACCGGACATTCCGGCACGCACGCTGCGCAATCGATGCACTCGTCGGGGTCGATATAAAGCTGCTTGTCTGCCGGTTCGTCGAAACCTTCGGCCGGATGGATGCAGTCCACCGGGCACACCTCAACGCAGGAGGTGTCGCAGGTGCCAATGCACGGCTCTGTGATGATGTACGCCATGAGTGAGGTTAAACTACTGATCGTCGGCCGTTTGTCAAGAGGTATTCGCCGCCGGCGCGGGTCAGCCCGGCGGCGGCATCGATTCATGCAGCTCGATCTCGCAGTCGTCGAGCCACCTCAGGTGCGGGTGACCCTGCAACAAAGCCAGCGCGGCGGCGCTGTCCTCGGCCTGCACCATCGAGTAGCCGGCGACGTTCCGCTTGCTCGGCGCGCTGCCGGAATTGCTGATCGTCAGCCCGTTGCCCAGCGGCGTGCCCAGATCCACCAGCGCGGGGCCGCAATTCCGCGCCCACTCGTGCCATTGCTCCATGCCGGCCTGCATCTCCTCCGGGGTGGCACTCTGCATCGCCTCGGCAGCCGACGCGGGCGCGCAGTAGATCACCAGATACTTCTTCATGATAGTCGCCTCCTTTTGTTGACTGAACGTTCCAATCATGGCCTTGCCGGCGGCGGCGGTCAACACCTGTCGGCGTGCCGGCGGCCCGTCTGCACACCAACGTGGAGTTCTACACCGCCCTCCTGCTGCACGCCGTCGGCTTCCAACGCGAGTGCTTCACGCCGACCTTCGCCGTGGCGCGCGTGGTCGGCTGCAGGTTGCGGTGACGCAACCGTGGATCGTCGGCCCTTCGCCGTCGCCATCTCCCCGTGGAATTGCCCATTGTTCGGCCGCCGGTGCACCATGGCAGGAATGTCGGATCAGCCGCGCGCCGCCGTGCACTGGTACTCGCATGCCGCCTGCCTGGGCCATGACCCCGGCGCTGGCCACCGGGAGCGCCCCGAGCGCTTGACCGCCGTCATCAGCGCGCTAGAGGCGGGCGAGTTGGCCGCCCGGCTGCGCCGCCGCGAGCCGCGGCCGGCGCCGCGGGAAGCGCTGCTGCGCGTGCACGACGCGGCCTACGTGGACATGATCATGGCGCTGCGCGGCGCCAGCGGCCGCCTGGACGCGGACACCGTGGTCTCGCCCGGCAGCGTCGACGCGGCGCTGCACGCGGCCGGCGCCGCGCTGGACGCCGCCGCCGCGGTGCTCGGCGGCACCGCCCGCAGCGCGCTATGCGCGGTACGCCCGCCCGGCCATCACGCGGAACGCGACCGCGCCATGGGCTTCTGCCTGTTCAACAACGTTGCGGTTGCCGCCGCCGCGGCGCTGGCCGGCGCGCTGCCGGCGCCCATTCCCGACACCGCTGCCGCTTCCGGTCGAGCGCCCGCTCCCGGCGCTGACTCTGCGTCTCGCGGCGCGCCTGCCGCCAGTGCCGGACCCGCCTGCGGGGGTGCACCCGCTTCCGGAGATGCACCGGCCGGCGCCGTATCCGCCGGGGATGGCGCTCCCGCTGCCGGCGCCGCGCCGGTGTCCGGCGAGCCGCGGCCAGAGCCCGGCCGCGCCTTGGCGCCGCTCCAGCGCGTGCTGATCTTCGATCCCGACGTACACCACGGCAACGGCACCCAGCACATCTTCTATGGCTGCGCCGCGGTGCACTACCTGTCCATTCATCAATATCCGTTCTATCCCGGCACCGGGGCGGCGCGCGAGCGCGGTGTCGGCGCGGGCGCGGGCTACACCCTGAACGTGCCGCTGCCCGCCGGCTGCGGGGATGCCGAGTACCTGGCCGCAACCGAACGCCTCATCCTGCCGGAGATACGGACGTTCGCCCCGCAACTGGTCATCTTCTCCGCCGGCTTCGATGCCCACCGGCGCGACCCGCTCAGCGGGATGCGCGTCACCACCGCCGGCTTCGTCGCCATGTACCGGCTGCTGCTCGACGAACTGGACCGAAACCGGACGCCGCACCTGTTCGTGCTCGAAGGCGGCTACAGCCTGCCGGCGCTCGCCGACAGCGTGACCGCCGTGCTGGCCGAGCTGGCCGACCGCTACCCCGCCGGTTGACGGCTGCCGTGCATGCACGGCATCTCGGAGCCATCGTTCCGTTGCAGGTAGCCGTGCATCGGTGCGTACGCAAGGGCGGGCGTCACGACCGACGTGGCAAAGCTGCTGCACCATTTCGGGATAGCATCCGGCGGAACCCCGTAGAGGATCCGCTACCAGCCGAACTCCGAGTACGGCTGACCGGCCAGGGCGCAGGCTATCGCCTGGCGCACATACGGCACCGTGTTGGCCGGCAAAGCGCCGGTCGGAAACCAGCGCAGGTCGTCGCACTTGTGCGGCTCGCGGTTCACCGGTTCGCCGCACCAGGCGCGGCACGCGAAGAAGAAACCGACACTCTCCCGGTCGGAGCGGCGATGCATGACGTGGCGCAACTGTAGCGCCTCGGGACAGATGTCGATTCCGGCCTCCTCGCGCGCCTCGCGCGCCATCGCCGCGCGCGCCGGCTCATCGCCGTCGACGTGACCGGCCACCACGCTGTAGTTGCCATCCTCGTAGCCGGTGCGGTAGCGCCGCAGCAGCAGGATGCCGCGCCGATCCATGAGCAGCAGATACACCTCCGGCACCAGGCGAAACCGCTCCATGGCGGCTGCATGGTAGCACGCTGCCGCACGCGCGGATGGCGGTTGATGGCTTGGCGCCAAACCCGTAGATTAGCGAACGATGAGCCCCGCGGATCAGGCACCGGAAGTCTCCACTCCCGAATCTCACCAGCCCGGCGCCAACGGCACCGCCCCGGACACGCCCGCCGCCGGCGGCCCAGCCGAACCGCCGTCCGAGCAGCAGTCCGGGCAACCGGAGCAGCGCTCGTTCATCAGCGTCATCATCCACTCGTTCTTCATCATCCCGTTCCTGATCGCCATCTTCGCCGGGCTGCTGGTGGTCACCTGGCGGATTCTCACCAACGAACCGCACTCGGTGTACGACTACGTGGCGGACGTCAAGGTGGGCGGCGCTACCAAGCGCTGGCAGGCGGCGTTCGAGCTGTCCAAGATCCTCGCCGATCCGGACCGGACGCCCGACGAGCAGCGTTTCGTGGACGAAATGATCGGCGTGTTCGACGCTTCCGCGCATGACGATCCGCGGGTACGCCAATACCTGGCGCTGGCCATGGCGCGCACCGGCAACGAGCTGTTCGTTGCGCCGATCGCGAGCGCCATAGCCGACGAGTCGGAGGGCTCCCGGTTCATGCTGCTGGTGGCGCTCGGCATGTTCGGGGACGCCGCCGTGCTGCCGGAGTTGCTGCCCTATCTGGCCGATCAGTCGGGACGGGTCCGCTCCGGCGCGGCGACCGCCATGGGATTGGCGGGCAACCCGGCCGCGGTGCAGCCTCTCAAGCAGGCACTGCACGACCCGGAGCCGGGAGTGCAGTGGGATGCCGCGCTGGCGCTGGCCCGCCTCGGCGACCTGAGCGGCAAGACGGTGCTGCTGCGGCTCCTCGACCGCAACCATCTCGCGCAGTTCGCGAACGTCGACGACCGCGACCAGAATCTGCTCATGGCGACGGTGATCGAGGTGGTCGCCCCGCTCGGCGACCCGGACCTCGAGGCGCGCATCGCCGAATTGGCGCGCGATGATGTAAGTTTGGACGTGAGGCGAATTGCACAGCAGGTGGCACATTGATTAAGGTGGATGTGCACGGCGACCCTGCCGGGCCCGGCACGCTGGACGGCACGCCGGTCCGCGCGCGGGCGAAGATCGCCGAACGAGTCAACTTTACGAGTGTGAGGACATGAACCAGGAAGACGCGAAGGCCCCAAACGCGCCGCAGACTCCAGATTCAGACGCCGAAGGCAAGCCGCAGCCGCCCGCCGCCGGGGCCGATACGCCGCGCGCGGCGCGCGAACCGGCGCCACCGGCCGGGGATTCCGGCAGCGCAGCCGGATCGCCGGAGAACCCGGCGCCCGCGACATCAGCGCCCGCGAAACCAGCGGCGGCCGACACCGGCGGGCAGCGACCGGCGGGTGCCGCCCGTGCCCGCGCCGCCAGCGCACGCGCAGCACGCGCAGCGGCCGGTGCAGACGTTCCCTCCACCGCGGCGATCAGCACTGGCGGCGGCGCCGCAGCCGTGGCGGCAGCCGGCGGCGACGTATCGCGGCGCGGCTTCCTGTCCTGGATCAGCGCCGGGTGGCTGGCATTCGCCGCCCTCACCACTGGTACGCTGATCGGGACGGTGCGGTTCCTGTTTCCCAACGTGCTGTTCGAGCCGCCGCAGATGTTCCGCGCCGGCTTTCCCGAGGAATACACCGTGGGCAACGTGTCGACCCGCTTCAAGGATCAGTTCGCCGTGTGGATCGTGCGCACCCCCACCGAGATCTACGTGCTGTCCACCGTCTGCACCCACCTCGGCTGCACCCCCAACTGGCTGGACGGCGAGCAGAAGTTCAAGTGCCCGTGCCACGGCAGCGGGTTCCGCAAGACCGGCATCAACTTCGAGGGGCCGGCGCCGCGGCCGCTGGAGCGCTACAAGGTGTCGCTGGCCGACGACGGCCAGATACTGGTCGACAAGACCCGCAAGTACCAGTGGGAGAAGGGCGAGTGGATCGATCCCGAGTCGTTCCTGGCCGTGTAGCGAACGCAACATGATGAACACGAGGAGTAACGCGATCGATGGCTGACACCGAAACCCGACCCGGCGGCCGCGGCAGCGGCGCCCGTCGGGGCGGCGCCGCCCGCGGCGGGGGCGGCGGCTCCAATGGCAGCAAGGGCCCCAACGTACTGCAGCAACTCGCCGAGTCTCAGGTAATCAAGTCGATTTTCCGTACCGGCATTCCGCGTACCCGCCGGCAGCGCATGATGAGCGTGCTCAACAACGTGTTCCTGCACCTGCATCCGGTGCGGCTGCCGAAGCACGCGGTCAAGGTGAAGTACACCTGGTGCATGGGCGGTCTGTCGTTCTTCATCTTCCTGGTGCTGACCATCACCGGCATCCTGCTCATGTTCTACTACCGGCCCACCGTCGAGGCGGCGTACGGCGACATCATCGACATCGGCTCGCAGGTGCCGCTCGGCATCATGCGCGAGATCCACCGCTGGGGCGCCCACCTGATGGTGATCACCGTGTGGCTGCACATGTTCCGGGTGTTCATGACCGGCTCCTACAAGCCGCCGCGCGAGTTCAACTGGCTGATCGGCGTACTGCTGCTCACGCTCACCATGTTCCTGAGCTACACCGGGTATCTGCTGCCGTGGGACCAACTCGCCATCTGGGCGGTCACCGTGGGCGCCAACATGGCCCGCGCGGCACCGTTTCTCGGCCACGAGGGACCCGGCGCATCGTTGCTGTCGATCGGCGACGTGAACTTCGTGCACGCCGGTGCGGACGCCAAATTCGCCCTGCTCGGCGGGCGCTTCCTGGGCGAGGCCACGCTGCTGCGTTTCTATGTGTTGCACTGCATCGGGGTGCCGTTCATCGTGATGATACTGATGATCGTCCACTTCTGGCGTATCCGGAAGGATGGCGGGATCTCCGGACCTACGTAAGCGACAAGGGCTAAGCGGCAAGGACGCAAGGAAAGGTGCTCAAGCAATTCTTCAACTGGGTTTCCAACCCCGCCATCCTGTTCTCGATCTTCATCGTCGGGTTTTTCTTCATATTCCCGCCTGGGGCAAAGCTGTACCGGCTCAACCGCCGGCTGAAGCTCGACCGGCTGTGGACTCCGGCCGGCGGCGCCGTGTTCTTCGCCCTGCTGGCGGTGTTCTTCCTGTGGGGGATTACCGACGAGAACTTCCGCCTCATCGTATTCAAGCCGGACAACGTACCGATCACGGCGTTGCTGTTCCTGGTGCCGTTCTTCCTCTGGTATTCGATGAAGCAGGCGCGCGACAACGACCTGCGCGCCGAGAAGGGGGAACCGCCGCGCGAGGCGCTGGACAACGAAAAGGTGCTGGTGTGGCCGGATCTGGTGTACGTGGAGTTCATCTGCCTGATCCTGTCGATGGCGCTGATGATCGTCTGGTCGCTGTTCCTGAAGGCGCCGCTGGAGGAACCGGCCAACCCCACGGTATCGCCCAACCCGTCGAAGGCGCCGTGGTACTTCCTCGGCCTGCAGGAGATGCTGGTCTACTACGACCCGTGGCTGGCCGGCGTGGTGCTGCCGACGCTGATCATCGTCGGCCTGGTCGCCATCCCCTACATGGATATCAACCCCGGCGGCCAGGGCTTCTACAGCTTCCGGCCGCGCATGAAGTCGATCAGCATGTTCCTGTTCGGTTTCGTGGTGATGTGGATCTTTCTGATCCTGGTGGGCACCTTCCTGCGCGGTCCCAACTGGAACTTCTTCGGACCGTTCGAGTTCTGGGATCCCAACAAACGTGAGGTGCTCAACAACGTCAACCTGTCCGAGTACGTCTACATCTTCCTGCTGCGCACCGGGTTGCCGAAGAACATCCTGGTCCGCGAGCTGTTCGGGATTCTGTTGATCCTGGGGTACTTCGCGATCCTGCCGGGCCTGCTTGCGCAGACCGCCTTCAAGCGCCTGTTCCTGCGCCTCGGTGTGGTACGCTACAGTTTCTTCATCGTGTTGTTGCAGATGGGGTTGGCTTTGCCGATCAAGATGTACACGCGCTGGCTGTTCAACCTGAAGTATATCGTCTCGATCCCGGAATTTTTCCTCAACGTATAGATGGCAGTCCGACCTCAAGCACCGCAGCCGGAAGAACGGCACTACAAGATCGGCACTCTCAACAAGTGGTTCGCGATCGGCAGCATCGTGCTGCTGATCACGATCATCGCCGGCTTCGCCCAGGACTACGGCCGCGAGTGGAAACGCTGGCAGCGCCAGTTCCTGCGCATCGACCAGCAGGTGACGCGCGCCGCCTACGACGAGATGGCCACCGAGATGGAAGGCAACGCGGAGGTGGCGCGGGCGCGCGAGCAGGTGGGCGCCGCCGAGGAGTCGTTGCGCGCCCGCCAGGATGACGTGGCCGCCGCGGGGCGCGAGGTGGACCGCCGCAAGGCGCGCTTCGACATCGTCAACTCGCGCTTCCAGAACGTGAAGGCGGAGCTGGATCGGGCGCGCTACCGCGACGAGCAGGCCGCCGCCAGCGTCGAGGGCGTGGCGCTGAACAGCGAGCGCACGACCCGCGACCTGGAGCGCTGGGAAGGCGAGTTTGCCGGCGCTTCGGTGGCGCAGGAGGAGGCGCAGCTCGCCCTGGACCAGGCGCAGGCCGCCCTGACGGCGTTCCAGGATGACGTGCGCGACGCCACGCGCGAACGAGACCAGTTGTCCCGCGAGGCCGACCTGCTGATGCGGCGGCTGACGCGCATGGATCCGGAATTCTCGCCGCTGGGCGTGAAGGTGGCGAACATCATCCGCGACCTGCCGATTCTCGACCTGTCGCAACCGAGCCTGAAAGTGAACCAGGTGGTCCTGCCCGACATCAAGGAGAACCTGAACTTCGCGCAGGTGCCGCGTGTCGACCGTTGCGTGACCTGCCATCAGGGTGTCGAGCGCGCCGATCTGGAAGGCGTGGAGAACCCGCATGGCGCCCATCCGCGGCTGGCGCTGTTCGTGGCCAGCGACTCGCCTCACCCGCTGGAGGAGTTCGGCTGCACGAGCTGTCACGGCGGCCGCGGGCGCGCCACCGACTTCTTCGGCACCGTGCACGTACCCGATTCCTCCGAACAGGAGCATGACTGGGAAGAGCGGCTCGGCTGGAAGGAATACCACCTGTGGGAAGAGCCGATGCATCCGTTGCGCTACGCGGAGGCGGGCTGCTTCCAGTGCCACAGCGGCCAGACGCAGATCAGCGGCGCCGTCCAGCTCAACTACGGGCTGGCCCTGGTCGAGCAGGCGGGCTGCTACTCCTGTCACGAGATCGACAGCTACGAACGGTCGGTGCAGCGCGGTCCCTCGCTGCGCCGCGTGGCGGCCAAGATCTCCCCGGAGTTCGCGTTCCAGTGGATCAAGGATCCGGCCGGCTTCCGGGCGCAGACCTGGATGCCGTCCTACTTCGGGCAGAGCAACAACAGCGATCCCGATACGGCGGCGCGCAGCGATCAGGAGGTGCGGGCCATGGTGAGCTACCTGTTCGCCAACAGCGCCGGCTACCCGATGCAGTCGATCCCGGTAGCCGGCGACGGGGCCCGCGGCGAGGAACTGGTCGCCTCGGTCGGCTGCATGGCCTGCCACCAGGCCGCCGACGAGACCACCGGCAGCGACACCCGCATGGTGACCAGCATCCAGGAACTGCGCCGTCAGTTCGGCCCCAACTTCCAGGGGCTGGGCAGCAAGACCTCGGCGCAGTGGGTGTACAACTGGCTCAAGAACCCGTCCAGCTACCATCCCGGCACGCGCATGCCGAGCCTGCGCCTGACCGACCAGGAGGCGGCCGACATCACCGCCTACCTGATGGGGTCGACCGACACTGCATTCGCGAATCGTCCGGTACCGGCCGTCGACGAGGCGATTGTCGACGCGATCGCGCTGGACTTTCTGTCCAACACGGCGCCGATGATCACCGCCCGCGAGCAGCTCTCCGGCATGAGCCGGAACGAGAAGCTGGAGTACGCCGGCGAACGCCTCATCGGACAATACGGGTGCTACGCCTGTCATGACATTGCCGGTTTCGAGGGCACCCAGCCGATCGGCACCGAGCTGACCGACATCGGGCGCAAGGCGCTGCACCAATTCGACTACGGCTTCCTCGATATCGAGCACAGCCGCACGTCGTGGTGGACCGCCAAGCTCACCGATCCGCGCATCTTCGATACCCATCGCGACCTGACCCCGCTGCTGAAGAGCCGCATGCCCAACTTCCGCTTCACCGACCAACAGGTGGAGGCGATGGTGACCGCGCTCGCCGGCTTCGTGGAGATCAATCCGGCAAACACCCTCGTGGTGCCGCGCACGCCGCGCAACCTGCGCATCGAGCAGGGCCAGCACCTGGTACGGCAGATGAACTGCCAGGGCTGCCACATCATCGAAGGCGACGGCGGCGCGGTGGTGGAGCGGGTGGCCGACTGGCTGGAACGGTTCGAGGGCCGTGACGCCGCCGACGCGGCCACGCTGGCGGCCAGCTTCTCGCCGCCCAACCTGCTCGGCGAGGGCCGCAAGGTGCAGACCGACTGGCTGTTCGCCTTCTTCCATGAACCGTCGCCCATCCGTCCGTGGTTGCGGATGCGCATGCCGAGCTACGGCATGACGGCAGAGCAGCGCAACGGGCTGATCGCCTACTTCACGGCGCTCGACGACGCGGACTATCCGTTCGCCGAGGCGGTGGAGCCGGATCTGACGCAGGACGAGCTGGACGCGGCGCTGACCATGTTCTCGCCGCAATACTTCAACTGCACCACCTGTCACATCCAGGGCAACCAGTTCCCGCCGGGTACGGCGGACCGCTGGGCGCCCAACTTCGCGCTGGCCGCCGAGCGCCTGCGGCCGGAGTGGATCATCGACTGGCTGGCCAACCCGCAGTCGCTGATGCCGGGCACCCGCATGCCGGCGTTCTACCCACTCGGCGCACCCGGCATCCTGAACGACGACACCGACCACCAGCTCGAAGTCCTGCGCGACTACCTGCTCACCCTGGGACGGCCTTGATATGGCGACGTTTGAGCAGGGGTTCGAGGCGGTAGAAGGGGCCGCCCACAGGGCCGAGCAAGCAGCCCGGAAACTTGCGGCAACTGCCCGCAGGTTGCGGAAAGCAGCGCAGGAAGGGACGCTCAGCAAGGTACGGCGGGATGCGGCACTCCTCGCTGAGGAGGTGACGTCAGTGGGCAAAACTGCGCGGGATGCAGTATCAAGCTGGCCCTTTGATGAAGCGCAGGAACCTGGCTATTTGACGGAATGGTATGCCGACGAATTGCGCGAAGCTGCGACCGCGATCGGTTTGAACGTGAGCGTCCGTGACGAGGCGCTGGTGTGCTCGCCGTCCATCATCCGTGTCCTGCCTGCGGAACGGGCACTGCGGATCGACGGAAAGAAACGCGCCGCCATCCGCCCGTCGAAGCTGGCGGCCGATCTGCATACTATCCAACAGCGCATGCGGCCGAAGAGCGAGGCTCAACAACAGCGCTTCCTGGAAGCGCTCTACAAGGCTTTTCGGGTCATTTGCGGCACGCGTGGCGATACGCGGATGGAGCCGGCACGAGTCGTGCCCCTGGCCGAGGTATACTCGGTATTCACCTCGTTGCCGGGCAGCGGCTCGCACTACACGAAGACCGACTTCGCGCGCGATTTGTACCTGCTCGACTCATCGGCAGTGGCGACGACCAGATCGGGCGCCCGGGTAAGCTTTCCCAGCTCGGTAAGGCGCAGTTCCGGGACCTTCTCGTTTGTGGACCGCAATGGCAACGTGATCCGCTATTACGGGGTGCAGTTTACCGAGTAGATCGATGCACCTCGCGGACTGGCTGGATCAGATCGAGCGCGACTATCTCACGACCTTCGTCAAACACGGCGGGGCCGCGGTCAAGTTCGTGGTGAGTGACGGCGGACAGCGGTCCGAGCTACGATTGGGCCTCACCAAGATCGCCGAACATCACGGCTATCTGGTGCTGACGGCGGATGCTGCGTCGCATCGATTCCATATGCCGCAGGATCTGTTCTTCGCTCTCGCGGCGCAGGTAGACTGGCGGATGGCGGCGCGCCGCTTTCTCCTCGAGTTGGTGGAACGCGAAGGCTATCGAACGGATGGCGTGGCGGCGGACACCGAGGATGCATTGGCGGCCGTAGCCGAGCGCAACGACGTGGGCAAGGAATACCTGTTCACCGCCTTGCAGCCGCGCCTGCATCGGCAGGTGTTCTACGACGTCAACATGGCCAAGGATTTCCGTGTCGCCATGGCGCACCTGTGCCTGTTCGAGCGCGCCGCCGAGCATCCCTATCCGGGGCAGCCGATCATCGACTGGCTGACCGGCGAGAACACGCGCATTTCGAACGTCAAGCCGTTCTCGATCTACAACCCGATCAACCGTACCACGGCTCGTCATCTGTTGCGATCGGCGTTCTACTGGTTCGCCAAGGTCGGCTACCCGGGGACCGTAGTGATTCTCGACAGCGCCCGGGTTACCGAACGGACGAGACCGTCCGACGGCTCGCGCTACTACACCAGAGCCATGACCATGGACTTCTATGAGATACTGCGCGAGTTCATTGACAGTGCCGATCTGCTCTCGGCAAGCATGGTAGTGTGCTGTTCCGATAGGGCGTTTCTTGATCAGGAGGCCGATCGGCAATCTCGCGGCGTGGGGATCTACCCCGCCCTGCAGACCAGGATCATTGATGACGTGCGCGACAAGAGGATCGAGAATCCAGCGGCCGCGCTGTGCCGGTTGGCGGGTTGAAGCCGGTGCCGGAACGCGGACTGCAACGACTCCCTGAGCAGCTTGCCTGTCGGCGGGCGATCGAGGCGTTGCGAAATGGCGTCCCAAACCGCGCGGCGGTGCGCATTCTCGGCAGCACGCAACCGCACGCGGAACAGCAGTTTCAGGCACGCCTCAATCTCGCAGAGGGCGAGAACCCGGGTGGCTTGCTGATCTCCGGCGATTTCGGCACCGGCAAGTCGCACCTGTTGGAACACTTCGAACACCTTGCTCTGGAACGAGACTTTGTGTGCAGTCGCATCGCGGTGAGCAAAGAGACCCCGTTCTACGACCTGGGCAAAATGTTTCGCGCCGCGGCGGACAGCGGCGCGCTCCCCGATGGCAGAGTTGGCGCCATGGTGGACGAAATCGGCAACCGACTGGCCGGGCCGAAGGACGAGCGCTATGCGCGCTTCTTTCAGTGGGCCGATAGCACTGACAGCCGCCTGCATCGCATATTTCCTGCGACCTTGATGGTGCACGAACGGCTACCGGATCAGGAGATGCTGAACGCCATCCGGTGGTTCTGGTCGGGTGACAAGGTTGCGGTCAGCGACATCAAGCGTGGCCTCCGTCAGATCGGGCAACAGGGAACCTATACGTTCCGCGCTCCGAAACTGCGCGATCTTCCGCCACAACGGCTCCGCTTCGTGCTGGAGATGATAAAGGCCGGCGGCTATCGAGGTTGGGTGGTGCTCATCGACGAGTTGGAGCTGATCGGCAGCTACAGCCTGTTGCAGCGCGCACGGTCGTATGCGGAACTGGCGCGTTGGATGGGCGCGGCGGACGCTGCTTCGTATCCTGGGCTGGTAGTCGTGGCGGCAATCACGGAGGACTTCGTCCAGGCGATACTGGAAGACAAGGGCGACCGCCTCAAGGTCCCCGCGAGACTGCGTGAGCGTGGCGAAGCCGCGGCCGCGCGGCAGGCAGAACTCGGTATGCAATGGCTGGCCTCCCGGCGCACGCGGCTGAGTGAGGTGACGGACGACGCGGTAGACTCCGCGGTAGAACATATCAGACACATCTACAGCCGCGCATACGACTGGGCCGCGCCGCCGGTAGCTTCTACTGCGGGCGGTGCCGGCCACCAGAGGCGGATGCGCTACAAGGTGCGTACCGCGATCACTACATGGGATCTGCAGCGGCTGCGTCCCGACTCCGATCCCGACATAGAGACGGAAGAATTCCACCTCAACTACCGCGAAGATCGCGACCTCGAAGTCGAATTCGCCGACGATACGAAGACCTGACCTGATACCGCGGTCGCCCCCCAGTTCAGGGTTTCGCCGAGAGCAACGTAATCTCAATCGCCGCACGGTTCACGGGAGGACCAGATAACATGAACTACTATCATGTCAAGATTTTCCCAAAGCAGAACCCTCAAGATTGGGAATGGATCCCGAATCTCACTCGCGAGAAGCTCGATCAGCGATTGCTTGACCCGTATCGCGCCGCAGAGCCAATAACCATTCGAGGGAAAACCACCTGCACCGATGAGCTAGAACGGATCACTAGCGACGAAACCGATGCGAGATGGGGAGACCATCGTGTCTGCCGGGACGCAACCGATGATTTCATAACCGGACCGCCCGGATCTGAAGCAGCGATTGGCGATGTTGCTCATCTTCAGTCCAAGGCCGTCGGCGAGAGCATCCGTGAGCGTGAAGATCAAGCGTTCATCAATGCGGTGACGGCCTGAAGTCCGTTTCGCGACTTATGGCAGACAAAATCACTACTGTTCCCAAAGGCCGGCTCGGACAGCGAATCGGTCGTCTGAGCGCGTTGGACATGGAACGGTTGAATATCGCAATTGTGAGATTCTTCGGACTGGAGGAGACTCCAGTCGGTAGCGTGTCCGATGGATAAGTGCCCCAGAATCACGAGCTGACCAGCGCAGGAGGAGAAGGGGGGGGCGATCTGCGAACTTCAGAACGCTGAAGGGACGCACTCAGACTTCTTAGTAGGCCAATGGGGAGCCCTATGAATCCAGATGAAATTGATCGCGGTTCCGGGGCGGCGCCGGGCGTCGGGGGCGGCGCCTGTTTGACCGTGCCGCTTGGGGCGGAGGTTGACGACGCGGCGGTCGAGGCCGCGCTGCAGTGTGCGTTCCGGGAGCAGCGCGCGTTTGCGTTTGCGCCGCGCCCCGCGTGGCAGGGCGGCGATGCCGGCGAGCGGCAGCGGCTGGCGGTTGCCGTGCGCGCCGAGGCGGTGGCGGCCGCGGCGCCGGACAGTCCGGCGGCGCGCGAACGGTTGCAGCGCGATGCGCGGCTCATGCAGCGGCTCGGCAATGCGGTACGCCTGACCCACGACCTGCTGATGGCGAACGAGGGCGGCAGCCGCGCCGCCTCGGCGCCGCGGCGCGTCGTGCTGATCCGCGAGTTGCCCGGCGCCGCCTTCTTGTTCGAACAGGGAGAGGCCGCGGTGCTGGCCCGGGTCGGGCAGGGACCGATCGGGGACCGGGTGCCGACCATCTACCTCGGGCTGCGGCTGTTCGACCAAGTGGCCGCGGAGCGGGACGGCGGCGCCGCGGCGGCGGGGCAGGGGCTGCGTCTCGTCCTGCGCCTCGAACAGCGTGCCATCGAGACCGGCTACTCGCATGTGGAGGCGGTCGACGCACGGCAGCGCGCCGCCCTGGAGACGTGCCACCGTGTGCTGCGCGAGCCGGCGCTGGGATTCGTACCGCCCGACCAGGAACTGCCGCCGCCGCGCCGTCCGGTGCGCGTCACCGGCGCCCGCCGGCAGGCGTTCCTGCGCCGGTTGAACGCGCGCCGCGCCGACTCGCCGCTCGACTTCGACGCCGCCATCTGCACGGCGGCGATGCGCAGCCTGGAGCGCCTCGCGCAGCGCGCCAAGCGGCATGGCGACGCCGACTCGCGGCGTGCGGTGATGCGCCTGCTGGTCGCCGCGGCCGGCCATGACCTGCACGAGGTACGCAACCACGCCAACCTGCTCCTGGAGCGCATGCTCGCCCCCAAGGAGTTCGGCGCCCCGCTGGCGCGCACCTTCGCCAACGTCATCCGCGGCGCCACGCACCGGTTCTCGTTCCACCTGCCGGCGCGCCGCGGGCGCTACCTGTTGCGCATCTACCGCGGCGATCACCACCACCGTTACCCCGGCGAATCCGATATCCGCTACCACGAGCTGGAACTGCGGCGGCCGGCTGCGGACGCGCCGGCCGCGGCCGAGTACCGGTTCGACCGACTTGGCCACTACGACTACTGCGTGGCGCGCGTGCATGCCAGCGGCCGCCGCGAGTGGCTGCGGGACGCCGCCGCAAGCGGGCGGGTCAACGTCATACCCGACCTGCGCGGCGAGCTGGCGCTGCAGATCTTTCCCGACATCCACGGCCATACGCGCACCTGGTGGGGCGACGAAGAACATCCCGGACTGGTGTACAACGAGCACGGTGAGGTGATCCGGCTCGGCACCTTCGCCGACATCGCCGCTCATCTGCCGCACATCCAGCGCCGCTACGGGTTCAGCATCATCTATCTGCTCGGCGTGCAGAAGCGCGGCAGCAACCGCGAAGACTGGTCCTCGCACGCCACCTCCGCCTCGCCGTTCTCCCCGGAGAGCCTGGTCGAGATGGAGCCGAGCCTGGGCGGCAACAACGGCCTGCGCGACGTGGTGCAGGCGGCGCACGCGCTCGGCATGAAGGTGGTGGTCGACGTGATCCCCCACCTCAACCGGCGCGTCCACGATGTGCCGGAGTCGTTCCCCGTGCACTGCTTCGACGATGCCGGCAACCTGGTGCCGCGCGCGTCGACCGACGGCCGCTACGGGAGCTGGGACGATGGGGTGCTGTTCAACTACCGCCGCCTGGCGGTGTGGGAGTGGCTTGCCGGCGCGGTGCGTACCCTGGTGGAGCGGTTCGACGTCGACGGCGTGCGCTGCGACATCGCCCACGCCCTGCCGGTGGTGATGAAGCGCAACAACGCCTCCACCCTGCCCTCCGGGCCGCGCTCCGACGAGGACCAGGTGGAGGGCACCATCGTGGTCAACGAACGCGAGGACGACCATTACATCACCACCGGCTTCTTCGATTCCGCGTGCCGCGATCTGATCGCCAGTCCGCTGCACTACCTGCTGATGCGCGAACTGGAGCAGGCCGCCGGCGGCGCCGGCAAGACGTTCTCGCTGTTCCTCGCCGAATCCTACTGGGGCCGCGAACAGTACCTGGGCCGGCTCGGGGTGGTGCCCTACAACTCCGCGCTGTTCAAGATCTGCGAGCGGGTCGCGCAGGGCACCTCGCCGGTGAGCGAGATCTACCACCTGTACGAGGACCACTACCGGCACGCGCTGGCGCCCGGCACCGAGCTGATGGGCATGCTCGGCAACCACGACGAGCGGCGCCCGGTGAACACTTTCGGGCGCGACAACCTGCGTCCAGTGCTGACGCTGACCTCGTTCCTGACCAATCTGCTGCTGGATTACGAGGGCAACGCCGAGGGCGAAGCGTGGAAGGTGTTCGCCGACAACGTGTACGTCGACTGGAACCGTTTCGACAGTGCGGCGGATCGCAGCGTGGAGCGGGTGTTCAGCGAGGTGTATGCATTCCACCGCCGCAACCCGGGGCGCGGCACCCTGGTGCCGACCGACCACGAGCAGGTGGCGGCGGCAATCAAGCCGGCGCCGCGCGGCCTGTGGCTGGCGGTGTGCAGCTTCTCCGCCGACAGCGCCACCGTGAGCGTCGATCTGCGCACGGCGCGGGCGATCGACGAGGCGGCGCGCTACGTGGTGGTCGACCCCACCTACTCGCCGGTGACGCGCGGCTACGCGCACTACACGGGACGCGAGCTGCGCGTGACACCGCTGACTACCTCGGTGAGCTACCGGCAGCGGGTAAAGCTGCTGCGCATCGATCTGGCCGGCGCGGACTCCTCCGCGAGCGAGTTGTTGCGCGATTCCTTCGACCGGTTGCTGGCGGCCCGTTCCCGCGACCAGGTCGCGGCCTCCTTCGCCTACCGGGCGCTGGCGGACGCCGCGGCGAGCCGCGACCGGCTGCTGCGGTTTCTCGATGAGACCTTGCTGCCGCTGTACGACGCGGCCGCCGACGAAGCGGTCGCCGTCGGGCTGAAGCGCGCCCTGTACCACGCCCACCGCGAGGCGGGCGCGCGCACCGGCACCGGCGCCGGACTGGGACACCTGCACGGCGGCGCGCTGCCGGCGGCGCCGCGCGCCGGCGGGGTACTGGCGCGCGCCCTCGAGCTGCTGCGCAGCCGGCCGGTGGTATTCGTGTCGGCGGAGGCGGAGCCGTTCTCCAAGAGCGGCGGTCTGGCCAACGTGACCTTCGAACTGCCCCGCGAGCTGGCCCGTCTCGGCGAGTCGATGTACGTGATCACGCCGCTGTACCGCGGCGGGGACGCCCGGGCGGTGGCCAAGATGCGGGACGCGGTGGCGCGGTTCGGCGTGACCTACACCGGCGTGACCGTGCACTTTCAGCTTGGCGACGAAGACTTCGAGGTAGGCGTGCACCGCGGGGCGGTGGAGGGGGTGACCTACTTCCTGCTCGACCACCATGACCTGTTCGACGGCCTGTACTGGGGCTACCGCTCCAACGAGCGCATCCGCCGCCGGCTGGCTCTGGGGCGGGCGGCCGCCGAGGTGATGGTCCGCTTCCGGCTGCAGCCGCAGGTGGTGGCCACCAACGACGCGGCCGCCAGCCTGGTGAGCGGCATCGTGCGCGGCGACCCCCACTACGCCGGTAGCACCACCTTCGCCGACACCAGTTTCGTGCACATCATCCACAATGGCGGCTGGCAGTACTTCGACTGCTACGACCGCTACGAAGAGGGCGCCGACCTGTTCGGCCTGTTCAACCTTCCCGTCGAGCTCGCGTCCCGATTTACCGACCCGCGCAACGGGGCGCTGTTCAATCTGATGGCGGCCGGCATCCGCTTCGCGGACCAGGTATTCACCGTGAGCCCTACCTACGCCAGGCAGATCGAGCAGGACTGCGACGGTCTGGAAGCGCTGCTGCACGACGTGATCGGGATCAACAACGGCATCGGCAAGGACTTTCGCCGTGCAGTGGCGCAGCGCCTGGCCCGGTCGGGGCTGGAGCGGCGGCACGCGCCGCGCCTGCAGGAGCGCATCGAAGCCGACCGCGAGCTGCGTGACAAACTGGAGCGGCGGTTTCCCGAGCTGTTGGCGGACGGCGGCAAGCCGGCGAGCTTCCGCAATGCGGCGCGGCGCGACGAGGTGCTGCGCATGCGCACCAAGCTGATCGCGCAGCTCGAGTACGGCCTGACCGTCGACCCGGATCAGGTGCTGTACGTGATGATCCACCGCGTCAGCGACCAGAAGGGGTTCCAGATCCTGCTCGATGCTTCGCAAGGGATGTTTCGCGACCTGGGCGTACAGGCGATCCTCGGGGGACCGATCGCCCCGAACGACCAACGCGCCGAGCAACTCGCGGCCGGGATGCGTGCGCTGATGGAGTGCTACCCCGGCTCGGTAACCACCCGCATCGGCTACCAGGAGATCAGCCTGCCGCTGCTCGCCGCCGACGCCTTCCTGATGCCGTCGGAGTTCGAGCCGGGGGGCATCTCGCAACTGGAGGCGATGAGTTGCGGCTGTGTCGTGGTCGCGCACGCCACCGGCGGCCTGCGCGACACGGTGACGCCGCTGCAGGTAAGCGGCGCCGCGGTGCGCGGCTGCGGCGTGCTGTTCGGCGACTACCAGCCCGGCTCCTTCCTGGACGCCGTGGCGCGCTGCACCTGGTTCTTCCGCCACGCTACCGCCAGTCAGATCCGGCGCGCGCGCAACAACGCCCGGCGCAGCATCGTCTGGTGGGACCGCGCGGCGCAGCGCTACCAGCAGGAGTTGCACGCCCTTAAAGAGACAGTGCCGTCCACGGCACTCCAGCGCTGACCATTCCGGTGCTGCCGGTGCCGGTGGTGCCGGTCAGGACGGTGGACAGGGAACCGCCTTCCGGGCACTAATACGCATCGCTCCGGCCACGAAGGGCCGGACGGTACCGAAACCATGTCACAGCGACTTACCTTTACCGTCAAACCCAATCTTCCACCCCGGCTGGCGCCGCTGGCCGCCCTGGCCCAGGATTTCTGGATCAGCTGGCACTTCGACGCGATCCGTCTGTTCATGCGCTTCGGCAACGATCTGTGGACCAGGACCAACCAGACGCCGGTGCGGCTGCTGGCCGAGGCGTCCCAGGAGCAGCTCGACGAGCTGGAGCAGGATGAGTCGTTCCTGGCCCACATGGACCGCGTGTACGCCAGCTACCGCGCCTACCGCGACGCGGCGCCGTGGTACCGCGGCGCCCGCGATGCCGTGGTCGCCTACTTCTCGATGGAGTTCGGCCTCGACGTCACCCTGCCGATCTACTCCGGCGGGCTCGGCGTGCTGTCCGGCGATCACCTGAAGAGCTGCTCCGATCTCGGGCTGCCAGTGGTAGGTGTGGGGCTGCTGTACCGCACCGGCTACTTTCGCCAGCACGTCACCATGGAGGGACAGCAGCAGGAGTCGTATCCGGCCAACGACTTCTACAATCTGCCGCTGACGCTGTGCACCTCCGCCGACGGCGCCCCGGTGCAGGTGGCGGTGGAACTGGGTCACGAACGCGCATTCGCCCAGGTGTGGCGGGCGCACGTGGGGCGGGTCACCCTGTACCTGCTGGACTCCGACATCGAGATCAACGATCCGGCGGCGCGCCACATCACGGCGCAGTTGTACGTTGCCGACCGGGGCGTGCGCCTGCGCCAGGAACTGCTGCTCGGCATCGGCGGCATTCGCGCCCTGCGCGCGCTCGATATTCCGGTCGCCGTCACCCACATGAACGAGGGCCATTCCGCGTTCCTCGGGCTGGAGCGCATACGCGTGCTGATGAGCGAACACGGTCTGAGCTTCTCGGAAGCGCGCCAGGCGGTGTGGAGCACCAGCGTGTTCACCACCCACACCCCGGTGCCGGCCGGCAACGAGAGCTTCGACAACCACCTGGTGCTCGACCAGGCGGCGCCCCTGCGCGGCGAGCTGGGGCTGAGCGAGGAGGAGTTCCTGGCGCTCGGCCGCGTCGACCACGACAGCGGCCATGGCGAATTCGGCCTGACCCCGCTGGCTCTGCGCCTGGCCGCCTACTGCAACGGCGTCAGCCGGCTGCACGGGCGAGTGTCGCGCCGCATGTGGAGCGGTCTGTGGCCGGGCGTGCCGGAAGACGAGGTGCCGATCCGGCACATCACCAACGGCGTGCACCCGCGCAGCTGGATTTCGCACGATATCCAGGATCTGCTGGAGCGCTACCTGGGTTCGCCCGACCAAAGGTACGGGCCGGAAGTGTCAGTCTGGGAACAGGTGGACAACATCGCCGACGAGGAGCTGTGGCACACGCACGAACGCCGCCGCGAGCGCATGATCTGGTTTGCGCGGCAGCGCATCGTGGCCCAGTTGCGCCGCGAGCACGCCTCCGAGCGCGACCTGCAGGCCGCCGAGGTGGCGTTGCGTCCCGACGCACTCACCATCGGATTCGCGCGCCGTTTCGCCGGCTACAAGCGGGCTGGCCTGCTATTCCGCCGTCCCGAGCGCCTGGTGCGCCTGCTTACCGACCAGGAGCGCCCGGTGCAGATCATGCTGGCCGGCAAAGCGCATCCCAACGACCATCAGGGCAAGGAGATGATCCGCCACATCATCCAGTTCGCCGCCGACCACGATCTGCGCAGCCGCCTGGTGTTTCTCGACGACTACGACATCAGCGTGGCGCGCTACCTGGTGGCCGGCAGCGACCTGTGGCTCAACACCCCGCGCCGCCCGCACGAAGCCAGCGGCACCAGCGGCATGAAGGCGGCGGTCAACGGGTCGCTGGCACTGTCCACCCTGGATGGCTGGTGGGACGAGGCGTTCAGTCCCGAGATCGGATGGGCGGTGGGTGCGGGCGAGAGCTACGCCGACGAAGAGGTCCAGGACGAGATCGAAGCCGACGCCGTGTTCGCCGAACTGGAGCAGAACGTGATCCCGATGTTCTACGATCGCGGCCTTGACGGTTTGCCGCGCGCATGGATCGCCAAGATGCGCCGTTCCCTGAAGCAGGTGGGGCAGCGCTTCAGCGCGCAGCGCATGGTGGCCGAGTACCACCGCATGTTCTATGCGCCTGCCCTGGCGCAAGCCCGGCGTCTGGCCGCCAACTCATGGCGCGATGCAGTCGATCTGGCGCGCTACCTGGCCAAGCTGGAGCAGCACTGGCCCGGCACCGCCGTGGAGCGGCTGGCCAGCAACAGTCCGCCGACGTTGCGGGTCGGCGACCGGCTGGAGGTGACGGCGGACGTGCGCTTGGGTGGGCTCGCCGCAGCCGACGTGCAGGTGTCGCTGTATCATGGTACACTATCGGCCAGCGAAGCTGGCGCCGATATCATAGCGGGCGGCGAATGCGCGGCGATGGAGTTGGTCGAACAGGATGGCGAGATCGCCACCTACCGTACACAGGTGGTGTGCCATACCACCGGCCGGCTTGGCGCCACGGTACGAATCACGCCTACCCATCCGGCACTGGCGCATCAGTTGGTACCCGGTCTGTTTCGTCAAGGATAGCCCGGTGCGCCGAGTTGCGAGCGACCACGCTACCGCCTGCACGGCCCAGGTCGACTTGGCTATCTGTTTCTCCAGCGAGAGATTATAGCGAGTGGCTCAGGGTCTGGTACGGCTGTTCGCGGAGCGTGCCGCAATCCTGGCAAAGTGTAATGAACACGGCGTAATGACACCTTGTACAGGAATCGTCTATGTTTAGTGGGGGCGCCCTCAGGGCGACGTTCCGAAAATGCCCAGAAAAAAACAATTTGAGGTCGATGAAGCGCTGACCAAGGCGATGCGCGAATTCTGGGGCCGCGGCTATCATCCGACGTCGATGCAGGATCTGGTAGACTGCATGGGCATCGGGCGCGGCAGCATCTACGACACGTTCGGCAGCAAGCATGGCCTGTTCATGCAAGCGCTCGAGCACTACATCAAGATCTACTCCGCCACGTTCCGGGAGATGCTGGCGAACTCATCGTCGCCGTCGGAGTCGATCATGAACATATTCGAAGGCGCAATCGCGGCACTGGTGGTGGAAGGATCGCGCGATGGTTGCTTCATCATCAACACCGCCGTGGAGTTGGCGGCCCACGACGACGAGGTCGCGGAGATCATTACCAACGTGTTTCGGCAGACCGAGCAAGCCTTTCGAGCGCTGATCGAACAGGGCCAGGAAACCGGCGACATTCCGCGCACCGTTGATGCGGTGCAGACTGCTCGCAGCTTGCTCAGCCTGTTCATAGGACTGCGCATACTGACGCGCAGCAACCCTGATGTGTCGGTGCTGCAGGCCATCAAGAGTCAGGCCGGGGCGCTGATCACCTAGCCGCCCGGCGCGCAACCGGGGCCCGTCCATCCAATTCACAATCTTTTCGTGCGTGACCTGTGGCCTTGATCTGGAACGTATGGTAAACTATGCCCTGTCCAAGGTACAAAAATTGCAGGTGATGCCATGCCGAGAAAGAAAACCTTCACGATA
Source organism: Spirochaetia bacterium (assembly GCA_965262935.1). Taxonomy (GTDB): domain Bacteria; phylum Spirochaetota; class Spirochaetia; order SZUA-6; family Bin103; genus Bin103. The sequence goes on along the minus strand of OZ253572.1, from coordinate 525,852 downwards.
GAATTCGCTCTTGACAAAGCAATGGAGCTGTTTTGGGAGCGTGGCTACCAGAACACCTCGATGCGCGAAATCGCCGAACATCTGGGGCTGAGCCGGAGCAGCATCTACGCTACCTTCGGCGACAAGCATACCCTGTTCGTGGAGACGCTGCGCCGTTACGGGGCCGAATGCCGTGCCCCCGGACTGAGTGATCTGAGCACCGCCGAGTCGCCACGCGGCGCACTGGTGAGGGTATTCGAACTGGCGATTGCCGGCGCGGATGCGGCACCGCAGCGCGATCACTGCCTGCTCATCAACACCGCCATGCAACTCATGTACAGCGACGCGGAGGTTACCCAGGTGGTCGAGAGCGCGTTCCTGGAGATGGAGATCAGCTTTCGCACGGCGATCGAACGCGCCGCAACGGAAGGGGAGGTGTCCGACGCAGTGGATGCGGTACAGACCGCCCGCTCACTGCTCAGCCTGTACCTGGGCTTGTGCGTGCTGATTCGCAGCGGCGCCCGCGAGGAGATCCTGCGTGCCGCGGCGCATCAGGTAGAGACGATGTTGCCGGCGCCGGAGTGATCGCGGCCCAGCGCCGCCCGTTCTACCCGCAGGCTCAATTCCCGGTGGATCGCCGCGTTGACGCCGCGGTCGGTTGCCACCTCGAGCAGTGTGCTGCTTCCGCGCGCGGCGCGGCCCACGGCGACAGCCAGGTGACGTTCCAGGTGCGCGGCTGTTTCCGGACGCCCGTAACGAAGGGCGAATCCCGCCGCGACTGCCTCGAAGCCGATCTCGTGCGGCGTCGTGAAGTAGCGCTCGAACAGGGTGTCGAAGCCGGGTTCGTCGACCTGCGCCAGCGGCAGCAGGGAAAAGATGCCGCCGCCGCGATTGTTGACCACGACGATCACCAGCCCGTGCCGGCAGGCGCCGAGCTGGCTCAAGGAGGCCAGGTCATGCAGCAGGGAGAGGTCGCCGAGCACCGCGATGACCGGCCGTTGCAGACCCGCGGCGAACCCCGCGGCGCTGGCTACCGCTCCATCGATACCACTGGCGCCGCGGTTGGCGGCGACCGCGACTCCCGGCGCTAGCGGCGTCGCAAACGCATCCAGATCGCGGATCGGCATGCTGCTGGCGGCGAACAGTCCCGCCGGCGGCGGTCCGGCGGCGGCGGCGGCCGCCAGCCGCGCCACCACGGGTTCGGTCAGTCCCGGCTGCGCATCCGCCCAGCCGGCCACCGCCGCCGCCGCCCGCGCACCCGCCTGCGCTACCTCGTCGGCGTACGCGGAGGCAGCCCCTGGCGGACACCGTTCGACCAGCGCGCGCGCCACGCGCTGCGGATCCGCCACGATGCGCCGCGCCGCCGAGTGGCTGGGATCGATGCGCCGCGGTCCGGGCGCGACCTGGATGAGACGCGGCGCCGCTTCCTCCAACAGCGTCAGGTAGTGCTTGGCAACCAGGTGCGATCCGAAGTGCAGCACCGTATCGGGGCGTAGCGTGCGGCGCCCGCTGTGGCTCTGCAGCAGGAGTTGCACCCCGGCGGCGCCGCGCGCCCCGCTGGCCACGTCGCCGAGCAGCGGCCAGCCGAGATGTTGCGCCAGCGCTTCGACGGCCGCTCCCGCGCCGCGCGGCAGACCCCCGGCGACCAGCAGGCCGCGGGTACTCTCCGCAACCAGGGACGCCAGTTCGTCGACGGAAACGGCGCCGGCCATCGGCCGGTAGACGGTGAACGGCTCCGCCGTGGCCAGCCAGCGCCGTCCAGCAGCGCCGTCCAGCAGCGGCTCCGGAGCCAGGCGCGGCTCCAGCGGCTCGCCGAACGGCACGTTGAGGTGCACCGGCCCGGCCGGGTCGGCCATGCAGCGAAACACCGCCTGATCGATCGTGGTAAGCACCATGCGCGGGTCGATGCGCGGCGTGGGGACCGGCAACTCGGCGGACCAGCGCGTGTACTGGCCAAGCATGCCGCGCTGCAGGATGGTCTGGTTGGCTCCGGTGTCGTGCAATTCCGGCGGCCGGTCGGCGCTCAGCACCAGCAACGGCACCTGATCCTGGGCGGCTTCCACCACCGCGGGCAGGTAGTTGGCCAGCGCCGTACCGGAGGTGCAGACCAGGACCGCGGGCGTGCCGGTGGCGCGGGCGTAGCCGGCCGCGTGGAACGCCGCGCCGCGTTCTTCGATGCACACCCGCGCCGTAATCCGCGCATGGCGCGCGGCGGCGACCACCAGCGGAGTCGAGCGCGACCCCGGCGAGATGACGAAGTAGCGGCACCCGCAGCGGGTCAGTTCTTCGACCATGAGCTGCGCCCAGTGGCTGTTGGTCCCGCGCCCGTGCCCGTCGCTCATCGTGCTCCGGCAGATTCCCTTCGCCCTACACCACGTCCAGAATCTGGAGAATTTTCTGATCCATCTCCGCCCACTCCGCGGCGGCGGTGGAGCCGCGCACGATGCCGTTGCCGGCGTACAGATGCAGCCGCTCCGCGGCCGCCACGCCGGACCGAATGGCGACCGCGAATTCCGCCTCCGCGGCGCCGATCCAGCCCACCGGGCCGGCGTACCAGCCGCGGTCGAAGCCCTCGGTGGCGGCGATCAGGTCGCTCACCCCACGGGTCGGGTAGCCGCCGACGGCGGGGGTGGGATGCAGCCAGCGCAGGGCGTCCGCCAGCCCCAGGCCGGGGCGCAGCGTACCGCTGAACGAGGTATGCAGGTGCTGCACGTGGGCAAGCTTGCGTACCCGAACCGCGTCCTGAGTGGATACCTCGGTACACAGTTCGCGCAGGCACTCGGCGATGCGGGTGTGCACGAAGCCATGCTCGCGCAGTTCCTTGTCGGAGCGCAGCAGTTCCGCTTCCAGGCGCTCGTCGGCGGCGCGCGTAGCGCCGCGCGGCCGCGTGCCGGCCAGTGCTTCCGTTGCCAGCGTCGTTCCGGAGATGCGCAACAGGCGCTCGGGCGAAGCGCCGAAGAACGTCAAGCCGAGAGCGGGTTGGATCGCGAAGTGAAACGCGGCGGGGTTGACGCCGCGCAGCCGCTCCAGCAACGCCAGGGCATCGACCGGTGCGGAAAAAGCGAACGTGGTACGGCGCGCCAGCACGATCTTCTGCAGCGCGCGGCCGCCGCCATTGAGGCCGCCCGCCAGACGCTGCAGGACGTCGGCGACGATCTGCTGCCAGCGGGCGCGGTCCGGCTCATGGCGGCACGGCTGCACCGGGATCAGCCGGGCCCGGTCCGGGGCCGCGGCGCCGTCCGGGGCCCCGGTGCCGCGGCCCGCCAGCAGCGCTTCCCGGCAGGCGGCGGCCACGGGCTGCAATGCATCCTGCAGGGTGCCGCGCTCGGCAGACCGGAAGTTGCACGCCAGGGTGGTGCCGTCGGTGGTTCGCATCAGCTCCACCCGCGGCAGGGTGAAGCGATAGCTTCCGAATGGTTGCCACAGCGGTTCCCGGCCGCCGTTCGCTGCCGTGCCGAAGCGGAAGCCGCCGTACAGCCGTTGCCGGCGGCAGCCGATCAGCGCGCGCGCCCGGCTGCACACGTCGGCAAAGGCGACGCCGGCGTCACCCTTCACTTCGGCCGCGGCGCCCACCCCGGCGCTTTGCAGCGCGCGGCGGCGATCGGACCAGTAGTGGGTGCCGGCAGCTACGGCGGCGGCGAGGCGGCGCAGGAACAGCAGCGGGTCGGTGTCGGTCACCGCCAACTCGGCGCGCTGCCAGACGCCGCCGTGGTCCGGCCCATCGATCGCCCAGTCTCCCGGACACAGGCTCTGCAGGGCGCGGTCGAGTTCGCGCTCGGGCCGGACCGGCGCGGTGGCCAGCTGTTGCGGTGCCGGGCGCATCGATCAGGCCGGCTTGCGCGCGCAGTAAATCGCGGCGACGCCGAAGGTCAAGGCGAGACGGCGGACTCGTTCGAAGCCGGCATCGGCGAGCAGGCGGGAGAAAGCCGGGCCGTTCGGAAACGATTCCACCGAGCGGTTCAGGTAGCGGTAGGCGCTCGCGTTGCCGGACAGCACGCCGCCGATCATCGGCAGCAGATGGCGGAAGTAGATCAGGTAGGGGAGGCGCACCAGCGGATGGCTCGGCAAGGAGAACTCCAGGATCGCCAGCACGCCCGACGGGCACAGCACCCGATGCATCTCGCTCAAGGCGGTCCGGTAGTCGGCCACGTTGCGGATCCCGAACGCGATGGTCACGGCGTCCACGCTGGCGCTGGCGACCGGCAGCGCCAGGGCGTTTCCGGGGCGCAGCTCGATACGCTCGGCGCCGTGGTGGCGCTGCGCCTTGATGCGCCCCCGAGCCAGCATTTCGGTGGCGATATCAACGCCCGTAACGCGAACCTGTGGGCTGAGATCGGTGAGCATCAAGGCTAGATCCGCGGTCCCGGTGGCTACGTCGAGAACCGTGCGCGGCCGGCTGGCCAATACGAGCTGCGCTGCCAGCCTGCGCCACCGCTGATCGTGCTGCAGCGACAGCACACGATTCAGGAGATCGTAGCGACCGGCAATGCCGTCGAACATGGCGCCGATACGATCTGCCGCGCGTGTACGCACCAGCAATGGCACGCCGGAGGTGCCCGCTAGCGGAGCCATTTCGGTACAGAATCTACGGTTTCGCACGCGCTTTTGCAACCCACCAGCGTGCCGCGGCGCGGCACCGCCCGCGCTACGCTCGGCCCGCGGCGCGCACGCCACCGACGGCGCGCACGACCCGTACGGCGCGCATCCGCGCCACCCATCCGGCGTCTTCCGGCTACCGCTCTAGCGCCCCAAAACCGCCGCCCTGGGGCGCCGCTTTTGGCCCATCCCGTCCGAAAAGCCCAGGAGTCTGTCGCAATCCGACAGACTCCTAGCGCCCCAAAACCGCCCCCTGCGGCGCCGCTTTTGGCCCATCCCGTCCGAAAAGCCCAGGAGTCTGTCGCAATCCGACAGACTCCTAGGCGGGCACCGACTCGGCGGCCGGTTGCCGGGCGCCGGCGGCCAGGTGCTTTGCCAGACGGCGCGCCCGCACTGAATCGCGCACCAGCAGCACGCGCTCCAGTTGCCAGCGTTGCTGCTCGCTCAGAGCCGCGGCGGCGCCGTCCAGGAAACGCACCGCTCCCGCCTCCCGTACCGCCAGGGGAACGCCGTCGCGGTACAGGATGCGGTTGCCGCGTACCGCGGCGATGCGCTGCCGTTGCCGCGCCGGGTGCACCTTGATGCCGGCGCTGGCGGCCGGATCCACCGCGCTGAGCACCCGCAACTCGCCCTTGGCGGGCGCCCGGCGCACCGCGCGCATGCTGGCGATCGCCTCGGCGAGCGCGAACTGCTCGCCGCCGACGCCGCTCACGAAGTAGCCGCCCCGGATCAGCCCGCGTGCCTCCAGCCGCCGGTACACTGCTACCAGCTCGCCCCAGGTTGGCGCCAGCGTCTCCCGCTCCAGCAGCCGCCGGAACACGACGCCGTACCGTTCCAGCAGTTTCATGGCGACGCGCTCCACGTCTGCGTCCGGCATGCCGTCCGGCGGCGCGTCCGGTTCGGCAAGCAGGCTCCAGCGTCCGGACCGATGCAGGCGCCGCGGCGCCGTGGACGCGCCATTGCCCGCGCCCGCACCGAAGCGAGGCCCGGCGCGGGCGCCGGCAAAGGATGCGCCGGCACGGCGCAGGCGTGCCTCGCGGCGCCGCTCGCCGGCGCCGCGCTGCGCCGGACGGATCAGCGCCCGCAGCCCGGCGAAGCTGTCGCAGGTGCCCACGCCCGCCGCCGCCAGCTCGGCCAGGGCGCCGTCCACCTGGGAAGGCAGCAGATTTGCGCTGCGTTGGATTTCGTCGCGGAACAGGGCGCCGCCGCGGGTCAGGCACGCGTGCACCGCCGCGGCGGTGGCGGACAACTGCAGCGCCTCGGATGCGGCGCGGCCGTCCGCGGCGCCGCGCCACAGGGGCATCTCCTCGCGTGCGGCCAGGGCGATGGGGCTGCTCGACAGCGGCCCGGTGCGGGAGCCGGCGCCGGCCCGCGCCGGCGGCCGCAGGCGCGCCCACGCCACCTCGCCGCCGGCGCACAGCAGGTCCAGCCAGGCCGGATCGTAGTCCGGCAGCCGCGCCGGCAGGATCCACTCCTCCCAGGCGGCGGCGGCGGCCTCGTAGCCGGCGAGTTGGTGGACCAGCGCGAGCAGTGCCTCCGGCCCGCGCGCGGCGCCGCCGCCGCCAGCCGCGGTGAGCGGCGGCACCGACTGCCAGACGAACAGAAAGCGTACGAAGTCGTCGAACGCCAGCGGCTCGATTTCGCGCCGCAGCCGCGAGATGGTGTAGCGGTGGATGCGTGCCAGCAGGCGCCGTTCGCACCACTCCTCGCCGCCGCTGCCGGTAAACTCGCCGCGCAGCACCGCGCCTTCGGTCTCCAGCGCCAGCAGCGCTGTCTCGATGTCGCCGCCGGCCACACCGATCTGGCGCGCCAGGGTGGCGGAGCTTACCGGGCCGGCCGCCTCCATGCGCCCGCGCACCACCTCGCGCAGCGCTTCGTCGCGCCGCCACGCGCGCTCGGTCAACACCGGCGGCAGCGCCAGCGGCGGGTCGGGACACAACGTGTCGAACAGCGCCTGCCACAACGGCAGCCGCTCGGCGGCAATCCAGCGGGTGGTTGCGGTGCCGGCGACGCGCACGCGGGTGGCGCGGCCGTGCGCAATCAACGTGTGCAGCAGTTCACCCCAGCCGGCCCGAATGCCGTCGTCCTCGTCGATGAAGGTGAGCAGGTCGAGCGCATCGTGCAACTCGTCGGCGTCGGTCACGCGCGGCAATGCCTCCTCGCGTACGCGGGCGATGGCGGCAGCATCGAGGGCGCCGAATTCGCGCGCCTCCTCCGGCGTCGTCCAGCGCCGGTTGCGGATCGCCTGCGTGCGCCGCTCCTCCAGCGGTGCGTCGTCCAGGAACGCGTACGGCCGGGCGTTGATGATCTCCTCGGCGAACGGCGACGGCTCGCGCAGGTCGCGCGCCACCAGCTCGATGCCGCCGCTGCCGATCGCCGCCTGCAGTGCCTCGAGCTGTTCGATGTCCATCGCCTCATGCAGGCAGTCGGCGATAGCCTGATTCACCAGCGGGTGATCGGGGATTTCGCGCTCGCCGGTGATGTTTTCCAGGCACGCGAGCTGATCCGGGAACACCAGCGACAGCAGATCCTCCGACTGCATTCGCTGCAGGTAGGGCGGCACCCGCTTGCCGCCGCGCTGGCGCAGTATCGCCAGCGCGCAGGTTGCATTCCAGCGCCAGCGGGTCTGGAACACCGGCGCATCGAGCAGCGCCTGGATCAGCACCGCGCGGACGGTGTTCTTGTTCAGATAGCGCCACACGTCGGCGAGCGGGAAGCTGTGCGTCTGGCCCAGCGACAGCACCAGGGCATCCTCGTTGGCCGCGGCCTGCAACTCGAAATTGAAATTGCGGCAGAACCGCTTGCGCAGCGCCAGCCCCCAGGCGCGGTTCAGCCGGCTGCCGCGCGGCGAGTGGATCACCAGGTGCATGTCGCCGGCCTCGTCGAAGAACCGCTCCATGACCGCGGTGTCGTGGGTGGGCATGGTGCCCAGCGCGTTCAGCCCGGCGTGCAGGTAGACCACCAACTGGTCGGCCGCGGCCGCCTCGAGGCCCACCTCGCGCACCAGCCACTCGACGGCCGCCGGCGCACCCGCCGCTTCGATCAGGCCGCGGATGCGGCTGCGCAGCGCGGACACCGCGCGCGACAGCTCGTTGCTGCGGCCGGGGGCCTCGCCGAGCCAGAACGGCAGCGTGGGCGGCCGGCCGGCGGCGTCGGCCACCCGCACCACCCCGGTCTCGACCTTGAGGATCTGCCACGGCTTGTTGCCGAGCAGGAAGATGTCGCCGGGCACGCTTTCCACCGCGAAGTCCTCGTGCACGGTGCCGATGAACAGGTCCTGCGGGTCGGCGCGCACCTGGTAGTCGAAGTTGTCCGGTATCGCACCGCCGTTGGTGAGGGCGGCGAGGCGGGCGCCGCGGCGCCCGCGCAGGCGGCCGCCGATCACGTCGTGGTGCAGGTAGGCGGCGCGGCGCCCACGCGCGGTGGAGAACCCCTCGGCCAGCATTGTCACCACGGCGTCGAACTGCTCGCGGCGCAGTGTGCGGTACGGCCAGGCGCGGCGGCAGGCGGCGAACAGGTCGGCGGCGGCCCACTCGCGGGCGCTGACCTCGGCGACGATCTGTTGCGCGAGCACGTCGAGCGGCTGCTCCGGCACCACGATGCGGTCCAACTCGCCCTGCTGCGCGGCGGCCAGGAGCGCGGTGGACTCTACCAGCTCGTCGCGGCTGAGCGGGAACAGGCGGCCCTTGGGGGTGCCGGACAGGTGATGCCCGGACCGGCCCACGCGCTGCAGGAAGGCCATGATCGAGCGCGGCGACCCGAACTGACACACCAGGTCGACGTCGCCGATGTCGATGCCCAGCTCGAGCGATGCGGTGGCCACGATGACCCGCAGGGCGCCGCTCTTCAGGCGCTGCTCGGCGTCCAGGCGCCGCTCGCGCGACAGACTGCCGTGATGAGCGGCCACCTGCTCCTCGCCGAGCGTGGCGCCGAGGGCGTGGCTCATGCGCTCGGACAGGCGGCGGTTGTTGACGAACACCAGCGTGGTGCGGTGCTCCAGAATCAACTCGGTGAGGCGCTGGTAGAGTTCGTCCCACACTTCGTTCGCCATCACCGCTTCCAGCGGCGAGCCGGGCAGCTCCAGGCCAACGTCCATGGCGCGCCGGTGGCCGGTGTCGACGATGCGGCACTCCGGGAGATGGTCGGTGGCGCCGCGGCCGTCACCGGCGCCGCCGGTCAGGAAGGCGGCGGCCGTCGCGATGGGGCGCTGGGTGGCGGACAGGCCGATGCGCGTCACCGGCGCCGCGGTGAGGGCATCGAGCCGTTCCAGGCTCAGCGCCAGGTGGGCGCCGCGCTTGGAGCCGAGGACGGCGTGGATCTCATCCACGATCGCGGTGCGCGTGGTGGCCAGCAGGGCGCGCCCGCCGGCGCTGGTCAGCAGCAGGTAGAGTGACTCGGGAGTGGTCACGACGATGTGCGGCGGCCGCCTGATCATGGCGGTGCGAGCCGATGCCGGAGTGTCGCCGGTACGCAGGCCGACGCGAATCTCGGGGACATCCGCGCCCAGGAACTCGCGCACGCCGCGCAACGGCGCCTGCAGGTTGCGCTCGATGTCGTTGCTGAGCGCCTTCAGCGGCGACACGTACACCACCCGCGTCTGGTCGGGCAGCGACCCGGTCTCAGCCTCGCGTACCAGTTCGTCGATGGCGCACAGGAACGCGGCCAGGGTCTTGCCGGAGCCGGTAGGAGCGGCGATCAGCGTATGGCTGGCCGCCTTGATCGCTGGCCACGCGGCGCGCTGCGCCTCGGACGGGGCGGCAAAGGTGCCGCGGAACCACGCCGCTACGGCCGGGTGAAAGAGTTGCAGTGGTTCGGGGCTGGCAGGCATTCAAAAAAGGACCCCGCGAGCCTCATCGGCCCAGCGGAGTCCTGAACGGACGAAAGTCCGTAAGCGGACGAGTCGAAAAGCCGTGGCTCTGACTAATGTCCTAACCCGGACGCGCACCCGGCGCCGGCATACCCTTTGCTGAACGTCTGGTCCTGGATCTGACTCTGCGTCTGAACCACCGTGGACATGGACAGGCCGGAAGACGAGTTGACCACCGGAGCGGGCTCCTCTACCGGATCTGCCACTACCTCGGAGATGTTCAACGAGAAGGGAAGCAGGTTGTCGCCGAATACCATCGACATCGCTACCAACGTGACCGCCGCCATGGCGACCACCGCTATCGTGATGCGCATATCGGCACCTCCGTGAACCGCCAGCCTACGAAAAGGAAACGCGCGCTGTCAACTACCCGCGGGCGGGGCAGGCGGGGCAGGCGGGGCAGGCGGGGCAGGCGGGGCAGGCGGGGCAGGCGGGGCAGGCGGGGCAGGCGGGGCAGGCGGGGCAGGCGGGGCAGGCGGGGCGGGCGGGGCGCTGCGCTGCCCGCGCTGCCCTTGACCAACTGTAGCCTGGCGGCTACAGTTGGCACGGATGAGCGCGGTTGTCCATTACGTCGGTCACGATGGCGAGGACTACTTCGACCAGTGGTTGCGCAACCAGTCGTCGGACACGCGTGCCCGTATCCAGACGCGGATCGACCGGATCGAACTCGGCAACCTCGGTGATCACAGGAGCGTTGGCAAAGGTGTCTTCGAATTGCGCAGCCACTTCGGAGCCGGCTACCGGGTGTACTTCGGACGTGATGGTGAAGCGCTCGTGATCCTGCTGGGAGGGGGGACCAAGAGGCGGCAGAGCCGTGACATCGCAGTCGCACAGTTCCGGTGGGATGCATACCGACAGGAGAAACGAAATGCCCGTGAAAAGCCATAAGGCAAGTGACTACCTCAACACGCAAGAAGATATCGTCGCCTATCTGAACGCTGCAGTCGAAGAGATGGGCGACGATCCGCGCCTGCTCATGAAAGCGTTTCGGAACGTTGCGGAGGCACGTGGTGGCGTCTCGGAGGTCGCGCGACAGGCCAAGATGGACCGGGTAGCACTCTCCCGCGCGCTATCCGGGCAGCGGATTCCGCGACTCGACACTCTTACCAAGGTGTCGGCGGCCTGTGGCGTCCGACTCCGATTCTCGGCGTCGACGTTCAGGTAACGCCAAGACTATCCGAGTCCATCGATGCTCGGGCGGTGCCGGTCCGGCAGTGTTGCAGGCTCCGCTAAACGGACCTGGCGCCGTGCGCGCCGAGACGCCCGACGCCACCGATCAGCCGCGGGTCGAGCAGGTCGCGCACCGCGTCGCCGAGCATGTTCAGGCTGTACACGGTAACCGTCAAGGCCAGGCCGGGCCAGACGGCGAGGTGCGGCGCCTCCTCCATGTACTGGCGTCCCTCCCGGCTCAGCATTCCACCCCAGCTCGGAATCTCGATCGGCAGGCCGAAGCCAAGGAAGCTCAAGGCGGCTTCCGAGATGATCACGCCCCCACGTTGATGCTGAATACGACGATTATCGGAGCCGCGATATTGGGCAGCACGTGGCGGACGATTATTTTCCACTGCGAGGCGCCGATCGCCACCGCGGACTGAAAATAGTCGTTCTCCTTTACCCCGATAACGGCGCTCCTGAGCACTCGCGACCCGACGATGCCGCCCGAGATGCCCAGGACCGCGATGAGTTGCAACAACCCCTGGCCCACGATCGCTATGATGGTCAACAGCAGCAGTTTCCTCACCGTCCTTCCAGGGCATCACGACCCCGCCGCTCAGCCGCTGGCCGCCTGACACCCTTACCGACGACCTGCGCGGACGCGCCGACGATCCGGGCCTGCTGTTCCTGTCGGGCTGGGGCAACCCCTTCAACGCGAGCACCATCAACCGCTCGGTGATGTGGAAGATCGCCGCCGAGGCGGGGCTCAAGAAAGACCTGACCTGCTACACCTTCCGCCACTCGGTCGCCATGCACATGCTTCGCAACGAGGCCAACGTCATGCTCATCGCCAAGCTGCTCGGCCACGCTTCGCTGAAGACCACCCAGAGGTACCTCCGTGTCGAGATCGGCGATCTGAAGCGTGTGCACAGCCTCTACCACCCCCGCGAGCGGACCTCTCGTGGAGACGGCTTTTTTTGGGGGCCCAAACCGCAGTGCGCACGATTCAGCATGGGCACGGGCGCCGGTCGAGCGGGACCAGACGAGCCCGCTACCCACCCAGACCGGGAGCCCGCAACCACGGATGTGCGCGGCTAGCGGGCTAGCGACCCTGCCGCCCCGTTGGTAGCTGCGAGTTTCGTCGGCTCGGCTACTCGCGCTCGCCAGTGAGGGTCGGCACGATGTCCGCCAGAGTGATGCCGAAGTCGTGTTCCTGGACGTGTTGAAAAACCGGGAAATTCAACTTGCTCTGGCCTGCGAGCTGTCTCATCATTCGAGGCGTGGGACTACCGGCCACCCGATGCCAGTCGATCGGCGTCTCCGGATCGCACGTGCGTAGCGAAACCGCGAGGCGCCGATCGTCGGTCGTCTGGGTCGCGTGTATGGTGTTGACCCGCAGCAGCAGCAGGTCGCCGACCCCCACCTCCGGAGTCTCCATGACATCCTCGATTTCGAGGTTCTCCTCGACCCAGTGGACCCCGCTCCAGTCGGAAATGTACAAGGTGCCCCCGTCACGAAGCGAGTGCAGAACACTCGCGCCCGAGCGCCGACAGAGGTTGAACACTCGCGGCGACTTCTCGCGAAGCCGATCCCAGGGAATCACGCGCAGTCCCGCCTCGGTGAGGGAAGGCTTGACCAGCGGAATCCAGCAATTGAGATGAGTCGAATTGTACTCGGTCAGGAAGAAGTGATCGTGATCCTGATGACAGGAGAGATCGGTTACCGGCGTCTGGAGATAGAGAATTTGATAGAGCGCGGCCTTGGCTCCGGTGACGCCCTGGGCGAATTCTTCCATCCGCGGGGCGATTCTTTGGAAGGTTTCTTTTCGTCCCATTGCGTTCGCACGCAGAGCTCCGGTTTGACCGGCAACTGGCTTGTCGCCAAGGTGCTGCGCCGCATGCTTGGTTTTCGTCGGGGGGGAATAATCCGGGCTGGCATCGAATTCTGCCACGAGGAAGTCGATCTCGTCACGGCTCAGGAATTCCGGGATAACGCAGAAGCCCCGTTCGTCGAGCGCGGCGGCGATTGCCTTGAAATCAGTCATGAGTATTTTTCTCCTTGTGCTTGTGAGTTTTCTTTGACTTCGTTCCGTTTGCTTCGTAGCGACCCACGCCACCCCGCAGGCTGGGGTCGAGCAGGTCTCTCAGCGCGTCGCCGAACATGTTGGTGCCCCACACAACGGTGAACAGGCACAGCCCGGGCCACAGCGCCAGCGCCGGCACCCGCTCCATGTAGCGGCGTCCTTCCCAACTCAGCATCCCGCCCCAGCTCGCCACATCGGGGGGCAGCCCAAGACCCAGGAAGGTCAGGGAGGCCTCGGCAATGATCACGTCGCCTATGGTCACGGTAAAGATGACGATCATCGGCGCCATTATGTTGGGCAGCACATGGCGCAGGATGGTCCTGCCGGTGCCCACTCCAATCGCCTGCGCCGCCTGTACGTACATGTTCTCCTTGATGCGGATCACCGCACTACGCGCGATTCTCGAACCGCTGATGCCGCCGGCAATGCCCAGCACCAGGATGATCTGCAGCTGGCCCTGGCCGACCAGCGACATCACCGTAATCAGAATCAGCAGCCCCGGGAACGCCATCCAGGCATCGACAAACCGCTGCACCACCATGTCGAGCTTGCCGCCGAAGAACCCGCTCGTCGCGCCGATCAGCAGCGCCACCACCAGGTTGATGCTGGTTGCCGACAGGCCAACGACTACCGAAATGCGTGCCCCGTAGATGATCCGGCTGAGGATGTCGCGCCCGAGCTGGTCGGCACCCAGCAGGTACTGCCATGACGGCGGGGCGTACCGGTCAATCAGGTGAATCTCGTTCATCCCGTAGGGGGCCAGCACATCGGCGAAGATGCCGCACAACAGCAGCAGCACGATGATGCCGCCCACGGTGCCCAGCGGCTGTTCCCGGACCAGCCTCCGGAAGAATTGCATCATGATTTCTGTTCCTCAGCGGTAGCGGACCCGAGGATCCAGGAAGGCATAGCTCAGGTCGATCAGGAGATTGATCAGGACCACGGCAGTTGCGATAAACAGGTTAATGCCAGAGATGATGGGGTATTCGCGCCGGGTTCGGCTATCCTGCAGGCCCGATGCACGATGAGAACTACAAAAAGATCTTCGCCTTCCCGCGCGTGATCGAAGATCTCCTGCGCGCCTTCGTCCCCGGCGACTGGCTCCAGGAGGTCAGCTTTGCCACTCTGGACAAATTGTCGACCGAGTACATAAGCGACGAGCTGCTCAAACGCCACGGCGACAACGTATGGCGGATGCGCTTGCGCAAGAACTGGCTGTATCTGTTGTTGCTGGTGGAGTTCCAATCGACCGACGATCCCTTGATGGCGTTGCGGATACACACCTACACCGGGCTCCTGTACCAGGAACTGGCGCGCAACGGCCAGCTCGACGCCGAAGGCCGGCTGCCCGCGGTGCTGCCGCTGGTGCTGTACAACGGCGACGAGCCGTGGGAGTCGCCGCTGCAGATGGGCGAGCTGATCGCGCCGGTGGGGCCATTGCTGGCGCCATATCAACCGGCGCAGCGTTACTTCGTGCTTGACGAGCGGCGCGTACAAGCGGACGATTTACCGAGCCGCAACCGGATGAGCGCGGTGATCGCATTGGAGCAGAGCCGATCACCGCGCGACGTGGCGCAGGTGGCGGAGATGTTGGCGGCGTGGCTGCCGGACCTGCAGGTGCGGCGGGCGTTCGCGGACTGGATGCGGCAGATCGTGGAGCGGCTGGTGCCGAGCGGCGTCGAGTTGCCGCCGATACGGAAGTTGGAGGACGTGAGTATGACGTTGGTGGAACGAGCGGCCGAGTGGTCCAAGGAGTGGCTGAAGGAAGGCCTTGAGCAGGGCCTTGAGCAAGGGCTTGAGCAGGGGCTTGGGCAGGGGCTCGAGCAAGGGCTCGATCGCGAGCGAGCGCTGCTGTGCCGAATGACGGTGTCGCGCTTCGGTGTGGCCACCGCCGAACGCCTGGCGGAGCTGTTGGCGCCCATCACCGACGCGGAGCGTCTGGCCGACATCGGCGATTGGCTGGTGCAGTGCGACACCGGCGCCAACTTCCTCGCCCGCGTCGGCGCGGCGCCGGCCGGAGGGAACTCGGACAGAGCCTGAGCCAAGTTGGCGTGGTGGAAGGCACGACGATGGCGTTCCCGGGTGGGTGAGGAATTCAGCCACGCTTGGAACGGTAGCGCTGTTCGGCCTCCGTCACCGCTCGCGACCTGTACTCTGATCCACCGCTCTTGCCGGTCCGTTACGGTAGCGCGCTACATAACCCCCCATACGTGAATCTCGGCGCCGGCGTGCGGCGTGCGCCGGTCGATCAGCTTGTCCTGCCACCGGCCCGGTCGCCGGTCGAAAATCACCAGATGGCCCGCTTCCGCGGCGCACCGGTCCAGGTGCGCCGCCGCGCAGGTCGCGCACCCCGCACAGAATCATGCTCTGCGAGAGCCGTCCGGGCGCAACTAGACCTACTTGGCGCAATTATCGGCACCCAGACGACCCACACCGCCCTTCAGCCGGGGATCGAGCAGGCCTCTGAGCGCATCACCGAGCATATTCAGACTGTAAACCACCACCGTCAGGGAGAGGCCCGGCCAGATAGCCAGCCATGGCGCCAACTCCATGAACCGGCGCCCGTCGTTGCTGAGCATGCCTCCCCAGCTGGCGACATCCGGGGGAAGACCGAAACCGAGGAAGCTCAGCGAAGCCTCGGCCATGATAACGCCGCCAATGGTCACGGTGAAGGTGATGATCATGGGCGCCATGATGTTGGGCAGTATGTGGCGGAAGATGGTTCTGGCCGCGCTCGCGCCAAACGCTTCCGCCGCCTGTAGATACATGTTCGCCCTGATGCCGATGACGGCACTGCGCGCGATGCGCGAGCCGCCGATGCCGCCGGTAATGCCCAGCACCAGTATGGTCTGCAGCAGGCCTTGGGCGACCAGCGACATCACCGTGATCAAGATGAGCAGCCCCGGGAATGCCATCCAGGCGTCGACGAACCGCTGCACCACCATATCGAGCTTGCCGCCGAAGAACCCGGTCGTCGTGCCGATCAGCAGCGCTACCACCATGTTGACACTGGTTGCTGCCAAGCCGACGACGAGCGAAACGCGCGCCCCGTAGATGATTCGGCTGAGCACGTCGCGCCCCAGCTGGTCGGTACCCAGCAGGTGCTTCCCTGACGGCCCGGTCAGCCGGTCTAACATGTGGGGCTCATGGGAGGCGGCGCTACACGCTGTATCCAGCCGGACACTACCCGTACGGACGGGTGGCGGTAGTGCCGTACAGCGCAGGCGGAGAACTGTTGTGGGAAGCTGACCGTGGCGGGCCGCCGTGGCAGCCGACGCTGTTCGGGGCGGCGCAGGATGCCGCGCGAGGGCAGATGTGGCGGTCCGAGCAGAACTGGTGGCAACGCTGGGATGCGCGCCGGCGGCGAACGCAAGGACGGCGGTTGGAGATGGCCGGACGGCTGACCGGAGTCAGTGGGGGGTTGGAGGAGCGGGAGCGAGAGCAGATCGCGACGCGGTTGGGAGTAGCGACCATGACCGTGCTGTCGGGCGCGCACCGCTGGGGGCGCAGTTGGCAGAGCCGCGGAGCAGCGAACGTGGCGGTGCTGGTGGCGCTGGCCTGCAGCGCGACGCTGGGGGATCGCATGGGTGCGGCTGGCGCGGTCAGCGATCTGTGGGAGCCGCCGCGCCCGCGGCTGGTGGCGCGCTGGGAGCAGGCCGGCAAGAGCTGGCTGGTGGCCGCGAGCGGCGGTTCCGAAGCGCGGGAACAGGGCGTTGCCGGCAGCCCTCGGGGACGGGCACCGCCGGCCACGAAAGCGCCCGTTGGAGCCGTCTCGGGCAGCGCTACGGTAGGCTCATGAATGATTCGTCACGTCCCCCGTTATCGGTCTCGGCTAGCGCGCTGCTGCGCTACTCGGTGGACGCCGAGGTGGAGGCCCTGGTGCTGGGCGGATGGCCCGCGGCAGCCGCGGTACGCCACGTTGCCGGCGCATCGCATGTCGACCTGGACGGTCGCCCGGTGCGCATCAGCGTGCGTACCCTGCAACGCTGGCGCGCGGCCTGGGCGAGCGGCAAGCTCGCCGCCCTGGAGCCGCGGCAGCGTACCCGTACCACGACCTCACAGGCACTGAGCGTGGAGCTGGTCGCCTTCCTGCGCACCGAGAAGCGGTGTGATCCGCGCGCCTCGGCGCCGGAACTGGTGCGCCGCGCACGCGAACGCGGCATCGTCCCGGCCGACCTGAAGATCGATCGCACCACCGTGCGGTGCGCGTGCCGGCGGATGGGCCTGCCGACGCGCCGGCGACCGCACAAGCGTGAGGGCGACACGCGACGCTGGCGGTATGCCGAGCGCATGCAGTGCGTGCTCGCCGACGGCAAGCATTTCCGCGCCGGCGCGGCGCGTCTGCGCCGGGTGGCGCGCCACGTGCTCGACGGTCGGCGGTGGGTTCAGCACCAGAGGCGCATGATCGAGCTGGCCGAGGTGGATCCCCAGGCCAACGCGACCGAGCCGCGCGGCTCCGGCAGCGCGCCGCAACCACCCGCCGGCGAGGACGGCGAGGAACTACCGAACTACCGGCCACCGCGGCCGGCATCGCCTACGCCAACGACCTGCGCCCGCTGGTCGACCCCGAGGGCGGCTATCGCGATCCGCACGACGACCCGGACAACGAACCCGACAACCAGGAACCGCACTCATGAGCCACGATCTCAGCCCCCTGGGCTTTCGCAAGACCCCCTTTACCCGCGAACTGCAGGTGCGCGAACGGCAGCGAGCACAGCCGGGAACAGTACCGGGCCTGGAGACAGATGCTCTGGGACGGCGCGGTCGACGCGCTGATCAGCGAGTTGCAAGATCTGCGTGACGGTCCACTGAGACGCACCAAGGGCGACGCGATCCAGCGCGAGATCAACTGCTTTGAGCACAACCGCCGGCGCAAGGACTATCCCCGATACCGGGGCATGAGACTGCCGATCGGCAGTGGTACGGTGGAGAGCGGTTGCAAGAACGTCGTGGCCAAGCGGCTCAAGCAGACCGGCATGACGTAGACACTCGACGCGGCGCGGGGAATGCTGCAACTCAGGACCTCGCTGAAGAGCGGTCGTTTCCGGCGAGACTTCCTCACCGTCCTTCCAGGGCATCACGACCCCGCCGCTCAGCCGCTGGCCGCCTGACACCCTTACCGACGACCTGCGCGGACGCGCCGACGATCCGGGCCTGCTGTACCAACACCTGAGGCTGTGTTGAAGGTGGCTGGGAAGGCTCGGTGGGTGGCTCGCTCAAGTCGATCGGCTGCGTTCGTCGTTGTCAGAGGTTCCAAGTATCACCCAGGCACTGGTGTGCATGTCCTCGCCCAACTTCACCCAATCTGAGATAAGTGCGTCCTCGGACGTGAGAAGCGTTCCTATCGAGGTGGTGGACGACATCCCGTCCACGAAAGGCGAAAAGCGACGGACGACCCTAGCGTGCTGGCTGCCCACGGTATCAGCGATCATGGCGCGATGTCTTTTTCCGTTTCCTCTGCTCATCCGTATCCAGATACTGAGAGCATGCACCAAGATGCTCAGCGCGACCATACCATCGCTGCAGGACGGATGCAGGACGGCGACACGAGCAGACCAGGGGATTTCGCGCTGCGGCAGGGCATCCAGGCGACTCTGCAGCACCGCGGGCGCAAGGTCGACATCGATGGTGGCGGCGTCGAGGTCGATGGTGATGATGTCGCCCTCCTGGATCGCCGCGATGGGGCCACCGGCCTGGGCTTCCGGAGCTATGCCGCCAAAGTGCTCAAGTCGGAGATTGTCTACACGCTTGAAGTCGGCTGATGGCGCTGGGGATCGCGGGCGGGGTGGGCGGCTCGAGAGTGGTCCGGGGCGCCGTGGTCGCCACCAAGGAGAACGATCTTTTTCTGGCGTCCAAGGCCGTTGGCGCGCCCACCACGGAGGTGTTGGTGCGCCACGTGCTGCCCAACATCATGGCGCCGCGGATCGTGATCTTCAGCATCAACATCGGCGGCGTGATCCTGGCCGAGGCGTCGCGAGCTTCCTGGGGTTAGGGCTGCCGATCCAGGTGCCGAGTTGGGGCGGGATGCTGAGCCGGGAAGGGCGGCGGTTCATGGAGCAGGCGCCCTGGCTCGCTTTCTGGCCGGGGCTGTGCCTGACGGCGGTGGTCTACAGCCTCAACATGTTCGGGGACGCGATGCGCGACCTGCTCGACCCGCGCCTGCGCGGCGGCGGCGGTCGCCTCGGCGCTGGCGGCTCCGGGGGCATACGGCCACGCCGGGTTCGGCTATCCTGCCGGCCCGATGCACGATGAGAACTACAAAAAGATCTTCGCCTTCCCGCGCGTGATCGAAGATCTCCTGCGCGCCTTCGTCCCCGGCGACTGGCTCCAGGAGGTCAACTTTGCCACCCTGAACAAACTGTCGACCGAGTACATAAGCGACGAGCTGCTCAAACGCCACGGCGACAACGTATGGCGGATGCGCTTGCGCAAGAACTGGCTGTATCTGTAGCCGATCACCGCGCGACGTGGCGCAAGTGGCGGAGATGTTGGCGGCGTGGCTGCCGGACCTGCAGGTGCGGCGGGCGTTCGCGGACTGGATGCGGCAGATCGTGGAGCGGCTGGTGCCGAGCGGCGTCGAGTTGCCGCCGATACGGAAGTTGGAGGACGTGAGTATGACGTTGGTGGAACGAGCGGCCGAGTGGTCCAAGGAGTGGCTGAAGGAAGGCCTTGAGCAGGGGCTTGAGCAAGGGCTTGAGCAGGGGCTCGGGCAGGGGCTCGATCGCGAGCGAGCGCTGCTGTGCCGAATGACGGTGTCGCGCTTCGGTGTGGCCACCGCCGAACGCCTGGCGGAGTTGTTGGCGCCCATCACCGACGCGGAGCGTCTGGCCGACATCGGCGATTGGCTGGTGCAGTGCGACACCGGCGCCAACTTCCTCGCCCGCGTCGGCGCGGCGCCGGCCGGAGGGAACTCGGACAGAGCCTGAGCCAAGTTGGCGTGGTGGAAGGCACGACGATGGCGTTCCCGGGTGGGTGAGGAATTCAGCCACGCTTGGAACGGTAGCGCTGTTCGGCCTCCGTCATCGTGGTTCCCGAAAGGGCCATCCCCAGGAGCGCGGCCGGGAGGAGAAAGATCCGCAGATTACCCAGCGGGTCCTCGGCGAAGGGGATCAGTTCCATCGACGGTGACCATCTCCACCAGATCGCGGGGAAGACGATCACGATAGTCGCCGTCCAGAAGCTCGGCACCGAGATGAAGAGGATGGCGAGGCTACGCCCTCCGTAGTCGGCGGGCCTTGGGAGGGCCCCCACCTGGTGTGCTTATCTCGTCCCGGTCATCTCTTCCCTGAGGTCTGCGTCGAGCCAGACTCGGGAGAGTCCCACGCGTCATACCTTCGAAAGTGTGGGCTTGTATACGTTCCACAAGGACGGCCGTCTCAACGGGGTCAATCTCGACATCAACGCCAATCTCAGCCCAGTAGGCGGCAGCTAATTGTGTATGGTCCATGTCACTGTCCCATGTGCAGGCCGGGTCGATCAGGCCAGTCCTCGAATGGGGTGTGGAACCCGATGGTAGCTGGCCCAAGAATCCCGACTCTGTCTGGCTGGCCGCCTGCGTTGCGGGCGCGAGAGTAGCCAGGGAGCGGCAAGTCGCTCCGCAATACTCCCGCGTCTATTCCACTCTCATACACCGAGAACTGCTGTTCAACTCACTCGACTCACTCAAGGGATCTTCAGCCCGTTTAGCGTGGGATGTTCTGGGCGGGGCGGGCGCGGCGCCCGCCGCGCGGCGTTGCAGCACTTCTTCGCCGCGCAGCGCCTCGAAGGCGCGGCCAAAGGCGGCAACGGTGGCATCGATGTCGGCGTCGTCATGCACCGCCGAAACGATGCAGGTCAGGCCGGCCATCGCATCCACCCCTTCGTTGAGCAGGGCCACCCGAAACCGGCTTGCCGCCGGGCTGTTGCGCATCGCGCCCAACTCGGGGAGGACAGCGGCGACCGATTCCTGACTGCCGTCTCCGGCAACGTTGGGCGCCAGGTGCACCAGGGAGCTGGAGCGGTAGGCAAAGCCGACCGTGCCGGTGTCGATGAACAGCCGGTTGATGCCGTCGCAGAGCCGTGCCGCCGCCTGCTCGGCGCGCTCGGTGAGCGGTTCGGCGGCAATCAGGTCGAGGCAGGTACGGCCGGCCGCCGCGCTGAGCGGGTTGGCGTTGAAGGTGCCGGGATGGGCCACGCGACGGCGGCCGCCCGGCAGCGCGATCTGGTCGAGGATCTCGGCGCGGCCGCCGACGGCGCCTCCGGGCAGACCGCCGGCGACGATCTTGGCCATGGTGGTGAGGTCGGGGCGTATCCCCAGCCGCCGTTGCGCGCCGCCGCTTGAGACACGGAAGCCGGTGACTACCTCGTCAAAGATCAGCAGCACGTCGTGTCGTTTTGTGATGGCGCGCAGGTCGCGCACGAACTCCGCCGCCACCGGCACGCGACCGGACATGGCGCCAGTCGGCTCCAGGATCACCGCCCCGATCGAGCGGTCGCCGGACAGCGTCCGGTCGACCAGGTCGGCGTCGCCCGGCGGGAGGACGCGTACGGTGCCGCCCACGGTCGCCGGGATGCCGGGACCGGCGAACGGATCGCTGCCAGCTCCCGGAACGGCGGCCGCGTAGTCGTGCCAGCCGTGGAAGTGTTCGCTGAAGCGCAGCACCGTGGGGCGGCGGGTAAAGGCGCGCGCCAGGCGCATCGCCATCAGCGTGGCCTCGGTGCCGGAGCTGTGAAAGCGCACCCGCTGCACGGACGGCATCAGGCGCTGCACCGCCTCGGCCCAGCGCAACTCCAATTCGGTGTTGCCGCCGAGATGGGTGCCGCGCCGCATCTGCTCGCAGACCGCGGCGACGATGGCCGGGTGGCTGTGACCGAGCAGCAGCGCCCCATGCCCCATCACGTAGTCGATGTACTCGTTGTCGTCCACGTCCACCTTGCGGCTGCCGGCAGCCGTGGTCATGACCAGCGGAAACGGCTGCAGGTAGCGGGTGTCATGGGTCACGCCGCCGGGAAACGCCCCGCCGGCGTGCCGATACATCTCGGCAGACCGCCGATGGCGGTCCAGATACTGCTGATCAATGCTCACGCCGTCGCTCCCGGTGCCACGCGAATCGACGGACGCGCGGCATGCAACTAGTCGACCGACACGGCGGTGCCGCTGGCGGCGACCATGAGCATGCTGCCACCCTGACCCACCACCTCGTAGTCGAGGTCGATGCCGACTACCGCATTGCCGCCCTTCTGCTCGGCCGCCTCGGACATCTCGGCCAGCGCGAGCTCACGGGCATTGCGCAGCTCCGCCTCGTACGCCGCCGAGCGCCCGCCGACGATGTCGCGGATGCCGGCGAAGAAATCCTTGAAGATGTTGGCGCCGATGATCGCCTCGCCGGTGACGATGCCCCGGTATGCGCTGATGTTCCTGCCCTGGATGGTGGGGGTGGTGGTCAGAATCATGGTGCGCTCCTTGCTCCCGGTCGTGATGTCATGGATGACCAGAAGATCATCAGATTTCGCAGCGCGGAGCAACCCGCGGCGCTAAAGGAAGATGATGCGCATGCCGATGCCGATGCGGTGGGTCAGCAGCGTCCCTGGTTCGAGCGGCCACTCGAAGTCGCCCTTGCCGGTCAGGGAGCCCGACTTGACCAGCTTCGGATCGATGGAGCCGAACAGCCGGTAGCCGAGATCGATCACCATGAAGTCGGCGATGGTGTACCCGATGCCGGCGCCGGCCTGGAACGCCAGCGACCAGGTGGAGAAGGTGTAGTCGGGATCGTCCATTTCGCCCTGAACGTCGATGTCGACCAAGTGAATGCCGAGGTTTGCGGTGCCGAACCCGCCGCCGAAGTAGAGCGTCCATGGCGACCCGGTGTCGATGTCGTACCAAGCATTGCCGGTCGCGGCGAGCAGCGTGAAGGTGTCCTCGTTGGCGTCCTCGTCAAGGATACCCTTGCGGCTGATTCGGATGCCGGTGGAGAGATAGGTGACCCCGCCGTCGAGCCGGATGACGCCGAAATCGTAGCCGATGCCCGCGGCACCGCCGGCGCCCAGGGTAAACTCCCAGTCCCTGCCGAGCTTGGGCAACGCATCACCGGCATCTCCCACTACCTCGGCCGCGACGTCGTTCGCCTCTCCAACCATCACCGCTCCGCCGTTCAGCTCCGCGTACACGCCGGTATTCCAAACCTGCGCGAACGCCGGCAGCGACGGCACGGCCACCAGAACGACCATACCGAGCAGCGCACGAATTCGCATAGCAATACTCTCCCCAGACCCTGCTGCGCCCACTGTTACTACCTAGTTCATCGGCAGTTTTTGGCGCCGCCCACACTCCATCGGGTCGAGTTGGGCCGCTATGCGAGCAGGGCGCGGGCGGCGGCGGCCTGCCGGGCCGCCTCGGCGGCGCTGGCGGCGAGGGCGGTGAGGTGCCCCATCTTGCGGCCGGGCCGCGCTTCCCGCTTGCCGTACAGATGCAGCTTGACGCCGGGCACGGCCAGCGCCTGGTGCCACGGCGGCGCGCCGGCGCCCGCCGCTACGGCAGGCCACAGGTCGCCGCGCAGATTGGCCATCGCCGCCGGGGTGTGCTGAACGGGGTCGCCGAGCGGCAGGCCGCACACGGCACGGATGTGCTGCTCGAACTGGCTGGTCGCACAGGCATCCAGGGTGAGGTGGCCGGAGTTGTGCGGGCGCGGCGCGATCTCGTTGACCAGCAGGTCGCCGCCCACCTCGAACAGTTCCACGCACAGCAGCCCGACCACCTGCAGCTGCTCGACCAGGGCGCGGGCCAGTTCGCGGGCGCGGCGCAGCACGGCAGGGTCGCCCGCCACCGGCGCACTGGAGAGGTCGAGGATGTGGCGGGCATGGACGTTTTCGAACGGGCCGAAGTCGCGGTACTCGCCGGTGGCGGAACGGGCCCCGATCACCGACAACTCGCGCTCGAACGGCACCACCCGCTCCACGATGAGCGGCTCGCCGGCGGCCGCGCGGCAGGCAGCCGCCAGCTCGGCGGCGTCGCGCACGCGGCGCTGCCCCTTGCCGTCGTACCCGAAGCCGGCGGTCTTGACGATCGCCGGGTAGCCGATCTCCTCCGCCACCGGATCGTCGGCGGCAGTGCCGGCGGCGCGCACGGCGCACGGCGCAGCCGGCAGCGGACGCCACGCCGCGACCGGAAACCCCGCGTCGCTGAGGAACTGCTTTTCGGTACGGCGATTCTGCGCCGTGGCAAGCACGTTGGCGCCGGGACGCACCACGCTGTGACGGGCGGCAGCCGCCACCGCCGCGCTGGACAGGTTCTCGAACTCGAAGGTCAGCAGGTCGACGCCGGCTGCAAACGCGCCGATCTCGCCGGCGTCGTCGTAGCTGCCCACCACTTCGCGCGCCGCCACTTGGCCGGCGGGCGACCCGCTCTCGTTGGCGTATACCTGCACCCGGTAGCCAAGCGCCGCCGCCGCGCCGGCAAGCATGCGCCCGAGCTGGCCGCTGCCCAGGATGCCGATGGTGGCCCCCGGCAGGATCGGATCCGCCGCGGCAGGTGCCCGTGCCACGTTGGCGGTCATGGCCGGGGCCGGCGGCCCGCACCGCTGGCGGGCTGTTTCGACGTCGGCGCAAGCGCGGCGGTGGAACGGTTGCCCGCGTGCGGCCGGCCGTGGCCTGCGGCGAGTACGGCTGCCGCCGCGGAGGCCGCCGGTACCGAGCCGTAGCGCAAGCGGCGGGCGCAGGTCGCAACGAGCACGCGGCAGCGCTTCCATGGCCGCCGCACGGGTGCGGGCGTCCGCGCCGCTGCCATTGCCGGGCCGTGGGCGGCCGGCATGCGCCGGCCGCGGCGAGTACGCGGCGGCGCTTCCATGCCGTGCCGGTCGAACGCCGCCCCCGCTGCCGTCGCCGGGCCGTGGCGCCGCCGGCAGGCGGCCGGCGCGGCGAACAGGTGGCGGCGTTGTTTGCAGCGCCGGTGGGACGCGGGCGCCGGCGGTCCGTTGTCCCGGCCGGCGGTTTGGGACGCTGGACGCGCGGTGGCCATCAGGCGTCCGCCGGCGGCAGCTTTGCGGTCTCCACCGCCGCCGACTGCCGGGCGCGGTACGCCTCCAGTTCGGCGCGCAGCGGCGGGCGGTGCAGCGCCGCGATGGCGACCGCCAGCAGGGCGGCGTTGACCGCGCCGGCGCGGCCGATGGCCAGAGTGCCGACCGGCACGCCGGCGGGCATCTGCACGATCGACAGCAGCGAATCGACGCCGTGCAGGGCGTGGCTCTGCACCGGCACGCCGAGCACCGGCAGCGTGGTGTAGGCGGCCACCATGCCGGGCAGGTGGGCCGCGCCGCCGGCCGCGGCCACGATCACCTCGATGCCGCGCTCCGCCGCCTGCCGCGCGTACTCGCGCATCCGCTCCGGCGTGCGGTGCGCGGACACCACCCGGCACTCGTACGGTACCGAAAACTGGCGCAGCGTCTCATCGGCATGCTGCATCGTCTGCCAGTCGGATGCGCTGCCCATGATCACCCCGATCACCGGGCGCGCGGCTGCCGGTGATCGGTCGCTCACCGATCTGGTCCGATCACTCACCGGTCTCCTCCGTCGGGCGGCGCAGCACGATGCGGTCTTGCTCCAGCTCCACCTGCAGCCGGTCGCGACCCTCCACCCCCAGGGCACGCAGGTAGTCGCCCGGCACCTGCAGCCGGCCGGCGCGGTCCACCACCGCCAGCTCCTGGTGCGTCTCCGCTTCCTCCATGTGGGCGGCAAGGTGGGCGATTTCGCTGGTGTAGGTGCCGCGGCGAATGAACTCGCTGGAGGTGCGGCCGTCGCGGATCGCCACCACCCGGTCCACCTGCTGCGCGATGCGCCGGTCGTGGGTCACGATCACTACCGTCACGCCCAGTTCCTGGTTGATCTTGCGCAATGCCTCCAGCACGGTGGTCGCGGTGGCCCCGTCGACGTTGCCGGTGGGTTCATCGGCGAGCACCAGCGGCGGCTCGTTGGCCAGGGCGATGGCGATGGCCACGCGCTGCTGTTCGCCGCCGGAGAGCTGCTGCGGGCGGTTGTGGGCGCGGTGCGCCATGCCCACCATGGCCAGCAGTTGCTCCGCCCGGGCGCGGCGATCGCGGCGGCCGGTGAGCAGCATCGGCACTTCCACGTTCTGCACCGCCGACAGGTAGGGAATCAGGTTGCGGGCGCTGCTCTGCCACACGAAGCCCACCTTCTCGCGCCGGTAGCGCAGCAGTTGCAGGCGCGACAGCTTCAACAGGTCGCGGTCGGCGACCCTGATCCTGCCCGCGGAGGGCAGATCGAGCCCGCCGATCACGTTGAGCAGGGTGGACTTGCCGCTGCCGCTGTTGCCGATGATCGCCATCAACTCGCCGTCCGCCACCTCCAGATCGAGGCCCTGCAGGGCGACCACCTCGAAGTCCGCGGTCTTGTAGATGCGCACCAGGTTTTCGGCGCTGATCACACGCGCCTCCCGGCGGCGCCTCGGGGTCCACTCAACGGGTTCCCTGGCCGGCTGTGCAACTCGTTTTCTACGCTGATCATGGCGTCAAGCCCTCGCCGCGCCCGCGGTCCACCAGGCGGCCATCCTCCAGTTGCACCAGGTGATCGGCCAGCTCGACGATATAGGGGTCGTGGCTGCTCATCACCACCGTCACGCCGTGCTCCTGCACCAGGCGCCGCACCAGCGCCATCACCTGCAGACCGGTGTGCGTATCCAGCTCCGCGGTGGGCTCGTCGGCGAACAGCAGGGTGGGCTGGTGCGCGATGGCGCGCGCAATGGCGACGCGCTGCTGCTCACCGCCGGACAGCTCGCCGGGCCGGTGGTGCATGCGCCCGCGCAAGCCCACCAGGGAGAGGCACTCGCGGGCGCGCCGCTCGCGCAGCGAGTCGTCGTAGCCGGCCACGCGCAGCGCGAAGTCGACGTTCTCGAACGCCGACATCACCCCGATCAGCGCCACCGACTGAAACACGAAGCCCATGCGCAGGCGGCGCAGCTCGTCGCGCTCGTGGTCGCTCAGGCCGACGATGTCGAGGTGCTCGAACTCCACCCGTCCGCTGGTCGGATAGTCGAGCGCGCCGAGGATGTTGATCAGCGTGGTCTTGCCCGACCCGGAAGGCCCCTGCAGGATGGTCAGCCGCGCCCGCGGCACGCGCAGGCTCACCTCCTGCAGGGCATGCACGGTGCTGCCGCCGGCCCGGAACGAGCGGCGCACGCCGGCGGCGGAGAGCACGAACGGCGAGTGCAGGGACGGGGCGGAACTCACTCTTCTCCCAACTTGAGCGCCTGTTGGATGTCCAGGCGCGCCAACAGGGTGCGGAACAGCACCCCGCCGAGCACCAGCAGCGCCGCCGCCACCGCGTAGATGCGCAAGAAGTCGCCGCGCTCGCTGGCCACCCGGAACGCGGGCACCTGATCGGCGGCGGCGTACACCACCTGCAACAGCGGCACGAACAGCAGCGCCGCCACGCGCCCGATCACGATGCCGGCAACGATCGCCGAGCCGGTTATCAGGATCTGCTCCACCATCAGCATCGCCAGCACGCGGCGGCTCGACATGCCGATGGCGCGCAACACCCCGAACTGCAGGGTGCGCGAACGCAGCGTCAGCACCCAGTACATCACGAAGCCGACAATGCAGATCAGCATCGCCACCGAAAAGCCCAGCGTCAGCACCCCGTTGGTTCCCTGCAGCAGCGGATCGTTCTTGGCCTCCACCACCTGCTGCGTGGCGTCGGTCATGCTGACGATGTCCAGCTCCCGATCATCGATCGCCTGGTAGATTTCCGCGGTGCTGCTGCGCGGTGTTCGCCGGGCCCAGATCTCGTACGGTTCCACCGCCATCTTGGCGCGTATGTAGGGGAAGTTGGCCACCACCAGGCGCGGCGTGGCGCGTTCGTCGACCGGCAGGAAGGTGGGCCAGTGGTCGATGAAGCCGACCACCACCCCGTCGACCACGTCCTGGCTCGACCAAGTGACCAGGATGATGTCGCCGAGCTTGATATCGAACTCCTCGGCTATCGAAGAGGACAGCAGCATCGCCTTCGGATCCGCGGCCAGCCGGTTCAGGTAGTGGTGCCAGTGCACCGGCAACAGGTCGGAGCGGAACCAGGCCACGCGCCCGAACTCCTCCGGGGTGATCGCCATCAGCGCCGACACGGTGCGCCGGTTGCCGGGCAGCGACACCTGCGCGCGCGCCTGGCGCAGCACCCGGGTGGTGCCTTCGAGCCCCGGTAGCAGGGTGAACGGGTGGTAGGGCGGCTCCCGGTACTGCACCCTCGGGCTGGAAAAGGAGGCTGCAGCCTGTCCCGGCAGCCCGCCGCCGCTGTCCGGCGGCTGGTCGCTCGGAAAGTAGGGTTGCATGGTCAGGTCGGCGCCCGCGGCGTAGTAGATGCGCTCCTCCGTGTTGCGGTTCACGGTGCGCGCGGCGCTGCTGTTGTAGATGCCGAGGGCGAGGGTGAGGATCAGAAACACCATCAGGAACTGCTCGTGGCCGCGCGCGCGCGCTACCTGAATGAAGGCGGCGTACAGCGGCGGCGACCAGCGCCGCCGCGCAATCCCGAACAGCGCGCGCACCAGGAACGGAAACAGGCGCAGGGTCAACATGGCGCAGCCCAGGATGAACAGCACCGAGGTCAGGAACAGCAGCGGGTCGAGCGGCAGATCGGACCCGCTGGCGGCGGTGAGCATCACGATCTCGCGGCGCTGCTGGAACTGCACCAGGCCGTACACGGCGACCGCGATCAGCACCAGGTCGAGATAGAAGCGGCGCCACAAGGTGTAGCGCCGGGTGCGCGCGCCGTGCCCGCGCAGTTCCACGATCGAGGTGCGCGCCGCGCGCGACGCCGGCAGCAGCGTGGCGGTGAGGAAGATCGCCGCCCCGGCCACGGCGAACCAGTAGGCGCGCAGGCTGATGTCGGTGCTCAGGGAGGTGCGGCCGACGAACTCCAGGAACCCATTGGCGGCGCCCAGGAAGCGCACGATGAGCAGCGCCAGCGGCGGCCCGAGCGCCAGCGCGGCGGCCGCGAGCAGCAGGCTCTGCAGCAGGTAGACGGTGAACAACTGGCTGCCGGCGGCGCCGCGGCTCTCCAGCACGGCGATCTCGGCCAGGTCGCCCTCGACGATCAACTGCGACACCATGTACATGAAGAATGCCAGCACCAGCACGATCGGCACATGCAGGAACGACAGGGTGATCTTCAGCACCGCCGCGCGGCGGTTGTACTCCTGCAGCAGCTTGGCAATGCCGAAGTCCAGCTCGACGCGGCGCTGCGCCGACGCGCGCCGGTACTCATCGTAGCGCCGCAACAGGTTGGGCACGTTGTCGATCGTGATGCGGTGGTAGTCGAGGGCGAAGTACCACGCGCCGTTGGTCAGGTTGCGCGTCGGCGCGTGCAGAAAGTCGCGCAGGAAGGTGTCGTAGTCGATGAGAAAGCTTTCCGAGAGCGTGGTGAAGCGCTGAAACCAGTACAGGTCGCGCGCATCGCTCTTGGCGAACACGCCCACCACCTTGACCGTGAGGCGCGGCTGTTCGGCGAGCAGGTCGTGCAACAGGTAGGTGCGGCCCAGGATCAGCTGCAGGTCCTGCATCGCCTCGCTGGTGACGATCGCCTCGTACACGCCGCCGACCGGCTCGGGGTTGTACATGCGCCCGTGCAGCAGGGTGATGTGGTCGGACAGGTGCTGCAGCGCCTCCACGCGGCTGAACTTCTTCACCGTCTCGACGCGGCTCTCCTCCGGCTGCGGGCGCACGTCGTACAGGTAGTCCAGGGTGATGCGCTTCATCTGTGCGGCCACCGGGACGCCGAGGGCGGGCACCAGTCTGGTGAGGATCTCGTTCTCGAGCGCATCGTGGAACGGCGCCTTGGCGGCCGGCTGCTCCACCAGCCGGTAGAAGTTGTAGATGGCGGCGGTGGTTCCGGGGTAGCGCCCGGTGCGTTCCTGGTAGCGCTCCAGGTCGCGGGTCAGCAGGCGCTGCAATACGCCGTCGGTGTAGATCGGAATGCTGGCCAGCAACCCGACCGAGAGCACGGAGCCGGCCAGCAGGGCCAGCACCAGCCAACGGTTGCTGGCCATCTTGCGCAGCACCAGGATTAGCGTACGACTACCTCCTCGCCCGGTTCCAATCCGTCCGCGACTTCGACCTGGGTGGGGGTCTGGATGCCGATCTCGACGTTGCGCTCTTCGCGCAGCCCATCCTTGAGCACGTATACGAAGCGCCGCCCCAGATAGGTCTGCACCAGGTTGCGGGGCAGCACGATGACGTCCTCGCGGCGCGCCCGGATCAGCACCACGGAACCGGTGTCGCCCTTCTCCACTTCATCCGGCAGATCGTCGACGCGGATCAGGATCAGCTCGCGCATCTCGTCGGGAGCGTCGCGCGGCACGTTGAGCGGCGTCATCACCACCTCGCCGAGGTACTTGACGCCGCGTATGTCGACGCTGACATCCGCCCCGAGGGCGAACTCGGAACGCTTGGGGCCACTGTAGCTGAGCAGAACCTCGGTCGGATCGGCGATCTGCACGACGGTGCGGAACGGCTCCACCGGTTCGCCCTCGCCGAGCGGGGCGATGTACACCACCTCGCCGGCCACCGGCGCCACCAGGCGCGACTTGGCCAGTTCCTCGCGCAGTTGCTGCAGGCGCAGCTTCTCCAGTTCGACGTCGAGGGCGGCGTTTTCGCGGGTGAAGCGGTCGTCCGCACGGGCGGCGGCCCGCTCGGCGGCCAGTTCGGCCTTGCGCAGATGGATCTCCTGGCGGCGCACCTCCAGTTCCAGGCTGTCGGTGTCCAGGTCGGCGATCAACTGGCCCGGCTGCACGTCGTCGCCGTAGCCCACGTAGATGCCGCGCAACGGACCGCTGCGGAAGCGGAACTTGAGGGAATACTGGCTCGGATAGATGAACACGCCGCCGACCGTCACCTTGTCTTCGATCACGCCGGGCTCGGCGGTGATCACGCGGTAGGAGATCTCGGGCGCGGCGAGCAGCGGCGGCGCCAGAATCCCCTCTTCCTGGGGCAGCAGGAAGCAGCCGGCCAGAACCGCTGCCGCGGCCAGCGCCAGCGCCACAGCGGCGCCGGAGCGCACGCCGCGCATCACCCGAACACCGCCCGTACGCCGGCGACCGGGGTGTACACGATGGTGCCGAAAAACCGGGGCGTGAGGCTGCCGATGAACTGGTAGCCGCCGTAGGCCACGATCTGCAGCCACGGAACCGGGCTGAAGCCCAGCTCCAGGGTCAGTTCTTCGAACACTGCCGCGAACCGATCGCCGTCCGCCACCGCGTCGTGGGCAAAGGTTCCTGCGCCGGTCCAGGAGCTGACGGCGAACGACACCGCGCCTACGCCGAACTCCTGCCCGACGATCAGGCCGCCGAAGCCGGCCTGCAGCCGCAACGCGTCGGTGCGGTCGATGAAACCGATACCGAAGCCCCCGAAGCGCGTACCGGCCGGGTTGGCGCCGTAGCCGAACCCGCTCACCGTGACTGCCTCAATCGCATGGCTCGAAAATACCTCGCCAGCGTACAGCGGCAAACCGGCCGCCACGCCGCCCTCGGCTGCCAGGGCGGTCGCATGGCTCATCAGCAGTGCCGCTGCCAGCGGGCGGGGAAGATTGCGTAACGTCATGATTTGCCGCGGCTGCCGACCTCGGCGCCGCCCGGAACGAACAGTACCACTCCGCGCCGGTGGGTGGATAGGTGCCGCCGCCGCGCGGGCCGCGCGGTGCATTGTAGCGCGGGCGCCACAACGGCTACCATCGGCGCATGGCGACGCCGTCCGGAGATGGCCGATGATTCATGGCGCCGATCACGTGGCGCTGAGCGTGGCCGACATGGAGCGGTCGATCCGGTTCTACACCGGGCTGTTCGGCTTCGAGGTGCGGCGCCTGCTGCCCGCCGACCCCGGCCTGCCGCTGGACAAGGTGATCGGGGTGGCCGGCGCCGCCGCCGACATCGCGCACCTCTACCTCGGCGAGTTCATGCTGGAGTTGTTCCAGTACCGTGTGCCGGAGGGGCGCGCCGAGGCGGTGACACGGTCGCAGGCCGATCACGGCTACATCCACTTCGGCCTGCGGGTCAGCGACATCCACGGCGAGACCGCGCGACTGCGTGCCGCCGGGGTGAGCTTCCTCGGGGACCCGGTGGAGTTTCGCCCCGGGGCGTGGGTGGTGTATTTCCGCGGCATGGACGGCGAAGTGGTGGAGTTGCGAGAGGTTCCGGACGCTCTGCGTTGAAGACGCGCTGAACCGGATCTGAGACGGGCCGAGAAAGGAGTGGGAACGAACAGGTGAACAGCGAACGACAGCGCACCGGCGGAGCGCCGCTGGCGGTGGTTACCGGTGCCGGTCGCGGCATCGGGCGGGCGATCTGCCTGGCGTTGGCGCGCGACGGCGCCGACGTGGTGGCCAGCGACATCGATGCCGACGGGGCAGCGGCGACCGCCGAACTGGTGGCTGCCCACGGCCGGCACGGGCACGCCCGGCAGACCGACGTTGCGAGCGAGCAGCAGATCGTGGCGCTGATCGGCGACACGGTGCGCGAGCACGGCGGCATCGACATTCTGGTGAACAACGCCGGCGTGATCACGATGTGCCCGATTCTGGAGTTGAGCGCCGCGCAGTGGGACCGCACCATGGCGATCAACCTGCGCGGCACGTTCCTGGCCAGCCGCGAGGCGTTGCGCGCGATGTGCGAGCAAGGGCACGGCAACATCGTCAGCATCTCCTCGCTGTCGGCCAAGATCGGCGGCTACGCGGCGCCCGCCGACTACGCCGCTTCCAAGGCGGGCATCATCACCCTGACCAAGAGTCTGGCGCTGGCCGGCGCCGCCCACGGCGTGAACGTGAACGCGGTAGCGCCGGGCCCGATCGACACCGACCTGACGCGCGCCTGGGGCAACGAGGTGAACGCCGAGTTTGCCGCCAACATACCGTTCAAACGCTACGGCACCGCCGAGGACGTGGCCAATGCAGTGGCCTTCCTGGCGTCCGATCGCGCCGCCTACATCACCGGCGAGATCATCGACGTCAACGGCGGCTTCCATATGGACTAGCGTCCATACGGATTAGGACTGACAATGCAGCAAGAGATTCTTCATCCCACGTTCACCTGGCAGCGCTGGCGCTCCGAGGCGGGCGATCTGGCGGCGCTGCCGGACGGGGTCGCGGCGCGCTTGCTGTTCGACGTGTTGCTGATCAACCGCTTCGAGTTGGCGCTGCTGGAGCTGAAGGGCCACGACGCAGTATGGGGGCCGGTGCATACCAGCGTCGGCCAGGAGGCGACCGCCGCCGGCGTGGTGGCGGCGCTGCGCCCGGGCGACCAGTTCGCCGCCACCTACCGCTCCCATCACCAGTTCCTGGCCAAGGCGCTGCAGTTCCGGGTGCCGGCGGCGTGGAATCCCGCCGCCGACGAGCTGCCGGAGGCGGGGCTGGAGGTGGTGCGGCGCACCATGGCGGAGATCATGGGGCTGGCGCCGGGCTACTGCGGCGGGCGCGGCGGGTCGATGCACCTGCGCTACGCGGAGGCGGGGTTTCTCGGCGCCAACGCCATCGTGGCCGGCGGGTTGCCGCTGGCGGCGGGCACGGCGTATGCCGAGAAGCAGGCCGGCAGCGGCAGCGTGGTGGTGGGCTTCGTGGGCGACGGCGCCCTGCACCAGGGCGCCCTGCACGAGGCGCTGAACATGGCCGGGCTCTGGAAACTGCCGCTGATCTGCTTTATCGAGAACAATCTTTACGCCGTCGCCACGAAAGTGCAGGAGGCGTCGGCGGTGCAGGATCTGTCGGTGCGCGCCGCCGCCTACGACATGGACGGCTACATCGTCGACGGCAGCGACCCGGTGGCGATCTACCGGTTGGTGAGCCACGTCGCCGGCGGGCTGCGCGGCGGCGGACGGCCAGCGATGATCGAGGCCAAGTGCTACCGCCGCTTCCACCATGCCGGCGACGTGCCCGGCAGTGCATTCCGCTACCGCAGCCGCGAGGAGGAGGCGGAGTACGCCGGCCGCGAGGTGACCCGCGTGCTGCCGGAGGCGGTGCAGGAAGCCGGCATCCTGTCGGCGGACGAGGTGGCGCACATCCGCCGCGGCAGCGAGCAGGCGGTGCTGGCGGCGATGGACGCGTGCGCGGTCAAGGGCGAGGGCGGCGCCTGGGCGGTGCGCGCCGAGCTGTGGCCGCGGCCAGAGACCGCGGCCGACGGCATGCGCAGCGCCGGCGCCGAGTGGCTGGGGATCACCTTCGTGGCGCCGCGCGATCTGGCTGCCGACGCAGAGCTCGTCTACTCGGACGCCATCGCCGCGGTGACCGGACGCTGGCTGGAGCGCGACCCGCGCGCCATCGTGTTCGGCGAGGAGGTGGCCAACCTCGGCGGCGGCGCCTATGGCGCCACCAGGGGACTGCCGGAGCGCTTCCCCGGCCGGATCATCAACACGCCGATCTCGGAGGGCGGCTTCGCCGGGCTCGGCTTCGGCGCCGCCCAGCGCGGCATGCGCGTGGTGGTGGAGATCATGTTCGCCGACTTCGCCCTGGTCGCCGCCGACCAGTTGTTCAACCAGATCAGCAAGGGCCGCCACATGTACGGCGACACCACCGACGTGCCGCTGGTGGTGCGCACCCGCATCGGCACCGGCCTCGGCTACGGCGCGCAGCACTCGATGGACCCGGTCGGGCTGTACGGCCTGTTCCCGGGCTTCCGCATCGTGGCGCCGGCCACCAGCGCCGACTACATCGGGCTGTTCAACAGCGCCATGCACTCGCTCGACCCGGTGGTGATCCTGGAGCACAACTCGCTCTACACGCAGTCGTTCCCGGTGCCGGCCGGCGATCTGGACTACTGCCTGCCGTTCGGGCAGGCGGAGCTGGTGGCGGAGGGCGACGACCTCACCATCGTCACCTACGGCCACCTGGGGCGGCGCTGCCTGGGGCTGGTGGAGCGGTTGCGCGGTGAGGGGCTGAGTGCCGACATCATCGACCTGAAGACGCTGGACCACATTGACCTGGACTACGCCACCATCGGCGCCTCGCTGGCCAGGACCGGCGCGCTGCTGATCGTGGAGGAGGCCGCGCGCAGCCACGGCATCGCGGCGACCGTAGCCGACCAGGTGCAGAGCCGGTTCTTCGACGACCTGGACGCGCCGGTGGCGGTGCTCACCTCGCTCGACATCTCCACGCCGGTGTCACGCGCGCTGGAACTCGCCGCCCTGGTCAGCGACGACCAGATCGCCGACGCCGCGGTGGCCGTAGGGAAGCGCACATGGCGGTAGCGACCTACCTCCAGCTCGACCTCACGGCCGGCGTATGCGCCTTCGAGCCGTGTTCGCTGCCGCCGCCGGCCGCTGTGGCCGTGGCCGTGGGGAGGCGTATGTGGCGGTAGCGGGCGGAGCACCGGCAGTGGCGCAACGCACGGCCATTGAGCGCATCCTGGAGGGCGTACCGCTGCCGGACGTGGTGCCGGTGGAGCAGCGCTTCGCCGCCAGCCCGATCGGCGACCTGGCGGCGGCGGTGGAACGGGCTCTGGCCGAGGGCGGCTTGGCCGCCATGGTGCGCCCGGAGCAACGCGTAGCGCTGGCGGTCGGCAGCCGCGGCCTGGCCAACCTGCCCGAGTTGGTGCGCCTGCTGGCGGCGGCCGTGCGCCGGCTAGGGGCGGAGCCGTTCGCGGTGCCGGCGATGGGCAGCCACGGCGGCGCCACCGCGGAGGGCCAGGTGGCGCTCCTGGCCAAGATGGGGGTCACCGAGGCGGCGATCGGGGCGCCGATCCGGGCGTCGATGGAGGTGGTGGCGCTCGGCGAGGCGGCGCCCGGCCTGCCCGCGTTCTGCGACAAGCTGGCAGCGGCGGCGGACGCCACCCTGATTCTCGGCCGCGTCAAGCCGCACAGTTCGTTCCGCGGCCGCTACGAAAGCGGGCTGATCAAGATGCTGGCGATCGGCCTGGGCAAGCAGAAGGGCGCCGAGACCTGCCATACACGCGGCTTTGGCCAGTTGGCCGACCGCATCGCCGCGGTAGGCAAGACCGTGCTGGCGCGCGGCAACGTGATCGGCGGCCTGGCGGTGGTGGAGAACGCCCGCCACCAGACCCACCACGTGGAGCTGGTCCCCGCCGCCGCGATTCCCGACCGCGAGCCGGCGCTGCTGAAGCTGGCCTGGGACCTCTACCCGCGGTTGCCGTTCGACCAGACGGACGTGCTGGTGCTGGGCCGCATCGGCAAGGAGATCAGCGGCACCGGCCTGGACTGCAACGTGGTGGGCCGCTACACCACGCCGTTCGCCAGCGGCGGCCCGGACATCACCCGCATCGTGGCGCTGGACACCACGCCGCTGACCGGCGGCAACGTCAACGGCATCGGGGTGGTGGACGTCACCACGCAACGGCTGTTCGACAAGTTCTCGTTCGCCGAAACCTACCCCAACGCGCTCACCTCCACCGCCACCGCGGCGGTGAAGATCCCGATGGTGATGCCCGACGACCGGCTCGCCATCCAGGCCGCGACCCGCACCAGCACCATCCCCGATCCCGCCGCGGTCCGCCTCGCCTGGGTCCGCGACACCCTCGCCCTCGACCACCTCTACGTATCCGCCAACATGGCCGCCGAGGTCGCCGCCCGCCCCAACACCCAGGTCACCGGCCCCGCCCAACCGCTCCGCTTCACTCCCGACGCCCGCCTCGCGCTGTAGTCACTACTCTCGCGCGCTTTGGTGGCACGCTGCGAAACCAAACCGCTCACTTAGTCCGCGCTCCCCGGATCCATCGTACAGCGTCATCCCGATACTTGATTTGGGCGTGCTTGAACGACCATATGGCGCACTTCGACCCTGATGATCAGTGCGCATATAAACTGGCTCTACGCAGCGCTCTTTCGCATAGCGCCGTGACCCCTTACCACGGGCCACCCCGATTGGCCAACGTAAATCTCTGACGCAAAGTAGCAAAGAATCCCCGTAACACAAGACGTCTATGACCATAAACCGTTGTGTTATCATGGTTTATGATCCCTGGTCGGCGATTCATGCCGGCTACGCGAGAATCATCACCTGAAGGACACCGCCTTACTTCAGGTTGACGGCACAGGAATATGCTGCTTATTATATGACCACACACTTAGGAGGCATATAGTGGCACTTTCGATTCGTACGGTCGTAGAAGACGTCCGTGCAATTTGTGGTTACCTACTCAAGAAGCCCACCGGCGCGACTCTCGCCGAGGCGAAGGCGGTGGTGAACAAGAAACACCTGGACCGACGCAAGCTGACAGGATTGAGAGCTTGGGGCTTTATTGAGGACGAAGGGGACAAGATCAAACTGACCGAAAGGGGACGTCGCGCTGCGGATGAGTCGGCTCTGCACGGAGTACTGTGCGAAGTGGTCCGCGAGATTCCAGCCTACACAGCCGTAGTTGAAAAGGTGGTGCATCGCGGCGAGTCGTCTATCACGGCAACGGAAGTTGCAACTCACTGGTATGAGCATTTTAGGAGCGAAGTGTCTAGTTCAGAAAACATCCTTAACGAGCAAGCGTTGTGTTTCCTTCAGGTCGTCGAAGGCGCGCAGCTCGGTAGCCTCATAGTCGGACGTCGGGGCAAACCAACTCGGTTTGATTTCGACACGGAAGCTACATCGGTGTTTGTCAACGCATCTTCTGCAGATAATGGTGTTAAGCTGACGCACGAAAATGATGCTGTCGACGATGAGCGAACGGAATGGCCTCAGGATGACGACGACCGCGTTGAATCGACGAACCTGGAACAACGGAACAATCGGGTCTTTATCACACACGGAAAAAACAGGAAGATCTCGGAGCAAGTAAAGGAGCTCGTGGCTTACGGGAAATTCGTACCTGTCGTTGCTGTGGAGCACGAAACAGCTGCTACGCCCGTTCCTAAGAAAGTCATGGCCGATATGAGAAGTTGTGGAGCCGCCGTAATCCATGTGAGTGCTGAAGACCTGCTCTACGATTCGGAACAGAGTCCCGTGCCGCAGATTAACGATAATGTACTGATTGAAATCGGGGCTGCAATGGCACTGTACGAAGATAAATTCGTGCTATTGGTTGAGGAAGGAGTAGATCTTCCATCCAATCTGCAAGGGCTCTATAAGTGCCGCTATCGTGGGGACGAGCTCAACATGGACGCCATTATGAAGTTACTAAAGGCTATGAATGAATTTTAGGTGCTGTCGCCGAAGAGAGGCCTGCGCAGATCGCTAAACGTGGTTCTTACCCGCGCGATCGATACCGTGCGGAATAGGACATCGCGTTTGGCAGCACTTCATAGGGTGGGCGGCGCGTTACCCCGGTAGAGCGGTCGTCGACAACGCCAACTGTGTACAAGGCGGCGCTGCATACACATGCTCAGGAGCCGTGCCAGCGTCTGGGTCACTCGCTACTACGGATGAGCAGCGGCCGGCTGGAAGCTGTGCATGCGTTCGACTTGTGCGCGGTAGCCTTTCGAAGTGCGTTGGACCAGGTCGCGGGTGCGGAGCCAGTTGAGGTCGCGGGTCAGGGTCTTGGCGGTCTTGGTGGCGTAGGCCCCGGCGAGTGCGGGGGTGAGTTCGGCGATCTTTGACTTTGGCACCGGATCTGGTTGGGCGCC
Organism: Spirochaetia bacterium; assembly: GCA_965262935.1. Classification (GTDB taxonomy): domain Bacteria; phylum Spirochaetota; class Spirochaetia; order SZUA-6; family Bin103; genus Bin103. The sequence goes on along the minus strand of OZ253572.1, from coordinate 487,649 downwards.
GAGTGCGAGCACCAGGGTCCTGCGTCGGGCATTGGCGCCCGTGGGCGGTTCGGCGTGGAACGTCTCGTAGACCAGGTGCTCCCAGGCGATGGCGAGTTGAATATGGCCGACGTAAGCGCATTGCTCGCGCACGCCGTCCACGAAGCCCTGCAGCGCGTAGCACAGGAATTCCAGGGGATCGCCGCGACCGGCGTTGGCGCGACTGGAGCGGTCGAGTTGGCGGTAGTATTCGGTGCGGGTCTGGTTGTAGTGATTGCTCAACAGATGCGCGGTGGGAGCCGGCACTCCCGAGCGGGCCAGCAGCATGAACTCCACCAGCCGCGCGGTGCGGCCGTTGCCGTCGCCGAATGGGTGGATCCACGCGAGATAGAGATGCGCCAGGATCGCCTGCAACAACCCGCCCGCGATGCGGTTGTCCGCCGCATGGGCGAGCGCCGCAGTGGCCGGCTCCTGCTCCAACCACGAGCACATCCGGGTAAGGAGGTAGGCGCAATCGCCGCGCGGAGCACCCTGGTAGCCGGCGACAGCCACCCGATGACGCGGGATCTCCCCGGCCACCACGCCTTCGTCAAGGTGTTCTTCCAGCCCGGCGAGGACGCGACGATTGAAATCGGCGAGCAGATCCGGTGACAGTTGCGGCACTTGCCCGCCGCGGATCTCCTGCCAGATACGTTCGCAGGCGTCCAGGATGTTGTCCACCTCGCGGCCCAGGTACTCTTGCGACAGGGGTAGGTCGAGCTGCCCGTCGAGCCGGGCCCTGACCTGTGCCTCGCTGAGCGTGTTGCCCTCGATCGCGGTGGTGGCGCGGGCGCCCCGCGAAAGGTAAAAGGTAAAGCCGGTACATCTCCGCGGCATCCAGCGGTGGCAGGGCCGCATCTGCGATCTGCCGGCACCCGGCCACGGCTTGTCCGAGCAACGACCACACGCGCACCGCCGGACGCAAGTCGACGGTGAAGCTGATCCAGGGATGGCTGTGCTCGTATCCGCGCCCGTTTCCCACTTGCGCCTGCGCCTCGAAACGATGTTAGCACGTAAAATGTCCGCTTCGCTGTCACCGAACCAGTGAGGCCGCTACGGTGCTCGTGCCCCCGGCCACCACGGGGCACCGTAGCCTGGGAATCTGTCGGACTACGACAGACTCGCAGGCGTACTACTAGCGCACGTTGGCGAATACGGCTTGTCCGCCGGGTCGTTCGTCCACCCTCACCGTGACCTGGAGCCGCCTGTCGAGGGCAGCGAGAATCCTTATCAGCCGGTCCAGTGTAAAGCGCCCCAAGTCCGCGTTGCGAATTCGTGAGAAATCCGCCGCGGCAAAGGATGTCAGCTCAGCGGCCTTTCTCACCGTGAGGCGCTGTCGGTCGAGAACCGCAATGATTCTCGCGGCAAGCACCGCCTTGGCCTGTTTGATGTCCGCACGTGGATCGCCGAAATCACGAAACACATTCCCGCTTCCCTCGACCAACTCCAATTCCCTATCGCTCATTCGCCAGTTCCCTTTTCAATCTCGCCAGCCGGGCTCTCACAAGGTCGATCTCGGCTTTCGGGGTCCTGAACCCCGACGACGATTTCTTCTTGAACGCGTGGACGACCCACAACGTTCCCGCTATTTCGGTGACGTATACCACACGCCAGGCATCGGTCCGGAACCGCAAGGCGATCTCCAACACGCCCGGTCCCAGGCCGCTCAGCGGTTTTGCTATGTCGGCCTTGCCACCTTCCGCAGCGATCGTCAGAGCTGTGTTCACGCGATCCCGCACGCGGGCCGGAAAGGATTCATAGGCCCTGCGAGCAGCCCTGATCCATCCGACTGGTCTCGTCCCGATGTCCACGCCATAAGTTGTCAAGGATGACTACACTTTTCAACCCTCGCCAATCGAGTGTGCGACCTCGACTTGACGGGCAGCCCCTGAGGCGCAGCCGCTTGCGCTATACTGGGGCCTGAGCCGTGTTGTTGGAGGAGTTCGTACAGATTGCGCACCGGCTGCTGGTGGCGGAGCCGGAGAATCCGCCGGGGCTACGGGCGGCGCACGTGGATCCGGCGCTCAACGGGCTGCAGGTGGGGCGCACCGGCGCCACGGTGGAGCGTATCGCGTTCGCGGTGGATGCCTGCCAGGAGACGATGCAGCGCGCCGCCGACTGGGGCGCCGACCTGCTGTTCGTGCACCACGGCCTGTTCTGGGGCCGTCCATTGGCGCTGACCGGCACCCACCTGGAGCGCGTGCGGTTGCTGCTGCAGCATGACCTGGCGCTGTACGCCCTGCATCTGCCGCTGGATTGCCATCCCACGCTGGGCAACAACGCCGGTCTGGCGGACGCGCTCGACCTCCGGGAGCGCACCCCGTTCGGCGACTACCGCGGTGTCCCGATCGGCGTCCAGGGGAGGTTGCCGGCACCGCTGTCGCTGGGAGAAATCGCCGACTGCCTGTTCGGCGGCGAGCACAACTGTCTGGCCGTGCTGCCGTTCGGCCCGGACCGCATCGAGCGGGTAGCGCTGGTCTCCGGCGGCGGCACGAGCGAACTGGACAGCGCCATCGCCGCGGGCGCGGACCTGTTCGTGACCGGCGATGCGTCGCACGAGAACTACCACGCCGCGCTGGAGGCCGGCATCCACGTGCTGTCGGGCGGTCACTACGTGTCGGAGGTGTTCGGCGTGCGCGCGGTGGCCAAGCGGCTGGCCGCCGATCTGGGCGTGCAAACCACCCTGATCGACGTGGCGACGGGACTGTGAGCACGCATCCCGCGACGCGGCGGCCCGCCGCACGGCAACGCCGCCTGCTGCCCCTGATCCTGGCCCCGGTCATCCTGCTTGCCGATCAGGCGAGCAAGGCGCTGGCCATCGCCAGTCTGGCGCCCGGACGTCCCCACGAGGTGATCGGGGACCTGCTGCGCCTCACCCTGGTGCAGAATCCGGCCATCGCCTTCTCCATCGGCCACTCCCTGCCGGAGCAACTGCGCCGGCCCCTGTTCCTGGTCCTGCCGCTGGTGGTGCTGGTGGTGATTCTGGTCTACTATCTGCGCACCAACGATCTGTCGCGGTTGCAGCGCTGGTTGCTGGCAGCGGTGTTCGGCGGCGGTCTGGCCAACATGGTGGACCGGGTGTTTCGCCCGCTGGGGGTGGTGGACTTCGTCGACGTGAAGTTCTACGGCCTGTTCGGGATGGAGCGCTACCCCACCTTCAACGTCGCCGACTCGTCGGTGGTGGTGGCCGGCATCCTGCTGCTGGTCAGTTTTCTGGCCGCGGAGCTGCGCGCCAATCGGAGGGACACGCCGTGAACAAGAAAGCCAACACCGCCGTCTTCATCCTGGTCGCCACGGTATTCAATCTGCTGCTGATGGCGATACTGCTGATCGCCTCGTTCGTGGTCGCCTCATCGCTGTTCGGCGACTCGTCGAGTCCGATGGCCGGGCTGATCGGCTTCCTGATCATCGGCGTACCGATCGTGATCACCTTCTTCGCCTACGGGGCGGTGATGCGCTGGGTCCAGAAACGCTGGAACCTCGACCAGTACCTGCACCCCATCTTCGGCCGCCGCCGCAGATAACGCGCCCATTCGTTCCGAAATGATGACGGTGCCGTACAATTCGTACTCTCTCTGGTTCATATCAGCATATTTCGTGCTGCATTGGCGTGTCCGATGATTGACCAAACGCACTCACCCGCGTTAGCGTGGGCCCCGAGCTTGGTGCCGCCCAGCGATCTGCGCTCCTGCCGGTCGGCGGGTGCATCGGCCACGGCGAACGAGAATGGCTTCCGTACACATGCCCAAGAGGATTGCGCCGGTATGGTTGGCCGCGGCCATCTGTGTCGGGCTTGCCGGTTGCTCGGGTGCCGGATTGGCACCGGGAGGCACACTGAACCTGGTGTTGGCGCGAGCGTCGGTGAGCGACGATGGTCCGGCCGCCGGGGCGACGTTCACCCTGTCGGCGGTGGTTCGAAACGCCGGCCGCAAAGCCTCCGCCGCCATGACGCTGCGCTTCTACCAGTCCACGGACGAGACCGTTACCCCCGCCGACACCGAGGTGGGCACGACCGCGGTTCCGGCACTGGCCGCGTCGGCACGCAGCAGCCGGTCGTTGGACCTGACTGCGCCGCCGACCCCTGGAACGTACTACTACGGCGCCTGCGTAAAAACGGTATCGGGCGAGTCCGCCACCGCAAACAACTGTTCGCCATCCGTCCCCATCACCGTAACGAAGCCGCAGCGCGCGCCGAACGCGGTGGTGGCGGCCTATGTGAGCGACGGCAGCCCGGCCGCCGGGGCGACGTTCACCCTGTCGGCGACGGTGCGCAACGCGGGGGACGAAGCCTCGGCCGCCACGACGCTACGCTTCTACCGGTCCGCGGACGATACCATCACCACCGGTGACACCGAGTTGGACACCACCGAGGTGGCGGCGCTGACCGCATCGGGAGGCAGCAGCAAGTCGTTGCAGGTGACCGCGCCGCCGACGCCCGGAACCTACTACTACGGCGCCTGCGCCGACCCGGTAGCGGGTGAGTCCGCTACTGCCGACAACTGCTCGTCAGCCATACCGATCAGGGTACCGGAACCGGACCGGGGGCAGGCGGCGCCGCGGGTCAGCGACAGCACCCCGGCAGAGGCTACAGCCCCGGACCTGAACCCCTACTCGACGGAAGTCACAACCGGACCCGACGACGTGACTCCGGGGACGCCCTTTTCCCTTTCGGTGAGTGTGAGAAACGACGGGAACGGCTACGCGGCGGCCACGAAGGTGCGCTTCTACCAGTCCACGGATGCGACGATCACGACCGGCGACACGGTGGTGGCCACCGACGATGTGCCGGAGCTTGCGCCGACGGGAACCAGCACCCATTCGGCAAGTCTGACGGCACCGTCGACTCCCGGTACGTACTACTACGGCATGTGCCTGGACGCGGTCGTGAACGATTCCAACCCCACCAACGACTGTGCAAACGGGATACGCCTACTGGTCGAGGAAGAAGGACGGTCCAACCTGCAGCTGCCTGGTGTAACCCTGAGCGCTAACGACCTGAGGCCGGGCGAGACGTTCGTGCTGGGGATAGAGGTGGTCAACAGGGGGAACGCGGCGTCGGCAGCGACAACGCTGCACTTCTACCGGTCGCTTGACAGGGGTATTTGGAGATCGGACACGCCGCTAGGCACGGCCGAACTGGGGAGCGTCGCACCTTCGGAACGGTTCTGGGAATCGATGTCGTTGCAGGCGCACTCGACCCCTGGCACCAACTACTACGGCGCGTGTGTGGAAATGGCGCCGGGCGCGGCCGACACCAAAATCAGCTGTACGGGCGGGATGCGCGTACGGGTCCCGGAACAACGGCCCAACCTGTACGTGCAGGCGCCAGATCTGAACCCCCGCACGGTAGCGCCGGGCGCTACGTTCACCCTGTGGGTGAGGGTGCAGAACCTCGGCAACGTGACGGCGGCGACGACGACCCTGCGCTTCTACCGGTCCATGGATGAGACAATCGCGACCGACGACACCGAGGTGGGCTCGGCCGAGCTGGAAGCGCTTGCGGCTTCGCAACTGAGCCCGAAGAAATCGATTTCGCTGACGGCGCCCTCGACCGCTGGCACCTACTACTACGGCGCGTGTGTGGACCCGGTGGCGGGCGATGCCGACACCACCGACGACTGTTCGAGGTCGTGGGGGAACGGGTGGGGGCGCCTGCAGGTCGCGGCAGTGCGGCCATCGGACCTGATTGTTGGAGCCACGTCGTTAGGATCAGGTCCTTTTATCCTCGCAGATTACCTCATCGCGCGAGTGACGAACAACGGACCCGAAGAGTCATTTCCTACCACCCTCAGGTACTATCAGTCGACCGATTCGTCGATCTCGGCGGACGATGACACGGAGGTAGGCTGGGTGCGCGTGCCCGCTGTCGAGCCAAGTTCAACTTCTGATCCGCTGAAGGCACGTGTAACGCTTCCATCAGGGCGTGGAACCTACTACTACGGGGCGTGTGTGGACACAGCGCCGGGCGAGACGAATACGTCCAACAACTGCGGTAGCGCGGCGACCATACTCATACCCAGGCCCACACACACACCGACACCGACACCGACACCCATCCCCCAACCCCTCTGCAACAGTGCGGACCCCAACGAAATCTGGTGCGCCACCCTGATCGTAGGCGGCACAGGAGGAGAAAGCTACGGCTACCACTTCCTAGTCAACAGTGGCACCCTCACGCCAAATAGGTTTACCTATCGCGGTGTAACGATGAAGGTGCGCGCGCTCGAATACGTTAAGAATCAGAGCACGCTGAAGTTCTGGCTGGATCGAGACTCCGGCCAGATTCCCCCCGACGGCGTCTTCGGCGACAAATCCTTCACGCTGGAACTCGCTTACGGCACCGCAACGAAAAGCTACCACGTCTCCACCAACATCACCCCTACCGACCACTACTACACATACTACGGCCAGTACCTGAGTTGGTGCTGCGATAACCCAGTCGTCGCTGTCACGCTTCGCCTCAATCCCGTCCCCACGGCGGCGGCCAGCACAGTGACCACGCCCGCGGACACGGATTACACCTTCGACGCCGCCGACTTCAATTTCATGGACAGCTACGGCGATACGCTGCGCAGCGTGAAGATCGACTCGCTGCCCGCACAGGGCAACCTGAAGCTCAGCAATACAAACGTGACGGCGGGCAGCAGGGTGACCGCGACCGATCTGCAGGACGACAACCTCACCTATACCCCGCCCGCGGGCCAGACCGGGAACGCCTTGACGACCTTCAGCTTCAAAGTGAACGACGGCATCAGCGACAGCGCCTCGTATACCATGACCATCAACGTGACGCCGTAGAACGGGGCTTGGCCGGCTTCACGCACCGGAAACGCTCTCCCCGAATCAACGACTATCACATGAACAGGAAAGAGGAAGAGAATGGACGCATGGGAATCTTGGGGAACGGGACGCTCCGGTCGATGGCGGCGGCGACCCTGCTGGTGACCGGCAGCGCCGGCCTGTACAGCGAGGGAGACGCCGTCGGGCCGCTGAAGCTTGGTCTGCTGTGTTAGTGGGGGACGAGAACCTCCATGCCCTGGTAGGCCCGAGTTCCAGCGCCAACACGCTCGCGGTCGCCGAACAGGTGACCGGCCCGCCGGTATCCCCACCGTCAGTCCGTCCGCCTCCTCGCCACGGCTGACGACGGCCGCCGACCGCGACTTCCTGTTCCGCACCGTTGTCTCCGACAGCGCCCAGGGTCCGGTCCTGGCGCGCATCACGCGCGAGCGCGGCTTCGATAACGTCGGCGTGATCTACCGCGACGACGCCTGGGGCACCGGGCTGGCAGACGCCTTTGCCGCCGCCTGGACCGGGCAGATCACAGCGGAGCCGTTCGCACCGGAGCAAACCACCTTTGTTGCCGAACTGAGGCTGACCGCCGCTGCGGGCGCCCAGGCACTGGTGGTCATCGCCTCCGAGACCGAGGCGGTGACCATCATCCGCGAGGCGCTCGATCATGAGCTGTATCATCAATTCACGTTCGGCGACGCGGCCAGGAGTCCGGCGGTGGTAGGCAAGATCGGCGGGCAGCACCTCGGAGGCATGCTCGGCACCGCCGGCGCGACCGCGCCGGACAACCCCGCTACGGATGGCTGGGAAGCGGCCTTTGTGGCCGGCGACCTGGAGCGCGGGCATATCGGAATCTGGCGCTTCACCGAAGACGAGCGGATCGAAACCGTGGATGTCGTGCCGTGGCAGCGTTGACCGTATTGGCCCGCCCGCCGGCCACTCACGAAGCTGCAGCACGTCGAGCTTTAGCTGATCTGTGTGGGCTCCGGGGGCGCACCTTGGGCATCATATACCTGCACTGTCGCTTTGAATCGATCTCCGTATAGAAGGAGGTCATCTATCGAATCAATCTGTACGCGCTCTTCCGATCCTCCATCAAAGAGGCCAACGAACTTCTGCTTCCTGTTGAAATGCAGCCGGCATATGGGCTTGCGGACATTGCCATCTAGTAGAATCGCACAGTATGTCTTTCTGTCTCTGATGGTTACACGATCAGGGGACACCTCTGACATGAGAATAGCCTTCAAAGCGTAGTACCCTTGCCACTCGTCCTCGGTTGTTACGATGCCATCATCATCTTCCGTGTCTTCAGGGATTGTAGTTTGCTCTTCCGCATCATTTGCTTCCGCAGGAGCATCTTGCAACGCAGATGTAAGACGGGCGTTTATCCGCTCGTTCAGAAACTGCCCGAGCGCCTTCTTTGTGACGCGAGAAAACTGTTCTATGATCGCCTTTGTCCTCGGTCCGACGTACACCTGTCCAGCGAGATAGCGCACGAACTCTTCCGAAGGCTCTGACCATTCGCTCGTCAGGATACGCTTGATCTCTCGCGTGTATTTCAGATCCTTGGCTGTGCTGAGGATCTGCTCCAGGTTAAAGAATGGCTTGGTGAACCGTCGAAGCCCTTCAACTTCTGCGTCAGTGAACTCCAGCATGTTGATCTCGAAGAACGGCTTGGGGTCCATCTTGTTTAATTCGTCTAAATCGGCGTAAAACCGGTAGATTATACCGTCCGTAAGGACTCCGAAGCGTGCTTGCGAGACGCTGAAATATCGGTAGAGCTGCGAAGCCGGCTCGTCGTCCAGGTTAGATTGATACTTCTTACACTCGAAGAGCATCACTGGTTCGTCGTCTTGGATGAGAGCGTAGTCTACCTTTTCGCCCTTCTTCGTACCGACATCGGCCGTGTATTCCGGTACAACCTCAGATGGATCGAAGACGTTATAGCCAAGCACATGGTTGATAAACGGCATTACCAGGGCGTTCTTGGTCGCCTCCTCCGTACTTATTTTATCTAACCGACTTCGCATCCGCTTCGAGATCTCGCTCATCCGATCGACCAGGTCTATGCCTTCGAGTGTGGGATCCACTATCAGCCTCCTTCCAGAGCCCTGCTCTGCGCAGCTCGTTGACTTCCTCCGGCGCGGACACACTACTTCAGGAGGCCAGTCCGCCTCAAGGGAGCGCACGGCACAGCGGTGGCCCATATCGACCGGCTGCGCAGAGTGGCCGCTGCCGTTGCCCATTGGCGCCGAACGTGTGCCCACACTCCAATCCGGGTGGTCAGCTTGGGAGCGCTGGGCCGCCGAGCACGGGCGCCAGGCGTTCCCGGCAGCTCGCTCCGCCGTGGCCTATCTGCCCAAAAGCGCGCCACGCGGACGGCACTTCACCCGCCATCGTGCACACCGCCCGCGGCGCGGTGGCTATGGTGCATCATGCGTCCGGGCTTGCCGACCCGCCGCGGTCGGTACCGTGAAGTGCTGCTCCGGATCGGACGCGAAGGGCGCGACCGGTGCTGCGGCCATTCGTCCGTCAATCGACACGTCCAGCTGCACCTGGCGGAATCGGAGGCGGTTGCGTGAGGCGCCCTGTAGCTTTGCGCAGGCGCCGACGGCCGGTGCTGGAACGTCGCGCTGACGGCTCGCAAGCCTGGCGCACGGTGGAGGTCTCCGGCCCCGCTGAATGGCGCGAACGCCGTGATAGCACCGCCGCCGACTTGTTGTGGTGCTGCATATCCGATCATCCGAGCGAGAACTTGGTCCGCCACTACGTGATCGTGGAACCAGAGCGAGATATGCTCGGCGGACCGTATCTCCGCTTCCGCCTGACCGACAATTTCGCGGCTGCTCGGCGGAACGTGCGTTGTCGTCACCGTTCGCAAGGCGGGTAGCTTCGCGCCATGCAACTCCAATCCAAGCGCGACCATGATCTAAGAGGTTGCTGTAGCGAGTGGAATGGTAGTGCTGCCAGCCGGGACGCAAGCTGCTGTCGAAGCATGACGCCAGTGCTGCTGCGCGCCCCTGCAACGCTCGCCCTGCGATGCGCTCGAACGGTCGGCCAGCGTGGGCAGGCGTATCGCCCCGGTAGCGGGTTCGAACAGCCACCCCGGAGAGTAGCCGTGCTACTGTTCCCGAGTCCGCGCGGCACACCGCTGTCGAACAATACAACCTCAAAGCTCCTACGCGAGTTGAAAATCGACGCCACGACGCACGGATTCCGAACGAGTTTCAGGACCTGGGCCGCAGAGAGCGGTTTGCCACGTGAGATTGCGGAAGCCACACTCGCTCACGTCAACCCGAACCGTGTCGAGGCAGCCTACCAAAGATCGGACTTGTTCACTCTACGCGCCGAGCTGATGGAGCGGTGGGCGCGGTACGTCGCCGCGTCGTCATCAGACACCATTTGATACCCGTACGCCTTCGCAGTGGCGCTGACATCGTCATGGACGCCAGTAGCCGTGCAGGCCCCCTCCGGTGCTACTGACGGCCATGGGCCAGCGACCTGATCGGACACGACGAAGTTCGTGCACATGATCGATTGGAGCCAGACCGTCTATAGGTGAGGCTGACTACGGCGAATTGAAAGACCCGAGGGTAGGCCGGACCCCGCGCGCGGCTGGCCGGAGTCGCACTGACCCATATCGAGTGGTTGACTATTTGAAACCGTAGTTGACTCCTTGAAGACTTATGTGTCATATTGTTGTCAAGGAGACCGAGATGGCTCAACAGAACCGGCGACAGGTGTCAATTCGCACTGCAGATTGGGAAAGAGCCTCGCAGTTCCGGGACAAGTTGTCGCAGGCGAGCGGCCGCAAAGTCACCATCACAGACATCATTTCAAGAGCGCTTGGATGTTTGGAGGGTGAGCTCGAGGGAACGTTGAGTTACAGCGATCGGATCGTTACGGATGCGAAGGAGCAGCTCAAGATCGACTTCGTCAGCATACTGTCGCAGTTCATCGCTCGAACGATGCCTGATCGGCGACTCTGCCGTGTGACGCTTGAGCCGGGATTGGAACCTGGCGGCGTAGGAACGATTGTCGTGCGTCTCGATGACCGCGAAATCCCCTTGTTCACGGGGCGAGTGGTGATGGGCGATCCCGTCGGATCGCTTGAGCCGGTCGTACGCTCCCCGTTGCCACAGGACGGCGGCGGCGCTGTCCGCTCCGTGACCGTCGCAGAAATAATGTCGGGCTGTCCACCCATTCGGGCCGGATGACGAATGAGGTGTTGCGATGGATCCTCGTAAGATTCTAAGGATCGCGGAAGTTACCGAGCTTGTCGGTGTGAGCAGAGCGACAATCTGGCGGTGGTGTAAATCCGGCGCTTTCCCACCTCAAGCGCCCGGAGGGGAAGCGCCGGAAGCGTACAGAGGTCGCCGGCGGCGGAGCGTCCTCATGAGTCGCCAACTGGACAGCCAGCGCCGGGAACGCGACTTCCACGCCGCCACCCACGCACTCGACTGGCAGCGTGCCGAGCAACTGGCGGTGGCGGCGCTGCAGGACCGTGACCTGACCGCCGCCGAGCGGGACGCGTGGCGTGAGCGCCGCGCCGCGGCCCGTCGAGGGATTGCTCGGCGTGGCTGAACAGCTGGAGCTGCTGTTCGATGCCCCGTCAGAGGCTCCAGGACGGCCCGCCGCGCAGCCGTCGCAGCCACCGAATCGGCGTGGAACCGGCCCCGTCGCGGAGATCAACGCACCGGCGCGAGAAAAACGGCCCTGAGAGGCCGTCAGACGGCTTTGCGGAGCCCAACCTGGTACCCTTTTTGTACCCCCCTGATGACGGCGGACTGACTGACGGCGCAGGAACACCGAACGGCGCCGCAATACCGGCGCGGTGTCCGGTGGTGGGCAAGCCGATCTGCTACCGGGCGGACTGCCATCACTACCAGCACGGCGGCTGCGTCCACCCGGAGGCGGTGCGAGGTTGGAGGAAACGGAGATCTCCGGAGAGAGCGCCGGCAGCCGGCACATGATCGATCTGAGAGCGCCGTGGCGATTACCGCCGGCGGGAGAGCGCAGCGTCGAATCGACCGAGGCCGATCTGCCTGCGAAAGGCGCATGAACGCTGGCGCACGCCAGACGGCGGCCGGACGATGATTCGACATGGCCGAGTTGCAGCGACCAGGCCGCGCAGCGATGGTGAAGCGATGATCGGCGTGGTGTTCATGCGCCCGGCCCCGGAGCTCGGCGATACGCTGCTGGTCGACGGGCGCCCGGCGGTGGTGGTGACGCTGCTGCCGGGCGCCCGTCGGCATGAGGCGACGGCACGCTACGCATACGATCTGCCGTGCGGCTGGTGCGGAATGCCGTTGAGCTACAGCGCCGCGCACCAGCGGTGGCGCTGTAGCGGCTGCGGCGTGGTCTACGACGACGACTCCCTGGCCGAGCTGGCGCGCGAGCACGGCTGAGGAACCTGGCCAGGATTATCCCATGCTCGTGGAAGTCGGCACGGGTCGATCGCGGCAGGGAGCAGCGCCTGTGGGATGCTGACCGGAGACTGAGGAGACGCAAGGACGGGGCGAGAGGGGTGCTGGACTGATTACCACGAGACGGTGCGTCGGTCACTCACACGGCGCCGGCGCGATTCGCGCCTGGCGACTATCTCCTGTCCCATCCACCGCTTCTGCAGGAGATGCTCTTCACCGATCTGCGTGTTCGGCTCGATGAGATACCAGCCGCCAGGGAACGGGTACAACGAAGTCGACGAACTTGCCAGATAATATCACTATACGATATCTTTGCTCCCGGTGAATCACACTCAGCGGAAAACTCTATCGGCTATCTTCGCCCGGCCCACCAAAGCGGATATCCGATGGGAAGAGATTGAATCACTGCTTCGAGCGTTGGGTGGGAGTGTGCAGCAGAGGCGCGGTTCGCGGGTAGGGATCGAGCTGAACGGAGTACGGGCTCACGCGCACACGCCACACCCGCAACGAGTCGCGACGAGTCGCGAGGAAGGCCGTGGTTGACTCGATGAGGAGATTCCTCAGGGAAGCCGGAGTGGGACCGGCATGAGTGAGCCGATACGGGATCGGCGAGGTTTGAAGGATGATGACCTACAAGGGATACCAGGCAGCGGTTGCATTCGATCAAGAAGCAGATGTCTTTCACGGAGAAGTAGTCGGTACTCGTGATGTGATCTTTTTCGAGGCGACCTCTGTGGAAGAACTGAAGAAGGAGTTTCAATTCTCTATCGACGACTATTTGTCGATGTGCGCGGAACAGGGGCAGGCGCCGGACAAGCCGTACTCCGGCAAGATTCCGCTGCGGATCAATCCGCAAGTACACCGGGCCGCGACGGCAGCCGCCAAGGCCGAAGGAAAGAGCCTCAACGCATGGCTGGCCGCGGTCGTCGAACGAGCGGTGTGAACGACGGAGACTGGGATTCACGATCTATGGGTGTCACGCGAGGAAACGCCGCCGTGAGAGTTGACCGCGACCTGGAGCCGACCGTGCGTGTACTGGGACATCCGCTTGCTTGCCCGCGAGCACGGCGTCTCGGAAACGCCGGTGGCCAGTACTTTGGACACCCCCAGGATGCGCCGGATTCGCCCTGCCTCCGTCCTGCGCCCGATCATGCTACATAATGACGCCGGCGCCGGGGCGGCGGCGAGGATGCCGGCCAGCGCCGCGAGCAAGGCGCGCGCGGGCACCTTCCAGCATCCCCGTCCGGTAGCCCCGATCAGTCCCGGGGCGTCACCGCGGCCAGCCGCGCGCGTTCTGCCCTGATGACGGCGGACTGACTGACGGCGCAGGAACACCGAACGGCGCCGCAATTCCGGCGCGGTGCCCGGTGGTGGGCAAGCCGATCTGCTACCGGATGGACTGCCGCCACTACCAGCACGGCGGCTGCGTACACCCGGAGGCGGTAAGGCCGAGACGGTGGCGTCGGCGATGAGGCGCGTGTCTGTACAGCTCCACGGAGAGGGGAGGGTAGTAGCCTCCGCCCAACAGAGGGCCGGCCGTCCTTGGAGCGCCTTAGTGGGTTGGGCCGCTGTGAGAGGGATCAGCTGCTTCTGTCATCATGCGGATCTGGTTCTCGCGCTGAAGCAGGATGTGCAACTCCGGCAGTCCGAGCGTAAGCGCTTCCCGGTGAACATCGGATGCGGTTACGTTGTTGGCCTGAGCAATAATCCGTATCAGGGCATGGTGCTTCTCATCCAGGAATACATGGACGCGCATCGATATCGGCCCAAGGCGGGTAGGGCGGATGAATAGGCATGGAGGGTTGCTATCGTAGGCATGCCGGCAGCAGCCGCAACCGGCGCGCGATAGCGCGGCCAGGGCGTCAGGGCCGTACGCTACGCGGCAGGCGCTACATCACCATCGCTGGATCAGAACGCTGTAGCCGAGCGGCACCACAAGGCCCAGGTTCGCATGACGCGATTGCGTCACGGCGTAGCTTCCGGCTCCGGGTCCGGCAGCCACTGACCACCCGTCAGCGTGACCAAAGAGCCATTCCCCGCAGTGCCGACGATGGCGGCCACTGTCGCTAACCAGGCCCGCCCGCTGCCCGCCACAATATACAACTTGTCTCCGGGCGCTGCAGGCACATCCGTGGCGGCGCCCCACTGCTGCTCCCGTTCTGACCCGGTACCGCGGTAGACCGGGATAGGGTGCGCAAGAGCAACATTGTCCGGTAGGATGGTAGTTTAGGAGCGACACTGAGGCGTGGGCAGCAAACCAGTCGACGCGTATGATCGGCACCGCGGCCCCGGTCATCGCGCGCAGCTGGCGCAGGGCGCGCCGTCGGTAGCACCGATGAACCCGTGTGGATAGTGCTGCTCAAGCAACGCCCAGGTACGGGTGCTCCATTTTGAGATCGGACAGATATACTCGGATCAGGATCTGATGATCGTCCCCTTCTACCTGCTGATGCTCCAGTGCAGCCGCAACATGAGGCAGGAGCCCGGCGGTGTCCTTTACCCACTTGCGCTTTATGGCCCGAGTAAGCGCTTCCTCCTATAGACGCCTCATGGCTTCCTTGTTCGATACTTGGTTCATGATTGACCTCTCTGTGTATTCAATAGCCAGCGATCTGGCGGCGAGTCGCATCAGTTAGGAACTCGGGGACGACGTAGACCAGCGGAGGCACACCCGACTCAGAGGCGTGCAGCTCTAGGTCGCCCTTCTGCACCATGTAGTCCAGCTGCCGCTGTGCCACGTTGAGGGTAACGCGGTCGCTGGCTCTCGCCGTGGCGACCATGGCCGCCGGAGTCACGATGCCCTTCTCCTTCTTTGCGCACGCCAATACGACTCGTTGGAGCTGGTTGTACCGCTCGGACCGTTGCTGCCGTTCGGCCTCACGCATGACCAACGATTCGACGCGCTGGCCTTCCGCGATTATTGTGAAGTACCCCGTATCATCATATTCCCACCGGGCCACCGCCTGTACCCGACAACTGGTGCTCAGAATCTTGAATACACCGCTTGGGTACACGAACACGTAGCTGGCGGTCGGCGAGTTCGGCGCCAGGTCTCTCGGCGCCGCCCACACTCCAACTAGGCTGAAGCTCAAGATGGCATCTCTATCGCGGGTGATCTTGTTGGCGTGAAAACCTGTCCTCTCGACGGAGAACGTCTGCGAATACGAGGCAGCGCCTACCAGCGCCACGAGAGCGACTGCTACTATGAGCCGTCTTGGCATGGGTGCCCATCCTTATAGTATCGGGAAACAGGAATAAACAGCCCCGACTTGGGGCCGCCCTTTGCCATCATGGATCCTCAATATAGGTCACGCCACCCTAACCGTACCGTGGCAAGCGTGTTCACCCGCAGACGCGACATTCGTCGGGGGGCATGCGGGGTTGACACGATTCCCATAATGTTTGCCGAGGTTACCCATCTCACCGACTGACACATTAGGCCTCCTCCTGCCCGTCGCTCGCGGGCTGGTTGTCCGACAAATCATATACGAATTGTGTGAGCTATTCGTATAATAACCTATCAATAATGTGTTTTTTGCGTGAAGTTCTCTCTCCGGGCTCAGCCGGTCTGGCACCGCACCCGAGAATCGTGAACAAGGGGGTCGGCGGGCACCCCTGAGGGCGTAGGATTCCCCCTATCCAGCCACCCGCACAACAGCCGATAGCGCATACGCCGACTATCGGAACTGTGCAGCGGCGTGGTCGCACGGACGCGGAGACACCGGCATGGCGTGTTGTGACGCCCGACCTCGGTGCCGACCCCGGAGCGATCAGACTGCTGCATGACACCTCCATCATCAAGGGGTTACAGGGGCCCCCCAGGGGCGGGCCGCTCAGAGGGGAGTACCCCTTCGAGCCCCGGCGACCTCACCCACGGGGAACCGCGTCGGGTGGTGGGGGCGGTCTGGGGTCGTGGGGCGTCGGCGCGGGCCGTCATGCGGGCCGGAGGCGACTCTCGGGCCGACTCAGCGCGTCGAGACGGGTCACACGGCCGGCGGCCCTGAGCAGAGACGCATGCGATAATGGCTCTCGCTACTCCGGTCGCGCGAAGGCGACCAGCGTGGCGTCCCCCCGGCGCCCGGCGCGATGACCACGAACTGCCTCCCCGAGCGCGCGCGGTAGGTCATCGGGTTCGCGTTCGTTGCAAACGGGGTCGCGCCACGCCAGACCTCGGCACCCGTCGCTGTCGAATGCGTACAGGTACGGATCGCCCCCGCCAACGAACACCAGGCCGCCCCTGGTCACCATCGGGCCGGAGTTGCCGCGCGTACCCTGCCGCTCCGGTAGCGCGACGCCGCGCAGCAACGAGTGCTCGCGCACCTTGGGGCTACCCTCGCCGAACGGCACCTTCCACGCAATCTCGCCCGCGTGCAGGTCGATCGCCACCAAGTGAGCGTACGGCGGCTTGATGAGCGTAATCGGGCCAAGCTTGCTTTGTGGGGTTTGCGCGGCTCCCGGTCCGCCGACACAAGACAGGGTTGTATCATAGGGATACTAGGAGTGGTACGGGATATACCAGTGACGTGTAATTCGTTTACTCAAAACAAAATATACAATCACAAAAATGGAGGCGAAGGGAATCGAACCCACGACCTCGTGAATGCCATTCACGCGCTCTAGCCAACTGAGCTACGCCCCCGTGGTTCGTGGCCGACAATATACGCTAGCCGGCAGCTCTTCGTCGACACCCCGGAGGACACGGTGACACGGTTGGACACGGTGACCAATCAAGGCGACGATCGATCTGGAATTCGGCACCATGATGCCTCCAGAACGGCGTCGCGAAATCGGGCGAAGCTGTTGGAGCGGCTCGCCCATGGATCGACGTGCGGCGCAATTGACCGCGCCGCCTCGATCTTGCGCAACCCGGTGGGGAAATACCCTGCGCGTTTGAGGATCCGCTCGAACGCCTCCCAGGTGCCGCCCGGAATCGCGTCGGGATCACGGAAGCTGTGGAGTCGGAAGGTGCACTCTGTCGGAAGGATGCGCGGCAGGATGTCTCGAAGGAACGTCTCCATCGAGGGTTCCTCGATGAGAAACTCCAGATGCCGCGCTCGCATCAGCTAGCCGAGACCGTGTGGGGCTCCGGGTGCCCCTCCATCCAGAGATCTCCTATCAATGCCCCTTCTCCGGTGAATTCGGGAACGCCGCGCTGGTCGATGGCCCGCTCGCTGTGGGTGTATCCCGAGTGGTCCCGCCACAACACCCGCACTTCATCCGCCCGCAGTGCGTTCAGGAAGAAGGGAGAGTGGGTGGTGACCAGCAGTTGCGTACGCGCAGCGGCAGCCCGGCATTCCTCGGCCAGTTCCGGCAGCAGGCGCGGATGCAGGAAGTTCTCAGGCTCTTCGATCCCGATAAAGGGCGGCGGGACGGGATCGTGGAGCAGTACGAGATAGGCCAACATCTTCAACGTGCCGTCGGAAGCAAAGCGCGCCATCACGGGATTGGTGAACGGGGCGTCCTTGATCTGCAGCAGCAAACGGCCGTCGGGCATGGTGTCGGCCAGCACTCGCTCGACCCGAGGCACCCGCTTGCGAAGGATGCCGAAGATCTTCTCCAGCCGTTGCGGATGTTGCTCCGCCAGGTATTGGATGACGTTGGCGAGGTTGTCGCCGGATCTGCTCAGCCGCTCGTGCGGGCCGGCTTCCGGCTGTCCCCTCGCGCTATCCGCCGACAGATACGACACGTACCAGCCGGTGATGAAGTTGCGGAGAGCCGCGATGCGCGGATGGTCGGCAAACTGACCGAGGGCGTTCACCGCCAGCAGATCGGGAGCATTCAGCGGTATCTCGGCGCGCGCTGCTCTCTCGTCCGGCTCATCGCCGCTGACCGCTCGGCCCTGGCCGCCACGATATTCCAGGAACCGGAACGGCCTTCCCCAACGACCACGACGCCAGCTCAACCACTCCTCGACCACACTCGGCTTGCCGCTGTGCTCGTCGACGGAGAGATGGTAGGTGATCAAGGGCCGGCGCGGGCGTTCGCGGTACTTGATCTCGATGGTCACCGGGCCGTCCGCGCCGCGTGACTTGAGTTCTCGGGCGCGTCCGCGGCGCTCCCAGGCGCGTCGCAAACCGGAGTCGAAACAGTCGGAGAGAAACGCAAACACGTCGAACACGGTGGACTTGCCGCTGCCGTTCGGCCCGAGCAGGGCAGTGACAGGTTTCATGTTCTTGAATTCCACGTCGCGGAGGGCGCGGAAGTTCCGCACGTGCAGCCGCTCGATCCGTGGCGGGCCAGGCGCTTCTGCCGAATACACTCTCACACTCCTATGGACTGACAACCGCTTGGATAGGGTGGCGCCGCCAAATGATAGCACGTAAGGCGCTCCCTCTTGATCGGGCTGCGAAGGGGGCTCAGCTTGTGGTGGCGTGGTGGACGGCGTTGCGGAACAGTTGCAGGGCGGCCTCGTCGAGGTGGGCGCTGGCGGCGGGCGGGGCATTGCGCCAGGCGGGGTGGTGGTAGCGGTACAGGAACGCCTCGGGGTGGGGCATCAGGCCGAACACCTGACCGGTGGGGTCGCACAGGCCGGCCAAGTTGCGTAGCGAGCCGTTCGGGTTGGCGGGGTAGGGCAGCGGAGACCCGCCATCCGCGGCCGCCGCCGTAACGGAGGAGGTGTAGCGCGCCGCGCCGAGGTGGGCGGCATCGATGGCGGCGAGCTGTGCCTCGGGGGCGACCAGCTTGCCTTCGCCATGGCGCACCGGCAATTCCAGAGAGGCGATGCCGCGCGTCCACACGCACGGGGAGGCGGCGTCGAACGCCACCTGCACCCAGCGGTCCTCGAACCGTCCGGAGTCGTTGTGCACCAGCGCCACCGACTGCGCCGCGCCGCCGCGGGCGACGACATCGCTGACATCGGGCACCAGGCCCATGCGCACCAGCACCTGAAAACCGTTGCATACGCCCAGCACCAGGCCGCCGCGGGCGACGAACCGCGCCAGCGGCTCGCGCAGGGCGCGCGCCAGCAAGGCGGCCAGCAGCGCCCCGGAGCCGACGTGATCGCCGAACGAGAACCCGCCCGGCACCACGAAGATGGCGAACCGGTCCAGTGCACCGGGATCGGCGAGCAGGTCGTTGACGTGCAGCCGTACGGGATGCGCGCCCGCCAAACCGAATGCGGTCACCATCTCGCGGTCGGTGTTGATGCCGAAGCCGGTGATGATGCACACCCGCACGCGGGCGCTCATATGGGTGTCTTCCAGGCGCCCACCAGGTCGGCCACTGGCCACGCGGCCACCGGCTCGCCGCCGTCGCGCACGGTCACGACGCCATCGCCGGTAACCTCCCCCACCACGGTACACGCCTGACCGCGGAAATGCTCGGTCATGCGCGGCGCCAGGGCGGGCGGCACGGTAACCAGGAGGCGCCCCGCGGTCTCGCTGAACAGCAGGCCGGCGCGCCGGTGCGCGGCGCCAAGTGCTTCGTCCGACGCAGCGCGCGGGCCGCCGCTCTGCCCGGGTGTTCGACCCGCGGCGCAAGAACGATCTCCTGCGTTCGACCGCGCGGATGCGCCGGAACGGCTCGCGCCGCCCGACCGGACCGGCGTGGCAGCACTCGCTTGTGTGGCATCTCGACCGGAACCACTCGCTGTGCCGGAGCGGGCTGTGCCGGAATTGGCGGCCGCGGCACAGCCAGTGCCCGATCCGGATCCGTTCGCTGCCCGGACGCTGTACCCGGCACCGGCGCGGCGGGCGCGGCCGGTGCCCACGCCCGCGCTTCCGCTCGCTTCGTGACTTCCCGGCTCGGCGCTGTCGTTCGCCTTCCCGGCGGCGCTCGCTGGCTTGCTGGCGCTCGCTGGATTGTCAGCGACCGGGACGCGTGCCAGGTCGATGCGGGCGCCGAGGCGGCCGCCGATGGCGCACTCGGCCAGCGCCACCGCCAGGCCGCCGTCGGCGAGGTCGTGCGCGGAGGCCACCCAGCCCGCCGCGATGGCCTGATGCAGGAGCCGGTAGCGGGGCATCGCGGCCGGCGCATCCACGGTCGGGCAGTGGCGCTGCGGCTCGGCGATCGGCAGCGCAGCGCCGACGGCCGCCAGCAGGCGGGCGTATGCGGTGGCGCCGAGCTCGCCGCGGTCGTCGCCGACCAGGCAGATCAGGTCGCCGGGCCGCTTGAAGTCGGTGCTCGGCGAGCGGCGCAGGTCGGCCATGATGCCGAGCACCGACACCAGCAGGGTGGGCAATACCGCGATCCGCCGCCCATCGACGACGGCGTTGTTCTTCATCGAGTCCTTGCCCGAGATCAGCGGCAGCTCGTACGCCAGACAGGCCTGCTGCAGCCCGCGCGCGGCGCGCACCAGTTGGGCGAGCAGGAACTCGCCCTCGGGATTGTCGGGGCCGGCGACCGGGTCGGGCCAGCAGAAGTTGTCCAGCGCCGCCATGCGGTCGGGGGCGCCGCCGCAGGCGACGTGGGCGCGCACCGCCTCGTCCACCGCGCACATCGCCATGTGGTAGGCGTCATGCGCGGAATACCAGGGACAGATGCCGTGCGTGACGGTAATCGCGCGCAGCGAGTCGGCGCGCGGGCGCAACACGGCGCCGTCGCCGGGGCCATCCATCTGCCTGCCGACGAACGGCTTGCCGACGGTCAGGGCCTGTACCTCGTGGTCGTACTGGCGCACCAGGGCTTCCTTGGAGGCGATGTTGGGATCCGCCAGCAGGCGCGGCAGCACGTCCTGTGCCGGCGGCGGGGTGCGCTCCGGGGCGACGGCCGGCGGCGTCGGCGGCTGCCAGACGGCGCGCAGCTCCATCCTGGGCAGCCCGTGGTGGAGGAACTGCAGGTCCAGCAACCCCACCAGCTCGCTGGCGTAGCGCAACTCGACGGTACCGGCCGCGGTGAAGGCGCCCAGGTCGGCCAGCTCCACCTCGCGCCGCGCGGCCAGCTCCGCCAGTGCATGGTAGTGCTCCGGCGGCACCGCCAGGCTCATCCGCTCCTGCGACTCGGACACCAGGATCTCCCACGGTGCCAGCCCCTGGTACTTGAGCGGCGCGCGCTCCAGCTCCAGGCGCACCCCGCCGCACGCCGCCGCCATCTCCCCGAACGATGACGACAGGCCGCCGGCGCCATTGTCGGTGATGGCGCGGTACAAGCCCAGGTCGCGCGCCTCCAGCAGAAAGTCGGCCATCTTCTTCTGCGTGATCGGATCGCCTATCTGCACCGCCGACAGGGGCGAGGACTCGTCCAACGCCAGCGACGAGAAGGTGGCGCCGTGAATGCCGTCGCGCCCGATGCGCCCACCCACCATCACGGCGCGGTCGCCGGCGCACGGCTCCGCCTCCCACGATGGGGCGCCGTCCAGTTGCGCGGGCAGGATGCCGCCGGTGCCGCAGAACACCAGCGGCTTGCCCACGAAGCTGGCGTCGAACAGCACCGCGCCGGCCACCGTGGGGATGCCGGACTGGTTGCCGCCGTCCACGATGCCGCGGTGCACCCCGTCGAGCATCTGGCGCGGCGGCAGCAGGCCGGCCGGCACGTCGGCCAGATCGGGCGGCGCGAAGCACAGCACGTTGGTGTTGAAGATCGGACGCGCGCCGCGCCCGGTGCCGATGATGTCGCGATTGACGCCCACGATGCCGGTGATCGCGCCGCCGTAGGGATCCAGCGCCGACGGCGAGTTGTGCGTCTCCGCCTTGAAGCACAGCAGGGTGTCGGCGTCGAACTCGATGACGCCGGAGTTGTCGTGGAACACCGAGCGCAGGAAACCGTCGCCGCGGTCGACGGCGCGCGTGGTGGCGCGAATGCAGGTGTCGAACAGCGAATCGATCACCTCGACCCGGCAGCCGTCGCGATACTCGATGGCGGCGTTGAAGATCTTGTGCTTGCAGTGCTCGGACCAGGTCTGGGCGAGCATCTCCAGCTCGACGTCGGTGGCGGCGTCGCCCAGGCCGGCGTGGCGGCGGCGCTGCCGGGTGGCCGGCGCGCGGTAGTGGTCGCGAATCGCCTGCATCTCGGCGAGCGACAGCGCCAGCAGGCGCTCCTCGGACACGGCCGTCAACTGGCTGTCCGACATCGCTACCACCGGAAAGCGGGCGGCGCGCGGCGCGGCGGCCGCGTGCAGCAGCGCGGCGCCTGCGGCCGCGGGGTAGATGCGCGGCGGCCGCCGCCCGTCCCGCCACTGGTGCGCGCCGATGGTCAGCGCGGCCTGAATCAGCGGGTTGAACAGGCCCCCGAACGCCTTTTCGGGCACGGCGTGCAGCGCACTGCTTTGCAGCGCACTGCTTTGCAGCAGGTACTGGCGCGCGGTCTGCACCAGGGCCGCGTCCGGCACCGGCAGCCCGAGGATAGTGCGCAGCGCGCCGCGCAGGCTGGTGGCCACCGGATCGGCGACCCCCGGCCTGGCCGCGACCTCCAGCAGCAGATCCCAGGGCGGCGCGGTGCCGGCAGGCGCAGCCCGCACCGACGCCTGCTGTGCGACGGGATCGCAGACCAGCTCGACCAGGTCGCGGGGCCGCAACCCCGGCACCCCGGCAACCAGATACACGTCACGGATGTGCACCGCATGAAGATCCGGCACGCCGGCGGCGCGCACCGCCGCCAATACGCGCGCCGCACGCGCGTCGCCGATCGCGTCCCGAAACCAGACCTCAACCCGCATCTCGCCGCGCGTACCGTAGCAGACCGCCCGCGCCGGGGTCATCCGTATGCCGCACGGCCTGCCGCGCCAACCGATTGGTCGCTCATACTCCACTTGACGCCATAGCCGGCGATTGATAGCTTCGCATTGAAGCGTCAATGCTGCGTTGTTTTGAAACAGGTACCGTGGTCGACAACCTGCAGAGCAGGGACAAGTTCCAGGCGATCCACGAGGTCGTCGGACGCGCCGCCGTGTTCGCCAACGGTCAGCAGCGGATCGCAGTGGAGACCGCGGTGGTGCGCCGGGAGCACATCCAGACTACCGGCATCGGCCACGGGGTAGCCGCGGCGCACGGCCAGACCGACGGCGTGAGCGAGGTCAAGATCGCGCTCGGCATCTCGCGCACCGGCATCGACTACCACTCGGTCGACGGCGAGCCGGTGCGTCTGTTGTTCGTACTCGCCACGCCGCCGGACAATCACCGCGACTATCTGACGGCACTGTCCGGCATCTGCCGGCTGAGCAAGCGCCAGTTCTTCAGCGAGTTGCTCGCCCGCGAAATGACCGAGCAGGAGTTGCAACAGCATATCTGCCAAGCGTTCCAGGCCGAAGTGGAACGCAGCCGCTCGCCCCGCGCCAGCGACCCCTCCACCGATTCGCACTAGCCTTGCCATGCTGATTCTGCCCGCCATCGATCTGCTCGATGGGCGTCCCGTGCGCCTGACCCGCGGCGATTTCGACGCCGCCACCGACTACGCGCGCGACGCCGCCGGCACCGCCGTCGAACTGGAGCGGGCCGGCGCGCGCTGGCTGCATATCGTCGACCTGGACGCCGCCCGCGGCAGCGGCGACAACCGGGCGCTGATCGCCGCCATCCGCGGCGCGGTCGGGCTGCGCCTGCAGGTCGGCGGCGGCGTGCGCACGCTGGCCGATGCCCGCCGGCTGCTGGACATCGGCGTAGACCGCGTGGTGGTTGGCTCCGCGCTGGCGCGCGACCCGCGGCTGCCGGAACGCTGGGCGGCGCAGGTAGGCGACCGGCTGGTGGCCGGCATCGACGCCGACGCCGGCGTGGTGAAGACCCACGGCTGGCTGGCTGGCGGCGGCGTAGCGGACACCGAACTGGCCGCGTGCATGCAGGACCAGCCGGTGTGCGCCATCGTCTACACCAGCATCGCGCGCGACGGCACCCTGGCCGGTCCCGACATCGAACGTACCGTGGCGGTGGCGCGGGCGGCGCGCCGGCCGGTAATCCTGTCGGGCGGGATCGGCGCGGCGCATCATGTCGACACGGTGGCGGCCCTGCGCGCCGAGGGGGTGGTGGGCGCGATCATCGGCAAGGCGTGGTACGAGGGCCGTATTGACCTGGGGGACCTGCTGCAGCGCTATCCGCAGAGCGACAGCGAAGTCGGCGCGCACGACAAGACCGCCGGCCGCGACAGCCACCCGGTGCGCGCCCGCCCTGCGGCGCAATGATCGTTCCCGAGCCGGCCTCCGCCGCTACCATCCTGGAGCGGCTGGAGGAGGTCATTGGCGAGCGGCGCCGCGTGCTGCCGGACGGCTCCTACACCGCCGGCCTGCTGCGCGCCGGCGACATGGCGATCCGCCGGAAAGTGGGCGAAGAGGCGATCGAGGTGATCACCGCCGCCGGCGGCGCCGAACTGGCGGCCGAGAGCGCGGACCTGATCTACCACCTGCTGGTCCTTCTGGCGGCCGAGGAGGTGCCGCTAGCAGAGGTGTTGCGGATTCTCGCCGCTCGCGCCGGCGCCCCGCGCCGCTAGCGCCGGCGGCGATGGCTCCGCTACAGCGGCGCCCGGCTGTTACAACAGCGTCCGGATCGCAGCCACCACTTGCAGCGGTGTGCGCCCTTCGGCCGGTATCGTGTCGCCCGTCGCCGCGTAGCGGTCGTGGCGAGCGGCCAGCAGCTCGGCGATGCCCTCCGGCGTGCCGGCGAGCAGCGGCCGGCCGCCGCTGCCGCCGATCCGGCGCTGCGCCTCGGCGGCGCTGATCTCCAGGTAGAAGGTGCGGCACTTCGTGCGCAGGAAGTCGTGGTTGACGGGGCGCATCGGGGCGCCGCCGCCAGTGGCGATCACCACGCTGCGGCGGTCGCCGAGACCGATTAGCAGGCGCGTTTCGATGGCGCGGAACACATCCTCCCCGGCACGCCGGAACAACTCGGGAATCGACATCCCCGCCTCCCGCACGATCAACGTATCGACGTCGACGAACTGGTAGCCGACGGCGGTGGCGAGCAACCGCCCCACGGTGCTTTTGCCGGAACCCATGAACCCCACCAACGCAATTCGACAGGGCAACGCCATCGCATCCCGAGCCTGCCGGCCGTGGCTGATTTCCGCAAGCCG
This sequence comes from Spirochaetia bacterium, assembly GCA_965262935.1. Lineage (GTDB taxonomy): Bacteria > Spirochaetota > Spirochaetia > SZUA-6 > Bin103 > Bin103. The sequence goes on along the minus strand of OZ253572.1, from coordinate 462,486 downwards.
ACGCTGTCAGAGGCGTGGCGGCCGGTGCGGGCCGGGGCCCCCGGTGTGCCCTGGTCGTGCAGCGATTCGGCGCGTGGGCGCATCCATCCGCGCGTTCGCTGCACGGGTAGTCCTGGCCCGGACAGCCGAGTGGGGGTAGCATGATCCGGTATGGGGCCGCAGCCGCTGGTGTCGGTCGTCATTCCCACCTACAACCGGGTCGACCTGCTGCGTCAGGCGGTCTCCTCGGTGTTGCGACAGAGCTACGCGCCGCTGGAGCTGATCGTGGTGGACGACGGCTCGACCGACGCTACCGCGGCCGCGATGGACCCGCCGGCCGGCGTCCGCTTGGTCCGGCAGCAACATACCGGCATGCCGGGACAGGTGCGCAACGCGGGTGTGCGCCTCGCCCGCGGCGCCTACCTGGCGTTCCTGGACTCCGACGACCTGTGGCTGCCGCACAAGCTCGCCGTACAGATTGCGGCGGCGCAGGCGGCCGGCGCCGCCATTACCCATACGCGGGAACGCTGGGTGCGCAACGGACAGATCGTCTCCCAACGCCGCCAGCGCCACCGCCGCAGCGGCGACCTGTTCGCCGAGTCGCTGCGCAAGTGCGTCATCGGCCCCTCCACCGTGCTGCTGCTCCGGGGCGCGTTCGAGGAGGCGGGCGGCTTTCGCGAGGACCTGGAAATCGCCGAGGACTACGAGCTGTGGCTGCGCCTCACGGCGCGCCACCCGGTCGCCTACGTCGAACGGGAGTCGGTCATCAAGCGGGCCGGCCACGGCGACCAGCTCTCCGAGCGCTACGGCTACATCGAACTGTTCCGCCTGCACGCGCTGCGTGACCTGGTGGAAGGGCACTGCTTCGCGCCGGCTCGGCACGCCGCGGCCGCGGCCGAACTGGCGCGCAAGGCGCGCATCTGCGCGGCCGGCTGCCGCAAGCGCGGCCGCGTCTCCGAGGCCGAACAATACACCGCCCTGGCACACCGCTGGAGCGCGCGGCGATAGAGACGAGGGCGGGCTCTCGCCGGTGCCGGTGGCGAGGCGGTAAATCGCGACGGCAACAGCCGGAGGAGGTGGAGCGAACCGAACAACGGCGCATGGCAGAATACCACAATCTTGGTGGCGGTGGCCTCGTGCTACGGTGCCACGTTGATGGTCATGGCATACGAGGCGCTGTCGCTGATACCGTCGTTCACCTTGAATTTGAACATCGTCAAGGCGGTGCCGGTCTGGCTCGCGGGCGGCGTGTACGTGAGGTTGCCACTCTCCAGTTGGGCCGCGGGCACCGTGCTGCCCGCGGTCACGTCGGTCCTGTTGAGCCTCAGGTTGCCCAACGCGGGCGGCGAATCGATCGTGATGCTGCGCAGCGTATCGCCATAGCTGTCCATGAAATTGAAGTCCGCGACGGTGAAGGCGTAGTCCGTATCCGAGGGCGTGGTCACCGTGCTGTCCGTAGCCGTGGGGACCGGGTTGTGGCTAAGCGTGACCGAGACGGTGGCATTGCGCCGCCATGTCAGGCTCGGGCTGTAGTATGCATATTCGGTCTCATCGGGTGGGCTATTGGTGGAGACGTGGAAGGACCTCGCCACGGCGCCGTCATCGAGTTCCAGCGAGAAGGTCTCGTCGCCGAAGAGGCCGTCGGAGGGAACCGAGTCGCGGTCCACATCCAGCTTGAAAAACAGAAAGGGGGGCCAGTCCTTGAAGTAGTTGAGCGCCGTCACCTCGATCGTGACACCGTGGTAGGTGAACGTGTCGGGCGTGATGCTGCCGAAGTGATAGCCAGAGCCGTTGTATCCGGAGTAACGCCCTGAGACCCCTACCCCTACCGTCAGGGTGGCACACCAGATTACGTGGGTGTCCGTACAGTTGGGTGCCAGCGAGGGCAGCCGGACCTCCATGCGCCCGGCCATACGCTCCCACCCGCTCGAACAGTCGTCGGTGGTATCGGAATCGCCCGGCGCCGCGTCCACGCACGCGCCGTAGTAGTAGGTGCCAACCGTGGACGGCGCCGTCAGCGAAATCGATTTCGTGCTCCCTCCCGAAGCCGCAAGCGGTCCCACCTCGGCCGTGTTCACCTCCGTGTCCGAACGCCCAATCCGCCTGTCCAACGACCGGTAGTAGCGCAGGGTCGTCGCCGGCGCCGCCGCGTCGCCACTATTGCTCACCCGCACCGACAGGGTGAACGTCTGTCCCGGCTGTACCGCGCTTGGGTTCACCTCCGGCACCCCCACGTACACGCTGGGACGCCTTTCCCGGACCCGTACGGGGACCGCGCTCGAACAGTCGTCGGTGGTGTCGAAATCGCCCGGCACCGCGTCCACGCACGCGCCGTAGTAGTAGGTGCCAGCCGTGGAGGGCGCCGGCAGACGTGCCGAATGGACGCTGGTTCCCGACGGCGCGAGTGCCGGCACGCCGTCGCTGCGCACCTCCGTGTCGTCGGTCGTGATGGTCTGGTCCGTGGACTGGTAGAAGCGCAGCGTCGTGGCCGCCGAGGGTCCGCTGCCATGGTTGGTCACACGCACCGAAAGGGAAAAGGGCGTGCCCGGAGTCAGGTCGTCAGGTCCAGTCGTAACTGCCGCTGCGGAGGGGCTCAGGTCCCGAGCTGCAGCCGCAGGCGGAGTGCCGCCGCTCTCCCCCGGCGACGCCGGCGACGCCGGCGACGCTGGCGTCGCGTTCGGTTCAGCAACCTTGATCGAGACGGCTGGCGAGCAGTTGTCGGTAGTGTCGGACTCGCCCGCCGCCGGGTCGGCGCATGCGCCGTAGTAATACGTGCCGGACGGCGAAGGCGCGGTCACCTCCAGCGACTCGCTGCCGCCTCCCGATGCGGCCAGCGCCGGCACCGCGGTCGTGCCCACCTCGACGTCGTCGGTGGTGACGGTCTTGTCCGCGGACCGGTAGAAGCGCAGCGTCGTGGCTGCCGAGGCTTCGTTCCCGGTGTTGCGTACCACCGCCGACAGGGTGAACGCCGCCTCGGCGGGCGGGCTGCCGTCGCTCACATAAGCCGCCACCACCAGGTTCGGCGTTCTTCCGGGTGTCAACCCGGCACCCGAGCAACCGGCAAGTGCAATGCCGACTACTGCGGCCAGCCATGCCGGCGTAATCCGATGGAGAGCCAGTGCCCAATCAGCCATTTCGTCCGTCGACGCGCCATCGGCGAACATCGTCATGGCCCGCGTACTATTCCGTTTCCGTTATGAACTGTTCGAAGCTACCGGCGGCGCGATATCGCGGAGGATCGGCAGAGTCAGGCCGCACGAATGCGAAAATGGTGTGCGTGCTCCCGGCAGGAATGTCATCGTAAGTGTCATCCACGGTCTGGAACGTAACCGTGTTGGTGCTTCGGCTGGCGTCGACGGTCACGGTCTTCGAAACGCTGTACTTTCCGTTGTATTCGAGAGACAACACCGCACCGGCCAACACGGGGCCTTGATTGCGTTGTTCAAGCAAGGTTACGACCGCTGGCACTGGATTGACCCGTAGGTCTCCGACGAGCAACAGCTCAAATACAAGGTTGTCGCCCTCGGTTAAATCGCCACTGCCTTCGCGAGAGATCCATAGAGTTGGAGACTCGTTGGACGGCGGGGGATCGTTGACCGGGGGATCGTTGACCGGGGGATTGTTGACCGGGGGATCGTTGACCGGGGGATCGTTGACCGGGGGATCGTTGACCGGGGGATTGTTGACGACGGGATCGTTGACCGGGGGATTGTTGACGACGGGATCGCCGTCGGCTTCCGGCATGGCGGTGTCGTTCAGGGCCTGTTGGTCCAATAGCGATGTGGTGCTCCCGGCAGCCGGTGCCTGGGCGCAGCCGGCTACGATCAATGCGAGCGATGCGATGGCGACCACGAGGCCGAGAAGGGATGCCGGCGGGACCCGGCGACCTGAAACGTGCGCGTTCATTACTGTTCCTTATGCTGGTGCTGGATGCTGGATGAAATAGTCGGCAATCTGCCCGATATGGCGTTTACCAAAACTGCGGCGGCACGATCGCGAGGTCAATCAATGGCCTCGCGAACCTTAACAGAGCGCGCGATTCTTCCTGAATGACGCTCGTGACGACGCCCTGCGATTCCTGAACGGTACTTGCAAGTCCACCGCGGTGCGTTTCAGGTCCTGTTACTCCGTCTCACGGGACTTGCGGCGGAGCCGGCGTCTGAGGCCCTGCCGGGGGTCATGGTTCGCGTCGCGAACGGCAAGGCCGGTCCCCGCGCGACGCGTCAACGGGCGTTGACGGTCATCGACGGGGTCGGCAACCCTGAACGGGATGAAAATATGGCTCAAGACCGCGCTGGCGGCGACCGCCGGGCTGTTGATCGGAATCCTCATGAGCCGCGGCGGCGGCGAGCTTGCCGAACTCCTGCCGCGGCTGTCGCGGGTCGCCCTGCAGATCGGGCGCTACGCGGTGTTCCCGGTGGTCTTCTTCGGCGTGGTCATGAGCACTCACGAACTGCGTTCGAGCGGAGCGGCGCTGCGGGTGTACGGTAGGCTGGCGCTGTACGTGGCGGGCAGCAGCGCCCTGCTGACCGCGGTGGGTCTGGCGTCTGTGCTGCTGCTGGCGCCGCGGCGCATTCCCATCGTGGTGATCGTCGAGCACAGCCCGCGCGCGGCGGCCGGGCTGATCGACATCGTGGGCGCCGCCTTCCCCGGCAACCTGTTCCAGGCGCTGGTGAACGACGGCTCGATGCTGCTGCCGGTGCTGGCGCTCGGGCTGATCCTGGGCGCGCATCTCGACTTCGACGACGTGGTTAGGCGCCCGGTGACGGAACTGTTCGACTCGCTGTGCCGCATCTTTTTTCAGATCAACGCCCTGGTGGTGGAGCTGTTCTGGGTGGCGATCGTGGTGATCGCGGCCGCCGCGGTGGTGCAACTCGGACACGCCGAGCTGGCGCTCTATCGCGAGCTGATCGTGGTCCTGGCGGTCGACGTGACCGTGCTCTACCTGGTCGTGTTCCCGGCCCTGCTCTACCTGCTCGGCGAGCGCACCAACCCCTACCGGGCGATCTACGCCGCGCTGGGGCCGGCGCTGACCGGGCTGATCAGCGGTGATCCCTACGTCAGCCTGGGTTCGCTGGTAGTGCACGGCCGGGAGTCGTTCCGGCTGCCGCGCCGGGTCACCGCCGCCGTATACCCGCTGTGCGCGGTGTTCGGACGCGCCGGCTCCGCGCTGGTCACCGGCATCGGTTACCTGATGGTGCTGCGCTCCTACACCAGCTTCGAGATCACCGTCGAGCAACTCCTGTGGGCGGCGCTGTTCACCTTCCTGCTCTCGTTCGTGGCCGGCGTGGTTCCCGGTCTCGGAGCGATGGTCAGCCTGACCCTGCTGTGGTCGCTGTCCGGCAACGGCCTGGCGGACGGTCCGCTGATCATGCAGCCGGTGCTGCCGCTGCTCACCGGCGTGGCGGTGCTGCTGGACGTCACCACGGCGGCGCTGATAGCGCACCTGGTGAGCCGCGACGAGGCCGGCCCCGGCGTGCTGCCGGCGCGCCTGCTCGCCTGAAACGCATAACTTCTCGCACTACACCGCCAAGCTCACACCCCAATCAGCGAGTGCCTCCCGCCGCAAGGCATGGTTGTTGACGAGGGTGCACACGATCACCCAGGTCGAGACGTCGAAGTGTTCAGCGGCGCATTCGATATCATCCTCGTCCGGCGCGTCTGTGCCGATCATCTCCTTCAGTCTGTCGTACGGACAAAGAAACTCCTGAGCGAATGCCCGCTGGAATTGCTGCCTGCTTGTAGCCACCTGGGTCGCCAGCAAGAGCCTCTCCTCCGCACGAGACGCAAGGTGATCCGCTACCAAGCGCGTCAGCAAGAACCGACGACCTGCAGGTGAACGCGTGTTCCATGAAATGAGCATGCTGCTGGGATTCTCATCGTCACGAAACGCGACGGACAACGGCCGAGCTCGGCTTGCATTTCTTTCCGCCAGATCAGATTCTCTCATTTCGAACAGATCGGAGAGTACCGACGGCGATACCGGGCCTTCCAGATTCCACACGTCTCTGGCGATTTGAGCGGCTTCCCTCGCTCGCTCCCACGGAGGCTTTGATCGGTCAATCTCCTCGGTGATTCTGCGGCGGAGCACGGCATAGGAAGATACTCGAACCCGCAGAGCCTGGCGTCGAGCCTGCTCAGCAAGGACTTCGATCTGAGAGATCGTTTCGCTCCTTTACGCTGCGGCTAGTTCGTGGACCGCTTCATCGCCGTATGGATTGGCAGCCGCATTCAGAGTGTGTAGAAGCTCATCCGGAGCCTCATCGGGGTCGTACCCCATACAAGCCTCCAACTTCCGCAATCGTGACATATCGCGATCGCGACGCTCACTCATCACTTCGCGCCAAAGAACGCTCAACTCCGTCTCTTCCTTCAAGGTCTCGGACAACCTTGCGACCGTGCCTCCTATGAACTGCGCAATGCACTTCTCGAAGTCTCCAATAGGAACGCTGAGGCTGAAATCATTCAGATAGCGAATCGGCTCTGCTTCCGATTGTTCCGTTCGACAAGAACTCACGAGAATCGATTCCCAATTGCTGCTGAATGACAGGTCGGGCCAGATGTACCCGCCACCGGCACCGCCGATCTTGTGACTCATTTGCCACGATAGATCACCGATCCTCGGTTGCCAAAGCAACCTCCACCAATTGGTAGCAAACCACTGAGCCAGATGAAGCGCCGACAAACGCGCGGACCGACGGACCGTTTTCGCCACGCTATCGCCCAACTCGGTTGCGCAATGGTCTCCTACGAAGACCGCAACATCAGCGAGTGTCACGCGCTCCTCACAATTGCCATATTCACTCGGTAACCACTCGTAGTCGATTCGAAGCGTCGAGTTCAAGATTGACTCCGTCGCAAGATTACTGCGTCGCGGAATGGATCGGTTGTGGGCATGGGGTAGCCGTGGCAGGTACCTTGTTCCTGGTTCTCGAGCTGAGCTTCGAGAGGGTATCCGTCCTTCGTTACCGCCCAGATGTTCTGTGGAAACTGTCCCCGTGTTTGCACGCTAATGAGGCCGCGCGCCACGCCCTCCTCGAAGAGCGCTTGCGCGACATCCCTCGTATGAATGTGTACTCCGTCGCAAAGAGTCTTGTCATCGCGCGGCTGGACAGGCGGCGCAAGGTTGAAGTCACCGGGATCTCGCTTATGCAGCGGACTCCCGCGGTACCTCACTGTTCGTGCGAGACCGGTGAGTACCGATGGATCCGGGCGCTCCCGTATTCTCCGTTTCATGTTGAATCGCGATCGTGGCTGTACTGATCTTCTCGCCATTGGCCCTCTGCCATTCGAATGCCTCGGATGGTAGTGACGAGCGCGCAGAGTGTCGAGTCGCGCGAAATCCCTGTTCAATCAACCGCCATAGGCCGGAAGCCCATGAACGGCGTAGGCATACGCGCTCGTCTCGACCCGGCGACCGTCGGCCAAGCATCTCTTCGGGTCGTCCGCTGCAGCAATCGGCTCCACATGCCCTGTCGGCGGCACCGCCGCCCTACCGCCGCCCCGCCGCCCCGCCGCCCCAAACACCGTTGACCGCTGCGCCGATGCGCTTCTATATTCCCCTGTCAGGCGTTCGCCTGCCGTTTGCACCGCGTGCCGGCGGCGGGCGCACCCGGGATGTAGCCCAGGGGCTAGGGCACCTGCTTTGGGAGCAGGAGATCGGAGGTTCGAGTCCTCTCATCCCGAACTCCCGCGTGTCATCTGGCGTCCATAGCTCAGCGGATAGAGCAGCAGCCTTCTAAGCTGCGGGTCGCGCGTTCGAGTCGCGCTGGACGCGACCTCCGAGGCCGGCGACGGTCACTCCGATTCGCCTCCGGCACCGGCCAGCAGGCCCTGCAGCACACCCAGATCGAGGCCGGGGTAGGCGGGGTAGCCGGCCAGCAGGCGGCCTACGTCGGCGCGCACGTCGGCGCAGACCGCATCCGGCAGGCGGTATTGGCCGCGGCTCGGACTGCCGGCGCGCGCCCCGCGCGTGACCGGCGCGGGCTGCACCGCGTCCAGCACGCGTGCCAGTTGCGCCGCCACCTGTGCCATCTGTTCCTCGTGCATCCCCAGCGTGGTCAGAGCCGGCGTGCCCAGGCGCAGCCCGGAGGTATACCAGGGCCCGTTGCGGTCGCCCGGGATGGCGTTGCGGTTGGCCATGATGGCGGCGTCGCGCAGCGCCGACTCGGCCTGCCGGCCGGTCACCCCGCACGGCGTCACGTCCACCACCAGCAAATGGTTGTCGGTGCCGCCGGTAACCAGCGCCAGGCCGTGCGCGAGGCACGCCGCCGCCAGCGCCTTGGCGTTGGCCATCACCTGCCGGGCGTAGCGGGCGAACTGCGGGCGGCTCGCCTCCGCGAACGCCACCGCCTTGGCGGCCAGCATCTGCGGCAGCGGCCCGCCGAGCACCAGCGGGCAGCCGCGGTCCACCGCGTCGGCGAACTCACCGCGGCACAGCACCAGACCGCCGCGCGGTCCGCGCAGGGTCTTGTGGGTGGTGGAGGTCACCACGTCGGCGAACGGCACCGGGTCGTGGTCGCCGCCGAGCGCGCCGCCGGCCACCAGCCCGGCGAAGTGGGCCATGTCCACCATCAGCACCGCCCCCGCCGCGTCGGCGATGGCGCGCAGGCGGCGGCAGTCGAGGGCGCGCGGATAGGAGCTGTAGCCGGCCAGCAGGATCAGCGGCCGCACCTCCCGCGCCTGCCGCTCCAGCGCGTCGTAGTCCAGCAAGCCGCTGTCCGGGTCCACGCCGTAAGAGTGGCACTCGAACATGCGCCCGGACACGTTCAGCCGGTAGCCGTGGGTCAGGTGGCCGCCGGCGCCCAGGTCCATGCCCAACAGGCGCTGGTTGCCCAGCTCCGCGCGCAGACGCTGCCAGTCCGGCTCGCTCAGCGCCAGCGCGGACTTCACCTGCAGCTCGGCCAGCCGCGGCTGTTCCACGCGCGTCGCCAGGATGGCCCAGTAGGCGACCAGGTTGGCGTCGGCGCCGCTGTGCGGCTGCACGTAGGCGTGCTCGGCGCCGAACAGCTCGCACGCCAGATGCGCCGCGCGCCGCTCCACCGCGTCGACATTGGCACAGCCGGCGTAGAACCGGTGCCCCGGCACGCCCTCGGCGTACTTGTCGGTGAGCAGGTTGCCCATGGCGGCCTGCACCGCCAGCGACGCGTAATTCTCGCTGGCAATCAGTTTCAGGTGGGCGCGCTGGTCGGCGAGCTCCTGCACCACCGCGGCGGCGACATCCGGGGAGCCGTCGTACATCTGATCGAGGGCGGCGACGTACCCCGCCATCGGCGCCGTGACGTGGTCGGGCGGGGTAGCCGCCAGATAGGAACTGAGCAGATTGGCCATTTCGAGAAGCGAACATACCGCCGCGCGGGTTGGCCTGTCAGCAGCCCGGCACGTACAATCGGCGGCATGGTACCGACCCGAAACGACGCCGAACGACTCCTGGAGCAGTACATCGACAACCCCGCGCTGCGCAATCACTGCCGCGCGGTCGCCGCCACCATGGGCTACATGGCCCGCGAACGCGGCGCGCAGCCCGAGCCGTGGGAGGTGATCGGGCTGGTGCACGACCTCGACTGGGAGAAGTTCCCGGAACAGCACTGCCGCAAGACCGAGCAGATCCTGCGCGCGGCCGAGTGGCCGGACGAGTACGTGCGCGCGGTGGTGTCGCACGGCTGGCAGATCTGCACCGACGTGGAGCCGCTTTCCGATCTGGAGAAAACACTGTACGCGATCGACGAGCTCACCGGTTTCGTGACCGCCTGCGCCCTGGTGCGGCCATCGCGCAGCGTGCGCGATCTGGAGGTGAAGTCGGTCAGAAAGAAGTGGAAGAGCGCCAACTTTGCGGCCGGCGTGGACCGCGAGGTGATCGAGCGCGGCGCCGGCATGCTCGATGCCGAACTGAACGACCTGATCCGGACGGTCATCCTGGCAATGCGCGAAGTAGCGGATGAGATCGGTTTGTAGTACCGCCATGCTCAAACCCGTGTTGAACCTGAATCCGCCTGACCGTGCCGTCATCCTGGCGATGCGCGAAGTGGCCGACGAGATCGGTTTGTAGTACTAGTATCGTGTGCAGGGAGGAGGACACTGGTGAGCAAGCAAGGCCGGGCCGAACCGCAGGTGCGCAAGAGCGACGCCGAGTGGCGCCGCGAACTCACGCCCGAGCAGTACCACGTCACCCGCAAGAAGGGTACCGAGCCGCCGTTCACCGGCGCCTACTGCACTACCAAGGATGACGGCACCTACCGGTGCGTGGCGTGCGGCAGCGAGCTGTTCGACGCCGCCGACAAGTTCGACTCCGGCACCGGCTGGCCAAGCTTCACGGCGCCCGTCGCCGGCGGCTGCGTACACACCGAGGCCGACAACAGCTTCTTCATGCGCCGCACGGAGGTCATGTGCAGCCGCTGCGAGGCCCACCTCGGGCACGTGTTCGACGACGGCCCCGGCGCCACCGGCCAGCGCTTCTGCATCAACTCCGCCGCCCTCGACCTGGAGCGCCGCTGAGGTGCCCGGGACGCACCCGCCGGCGGCGGTCGCCCGCGGTCGCCAAATACCGGTTGACAGCGGCTGGACCGCTGATTACCCTGTTGTTCGCGTTACCGTGTGCGCGCAAGCGGACGGGTTGCGCCACTCGGTGGGTGTAGTTCAATCGGTAGAGCACCAGACTGTGGATCTGGAAGTTGTGGGTTCAAGCCCCATCACCCACCCACCTCTGGTGGTAACGGCGGCGTTCGGCGTCTGCATGGGCAGCGACGGGTACCGTACGTTACCAGCCCGCACGGTGCAGCAGTGGCGCCCGTAGCTCAGATGGATAGAGCGCCGGACTTCGAATCCGTAGGTCGCAGGTTCGAGTCCTGCCGGGCGCGAAGCGAGGAATCATGGCTGGCCGCTGGCGCCGGGGGCAGCACACCGGGAGGAGGAAGCGTCCGCCCGCGACAACGAGGGCCGTTAGCTCAGATGGTAGAGCAGCAGACTCTTAATCTGCGGGTCGAAGGTTCGATCCCTTCACGGCTCAGCATGACTGCCGGAGGTTCCAGGCCGTCGACTTCGGCAATAGCGAGAGTGGTGAAATTTGGTATACACGCCAGATTTAGGATCTGGTGCCGCGAGGCGTAAGGGTTCGAGTCCCTTCTCTCGCATCAAGCGGGAATAGCTCAGTGGTAGAGCTCCACCTTGCCAAGGTGGAAGTCGCGGGTTCGAATCCCGTTTCCCGCTCGGAGAGATACAAAGGCAACCGAGTGACCGTAACCAACCAGGAACTATCAGTCTCCGCCGACAGCGAGGTACGGCTCACCCTCACGGTGGCCGGCAGCAGCGTGCAGGAGTGCTACGACAAGTCGATCCGCGAGTTGCGCCGCGACGTCCAGATCAAGGGCTTCCGGCGCGGCAAGGTGCCGCGTGACGTGCTGGTGCGCAAGTTCGGCGACGCCCTCACCCGGCAGGTCACCGAGCAGGTGATCAATGACACCGTCAGAGAGGTGATCGACGGGGTGGAGCAGAAGCCGATGGCGTTAGTGCCGCCGCGCACCGACACCGAGCAGCCGATCGTCCTCGGCGAAGACTTCACCTTCACCGTGATCTACGATACCTGGCCCGACGTGAAGCTGGGCACCTACCGCGGCCTTGCGCTGGACAAACCGCAGGTGGCGGTCGAAGACGCCGGCCTGGAACGGGAGTTGAGCCGCCTGCAGGAACAGAACGCCGTGGTGATCGACAAGAAGGCGCAGGCCGATGCGCCGGTGGTGGTCGAGCACGGCGACGTGGTTACGGTCAACTACGTGGAACTCGACGACGCGGGAGCTCCGAACACCGCCACCGAGCGGCGCGACTTCGTGTTCGAGGTAGGCACCCACTACAACCTCTACCACATGGACGACGAACTGCTCGGCATGGAACGCGGCGCCGACAAGGAAATCACCAAGTCGTTCCCGGCCGACTGGGAACACGCCGAGCTGGCCAACCGTACGGTTACCCTCAAGGTCACCGTGACCTCGGTCAAGGAAAAGCAGCTCCCCGACCTCGACGACGAGCTCGCCCAGGACATCAGCGAACGCTTCCAGTCACTCGACGACCTGAAGCGGGATCTGCGCGAGCGGCTGCAGGCCAGCGCCGACGCCAACATCCGGGGCGGGCTGATCGAGCAGCTCATGGCGCAGGTGGTGGAGTCGTCCGAAGTGCCGCTGCCCAAGTCGATGGTGGCGGCCGACATGCAGAACGCATGGAGCAGCTTCGCGGCGCGTAACGGGCAGACGCCGGATCAGCTTACGGCGGCAATCGAAGCCAGCGGCCAGAGTGTCGATCAGGCGATCGACGACCTGCGGCCGACGGTGGAGCGCCGCGTCCGCTACTCGCTGGTCGAGGAAGCGCTGGCGGACGCAGAGAAAATCGAGGTCGGCGACGAGGACATCGACGCCCGGCTGACCGAGATGGCCGAGCAGCGCGGCGGCGACGTCGAGGAGTTGCGCGCGCGCTACGAGAGCCAGAACATGCTCGCCTACCTGCGCCGCGAGCTACGCACCGAGAAACTGTTCGACCGGCTCATCGCGGCCAGCGACGTGAAGCCGGGTGCACGCACCAGCTATGCGAGCTATATGGACTCGCTGCAGGCGAACCAGTAAATTAGCGCAGGTCTCCCGTGCCCTTCAGGCGGGGGCCGGCCCCTACATACATCATGGACCCACAGCTAAACAGTCTGGTACCTATCGTCATCGAACAGACCGGCCGGGGGGAGCGTTCCTACGACATCTACTCGCGGCTGCTCAAGGACCGCATCATCTTCATCGACGGTGAGATTTTCGATGTCACCGCCGATCTGGTCGTAGCTCAGCTCCTGTTCCTGCAATCGCAGGATCCGGATCGCGACATTCAGCTCTACATCAACTCGCCCGGCGGTTCGGTGACCGCCGGTCTGGCGATCTACGACACCATGCAGTACGTCCGGCCCGACATTCAGACCGTCTGTCTCGGACAGGCCGCTTCGATGGGCGCCCTGTTGCTCGCCGCCGGCACCCACGGCAAGCGGTTCGCGCTGCCCTCCGCGCGCGTGCTGATTCACCAGCCATGGGGCGGGGTGCAGGGTCAGGCGGCGGACATCGGCATCCAGGCGCGCGAGTTGATCCGGCTCAAGAAGATGATCATCCATTACTTTGCGATTCATGCCCGAAAGGAGGATGAGGTGATTGCGTCGGATCTGGAACGCGACTACTATATGTCCTCCGACGAGGCGCAGGGGTACGGCCTGATCGACCGGGTGATGAAGCGCGACGACGGCGAGACAGGCAGCCAGGAGTAATGGCGGCAGTTGAATCATGACGGGTGAGGGCTGACGATGGCGAAGACCAGCAAGGCGGGAGGACAGAAGCTTTGCTCGTTCTGCGGCAAGAGCGCCGATACGGCGCGGCGCCTGATCGCCGGCCCCGGAGTGTACATCTGCGACGAGTGCGTCACCGTCTGCAAGAAGATCCTCGACGACGAGGAAGAGACTCTCACCGCCGAATACCAGGAAGAGATTCCCAAGCCGAAAGAGATCAAGCGCTACCTCGACCAGTACGTGGTGGGCCAGGAAGAGGCCAAGAAGGTGCTGTCGGTGGCGGTCTACAGCCACTACAAGCGTATCGCCATGCGCAAGCAGGACAGCGACGTCGAGCTCGACAAGTCCAACGTCCTGCTGGTCGGTCCCACCGGCGTGGGCAAGACGCTGCTCGCGGAGACGCTCGCGCGCAAGCTCAAGGTGCCGTTCGCCATCGCCGACGCCACCACGCTCACCGAGGCCGGCTACGTCGGTGAGGATGTCGAGAACATCCTGCTCAAGCTGATCCAGAACGCCGGCAGCAACATCGCGAACGCCGAGCGCGGCATCATCTACATCGACGAAATCGACAAGATCGCCAAGAAGGGCGAGAACGTCTCGATTACGCGCGACGTGTCGGGCGAGGGCGTGCAGCAGGCGCTGCTGAAGATCATCGAAGGCACGGTTGCCTCGGTACCCCCGCAGGGCGGCCGCAAGCACCCCAATCAGGAGATGCTGAAGATCGACACCAGCAACATCCTGATCATCTGCGGCGGCGCGTTCGTCGGCCTCGATGCGGTGGTGGAAGCGCGCATCGCCCAGAACCCGCTCGGATTCGGCGCCAAGGTGCGCACCACGAATGAGAAGGATCTGGTGGAGCTGTTCGAGCACCTGGAGCCGGACGACCTCATTCACTACGGACTGATTCCCGAGTTCATCGGGCGCCTGCCGGTGGTGGTGGCGCTGGAGCAGCTTTCGGTGGAATCGCTGAAGCGGATCATCGTGGAGCCGCGCAATTCGGTGGTCAAGCAGTATCAGGCGTCTCTCAAGCTCGACGACGTGGAGTTGATCTTCGAGCAGGAGGCGATCGAGGCAATCGCGCGCAAAGCGGTACAGCGCAAGACCGGGGCGCGCGGGTTGCGTTCGATCATCGAAACGATCATGGTCGATATCATGTACGATGTGCCTTCCCTGGCGGGCCTCAAGCGCGTCATCGTGACCGGCGAGGTGGTCGAGAACGCGGTGGCGCCGGAAGTCACCTTGCTCGGCGAGAAGAAGTCCGCGTAGTGACGGCGAGACGGGTGCCGCGCGCAGCATGTTAGTTCCGGCAGACATCTGGACCGTGGTCAAGGCGCAGGACGGCAACGCGGTACTGATTCGCCCCACCGGCAGCGATTCGGTGGTGCCGATCTTCGTCGACCCCAGCATCGCGCACTCCATTGTGATGGGACTCGGCGACGTGAACGCCGCGCGCCCGCTTACCCACGACCTGTTCGTGTCGGTGCTCGGCCGCCTCGACGCGGAGGTCAACCGCATCGAGATTACCGCCATCAACGACAGCATCTTCTACGCGCGCCTGATCCTGCTCCTGGAGGACGAGGAGATGGTGATCGATGCGCGGCCGTCCGATTGCGTGGCGCTGGCGGTGCGGGTGAAGTGCCCGATCTTCATCGACGAGGACGTAGTCTCTCACGCTGGCATGCCGGCGAGTTCGGTGGCCGGCGTCGACGACGGCGATCGCTCGCGGCAGCGCAAGCGGCAGGGGAAGTCCGAGGACAATTCCCTGCTCGGCGACCTGCAGAAAGAACTCGACGCCGCCGTGCAGGACGAGGACTACGAGCAGGCCGCCAAGATCCGCGATCGCATCAACGAACTGCAACAGGACTGACCACCCGGGCCCGCACCGGCGGGGGCCGGCTCAGCGGTGGCGCGTTACCCCGCGGCGCGCACAGAGGCCGTGCACCGGGCACGCCGAGCAGCGCGGGCTCTGCGGCGTGCACACCTGCTGGCCGAAGCTCACCATGATGGCGTTGATCGGGATCCAGAAGCGTTTCGGCAGCACGCGCACCAGCGCCAGCTCGGTGGCATCGGGCGCGCGCGTGTCGACCCAGCCCAGGCGGTTGCAGATGCGGTGCACGTGGGTATCCACGCAGATGGCCGGGATGCCGAACGACAGGCCCAGCACCAGGTTGGCGGTCTTGCGCCCCACGCCGGGCAGGCGCAACAGCGCGGCCAGCGAGTCGGGCACGGCGCATTGGTGGTCGCGCACCAGGATCTCGGCGACCGCGCGCAGTTGGCGCGCCTTGGTGTTGTAGAAACCGGCCGGGTAGATCAGCGCTGCGATCTCCGCCGCCGGCAGCGCGGCCAGGCGTGGGATCGTGGATGCGCGGGCCAGCAGGCGGTACGACGCCGGCCCGGTGACCTCGTCCTTGGTGCGCAACGAGATGATGGTCGAAACCAGCACGCCGAACGGGTCGCGCCGTTGCGCCGCCAGTTCCGATACCGCCGGCAACGCGCCGCCGACGCGCTGCGCCATGCGGTCGAGTGTTCGTTGCCAGGCTGTCCGGGGCAGGTTGCTACGCTTTCACGCCCGTTTGCAGGCGCGAGTTGATCATCTCCTCGATGGTGCCCTTGTCCTTGCCGAGCGAAAACGAGAGCTCGTCCACCAGCAGCGAACGGGCGTTGTCGTACAGCTTGCGCTCCAGAATCGGCAGTTCCTTGATCCGGCTGCGGTGGTAGAGCGCGCGTACCACGGTGGCGATGTCGCTTACCGAGCCCGCCTTGAGCAGGTCCAGGTTCATCTGGTAGCGCAGTTTCCAGTCGGTCGGGATCGGCTCGTAGTCCTCGCCGATCATGCGCAGGGCGCCGGTCGCCTCGGTGCGCGGCACGATGGCGCGAATGCCGAGCTCGTCCGCCTTCTCGACCGGCACCATGATGGTCATGTCGGACACTGCGAGGTAGACCACGTAGTAGAGTAGCGTCTCGGCACGAAACGGGCGCTCCTCGATGGTCGTCACCTGGCCCACGCCCTGCAGCGGATAGACGAGCTGCTGGCCGACCTTGTATTGCAGGCGCGGGCGGCGCACCGTGGTCGTACTTTTCTTCCTGCTCTTGGCGGTAGCCGTGGTGCTCGCCGCCGCGGCGCCGTTCGCCTTGCTCGTTTTGGCCGGCTTGGCGGCGCCGGCAGTCTTGGTGGTCCGGGTGGTCCTGGTCGACTTCGAGGTTCTGGTGGTCTTGGCCGGCTTGGCGGCACCTGCGGATCCGGCAGCACCCGCGGAACCGGGTGCGGTACGCGCCTTTGAACGGGCGCCGACGGACTTCCTGGGGGCGACCAACGGTGCGGCCTCGGTGCCGGCCATGCCGTCG
Organism: Spirochaetia bacterium; assembly: GCA_965262935.1. Classification (GTDB taxonomy): domain Bacteria; phylum Spirochaetota; class Spirochaetia; order SZUA-6; family Bin103; genus Bin103. The sequence goes on along the minus strand of OZ253572.1, from coordinate 445,862 downwards.
GCCGCGGGTTTCGGCTCGGCAGCGGCGGCGGCGCGCACCGGGGCGGTTCGGGGGGCGGTTGCGCCAGTATGACCCGCCGTCCTGCCCGGCGAACTCCCGAGGGCATGCAACGTCAACATCAGGGGGGAATATAACGACACCGTTACCAGGTTGCAAACGAATCGACCGCAAGCGTTTATACTGGTGCCAGGATGCCGGCCGAACGTCGCACCCCAGCCCGCACCGTACACCGCGTGGCCGCCCTCGCCGCCTACCCATTGCTGTTCGGGGCGATGCTGGCGGTCATCTTGCTGTACCGGGAGCAGATCTGGACCATCGCCACCCGCCCGGAGGAGCTGCGCCAGTGGGTGGGCGGATTCGGCGCTACGGCGCCGCTGGTGTTCATGGCCGTGCAGGCGCTGCAGATCGTCGTGTTCGTCATTCCCGGCGAGGTGCCGCAGATCGCCGGCGGGTATCTGTTCGGCATCGCGGGCGGCCTGGCGCTGACCGTGGCCGGCAGCGCGCTCGGTTCCGCCATCGCATTTCTGGCGTCACGGTTCCTGGGCATCGAGTTCCTGCGCGCCATCCTGCGCGGCGAACAGATCGACCGGCTGCAGCGGATGGCGTCTTCGCCGCGCGCCACCATCACCTTCTTCCTGTTCTTCCTCATCCCCGGCATACCGAAGGACGTGCTGTGCTACGTGGCTGGCCTGTCGCGCATGCGCCTGAGCCTGTTCCTGGTGATTGCCACGGTCGGCCGGCTGCCCGGCATCGTCGGCAGCGTGGTGATGGGCGATGCGGCGGCCGAGCAGCGCTGGCTGTTCGCCGGCATCGTGATGGCTATCGCGCTGGTGCTGTTCGGCACCGGGGTGTTGTTCCGGGCGCGCCTGCTCGCCTTCCTGGAGCGGTTCGCGGGCAAGCCGCCGCAACCCAAGGCACCCCCCGGCGGCGACGGCGCTAACTGATTGACGCTCGCGCGGGCCGTGGTGCAGTGGCCACGCCGCGCGGGCCCTCTAGCCGCCGGAAGCGGATGAAGCGGAACGGGTGGATGTCGAGGGCGTTCGGGTACCATCCATCCAGCCTGCCCTGGCTGACCAGATTGAACGCCACCATGTGGCTGATCGGCAGAATCACCGCCTCCTCGAGCAGCATCGCCTCGGCGCTCGCCAGCGCCGGCAGGCGTTCGGTTCCGGCGGTACGCAGCGCGCGCGTCACCGTGCGGTCGTACTGGCGATTGAAGTAGGCGGCGTCGTTCAGGTTGCTCGAGCGCGTCCACATCTGCAGGAAGGTGAGCGGATCGGCGAAGTCGCCCACCCAGGTCTGGTGCGCGAGGGTGAAGTCGCCGGCCCGAATCTCCTCGATCAGGTCGCGGTAGGCAAATTCCTGCACCGCCACCTCCACGCCGAGCTGCCCCTCCCACGCCTCCTGCATGATCTGCGCCACGCGCACCGCCACGCTGCCGGCCGCGACCTTGATGTTGATCGTCGGCAGGCCGCGGCCGCCAGCGTAACCCGCCTTGCCGAGCAGTTGCAGACCGCGGCGGACGTCCTGTTCGCGGATGCCGATCACCTCGGGGTAGTCGGCGATGTCGGGCACCAGCGTATCGCTCGGAAAGTAGGTCGCCTCGGGGTTGCGAATCTCGTGCCACGGCAGCAGCAGGGCGAGGCCGTTGCGCACCCGTTCGTCGTCGAACGGCTCGCGGTCGCTGCGAAAGTAGAAGTAGGTGGTGGCGAACAGCGGATTGGCGACCACGTAGGGCCGCAGCTCGGGGGCGCTGGCCCAGTAGTTCGCCCAGTGGATCTCCCCCTGCAGGAACTGGCGGGTAATCACCTCCGGGTCGTCGTAGAAACGCACCACTATCCGGTCCAACTCCACCTGGGTACGGCCCCAGTAGTACTCGTTGCGCTCCAGGAGCATCTCCCGGTCGCTCCACGCCGTCACCCGGAACGGCCCGTTGCCGATGAGCTCGCCGGCGCGGTCCCAGTTGAGGGCGCCGATGTAGCCGGGGTGGATGGCGGAGAAGCTGTGGTGGGCGAGCACCTTCAGGAAGTGGTCGGCCGGCTCGGCCAGCTTCACCTCCAGCACGCGGTCGCCGAGCGCGCGGATGCCGACCCGGTCGGGGTCGTCCAGCTCGCCGGAGCGGTACGCGGCCACGCCTTCGATGACGTCGAACAGAAACGAGTATTCGGCGGCGGCGCCGGGATCGAGGATGCGCAGCCACGACATGCGGAAGTCCTCGGCGTGCAGCGGATCGCCGTTCGAGAAGCGTGCGTCGGGGCGCAGATGGAAGGTGTAGGTGCGGCGGTCGCGGGAAATCTCCCACCGTTCCGCCTGCCCGGCCACCGGGTTGAGGGTGATCGGATCGTACGCCACCAGGCCCTCGTACACCGCGGTGAACAACTGCGCCTCGGTGGTGGAGAAGGTGTGCAGCGGATCGAGGGAGAACTGCTGCGGGGGGTAGGCCACCACCAGCGTGCGCTCGCGCGGGCCGTCGGCCTGCGCCGCCAGCTGCGGCGACGCGACCACGCCCAGCAGGAGCAACGCGCAGGCGGCCGCGGTGCCGCGCAAGTATCCCATCAACGCCGGAAGAACGCGTCCAGCGGGTTGCGGCCGATGCGCAACCAGACGTACAGGAAGCCGGCGACCAGGCCGCCCAGGTGGGTCAGGTGGGAGACGCCGGGGGCGAAGCCGGTCATGGTGCCGATCACCGCGATGGCGGCGAATATCAGCACTGCTAGCGGCGCCCGCAACGGCACGAACCAGGCGTAGATCACCGCTTCCGGAAACAGGGTCGCGAACGCGATCATCACCGCGAACAGCGCCCCGGACGCGCCGATGATGGCCACCGGCACGTGGATCGACAGCACCATCGCGAACAGCCCGGCCGCCACGCCGCTGATCAGATACAGGCTCAGGAACTCGTGGCTGCCGATCTCGCGCTCCACCGGCGCGCCGAACCACATCAGCCCGAGCATGTTGAAGATGATGTGATACAGCGAGCCGGTGGAGTGCACGAACATGTAGGTGATGAGGGTCCACCAGCGCCCGCTGACCGCCTCCGGGGGGATCAGCGCCAACTCGCGGACCAGGCCGCGGCTGGCGAACTGCAGCAGGAACACCGCCACGTTGACGATGATGAGCGCCATGGTGGCGTTGTAGTAGCGGTAGGAAAGGAGCTGACGGCGACCGAAAGCCATCACGGCAAAGGTACCCGGCCCACGGCAACCGTGGCAAACACGCCCGGCCCGCGGCGGCGCGCGCGTCCTGAGCGGCCGGTCACCCGCTCAAAGCGGTGCCGGACCGGGCGTGCCGCGGCCGGGCGAGCGGGGACGGAGGGGGCAGGCGATCAGTGCACCCGTGAAGGTGCGGGGCGCCGCTGGCCGGCCCGTCAGCGCGGGTCGGCAAGGTGCCGCGGGTCAGCCGATCAGTGCACCGGTGAGATCGCGCAGCGCCTCCCAGGCGGGGCCGGAGGCGAGCCCCGGCTGTGCCTCAAGACGCTCTACCACCCGCGCGTACTGCCGCTGCGCCGTGGTGCGCGCCTGTTCGATGACCCCGGCGGCTTGCAGCAGGGCGATCGCTTCCTCCACCGAGTCGGGCGCCGCGTCGGCATCGGCGTCGGGCGCCGAGCACGCCGCGAGCAACGCCACCATGCGGCGCCGCGCGGCGGCGCCGCGGTTGCAGTACAGAATGACCGGCAGGCTCTTCTTGCCCTCGATCAGATCGTCGCCGCGGCGCTTGCCGGGGTTGCCGGTGGTCAGGTTGCGCACGTCGTCGATGATCTGAAAGCAGACGCCGAACTCCTCGCCCGCCGCGCCGAGCAGGGCGGTGACCGCGGCCGGCGCGCGCGCCGCGGTTGCCCCGAGCGCGGCGGCCAGGCCGGCCAGGGAACCCGACTTGCCGCGGCACATGGCGAAGTACTCGGGAAGCGCCGGTATGCGCCCCGGTTCGCGGTGCCAGAGAATGTCCAGCCCCTGGCCGTAGTGCAGGCGCAGCATCGCAGCCCCGTACCGGCGGTGCACCTGCAACTCGATGGCGATATCGAGGCCGGCCGCCGCCAGGTAGCCGGCCGGCAGGAAGTAGAGCAGGTTGCCGGCGTTGATCGCCAGGTCCAGGCCATGGCGCAGGTGCGCGGCCGGGGCGCCGCGGCGCAGGTCGGCGCCGTCCTCGATATCGTCGATGATCAGACTGCCGTTGTGCGCCAGTTCCACCACCGGCGCCAGCGCGATGGCCGGATCCTCGGGCCCCCCACACATCTTGCAGCTCAGCGCCAGCAGCAGCGGGCGCCAGCGCTTGCCGCCGAGGGCCAGCAGGTCGCGCGCCGGCGCCTCGATCTCCGCCGCCAGGGCGGCGGCCCCGTCCAGCGTCAGGCCCGCCGGCGGCAGCGGGGCGGTAACGGCTTGTTCAATCCTGGCAAGCAGCCGCCGCACCAGCGGCGACTCGGTCGGGGAAGCGGACATCGGCCAACAAAGTCGCCCCAGACACCGATTTCGGCAACCTGCATTGCGCCACGGTCGAGGGCGCTGCCTACGATCCCGCATAACCGCTCACCATTGGATTGCTGAGATCAGTGACTTTGCTGGTGAGTCAGATCCTCGGTGTCTCCCGTTTCATGTGTTCTCTGCTCGCCGTAGTCGTTATGATTTGGACGCGACTTACGGCAGGCAACAGTTCAATAGGGATCATGGCCCTCAGGGGTGAAGAAGCGACAAGAACGGGCTCGACTGGAAACGAGCGCACGACATGCATGGCCGAGAGGTCTTGCACATAGCGGGTCGTCCCCTGATCAATGGATTCCATTCGGACGTCATGCCTGGTTTGCGAACGAGGGGTTCGAAGAAGGTGTCAACCACGGTAGAGATCTGGAAGATGCCACCGCATGGACACATCAACATCTATCCCGACGCGCATATTCGCAAAGGACACAAGTCCACCAAGATCACAGTGCCAAAAAGAAAAGGCCCGCATTAAAGCGGGCCCTTTTGTTTTATGCAGTCGAGCTCGTCCGACCATCAACGGCTCAATACGGAGATGCTTCGGACTGCACACAGACTCTTTCTTATCGATGTCTGGGCTCGAAAAAAATGCGTCCTATAGTTGTATCTCCTCCCATGGCATTCTGCCATGGATCGACGGTAGCGTCGCCGTTTCGTGCTCGATGTCAACCGACCGCGGCAGCCGCGTTAGCCGTAGGCTTACGGGAAGCTGTGGTACCGCGGTTGGGGGCCAACGGCAGCGCAGTTGAACGGTTCGTAGCGTCCGCCGGCGTCATCCCGCTAGCGGTGCGGCAGGAGTGAACGGGCCCGGCGCATCGGGGTACACTGCCGACGATGGCCCGGTCGCGGCGGGGTGGCGCCGACTTCTACAGCAAGCAGGCGCGGGCGAGCGGCTTTCCGGCGCGTTCGGTGTGGAAGCTCCAGGAGATGGATCGGCGCCACCGGTTGGTGCGCGGGGGCATGCACGTGCTCGACCTGGGCGCCGCGCCGGGGAGTTGGGCGCTGTATGCGCGCGACCGGGTCGGCGGTGCCGGCTCGGTGACGGCGGTCGACCTGGGGCCGCGCCCGGCGGCGCTCGCGGCCGCCGGCCCGCGCTTGCGCTGGCTGCAGGCGGATCTCACCGGAGCGGCGCTGCGCGGCGAGCTGCGCGGGCAGCGGTTTCACCTGATCCTGAGCGACGCGGCGCCGGCCACCTGCGGCAACCACGCGGTGGACGCGGCGCGTTCCGCGGAGCTGGTCACGGCGGTGCTGAATCTGGCCGGCGACCACTTGCGGGAAGGCGGCAACCTGGTAGCCAAGGTGCTGCAGGGGGAAGAGTTGCCGGAGCTTCTGGCGCTCGCCCGGAGTCGCTTTGCGCGCGTGCGCACCGCCAAGCCGGCGGCGTCGCGCGGCGAGTCGAGCGAGACGTTCCTGCTCGCTTTTGAGTACTTTGCCGGCCAACGGAAGCATTGAGCGCGATACAGTGAGCGGGATAGTGGTGAAATTCGGCGGCAGTTCGCTGGCCGGCAGCGAGCGGCTGCGGCAGGCGATGCAGGTTGCCCGTGCGCTGTTGGCGGATGGCGGGGTGGCGGTGTTCTCCGCGATGGGCGGCACCACCGACGTGCTGATCGCCGCGGCACGCGAGGCGGCCGCGGGAACCGACGTGCGCGAGCACGTGGAGGGCATTCGCGCCCGCCACGTGGCGGTGGTGCGCGACCTGTGCCCGCCGCGCGGGCAGTCGACCATCCTGACCGAACTGCAACTGCTGCTCGCCGAGTTGGACGAGGTGCTGCACGGCGTGAGCCTGCTGCGCGAATGTTCGCCGCGCACCCTGGACCTGGTGATGAGCTTCGGCGAACGGCTGAGCACCACCATCGCCAGCCGGCTGCTGGCCAATCTGGGGGTACAGACGCGCCTCATCGACGCCCGCGAGATGATCCTGACCGACGCCAGGCACGGCACCGCCATCGTGCAGTTCGAGGAGACCTACCGCCGCGTGCGCGCCGTGCTCGAACCGCTCGCCGCGATCGCCTGCGTGGTGCCCGGCTTCATCGGCGCCACCGCCGACGGGGTCACCACCACGCTCGGGCGGGACGGCTCCGACTACACCGCGTCGCTGCTCGCCGCCGCCCTGGACGCCGCCGAGCTGCAGATCTGGACCGACGTCGATGGCGTGCTGAGCGCCGATCCGCGCCACGTTCCCGAGGCGTTCGTGATCGGCCAGCTCAGCTACCAGGAAGCGATGGAGATGTCCTACTTCGGCGCCCGCGTGATCCATCCCTACACCATGGTGCCGGTGGTCGAGCAGGCTATTCCGATCCTGATCAAGAACACCCTGCGGCCCGAGCAGCCGGGCAGCCGCATCTCCGAGCAGCCGAGCAGCGGCGGGCGGGCGATTACCGGCATCGCGTCGGTCGACTCGATCGCGCTGATCAACGTGGAGGGCGGCGGCATGCTCGGGGCGCGCGGCATGGCGGCGCGCGTGCTCGCGGCGCTGGCCGGGGCGTCGGCCAACGTGATGATGATCTCGCAGGCCTCGTCGGAGCACAGCATCTGCCTGGTGCTGGATGCGGAGGAGGCGGACCGCGCGCTCACCGCTCTGCAGACCGAGCTGGCGCTGGAACTGGAGACCAAGCGCATCGACACCTTCGACCTGCGCCGCGATCTGGCCATCGTCGCCATCATCGGCGAGAACATGCGCGGCACGCCCGGCATCGCCGGCAAGCTGTTCGCCGCCCTCGGCGGCGCCGGCATCAACGTGCAGGCAATTGCCCAGGGCTCGTCGGAGCGCAATATCTCCCTGGTCGTGTCCGCCGCCGATGAACGCCGCGCGCTGCAGGTGATCCACCGCGCGTTCCTGAATTAGATGGGCGCCTTGCCGCGGCGCGTGACCGCCTTTGCGCCGGCCACCGTCGCCAACGTGGGCTCCGGCTTCGACGTGCTCGGGTTTGCGGTGCAACGCCCCGGCGACACCGTGGAGGCGCGTCGGCGCGAGGGCCGCGGCGTCAGCCTGCTGGAGGTCACCGGCGACGGCGGCCGCCTGCCGCGCGACGCCAGCAACACGGCGGTGGTGGCGGCGCGCACCCTGCTGGAGAAGCTGGGCGATCCGTTCGGGGTGGACCTGATCCTGCACAAGGGCATGCCGCTGGCCTCCGGGCTCGGCAGCTCGGCGGCCAGTGCCGCCGCCGCGCTGGGCGCCGTCAACCGGCTGGCCGGCGACCCGCTGGCGGCGCAGGAACTGCTGCCGTGCGCGCTGGCCGCCGAGCGGGTGGCGGCGGGGGCGGGACATGCCGACAACGTGGCGCCGGCCCTGATGGGCGGTTTCGTGCTGATCCGCAGCGTCGCGCCGCTCGACCTGGTGCGCCTGCCGGTACCGGACGGTCTGGCGGTGGCGCTGCTCAGCCCCGACGTGGAAATCCCGACCGAGGCCGCGCGCCGCATGCTGCGCAAGCAGGTGCCGCTGGCCGACGCCGTCTCGCAGTGGGGCAATCTGGCCGCCCTGGTGGCGTCGCTGTACACCGGCGACCTGGCCCTGATGGGCCGCTCGCTCGACGACCTGATCGCCGAACCGGTGCGGGCGGTGCTGATCCCCGGCTTTGCCGCGGTCAAGGCAGCGGCGCTCGCCGGCGGCGCCATCGGCTGCTCGATCTCCGGCGCGGGTCCCGCGGTGTTCGCGCTGGCAGCCTCGGTGGGGCGGGCGGAGTCGGTGGCCGAGGCGATGCGGCAGGCGTTCGCGGACGCCGGGCTCACCGCCACTGCGTACGTGTCCGAGATCAGCCGCGCCGGACCGCGCATCGTCGCACAGTGTTGAGCGAGCGCGCGACCGGAGGTTGTTGACATGGAAGTGTGCTCCACGCGCGACGCCGGCGTGCGGCTCTCGTTCAGCGCGTCGCTGCTGGCCGGGTTGCCGCCGGGAGGCGGCCTCTACCAGCCGTGCCCGCCGCCCGACCTGACCGATGTCATTGCGGGATTGCCCGACGACGTACCATTCGTCGATCTCGCGGCAGCCATGACCGCGGCGCTTTTGGCCGACGAGCTGGCCGCCGGCGCCGCTCCGGGCCACGCTGGCGCCGCGGGCGCGGGAGTCGGTGGAAGCACGAGAGGCACAGCCGGCGGAGCAGGAAGCGCGGATGCGGGGAGCGCCGCAGGCGCAGGACGATCGCCCCGTGCGGGCGCCGACGCCAGCATGGAGGCTGCTGCAAACAGGCGAGCCGCTGCAAGCGCGGCATCCGCGACCGGTGTGCACGCCGCGGCGCGCGAGATAGCCGTGGCGGCCTATCCGTTCGCCCCCGCGCTGAGCTGGCTCAGCGACGAGATTGCGCTGCTGGAACTGTATCACGGCCCCACCTGCGCGTTCAAGGATTTCGGCGCCGCCTTCCTGGCCGCGATCCTGGAGCGGCAGCTCGCCGGCGGCGCGGCCGGCGCGGACGGACCCGGCGGCGGTCCGGTGGTGGTGCTGGTGGCCACCTCCGGCGACACCGGCGGCGCGGTGGCGCGTGCGTTCTGGCGCCGCGCCGGCATCGAGGTGGTGCTGCTGTACCCGTCCGGCCGCATCAGCCGCCTGCAGGAGCAGCAGCTCACCGCGCTCGGCGACAACATCCACGCCGTCGAGATCGCCGGCTCGTTCGACGACTGCCAGCGCCTGGTCAAGCAGGCGCTGGTCGACCGGGAGCTGGTGGCCGCGGCGCGCCTGTGCCCGGCCAACTCGATCAGCCTCGGGCGCCTGTTGCCGCAGGCGTTCTACTACCTCTACGCCGGCCTGCGCCTGCGCACCGCCGGCAAACCGCTGTTCTGCGTGCCGAGCGGCAACTTCGGCAACCTGACCGCCGGCGTGTACGCCGCGCAGTGGGGCCTGCCGGTTGCCGGCTTCTGCGCCGCCACCAACAGCAACGACGTGGTGCCCGGCTACCTCGAATCGGGCGCCCTGCTGCCGCGCGCCAGCGTCGCCACCCTGTCCAACGCCATGGACGTGGGCAACCCATCCAACTTCGAGCGCATCCTGGCGCGCTGGAACCACGACCACGCCGCCATCAGCGCCCACCTCAAGGGCTGCGCGATCGGCGAGGAAGAAACCCTCGCCACCATGCGCCAGGTGCACGAACAGGATGGCCGGCTGATCGACCCGCACACCGCCGTCGGCATCGCCGCCGCCCGCCGCCTGCGCGAGCAGGGCGCCTGCTTCGGCTCCGAGCACGCCCCCGTGGTGGTGCTGGCCACCGCCGACGCCGGCAAGTTCCCGGAAACCGTGCAGCGCGCCACCGGCGTATCACCCCCCATCCCGGCCCCCCTGCAGGATCTGCTGGAGCGCCCCAAACAGGCCACCCCGCTGGCGCCCAGCTTCCCCGACCTGCGCGCCTTCATCCTCGCCCGGACCGCCGCCACGCGCGGCCGGTAGCCGGGGCCGCGGTACCGTCGATCCATGGTCCACCCCACGCCGCGTGGCTACGTCGGCGGAGAACGCTCCGCTGCCGAAGTCGGTGTCACGCCCTCATCCTCGCACACACCGCCGCCGGGACAGGCGGCCGGCAATCGCGGCCGCGTCGCCGAAGTGGCGGCCGGGCGCGCACCACGCGCTCCCGGCGACAGTGATCGCGCCGAACACCAACCCGGCGCCGCGCCGCGCCCCGTGGCAAGTGCCCGCACCGCTGGCGTAGCGCGCGGCCAACCGCGCCGCACCATCTTCATCGGCGACATCCACGGTTGCTGCGCCGAGTTCGAGGCCTTGCTGCAGGCGGTCGAGTTCGCGCCCGGACGCGACCGGCTGCTGCTGACCGGCGACGCCTTCACTCGCGGCCCCGACCCGCTCGGCGTGTGGCAGGCGATCCGCGCCACTGGCGCCGAGATGGTGCTCGGCAACCACGAGACCTCGCTGCTGCCGCAACTGCAGGCCATCGCCGCCGGCGGCCCCCCGGATGCGCTCAAGCAGTCTCGCGGCGACCGCTTGCGCGACCTCGTGCCGCACACCGCGGAGCTGCTCCGGTGGCTCGAAGGGCTGCCGCTGGCCATCGACGAGCCGCAATTCCTGCTCGTCCACGCCGGCATCAACCCCGACACCGGCCTCGCCGGCAGCACCCCCGACGAGCTGGTCTACATCCGCACCTGGCCGCCGACCGGCGGCATCGAGGGCCCGCGCTGGCATGACCACCTGCCCCCCGGCGGCAAGCTGATCGTATTCGGCCACGACGCCCCCCGCGGCCTGGTGGTAAAGCGTCCCCCCGGCGCCGGCCCCGGCGCCCGCCCCTACCTGGTCGGCCTCGACAGCGCCTGCGTCTTCGGCGGCCACCTCAGCGCCTACCTGCTCGAAGAAGACCGCATCGTCCAAGTCCCCGCCCGCCGCCCCTGGTTCCGCGATGTCCCACCATGATCCGCCCTTGTCCGTGTTACGATGCTCGTCGCGAGTCTCGCTGTATCAAGGAGGATCAGAGCGTGAACCAAACAGAACGGTGCGAGAACTGCGGCAAGGAAGTCCTTCATCCGTTTGAGACGGTCCGATTTGGCAACGGCACACCGCGATTGCTCTGCAACGCCTGCTTCAACGAGGAAGTCGCAGCGCGCGCCGGCATCGACTTCCGGCACCCCGAGTTCGCGCCCGTCCAACTGACCGACTCCGCCGGCGCGATCCACTCGTTTCACTTCGCGACCCGCCTCGTCGACGTCTCCCGGGTGTCCATCGAAGCCTACGAACCGGATGCCGATCCCGGGTATCGGTTTCAGGTCATCGCCGGCTCTGCGGGCGACCCCGAGGAGCTGCATCGGCGCTTGCTGGGGAGGATCAGGCGAGCACTCGTCCGAGAGCATATCGTCGTCGATGCGCAGGGTTGGCGTCGTATCTGCGACGAAATGATGGTACACGGCCGGTTCGAGTGGGACGAGAACATGGACGGCGAGGTGCCACTGCTCGCGATAGACGGCAAGGCCGTGACGTGGGACGCGTTCGGTCGCTTGCTTACCGGCTTCGAAGGCTGGCAGTTCAAGCTCGAAATCTACGAGCCAAGCGACGAACGTTAGCTTAGCACGTCGGACAGCATCACAAGGAAACCCTGGCCCATCGACGCGCGCGCACGTCGCGCCCGATTGGGTGCGGTATATCAGGGCAGCGTGGCCAAGAAAATAACCCTTGAGTCGCTGCTCGCCGCGTGCGAGGACGACTCGTTCGACGACGGCATTCGCATCGACACGGAGTTGGAGCCTCTATCGGGGCCGGGTGGGCGTGTAAAACCGGCGGTATACGAGGGAGGAACTTATCAGATGGATCGGCGCTGGGCCGCGCCCGCCGACGAAGCGCCAACGTCGGTGATCGTGATAGACAACGTTCCGTCCCAGGCAAATCGGCTGGAGGAAGCACTCCGGCGCCACCGGGGATCGATCAAGATCCCCGAACTGGTGCTCGATCTGTCCGACGTTGGGAATCTTCCGGCCCACTTACCGCGCCGGCTCTCCAGTCTGGAGTTCCCGCACCGCAACGCCGACGCGTATCTGCGGGATGCCCGGCTCGGCGACGACGACTTCACTCGTACCGCACTCGGACGAGCGATATTCGGGGCAACCCCGCAAACCTGCGGTCCCCTGATGGCCTGGTTCCCGCATGCCCTTCTGTACGGATTCTGGCAGTCACACTTGGGCAAGAAGCGCCAGAACACCAAGCATGCGCGTTCCTGGGTGTCGGAGATCGTCGGCTGGAACCCGGCGGCGACCGAGACGAAGGTACTCGGCCTGAAGGGAGATGCGCTGAATCTCAATACCGATGAGGCGATCACCTCGAATCCGGACGATCGGATGGAGTGGGACATCGGCACTGTCGCGAAGGTAGAGGGAGCCAAGAGGGACCGGTTGTCCGAGATTGGCCACGGTCAGGTGCCGTTCATGGGCGAGGATGCAACCGCGGCCGCGGTTTCGTTTGCGCGTGTGACCCAGCGGGCCACGGTTTCGTTTGCACAACTGCGGCGGATCAGCCTCGGATCGAACCACTCCGCCGCGGCGGACACCGCTGCCCGTGCGCTGCTGGTTGCGTTCGGGCTGCACGCCCACCAGCTCGCGTTCGGACGAGGATTCGCCCTGCGATCGGGCGCGGAATTGCGGCCCAGAGTCGTCCAGCCCACATGGCTCGGACACAACGGCGACGAACCTTGCACCATGGGAGACGTCGAAACGTCGCTTGAGTTGCTGAGGGCTGCCGTGACGCACGCCGCCGCGGTCGGCGTACCGTTGGACGGTTGGGACAAGGAACCGGTGACGCTCACCCCCAAGGACAACCTGCGCAAAGCGATCCGCGCCACTTGGCCGGATCTCGACGACTGATGCTCGCGATCTCGGTCGAGTTGCTGCAGGGCACTTACCGTGCGGATCCGGACGGTACCGCAAACACCGGCAGCCTGACGCTGGCGGCGATCTTGAGATCAACATCCCCGTAGCGGGTGACGTGCGCATGCTCGACGCCATGTATGACCAGTGGGTGGAGCGCGGCGCCAGCGTGGCCCGCGCCCAGTTTCCGGCACTTCGCCATCAGATCCGCTACCGCTCGTCACTCACGCCGGCGGTGGAGGAAGCCGGCTCGGTGGTAGCCTGGCTGCGGCTCGGCAAGCCGGTTTCGGGGCGACGCGTCACGCCGATCACCACACTGTTCAAGCAGGCGGTGCTCAGCCGCCATCAGGCTATCCACGGAGAGCCCCCCGCACTCCTGCATGGTCACGGGTTCAGTGGCAACGGATACGAACTGGCTCGTTTCCTGGCCCTGCCCGACGTGGGATACCCGCGTTCGCGTGGCCGCATCCACGGCTTGGCGCTCTGGCTTCCCGCCGGTTGCGACTCCGTAGTACATCAACGCATTCGCGACGCGGCGTTCGCGGTACGGCGCCTGACCGGTTACGGGCTCGACGTGCCGGTGGCGCCGCGGGCCAACGAGACGCGGCCACGCGCTGCGAATCCGAGCCGGTGGACGCGGACGGCGCGCTGTTGGGTGACGGCCTTCCCAGCGCTGCATGAGCGCCGCGGCCGCCTTGATCTGCCGGAAGTGTCGCGCTGGTGCAAGCATGCGGGGCTACCGGCGCCGGTTCGGTTCCGGTCGGCGCGTTCGCCTCTGGTGCACGGCGCGAACGACCTCGCCCCGGTCGAAGTGAACCGGCAGGACAGAACGGGGCTGCCCTACTCACACCTCGCCCTGTGGTTTGCCACGCCAGTGCGTGGACCAGTCGTAATTGGCGCGGGCAGGCAGCGTAGCCTGGGGCTCTGCGTCCCCGTTGACGATGCTGATGGCCGTGACACCTGACCCCGCCCCGCTTCCAGATACGCCAAGCTTCCCCGAGTTCTATCGGGCAATCAACGGTCGGGATCCGTTTCCGTGGCAGTCGCGCCTCGCTGATCAGGTAGCTGACACCGAGGCGTGGCCTGAAGAAGTCGGCGTACCGACGGGACTGGGCAAGACCGCCTGCTTGGACATTGCCGTCTGGTGGCTCGCGTCCCAGGCGGACCGGAAACCGGCCGACCGCACCGCGCCTACACGGATCTGGTGGCTCGTCAATCGGCGCCTGCTGGTCGACTCGACCACGGACCACGCACAGGCCATTAGCCATGCCCTGAGCGATCCCGCACGGCACGGGCTGAGCGGAACGGAGTGCGACGTGGTCAGAGCGGTCGCCGATCGCCTGCGGTCGCTGGCGGCAGATCGGGACGCTGAGCCGCTCGAAGTGATCCGGCTCCGCGGCGGGGTCGCTGCGCGGCTGCCGGCGGATCCATCGCGTCCAGCGGTCGTGCTGTCCACGCTTCCGATGTACGGATCGCGGCTCCTGTTTCGCGGCTACGGCTCCACCCGGTCGATGCGTCCGATCGACGCCGCCATGGCCGGAACCGACAGTCTGGTCATCGTCGACGAAGCGCATCTCGCACCTCATCTGATTGCGATGCTTCCAGCGGCGGCGGAATGTACTCCGAATGCCTTGCCGATCCTCGGCCCAGATCGATCCCGGCCATCGGTCGTGGCCCTGACCGCCACGGGAGATGCGACCAAGGGCGGCCGCTTCGATCTCGACGCCGACGACGAGGCGCATCCGGTAGTGCAGCAGCGTCTCGACGCCGTGAAGCCGATGGCGTTGCGCGTCGAGTCCGGGGCGGTCGGGCAACGATTGGTCGACGCGACGCTGTCGTTGCTCAAGAATGCGAACGCGCCTGCTTCCTGCTTGGTGTTCGCCAACACGCCCGCCACCGCACGCGATGCCTTCCGCCGCTTGGCACGCATGATCGAAACAGAAAGAGCGGAGATCCTCTTGCTCACCGGGCGGGCGCGGGAACGGGAAGCGGAACGCACCCGGCAGCGGATTCTCGATCCACGCGACGGCATGCCGTCGACCCGTGACCGGTCGAAGCGCCGGCAACGTCATCTGATCGTGGTCGCGACGCAGACCCTTGAGGTGGGCGCCGACGTTGACGCCGAATACCTCGTCACGGAGGCATGCGGCGTGCGCGCGCTGACGCAGCGTCTGGGGCGATTGAACCGCTTGGGGCGCTATCCGCATGCCCGCGCGGTCTATGTCCACGTGCCACCGACGAGCAATCGCCGCACCAGGAGTGAGCAGCCTGGCGAGTGGCCGGTCTACGGACTTGAGCCGGCAGCCGTGCTCCAGAGGCTTCATGCCGCCGCTCGCGGCGCCCCCGACGGAACGGTTGACGTTGCGCCGCGGCGAGTCGCGGAGATCCTGGGACCTCCGGGCGACGATCCGGGACGCGCACCGGAAATTCTGCAGGGGGTCCTGTGGGAGTGGGTGAAGACGACCTCCCCGCCCGCGGGCGAGGCGCCGGTTGAACCCTATTTCTCCGGCATCGCGGCCCCGGAATACACGGTGTCGCTCATCTGGCGGGCCCACGTTCCGGTGAGCGGCGACATGCTTTGGCTGCGCGCGATGGACCGCGAGACAGTCGACGTACCCTTGCACGAAGCGCGTGAAGCATTCGACGAGGCAGACGAGCTGCGGCGCCTTGGTACTGACGGGGTGACAATCGAGACGACTACGCCCGCCGAGCTTCGTGCCGGCAACGTGATTGTGCTGGCATCCGACTGCGGCTTGTTGGATGAATATGGATGGGATCCGCAAGCGTCCTCTCCGGTCGCCGACATATCGATCGCCGAACATGGATTGCCGCTGGACGCCGAGGCTATTCGGCGGCTGTGCGGAATCTCGGTCGGCGCTCTGGTCACCCGGGCTCTCGGTGTGGTGGACGACGATGAGGATCTGGACGAGGCTGACCGGGATGAGGCGGTCGAGCAGATCCTTGCGGAGCTATCCGCCGCTGCACCGTCAGGTTGGGAGAAGGCCGAGTGGAACGCCGTGGTGGATGCGCTGGAGCCCCGTGTCGTGATCGTTCGCGGAGGTAGCGCGCCTTCCCATGCCGTCTGCGCGCGAGCCGCGTAGCGACGAACTCGACGAGATGTCACGAGCGGACACCGCGGTCGAATTGGAGCGGCACGGCGTCGCGGTCGCGGCCCGGGCCAGATCGATCGCCGAGCGCATCGGCATTTCGCCCGAACTTGCATCCATCGTGGAGCGCGCTGGTCGCTTGCATGATCTGGGCAAGGCGGATGCCCGTTTCCAGAGATGGCTCGACCCGGACGACAAGCAGGCGGTGCCGCTGACCAAATCGCAGATGCGGCGCAGTGAGTGGACCGCAGCGCGTGTGGCCGCCGGCTGGCCTCGCGGCGGCCGCCATGAAGAGTTGTCGACGCGGCTGATACGCCACTGGTTGGCGACCCATGCCAATCGCTTCGACAGTCCACTTGCGGACCTCCTCATCCATTTGGTGGTCAGCCATCACGGCTCGGGCCGGCCCCTCGTACGACCGGTCCCCGACCATACGACCGACGAGGTGTATGCGCAGATCGACGGCGCCGCAGTGAACGCAGCCGCCAATCTCTCGATTATCAACTGGGATCAACCGGCGCGCTTCGTGGAACTGAACGAGCGGTTCGGCCCGTGGGGCTTGGCGCTGCTGGAAGCGATCGTGCGTCGGGCGGACCACACGGTCTCCGCCGGGGCTCGGGTGAGCGAACTGGAGGTGATCTGATGGCCGAAGTGATCTGCCCGGGCATTCCGGCCTCCTGGCTCAACGCGTGGCTGGCAGCGGTCGGGGCCACGGTGGTGGATTCCCGCATCAGACTCCGCTGGACCACGGGGCGAACGCCGGCCGCGGTCCTCGTCGCCGACGAGGTCGATCCGGTCGAGGCGCTGGCCGCTTCCTGGCCGGACCGGGAGATGCTCGCCGCTCTGCCGATTGCCGAACGCTGGGGTGATACGCCGCGGTTGCCCAGAAGAGTGTCGGTCGATGCGTTCAAGGCAAGGGCACGTGCCGCCCGCGGAAACCCGTTCTCGTGGACGCTGTCGTCGACCATGACGGATCTCTCGCTGGACGAAAACCGCGAGGTGGCCCATGCGCCTTTCGATCCTGCCGGCCCCGGAACGATCAAGTGGCTGCATCATCGCCTGCTGAAGGTTCACCGCGAGGTCGCGCCATCGGCTGAACGTCTGATGCAGTCGCTGTGCGGCACCGCCGAACGGGTCAAGGACAATGGACTGGGGTTCGACCTGACCAGGATGGGATCGCAGTCGGATGGCTCCGCCATGGCGGTCGACCCGGTTATCGAAGTGCTCGCATTCTTTGGACTCGCGCTGCTGCCGGTGCGCGGAACCGGAACCGATGCGAGCCAACGCAGATCTTTCCGTTCGTCGGCCGTGCAGCGGGGCTGGGTCAGGATGCCGGGCAGCCGGCGCGAGTACCGGTTCATGTGGCCGGCGTGGTGCGCTCCTCTGGACCGCGCCGCAATCGACGCCCTGCTCGACATCTGGGATCCGAAAAGGAAAAGAGGTTGGGGGCAACTTGGTGTACATGCCGGCTGGCAGAGCATCCAGTTCAAGCCAAGAGCGACGGCAGACACGACCCGTGCATTCGGGGCGGAACGGATTTGAGAAATGACATCGGATGCACCCGTTATCGCGATTTCTGCGATTGAGCACTTCGTGTACTGCCCTCGACAGTGCGCACTGATCCACTGCGACGGCGTGTGGGCGGACAATGCACACACGGTGTACGGCTCGCGAGCCCACCGCCGGGTTGACAGTGGGCAACATCGTCAGGAACGCGGCCAGATGGTATTGCGCGCCATCCCGCTGTGGTCCGAGACCCTGGGACTGGCCGGTCGTGCGGATGCGGTGGAGATGCATTCCGGCGTCGTTCGTCCGGTCGAGTACAAATCGGGTGCACGGCATGGACTGGCGGCTGATCTGCAACTGTGCGCTCAAGCGTTGTGCCTGGAAGAGATGCTCAATGTGGAGATTCCCGACGGCGATATCTGGTACGGAGGGCCGCGCCGCCGCCTTCGGGTGTTGTTCTCTGCCGCACTGCGGAGTGAAGTCCGCCGCGTTGTCGACGAGATCAGGCGCCAGATACTGGCGGGTGATCTGCCGGAGGCGCCGAATGATCAGCGCTGCGCTGCCTGCCAGTTGCTGCATCACTGCCTTCCCGGAGTTACCAGCACGCCTCAGAGGGTGAGCAGGTATGTAAAGAACGTGGTGTTCGAATGCGTTACCTGAATACCGTATACGTGCGTGACCATCGCGCACACGTGAAGCATCGTCGTGGCTCGCTGCTCGTTTCTTCTCCCGAAGGCGACCAGCGCGTTCCGCTCGAGGCGATAGACTCCGTCGTCATGTTGGGCGGCGGGCAAGTCACTTCCCAGGCGCTCGAAGCGTGCGTACGGCACGGCGTTCGCGTCTCCGCCTTGCGCATGGGCGGCTCAGTGCGGTTCATCGTGGGTGGCGCCACGGGCGGCAACGTGCACCTGCGAACGGCTCAGTATCGCGCTGTAATGGATGACGCCCACGCCCTCGATCTGGCCAAGTCGATCGTCGCTGCGAAGTTGCAGAACAGCCGGAGGGTGGTAGATCGCTGGGCACGCGACGAAAAGGATCCCGAGGGCTCTGTCCAGCTTGCCGCTCGGGCGCAACAGATCCTTGACCGGATCCCACGTCTGGCCGATGCGAAGACTTCCGACCACGTGCGAGGGGTCGAGGGAGACGCCGCCAGAGTCTACTTCGGTGCGCTCGCGCAGGTGGTATCGAAGAACAACCTTGGCTTCTTTGCGAGAATCCGGCGGCCGCCGCGCGATCCGGTCAATGCGATGCTCGGGTTCTGCTATGGCTTGCTGGTTTCGGAACTGATCGGCGCCATCGAGAGTGTCGGTCTCGACTACCAGATGGGGTTCTTTCATCGTCCGCGTTCCGGCCGACCGTCATTGGCGCTGGACCTTGCTGAAGAGTTGCGCCCTTTGACAGATCGTTTCGTCGTGTCCTTGATCCGCCGCCGCCAAGTGAACTCGGACAGCTTCGTTACGACACCCGGCGGTGCGGTCTACCTGAGTGATGAAGGCAGGACCGATTTGATCAAGGCCTGGGAAGCTCACAAGGAAGTCGAACTGAATCACCGAATCGCTGATCGGCGTGTCGGACGTTGGGCACTGCCGTCGGTTCAGGCAACCCTGCTTGCCAGGCATCTGCGCGGCGATCTGCCCGGCTACCCGCCGTTCGTCCTCTCCTGAGCATGGACGTTCTTGTTGCCTACGACATCGCCGATACCGATGGAGTCGGTGCGGCCCGACTTCGGCGCATCGCTCGCGTTTGCGAAAAATACGGCCAGCGAGTGCAGTTTTCGGTGTTCGAGTGTCGGTTATCACCAGAACGCTTGGCGCGCCTGATCGGCGAGGTGCAGGACGTCATCGACAGTGGCTGTGACTCGGTAATAGTGTACCGTTTTTCAGGCCGAATCGGCGACGCCAGAATGCAGATTGGGCGGAGACAGGCCCACGAGGTAGGGGATCCTTGGATACTCTGAAGCCCTGCGAACCTCCGGTGATCCAAACCACACCAAGCACTATGCTCTCGTCAAGCAGCGAATCGGCGCCGTTTTCTCCGTTTGTCTGCACTCTTCACCTTGGCTGGGTGATGAACGGCGCGCCGGGCCGCAGTTTCGAGCCGCGAACTCGAGAGCACACCCCCAAGTTACCTCTCAGAATCGCGACTCTCGGGATTTAGCAGTGTCGCCGGGACTACGGTCCCGGCCTTCGTTGAGCGGGATGCACCACTACCGGCTAACGGACGCTCTGACGGGTGTCGCCGGGACTACGGTCCCGGCCTTCGTTGAGCGCGGCACGGCCCTCCTGTTCTCCATGCAGTTGGAGGAGGTGTCGCCGGGACTACGGTCCCGGCCTTCGTTGAGCGCTGCTGGCCGAGTAGATCGTCGTCCGGTTCGCCGAGCCGTGTCGCCGGGACTACGGTCCCGGCCTTCGTTGAGCGATGGAGCAGACCACCCGTACCAACGCCGCCGAGGTGTCGCCGGGACTACGGTCCCGGCCTTCGTTGAGCGAACTTCAACATCGATCACAACTTCGGACGCGTACCGGCCGTGTCGCCGGGACTACGGTCCCGGCGGTGGCGATGCTCCTGCGTGCCCGCGTGAGCAGCCGCACCGAGACGAAGGCGCCGCTGGCTGCTGCGCCACCGCGCACGCGGACGCGGACCAGCACCGGGGCGGGCCGTGCCGTGCTGCGGACGATGCGCACCGTCAACGACGTGCGCGCCCTGTCTCGTGGCCCCGGAGCATACGGCCGGCGGCTGCTGCGCCGGCAAGCGTTCCGTACGCTGCGGAAGTGGTAGCAGGCCGACCATGACCGTGTCGGCTGGACCCACTACCCAGTGCTCGCGGTCACCGCTGACAAGGGCACCGCAGCCGAGGGAGCCGAGGGCGATTGCTGCTGCCAGCATCGCTTATTGGGAATCGCGCAAGCGGACCGGCATTCTGGCTCACTCTCGACCGGCGCGCGCAGGTTCTTCCTTCAGCCGACCACGCCGCCGTTCACCGCGATCAGCTGGCCGTTGATGAACCCGCCCTGGTCGGAGCACAGCAGCCCGACCACGGCGGCGATGTCCTCGGGCAGACCGAGGCGGCCGACCGGAATCTGCTTCAGCAGGTCCTTATAGCGCTCGGAGCTCGCGGCGTCCTCGTCCTCGTCTGGAAAGGTGCCGGGCGGGATCATGTTCGCGGTCACGCCCATCGGCCCGAACTCCCGCGACAGGGTCTTGATCAGCCCCCAGCTGGCATGCTTGGACATGGCCACATGCGGCCGCCCGGCGGTGCCACGCAGCGAGTTGGTGCCATGCCGGGCAGGCAGGCGCGCGACAGCCAGACGGCGGCGTGGCAGTTGACGTTCATGACCCGCGACAGGTCGTCGTCGGTCATGTCGAGGAAGGTCGAGCCCGGTCGGATCGCCGCGTTGTTGTACAGGGCGTCGATGCGCCCGAACGCCTCACTCAAAATCCACTCGAAACGATACCGCCATGATAGGGACGGAGGTCAGAGGAGATGGGGCTCACCATGGAGATGCGGAAAGGGTTCGCGCGCGAGAAGGCGAAGCGCTATCGGCAAGGGTCGAAGAAGAAGAAAGGGCAGCTCATCGAGGAGTACATGGAGTTGGCGGGCTGCACCCGCCATCATGCCGCATGGATGCTGCGCTGCTGGGGTATCAAGGTGTGGGAGCAGCGCGCTGGTCGACCGGTCAAGATCCTGGTTGAAGTGGGTGTTCGAGCAACTCCTGGTGGTGCGCCGCCTGCTCCCCTTCGAGTTGTTGGGAGTCCACTCGGATAACGGCGGAGAATTCATCAACGCCCATCTGCAGCGCTACTGCGAGCAGCAGCAGATCGACTTCACGCGCTCCCGCGCGCATCGCAAGAACGACAACAACTTCACAGAGCAGAAGAACTTCGACGTGGTGCGCAAACATGTCGGCTAGGCCCGCTACGACACCCCCGAAGCGGTCGCACTGCTCAACGAGCTGTATGACCGGCTGCGCCTGATGGTCAATTTCGTGCGACCGTGCGCCAAGCTGATCGAGAAGACCCGCGACGGCGCACGGGTGCGGCGGCGCTATGATCGTCCGCACACTCCCTGTCAGCGGGTACTGGCCTGCGAGCAGGTGCCCGAGGCGGTCAAACAGCGGCTGCGGGAACAGTTCGCGGCCATCCACCCGATCGCGCTGAACGATCAGATCGTGCATCTGCAACGCCGGCTGCTGCGCTTGGCCGCCGAGCACGCCAGCCCGCTGACGCGGTTTCAGCGCGCTGGGCGCGCTGGGCGGTGCTGGGCGTCGCCACGCTTGCCGTCCCGCAACTCGTCAGGGTAGGATCGGCTCCCGAACACCACGGCGTCATGGCGACGGCGCGGCCACCGACGGAGACTCATGGACGACGCCTCCTACAAACGCCTGCTCAACCACCGGCGCATCATGCAGGACCTGCTCATCGGCTTCATCGCCCCGCGCCGCCCCGCCGGATGGGCCGGCGCACTCGACTTCGGCAGCCTGCGGGAACTCCCCACCGAGAACATCACCGACGAACTGCGACGCCGGCTCGGCGACGTGGTCTGGTCGATCGACCGGCGCGCCGATGACGGCGGCGTGCACACGCTGCACGTGGTGATCGAGCATCAGTCGGACGTGGACTACTCGATGCCGCTACGGTTCCTGAACTACACGAGTCTGTTGTACCAGCGGCTGTACCGCGACCGCACGCGGTGGAGCAAGGGGGACACGGCCGATCCGGTGCTGCAGGTGGTGGTGTACAACGGCGACCGCCGGTGGGACGCGCCGGTAACGCTGGCCGGACTGGTGGCGGGGCTGGAGCAGGACGGACCGGCGCAACTCGCGCTGAGTTATGAGGTGGTTGATCTGGTGGCGCTGAAGCGGGATGATCTGCCGCGTCCGAACCTGCTGACGTGGGTGGCGGAAGTGGAGCAGAGCGTGCACGCTGGGGCGTTGCCGGAGCGGGTGCGGGAGTTGGGAGAATGGCTCGCCGCACAGGGGGAGCCGGGGCTGACCACGACCTTCGATCTGTGGCTGGGCGCCATGGGACGGAAGTGGGGCGTGGAGTTGCCATCGATCCGCGAGTACGAGGAGGCAAGCGCAGTGTTGGCGGAGAAGATTGATCGCTGGGGAGCGGAAATCCTGGAGCAGGGCATCGAGCAGGGCATCGAGCGGGGGCTTGAGCAGGGCATCGAGCAGGGGCTTCTGGAGAGTATCCGGGAAGTGCTGGAGCTGCGGTTTGGCGCCGGCGCGGCGGAGCCGTCAGCCACCCACTTGGAGGCCATCGGCGGCGACGTGCAGCGCCTCAAGCAGTTGCATCGGGCGGCGATACAGGCACCTGATCTTGACGCATTTCGGCGGCTGTTGGCGGCTGCGGCCCCACTTCTCGGCGCACCATGCGGTAGTACCGGATCCGCAGGTAGGGTCGAGGACCAGGTCGCCGGGGTCGGAGGTGAGTAGGAGGCAGCGTTCGATGACTTTGGTGTTGGTCTGTACCACGTACCGCTTTTCCTCGTTGAAGCCGCCAGTTGTGGTGTCAGTCCAGAGGTTGCCCAACTCGCGATAAGGAAAGTCGGATGCGAAGCGCCGATAACGGAGGCTATTCGCTGTTGCTTGAATGCGCCCGGCTTTGGCGAGCCGCTCCAAGCCTTCTGGGTAGTTGGGCTTCCAGTGCGAGTTGGCGCCAGGGTGATATTTTTTTCCCTCAAAGGGAAACGGCTGCGCCTCACGAGCTGCGCCCTGCGACTGAAGGTTGTCAGACTTGTAGAGCCGTGCCCCTTCGGGAAGTGCGACCTCCCGTCGTCGCTCTGCCGCGTTCACGCCGCGATAGCTCCCGTCCGGCAGCAGCAACCACCACGGAGTTCTGTCCTCCCCATGGGAACAAGCAGCGACCGAATCTACTATCGTACGTGGCTCAACGGCGACCCTACCAAGGAACTCGGGCTTCAGTCGTTCAGGTAAGCGGAGGTGCCGGGGCCCGTATTGGCCGCCGGATCCACAATCCTGGTTCGGATGGAGCCGTCCACGACTGCAAGCGATAGAGCACAACGTCATACGCATCCAAGCCAAGTTCAACGATGAGTGATCAGCTTGATCGTGGCCTGGGCCGTGGGAGAATATAGGACCGGACTGCTTGCTCTAAAACTACTGCGCAACCCGAGATCGACCCTACCCGCCGTCGGCAGACAGAGCGGTATGGGACAGCGTCTCGGCAAAAATCAACGAGCGCCGAAATCGGTCCACACCCAACTGCCAGTCGGTCGCCAGGTTAAGTACCCGGCAAGATAGATGGACACACTTCATGATCCGGGTCCCACCAGAGAACATGCATCGTACTGGCGTTTCTGATGCACCAAATTCTACGTTTGCCGGAAATTCGGAACGACATGAGTTCGTCTATATCGTCTCGCTTGATCGCCCTAAGCCTATCCTGCGCATCCTTGATCACCCGTGCGGTCGGAACCGGATGGCTTCCTTGACTCATTAGTTCATTCCAATTCATCCGCTCGAAATTGCCAAGCTTTGCGACCACGTCTCTGTATGAGCTATCGGACAAGTTTTCCCATGCCCACCTTCCTCCGCGATCAACTTCGCTAAACCGCCACGAAAGAGAGTCGGAAATTGCGGTTTTGTGGAGCTTCCTTGGTTGTTTCTCAAGGGCAGGATAGTGCTTTGTCCGTACGCTCCCTTTGCGTTTTGACAAGTGCGGATAGGTTGGTTAAGAAAGACCGGAATAGTACTCGGCCATAGCCGCGTCGGAAATCCTAACGTGCCCTCGTTCTCCGGGAGCCAATCCGGCTGAAGAACGAGCATCTCTCCACGGATCTTCCAAGTGAGTTAGGTCGCTCAACCATTGCGAGGACTTATCGCCGTAAAATCCGAGTATCGCATCGACAGTTTCTCGTTGATCTTTGTTGAGTGTATCGGGCTCTCCTCCCACATCGGAGACAAGAAACACTCCGCGATGTCTCGCGTACAAACTTCGGACTACTGGTCCGTTGGCCCAAGCTTCGATTCGTTCCCGAAACAGTGGCACTTCATCCCAAACAAGAGACCAAGCCTGCGAGTAGTACACGAGTTTGTGTAGCTTCATGGCTGGTATAGCGCCCATTTGCCCTATAATGTAAGCCGCTACGTCGAAAACGGTCACGGAGGCCCGTACCCGCCCACCGGATGCCATCACATAATCCCTTTATCCACCATATAACCAATTTCGCGAATAAGTCAACCCTCTCCGGAAGAGTTTGTGCGGCTGAACCCACCTCGCGAACCGCGTCGCATGCTCCACAAGGCGGCGTTCAGGCGTGCAGCCACGGGAGGTCGTAGCTGGGGATCGTCGCGTCACGTGTGACGATGGTCAGACCGTCAAGACGGGCTCGTGACGCTATCGAGCAGATCAGGCGCAGCCGATATCTGTATGCAGTGACCAATTCCAGACCTATGCAACATCAGCCTTGCATGCGCACCGCGATTGCCGCGACTTTCCTGCTGGTTGCTCTCTTGACCGCGGAAGCGTCCCCCGCCGGCGAGCGCACCGTGGAGGCGTTGCAGGCGAAGGTGGTTGCGGCTCTCGACGTCTTGGTCGCAGAGTTGGTGGCCGAGCGACCGAGCGACGCTGCTGCGTACACGGACCGCCTGCGGTCCTACCTGGAAGCCCACCCCGCGTTCTACGGCAGCGCCGCCGCGCTGCTGGATGAGGCCGGCACCGTCACCGCAAGCCCCTACGTCTATCGCACCGCCGACGGCTTCGATACTCTCGATCTTGCCCTGCCGGACTACAACATCGCGGCGCAGGAGTGGATCAGGATGCCGCTGGCTGCGAACGCAGGCATCTGGACCCCTCCGTACTTTGATGCGGGGGGTGGTGAGATCTGGATGATTACGCGCTCGGTTCCGGCGCGCGATGCCGACGGTATTTTCGCCATCATCACCACCGATCTGCCCGTCGATGCACCCGACCGGTGAGCCGGTCGACAAGGCGAATCTTGCTTGCGCGGTGGGTGGCAGTTGGCGCAGGTTGCGGTGTGCGTGAAGCCCACCCACATCACCGGCCGGTGGCCGCTGCTCGCGGTGAAGTCGGACGCCGCATGGCGGGTGTAGATGCTGTACAGGCACACCGAGCCGCCCGGCACGATCATCGGCACGCACTCGTGGTCGGGCCGCCCGTTCGGCACCATGCGGATCGGCGCGGTGCCGGCATCGACGTCTTCGAAGCAGTAGAAGCAGGCCAGGTGCATGAAGTCGTCCGGCTCGATGATCGGTCCAAGCGCGGCCGCCCGATGCTGTTCACCACCAACAAGCCTCCGCTGACCGCGTGGGGTGACGTCCTGCACGACGATGACCTCGCCGAGGCCATCGTCGACCGCGTGCTTGAGAACGGGCGCCTCCTGTTGCTCGACGGCCTGTCATATCGCACACGGCATCTTGATCTTCCCGCCGAAGACACTCACGATGGCCTTCACCAACCGGCCAGAATTTCCGGAAATCAGCCGGCAGAATTTCCGGAACCCACACCGGGACTCCGGTCCCGGCCTTCGTTGAGCGCCGTCATCCTCGGGGCGGGTCAAGCAGTACCTGTCCGCGTGTCGCCGGGATTACGGTACCGGCCTTCGTTGAGCGTCCTCCAGGATGTCCGTGGCCATCACGATAAGTTCACTTGGGTTGGCGGCGTTGATGAGCACTTCGGAGTGGGTGGCGGCGATGAGTTGCGAGCCGTGCCGGGTGGCGGCGCTCCGCAGCTCGCGGTAGATGGTATCCTGCAGGGGTTGGGTGCAGGTGGGCATCCGGTTGGTCGAGCAACACCACGGCGCCGGGGCGGGTGTTGAGTAGCGCCAGCAGCAGCAGCGCCTGTTGGAAGCCGCGGCCCGCACTGGCGATGTCAAGCCGAACTTCCCGCCCTTCGTGCACGTAGTCCGCGAGGATGTGCGCCCCGTCGGTGTCCGGACGCAGCAGCCGATAGCCGAACAACTCGCTGATGGCCGCTTGCAAGGCGTCCCACGCGGTTTCGTTCCAGCAAGTGTAGGCGAGCACGTTGCGCAGCACTGCTCCCGGCCGGCCAAGGCCGAGAGTGTGCTCGATCGTGGGCGGCAGCAGTAGCGGTTCCTCCAGTCCCACTCCGGTCATCGGTGGCACGAAAACCGCGTCCAATTCTACATCTCGCAACGTGTGCGGCGGTGCGTCTCGCCCGGGTCGGACGTAGATCTGCTCCGTGGTGTCGGCGATGAACTCCATGGTCACTGACCAGCCCGCATCATGGCGCAGCTCGATCTCGATCGTTCCACGGTAGCGGCGATCGAGCCACAGCAGGTCGAAGCTGCGCAGTGGCACGGTGACGAACGCCTGCCGGGCGATCGGTGCCCGCCGGTATCCGTTGCGGCGCTTGAAGTCGCCAAGGTCGCGCCAGCGCCGCAGGGCGAGCGCCCACGATGCGATGGCCTGCAACAGGGTGGTCTTACCGATGTCGTTCGGGCCGGTGAGCACGGCGTGTCCGGGCAGGTGGAGCTCGATGTCCCGAAAGCGCTTGAAGCCGCGGATGCGGACCGACCGGATCATGACTCGGCTTCCGCGCAGCCGGATGGAGCGCAACGATGGCGGTGGTCCAGGTCGGGGGCTGGCCAGAACCGGTAGCTGCGGGGCTCGACCCGCCGTCGCTGGAGCAGGCCGAGGTCCGCCGGTCTGAACACGTCGGCGCGGGCAGTAGCGTAGGCCACGGCGTGCATGGTCATGTGCAACCGGATCGCGTACTCGGCGTTGGGGTGGCGGATGGCATGCGCAAGCAGGGCTCTCAATGCACGGCTCATGTGCCTCCCAATGTGGCATATATGCCTCGATTCGTTCATGGCGGCGGACCAGGTGCGCTGGCCCGCCGCTGCGCCGTGATCGGGGTCAACATCAGGGCGTCGCCGGCAACTCGGCCACCGACAGCGCATGGCGGACCGTGACCGGCAGGTGCCGAAAGCGCCAACGGATTGTGGCGTTACAAGGGCATGTCGCGTAGGATGGCAGCCTGATGACTTGCCTTGTGTCTGTGTTGACGGCCGTGGGCGGGCCGGTAGAGGCGGGCCGGTGACGGCATTGATCTGGTTCGCGGCCGGTTTCGCGGTGGCGATGCTCCTGCGTGCCCGCGTGAGCAGCCGCACCGAGACGAAGGCGCCGCCGGCTGCTGCGCCACCGCGCACGCGGACGCGGACCAGCACCGGGGCGGGCCGTGCCGTGCTGCGGACGATGCGCACCGTCAACGACGTGAGCGCCCTGTCTCGTGGCCCCGGAGCATACGGCCGGCGGCTGCTGCGCCGGCAAGCGTTCCGTACGCTGCGGAAGTGGTAGCAGGCCGACCATGACCGTGTCGGCTGGACCCACTACCCAGGGCTCGCGGTCACCGCTGACAAGGGCACCGCGGCCGCGGGCGATTGCTGCTGCCAGCATCGCTTATTGGGAATCGCGCAAGCGGACCGGCATTCTGGCTCACGCTCGACCGGCGCGCGCAGGTTCCTGATCAGCAATCCAACCGAGAGGCGACATGATGAAACTCGGAATAAACACTCTTGGCTGTCCTCAGTGGACGTTCGACACGATCCTGGCTCGCGCTCAAGAGTACGGCTTTCAAGGCATCGAGTTCCGCGGCGTACTGGGCGAGATGGACCTCCTGGCGGTCCCGGAGTTCCAGCCCAGCCGGCGAGCGGAGACGCGGCGCAAGGCCGAGGACGCCGACGTCGAGATCGTTATGCTGAACACCGGCTGCAAGTACACATCACCTGATCCCGTCGAGCGTCGGGCAAATGTGGAGAGCGCGAAGGCAAACATGGACTTGGCCCGTGAGATGGGGAGCGGCATGATCCGGGTCTACGGTGGCCGGATCCCCGCCGAGGTGAACGAGCAGGATGCGTACGGCTGGGTGGCCGAAGGCCTACGCGCGGTGGCCGAGTATGGTCAGACCGTTGGCGTCCTGGCAGCCATCGAGACGCACGACGGGTTCGTCGATACCGGCTTGGTCAAGGATATGCTCGCGCGGGTCGACCACCCTTATCTGAAAGTTCTGTGGGACGTGCACCATCCCTGGCGCCAATTCGGGCAAACGCCGCGGCAGTGTTGGGACAACTTCGGTGAGCACGTGGTGGAGACCCACCTCAAGGACTCCTATCTCACCAATGAGGTGGACAAAGGCTTCAAATACTGCTTCCTCGGCGACGGCGACGTGCCAGTGATCGACGCGCTGAAACTGCTGCACGCCGCCGGCTACGATGGCTACCTCACCTTGGAGTGGGAGAAGGCGTGGCAGGACTACCTGCCCGATCCGTCGGAGGGCTTTCCTCAGTACGTGAAGCAGATCAAGCAGTACCTGGCAGAGATCACCTGACAGCGTGAGCGCGCGGGATGGGATGGGCTGCCAGTTGATCGATGCAGATGGGGTTGGCGCCGAGCCTGGGTTCCCGGCCGCCGAAGGGGGCGACCGACTTGGAGGACCTTCCGGAGTCCGGGAGTCCGCGGCCATGATGCCGATCATGCCGGCGTCGGCTGTCATGATGGGGTAGTCGACGATGCGCCCGACGTGGCTCTGCCGGCGCTCAGCCGACCACGCCGCCGTTCACCGCGATCAACTGGCCGTTGATGAACCCGCCCTGGTCGGAGCACAGCAGCCCGACCACGGCGGCGATGTCCTCGGGCCGACCGAGGCGGCCGGCACGATCATCACCCAAGAGCACCCAAGAGTTGACGGAGCTTCCCGGACAAGGTAGATGTAGGAGGGTGCCCACCACGACCGAACCCACACCGGCACCGGCCTCGCAGGTGGCGCTGGCTACCCTGCTTTGCGAGGTTTTGCCGCCCCAGGGTGCTTGGAGTGACCGGGAATATCTGTGGCTTACCGATCACACCAACCGCCTGATCGAACTCAGCGACGGCCGCATCCAAGACTTGCCCATGCCAACCGATACGCATCAGGCGGTGCTCCAGTACCTTTACTTGCTGTTCCGCGACTATCTCAAGCCTCGCGGCGGCGTTGCCAGGGTCGCCGCATTGCGCATGCGCGTTCGCGCAGGCACGTTCCGGGAACCCGACCTGCTCATCACGGTGCTGGCGCTGCACGGTGGCGCCTACGTGGAGCATGGCGCGTTCGCGCGCGGCAAGGCGGCCACGTCGTCACTGCTGGAAGGGTTCGTTGCGGACGTCGCTGCCGTGTTCGACGCCCCGGAGTCGGGTGAATGACAAGCCGTCAGTTCGCGCGGGCGGCGTGGTAGGGGGTAGGGTCGAAGCCGGGGTAGCGCGTTGCCATGGCGGCGGTGAAGCGCTCGCTCCAGAGCGGGTCTCCCGGCGGCGGGAAGCCGAGCAGCTCTCGTTGCCGCGGGGTGGCTTCGGCCATGAACCGGCGCATCGCCTGCTCGCCGGCGCCGCTCTTGTAGGTGAAGGTGCGGGCGCCGTCCCAGGGCCGGTCGTTGCGCGTGAAGCCCACCCACATCACCGGCCGGTGGCCGCTCGCGCCAGTGAAGTCGGACGCCGTGTGGCGCGTATAGATGCTGTACAGGCACACCGAGCCGCCCGGCACGATCATCGGCACGCACTCGTGGTCGGGCCGTCCGTTCGGCACCATGCGGATCGGCGCGGTGCCGGCATCGACGTCTTCGAAGCAGTAGAAGCGGCGCGCTGCACCTGTGGCTGCTGATCCCCGGCCTACTCGTGACTACCGCTTACGGATATGTACACCGTCGGCTCTCCGCTCTTCACGCGCTCATCCAGGTCGGAGGGCGCCCAGAACAGATAGCTGCGCTGCCCGACGCGCCGTCGTTCGAGCAGACCGAGGTCCGCCAGTCTGAACAGGTCTGCGCGAGCGGTAGCGTAGGCCACGGAGTGACTGGTCATGTGCGAGCGGATCGTGTACTCGGCGTTGGGGTGGCGGACGGCGTGAGCAAGAAGGGCCAGTTGGCGATGGTTGAGGTCGGTCGACCGCTTCAGCTTCTCTTCGATCTGACGTACCTGCTCGATCTTCGTGGCGATGTACGACTCCACATCGGCGATCGCGCGCAGGATCACATCAAGCTGGTGCACGATGAAGTAGGTGAGATCGTTGTCGTCGGTCTCGGTATACAGAAACGATTTCGCGTATTGGGCAGGGGCGTTGGTAAGCACGCTGCTGATCGAGGCGAATTCGAACATCCAGTACTTGTGGTGCAGCATCGCCCAGTAGAACAACGCCCGGGCGGTGCGTCCGTTGCCGTCTGCAAACGGGTGGTCGTAGGCGAGCCAGAAATGCAGGATGATGGCGTGGATGACGGGATGCAGAAACGAACCGTCGGCAAGGCCATCGTTGGCGAACCTGACCATCTCCCGCATCCGGACAGGCAGGTCCTCAGCGGGAGGCGGGGAATGGAGCACGGTCTGATCGCGAGTGTCCCACACGTGTACTCGCTGGTCAGCGGGGCGCTGCAAGCGACCGGCATCACCGGGATCGTCGAGCGTGTCGGTGGTGATCCTGGAATGGAGATTCATTACTGCCTCGTCCGTCAGCGGCTTGTCCCCTAGTTGGCGGATCGCTTCCATCGCCAGGTAGTTGTTGAGGATCATCTGTTCGCTTCGGTCCCGCGGCCGCCGTCCGGCGCGGATCATTTTCGCCGCCACCGCACGGGTAGTCGACGCGCCTTCAAGTTGACTGGAAGCGATTGCCTCCTGGATCAGAGAGTTGATGATGAACTGGTTGCGCGTGTCTGTGTTGGTCACGCCTTCCGCGACGGTACCGATCCAACCATGGCTCTGGCTGTCAATGCGATGCAGCGCCTCCTGAACACCATCGAGCAACAGGTAGACGAACGGGCGACCGCCGGCATCCCGCATTGGAAGCTCGCGATACAGTCCGGTGCGGGATAGCTTGAGCGCCAACCACCACTCCTCAGGACTCTGCATGCCGACGGGGATGGTAAGGTGGCGCAGTTTGTCCCAGTGCAGGTAGCGGCCATCAACCGTGGGACCGACCCTCTGGCCGAACACCTTATCAAGCCGATCATGATGGTCGACAAACAACTCGGCCAGCGGCTTCGGCGTACGCGGCAGCTTCATCATTATCAATTTACAGAAAAGTGATAGTATTTGACAATGTTCTATCAGAGAATATCAACATTAGGAATATTGATGATGACGAACGCTATCGGCCCTAAATCTATCAATTTCTAAGAAATTGATGATGATTGATGCAATAGTATCAATTTCGCCTGATCGCGCTGATCTGGGTTTTTGACCGGCAGCGGGCCGCTGGCGGGTTCAGCCTTTGTAGCGGCGGGCGCGGGGGCGGGGGCCGCGGCGGTGGCCGGGGGTGGCGGTGCGCTGCGGCAGGGGACGACCACGCAGGTGGCGCTGGTACAGGCGGCAGGCGTCGTAGTAGGGCTCGGGGCTGGCGAAGCTGGACAGCATGTCGGCGCGGTACAGTTCCAGCAGGTGGGGGAACAGGTCGGAACTCATCAATTCCTCGGCGTGCTCGGGGCGCACCCGTCCGAGGGCGGCCGGCATCATGTGGTTGCGCCCGAGGAACGCCACCGCGTCGATCAACCGCGGCGCGAAGCCGAGCCGGCCGAGGAAGCGGCGCGCCACCCGGGCGCCGATCTCGGCATGGGCGAAGAACTGCTTGCCGTCCTGCGGCGTCGCCCGCGGCTTGCCCACGTCGTGCAGCAGCAGCCCGAGCGACAACACCAGGTCGGGTGCCTTGCGGTGCGCGAAGGTGGCCAGGGTGTGCTCCCACACGTCGCCTTCCGGGTGGTGATCCTTGGCGTGCGGCACCCCCGCCATCGCCGCCAGCTCCGGCCACCAACTGGCCACGATGCCGGTGTCGCGCAGCAGGCGCAGCCCGTTGGCCGGCGCGCGGCTGGTCAGGATCTGCTCCAGCAGGTGGCGCTGATAGGGGGCCGGCTCCGGCGGCACCGGCGCATCGACGCGCTCCCGCTCCGGCGCGAAGGTGAAGTGGTAGCGGGACACAAGCTGCGCCGCCTCCGCGATCACCTGCCACCACTCCAGGTCGGTGGCGCAGCCGACCAGCACCGGCTTGCGCAGGTCGTAGTACACCGCGTCCGGGTCGAGGAACACTTCGCGGTGCGGGTCGAAGCCGAATTGCTGGACCGAGAACGGGTAGCCCCTGGTCTCGGCGCTATCGCTGCAGCGGATGCACAGCCGCATCCCGTCGTGCACGGCAACCGCGTCGGCCATCGGATCGCTGCCGAACTGCAGCTCATCGAACAGCGGCGCGATCTCCGCCACGGTGGCGTCAGCGGCCAGGTACCGTACCCGCTCGGCGCCGCCGTCCGGCTGCCGGAAGTAGCGATCGAGCGCCGAATAGCTGATCAGGTGGGTGGCGATTCCCGCCTCCGCGAACGGCGCCAGGGCAGTGCGGCAGTCCATGGCGATTTCCACCGGCCAACACGCGAGATGCCGGCGTCAACCGGATTCGGCTGAGATTACTTCGATCTCCGGGTTGACCTCGTCGCGCAGCACGCTCTGGATCGCCTGCAGGGTGCCGGCCACCGAGGACGGGCAGGTGCCGCACGCGCCAGCGTAGCTTACCAGCACGCGGTTGTTCTCGTAGGCGAGCACATCGAGGTCGCCGCCGTCGCCCTGCAGGTAGGGGCGCACGGTACGGTCGAGCACCTCTTCGATGCGCTGCACCTCGGGCGGCTGGTCGTCGCGCACATGGCTCACCGGCCCGCCGCCGCCGGCATCGGCAAGCTCGAAGTCGGGATCGTGCTCCTCGACGTGGTTGGTCAGCACTTGCTTGACCCAGTCGGCCATGTCCTCCCACGGCGCCTGGTCGATCTTGGTGACCGTGACCACGTTCTCGAACAGATGCACCTGCTCCACCACCACCAGGGCGAACAGCGCCTCCACCAGCGCGATGCCGTTGGCCTCGTCGGCGCTGCGGAAGGTCACCTTGCCGGTCGACTTCACGTCGCGGTTGAGGATGAACTTCATCGCGTTCGGATTGGGGGTGAACTGGGTCAGAATCGCTACCGCCATGCCTGTTTACTCCTTGTCCGCGGCCGCCGCCTCGGTGCTGGCGTGGCCGGAACCGTCGAGGGCGCCGTGCAGGGTGTGCCACGGCAGGGTGGCGCACTTCACACGCGCCGGAAACTCCCAGATACCGCTGAACACCCGCAGCTTGCCGAGATCGTGCTGGTCGCGCGCCGGATCGAGCTCCCCCGCCACCAAGCGGCGGAACTGGTCGACGAGCCGCTCCACCGCCACCCGCGGCAGGCCCTTGACCGCCTCGGTCATCATGCTCGCGGACGCCTTGGAGATGGCGCAGCCCGAGCCCTGGAAGCGAATATCGCCAATGCTGCCGTCGGCGGCCAGCGCGACCGCCACCTCGTAGCGGTCGCCGCACAGCGGGTTGTGGCCCTCGGCGTGGTGGCTGCGCGGCTGCAGCGCGCCCCAGTTGCGCGGCGTGCGGTTGTGATCGAGGATCACCTGCTGGTACAGCTCGCGCGCCGCCGAGCCCGCGGCGGCGCTCACGCGAACAGCTCCTGCGCGCGGCCGATCGCCCGCACCAGGGCGGCCACATCGCCCTCGTCATTGTACACCGAGAACGATGCGCGCGCGGTGGCCGGCACCCCGAAGCGGTCCATGACCGGCTGCGTGCAGTGGTGGCCGGTGCGCAGCGCCACCCCCTCCTGATCGGCGATGGTGCCCACATCGTGCGGGTGAATGTCGCCCACCGTGAAGGACACGATCGCCGACTTGTGGGCGGCGGTGCCGATCAGGCGTACGCCGTCGATGGCGGCCAGCGCGGCGGTGGCGGTGTCCAGCAGCCGCTCCTCGTGGCAGCCGATCGCCTGCAGGCCGACTCCTTCGATCCACTCCAGGGCGGTTCCGAGCCCGATCACGCCGGCGATGTGCGGCGTGCCCGCCTCCAGCTTGTTGGGCAGATCGGCGTAGGTGGTCTTGGCGAAGGTCACCGACTTGATCATGTCGCCGCCGCCGCGCACCGGCGGCATCGCCTCCAGCAGCTCGCGCTTGCCGTACAGCACGCCGGTGCCGGTGGGACCGAACAGCTTGTGGCCCGAGCAGCAGTAGAAGTCGACATCCAGCGCCGCCATGTCGAGCGGCAGGTGCGCGGCCGCCTGGGCGCCGTCCAGCAGCACCTTGGCGCCGGCCGCGTGCGCGGCGGCGATCAGCTCGGCGGCCGGCACGATGGTGCCGAGCGAGTTGCACACGTGGGTGGCGGCCACCAGCCTAGTGCGCGGCCCGAGCAGGTCCAGGAAGCGGTCCCACTCCAGCTCGCCGCGATCGTTGATCGGCGCCACCCGCAGCACGGCGCCGGTGCGCTCGGCCAGCATCTGCCACGGCACGATGTTGGAGTGGTGCTCCATGTGAGTGATTACCACCTCGTCGCCGCGCCCCAGGTTGGCGGTGCCCCAGCCCTGAGCGACCAGGTTGATCGAGTCGGTGGTGCCGCTGGTGAAGATGATCTCCTCCGCCTCGGCGGCGCCCAGGAAGCGGCGCACGGTGTGGCGCGTCTGCTCGTAGGCGGCGGTGGCCTGCTCGCTCAGGTAGTGCACGCCGCGGTGGATGTTGGCGGTCTCCGCGGCGTAGTGGCGGTGCAGGCGGTCGATCACCGCGCGCGGCTTCAGGGTGGTGGCCGCGTTGTCGAGATAGACCAGCGGCTGGCCATGCACGCGCTGCGCGAGAATCGGAAACTGGTCGCGGATCGCGGCCACGTCCAGCGCCGCGGGCGAGGTCCGGACAGCGGCGGTGCTCATGGGCGGATACTCCCTTCGAGGCCGTCCAGGCGGCGGTGCAGCAGCTTCAGGAGGCGCGGCCGCAGTGCCTCCGCCGGCAGCTCGCCGACCACCTCGTCCAGGAAGCCGCGCGCCAGCATGCGCACCGCATGCGAGCGCGGAATGGCCCGCGCCTGCAGGTAGAACAGTTGGTCGTCGTTGAGCCGCCCGGTGGTGGCGCCGTGCGTACAGCGCACGTCGTCGGCGCCGATCTCGAGCTGCGGCTTGGTGTCCACCCGGGCGTCGTCGAGGAGCAGGTTCTGGTTGAGCTGGAACGCATCGGTCTGCTGCGCGACCGGGCGCACCAGGATGCGCCCCGCAAACACGGCGTGGCCGCCGCGCCCGAGCACGGTCCGGTACAACTGGCGGCTCGCACATCCCGGCGCGGCGTGCTCCAGATAGGTGTGATGATCGAGCACCTGGCCGCCGACGGCCACCGTGGCGCCGCCGAGCCGGCTGTTGGTGCCCGGCGCCGCGGCCAGTATGTTGCACGTGTGGCGGGCGATGCGGCCGCCGAGCGCCACGCTCAGGGCGTGCAACTCGCTGTCCCGCTCCTGTACCACGGTGGTGGTGCCGAAGTCGAAGGCGTCCGTGCCGACCGCCTGCACGCGCACGTAGGTGAGCGACGCGCCGGCGCCGAGCCGGATCTCGGTGTCGGCGCAACTCAGGGAGGCGGCGCCGACAGGCGCGCCACCGCTGCCGCGAGCGACGTTCGGCTCGGCACGGCTTGCGGTGCCTGCATTGGCTTCTTCCAGAGCGTTACCAGCGGCGGTGGCGTGGTCGGGAAGGGCGGCGTTTTCCGCCGCGGCGCCGTTCGCCGCGCTGCGCCCATGCGCGGCGTCGCCGGCGGCTTCGCCCGGCGTGATGCCGCCCGCCGATCGCTTGACCGCGACAACGCTCTCCACCAGCGTTACGCGGGCGCCGGCGGCGATGCTCACCGTTACCCGCGGCGCCGCCAGCGCGCCCGGCTCCACCAAGTGCACCAGGTGCAGCGGCACGCCGCCCGCGGCCGCGTCGCAGTGCAGGACGGCGTGGTCGCCGAACGCCGTCGCCAGGCGGGTGAAGGCGGTGGCCAACGGACGCGTGAAGGTGGCCGCGGCGCGCGGCGTGCCGTCCCACGATGCGCGCCGTACCCCCGCGATTGCCGGTGCCGCGGCACGGGCGCCGCTCAAGCCGCCGGCCCGAGGACCGCCCGCTGCGCCGTTGCCAGTGCGCGCGCTGATGCCAGCGTCCGCGCTAACGGCAGCGACCACCCCCGGTCCGACGATCGCGCCGTTGCAGGTCAGCAGCAGCACCGGCTCGCCGGCTACCAGCTCGTGCGCCAGCTCGCTGCCCCACCCGGCCGCGGCGAACGCCGGTGCGGCGCTGCCCAGCCGGTAGCGCGCCTCGGCCACGGCCCGCAACGGGGTGTGGATCCACTCCTCGTCGCGGCGTAGCGGAAAGCCGCGCGCCACCAGGTCGGCCAGGGCATCGGCGCGGGCGCCCTCCGCCAGACCGCTCGCCCGGCCGGCGCGCTCCGCGAAGAGGCAGCGGAACTGCTCCATGTGGGGCGCCGCGGCGGCCGCTCCGGTTGCTGCCTCGGCCTCGGCCACGGCGAGGGCCATCGGCATGCGCTGCATCGGCGTGCGCGGCATCAGCGCCCGGCCCCCGACGCGGCCGATTCCGCCGAACGCGCCGACTCCGCCGAACGCGCCGGCTCCGCCGCCAGCCAGTCGTAGCCGCGCTCCTCGATCTCCAGCGCCAGTTCGCGGTCGCCGCTGCGCACGATGCGCCCGTCGTGGATCACGTGCACCCGGTCCGGGGTCACGTAATTCAGCATGCGCTGATAGTGGGTGATCAGCACGAACGCGTTCTCGGCGTGGCGCAGCCGATCGATCCCGGTCGCCACCGCCTTCAGCGAGTCGATGTCCAGACCGGAGTCGGTCTCGTCCAGGATCGCCAGCCGCGGCGCCAGCAGCGCCAACTGCAGGATCTCGTTGCGCTTCTTCTCGCCACCGGAGAAATCGACGTTCACCTCGCGGTTGGCGAAATCCTCACCCATCCCCAACAGGCGCAGCTTGCCGAGCAGCAGATCCTGGAAGTCGATCGGATCCAGCTCCGGCAGCCCCTGCGACACCGCGATCTCGTTGTAGGCGGCGCGCAGGAAGATCGAGTTGCTGACGCCGGGGATCTCCACCGGATACTGGAAGCTGATGAACACGCCGTTCTTGGCGCGTTCGTCGGGATCCATCGCCAACAGGTCGCGCGGGCGCAGGTTCAGTTCGTAAGTCACGCTGCCTTCGGTCACCTCATACGAAGGGTGGCCGGCGATCACCCGCGCCAGGGTACTCTTGCCGGAGCCGTTGGGGCCCATGATGGCGTGCACCTCGCCGGCCTGCACTTCCAGGTCGATGCCGCGCAGGATCGGGATCCGGCTGCCGTTGTCCGCCACCACGGCGGCGCTCAGGTTGCTGATCTTGATCATCAGCCGACACTCCCCTCCAGCTTCATCTCCAGCAGCTTGACCGCCTCCACCGAGAACTCCAGCGGCAGCTTCTTGAACACTTCCTTGCAGAAACCGTTGATCAGCAACGCGATCGCCGCCTCCATGTCGAGCCCGCGGGTGGCCAGGTAGAACAGCTGCTCGGCGCCGATCCTGGAGGTAGACGCCTCATGCTCGACGATGGCCGAGTCGTTGCGCACCTCGATCGACGGGAACGTGTTGGCCTGGCACTCGTTGCCGACCAGCATCGAATCGCACTGCGTGTAGTTGCGCGCACCGGTGGCGCCGGGCTGGATGCGCACCTGCCCGCGGTAGGCGTTGCGCGACTGGTCGGCGGATATGCCCTTCGACACGATGGTGCTGGTGGTGTTCTTGCCGATGTGGATCATCTTGGTGCCGGTATCCGCCTGCATCCGGTTGTTGGTCAGCGCCACCGAGTAGAACTCGCCCACCGAGCCGTCGCCGGACAGGATCACGCTCGGATACTTCCAGGTGATCGCCGCGCCCGCCTCCACCTGCGTCCAGGAGATCTTGGAGTTGCGCCCCACCGCCTTGCCGCGTTTGGTCACGAAGTTGTAGATGCCGCCTTTGCCGTCGGCGTCGCCGCCGTACCAGTTCTGCACCGTGGAGTAGTTCACCACCGCGTCGTCGAGCGCCACGATCTCCACTACCGCGGCGTGCAACTGGTTCTCGTC
Source organism: Spirochaetia bacterium (assembly GCA_965262935.1). Lineage (GTDB taxonomy): Bacteria > Spirochaetota > Spirochaetia > SZUA-6 > Bin103 > Bin103. Next base: position 407,595 of record OZ253572.1, on the reverse strand, counting down.
GCGCATCGGGGCGGTGCAGCCTTCCACGTAGTTCACCGAGCTGCCGCGGTCGGCCACGATCAGGGTGCGCTCGAACTGGCCGGTCTCGGCGGCGTTGATGCGGAAGTAGGTGGACAGGTCGAGCGGGCACTGCACTCCCGGCGGGATGTAGCAGAACGACCCGTCGGTGAATACCGACGCATTGAGCGCGCTGTAGAAATTGTCCGCCGCCGGCACTACCGAGCCGAGGTAGCGCCGCACTAGCTCGGGATGCTCCTTGAGCGCCTCGGAAATGGAACAGAAGATGATGCCCAGTTTGGTGAGCTGCTCCTGGTTGGTGGTGCCCACCGATACCGAGTCGAACACCGCGTCCACGGCCACGCCCATGACCCGCTTCTGCTCCATCAGCGGCACCCCGAGCCGCTCGAAGGTGCGCAGGATCTCGGGGTCGACCTCGTCCAGGGACGCTGGGCGCTGCTTTTCGTCCACGCTCTTGGGCGCCGAGTAGTAGCGGATCGCCTGGTAGTCGATGTCCGGGTGGTCGACCGGCCGCCACCAGGGATCCTCCATCTCCTGCCAGCGCCGGAACGCCTTGAGGCGGAAGTCGAGCATGAACTCCGGCTCATCCTTCTTGTGCGAGATCAGGCGGATGATGCCCTCGTTCAGCCCCTTGGGCGCCTGGTCGGCATCGATGTCGGTGTAGAATCCGTGCTCGTAGACGCGGCCGGACAGCTCGCGCCCGGCCTGTTCGCTGGTCAGCGCCGCGGCGGCGGGCGCCGCGGGGACCGCGGCGTCGTGGGTGGCTATTTCCATACCAACTGCTCCTCGGCCCGCGCGCCAGCGCCGCCGTGGCCGGACGGTGCGGCCATTCGGTCATCAGCCGCCACGCGGTCACGAGCCGCCACCCGGTGGCGGGCACGGATCGCCGCCTCGCGCGGCTCATCCGCGTGCAACAACTCTTCCAAGCTCATGCTGTAAAACAACTCCTCGATGCGATTGCTCAGCCGGATGATGGGGGAGATCACGTTGCAGCACTCGGCGAGCTGGCAACGCACCCGGTCGTGGTGCAGACAGTAGGCGAACTGCATCGGTCCTACTACCGCCGCGCTCAACTCCCCGAAGGTAACGTCGGACAGGGGCCGGGCAAGCTGATAGCCGCCGTGGGCGCCCTGCGCGGAGCGCAGCACCCCGGCCGCGGCGAGATTCTGCAACACCTTGGACAGCACCGGGAAGGCGACCCGATAGGTGGCGCACAGATCCTTGGCCGACACCACCTGCTCCGGCGGCTGCCCGTGCATGTGCTGCAGCGCCATCAGCGCGTACTCGACCTTGCGACTGATTTTCACCATCCTGGGCCTTCCAAATACGACTTTTCTGGTCGTATTTGGAATATAAGGCCCGCTCTTGTTCCCGGTCAAGACCGGACCGCACCGGGAGCGGCGGCGGAGACTGCGTCCACGTTGCGGCAGTTGCGGTCGGCGTGCAGGGTGCGGGCGTGGCCCTTTCGCGGCGCACCAGGAAGCTCTGGTGCGCGGGTGCGCGGGTGTGCGGGTGCCGGTGGCGTGTCAGTCCATGAGCCGCGGGTTGTACTGGCGCGGGGTAGGGCGGTAGCCGCGATACGCGTCCGGGATCAGCGGGTGCGGGGTGTAGACGTGGATCTGCGGCGACCACGGGTCGTACAGGATCAGCTCCTCGCGGTCGTCGCCACACACGTCGGCGGCAATGCAGTGGTACCAGGCCATGCGGCCCACCGGTGCGCAGGATCGCCCATCATCCCAGGCCGCGATTGCCACCGAATCCATGTGGTGCGCCAGCTTCGCCTCCCACATGGGCGTGCCGTCGTGGTCGAGCAGGAAGTAGCCGCCGTTCACCTCGGCGCGGCCATCGCCGTCGATTCATGCCGCCCGCGTCGTGCGCCACGTCGACCGAACGGTACACAATGAAATCCGCCTCGCCGGATCCGGTCAGATCGCCCACTCGCAGGTCACCGGCGTAGCGGTGCCGGCGGCCGGCGATCAGCGTTTCCGTGCACAGCGCAGCGGGTACGCGGACCCGCTGCCACAGCAACGGCGTGCCGTACCGCGGGCAATCGGGAACCACGTCAGTGCGACGACCTCTTTCCCCTCTGCGCACCATGGTTCGGCGCCGTTCGAGATGCTTTCGCTGCACTCACACCGGCCCGGTAGGTGCGGCTTACCGGCACCTCGTCGCCACTGGTCAGGCGGATCACGGTGTGCCCGTCGCGGCGCGCGAGGCCGGTGATGTGGCGGCGAGCGACCCAGTACGACCGGTGCGCCCGCAGGCCGGTGTCGCCGAGTTCCAGAATCGCATCGGCAAACCGCATCAGCAACGTCCCGGAACCGGAAGTCGTCACCACGTCGAGGTAGTGGCCCATCCCCTTGATGTAGACGAGGTCACGGCCCAGTTCCTCCGGCAGGCGGTTGAGAAACCTGGCGTGCGGTTCAGCCCCCGGAAGCGGTTCCGATGGCGCAGGAGGTTGCGCCGGCTGGTGCGCAGCGGCGGTTGGGTTGGGATCGACGGTGGCCCGCGCCTGCGCGCGGGACAGCTTGAGCTGCGCACGCTGCCACGCCAGGAAATAGACCAATCCGACATGAGGAACCACAATCGCAGCGCAGAGCAGGTAGATCGTGGCAAGGGAAAACTCGTCAGGGGCTGCCGGAACGAACAGCTTATCCAGAGCAAACGCCACGGCGGCAACATTCGCCGCCACGTACAACCCGACGGCGATAGCGGTCAGACCAATGACCGCCGCAGAGCGCAAACGCACGATGTGGAGCAGCGTCGCCGCCAGGGCATGGCCGACGGGCCAGGACAAGACGCCCACTGCCACGAAGAACGCCAGACGTTGCAGCGGGGTCAACGCGTAATCGAAACTGCCCGGCCCGGTTATGGTCAACAGCATCACCCATACGACCGTTACGACTCCTGAAACCCCAAGCAGGTTAGTGTTCCAGATCTCCGGGCTCGCGACTTCTGGAGTCTGCCGGGTTCCGGGTGCCTGAACGACCCCGATATTGTCCCCTGCCAAGGTTGCCGCGTGTATTCGGGCCATGCTCCGATAGAACCAATTAACCGAGACGGCTGGGGAATTGCAAGTGCTCCCGGGTGGTGCGCAGGTGGTGCGTGCCATGCGCGTGGCGCCTCGGACGGCACGCCGCGCAAGCCGGGCGATCCGGGTTGACCGGCGGCTCGCGGCACCCTCACCTTGAGCCGCGGCGGCGCGAACGGCGGCGCCGCTCGGAGGTGGCTGACATATGAGCAAGCGCTCGCGCCGCGTGGCGCGCGCTGTCGCGGCGGCGGCGCTGCTGGCGTGCGCGGCGGCGGCGAACGCAAGCGGCGGAGCGGAGGCGGATATGGCATCCGGTGAGGTGGTCGTGCTGATTACCGACCATCGCGAGGCGATCGCCGACTTCTCCTCGCTGGTGGTGACGGTCGGCGGAGCACGGCTGCATCGGCGCGCCCGGCTGCCCGATGAGGGCTGGGTGATGCTCGAAACGACGCCTCGACCGATCGATCTGACCCGCTACCGGGACGGTGCCACATTCGAGTTGCTGCGTGCGGAAGCGCCGGCGGCGCGCTACGACGCGGCCGCCCTGCTGGCCGAGGCCACGGCGCGCGGCGTGGTGCTCGTCGGCGACGCCGGCGACTCGGTCGAGGTACCGCTCGATCTCTCGCCGGCGCGGGTCGACTTCGCCGTGCGCTCCGATCAAGTGACGCAGGTAACCTTCGACCTGGTGGTGCACGATCTGCGCGACCATCCCGGCAAGACCTGGGGCGTGTTGCTCAACGAGGTGCGCGTCGCGACCATGGACCGCGGCACTGCGCAGGGAACCGGCCACGCCGGCGCGCAGCTCAGTTCGACAGGGCAGCCTTGACGATATTGAGGTAGGTGCGGCTTACGGGCACCTCGTGATCGCCCGTGAGGCGCAACACCGTGCGATTGTCACGTCTGACCATGCCCGTCACCTGGGATAGAGCGACCCAGTAGGAGCGGTGCACCTGCATCCCGAGGTCGGCAAGTTCGGCGACGGCGTCCGCGAAGCGCAGCAGCAGCCGTACTCTCCCGGCCGTGGTGTACACCTGGATGTAGTGTCTCTTGGTCGTGAGATAGATGATCTCGCCGCGGGCATCACCGGGCAGACGGCTGAGGAAGGGTACCTGCGGCATGGTGAGCCGATTGTCGATCGCACCGGTCTCCGGCATCGCGCCACCGGATGAGCCGTCGGTATCGCTGGTGGCGACCGATGCCTCGACGGCGGCCTCGGCGGCGGCCCCGGCGGCCGGTACGCGCTGGAAGATCACATAGTTGAACAGCAAGCTGGCCGATATCGCGGCTGCCGACGCCGAAAGGTACAGCGCCGCGAGATCGGGTATGGGGGCATCGGGGTACACCACGACGTGCAGGACGTACGCCATGGCGGTCACCGAGACCGCCGCGATCGCAATAACCGCCACTACCGCCAACGTACACACAGACCGTGATTGGAAGCGCGTGTAGTACAGCGTCACCACCATCGTGCAGTAGTAGATTAGCAGACCGAGACTGGCAAGGACTCCGCAGTAGACGAATCGTTGGAGCGGCGTGAACGTGACGTATGTCCCAATCGGTCCGACGACGGTGAACAACCCCACGAGAATGGCGGTGGTGGCAAGTGCGATCCTGACCACGCGGGCACTGAGCATTTCGAGATACGCGAACTGCGACTGCTTCGCCGCGGCTCTCTCCCTGCCGGCCGCTTGGCGCTGTACGAGATTTCCTCCAATCATATTGATCAAAACTATACAATGTGTCCACCGTTCCGCAACCCGCAGGGCAATCGACTGAGTGGAATTACTCAGGTGGTGAGCAGTGAGTAGAGAAAGTCCTCATCCCAACCAGCGATGTGACGACTGGCGCGCATGCTGTGTTTGCCCTTGCCGCGACGCAGCAGATTGCTGGCCATGTGCTTGATGGTGGCGAAGTTCGCCGGCGCGTGGGCGCTCCGTATGCGGCACTCGTCGTCGCGGAACACCATGTCCATCACCCAGTGCAGTCCATTCTCGACGCCCCAGTGGCTGCGCACCGCGTGGCCTATCTGCTTGGCGTCGCCCGGCAGCGAGCTGATGTAGTAGCGGGTCTCCTCTTCGACCTTGCCCTCGACCAGCAGTTCACGCCGGCTCTCTACCTTCGCTACGCTGCGCATGCCCGGCCATTGGTGCTCCTTCTGCAACCACGCAGGATCATCGGTCGCAACCACACGGCGCGTTTCCAGGCGTCCGTGGCCCTTCTCAAAACTCTCATGCAGGGTGACCGCGTGCCCCGCAAAACCATCCTGCCGTTCGTCGAACAGCAGCGCCACATCCTCATGCAGCGTTCCCTGATTTCCTTTCAGGCCAAATACATAGTCCGCTTTCTGGTCGATGATCTGCGCCGCGATGGTACGCTGGCAACCCATCGCGTCGATGGTCACCACCGCGCCGTGCAACTCCAGCAACTGCAACAACTCCGGGATCGCCGTGATCTCGTTCGACTTGGCCGCCACCTTGCATTGCCCCAGCACCAGCCGCTGCTGTGAACTCCACGCCGAGATCATATGGATCGGCCCCTGCTTGGCGGCGCGATCAAACGAACGGCGCAACGTCTTGCCATCTACCGCCACCACCCCGCGCACTGCGGTCGTAAACCGCTCCACCCAGGCGATGAAACAACTCTGAAACTGCTGCGCGTCCAGCCGCGCAAACACGTTCCCCAGTTGGTCGTGCGACGGCACCCCATGCGCGAACGGCAACAAGCGGCGCAGAAATCCCAGCTTGTGCTGGCCATAGAGCGCAACATCGACCCAGCTATCGGCACCGCCAAGCACTGCGCACAGACACAGCAACAGGATTTCTGGTAACGGATACAGCACCTTCGCCTGCTGGCGCGTGTCGTCGAGCGCCTCGAAACTGCCTAAGAATTCAATATGGTCACTGCCACCATCGGTCATCAGATTGCCCCTCCCAGAGCTATTTCCTAGCTCCTTCAGTACATACTGATTACCTCCTGCCTGTCACCCTACCAGAAATATTCAGTCGATTGCCCTGCCGCAACCCGCCGCGGGCGCGGGGGGCGCGGGGGCGCGGGCGCCGCGGCAGCACCGATCACCGCCGCGGGCAGGGGGCGTTTACGGGGAATTCAGCGGCGGCATATCTCCCGATTGCGTATCTTTGCCGCGGATCGTCGAATGCAACCTATCGTACGCGCCGAGCAGGTCGAGAAGCGGTTCGGCACCATCCACGCCCTGGCCGGGGTCAGCCTGGCGATCGAGGCCGGCATCATCTACGCCCTGCTGGGGCCCAACGGCGCCGGCAAGACCACGCTGATCCGGGTGCTGGCGACGCTGCTGAAACCGGACGGCGGCAGCGCCACGGTGGCCGGCATCGACGTGGTGCGTGACCCAGTGGCGGTGCGCAACCGCATCGGGCTGGCCGGCCAGTTCGCGGCCGTGGATGAGTACCTGACCGGTCGCGAGGCGGTGGAGATGGTAGGGCGGCTGTACAACCTGAGCGCGCGCACCGCCCGCGAGCGCGCCGCCGAGGTGTTGGAGCGGATCTCGCTGGCGGCGGATGCCGACCGCCTGGTGCGCACCTACTCCGGCGGCATGAAACGGCGCCTCGATCTGGCCGCCTCGCTGGTGGGGCGGCCCGACGTGCTGTTTCTGGACGAGCCGACCACCGGCATCGACCCGCGCAGCCGGCTGGAGGTGTGGGCGCTGATCCGCGACCTGGTGGGCTCCGGCACCACGGTGCTGCTGACCACCCAGTACCTCGATGAAGCGGACCAGCTTGCCGATCGCATCGGCGTGATCCACGAGGGCAAGCTGATCACCGAGGGCACCGGCAACCAGTTGAAGGACCGCCTCGGCGGCGCGGTGATCCACATCGACGTGCCCGACGACGCGCAGGAGGCGGCCCGCGCGGCGCTCGGCGCAGAGCTTGGCTCAGAGTCCGGCTCGGAGTCCGGCTCAGAGCACGGTGCGGCGGGAACCATCACCCTGCCGGCTCCCGCGGGCCCGGCCTCCCTGGTAGCCGCGGTGCGCACACTCGACGCCGCCGGCATCACGCCCACCGACATCGGCCTGCGCCGCCCCACGCTCGACGACGTGTTCATCGCCCTGACCGGCCACACCGCCGCGCCCGCGGATGCCGGCAACGGAAACCGGCGCGGCCGGCGTGGCCGGCGCCGCGCCCGGAGACCGCGATGAGCGCGGCGACCCAGCCGCGGCGGCGCGCCTACGTTTCGCCCCGCCACGCCATCCGGCACACGGGAGTGATCGTACGGCGCAACCTGTTGCGCATCGTGCGCCTGCCGCAACTTCTGCTGTTCGCCACCGTGCAGCCGGTGATGTTCCTGATCCTGTTCAACTACGTGTTCGGCGGCGCGGTGGGCCGCGCGATTCCCGCGGCAGCCGGCGGTCAGTACCTCAACTGGCTGGTGCCGGGCCTGCTGCTGCAGGTCGCCGCGTTCGGCTCCACCCAGACCTCGATGGGGTTGATCGAAGACCTCAACAACGGCGTGATCGATCGCTTCCGCTCGCTGCCGATGGCGCGCTCCGCGGTGCTCGCCGGACGCACGGTGGCCGACCTGATCCGCAACGGCTTCGTGATCGGACTGATGCTCGTGCTGGGCTACGCGCTCGGCTTCCGGCCGCAGACCTCGTTCGTGCCGCTGGCCGGCGCGCTGCTGGTAGCGCTGGCGTTTGCCTTCGCCCTGTCTTGGGTGATGGCCGCCATTGGTCTGACCGTCAAGAACTCGGAGGCGGCGCAGTCGGCCGTCTTCATACCCATCTTTCCGCTGGTGTTCGCCAGTTCGATATTCGTACCGACCGCTACGCTGCCCGACTGGCTACGCGTGTTCGCCGACCATCAGCCGGTAACCCGCACCGCCAACGCGGTGCGCGCCCTGATCCTCGGCGAGGGCGCGCTGGCCCCCTCGCAGACGGTCGCGGGCGAGGTCACCGCCGCCCTGCTGTGGGCGCTCGCCATCCTGGTGCTGGCCGTGCCGCTGGCCGTACGCCGCTACCGCCGCTCGGTAAGCTAGCCGTAGCGTCGCATCCCGCGGCGCCTGCCGGCATCACGAATTTCGGGTTGCGCGCCGTGCGTGCCGTTGACACGGGTGCAAAGGGGTGAGTATCTAGACGGTTACCCGCAATGGCTACCGCCGTGGCACAGGAAGCGGAACGGCTATTCTCCAATTTGCTGCACGTGGAGTGTCAGCCGGGCGCGCAATGGACGCTGGAGCGCTGCCATGAGGTCGCTCCCCTGATCTGCGAAATCAACCGCCTCAAGGCGGACCGGAACGCCATCGTCCTGGCCCACTCCTACGTCGACCCGGAGATCGTGTACGGGGTGGCGGACTTCAAGAGCGACTCCTACGCGCTCAGTCTGGCGGCGCGCAACTCCGACGCCGACGTGATCGTGTTCGCCGGCGTGGTGTTCATGGCCGAGACCGCCAAGATTCTGTGCCCCGACGCGCAGGTGGTGGTGCCCGACATCGGCTCCGGCTGCTCGCTCGCCGACTCCCTGACCGGCGCCGAACTGACTGCCCTCAAGGCGCGCTACCCGGAGGCGGCGGTGGTGTGCTACATCAACAGCTCGGCGGAGGTGAAGGCGGTCAGCGACGTGTGCGTGACCTCGGCCAACGTGTACCGCATCATCGAACGGCTGCCGGAGCGCGAGATCCTGTTCGTGCCGGACCGCCTGATGGCGGCCAACATCAGCCGCGACATGGCCGCCCGCGGCATCGACAAGGTGATCCACAGCTCCGCCGGCACCTGCCTGGTGCACGACCAGTTCACCGCCGGCGCCATCGAAGAGGCACGCGCCCGCTTTCCGGGGGTCAAGGTGGTGAGCCACCCCGAGTGCACCACCGAGGTCACCGCGGCCAGCGACTTCGTCGGCAGCACCGGCAAGATGATGGAGTACGTGCGCGACACCAACGCCATCTATTTCATGCTGCTCACCGAGTGCGGCTTGGTGAGCCGCGTCGAGGTGGAGAACCCCGGCAAGCAATTCGTCGGTTCCTGCCGGCTGTGCCCGTACATGAAGCTCAACAGCCTGGCGAAGATCCGCGACGTGCTGGTGGACCCGCGCCCGCACCAGATCATCGAGCTCGACGAGGCGGTGCGGGTGGCGGCGCTGCGCTCCATCGAGCGCATGTTCGAGTTGACGTGATCCCATTCTCGGCGCGGCGGGTGATCGAAACCGCCCTGGAGGAGGATCTGGGGCTGGGCGATGTCACCGGCAGCGCGGTGGTGCCGGCGGACAGCCACTGCCGGGTCGCGGTGGTGGCGCGCGCGGCGCTGGTGGTATGCGGCGCGGAGATTGCCGCCGCCGTGTTCTGGCGCCTCGACGCCGACCTGAACGTGGAGTTGGCGCTGGCCGACGGCGCCGCGGCCGGCCCCGGTGACCGCGTCTTGTACGTGTCGGGAGCGACGCGGCCCATCCTGGCGGCCGAACGCACCGCGCTCAACCTGCTGCAGCACCTGTCCGGGATCGCCACCACGACCCGCTCGTACGTCGACCGCCTGCGCGGCAGCGCGGCGGTGGTGTGCGACACGCGCAAGACCACGCCCGGCCTGCGCGAGCTGGAGAAGTACGCGGTGCGCTGCGGCGGCGGCCGCAACCACCGTGCCTCGCTGGCCGACTGCGTGATGATCAAGGACAACCACATCGCGGTTGCCGGCGGCGTTGCCGCCGCGCTGCGGCGCGCCCGTGAGCAGGCGCCGCACGTGGCCCGCATCGAGGTGGAGGCCGACACCCTGGCCCAGGTGCGCGAGGCCGCCGACGCCGGCGCCGACGTGATCCTGCTCGACAACATGGCGCCGCCGCAGGTGCGCGAGGCGGTGGCGGTGATCGCGGGACGGGCGATCGTCGAGGTGTCCGGCGGCGTCACGGCCGAGTCGCTGGCCGCCTACGCCGCGGCCGGGGCCGACGTGCTGTCCACCAGCGCCATCACCGCGGCGCCGCGGCGCCCCGACCTGGGGCTCGACTTCCTGGGCCTGCAATGACCGGCGCCCGCACCGACTGCCTGGTGATCGGCGCCGGCGCCGCCGGGGCGGTGTACGCCCTGCAGGCCGCCCGCGCCGGCCTGCACGTGACCGTGATCACTGGCGCCCGTGAGCTGACCGCCAGCAACAGCCTGTGGGCGCAGGGCGGCATTATCTACGATGAAGGCGACGGCGACCTGCTGCGCGCCGACATCGACGCCGCCAGCGGCCACTCCGCCAACCCGGCGGCGGTGGACGCGATCGTGCGCGACGGGCCGCGCCTGGTGCGCGAACTGCTGATCGACGACCTGCAGGTGAATTTCGACCGCGATACCGGCGGCGCGCTCAAGTTCACCCGCGAGGCGTCGCACTCCCGGCACCGCATCATCTTCGCCAAGGACCACACCGGACGCGCCATCCTGACCGCCCTGCATGAGCGGCTGGCCGAACTGGCGGCGGCCGGCACCCTGCCCGGCGGCGGCAGCCTGACGGTCGCCACCGGCTGCTTCGCGGTCGACCTGCTCACCCTGTCGCACAGCTCGGTGGACTTCCTCGACCGCTACCGGCCGCTGAGCTGCATCGGCGCCTACGTGCTCGACATCGCCAGCGGCGAGGTGCGCGCGATCGTGGCGAAAAAGACGGTGCTCGCCACCGGCGGCCTCGGCCAGCTCTACCTGCACAGCACCAACGACGCCGGCGCCTACGGCCACGGCGTGGCCATGGCCTACCGGGTCGGCGCGCGCGTCATCGACATGGAATACGTGCAGTTCCATCCCACCGTGTTCCACCGCCGCGGCGAGCGACCGTTCCTGATCTCGGAGGCGGTGCGCGGCGAGGGCGGCGTGCTGATCAACCACGGCGGCGAGGCGTTCATGGAGCGCTACCACCCCGACGGCTCGCTGGCGCCGCGCGATGTGATCTCCCGTTCCATCCACTCCGAGCTGTTGCGGGGAGCGAGCGACACCGTCTACATCGACCTGTCCGGCGTCGACGCCGACTACGCGCGCAGCCGCTTCCCTACCATCAACGCCCGCCTGCTGGCCGCCGGCGTGGACATGACCCGCGAGCCGATCCCGGTGGTGCCGGCGGCGCACTACTCGTGCGGCGGCGTCCACACCGACATGGCGGGCAACACCAACATCGCCCACCTGAGCGCGATCGGCGAAACCGCCTGCACCGGGCTGCACGGCGCCAACCGGCTGGCCAGCACCTCGCTGCTGGAGTGCGTGGTGATGGGCGCTACCGCGGCCGGCCGGCACGCCGCCGAGATCGCCGCCGGGGCGGACTTTCACCTGCCCGCGGTGCGCCCCTGGGTGATGGCGTCCGCGGAACCGGACGACGAACTGATTACCCAGGATCTGCGGGTGATCAGCAACACCATGTGGAACTACGTCGGGCTGGTGCGCACCGCCAAGCGCCTCGACCGCGCCAGCCACCTGCTGCGCGAGTTGAAGAGCGAGATCGACGGCTTCTACGCCGACAACGCCCTCACCCCGCGCCTGCTGGCCCTGCGCAACGCGGTGCAGACCGCGCTGCTGATCACCTACGCCGCCCTGCGCAACCCGCGCAGCACCGGTTGCCACTACCGCAACGACTCCCTCGACCGCACCCGCCTGCGCGCCTGATTCCAGAGGAACGGGGCTTTTGCGTTGTCCCGGAATTCCTGAGCCGTGATGAGATCGACTTCCTCGTGGAAGAATTCGATGCATGCCCAGACTATGCGCCCGCACCGCGAACCAAGCATGCGGCGCGGCACCTTGGCGACAAGCCGGTTGCCGGTCAAACCGGAGCTCTGCGTTCTACCGCAATGGGACGAAAAGAAACCTTCCAAAGAATACGTCCGCGGATGGAAGCGTTCGCCGAGGGAATCACCGGAGCCAAGGCCGCGCTCTATCAAATTCTCTATCTCCAGACTCCGGTAACCAGTCTTCCCTTCCATCAGGATCACGATCATTTCTTCCTGACTGAGTACAAACGGACTCATCTCAACTACTGGATTCCGTTGGTCAAGCCTTCCCGCACCGAGGCGGGACTGCGCCTGATTCCCTGGGATCGGCTTGGCGAAAAGTCGCCGCGACTCTTTAACCTCTGTCGGCGCTCGGGCGCGAGTAGTCTGCACTCGCTTCGTGATGGGGGCACCTTGTACATTTCCGACTGGAGCGGGGTCCACTGGGTCGAGGAGAACCTCGAAATCGAGGATGTCATGGAGACTCCGGAGGTGGGGCCCGGCGACCTGCTGCTGCTGTGCCTCAACACCATACACGAGACGCAGACGACCGACGATCGGCGCCTCGCGGTTTCGTTACGCACGTGCGATCCGGAGACGCCAATCGACTGGCATCGGGTGGCCGGCAGTCCCACGCCTGCAAAAATGAGAGGCCTCGCAGCGCAGAATCCGTTGGGTTTCCCGGTTTTTCAATACACCCAGGAAAACGACTTCGGCATCACCTTGGGGGACATCGTGCCCACCCTGACTGGTGAGCGTGAGTAGAAAGGGCGCTCACAACAACGAGCAACTCTAGCCCTCTGTTGGGCCCTACTGCGCCTCCGCTACTCTCCCGAAGCTCGCTTCAACTCGGCCACGTCGGCTTTCAGCTCGGCTACCTCCGCCTGCAGCGTGTGCAGATCGGTGGCGTAGGCGGAGCGCTCGAACCCTACCAGTACCCCCGCCACGACTTGCGCCGGCAGCTCGGTGCGCAGCTCCTGCGTCTCGCGGCCCAGCGTCTCCACTTCGCCGGTGAGCCCATCCAGACGGCCGTCAACACGGTCCAGACGGCCGTCAACGCGGTCCAGCCGGTGGCCTTGCTCGGTCACCTTGCCAGTAAGAGCATCCAGCCGGCGCCCTTGCTCGGCCACCTCACCGGTGAGCCCATCCAGCCGGCCGTCAACACGGTCCAGGCGCCCGCGCACGTCGCCCAGACCGATCCGTACCTCTCCCATCTCGCCACGTAGCTCGTTCACCGCACCAAGCACGTCCCGTAGCGTCGGCTCTCGCTCACTCACACTCCTACTCTACCACGCCGCCGGGAGGTACGGGTACCCGTGCTCGTTGCAGCGCCACCGGTGCGCTCCGGCTCCCACTCCCGGCGGCTCCGGGGGACGTTGCCGGAGGAAGCACCTGGCGGAAGCGACAGACGACAACGCCCTCACCCCGCGCCTCCTGGCGCTGCGCAACGCCGTGCAGACCGCGCTGATGATCACCTACGCCGCCCTGCGCAACCCGCGCAGCACCGGCTGCCACTACCGCAACGACTCCCTCGACCGCACCCGCCCGCGCACCTGATTCCAGGACGTCTCGGACGTTCACGGACGCCCCGGACGCGGCCGCCCCCGGCCGCGCGCTTGACATCTTTCAGCGAGCATGCAACGGTAGGTTGTTCGGGGATCAAACGGATGCGGATGAATCGCCATGACGACAGTCAGCGCAGTGGCCGGTTGGTCACGCAGCTGGTGCGTCCTACCCTACCCCCCAGCAATTCTTTATACGAGAAACAATTAACCGCTCCGGCTGATCGCGCCGTACGCGACCCCGCGCACGCCGTCGCCTTCACCACCGCCGTAACTGTCGGTGGCGCCGGCTCGGTCCATCGCCGAACCGGCATGCGCGCCGCCCGCGCCCTTCCCGGCGACCGCAACCGTCCCGGATCCCCGCCCGCGATACCTCCAGCGTTGCCGGCCATTCAGACTCGCTGCTTCGCGGACCACCACCCGGTGTGGCGTTGTGAGGCAAGCACCCAGACCAGACCCTACTCTGCGTCAATTGCCGAAATCCACAGAAAATGGGGGTGCAAGATGATACTCAAAGAACCGCACGCGCGCGCGGCGTGAGGGGCGTGAGCCCTTGAGTCACACGCCGCGCGCTGTTCGTGAATTCGACTCCGTCCGGCCGCCTGCGTTGCGGGCGCGAGAGTGGCGAGAACGCGACAATTCGTTGCGCAATACTCTCACACATCAAGATCTGGAGTTACGTATGCACATCGTACACATTACAAGGACCCTCGCGGTTGGGCTGGTCCTCGTTCTGACCGCAACCGGCCTCTGGGCCGGTGCGACGGAAGAGGAGCCGGCGGCAGCCGCCGAGAAAGAGATGGTGCGCGACCCCGCCACCGGCAAGATGGTGACGGCGCCAGAATATGGCGGGACATTGACCATGTCCAAGTCGAGTGGCTTTCCTCCGACTGCCGACCCGTATTATTCCACGGCCTGGGCTACCCACAGCCTGCTCCATAGTGTTCTGGAGCCGCTAAGCATTGGCAACTGGGCAATAGATAGAGACGTATTTGACTGGTCAACTTATGCCATTCCTCTATTTGCCTTAAGAGGGACGCTGGCCGAAAGCTGGGATATTTCCGAGGACGGCCTCACCTATACCTTCCACATCCGCCCGGGCGTTTACTTCCACGATAAGCCACCGGTGAACGGTCGAGAGATGACTGCCGATGATGTAGAATATACCTTTCACCGCAATCTTGGAAATCGATTGACAGGGACCGAATTCTCCGAAGCAGAACCTACCGCCGGCCTCTCTTGGCATGCGACGGATACGATGCCGTTCGAATCGATAACAGCAACGGACAAATGGACGGTTGTTATGAAGCTGACGCGGCCAGACGCCCGTGCGCTGCGGGATGTCACCGCCCCTTTGGTTCACTATATTCTTGCCCGGGAGGTAATCGACGAATACGGTGACATGAAGGATTGGAGGAACGTGGTCGGCACCGGAGCTTGGGTGCTGACTGACCTTGTCGAGGGCAGCTCTCTAACCCTTACCAAGAATCCCAACTACTGGAGCGACGACGAGAAATACCCGGGGAACCGGTTGCCCTATGTTGACGAATTGAGGGTCAAGGTTATGCCAGAACCAGCAACACGAATTGCGGCACTGCGCACGGGTAAGATCGATTACGCCGGCGCCCCGCTGTCCTATCCTCCGGCGCTCAACAGCATCGACAAGGTGGAGAGCCTGCAGCGGACCAACCCCGAAATCGTGATATGGGAACATATGGTACGGACGAACTATAGTTTTGGCATGAACACGGAGAGGGCGCCCTTTGATGACATCCGGGTGCGCAAGGCGATGCAGATGGCACTGGACCTTGAGACACTGCACGATACCTACTTCAAAGGGTGGGGAACGTGGGGACCTCAGGGATTCATAGCCAGCGATGTCCCAGTGGCTGGCATCCCATTTGAAGAGTGGCCCGAAGAGGTCAAGAAAGGCTATATCTATGACCCGGCAGGGGCCGAGAAGCTCCTTGATGAGGCGGGGTATCCGCGCGGCGCCGACGGCATCAGGTTCAAGACCTCATTGGTCTGGCATGACGCGCAAGATCTGAGCCATATAGAATTACTATCCGCCACATACTATCGTGACATTGGCGTTGATGTAGTGATTGAGGCAGTGCCAGGTCAGGAGTTACGGCCAAGAATCATAGCTAGAGATTTTGACGCGATCAATACCACAATGGCCGCCACGGGGACGGGATCGCCTTGGGGGACGATGGCTAGGAAAAGGACTGGGCATGAAGGCAACACCTCCAATGTGAACGATCCGGTTTTTGACGCCATGTTGGAAGCCGCCGAAAAGGTAAGCACGGAAGAAGAGCAAAACCTGTTGGCGCGAGAGTTGAATATGTACGCAATAGAGAGGCACTGGGGCGTACTTGCCGGCAATGTAATACCGTGGACGAGCGTGACCCAGCCGTGGGTCAAAGGTTATAACGGAGAATTGATGCTGGGAGAAGTCCAATTTGAATATACCATCGCCGCCCGCCTCTGGATCGACCAGGAGCTGAAGGAGTCGATGGGTTTCTAGGGGTTTCACTGAAGAAGAGCTGGGAGGCTGTCGCTTGCAAGCGCACTTCCCAGCTCGCATGTCCGGGTTTCCCCGGCAGGATGAAGTGCGGGAGGCGACTTGAGAGCCTATATCATCAGGCGGTTATTGCTGGTAATCCCCACTTTGTTCATATTGACGATTCTGGTCTTTCTCGCGGTCCGCTTCCTCCCCGGCGACGTAGTAGACGCGATGGTGCTCAGGATGCAGTCCTTTAGTGCGGAGACCGAGTTTGACCGTGAAGCGATTGTGCGTTACCTGGGGCTGGACGCGCCTGTGCACGTGCAGTATGGACGCTGGATGGGAGTGTTGCCGACCCCTGACCCGGTTACCGGTGAGTCCCACTTTAGAGGGGTTCTGCAAGGGACGCTTGGCGAATCATGGATGTTTGGCGGTTTCTCGATAGAGGAGAGGATACTCGGTAGATTGCCGCTCACCATCGAGCTCGGTGTCATCGCAATCGTAATCGGGCTGCTGATAGCGCTGCCGGTCGGCATCTACTCGGCGATGCGCCAGGATACGGCTGCCGACTACGCGGGGCGCTCCATCGCCATCATCGGCCTGGCCACGCCCAACTTCTGGCTGGCCCTGATGGTCATGATCTACCCGGCAATCTGGTGGGGCTGGGCGCCACCGATGGACTGGGTTCCTTTCACCGAAGATCCGCTGGGGAATCTCGCGGTGCTCCTCATTCCCAGCCTGATTCTGGGGACGGCCATGGCTGCAGCCACGATGCGGTTGACGCGCACCATGATGCTCGGAGTGCTGAGGCAAGACTATATCAGGACTGCTTGGTCGAAGGGTCTCAGCGAGCGGGTAGTCGTGGTGCGACACGCCACCAAGAATGCCCTCATCCCGGTAGTTACCCTGATGGGCATGCAGTTGCCTCTGCTGGTAGGTGGCTCCGTCATCATGGAGAACATATTCAACCTGCCGGGGTTGGGGCGTCTCTTTCTAAATTCGCTCGAAGGCAGAGATTACCCGGTGGTCTCCGCGGTGAACCTGGTGTTCGCCAGCGCGGTCGTTGCGGGGAATCTCATCATCGACCTGACCTATCCCTACCTCGACCCGAGGGTCCGTTATGGCTGATTTCCTGGTCAGACTGGTGAGGGAAAAGCCACTGGGAGCTGGCAGCGGGATTGTCATAGTGATCTTGGTTGTGGTGGGTATCTTCGCCGATGTTCTGGCTCCCTATCCATATGATGAGCCTCACATTCGTGACATGATGAAAGGCCCATCAGCCCAGTATCTCCTCGGTACCGACCAGTTGGGGCGAGACTCACTGAGCCGCATCATCCACGGTGCTCGTACTTCGTTGCTGGTCGGTCTGGCCACGACCGCTCTCGGTGTCGTGGTCAGCACCCTGGTCGGCGGCATCTCGGGGTTCCTTGGTGGCAAGTTGGACCTGGGCGTGCAGCGATTTGTCGACGCCTGGATGTCGTTCCCGGGACTGCTCCTGCTGTTGACGGTGATGTCCATTGTCGGGCGCGGTGTGCCACAGATAATCCTGGTACTGGGGATAGCCGGTGGCATCGGCGGCTCGAGAGTGTTGAGAGGCGCCGTGATCGACATCAAGGAGAATGTATATTTCGAGTCGACAGAGGCGATTGGCAGCTCAAAATGGAGCGCATTTATCCGACATGTCGTACCCAATATCATGCCGGTCATAATCATCGGATTCAGCATCAACATCGGCGGCGTTATCCTGAGTATCGCTTCTCTGGGCTTCCTCGGATACGGTCTGCCATTCACGATTCCGGAGTGGGGAGGCCTGCTCAGCCGGGAAGGACGCGAGTTCATGGAGATAGCGCCGCGGCTGGCTCTCTTGCCCGGTCTCGCCCTGACCATTACCGTTTACTGTCTCAACATGTTCGGCGACGCCGTGCGCGACCTGCTCGACCCCAGGCTCAGGGGCGGCGGTGGCGGTCTCGGCGCCGGAGCCGCCGGGTCGGTTCAATAGACGGCTGTGCGAACGCGTCGGCCCCGGATGTCTGGCGCTGCGGGCCATCAGTAGCGCAGGGAGCCGCCGAGCGTGAGGCCGTGGTCAGGCAGCGTTTCCATCCGGCCGGGGCGACCGCGGGTTCAACGTCGTCAGCAATCGAGGGCGTCGCGGAGGGCACGGCATGCGTCCGCCATGCGCGGCGCGCCAAGCCGGGTGATGCGGCGCCGCAGCGACTCGCGGGGAACGGTATGGAGGTTGTCGAAGCTCACCACGCAGTCGGTGGGCACTCCGTCCCGCTCACGCGAAAGCTTCAGCTCGGAGACCAGTCCGCGCTCCGTGCGCGTGAGTGCGGCCACCACCACGACGCCGATGCGGGCGGCGACCGGGTCGCGGGTCAGCACCAGCACCGGACGATCTCCGCCCGGTGTGGCCGCGAACCAGACTTCACCGCGTCTCACCAATCGGACCACTCCTCGGCCGGCCCCCAGTCGGCGATGGCGGACAGCGCGAGCTCACCGGCAGCGAGCGGTGACCGGGCGTACGCGTCCACTTCGGTCGATGCCGCCAGACTGACCAAGTGGCGGCGAAGCGCTTCCCGCAACAGGTCCGACCGGTCGATGCCCAGTGCGGTTGCCCAGCGAGTAGCCGCTTGCGCGTCGGCTTCCGGCACCCGAAAGCTCAACATCGTCATACGTGAAAGTATAATCGTAATACGTCCCCGGCCGCAAGTGTCGCCCTTGTCGCCGTGTCGCCCCGACGAAACAGACACGGTGGCGACTGCTCGCGGTCTGCCGCCTGTGCTCGCCACCTGAGGGATTTGCGGCGGCGGATCATCCCGGTTACGGTCGGGCCATGAAGATCGAGCGGTTCAAGGGGTATTTCGTGCCGGTGCCGCCGCCGGGCAAGGGCGGCAAGTACTGGGTATTCATCAAGCTGATTACCGATGACGGCATCGAGGGCACCGGCGAGTGCACCTGGCACGGCACCCACCGGCAGTCGGCGCTGCAGGTGGCGCAGGAGATCTTCGAGGAGATTCTGAAGGGGGCCGATCCGATGCGCCGGGAGCGTATCTGGTGGGACGTGTTCCGGCGCCACGCCGTGCTCCATACCGGCCCCATCGCCACCCCGGTGCTGAGCGCCATCGACATGGCGTGCTGGGACATCGCCGGCAAGGCGCTCGGCGAGCCGGTGTACAACCTGCTTGGCGGCCTGTTCCACGACAAGCTGCGCGCCTACACCTACCTGTACGGGTGGAAGGTGGGCGATCCGCCCGAGAAGGCGGCCGAAGACATGCTGCGCTACGTCGACCGCGGGTTCACCGCCGTGAAGCTCGACCCCGTCGGCGGCCTGGAGCCGCATCGCCTGGAAACGCTCACCTACGTCGAAGGGGTGATCAAGGCAATGCGCGAGGCGGCCGGCGACCGCTGCGACATCCTGATCGGCACCCACGGCCAGTTGACCACCCACGCCGCCATCCGGCTCGCCAAGCGGCTCGAGCCGTACGAGCCGCTGTGGTTCGAAGAGCCGGTCGCGCCCGGCAACATCGACGAAATGGCGCGCGTCGCCCACGCCACCTCGATCCCGGTGGCCACCGGTGAACGGCTGATGACGCGCTACGAGTTCCTGCCGCTGCTGCAGAAGCAGGCCGCCTCGATCATCCAGATGGACCTGTCGATTACCGGCGGCATCTCGGAAGCCAGGAAGATCGCCACCATGGCCGAGACCCACTACGCGCACATCGCCCCGCACGTGTGGGGCGGCCCGTTCGCGGCGGCGGCGGCGATCCACGTCGACGTGTGCTCGCCCAACTTCCTGATCCAGGAGGGCATCGAGACCTTCTCCGAGTTCCACCGCGACATCCTGACCGAACCGATTGTCTGGCAGGACGGCTGCATCATCCCGCCCACCGCCCCCGGCCTCGGCTACGAACTCGACGAAGCACGCATCGCCCCCCACCTCGTCGCGCAGGCCTAGTGCTCAAGGGGAACTTCGGTCAAACGCAAAATCAGTAAATTGCCGCGGGCCATCTGATCAGATAAATTGAAGGCGGGGAGTTCACAGATTTCCGCCCAATAATCCTCGCTAAGGAGTCACAGATGCGAGAATCTCCGGCCCTTACGGAGGCTACTCAGCAGACGTATCCTCCCGAATTATGGATGCCTCTGGTTGCTCTGTATTATAAACGTCAAGGGCTCAATCTGTCAGAGGAAATGCGAAAGAACGATCAGCGTCTCAGAACCCTGGCTTTGAGCACTAAGCCCCTTTGTGCATGATGCTGTCGACAATCTCATACGGAGACCACTACCGATTTTGTCGTTTCTCGACGTTTGAGTGGGCAGAGCAGCCGTCTACTTCGTAGGTCGATCCATGATGATGTGTACTGGATTTTCCGGATCCTTCTCGTTAATCCAGTCACGAACAAAGGCTATCAGCAGAGAATAAATGTCATTCGTAGCCGTTAGAACTTCAAGATACACCCTGTCTGGAAAGTAGTTGTCGGGACCGCCAACCGAGAAGGTGAAACGATGATCCTTTATCTCTTGAGTGATGGCCAGCAGATGAAAGTACGAGAAATGCACAAAGCCCGATGTCCTCTCGTAGAGCACCTTCAACGGCTCAAGACCCGTCTTTTTCGATAGCCGCTCCACAAGATACGCGTCCGTCATCCTCTTTCCATCTCGGTCCTTCATCTTGCTTACAGGTACATCCTTCAACATGCTCTCCAAGAACTGCGCCTTGTCGTCAACCAAGGTGGCTGCAAACACGCGGGCCACAGAATCCAACTGTAGGCGTACAAGAGGAGCTGCACAAGTGAAGTTGCGGATTGAGATTGCCGATCGAATCCCTGTCGAAACCTTGATGAAACGATGGATAGCGCCAACGAGCAGAACGTCTACAGCGTAGATAGTACCGCTGCCTGCCTTAAGCATTCTTTCGCACAGCTCTATGAGCTTCTCTTCGTTGCGTTGCAGAACGGACAAACCTCGGTCTATCTCCTGCGTATCGTTGTTAGCCACCGACGCCCTCCCTATTGACAGATTCGCTGCTCTATACTATTAGGATGGCAGATTATCCGACAACAGAGCACTTTCGTCAAAAGTAGCAACGCTTACCACGCTCTGTCAACCCAAGGAGACAAACAAGAACTTATGCCGAGTCACGAAGAACAGATGAAATGCCTTGCGAAGACGATGAAGCAAGACTTCCTCGACGAACCTGCCTCGTTCTTAGAGGGTATGTACAAAATTAAGTGCTCACAGTTTTGCGGTAGGAAAGACGAGCCGGCGAACCAGACTCAGGCTGGTGGCACCGTAATCCGTAGCTCAACGGTGCTTGATGGTAGAGCTTCTTGCTGGAAACGAACCGCACTTGTCCATGATTCCATCCGTACCCCACCTATGAGTAGCTGAAACAGACGGGAATGCGACCTCGAGATTGTTTTGTACACACCCTCTTAGCAACAGCGATAACTATGCTGTCTGCTTGCGGCTATCAGGCCGTCGAACTGGATCAGAAGCCACTTGAAGATCGCGCATGGGAAATCCCTCCTACGCGACATAAAGCAGCATTCGCGGCAACTATGGAAAAGGCAGATAGTTCGCGCCGCTGGCGGTCCTGTAAAGTTATCGGTTCTGAAAACAATGCAAAGAATACCTGGAACAAGCGGCGCACCATCATCGCGAGCGTTTGACATGACGAATCAATCATGCACGCATCAAAGTGCATTTCCACAACAAGACCAATCTACTTGCAATTCTCGTTGTTTCGCGACGTTTAATTGGACAGGTCTCCTATTCCTTTCTTAAGGTTATGCAATTTGTAATAGCGCTGCTGTGATAACTAGCCACGCAGACTTCATCATCCGACACCCATCCAACGTGAAATTCTGCAACACTTACATGTATATCAGGTGTGAATAGTAAAACCAAGCTTGGCCCGTCGTTACGCACATCGTAATCCCAAGTACCCTGCTTGACAACGCGATCATACATTTCGAACTGATAGTCTTTCGTTGGATACAGTACAATCGTAAAGGCGGTGTCGCTATACGATCCATGCCACACGCCAACGAGCTTCTCGAATGCACCGTGCTCGGCATCGCCTGAGGCAGATGCTACTGTAGCAACAATAGACAAGAGTAGAACAGAGATCAGCTTCATACCACTATCATACCACACAAGAGCAACTAGAGCCAACCTACTTTGGCCGATTAGGCGGGGTCGTTACCGAGCCCTGCCCCTCGCAGGCCCGAGCGTGCGCGATTGACGCACTCGGTTCCTCACCTGGCAGGTTCGCTCAGGGGGCTTAGATTGAGCGCGTGACCTTGGCCGGTGGCAGTGGATACCGTTTGAGAAGTTCGTTCATCCGATCCCAGTTCAGGCGTCCCGCACGCCGGCGGCGTGAGAGCCATTTCCGCCATGAGCGGACCACCTGGCGACGGAACCCGCGAAGTCGCTTGCTGTTCCCCGTCAGACCGTAGTAGCCACAGTGGCCCCGGAGGACCCGAGATAGGTGCTCCTGCTGCTGCTTGATCGGCAGATGCCGGTTACGTTTGCACCAGCGAGCACACCATAACGCGTCATCTGAAGTGGGCACGGCGGCTGGTCGCTGAGGGCACGCTGGAAGCGAGCGAGCTGATGGCGGAGTTGGTGCCGTTTGCGGTGTTGCCTGACGTGCGCGCTGGCGGTCGTGGCCTGGCTGAGCTGCACCGCAATCTGACAGCGCTGACGGTTGCCAGACGCCGCGCCTACGGGCGCGTTGGTGGCGGCGCGGCGCTGGCAGGCGCTGCCGATCACCGCGTCGGCTTGCTCATAGGCCAGCGCGCTACCGCTGCCGAGATCCCGTTCCTCCAGTTTCAGCAGGTTCAGCACCAGATCCAGCCTGATATTGCATTCCGGGATCACGAACCACGGCAGCATGCGCTTGGTGTACTGTTTGTGCCGCTGCTTCGCCTCCTCACAGATCAGCGACACGATCACCAGTTCGTGGTTGCGCCCATCAGCGCAGCGCACCAACCGCTCGCACCAGGCATGGATGCGCGGCGTATGCCGATTCCCGCACAGCAGACACGGTCGCCCTGCCGCCGCTCTGGTCACCGCCGCCAGATACGCTTGAACGTCGAAGCCTGCAAGTTTAGGATGACCCAGTTCTCTGGTGGGGGTCACCGCGTACCTGGCGAAAAGTACGGGCGGTGGCCCCTATCTCTTTCTCCGTTCTCCGGAACCGCTTCCGGGCGAACCTATCCTACGCCCCCCTACGCCCCTTGGCGGGGTTGTACAAAACCAGGAACTCTCACTTGGCGGGCAACATCCTGCGCCCGTGTCCGTCCCTGATCCATCTTCCATGACGCCAGCGTCCAGCCATTTCCGAATGTGGCGGACTACCCGCCTATCTCCTATACGGTGTTCCAGGAACTTCACCAGCCAATTCCTCGGAATTGTTTCAAAGTACGCCCGGATGTCCGCGTCGATAATCCAACTGACCTTACGCCGTTCTATCCCGTAGGCCAGGGCGTCGCGGCGTCCGGTGCAGACGAATTCCTACCGATATGCCTCCTGAGGGATTCTGTCGTATGGGTCGTCCCACGAGTCTCCCGCGTAAATCTGAATGCCATCGGCTTGAAATCCCTGCTCCCGGATTTCATCCTCGGCTTCGATTGCGTCAAGTCTAGCCTGCTGCCACTCCGCCGAAACCAAGGACCGTTCAACTGATGAGTGAACGCCGACCTCGAGGTCACACTGCTCTACTCTAATGCGAAGGTTCCCGCTCGACTCCCGCTCATCAGTACCAAGTTGCGTAATGATCGCCGCGACCGGCCGATAATAGTGACCCCATACGTCATCTGGCAGCTCTGGAAAGCCCACTGCGTCGTCTTCCGGGGGCGGATCGCACCAAAAGAAACGGAGTATATCATTTTGAAAATAAGTGATTGCCCCCACGTGAAGGAGGCATCGGCTTGCGCCGACACTACAGACCCTCTGTGCTTGAGCCTTGGCATTCCTCTTTATGGTCGAATTCAGGGCACCCATGGTGCCCTTACATTCAAATCCGTGCCATCCTTGCATCCTACGATCTTGTCCTATTAGGTCTGGACGTGATCGACCGCTGACAACCACTTTCAGTTCGTGACGAAATACATCTAGATGCAAAAGCCACGGTGTGTCAAGCAGTTTCGCAGAGAACATCTTGCAGAAGGTCATTCCAAAAGAATAGCTTAGCATACTCCTCTCGGTTTGATCCATATTCTTGACGGCTTCCGTAAGAGTCAGAAAGGGTCCACGGTACATGCTTCGAGTTAACGCCATCTTTATCAAAGACCAACGGAATATAGCCTCAAATATTGACGCTCTTCCATGCCGAAATACATGGAACCATCCAGGGCGCCCGACAGTAACCGCCGACCAAAGAATATCGTTCCACGTAACATCCAAAGACCATTTTCCATTGGAGATGGTATTCTGCGGAAAAGCAACGGACTCATATGGAACAATTAATGTACGTCGGGGAAAAATTCTAAGCATCTATGCAACCTATATCTGTATCATCTCAAGTCTCGATGTAGAAGTCTCTCCATCGCCTCACCACCCAGAGTGACGATCACCCACGGTTCGGTCCGTAACGCTCGTGGCGGACCGAAAGTGGTAGTGACAATATACTGGAGTAGCAGATGGTCTGCTAAGTCCGCCATTCGTCGCATTACGTCGAACAGCCGGTGGAAGATGCTGAGGCCGAGGTCGGCTTCCCGCGGGCTGTCGTGAACGAGGAATGCCGGTTGGTGAGTCCTACCCTCGATGCTTATGCACATCGCGGCCAAGTCGAAGGCAATAACCTTGATAGAGTCGATGGCGACGGTGGACCGCTCGCCTCCTAACTCGACCGACAGTCTAAGGCCGTTTCCGTCGAGAGACACCCGACCAGTAGCATCCGGCCCAAGCAATTCGCGTAGAGTCGCGTCGAAGATGTGAGACAAGCGGTTGAACGTTACCGCCTGTGCGTTGCGCAAGGACCCCGTTTGATCTCGTTTCTCCTGGATGGCGCGCTCCAGATCGACGATTCGGGATACTAGCTGTTCCTGTTCAACAAGTAGCTCGTCGAGGCGGTCGACGTCGTCAATCAGTCGACGTGATTTGTACCATACATCAGTTCTGGAATCGCGCATAAGCTCCGTATCCTGCAGAGTCTTGGTCACAGATTCGCGATCCATCTGAGCCGAATGGAGCTCTTTGACAAGT
The DNA here is from genome assembly GCA_965262935.1 of Spirochaetia bacterium. GTDB lineage: Bacteria > Spirochaetota > Spirochaetia > SZUA-6 > Bin103 > Bin103. The sequence continues at coordinate 382,581 of OZ253572.1, read as the reverse complement.
CCGTCTCGTTCGATGAGACTGTCCTGGAGTCGATTCGATCCTTCGGTGCGTTCTTGCTCCAGATGCTCTATACGGAGCTTCGCCGCGTCGAGATCGGGGAGCTTGTGGGACAGTCTGTAACCTTCGGCGAGTGCTCGGTCAATCGGAACTTCGCAGATCTCACATACCGGTTGCTCTGCCGCTACTGCCCGGGCTGAGGCTGCCGGAAATTGTGCGCTAATGCGAGCGATAAGCTTCTTAATCTCCGGGATACGTGCGTTAACGACGGCCACTCTTCTTTTCAGATCCTCCACGCGTATGCGAGCATCATCGGCTTCCGATCTCAATTTCTCGACATCTAAGTGACTGTCAGGAGAGTCGACCTGAGACAACTTGGCTAACTGATGGATTGCGGCGTTCCGCAGTGGCTCGATGGCCATTCGTCCCGGTGGAAGATCATCGGCGCCTTGGCCAAGTTCCGCGACGAGTCGTGTCCTCAACCGTTCGGCTTCCCTCGCTGGTTGGGTCGCTTCTCGGTCAGCTTGGTCCCGTTCGGTCTCTATCTCCCCTACTTCTGCGCGGAGCTTGATTTCTTCGGGATTGAGTGCGCCGACAAGAGCACGCAGGGCATCCAAGTGCTGTTGAGCCGAGAGCTTGCGTGCGGGAGAAGCGGAGTCGGAGTCTGCCGAGCGCCAATCCAGTGGCTTGTCGAAGCGACATTCCTGATCACGGGCGAGCCAGGCAAGCGCTACCAGCCATGCGCTCAGCCGGTCGCCACCCGGAACCAGCGCGGCTACGTCATCGGTCAGGATCGTTGTTGCTACTGTTTTCAGGAATGGATCCATGCCGGTCGGGACGGCGTCTGCGTTCACTGTATCGACGGCGGTGTCCCGAATGGCAAAGTGCTTTCGGGTGGTGCCGATCGGGCGCACTACGGCCCCCTGCGTACCGTTGACCATGATCTCGGCGCCGACGAGCCCGTTTGGGAATGCAGCGACGATCTTCTCGCGCTGTTCGTGCGGAGCGAATCGATCCTCGCCGAGGCAGTATCGGAGCAGGCGACAGAACAGGGTCTTGCCGCTCCCATGGCCCGGCGCAGCATGCTCCTCTGACCCACCGGGGCGTTCGGCCGGGTCGGGTGCCCAGATGATGTTGAGGCCGGGCCGCAGAAGAAGTTCGCGGAGCACGACGTCCGGTTCGCTCCAGATTACGAGACGGCGAATCCAAAATTTGGGCTCGGAACGGTTGGCCTCAGGTTGGATTTCCAGACCCGAGCACTTCAGCAGTTCAAGCTGCCTCGGCATTGATCCACTCGCGAAAGTTGTCGGGAAGGGTGCGAGCAACATCGTCGGCGGTGAGACGACGCAGAACTTGGATCACCATACCGACTCGTCCGTCGGGCCATCCTTCGGTAAGGATCGCGTCCAGACCAAACCCCGGTGCCCACGTCCCGGCCGCTTGGTCCTCGATCAGAAGCCCCGTTCCGCGAAGCTGCCGCACGGCTTGGCCCCACGCACTATTGGCCGCTGGTTGGGGTGGTACCGCCGGCAAATCAGGCGCTGCTACCTCGGGCCCTACCAGCCGTAGCCAGTGGCTCGCGTCTTCCGAGGACAAAGAAGGGATGAGCAGTTGCGGCTCCATCGCCAGCAGGGCGGTCAAGCGTACCGTGCGCATAGGGGCAGGGCCGTCGATCACTTTCAACACCGCCGCCAGAACGGCGATCTCGGCACCGGTCTGATCCCGTTCCCCTTTGGCCCATTCGCCATCAGAGAGCGACGCAAAATCAAGCTCAGCGATGCGATGCGTATGACAACAGCTCCGATCGGCAGGCGGTGGATCGAGGACGGTGCGGTAGGGCACGCCGGTCGCGGCGGCGGTCTGCATCGCGTCGTAGATGTCGAGGATAATACGTTTGGTACGGTATTCCCCGTACCGAGTCTCGTCCTTGCGCCGGACGATTGGAAATGTGTCCATGATGTAGTTGACCGCATCTCGCGGCGTGGGAAAGTGGCTCGTGAGCTCGCCATGCTGCTCGGGCGTCTCTACGTGACGATTGCCGCCGACTTGGCCTGGCGGCTGCCAGTGACCGCGCTTATCCGCTGGCAGGTAAAGATGAAAGAAAGCGGCATCCAGTTCGCAACGGAGCAGGAAGCGGCGCTCCTCATCCCAACGGAACGGCGGACTGGTCCATCCACAGTCGGAGGCAAACGACTCAAGGTCCCAGGCCGTGTACGTTAGCTCCAGGATGCGTGGCAGCAGCCAATCATGCACAGATCTCCCATCGTGTCTCCAAGGAGCCGGTTGGGAGAACACATCGGGATGAATGACGGGAAGCTGCTTGGCGATGTAGAGTCGAGGAGAGGCGCGCCAAGCGGTAGGTGAAGGGAGTAGCTGTTACCGGCGGCTTTCGCACAAGCCGGTGCCTCAGTCTTCACCATAGCCACGTTTCCTCTCCCCGCTCATCGAACCGGGCGTGCGGTTTTCCCGCACCCGGCTCTCGGACGAGATCATGCCTTCGCCCACGGCAGGCTCGCCGTTCGCTGCGCAAGGCGGGCGAGGCCCATGTCATTCCATAGGCGCTCATCCGAGAAGCGCACGTACTTCCCGGCCCGTACCTTGTGCTTGCGGCAGAGCCACTGGCGCAGCCGCCTGATCGCATGCGCGTCGACCGCCGCGTAGGCCGGACTGACTTGCCCCAGCTGGAAGTAGTTCGCCCACCCGTATAGAACTCGGTTCAGGCGCCCTACTACCGTTTTAGGGTTCAGCAGCCCATACCTCGCTTCGGTCAACTCGCTGATCCTGCGGCACACGCTCACTACACTGTCCCGGCTCGGGCGCGTGCCGATGTAGGCCCGTCCCGTGTCCCGGCGGTAGTTGCGGCCGATGCGGTACCCGAGGAACTCCAACGGCTCCTCAGGTGCTCGCATGCAGCGGGTCTTCGTCGCGTTGATCGGCACTCGCATCCGTTCCATCATGCCCTCGACAACGCCCCGCATCGTTTCCGCTGGGGCCTTGCCGCAGACCACGAAGTCGTCCGCGTAATTCACGATCTCCGCACCAAAGCGCCGGGCATAGCCCAGCACCTTCCAGCCCAATATGAAACGGCGCATGTAGATATTGCTGAACAACGGTGAGATCGGTGCGCCTTGCGGCGTCCCCTTCCTCTCCCGACGCGCTCGATTCGTGCGGCGCTTGCCACCCGTGCCGTCGTCCTCTTCCACCGGCATTTCCAGCCACGCTTTGATCCAGCCCAACAGCCGTCCGTCGCTTACGCGGCGGGCCACGCTCTGCACCAGTTCAGCGTGCGGTATCTCCCCGAAGTAATTGGACATATCCGCGTCAACCACCTCCCGGTGGCCCGTGTTCAGCAGCCGATGCACGCGCTTGACTGCGTCTTGCGCGCTTCGGCCCTCCCGATAGGCGTACTGCTCCGGTTCCAGGTCCGCTTCAAAGATCGGCGTCAACACTAGCAACGCCGCCGTCTGCGCTACCCGGTCCCGAACGCATGGTATGCCCAGCGGTCGCACCTTCCCTGCCTGCTTCTTTGGGATCAGCACTTGCCGCACCGCGCCCGGTCGATAAGTGCCTTCCTTCAAGTCCCTCGCCAGTTCCCCAAGCCACCGCTCTATTCCCCTCTGCTCGATGTGCTGCACCGTTTCGCCGTCCACTCCGGCGGCTCCGCCGTTCCGGCGTACCGCCCGCCAGGCTGCGTCCAATACGTCCGCTCGCCACACCTTGTCGCTCAACGAATAGAATCGAAAGTCTGGGAATCCCTTCGCTTTCGCATGTAGTGTTGTCTGAAGTTTCCGAACGCTATCTGGAGCTGCTAGGCTTCCACCAGTCTCCATGTCCCTGCCTCCTTGTTGCACCCTTCTCGAACCAAGGCCCCTTCCCTCTGCCGGCGTTACCCGGCTTCTCCGGTACTACGGGCCTCTCCGCCACCCCGCCGGCCCAGGCTGGTCCTCGCGGATTCCCGGTTGGCGCGTGCGCGCCACCGTCGGGGCTTCCCGTGTTGCTGCTGTCTCCCTCTTGCACGCATGCCGCCGCCAATACCCCGGCGGAACCGGTCGGTGCTCGCGTCGCTCGCTTCCCGACCGCTGCCAGCCTTCCCCGTTTCAACGGCGGGTCGGCTTCCGCATTACCCGTTTCGAGGCCTGCTCGGCGTTCACTCTCGTTGCCGCCTGCGTGCTCGCTGAGTCGCCCATGGCGACCCTTTGTCATCGAAGTGCTTCAGTCCAGTTCGTTACCTCCTCGGACCGCTCCGACTGCTTCCGGCTGGAGCGACAGTTGCCGGGCGGGGTTCGCACCCGCTGGGACACAGCGCCTTTCCACGGCGCACATAGAAATTGAGGCTAGTCCCGCCTATCTTGCGGCGCACAGCAAAGTCGTTGACGAAGCTCGACAGCACTGCCGGAGCTAAGGTATTCGGACCGTTCTCAATTATCCACAGCGGGAGCTTGTTCCCAATAGCTGCGCAGGGGAATACACTGTCAAGCATCGTACGCTCGTCAGTATTCCTGGCGATGTCCCGAAATCCTGCCAGCCAGCCCGGCGTGGTCTGCTGCAGCCACTGCTCGGCGCAGGTCAGTGCGTCGTCCTCGTCCCGTACGTCTGGCATGGGTTCGAACAGATGCCAATACCGAGCGGCGAACTCCAGTGTATCGGACACCGCTGTTCCATCGGCGGCGTACCAGAGCGTAATGTTGCGCGAACCAATCTTTACGTTGTTCAATGGCGCCGCAGGCAAGAAATCCGGTCCGGGAGCAATACGCATGAGAAGACTTGTCGGCGCCTGCGACGCCGTGCCGGTGGACAGTTCCATCCAATTGCCTGGCAATGTGCCAGGATTGTTCCCGCACAACCCCATCTGCGTCGGAGCCAGCCCGCGGGCGAACGGATGGTGCTCAACGAATTCGACCCACGCCGCGAAGAGTGTGTTCCGTAGCGCACTGGGCGATCTACCAGACATACGCCTTAGTCGATGCGCGAACAGAAGGTGAGCGACGCACAGCACGATCTCGGTGGTGTCGTGCGTACGCAGTGCCGTCAGCAAGCCCTTCGGTAGGTCGGCGCAGCGGAGATACACCTCACGTGCCTCCACCCAGTGGCGCGGAAGCGCAGTGTAGTCTGGATTCTGTTTGGCCTCCAGTGGTACGTCATTCGCTACGTCCTCCACACCCGCTTCGCCGTAGCTTGCCCAGCGGTGGTCGAAGTGGTGAATCATCTTCGCTTCGTACAGCGGTAGACATTCTTCTCCGTTCTTGTGGAATACGTTTCCTTCGAGCCTCCAGCCGTCCGCTTCGAGATCAGATCGACTGCGAAACAGGCCGGAATCGCTGGTCATGTTGAACATGCCCTGCCTGAATCGAATGCCCCACGGATTTTCTTCAGGATAGCTGCCTGAGGCCTCGCGACTGAGGACCGGGACGCGGCGGTAGGTCGCCTTAGTCAGCTCGGCGTCCTTGCGGGAGCGGAAGATCGGGCAGGTGCGCGTGTTCGGGTTGAGGAGTGCGATATCATCCGGCGACAGCGTGAAACGGCGCTCGGGGTCGTACAATTCCTCTACTGCGTGAGCGAAGAACACGAATTCGACTCGGTCGCTTGTCGGTACGCTACCACTACCGGTCGTGAAGAGACAGAACTTTGTGCGGCTGTCTACCTCGGGAAAGAGACCCTTGCGGTTCTCGAAGTCGAACAGGCTGACCAGCGACCGTGTCTCTACCACGTCCTGGAAGAAGAACTTGGTCGAGTCGTCGGTAGCGATGCCCGTCGGCAACACGCACCCGGCCCGACCACGGTCATTCACGAGGTTACGTATCCCCTCGGCGAATACTGCGTAGAGGTTGATGCGGCCCCGCGCGGCGCGTGGGAAGCGACCTATGTTTCGGAGCAGATGACTCAGACCGTCATGTCTGCGCAACGCATCGGCGTAGGAGGCATACAGTGGTGGATCTTCATGTTGGAGTTCGGCAATCAGCCGCTTTCGCCCGGCTCCGGTGCGGGCGTTGACTATTCCGTCGTGCCGGCCGGCGAACCACTCCTTCTCTTTGAGTTCGGTGTGCTCCCACGGCGGGTTGCCGAGCACGCAGTCGAAGCCTCCGCGGGCGAACACCTCCGGGAATGCAAGATTCCAGTGAAAGAACTGGTACCCGTCAGCGATGCGTTCCGTTTTCTCCCGTTGCACCGGGGACAACGCGTATTGGTCTTCACGGAGGCGCCGCAGCGTGTCCGTGGTCAGGGCGTCGGCTGCGCCTGGTCGCTTCGGCCATACGAAGGCGGCGCACCAAGCATCCGCGACCTGCTGCGCGTGTCGGTAGTCCTCAGACTCTTGCATGCGCCGGAACTGTGCATCCTTCCTTCGAATATCCCCCAGGGTTCCGTCCGGCGCATGGTCGATGCTCCGGCTGCGCGAAGCCAGCGAGTCGTACTGTTCCTCTGACTCGGCAACGAAGCCCAAGTCTCGTTGACCATATTCGCGTTCGGTCTTGTTCCGTTTCCTGAGATCAGAGCAGGACTTCTTGTCGTCACCCTGGATCGGCTTGAACGCCGCATCGGGGAGTCCCGCCTCGATCAACTCCGGTGTTGCCCCGAGCAGGCTGTTGCCCACGCGGATGTGACGATCGAGGAAGGAGAGCGGCTTGCCCGGTTCCAGAGCTTCCAGCCACAGACCGACGCGGCACAGCTCAGCGGCCATCGGGTTCACGTCGACGCCGTAGAGGCAGCGACCGATCACGTCGCGCAGGGCGCGTTGGTAGAGTAGCGGCGATGGCTCGCTCTCTCCGTCCGCGTAGGCTCGGACGCGGGCCAAGTGACGGGCCAGACGGTGCGCGGCTCCGACGAGGAAGTGGCCCGACCCCACGGCGGGGTCGCATACCTTGAGGTCGAGGATCGCCTGTTCGGCGTCGACGCCGGTCTTGTTCGTCACCGCAGCTTCGACGACCGGATCGAGAGCGGAGTCCAGCAGGCACTGCACGAGCGCATCAGGCGTGTAGTAGGAACCCGATGTCTTCCGCCGGTTGCCGGTGAACTCGGCGAACGAGAAGTGGCCCCCGCCGCCGTTCACCTGCGGCGTCAGCGCGAGAAGACTCTCGTACACGCCGCCCAACTCCTCAGCGCCGAGATTGTGGTAGTCCACGGGACGGAGCATCTTGTCTTGGCGGGTATAGGCGAGATGACGCAACGCTTCGAGGAAGTCGTAGTTCGTCAGCTCAGTGTCGTTCAACGCGGCAGTCGATGCCGGATCCCAGAGAAAACTGCCGAGCGCAGGGAGCGCCAAGTGCCGGCGGGCCGGCGCTGACCGTCGATCACCGGAGAGCGGCCCGACGAGAGAGCGGAACTGGCGCCAGAGGTCGACGTGGCGCGAACCCTTGATCCGTCCGGCCAGCCGCCGTAGCCGGGCGGTGCCGTAGTGCTCGGCGTAGCGTTCGCGTGCGATCCGCGCGGTGGCGGAATCGTCCGGCGGATGGAGCAGCGAGCTTCCGTCGAGCGTGCGGTCCTCCGCGACGAACAGGAAGATCAGGCGGTACACCACGCGCAGGAGTTGTTCGTGGAGGCCGGCCGGCGTGAGCGATCCGGAGCGTAACGCTTCGCGCAACGCCTCGTTCCTGGGATGGCCGGCGAAGCCGGCACCGAGGATGCCAAGTGCCCGCTCGACGCCGCGGCGTAGATACCCGAGAGCGCGGGTTCCGATCCGTTCGGCCTCCTGCGTCCATTGCTCCAGCCGGCAGGTCTCCGGACGGTCACCGTCGCGGGGCATGAAGCGGGTCGCATGCGCCATCAGCCACAACAGCACGAAATCGGAGTAGACTTCGCCCGAGAACATCGCATCGAGATCGAAATCGAGAAACGACTGCCGCGACAGCGCCTGGTTGTCGCGCAACACGCGCAGGCGCAGGCCGTTCGATACGACCGCCCACAGGTGCGCGTCGCTGCGGTTGAGAAACTCTTGCACCAGACCGTGCGGGTTTGCGGCTGCCGCGCCGTGCTGTCCGGCAGCTCGGCGATCAAGCGACAGTCCGCAGCCGACCAGATGGATCGGAACTGGACCGGAGAAACGTCGGATGGGAAAGGTGCGGCCGTCCAGCTCGGGCCCGGCGGTCACCGGCAGGAAGCCGAATCCCAACTCGCGTAGCAGTGGCAAGCTCCACTTGTCGTTGGTAAGGCCGGTCCCGGCGGCACCCGCGGGCAGGTTTGCTGCGACTTGGCGAAACTCGTCCCAATGCCTGCGCAGGCGGTTCCAGGACTGGGTGATGACCTCGTTGAGCCGTTCCCCGGGAGCTAGGTGGTAGTCTTTCGCTGTGGTCCCCGGCAACCCCGAGTGGGGATCGAGTACTCGCCGCAACAAGTCCTGCGGAAGCAAGCCACCCTCGGAGCGGATGGTCTGGAAGTCCTGAGTGCGCCGCGCCACGTCAGTTCAACCTCGGCAACAGAACGTAGGCGGCGAGGATATCCACCGGGAGCACCGGCTCGACGGCGATGCGCCCTCTCGTTCGGGTCGCGGCCCGCACGCGCCGGTGGGCCGCGAGTTGCGCGGTCGCGCGTCCGGTCGCGACGCTCTCCAGGCTCACCTGGAAGGTAGGCAAGGACGGAAGCAACACGCCGAGTTGCTGATCGATTGCCGTCTGGAGGAGGTTGGTCTCGGGCCGGGCAGCCATGAGGCGCTCGCTCTCATCCAGAGACAGCCAATCGGGTGCCACCGCCGGGCCGGTGCACGCCAGCGGTACGATCTCTTCGCATAGGATCGTCTCGCCCTCGGCTCCACCGATTCTCAGGTGGTAGCGGAAGCGCGTGACCAGCAGCGTCGTACGCGTGGCCACGGCGGAGGTGAAGATCGCCCCGCAGCGCGCTGCCACGGGGCCGGTGTCGCGAGACTCCGGATCAAGGGCCTGATCGAGGGTCCAACTCGCCAAGCCTTCGACCACCGGACTCGTACGTCCGAGGTAGATCTCGTCCTCCTGCAAAGGCAGGTCGAAGCGCCCGGCAAACGCCTCGTCCTGCCCGATCGCTTGGCGCAGCGTACGCGGCGTCTCATTGCTGATTTGCACCTCTGCCTTCCCGTTGAGTTGGACGGGGATGTTCGCGGTACGCAGCACATCGCCAAAGAACCGGGCGACATCCGCGCTGCCGCCGATCGCCGCACGCACGTTGGCCAGTTCGTCGGCAACGGCTTGCGGATTGATCGTATGGTGGGCAAAACGGGAGCGGCTCTCCCGCTCGCGGTCGCGCGCATTCTCCCACTCGTCGTGCAGCTTCTGCTTCTGCGCGTCGTACTCGTCAATGAAATCGAGCATGAGTTGCTGCGCACCTTCCTGATCGCGGAACAGCGCCCCTTCGAACAGCGCCTCAGCGATCCGCTCGCTGGAGCCGGGGACCGCCACGGTTACGCCGAGATCGCTTTTTATGTTCTTGTGCTTCCGGATCAGGACATCGAGGATCACGCCGTCGATGGGGTTGTCGGTACCGAAGTAGGTAACCACCCGCACCTCGGGCGCGCGCTGTCCGAACCGATCAACCCGGCCCTCGCGCTGCTCGTGGCGCGTGGGGTTCCACGCCAAGTCGTAGTGCAGCACGGCATCGAAGTGCTCCTGCAGATTGATCCCTTCTGAGAGGCAATCGGTGCAGACCAACACGAACCGTAGCGCATCCTCGACGAGCGACTGGATGCGTGCCTCTCGCTCCGCAGGTGGGAGCCGGCCAGTGACCGCTTCCACGGCCGTAGCGCGCAGCACTTCGCGCAGATGATGCGCTACGTACTCCGCGGTATCGATGAAGCGGCAAAATATGACCGGATGAAATCCATCCTTCAGGAGCGCCTTGATCTCACGGACGGCACCTTGCAGCTTGCCGTCCGCGGCGTGGTCGATAGCCTCGGCGCGGCGCGCGAACTCCAGCAGACGGCGGCGCATCGCCTGCGGGCTGTCTTCGATGTCCGAGCCTGGACTGAAGTCCAGCGCCACCGCGTCATCGTCCTCGGACTGATCGAGAACCGTGCGGCGACCTACGTCATCCACTTCGTCCTCTTCGGCCTCGTCGGTCGCCGTACGACTGCGCAGGGTCGCCGCGGCGGCCGCAGGACTGGATGAGACGCAACGCAGCAGCGCCAACGCGGACCAGTAGCGCACGCGTCTCCGGCGTTGCTCGCCATCCACCGTGACGTATTCCCTTGCGAAGGCCAGGATGTCATCGAACAGTTCCCGGTACGTTGGACTGAAACCGTAGGTGGCTTCCTTGTCCTTGCGGTGCGGAAACACCGTGTCGGTTTCGAGGTAGCGGCGGATGTCGCCCCGGCGGCGCTGTACGAGGTGACGAGCAAGCCGCCGCCTGGCGCCTTCCCGCCCGGCGCGGTCCAGGTCTGCCGGCAGGTCGGCGAACTGCTCGTCGAGCAGGCTCAGCAAGGAACGAAATGCATCCTCGTTGCCGCTGTGCGGCGTTGCCGTAACCAGCAGGACGTGCCGCTCAGGATCGGCGGTTACGCGGCGTAGCAGAGCGTGCCGCTGCTGCCGGCCCTTGCCGGCGCCCCCGGCGAGGGTGCAGCCGTGGGCCTCGTCCACAATCACGAACTCGGGACAGCGGTGCGCGAAGTCCTCGGCGCGTTGCGGCTGCTTGATGAAATCGGTCGACACGACGGTAAACGCGTGGCGCTCAAAGACCGACTCGTCGATGTGCAGGTCGCGTTCCAGACGCTGGATGGTGCTCGACAGGACCAGCTCCGCCTCGATGTGGAACTTGTCCGCCAGCTCCCGCTGCCACTGCTCGGCCAGGGCCGGGGGACAGAGCACCGTCAGGCGGCGTATCTCGCCCCGGTCAAGCAACTCGCGGGCGATGAGACCGGCCTCGATCGTCTTGCCGATGCCTACGTCGTCGGCGATCAGCATGCGCACCGGGTCGAGCTGCAGCGCCATCATCAGCGGCACCAGTTGATACGGCCGGGGCTCGACGGCGATGCGCCCGAAGCTGCGAAACGGCCCGGCGGCGGCGCGCGTAGAGAGCCGGGCCGCATCGCGCAGCAGGCGGCCCGAGGTGAAGTCGCCGAGGTCTTCCCGGCTGGGGAGCCGGAACGTGGCCGACTCGACCGGTTCCACAGCCGGCAGCACCCCGGCAATCTCCTCGTCGAGCCCGCCCACCGGGCGGAGCATCAGCAGTTCGTCCGTCGAGTCGGGCAGCACTACCCACTCGCGGCCGCGCGCGCGGACGAGGGTGCCGGATTCGGAGAGGGCTGTTGGACTCACGTTCCAAGTATCGGCCTGACCGCTTGCCGCGCTGACACTGTGTACCGATTCGCCGGTCACTGCAGGCGACGCGTTGAAGCGAACCTCCGGCGTCCCTGGAGCCTGGGGGCCCGGGGAGCGGTGACGTTGCTCATACGGTACCGATACGCTACCATCGGGTCAGTGGAAAGCCAGTAGCTCGTGTAGCGGTGTAGGTCCGCAGATGCCAGAAGACGTTTCTTGTGAGTTAGAATCAGGAATAAGACAGAGCAATAGAACGGAATAAGACAAATGACGTAAATCGTTTCTCCTATTTCATCTACGTCATTCACCAATTGCGAATAAGACAGAATAGAACAGAATAAGACAGAAAGAGCTAATTTGTGTATAGTTATATAGTTATAAGATTTCTTTCTGTCAATAAGACAGAAATAAGACGGAATGAGACAAAGCATCCGCCGACGGATGGGATTTATTGGCCGGCCAGTCCGCCGTCCAGCGTGCCGGCCGCATCGATCGGCAGCGGGCTCAACGACGCGGCGCCTTCGATGCTGCCTGTCAGTCCGCCGTCCAGCGTGCCGGCCGCATCGAGCAGCAACGGGCGTTTCCACTTCGCACCACGTCCGTGGCCGGTGCTTATCGCCAAACCTAGTGTTCGCAAAATGCGCAAATCATCCTGCACCTGCCGCTGAGTTGGCGAATTAGCCAGTTGTGGAGTGATCTCACGTAAGGCGAGACCGTCGGGTACCCCCGCGAGCAGGGCAAAAATGGCCCTCTGGCGATCGGAGACTTCCCGCTCGACACGGCTCGGCACGTAGGTGCCCGGCCTGAAGCGCACGGTCACGCAGCCGCCGGCGTCTTCAATCTCCGGTGCTGGCAGACCGGCGGTCGTGGTCAACTCCCTCATCTTGATCGTCCCCCGCCCCCACTGCTCGATGATTCCTCGGCGGTAGAAAACTTGCGCGATCAGTGGATTCCAGGGCAGGGACTCATGAGGCATGAACAGCGTTTCCGCGGTGAGCCCGAAATGAAGCGTCCCCGAAGACGTCACTTCGAGGCGGTCGTCGTAAATCGCGGCGGCCACGGATCCTCCGCCGATCGAATAGTCCCGGTGGCAGATAGCGTTCGCAAGTGCCTCGCGTAGAGCCGGCGGCGGATAGAGCGGATCATCCACCCGTTCGAAGCGATCGGGCTCGATACGTCCGGCGATGGGAAGGTTCTCGCGAAAGAAGCGTTCCGCACTGCCCAGGAGTGTGAATGCGTTGCCGTGGAACTGTCGGTTGTCCAGAAACTCGTCGGTGCGGGCGGTGCCGCGGAATCTCGCTACGCGCAGCATGCACTGTGGATACTCGACGCCTACCCGCTCCGATCTGCCGAACAGTACCACCGCGGCGCGGAGTAGCCGGTCGCCGCGGATCAACCCGAATCCGCGCAGTAGTGCCGTTGGATCACGTGTTCCGGGATCTTCCGCCCGCCGCCGGCGAATCGCTTCATCAATGGTGCGGGTGACCTCGCTCGGATCAAGGTCGTCGACCGTCCAGTCCGAAACTGGCTCGTTTTCCCATCGGTGTTGCCCGTGCAGGCGCTCCAGCAACACCCGGTGGTACTCGTCGCGCGACATCGTCCGGTTGGTATTGCCCACCCGACGCAGAGCCCTCCCGCGATGACTGTAGGGTTGATGCTGTCCCGGCGACACGGTTACGACAACGACCCGCAACTCACCCCGGACGGGCACCTGCTCGATGGTCGGGAACGCCGGCGGATCGATTTCGCTCAGCGCTGAGCTGAGCTGTTCTATGGTGCGATCACTGACAAGCTGGCCACGCACTTGACGGTTCGGTTCAACGCCGAACAGCACCGTGCCGCCGCGGTGGTTCAGCATTGCGCATACCGCCATCGCGCCTGCGACCCGTTCGCCGGTCGAAGCCTTCAACTCCAGGGTCTCCGACTCGCCGGCAGCGGCGAGCGTCTCGACGTCAGCGAGTGTCATACGCGGGGCGCTCCGAAGACGTCGGGATGGCGGCGGAAGATCGCTTCCCAATCGTCTGTGTGATGAAAGCGGATGACGATGTACCCGCGCTCGATCAGTGCCTCGGTGGTGCCGTCGTCGTCGCGGATCTGATGTGCGGCGTCGTGCGGCGGTCCGTCAATGTAGATTGCCGCGTTGGCGTCCCGGTAGAAGAAGTCGGGCCGCGTGAAGTAGCCGGGGAGGTCGTACTGGGCGTCACTGGGCAGCCGAACGCCGAGCTTGTCGATAGAGTCGAGCCAGCGCTGTTCGAGTTTGCTGTCACAGCGTTTTCGTAACGCGTTCAAGCGGTCGGCGTGAGTACCCGCGCCTCCGGCTGGTCGACACTCCGACCGCGCCAACGTCGCCAGCAGGTCGCGGATCAGCGCACGATCCAGATCCGTATGGTCCGGCTGGTTGCCGTAGTCGAGCAGGCATTGGTAGCACGCCTTGCCGCACCGGTCGGCAGCCTGATCTTCAAGCGAATCCGGGGAGTAGTGACAGATTTCCAGCGCGCGGCGCGCGAGTGCCGGTAGGGCGGCCGGATCTTCGGCCAACTGGCGCAGCACGCCTGCGCCGCCCTCCGCGGCCTCGTAGAACAGAATCTCGCGCCGCTCACGCGCATCGGGCATCGCTTCGCAGGCGAGCTCACGCGGCTCGATCTGAAAGTGCAGCTGGATCGCCTGCTTGAAGGCTGCCTGTAAGCCTGCCATCTCCGGGCCGGAGCGAGGCTGATCGAACTTCATGACCAGGACATTCTTGGTGTCGCGCACGTAGGGTACTACCCGTCGCACGTGCGTCAGGGTGGCCGCATCGTCCTGGTCACCGGTGTCGGCTTGGTTGCTTGCCCAATAGCCGCGCTCCAGATCCAGCTTGAAGCCGGGCGGTTGTGAGGCGTCTTGGGTGGCCCAGCCGAGATTGATGCGGTACAGATCGGTAGCATCACCGTAGCTGAGCGTGAGTATGCGGGCATCGTCGCAGTAGACCTCGGCGTCCTTGTGGTCAAGCTGGCCGTTGACTTCGGGGAACCGGTAGGCGGTGTACAGGCGATAGCCGAATCGTCGCCGTTCTTCCTCGTCGCAGGTGATACGCTGGGCCAGTTTGAGGCTCACGTTCTGCATCTGGACGAGGCCGTCGATGCGATCGTCGAGGTATGCGCCGCAACGGTCACAGACCTCGCTGAGATTGGTGGCACCTGCCTCGAGGTGAGCGTATCCGCATCCCGGGCACCGCTTCATCGTGTCGGTGGTCAAGTCGCGGGCGTCCTCAACCGAGTCCGATCCGAAGTCGAGATTGGCCTTGTAGACGCGGTAGCGCGCGCCCTCGTGATAGATCAGGGCGCGGGGGCCGAACTCGGAGACCGCAAGGAATCGCGGGCGGGAGATGAATTCGTCGCGTCCTCTGCTCCCGCGCCGGCCGGGGACAAACGCGGAGACGGGGAGCCGCGGAAAATTGTAACCGGGCAGGAATCCCTCGGTCGCGAAGTAGCGGTAGGAATAGAAGTCGCCCTCGTAGATCCCTTCGGCTTCCGTGAGCAGGCGAATCTGCGCTTCGGCCTGCGCGCGCAATCTTCGGGAATGGTTGCGTTCGGCCTCGGGCCGGGAATGGTCGCCGATGATGTCGTGGTGCAGCGTGCGCTGCCGTACCGCCGCCCGGTAGAGGTTGCGCCAACGCTCGCAGGCCGCGTCGAAGCTGAGCTCCACCTGGCCGAGCACGTCGTCCACCCACTCATCATGGAACCAAGTCGTTTGGGCAAGCTCGGAGCGGATTTCCGCAATCACCGGGGCCGCCCGGTCGCGAGTGTCCTCACGCCGGTACGGATTGCGCAGTTCCTCCTTGATGGCGTCCGTGACCGGTAGCGGAAGCCGGCCGTCATCCGGGGTCAGGTCAAGAACCGTCCCCAACGTCTTGCCGAGATCGGGTTTCGCGGTCTGCATCCAGATCGCGTGGATGTGCGAACGGATGAGGTCGCGGTTGCGAAGGTCGATCCTGGGCGGCGTCACGCTGCCGGCTACCATCTGGACAGGCTCACGGTAGAAGTACTGATCGTGCGGGCTGCGTCCGGCGCAGTAGGTGAATACCATGGCAGGTTGCCCGCTTCGGCCGGCGCGTCCGCTGCGCTGCGCGTAGTTGGCCGGTGTAGGCGGAACATTGCGCAGATTGACCAGGTTCAGTTGCTTGATGTCGACGCCCAATTCCATCGTCGGCGAGCAGAACATGAGCGGAAGCTTGCCGTCACGGAAGCGGTCCTCCCGTTCCTGCCGATCCTCCGTCGTCACCTGCGCGGTGTGCTCGCGCGCCTCGAGGACACACCGGAGGTCCACGAAGCTTCGATAGCACTCCACGAAGTAGCGGTTCACCTCAAGCGGCAACCCTCCCTCGTCCGCGAGGCGGGTGCGGTCGAGCGGGCGATCCTCACCGGAACCGGGCAACCAGCGCAACGCATCGGGGTTGAGCTGATAGCCTGGACCGTCGTTATCGCTCCCATCCCGCACCTGCTCGACAATGCCGTAGCGCTTCAGGGCCAGAAACAGAAACCGGATGATCTCGTCGGTTTCGGAGCGTCCAACGCGGTCGTTCGGAGCCGAGTAAGGGTTGAGCTCGCGCCTGAGGTACTGTCCGTAAGCGCTGTACGAGGAAACGAACAACCCGAATCGTTCCCCCTTCCTCCTGGAGCGCGGCCAGGCGACGACTGACTTGGTCAACTCCCGTTCGTCCTCCAGATACCATGCCGTGCCTTCCTGGAGGCGTGGTTTCGTTTGTTCGACCAAGTCGTGCTGCTTGCGCGGATCGAGTACATCGACCTTTACCGCAAGCTGCCGACGGAGCAGGTCGAGCAGCGTGCGAATGAAGTCTTCTCGCAGCTCGCGCGGGGCTATGCGGAGCGTCGCTGGAACCTCATGTTCCGCAAACCCGGTCTCCCACAATTCCGTCTCATCAAGCAGCCCATCTTCGCCGGCAAGCCCCACGTAGTCGAACCGGAGCAGGCCGCAATCCTCCAGGTTGGGCGCCGTTACCCGCCACCCGCGTTCAAGGTCCCGGTAGACGAGATACTCCAGCACTCGAGATAGCGCGTCCCGGGTACTCTGGCGCGCAGGACCGCGCACCTCCGGGTCGGCCGCGTAGTCCTCGAATGGCAACTCCATGGCATCGAGAACACAACGCGACAAGTCGCCATGCCGGAGACCCGTTGACGGCCCTTGTGCGCAGGCGTGGTGGAGTGCCGAGCGCAAGAGCGCGACCTGCACGAAGTCATTGAAGTGGCCCGCCTGCAGGGAGGCGTCCTGGCGGTTGTCAGTAAAGCTCAACAGCTTGCGCGCATCGGTGTCCAGGTCGCGGTTGGTCTGCAACTGGATGAGGGATCTCACCGCCAGAATGGTGGTGGCGGTGCTCCGGTTGTCCACTCCGAGGGTCGCCAGCTTGAACCGCTCCGATCGTTGACCCCGCGTGTACGTTACCCCGCACGACGGTTCCAGGCAGAACAGAAATCGATCGCGGATCAGAGCGGCCGGTATGCCAGCGCCCTCTGGAACGAAGCGTCCAGCGGAGTTTACGAACACTGGATCCGGAACGTCTTTGCGGGCGTCCGAACGTACCCGTTCTCCGTGGCGAGCGGTCGTTTCTTTGAGCAAGTCGGGCAAGCGGTCAAGTTCCGTCGGACCGTCGGCACGCGGCCATGGCGACTCCTCGGAAACGTACAGGTATCCTTCCTGCACGCTGTCGTCGTCGTGTTCGCTGCCGTCGTCGCGCGGAAGCGCAATCCTGCCCTGCTCGTCATTTTCGATCCGGACGCGGTAGTAGGCGGTTCCGCAGTGACGGCAGAATACCAGCGGATACAAGGGTTTGTCGGGCTCGCCGGGTTTGGCGCCCTGCTTGGAGATCTCCAGATGACGTTGCCGCTCCGACTCCAGCGATGCCCATACCGTATCTCCACGGGTCAGGAACTGGTGGAGCCGGAAGGCAAAGATCGGGAACCGGCTCGACTGGTCCTTGCGCAGTGTCGATCCCTTGATGAGCCAGGCTCGAAGGATATCCGCGCACTGCGCGGGTTCGGTTCCTGTGAGCTGCGCAAGTTCCGCCGCCGCGCTCGGGCGTCCGCCAAGCTCTCCGCCCTGAAGTCGCCGCGGCGCCTGACGCCGCAGTTCGCCGGTCTCGGTCTCTTCGCGAATGCCGAAGGTCGACTCGATCCACGAGGTGAGTGGATGACGCCGAAACAGTTCGTAGTCCTTCGGGGGATCCTCGCTGCCGGCGACAGCGTTTCGGATACCGGCACGCGCATTGGCGGCGTCGGGGTCGATCTCGGGAGTGGCGCGCTGCAGCGACTCGCCGATGACCTGTTCCGGCGTGAAATCCACTCCGAACAGTGACTGCGACACCTCCGCTACGGCACGGCGTTGATCCGCAGTGGTACCGTCGCTGGCCATGGTGGCGGAGGTTCCGACACAGATCACATCGTTTCCGAACGCGTGGCGGCAGCGGCGGATCAGCAGCGCGACATCGGCCCCCTGGCGGCCCCGGTACGTATGCAACTCGTCGAACACCAGGAACCGGAGCCCTTGTGCCGCTCTGACCACCTCACGGTCCTCGCGCCGGGTGAGCATCAGTTCCAGCATCATGTAATTGGTCAGGAGTACGTCCGGCGGGGAACCGCGGAGGGCTTCTCGCGCCTCACCTTTTTCCTGCCCCGTGTAGCGGGCGAAGCGCACCGGAGCTTCGCCCCGCGGATAGGCCGCGTCAATGAACTTCGCAAGCTCCTCGTGCTGGCTGTTGGCGAGGGCGTTCATCGGGTAGACGATGATCGCCTGGATGCCGCGCCCGGAGCCGGTCTTCAGCACACGATCCACGACGGGCACGATGTAGGCCAAGCTCTTGCCGGAGCCGGTGCCGGTCGTGAGCACATAATGCTGGGACTGATGCGCCTTGAGAATCGCCTCGCGCTGGTGCTGGTGGAGGAGGAGCTGGCTGCCACGGTGGTCCTCGGGCGACTCGCGGTAACGGAATATCCGCGAACATTGATCCGAAAGGACTCCCTCCGCGACCAGATCGTCGATAGTCCCGCCCGGCTGGAATGCCGGATTCAGTTGCAACAGCGGCTCCGGCCAGAAGCCCTCCGCACCAAGGTGGCCGTCGACGAAGTCCTTTATCCGCGGATCTCTGATCTTGATGAAGCTGCGCGTATAGTCCCGGTAGTCGTCGACAAGCCGATCCCGGAGTTTGAATACGTTCATCTGATGCCTCTGAGGGCGGGACGGTGGATGACGGCCATGGCCGCATCATCATGAGAGAGCGTGCATACGGTCAAGTTTGGACCACGTGCCAGTTTCACCGGCAGATCTCGTACCGCCATGCGAGCGAGGTCGCCCGGCTGCCGTGGCATCGTCGGTCGAGAACCTGCCCATCGTCAGCGTGGACACGGCATTCGACGACTACGCCGTTACCCGCCTCTGGTAGCGCTGCCGCTGCCGCCACGACCTGCTGGACGCGGCGATGGCGCTACATGCCCCACACCGTGACGGGAGCGTCCGTGCCGGGTGGCGCCGGGCGGCGGAAGATCTTCTGCTGCCAGGTGCGCTGCGGCGAGCGGTCGAACACGATCAGGTGGCCCGCCTCCGCGCCGCACCGGTCCAGATAGGCGCGCGTCTGCGCCACGCCCTCCGCAATGGTCCGCTCCAGGTCCCCGCGCCGCATCTTGCACTCCACCACGTAGCGTCGCTCGCGCCCGCCCCGCGGCCACACGATCAGCAGGTCGGTCCTGCCTCGCCCCAGTGCGTACTCCCGCTCGATCCGCCCGCCGCCGTTCACGACTCGTTGCAGGTGCGCCTGCAGCAGGAGTTGCGGCCCCGCCTCGTGGTACTGCTCGAAGCGCTGCACCCAGTGCTCGGAGTGCTCCCGGAAGAACGCCTGGAACGCCGCGAGCAGCCCCTCCACGTCCAAGGCGCCGTCTGCGCTCACGTACCACGCCATCTGCTGCGGCAGCCCTATCTGCACCGCGTGGTTCAGATGGCGCGGCACCACCTCCGCGTAGATCGGGTTGGCGATGCGCGGCAGGCCGTCCGCGTCTTGCGCCACCAGTCCCAGGTCATGGACATACGCGACGTCCTCGGACGACCACGTCTGCCGGTCGGCGCCGGCCAGGATCGGCTCGATCACGCGCCGCACACGCTCCTCGCGCAGCTTGTTTGCAAGGTCGTCGATATGGGTGTCGCGGCGCAGGATCAGCCGCTCCTGCGCCTCTTGAATGGCCCCCGCCGTGATCGGGCGCGCACGGTCCCGCCCCGGCTTATGGCGGAAACAGGCGTCGTAGCATAGCGCGTTCACCAGCCACGGCTGGCCGGCGGTGCGTTCCCAGATCAACTGCAGCGCATCTTCGGTAAACGCCTGTCCGGTCTGCTCCGTGTGCTGCGCGGTCAGGGCGCGCGTCTCCGGCTCGCTGAAGTCGCCGAGGCGCAACGACTCCGACTTGATGTTGAACGCGCTGCCGCCGAGCACCGGCCGATTCTCCGCTGACGACTGGATGCGGTAGTCGCGCACATCGCGCAACCCGCACAGGATAATGCTGTGGGGAAAACGCCGCGGGCGGTCGACGTACCCGGTGCGCAGTTGCCGCAGCACCGACAACAGGGTGTCGCCGATCAGCGCGTCGATCTCGTCGATCAACAGCACCAACGGGCGCGGATCTGCCATGCACCACCGCGCCAGCGCCTGACGCAGCGCCTGGGCCGGCCCGACCCGTTCCAGTAGCGCGGGCCACAACTCTTCCAGGGTCTCGTCGCCCAGCGTCACACTCGCCTGGTAGGCCAGCTCGGCAAGCACGGTGCGCATCGCTTCGGCCACGTTCTCGCGCATCGCCTGGCCGTTTTCGACGTTGGCCGTACACGCAGCGGAAGTCACCGGCCTCGCCGCCGTTCAACAGGTCGCGCAGTGCCAGCAACGTCGAGGTCTTGCCGGTCTGCCGCGGCGCGTGCAGTACGAAGTACTTCTCGTCGCGGATCAGGCCGAGCACTTCCTCGAGGTCGATCCGCGACAGCGGCGCGATCTGGTAGTGCCGGTCCGCCCGCACCGGCCCGGCGGTATTAAACGTGCGCACGACCGGTCCGTTCGGCGCGCCGCCTTGGCGTCTATGTATCGCACCGGCAGCAGGCGGTGACCGATCAGATCCACGGCCGCGCCGCACTGCTCGAGCGGTATGTAGCCAAGCAGTGGCTCGTACTCGCCCTCTTCCGGTTCCATCTCGACGAACAAGACCTCGCCGTGAATTGCCCTGAACCCTTCGATACGGACCAGAGCCGTCCCACACACCGTGCCGCTCACCACCTGCTGCGTTGCGGTCTGCAGCGCTACCTCTTCCTCCAGCGCAAATGCTCCGAACCGCTCCTTCCATGCCATCGGCAGCGTGAGGTGGCCGGCGCCCGTTTCAACCAACGCGTCGATTCGGACCGCGCCGGTTGCAGGCACGTTCTCGACGATCACCGAGGTAACGATGCGTCCCATGAATAAGCGGTGTGTTCGCCGCACCTCCCGCGCCAGCATACCCCCCTTGAGCCCGTATCGGCAACGCGGGAGGATCGGTCAATTGAGATGAAAATTGAGATGGGTGCATTCCCTCATGTGGAAGCGGCGCGCAGGCTGCGGTCGAGGCTGCTACCGCAGCCTCAGACGGTGGACTCTGTCCCGTTGTCCTTCGCGTCAACTCGCTGCCTGAGGCGCCGGAATGTCGCCTCGTCGATTCCCGTGGCCGCTTCGATGGTGGGCCACGGTATATCTCGTGCCACGAACCCCTCGATGGCTCGCACCTGGCCCTTCAATTCACCCTCTCGGCGGCCTTTCCGGCGGCCTTCCTGGCGGCCCTCCCGCCGCCCTCGCTCGATCATTTCTTCCACGTAATTCATCACCTCTCCTCCGCGTCCCGGCACGTTCCTCCGCAGCGCCTCCGAAAACACCTTGCGCTGTGCTTCCGGCTGCGTCGCCAGCACGTACTCCACGTGCTTCGCCACTTCCTCGAACCCCTTGGCGCGGTACAACTCCCCGATCAACCGCGTCACCCACTCCAGCAACTCCCCCGGCGCTTCCCGAAACGTCGCCATCATCGCGATCTGCAACACCCGCGCCGCTACCGCGCCGGTCACCGATTCCGCGCCCAACTCCGTCTGGTCGATCAGCAAGTGCTCGAACCTCGGCACCCAGCGCCACTCCTGCGCCGCGTCCGTTACCAAGTCCGCAAACTCCCGCTCGTGCTCCCACCGTTGCGCTCCCTGATAGAATACCACCGGCACCAGCAGCGGCAACCGCTCGTCATCTTCATGGGTCCGGTGCCACTGCTGCCACACCTGTACGCAGTAGCCCAGCAGCCGCAGCCGCAGCCACTCGTCCGGCGTCGACTGATGCTCCAGCAGCACGTACACCAGCACCGGCGTCTCGGTACCTTTCCGCTCCACCGAATACAGCATGTCGGTCTCGTTGCGCCGCCAGTCGTCATCCACGAAGCGACCGCGCAGCAGGCTGAGCGTCGACCACTTCAGCGTGTCGGCGAGCGGGCGCGGCACACAGGTGCGCAGCAGGCTGGCGGCGTCCTTCTCGTTCGAGAACACGCGCTGGAAGTATTTGTCGTGCGGTTGGCTGACCGCCGTCTCCGCCGTGCCGCCATCCGCCTGCTCTGCTGCGCGCTCGTCAGCCATGAGACCTGGCGGCGAACGTATCCGCGCACCATCTTAGGTGTCAACGGCAGATCTGGACGCGCCCTGGCCGCGCTCGCCGCCATGCTCCGACCCGGTGTGTCAGCGTGCGCTACCACAGGAAAAATGCACCCGAATCGGTCGGTATCGGTCGGTGCGGCTTCCGCTGCCACTGCTCGCCTGTTCATCTACACGCCTCCGAGGGCCGGACGATGATTGGCGACCATGGCCGTATCATCACGAGAGAGCATGTACACGGTCAAGTTTGGACCAGTGCGAGGGAATTGCGCTGTAGTACGATTGTGGTTGAGCGATTGCGGTGATGGATAAACGGGCCGCGTTCCGCTGTGCGGCGCCTTTGCGGCGCTACGATCGCGTACGCTCGACGTGTTCCGTGAGGTCGATCGAGCGCAGCGCGTGTCCATCTGCGGGATCATACTGCTCGGGGTGGCAGGTGAGCACGAGAATCTGAAACTCCTTGGCGCACTGCAGCATGAATTCGTACAGCCAGCGCATGCGCGATGCGTCGCTCTGCACGAGCTGGTCGTCCAGGACGACGGTGCTGCCGAGCTTCTCCGCGATGGTGAGACGCAGCACGGTCGCAATCTGGTCTCGGGTCCCAACCGACAGCCGCGACAGCTCCCGTTTACTTCCAGCGGCCTCAATGTTGTCAGTCGAGAGGGTCGGCGCGATGGAGACCTCGCCGTACGCTCCGCCGGTCAGCTCGGAGACGCGTCGCGATACCGGTTCGACGAGCGCCTTGCCGAGGTGCACGGCATCTTCGGCCTCGGCTTCCCGAAGCGCTTCGAGCAGCAGCTTCCAGGCGCCATATTCGATTTCGATCTCGCCCTCGCGTCGCTCGATCGCCTGCACGGCCTCGTCCGCCTGTTCGAGTTGCTCCTGCACGGAATGACCGCCAACCTGTTGCAGCGCGCCTTCCGCTTTCTGCAGCTCCGCGTGCCCGGCGTTGCACTCTTCGGTCAAGAGCCGTACGGCTTCCACTGCCTGCTCGCGGTCCCGTTCGGTGACCTCCATCCCCGGTACGGGCAGTTCCGCGAACTTGGCGCGCAGAGCCTCGATGTGTGCGTGTGCCGCCGCGGGATCTTCGCGCTGCACCAGAGCGGCGCGCTCATCAACTCTACCCGCCAGCCGGTCGCGTGCCTCCCGCGCCGATTCGACCGTCGCTCTACACTCGGTGCTGCGCGACTCGGCGACCGCAAGCCGCTGCGCACCCTGCCGGGCGATGGATCGGGCTTGTTCGATTTCGTTGCCGGCCCCGGTCTCCAGCGTTTCGAGCTCCGTCTTGAGGTTCCGGTCTTCTCCTCTCAGGGTCTCGAGTTCCGTCTGCGTACATGCCAGAGCCGACTTCCAGGAAGCGTCGAGAGCCGCCCGTTTTTCTTCGACCGCGGCTTCCTGCTTATCCAGCTCCTGCTGCCGGGGCTCGATGCTTCCCTCGGCCCGGGAAACTTCCCGTTGGAGCTCGGCGATTCGCCCTGTTCTGCGATCACGATCAGCACGAATGGATTCGAGCTTCTCTTCCAGCGAGGCTGTGTCGGCTCCATCGCCGGACGCGCACTGGCGAACGAACTCCTCAAGGTCGCGTTCGCCAAGCTTGGCACCAAGCTGTCGTTCGAGCCGTTGCAGCTCCCGCCGGCGCTCGGCGATGCTTGCCGGATCACCAGCAAGAGTCGCTGCCTCACGCGATGCCTGCTCGGCTTCACGATCCAGGTCAGCGGCCTCGGAAAGCGTCTTCTCGCCGGCCCGGCATTTCACGATGACCTCTTCCAGGCTGTCAACTGATAGGCGTTGAAACAGTCCGGACGTCGCGTCGGCCCACTCCGTTCGCAGCCGCGAAGCTCGCTGACGGGAGTCGCGGCGCCCGCCCTGAATCTCGATCTGGCCGACACCATCCAGCTCCAGACGGAGGCGCGCGGCCGCTTCGACCGCAACGGGCCGAGTCAGGTCGTCCGACTGGGGTGGTCCCCCGTCGGCGCGTGTCGTGATGGATATCGGCCGGAGCGGTGTGATCTCGACGGAAACTCCCACGTGCAAGGTCTCTTCCGCGACCCGGAGATCCGTCTGCAACGTTCGCAGTTTATCCATCTGTTCGGCGTCGGGCAGGAAGAGATCCTCTACCGACGTGCGCAGCACATTCGCCCGCTCCGACTTCGCCTGCGCCCGTGACTGCAATTCCTTGGCGTCGCAAACGGACTCGTCGATCGCGGCGAGCTGCCTGCGCAACGCCAGCAGTTTCTGGCCCATGGCACGTTCGGTAATTCGACTGATTTCAGCATCGTCCTTCCGGACGTGCTCTTGAGCCTGCTGCACGCGCGACGCGGTCGCGGTGAGCTGCCGTGACTTGGCCGTCAAGTCCGCACGCAGCCGTTGCGTCGCGGCCTCCAGGTCGCGAACTCCGGACGCTTCCGCCTTGACGCGCTCGACTTCCGTGCGCCGATTCTTGTTCTTGAGCCGGAGATTCTCGATCTCCTGCTTGCGGATCGTTCGCTTCTGCTGGGCGTCGCCGCTCTCCAGTTCGGCCAAGTGCTTGCGAGCGGTTTCGAGGCAGGCGCGTTCACGCCGTTCTGTTCCGGCCGCCTGTTCCATGCCCTGGTCGGCTGCGCCGACTGCTTCCTTGGCAGCGGACAGTTCCCGTCCGGCCTCGTCCAGGTCGTCATGAAGACCCTGAATCCGGTCGCGTTCGCGTTCTGCCTTGGCGATTTCGGCACTGACGGTGTCTCTAGCCTGCTGTCGATCCCAGGCCACGTCGACCCGCTTGCGATGTCGACGCGCGGTGTCGAGTTGGCCGCGGGCTTCGTCGAGTTCCTCGCGCCACTTGTCGACCCGCGCGCGGGCATCGTCACTCTCGGTAACGCGGCCGCGAATCTCGGTTCGGCGCTGGTCGGCGGCCTGGCGCTGGTCGCGAAGGTTTATCCATGGAGATCCTCGACGCCGGACCCGTTGCCCGGTGCTCGTGAACGCCTCGTCGACGCGCTGCTGGGTGCGGGCCACGACGGTTCGGAACACCGGGTCCTGGGCAAGCGCCTGCAGCGCGTCGGTCAGCCGTCCTTTGCCTGATTCGTCGGAGTCGTCGTCGAGACTGCGGTCGAGCACGGCGGCGACGGCGCGTTGATCGGCCAGCAGGGTGGTCGCCAGAAACGACTCGGAGAACCCCTTGGGGCCCCCCTTGCCGCCTGGTGCCGGCAGACCCCACTGAAGAAGATCTCGAATCCGGCCGTCCACCTCCCGTCCCTTGGCATCCTGAGTGAATGTGATTCCATCCCGCGAGAAGTCCAGGTAGCTCGATCCATCCGACCCCTTGCCGAAGCTCTTGCGAACGCGCCAGATGCGCTGTGGCCCGGTCTCGAACGTCAGTTTCACCTGCGGGGGTTGATCGGTATGCCAATCCTCGAAGTCGCGGGCGGCCGTTGCGCCGTGCTGCAGCAGGAGGGCGGCACGCATGGCATCCACGAGCGTCGACTTGCCGATCTCGTTGGGCCCGTACAGGACGTTGAGACCGTGCTCGAAGGAGACTTCGGCGGAGCGGATTCCGGCGAAGTGCCGCACGCAAATCTGCCTGATCCACATCGCTAGGGCTCCCGCACCAATCCGTAGAGATGATGGAGGGCTCGCTCCGCGGTTTCCGGATCGTCCGCGGCACGCTTGTTCAGCCGCTGGACGACGGACCGGAGCACCTCGGGCAAATCCTTCGTAAACTGCGACGAATCGGTCGTGTCGAGGCGCAGCCGACTGCGGTCGGCGATCAGCACGCCGACCCTGGGATGGGACGACAACGACCCCTCCAGCTCCGTCAGTATGCGAGCAGCCTCGTCGTATTCGTGCAGTGGCAGGCGCGTGTCAAGCGTAAGTCTGAGCACGGTCTTTCTCATGCTCTCGTCCCGCAGCCGCCGCAACTCCGCGAGGGAACGGCACGTCTGTTCCCGCCACGACCAGGCCGCCACCGCTTCCCGGTCGACCAGAGCCCGCCGCGCCCGGTCGCGCGGAAAGAAGACCAGGGCGACGTGGCCGGAATCATGCTCCCCGAACTTCGTCGCTTCGGGTGCTCCCGGATAGACGGTGGGAACCTTGGCATCGGGCTCCACCTCGCGATAACCGTGCGTGTCGCCGATCGCGAGATAGTCGAGTCCGCGCTCCACCGCCGCATTTCGTTCTATCGGGAACGTGGTCTGATGATCCTCGAGGTCGAAGGTCTGTCCGTGAATGAGCCCGATGCGAATCCGCTCATCGCCAACGGCACGCGCCGGAAGGCTGGCCGCCAAGCCGGTCTGACCCGCATGCGACCGACACGGCAGAGCGTACACGACCGCGGCAGAGCCGAGCGGCAACTCGAACTCATCGGAATCGACCACGTGAACGTAGCCGGGCAGTCCGCGCCGGAACGGATCTCCCGGGGCATAGATCGAGTTCGGCGTCAACGGGTCGTGGTTTCCCGGCAGCAGGATGACGGGCCGCGTCCACGACCTGCGCTGGAACTCGGACAGCAATCCTTGCCACCACTCTTCGTCCGGTCGCGGGCCGTCGAACAGATCGCCTGCGCAGAGCACCGCGTCTACTGCACGGCTGTCGGCGAGGTCGAGAATCCGCCCCACCACTTCGAGGCGAGCCCGCGTCAATCGTTTCTCCTGCTCGGGCGTCACCGCGGGGAATCGCAAGCCGAGGTGCCAGTCGGCAGTGTGCAGTATCTTCAGTGCCACGTTCGCTCCGTTTCGCCCGTTCATATCGGTCGGTTCATGCGATGACGAACTCCAGGTCGAACAGCCGTGCAGCCCGCGGCGGTTCGTACCGGCGGCGATGGGCGGCCGCCCTCCAGCGCTCGTAGTCGCTGTCATCTCGGGCCGCGAGCCGTTCGATCCGGTCTTCGGCGTCGCTCAGCTCGCGCTCCAGGCGCCGGATGCGGTCTTCGGCTCGGCTGCGAGCATCGGCTCCCAACGCTGCGTCACGCCGTGCCTCGGCCTGCTTGAACTGATCCGAGATTTCCCGCTGACCGCGCCGCAGCACCAGGAGTCGATCTTCGACGTACTGGTCGAGCTGGTCCAGGGCACGAGAGAATGCCTCCGCTTCCGCATGGGCGGCATGTGTCTGGTCGAAGAACAGTTCTTCGTCTACCACTTCGTCCAGGTCGCCGGCGGTCACGGACAGGTCGCCGAGCGGAGCCGGCAGATCCTCGCACGGCATACCGAGCAACTGCAGCGCCGCTGCGGCCGGCCGCAGGACTGCCGAGTCTTCGAACACGGCAGTCGCTACCAAGCGATCCTCTCGCTCGAAACCCCGATAGGAGACGCGGCTCAATGCCAAGCGTCCCCGTGCCCCGCGGCGCTGCTTCAGCACCTCCGGCGCCTGCGCCGTGAGCCGGAACCGCACCGAAAACGTGCCGGATCCGCTCCGTCGCGCATCGTCAATCGCAGCCCGCACCAGCGGATGGGCGACGTGCAGGGCATCGACTTCTTCCAACGCATCCGCATGGCCTGCCGCGACCGAGAGCCCTGCCGACAGCGCACCGGGCAGCCGCTCGGACGCGGGGATGCGGATCAGCCGCCAGCCTTCGCGAACCTCGGTGGCATGGTCGATTCCGTTGGCCCGCAGGTAGTCGGTAACGATCCGCTCCAGGTCGGCATCCAATGCGGCCAGCGTGGCGGGCAACTCGTCGGCGATGCGCCCGAACACCTGCTTCACGGAGTCATCGAACCGAGTCTCGATGAGGCCGGTCGTATGCTCCCGGATCCGGTCCAGTTCCCGGCGCCGGTCCTCCATGGTTTCCCGAAGGCGGCGCAGTTCCTCCTCGACCTCGTCGATCGAACGGGCGCGTTCCCATATCCGGTTGAGCTGCTGCTCGAAATCCGGGCCAAGGGCGGTGGTCAATTCCTCCGACCGGTTCGAACGTGCCTCGTGCAGCACCGAATCGGACATGTCCAGCACGTCGCCGAACAGGTCGAGCTTCTGCGTCAGTATCTCCAGCGTCAGCCGTTGGGTCTCGTTGTCCTTGGCCAGGAAATTGACGACCGTCACGTCGCGCTTCTGACCGTAGCGATGGCAGCGGCCGATCCGTTGCTCGATACGCTGTGGGTTCCAAGGGAGGTCGTAATTCACGATCGTGTCGCAGAACTGCAGGTTGAGGCCCTTGGCGCCCGCTTCGGTGGCGATAAACACGCGACAGCGGCTCTTGAACTCGTGCACCAGCGCCAGCCGTACGGCGATGTCCGGACTTGGTAGACGGTGCGCCGGAAGGTGCCGGCCGACCTCTTCCTGCCAGCGACGCAGCGCCTGCCGCGCGCGCGGCGAGTCGTTCTGGCCGCGGAACAAGGTGATCTCGCTATCCTTGAGTCCGGCGTGTTCGATCAGCAGGTCGCGCAGATACTCTTGCGTCGTCAGCGACTCAGTGAACACCACGAGCTTGGCGTTGCCCCCGCGCCGGCCACCGATGGAGCGCACGACCTTGACCAGGCTGTGCGCCTTGCTGTCGTGCGGGAGGGAGCGTGCACGGCGCACGAAGTCCTCGACCTGTCTCAGCTCGTCGTCGATCGTCGTCGACCGCTCGACGACCGGATCATCCTCGATTGCCGGCAGTTCATCGTCATCGTCATCGTCATCGAGATCGCTGGTAAGCGGTTCGATGACACCGGCACGTTCGGCATCAGGCGAGCCCTGACGCATCCGCCGCAGTCGGTCTGCCACCCGTTCCAGACTCCTCGCCAACGCCGCGGTGGACGACGCCATGATCCGATGAAAACCGATCAGCAACAGTTGCCGCGAACGACCCTGAAACGCGTTGATGCCGGGGGACAGAAGGTAGTTTGTCACGTCGTCATAGAGCTGCTTCTCCTCGGGACTCATCGAGTACTCGTAGAGTTCGGCGCGGCGGCCGACGAAGGGCTTGTCCAGGAACTCCTGCGCCTGGTGGCGAAGCGTCCGCTGCACCACTTCGGCAAGCCGTCGCCGGAGTTCCGGTACCTGCTCGGCAACGAGCCGCCGACCGTCCTGCCCTGCACAGAACAACGCCTTGAAGGTCGGCAACGAGCCCACCAGAGTCCCGGTGGGCTCGACGTAGTGCAGCAACCCCCACAATTCGGTGAGCGAGTTCTGAATCGGCGTGGCCGTGAGGAGCAGGACCGGCGCCGGGCCGATCAGCTTGCGAACCCGGTGCGCCGTCTGCGCCGCGTCGCTGCTCTCGTCGTACGCGCCGAAGCGGTCGAAACGTTTGTAGATGCCGGCGAACATTTCGTGCGCCTCGTCAATGACACACAGGTCGAACGGCGGCGCCGCCGCCAGTCGTCCCGAACCCGCGGCGCTGCCCGCGTACTCGCGCCCGACCAGGAACACGCCCGGCGCCGCAATCTCGCAGCGGGCGTCAGCAGCCTCCAACGCCGATATGCCGAACAGGGTGTAGAGCTCATCCTGCCACTGTCCCAGGAGCGGTTTGGGAACGACGATGAGGATACGCTCGGCGCCCTCGGCCATGAGCTGCGCAACCACGAGACCGGCCTCGATCGTCTTGCCCAACCCCACCTCGTCGGCCAGAATACAGCCGCCCTCGGGTATCCGCCGCAGGGCGAACATCACCGCGTCGATCTGGTGCGGGTTGGGATCGATTCGCCCCAGCCGTTGGGATGCCGCGTAACGCCGTCCCTCGGATGACCGGCGCAGTCGCACGAGATCCTCGGCGTCGAAACGGCGATGGACCGGATGACGAACGTGCAGCATGTCGCTCGTTGGAGAACGGTAAGCAGTCCGGTCCAATTCAACCATGGTTCCCGTCCAGGCTAAAGACGCGGTACCCGATTGGTCAACGGACACGAACGGCGACGATGGTTTGCTTGGTCTGACCATTCTGACTACATTGGATCCGATGAGGATTGAAGAGATCGGGACGTTGGAGGCGAAGACCAACCTTTCAGCTCTGTTGAATCAGGTTCTGGAGGGCAAGAGCTTCTACCTGACGCGCCGCGGCAAACGGATCGCGGAGCTCAGGCCCGTCGCGCCGCCCAGCCGCTCGCGCCAGGCCGGGTTCGCCAAGGGGACGTTCACCTATATTGCGCCCGACTTCGACGCGCCGTTGGACGACTTCGCCGACTATCGGTAAATGACGCTCCTGCTCGATACCCATACGTTGCTGTGGTTCGTCGAAGATGCGGCGGCGCTCTCCGACCGCGCCAGGGCCGCGATCGAGGATCTCGACAACACCCCGGCGTACAGCATCGCTTCCGTGTGGGAGATGGCGATCAAGGTCGGTCTGGGCAAGCTCGCCATGTCGCGTCCGCTCTATCCGGAGTTTGCCCGGCTGCTGCAGGAGCGCGGTTTTCAACAACTGGAAATCTCGTACCGCCATGCCAGCGAGGTGGCCCGGCTGCCGCGGCATCATCGCGACCCGTTCGATCGGCTGCTCATCGCCCAGGCGTCGGTCGAGAACCTCCCCATCGTCAGCGTCGACGAGGCGTTCGACGACTACGCCGTTACCCGCCTCTGGTAGCGCAGCCGTTGCCGCCGCGACCTGTTGGACGCGGCGATGGCGCTACATGCCCCACACCGTGACCGGAGTGCCGCTGCCGAGCGATCTGGTAGTCCCGGTCCGCCCGCACCGGCCCGGCGGTGTTGAACGCGCGCACGCCCGGTCCGTTCAGTGAGCTGTCTTGGCGTCTATGTATCGCACCGGCAGCAGGCGGTGACCGACCAGATCCACGGCCGCACCGCACTGCCCGAGCGGTATGTAGCCAAGCAGTGGCTCGTACTCGCCCTCTTCCGGTTCCATCTCGACGAACAAGACCTCGCCGTGAATTGGTCTGAACCCTTCGATACGGACCAAGGCCGATCCACACACCGTGCCGCTCACCACCTGTTGGGTTGCGGTCTGCAGCGCTACCTCTTCCTCCAGCGCAAAGGCTCCGAACCGCTCCTTCCAAGCCATCGGCAGCGTGAGGTAGCCCGCGCCCGTATCGACCAACGCGTCGATTCGGACCGCGCCGGTTGTAGGCACATTCTCCACGATCACCGAGGTAACGATGCGTCCCATGAATAAGCCGTGTGTTCGCCGCACCTCCCCGCGCCAGCATACCGCCCTTGCGCCCAGATCGACAACGCGGGAGATCGGTCGGATTCGGTTGGAGGTTCCAGCGCACAGACCAACCGAAGCGGCACGGATCATCACGCCACCAGGATCGGTGGTGCGGTCCTGGACACGTGGCTCCCGCTACACGACCAGCGCCGGCCGCGGTTTCTTGCCACCCATAGTGCCGACTCATCCACCCGGAATAAGACAGAATGCGCCGGATTTGGTGTAAGTCATTACTTCAACTACAATTGCTTAGCTCTACGGGATCCCGATTGTCGGGAATAAGCAGGAGATAATCACACTTCTGGTTCCAGCCCCCCTCTTCCAAGCCGGAAAAGGCAAGACCATCAACGTGGATCGCCGTGGCACGCCGTTCTATCCCAACTACGACCACCGACATATTTGCACGGTATTCGCGAAGTGTAACTTGATTCAAGATGATCGGTTCTATTCGATCGTCGAGGAGGATGCGTTCTATCCGATCGTTTAGCCTCGAGCTCACAATCCGTCGGTCTCGAAGATCCGCGACGAGATCTCATTCGTCACACGATTGATGTCGTCTATGGTGCTATCGAAGTTCGGCATATCCATGCCGTACTTATCTACACTACATGCGGTCAAGGTGCCGTTCTCAGCGACATAGGCACGAATCCGACCTGGATCGAGAGCATCTTCAGGGTCGTACTTGAGTTTCTTGAGCAAATCCTCCTTGGCGTCGAAGTCGCGGCTGAGCATGATCAGATTGTTGAGTTCCTTCACGAGGTAATCACTGTGGGTAGTGATAAGGACCTTCAGACCTGCATGCACACACCGGACCAACAAACGAGCCATCATAATCTGGTTGTTCGTGTCGAGATGACTCTCCGGCTCATCGATGATCAGGAGGTGATTGGGGCCAGCAACGTGCTGCAGAAAGAAATAGAGATCCGACAGCCCGCGCGCCGAGGAAGATGCCAAGTGCAGCGGGATGCTGAAACGTCGCGACCCACCCGCGGTCGACGTGAGCTCAATGCTGTCACCAGAACTCTTGTAGTACGCACTCGTCAACCGTCTCAGTTCGGTCGGCAGATTGTGCTCCGACAGTTCACTCTTTGCGCCTCCGAGATCGGGAATACTTCGCGTGTAGTCAATGTTGTCCTTCACGGGCAATGCATACCGGCTAGTTGTCCTATCTATAAGAAGAAAGGGATCTGATTGGTCCCGGTTGCTCTGATCACGCATTTTTTGCAGCAGATCAACCAGATTGTTCTTGGTGAAGTCGAGCTCTCGATAAACAGGGAGATACCGAAGCGCTCTGAACACAGTATGAATGGTTCGATCTCAAGATCGGGAAACAGGAATCTGAAGTATAACATCTCCAGAACGAATATGGCTGGCCCTTTCTCGACTTGCTGTCCCTGAGGAGCATCTACTGACACGATAATTTGGTCGTGTTCCCAGGACACGCGATAACGGATCCCTGAGGAATCACGCAACTCTGCTGGTGGCATTTCTTCAGGAATGCTGGAGCTCACCTCGACTGAAGCATCGTTGAATCTCTCCGGTGCTGAACTGAACACTTGGGCTAATTCCGACTTCGAGAACGCGCGCGCCATGGCTCGCGCAACGGTAGATCGCTGCTTTTCCAGCTTGTGCCTATCGGCCGGAATCGTCGTATGCCCCGCGTATACGGCTGCGGCCGCCACGGAGCCGACGGCCCCTATTCCCTCTTCGCGCATGAGACTGATGATCATCTCCGGCGACCACTCCCATCGTTTGAGAAAGCCATACAGAGCGTATGCTATGTAGGTTTTACCGGTGTTGTTATGGCCGGCGACGATAGTGAGGTCGCCGAGTTCGAGATCGGCTTCCTTGATCGGACCGAGGTTCTTGAATCGAAACTTCATGGATCCGCCCGTCCCGGAAGGTTACCGTGATCTGCCCTTACCGCGCTACCGGGACCGTGCCGCAAGCCTTGCTCCCTTCCACAGGGTGACCTTGAAGTTGCGGCACTCCGGCAGCCTCGCCTCAGGCCATGGCAATGAGCACGCCGGCGGCGACCGCGGAGCCGATGACGCCGGCGTAGTTGGGGCCGATGGCGTTCATCAGCAGGAAGTTGTTCGGGTTCTCGCGCTGGCCCATGCGCTGCACCACGCGCGCCGCCATCGGCACCGCCGACACGCCAGCGGCGCCGATCATCGGGTTCACCTTGCCGCCGGACAGCAGGTAGAGCAGCTTGCCGAGCAGCACCCCGGAGGCGGTGCCGACCGAGAATGCCGCCAGCCCGAGGGCGATGATCAGCAGCGTGTCGGTGGTCAGGAACTCGGCGGCGGTGAGCTTGGAGCCGACCGCCAGGCCGAGGAAGATGGTGATGATGTTGGTGATCTCGTTCTGGGCCGCCTTCGACAGCCGGTCGACCACCCCCGCCTCGCGCAGCAGGTTGCCGAACATCAGCATGCCGATCAGCGGCGTCGAGGGCGGCACCAGCAGCGCGGCGGTCAGGGTGATGGCAATCGGGAACATGATGCGGGTCGAGCGCGGCACCGGGCGCACCTCGCTCATCACCACCGAGCGCTCCTTCTTGGTGGTGAGCAGGCGGATGATCGGCGGCTGGATGATCGGCACCAGCGCCATGTAGGAGTAGGCGGCCACCGCGACGGCGCCGAGCAGATGATCGGCCAGCCGGGAAGTGAGAAAGATCGCGGTGGGGCCGTCGGCGCCGCCAATGATGGCGATCGAGGCGGCCTCGGCGAAGGTGAACCCGAGGGCCTGCGCGGCCAGCAGGGTGCCGAAGATGCCGAACTGCGCGGCCGCGCCGAGCAGAAAGGTCTGCGGTTTGGCCAGCAGCGGACTGAAGTCGGTCATCGCTCCCAGGCCGAGGAAGATCAGCGGCGGGAACACGCCGGTGGCGAGGCCGGTGAATATGTAGTCGAACAGGCCGCGCTCGGCGCCGCCCAGAAGCTGCTCGTTGGTGTGGAACAGCTCGGTGAGCGGCAGGTTGACCAGGATACAGGCGAACCCGATCGGGATCAGGAGCAGCGGCTCATATTCCTTGGCGATGGCCAGGTAGATGAGCAGGCCGCCCACGCCCAGCATCACCAGCGGGCGCCACCAGCCGGCCCCGAGCGCGATGAAGCCGGCCACGCCGGTGCTGGCGAGGAACTCGCCGATCAGGCCGAACAGCGCCATATCCGCTCAGTGGATGCGGTCATTCCGCGGGCCCATCGCTCGCTGGTCACTATGGTCGCCTAGCCGGTGACGCGGGCGAGGATCTGCGCCTCGACCACGCTGGCGCCCGCCGTCACGGCGATCTCAGAGACGGTGCCGGCAATCGCCACCGGTATCTCGAGGTCCATCTTCATCGCCTCCATGACGAACAGCACTTGCCCTTCCGTCACCGACGCGCCGACCGAGGTGCGGATCTCGCGCAGGGTGCCGGTCATCGGCGCCACCACGGCGCCGGGCGCAGCGCCGCCGGCGGGACGGGCGGCGGCGGCCGGCGCCACTGCCGCCGGGGCGGGGGCGGGGGTAGCCGCGGGTGGCGGGCTGGCCGGGGCGGACGCGGCCGCCGCTACTGGAGCTTGCTCCGCTGCCGGAGCTGGCGACGGCCCGGATCGCGCGCGCACGGGGCCGCTCAGCGTGACCTCGTAGCGCTGGCCCTCGCTCTCGATCACCAGGGTGTCGCCGCTGCGCTCCACCTCGACGGTGTAGGAGCGGCCCTCGTACTCGAACTCGACCTGCTGCTTCACCGGCGCCTCCGCAACGGGTCCCAGGGTGCCGCGCTTACCTCGTCGAACTGGCCCTGCTCGGCCAGCCAGGCCGCCACCGCGGCCGCCACCCAGCGGGCGTCGTGGCGCGCCGGCGCGGCGGCCGAAGCATCCTCCACCGGCGCGGGAGCGCCCGGTTGCGCGCTGCCGCCGTACGCGCGGCGCAGCCAGACCATGCCCAGGCTCAGCACGGCGAGGAAGAAGAACACCACCCCCATGCCGAGGATGGTTACCGTGCCCGCGAAGGCGATTGGCGTCTGCTCCATCAGCGGCCGCTACAGCGGGATGTTGCCATGCTTCTTGGCCGGCCGCGACTCCCGCTTGCGGGAGTACATCTCGATGGAGCGCACCAGCTCGGCGCGCGCCGCCGCCGGATCGATCACGTCGTCGATGAACCCCAGTCCGGCGGCGATGTAGGGATTCATCACGCTGTCCTGAAACTCGGCGATCTTCTGGCGGCGCATCGCGGCCGGATCGTCGGCCGCCTTGATGTCGCGCGAAAAGATGATGTTGGCCGCCCCCTCGGCACCCATCACCGCCACCTCGGCGCCCGGCAGGGCGAGCGTGCGGTCGTAGCCGAGCGACTTGGAGGCCATGGCGATGAACGCGCCGCCATATGCCTTGCGCAGGATCAGCGCCACCTTGGGCACGGTCGCCTCGGCGATGGCGAACAGGATCTTGGCGCCGTGGCGGATGATGCCGCCGTGCTCCTGCGCCACTCCCGGCAGGAAGCCGGGCACGTCGACCAGGGAGATGATGGGGACGTTGAAGGCGTCGCAGAAGCGCAGGAAGCGGGCGCCCTTGTCCGACGAGTTGATGTCCAGCGAGGCCGCGTACACCTGCGGCTGGTTGGCGAAGAAGCCCACCGTGCGGCCCGCCAGGCGGGCGAAACCCACCACCACGTTGGGCGCGTACTCGGCGTGCACCTCGAAAAAGCTGCCCTGGTCGGCGAGCGCCGCGATCACCTGCTTCACGTCGTAGCCGCGCCGCGCATCCTCCGGCACGATGTCGAGCAACTCCGGGGTCGCGCGGTCCACGTCGTCGTGGCCCGCAACCAGCGGCGGATCCTCGCCGTTGTGCGCCGGCAGATAGCCGAGCAGCGTGCGCACGCCCTGCAGGCAGTCCTGCTCGGTGGCGTAGCGGAAGTGGGCCACCCCGCTGCGGCTGCAGTGCGCCGCCGAGCCGCCCAGATCCTCGGCACTGATTTTCTCGCCGGTCACGGTGGCGATTACCTGCGGCCCGGTGATGAACATGTTGCTCACCCCGTCCACCATGAAGATGAAGTCGGTGATCGCCGGCGAATAGACCGCGCCCCCGGCACACGGCCCGAGAATCACCGATAGCTGCGGAATGACACCGGAGGAGGCGGTGTTGGCGCGGAAGATCTGCGCGTAACCGTTCAGGGACAGCACGCCCTCCTGGATGCGCGCGCCGCCGGAGTCGTTGATCTGGATGAAGGGAACGCGGTTGCCGAGGGCATCGTTCTGGGCGGCGACGATGCGCGCGGCGTGCATCTCGCCGAGCGAACCGCCGTTGACCGTAAAGTCCTGCGCGACCGCGAATACCTGCCGCCCGTCCACCATGCCGCTGCCGGTGACCACGCCGTCGCCAAGGGTGCGGCGCCGCTCGAGGCCGAAGTCGGTGGCGCGCACCGCCACGTACGGCTGCTGTTCGATAAAGGAGTGCTCGTCGAGCAGCAGATCGAGGCGTTCGCGGGCGGTCAGCTTACCCTTGGCATGCTGGGCGTCGACACGCGCCTGCCCGCCCGCCTCGAGCATCTGCTGCCGCGTCTTGCGGCGCCGCTCGAGCGCTTCACTCACCAAGTTGCTCCGGCAGGCTCTCGCCCGAACCCGGACACCGACATACAAATCGATATTCCGTAAGGAAGTACGTGTTACTCACGAAGGCCAAAGTGGGCCGATTGTAGCGACGCACGCAGGCCGATGTCAAATGATTGGACGCGCGTCTGTGTTGGGTGCGAACGCCAAAAGCGGCAGCAAATCATTGACTCTGGGGCAGAAAAAAGGTCCGCCTGCCCCATAACACCACACCCATGGGGACGTAGACCATGACTACGGAAGAACTTATACGGCTGCGAGGGCCTCGTCAAGGAGTTACAAGGGCGCATCAACGGCGGCGGGATGGATCTGCACGGAAACGCGGACTCGATCAGGCGCCCATCAGTCACGCGGCTACGTCGGAAATCGCGCCGTCGGCAGATGCTTGCCGATGTAGCCGATCTCGAGAGATCGACGCCGCTGATCAATGCGAACATGAATGCGATACGCGCCACCGACCATGGCATGCAGCCTGAACGTCGCTTGCTTGCCATTGGAACTCCGGAACACGCGCTGTGCTCCGTATCTCTGCATGGTTTGCTCGCTCTCAGGGTGAATCATAGGGAGACCAGGTAGCTTGGGCCCGTCGCGCCTCCAGTCTCTAATCGCGCCGTCCAGCACGACAAGCTTGGTGATGATCGGCTCCAGGACATCGGCTGGAAGAGTTGCTATCTGTCCTTCAACGTCCAGACCGAACCTAAGATGCGGAAACGATGGACGAATCACCGTCAGGAGGGTGCGCGGACTTTCGGCTAATCCAGCCTGCGCTCGATTCACCATCTCGTCGGTAACCGTGCTGGCTTGTTCGCGGTCAGCCCGTTTCCTAACCAAGGCAGCTATTGCCTTCACCACGTGACTCATCAGGTCCATGGCTTCGTTTCGCGTACGTTCCCCATGGCCTGCTGACAGTTCGTTGAATACAAGAGTCATGATGTGTATGGTGCCGACTTACTGTTCCGGAACGCAATCAACGCGGCGAGATTCGTTTCGTGTTGATCAAAGAATCCATCGGGCCAGTCGTCCAATCTTCCATCCGGACGGATCACTGGGGCTCTCACCTCCACATTCATGTCATTTCGTTGGAAGTAGTATAACACGGTCTGATCTGCTTTGCGCCAAGATGGAACATGCGCCACCGATAGAGCGAGCTAGCAGGCGCCAAGTCAAATCCCCTGAGAGTAGACACCGATTCACCATTGGCACCGGTCTGGAGGATTTTCGCATAGATTGTACCTTCGATGCAAATCGCGCTTCCAGTACGACAAAGTCCTGCTGTGCTCCTTCGTAGAGCACCTCTGAGAAAGAGCCGACATCGACGAGATCGCCCTGCCAGCGCATCTGGCCGGGAGTGCCGTCGCTATGTAGACCGGATTGCCGCAACAAGAGCAACGCTTGCAGCACGCTGCTCTTGCCGGCGCCGTTTAGCCCGGCAAGGATTGTAAGTCCTCCAAGCGGAACCGATTGTTCCGCGAAACACTTGAAGTTCTGCACATAGAGCCGATCAATCATGTCAACACCTCCTGAAGAAGATCTCTGATTCTCGCAAAGCGGATTTTGACCCGCGTGGACCACTGGGTCCCAATACTGATACTCTGCTCAAATTCGTCGTCATCCATCAGCGCGGCGAATCTGTCTTTGACCTGGCGCCGTCTCTGTACCAGACGCTCGCGCCCTTCAAGTCTGTGAATACGTGCCAAGTTCACCGCCCAACTCTCGAACAGTGGCTTGTTGATTGGAGCACGACGTGAACCACCATGCCGTGGGGGACGACGAAACGCGTCGCTACCGAACAAATCGAAGGCAAGCTGCATCGCTGCACGGAAGTCGTCCCGCAGTAGGTCAAGCTTCGCGTCGGCTGTTGGATCGTTCAAGGCTCTCATGGCAGTAACGAGAAACCCATCCAGGTCGCCCCTGTACTCTTCGAAGCGGCTATGAAAGGCGACGAACCGAAGCACGCACTCGCGGTCCGCCATACGCTTGGCACTGACGCCGTGGTCGGTTGCTTTCAGGAACCGCGGATCCTGCGCCAGCTCGTTGATGAATTCGCGAGCCCGGCCCGGGTTGAGTGCGTGGCGAATCTCTTGGGGCAACAGAGGCTTGCCTCCGGTATTGATGCGGTTGAATACGTTGAACATTACTTCGGGAGGAGTACTTGGCTGGATGACGTGACAGTATAATTGCGTCGCATCGATACGACGTTGCATTGGACGCGGCAAGCTGTTGTATGAGCAACCTTGGAAATCCTTCAGATATTGCAGGCCCTGCAGGCTAAGAGTCTTCGTGTTAAGGAAGCTCTTCAGAGTGTCAAGCCGCTGTAGACCATCGACGACTAGCCAGTTGTCCTCATTGTCTGCTGCCATGTAAAAGACCGGTATGGGGATTCGGAGGAGCAGAGACTCGATCAGTCTGCTCTGTCTCGTCCGGTCCCAAATTCCTGAATTACGCTGGAAATCCGGATTCAGGTCGATTTCGTTCTGGTTGATTCGCTTCATGATGAGATCGACGGTGACATGTTTCGTATCGATCTTGATCTCGGTCGGGTCGAACGGCTCGCTGATTTCCGAGATAGAGTCACTAGGCCCTTCGAGCATTTCCGGATCGGTGTCCTGACCCACGGCGTCGATCGATTTCGCATCAACCTCGTCGGGCGACAGGCTTCTCACTTCAGACATCATCGACACGAGTAGTGTGTCAGCCCCGAACAGATCTGCTACCCGATACTTGATGCGTCTTATTGGCCCGGGTGTGTTGGGATAATCATACACCCATTCCGGTTCGATGCGCTCCAGGATCGCTACTATCTCTTTCGCGCGGCGAGATTCATGTCCGAAAATGGACGAAACGGAGCACGCCGTGGTTCGGCGCCACTTGTCGAATGGCTCTCTTGTGTAAGACCATTGTTGGAGCGCTGAGATCTCGTCTATAGCGCTTTGCAAACGGGTCAGTGCCTCTGATCTGGACGTGTGGCTCATGCCGGTACGGGGTCCCATCTTACGAAAAATGAACGTCATGCGCTACTCGGTTCATGGTGCCTATGATGCCTGCTCCGCGGCGTCAAGGAGCGACTTAGCGGAGATCGTGTAGCTTGGCATTGCCACCCCGCGAGGCGGCGTTGCGGGGCATGCTGCACGGGGCGGGGCGGAACGCGATATCAGGATCGGGCTCGGTCGAGCCGACGGCAAGAACCGGCCTC
The DNA here is from genome assembly GCA_965262935.1 of Spirochaetia bacterium. Lineage (GTDB taxonomy): Bacteria > Spirochaetota > Spirochaetia > SZUA-6 > Bin103 > Bin103. The sequence continues at coordinate 342,880 of OZ253572.1, read as the reverse complement.
GGCGCCGCCAATGGCAGCGTGTGCGCCGGCGCGCGGTTACCGGCCGCCAGCGCCCACGGGCAAGGTGCGTAATGCCGCGCCCGGCCAGGATTGGGCTCCGGGGCGGGGGATCCAGATCGAGTCGGCCCGCGCCGTGGCCGTCACCGGAGCGACGCAGGCCAGGCCGTCACCAGCCGGCCGCGCCACGGCCCGCGCGCGGGTACGCGCGCCAGCCGCGCGGCGATCAGGGCGGCGCAGGCATCGTCGATCTCCTCCGGGTGCCAGCCGGCCAGCAGTCCGAATCCGGGTGCGCGCCGCAGCCCGCCGGCTTCGATTGCATACGATTGTCCGCCAGCCAGGATGTGCCGCCACTGCCGCAACGTGAAGCGCCGCGATCCGTGCCGCAGCGCCTGCAGCATCGCTTGCTCCGGCGCCGGCAGCGCCGCCACCTGGCCGTCGCACACGTCGCACCCGCTGCACTGCACATCGTCGCGCTCGAAGAAGCGCAGCAACTGGGCGCGCCGGCAGGTTGTGGCGTTGGCGGCGTAGCCGCTCAGGTCCGAGGCGGTGGCGGCAACCGAGCCCGCCGCCGCCGTGCGGCGCGGCGCCCGGCGCAAGGACAGTCTCGGTGGCCGGCTGGCGCCCGCCGACGGCGCTGCAACCGGCGCCACGGTACGCCGCGACATCCACCGCAAGCGGCGGCGCAGCGCCTGCACCGCGTGCGGCGGCGGGGCGTTCGTGGCGGCAGGCGGCTGGTACCACAGCAGGACCGCTTGCGACGGCTTGCCATCGCGGCCGGCGCGACCGGTCTCCTGCAGATATGCCTCCACCGACTCCGGCATCTCGCGGTGCACGACGGCGCGGATGTTGGGCTTGTCGACGCCCATGCCGTACGCGGAGGTGGCGATCAGCGCGCCGTCGTCGCTGGTCAGGAACCACGCCTCCAGCCGCTTGCGTTCGGCGGCGTTCAGACCGGCGTGGTAGAACCGGCAGTTCACCTCCGGCAGGCGGCGCCGCATTTGCCAGCAGATCTCCTCCACGCCGCGGCGGCTGCGCGCGAACACGATCAGCGGCCGCGGGCAGGTAGCAACCAGTTCGGCGAGGCAGTGCAGCGGGCCGGCCGTGGGGGCCACCGCGTAGCGTATGTTGGGGCGGTCGGGGTTGCCGGCCACCAGGTGCACGCCGCCGTCCGGGTACAGCACCTCGCGCACGCGGTTCAGCACCGCGGGCGTAGCGGTGGCGGTGAAGGCGCTGACCACGCGCGGCCGCAACGCCTCCACCAGCTCGTTCAGACGCAGATAGGTGGGCCGGAAGCTGTCGCCCCACTGGCTGATGCAGTGCGCTTCATCCACCACCAAGTGCTCGATCGTGCCGGCGGCCACCAGCGCTGCCAGCAGCCGTTCGGCCAGCGCCGCCTCCGGGGTGACGAGGACCAGGCGCGCGTCACGGCTTGCCACCCGCGCCAGGATGGCGTTGCGTTCATCACGGGTCTGCCCGCCGCGCAACACTGCCACCGACAGGCCGGCCGCGGTCATGCGGCGGTGCAGATCCTCCAGCAGCGCGAGCAGCGGCAGCACCACCAGGGTAACGCCCTCCAGCACCACCGCCGGGAACATGAAGCACACCGACTTGCCGGCGCCGGTGGGCAGCACCACGATCTGGTGGCGCCCCTCCAGCAGGTTGGCGATCACCAGGCGCTGGTAAGGAAACAAGTAGGAGACGCCCAAGTGGCGTTTGGCCAGAGCGTTGAGCGGGTCGGGCGCGATCGCATGACGGGCGTCCGTTTGGTCGGCAACTGGCTCGGTGGGCAAATCCATACACTGCATATGACGGCGGCGGCACGGTGCCGCTTCAGCGGCGCTGCACCCCTGCGGGCGCGCACCAGCGTGCTCGCCGCCACCGGTCACCGCTTGTTGGCGCCGGCTGGCTCGTCCTGTCGAAGGCCTCGGCCAACACTGGCCGTGTCGGGTTCACCGAGAATTGCTGGTGCGACGCACGGATGCGGAGCCGTCGCCGACTGCGCCGCGATCGCCGGCGGCAGCACCGGCGCGCCACGGCCGGCACGGCGCCGGCACGCGGTGGTCTGTGCGCGCCCGGTTGCCTCGCCCGCGGTTTGTGCCACCAATGGAGACTATGGAAAGGTTGATCGGTCGCCGGCTGTCGCCCGGACAGCGCCTGCCGGAAGGCAAGATCGATGCCGCGCTGCTCGCCGGGCTGCTCCCCGCCGCCGGCGCGCACCGGCCGGACGTACTGATCGGCGCCGCGCTCGGCGAGGACGCGGCGGTCGTTGCCGGCGCGCCGCGCCTGGTAGTGACCAGTGATCCGATTACCCTGGCCGGCAGCGCGATCGGCCGCTACGCGGTGGCGGTCAACTGCAATGACCTGGTAGCGATGGGCGCGGAGCCGCGCTACCTGACCACCACCGTGCTGCTGCCGCCGGGCACCACCGGCGGCGCGCTGGAGGAGTTGTTCGCGGAGCTCGCGGCCGCAACGGCCGGCGCCGGGGTTGCCTGGGTCGGCGGCCATACCGAGATCACCGGCGCAGTGACGCGCCCGGTGGTGGTGGGCGCGGCGGTGGGGGTGCTGGACGGCGAGCCGTGGTCGAGTGCGCGGGTGTGCCCGGGCGACGCCGTGGTGCTGACCAAGTGGGTGGCGCTGGAGGGCACCACCCTGCTCGCCCGTGAGCGGGCCGACGCGCGCGCCGTGCTCGGCGCCGATTACGCGGATGCCGTGGGCTGGCTCGATGACCCGGGCATCAGCGTCATGGCGGAGGGGCGCGTGTTGCGCACGTTCGCGATCCACGCCGCCCATGACCCCACCGAGGGCGGCGTCGCCCAGGGTCTGCACGAACTGGCGGCCTGCTCCGGGGTGGCGATCGCGATCGATGCGGCGGCGTTGCCGATCCGGGAGCCCACGCGGCGGTTATGCCGCGCGCTGCGCCTCGATCCGCTCGGCCTGCTGGCGTCGGGGGCGCTCCTGTTCTGCGCCGCTGCCGACGAGGCGGGCAGGGCGGTGCGGGCGCTGGGCGACCGCGGCATCCCCGCCGCCGTCATCGGCGCCGCACTCCCCGGCAGCGGCGTCACCGTCCGCACCGCCGCGGGGAGCAGGCCGCTGCCCGCCTTCCCGCAGGACGAGATCACTCGCCTCGGGTCCGAGCAGACTGCCTCCGACGCCGGCCACGCCGTTCTCGGCGGCACCGAGGTATCGTAACACATGGACAACGCCGTCAGGTGCCGCCGTCTGCTGCACGCCGTACCGCAGGACGAGATCACCCGCATCGGCGTCGAGCACACTGCCGCCGAGGGATCCTGAATCGATGGAGCGCGTGCGCCCACCGTGGCCGTTCGCCCTCGCCGATCCGCTGCCGGTAGACGGCTCGGCAGTCGCCGCGGCGGAGGTGGTCGCAAGCGTGGGCCCTACCCTGACCCCCGAGCGTCGGCGGCGCATCGACCAGGTGGTTGCGGCGCGCACGTTCGCCGTGGCACCGGTCCTGGAGCAGATCGCCGATGCCGGCAACGTCGCCGCCCTGCTGCGCAGCGTGGAGGGACTGGGGTACGGCGGCGTCCACCTGGTACCCGCCACCGCGGCCGACGGCCGCGAGCGCCCCCCCAACCGGGTTACGCAGGGCGCTGAGAAGTGGCTGCTGACCCGTTACTGGGAGAGCTCGGCCGCCGCCGTGGCCGGCCTGCGCGCCGCCGGCTACCGGATTGCCGCCACCATGCCGGGTGGACGCAGCATCCCGCTGGCGTCGCTCGACCTCAGCGCGCCGGTTGCCATCGCCTTCGGCAACGAGCACCGCGGCGTGAGCGAGCTCCTGGCCGCCGAGGCCGACGAACTGGTCACCGTGCCGATGTACGGGTTCAGCCGCAGCTTCAACGTCAGCGTCGCCGCGGCGGTGGTACTCGCCCACCTGCGCGACCGCCTGCCGCGCGAGGCGCGAAGCTGGCAGCCCAGCGCGGCGCAACGGCTGCTCCTCACCGCCCACTACTACCTCGCCTCGCAGCCGCGCGCCGCCAGCCTACTGCGCCGCGGCGGCGCCCTCGGCACCAGGTAGCCCCGTCGCAACCGACACCGCCCGCCGAGGGCAGGGTACCCGCGGTGCGGAAGGCCGACCGCACTACCCTCGGGCGGCACCTACGGGACGTTCCTCGCGGAGCAAACGCCCGAGCCATCGATTTGACAGCGCCCGCGGCCATCTCCTACAGTGCGCGGCGCGGAACGCACACAATATGATTATTGAACCGAGAATTCGCGGCTTCATCTGCATGACCGCACATCCCGGCGGTTGCGCCGCCCACGTGGCGGAGCAGATCGACTACGTGCAGCGCCAGCCGGCGGTCGACGGACCGCTCCGCGTGCTGGTGATCGGCGCCTCCACCGGCTACGGGCTGGCCTCCCGCATCGTGGCCGCCTTCGGCTGCGGCGCCGATACGGTGGGCGTGTTCTTCGAACGGCCGGCGAGCCGGCGCCGCACCGCATCGGCCGGCTGGTACAACAGCGCCGCCTTCGAGCGCGCCGCACTCGCCGCCGGGCGCGGCGCCTGGAGCATCAACGGCGACGCCTTCTCCAACGAGGTCCGCGAACAGACGGTAGAGTTGGTGGCCAAGCAGCTCGGTCAGGTGGATCTGGTGGTGTACAGCCTGGCGTCGCCGCGCCGCATTCACCCCGACACGGGAGAAACCTTCAACAGCGTGCTCAAGCCGATCGGCGACCGCTACTCGGGCACCACCATCGACCCCAACAGCGGCGCCGTTACCACCGTGCAGATCGATCCCGCCGACGAAGCCGACATCGCCGCCACGATGGCGGTGATGGGCGGCGACGACTGGCGCCGCTGGAGCGCCGCCCTGCACGGCGCCGGGCTGCTGGCGCCCGGTTGCCGCAACCTCGCCTACACCTACGCCGGTCCCACCTACACGCACGCCATCTACCGCGCCGGCACCATCGGCCACGCCAAGCAGCACCTGGAGCGCACCGCCGGCGCGCTGGACCGCGAACTGCCGGCACGCTCGCTGGTGTCGGTCAACAAGGCGCTGGTCACCCAGTCGAGCGCCGCCATCCCGGTGATCCCGCTGTACCTGATGTTGCTGTTCCGGGTGATGAAGGAGCGCGGCTCGCACGAGGGCGCGATCGAGCAGATCTACCGCCTGTTCGCCGCCCGCCTCTACACGGGAGAGGAGATTCCCACCGACGGCGAGGGACGGGTACGGATCGACGACTGGGAGATGGATCCCGAGGTCCAGCAGGAGGTGGAGCGGCGCTTCGCCGCGTTCGCCGGCGGCGGCGGCGCCGACCGGGTGGCGGAACTGGCCGACCTGGACGGCTACCGCGGCGACTTCCTGCGCCTGTTCGGTTTCGGCCTGCCCGGCATCGACTACGCCGCCGACGCCGACGCCGAGGTAACGATCCCCTCTATCGCGACCACCGCCGGTTAGCGTTCACCGCCGCCGGCGAACGACTCGGAAGCGTAGCGTCGAGCGCGGCTTCCGAGTACACTTCCGAGTAATGAAACTCACCGAGATCCTGCGCCGTACCGAGGGCAAGAACCTGGAGTTCAAGCGCGATCTCTCCTCGCCCGCCGGTTTTCTTCGCACCATCGTCGCGTTTGCCAATACCACCGGCGGCGTCATTCTGATCGGCGTCGAGGACCGCACCCGGCACATCCGCGGAGTAAGCGACCCGCTCGACCTGGAGGAGCGCGTGGTCAACCTGATCAGCGACTCGATCAAGCCTCGGCTCCTTCCGGACGTCGAACTGCTGAGCTACCGCAACACCCAGGTCGTAGCGGTAGAAGTGTTCCCGAGCCCCGCGCGTCCGCATTATCTCGCGCGCGACGGGCTGCAGCGCGGCACCTACGCACGGGTCGGATCCTCCAACCGGCTGGCCGACGCGGCATTGATTGCCGAGATGCGCCGCTATGCCACTGGCGAGTCGTTCGATGAAGGACCGCTACCCGCGCTCGACTCGGAAGCGGTCGACTTCCGAGTTGCTTCCGAGTCGTTCGCCCCGGCGCGCACTCTGACCCGACACAATCTGCAGACACTCCGGCTTCTCACCCTTCACCAGGGACGGCTGGTGCCGACGGTCGGCGGCATCCTGCTGTTCGGAGCCGATCGCCTTGCCCACTTTCCCGACGCCTGGATCCAAGCCGGCCGCTTCGCCGGCGTCGACAAGGCAACCATCGTCGACCATCTGGACATCAAGACTGCACTGGCGCAGGCGGTTGAGGATGCGGTGGGCTTCGTGCAGAAACACGCACTGCATGGCATCACGATCGACCAAGTCAGGCGTACGGAGCATTGGAGTGTGCCGATCGTGGCCATCCGCGAAGCAATCATCAATGCGGTTGCGCACGCGGACTACTCCCAGCGCGGCGCACCGATCAGACTCGCCATCTTCGACGATCGGATCGAGGTAGAGAATCCCGGCCTGCTTCCGTTCGGACTCACGCTCGACGATCTGCCCCAGGGCATCTCCAAGCTCCGCAACCGGACCATCGGCCGCGTGTTCCACGAACTCGGACTGGTCGAGCAGTGGGGCAGCGGTGTCCAGCGCATGATCGCGACGTGCCGCGAAGCCGGTCTCGCTTCCCCGGTATGGGAGGAGGTCGGGCTGCGGCTGCGCGTCACCATCTACACGGGAGAAAGCGCTTTACCACCAACCAGCACTGGCACCGCATCGGCATACGTCATCGATACCGCCGATCAGTCGATTCTCGCTCTGCTGGAAGGCGGGGAGGAATACGGCACCGGCGACATTGCCAAGGCGATCGGACTCACCCCGCGGGCTACACGGACCCGCCTGGTCAAGCTGGTATCGCGCGGACTGGTGCACGAGGTGGGCACCGGACCGCACGATCCCAAGAGACGCTACGTCGCCAGCCGCGCGCTGCTCGGCGGCGGTTGACGGGCCGGCTACCTGAGTGCGCTACGGGCGGCGGCGGCGATGCCGGCGGCGTCCAGGCCCTGCTCGGCGAGCAGTTCGGCGCCCTTGCCGGAGTGCGGTGTGCGCCGCACCGCCAGCACGTGCACCGGGGCGCCGGCGCCGCTCACGGCCGCGGCGACCGCTTCGCCCAGGCCGCCCTCCGGATAGTGGTCCTCGGCGGTGACGATCGCCTCCGTCTCGGCGGCCGCCGTGCGCAGGGTGGCTTCGTCGAGCGGCTTGATCGAGTAGCAGTCGATAACCCGCGCCGCGATGGCCTCTGCCGCCAGCAGGTCGGCCGCGGCCAGCGCCTCGTGCAGGGTGACGCCGGCACCGACCAAGGTTACCTGGTCAGCCAGCGAGCTGCGCAGCACCTTGCTGCCGCCGATGGCGAACTGCTCGTCGTTGCCGTAGATCACCGCCACGTCCGGGCGCGCCGTGCGCACGTAGGAGACGCCCTGGTAGTTGGCGCTCAGGCAGGTCAGCTGTTCCGCCGCCACGCCGTCGGCCGGGCACAGCACCGCGCTGCCGAGCACCGCGCGCAGCATCGACACGTCCTCCAGGCCCATCTGCGAGGCGCCGTCCTCGCCGATGGAGACGCCGGTGTGCGACCCGGCCAGCCGCAGGTTGGCGTGCGAGTGGGCGGCCATGCGAATCTGGTCGTAGGCGCGCGACAGGAACGCCGCGAAGGTGGCCGCGAACGCGCGCTTGCCGCGCGCCTGCAGGCCGGTGGCGATGCCGATCATGTTCTGCTCGGCGATATAGCACTCCACGCTGCGTTCCGGGAACGCGCCGAAGAAGGCGTCGGTGAAGGTGGAGTTCTTGACGTCGGCGTCGAGCACGAACATGTCCGGGTCGGCGGCGCCGAGCTTGGCGAGCGCGGCGCCGTACGCCTTGCGGGTGGCGATCTTGGCGCCCGGTGCATAGCTGGTGGTTACGGTGAGCGGGCTGCCTGCCGGGGCGCGAGCCGGGGCGGCGGGCGCGGCGCCGTTGGCGGCCAGGTCCGGCTTGGCGGCAGCCAGCTTCGGCTTGCCGGCGGCCGCGATGCGCGCCTCCACCTCGGCCAGCGCCGCACCGTGCTGGTCGTCCGGCACCGGCTTGCCGTGCATCGCCTCGTGGTCCTCCAGGAAGCTCACGCCCTTGCCCTTGACCGTGCGCGCGACGATGAAGCCGGGCCGGTCGGAAGCGCGCACGGCGGCCAAGGCGGCCTGCAGCGCGGCAACGTCGTGGCCGTCGCACTCGTGCACCTCCCAGCCGAACGCGGCCGCCTTGGCGGCGTAGCCGGCGCTGTCCCAGCCGAACAGCGTCGGGTCGCTCTGCCCGAGCCGGTTCATGTCCAGGATCGCGCACAGGTTGCTCACGCCGAGGTGGGGCGCCAGGTTCATCGCCTCCCACACCGAGCCCTCCGCCATCTCGCCGTCGCCGAGCAGCACGTACACGCGCTGGCCGCCGTCGTCGTGGTTGATCGCCAGCGCCATGCCGATGGCGGCCGCCAGGCCCTGGCCCAGCGACCCGGTGGCGACCCGCACCCCCGGCGCGCGCCCCGGAATCGGGTGCCCCTCCAGGCGGCTGTCGAAGTTGCGCAACTCTGCCAGCTCGGCCACCGGGATCGTTCCCGCCTCGGCGTAGGCGGCGTACAGCACCGGCGCGGCGTGCCCCTTGGACAGCACGAACTCGTCGTTGGCAAGCGAATCGGGGTGGCTCGGGTCGTAGCGCATCTCGTCGAAGAACAGTACGCTCATGATCTCCGCGGCGGACATGCAGGTCGTGGGATGCCCCGAAGCGGAGGCGCGGGTCATGTTGATGGAGTGGATGCGGAGCATCTCGGCTCGGTATTGCAGGACAGCGGAATCGGCGCTCATGTCGGGCTCCTCAGGTTATGCGGGTAGAAGTAACGGGCGCCCCGGTGCACAATGCGGCACGGCGATGACCGAGCGCCCACGGCACAGTATCGGGGCAGCCGGTGCGCCGCAATGGGGGTGGCGAGATGGAGTATCGGCGACTGGGACGTACCGGCCTGCAGGTGAGCGTGATGGCGCTCGGCTGCGGCGGACCGAGCCGGCTGGGGTTGAGCACGGGACGCACCACCGAACAGTCCGCGGCCGTGGTGCAGGCGGCGATCGATGCGGGGGTGAACTTCATCGACACCGCCACCGCGTATCGCACCGAGCCGCTGGTGGCCGCCGGACTGCGCGGCCGCAGCCGCGACCGGGTGCTGCTGTCGAGCAAGCGCGGGCTGCGCGCCGACCGCGCCGCCGACGGCGACCGGCTGCTGACCGGGGCCGAGTTGGAAGCCGCGGTGGAGGCCAGTCTGCGCCGCCTGCACACCGACTACATCGACATCTACCATCTGCACGGCGTCAGCGCGGAGCAGTACCCGCACGCCAGGGAGGAGATGGTGCCCGCGCTGCAACGCCTCCGGGAGGCGGGTAAGGTGCGCTTCCTCGGCATCACCGAGCGATTCGGCAACGATACCGAACACGGCATGCTGCGCCAGGTCCTCGCCGACGGCTTGTTCGACGTGATCATGGTGGGCTTCAACATGCTCAACCAGACCGCCCGCGACAGCGTGCTGCGCGTGGCCGCCGACAAGGACGTCGGCACCATGATCATGTTCGCCGTGCGCCGCGCCTTCAGCCGCCCCGACCGGCTGCGCGAACTGCTCGCCGAGCTGGCCGGGCACGGCGAGGTGGACCAGGAACTCGCCGCCGCCGCCGATCCGTTCGGCTTCCTCGCCGCCGAGGCCGAGGATCTCGCCGCTGCCGCCTACCGCTATTGCCTCGATCAGCCGGGCGTGAGCACCGTGCTGTCGGGCACCGGCAACGTCGACCACCTGCGCGACAACGTGGCGTCCTTCGCCCGCGGCCCGCTGTCTGCCGGCGCCACCGCGCAGATCGACCGCCTGTTCGCCCGCGTCACCTCGGCCAGCGGCAGCTGACCGTCGCCCGACACACCGAATCACAGCGGTCGCTCAGGCTACGGCAAGTTGAGCGACGGCGATACATCCGTCTCCGGGTAGCGATACGCTCGATACGTGTCGTATCGCCTGCCACTTCTGGACATGTTCAGGTGCAAATGCACGGTGCCCGATGCCGGATCCACCTCGCTGATGTCTATTTCTTCGTGCGCCGCTGCCGTATCGCCTCTCCGGACACCTCCCCAGGCGATCAACCAGTGCGTGTCAGCCCCGATTCCCAGCACGGTAACTCCACCTTGCGCTACCACGAGTCCATTGCCACTCGGGATGGCAAACGAGCGCACGTAGCGCGCCTGGGTGCCGGAGCTGATGTCATACTCGACCGCACGTGTGAGTGCCGGCCGAGTTTTCCTTGCGCCCAGGCAGGAAACGCCGTTGTCGAACAGAACGACGGTATCGGAACCGGTCAGCGTGGCGTGATGCGGGGCGCAGAATTCACCCTCCGGGTCACCTGAGGTCTCCAGATACTCGGTAGCGGAGCCGGCCGGCGGAGCGCTTCCTCCGAGCTTCCACTGCACGGCTCCGGTACCCCCGGAGCGGTCGATTCTCAATACCTGCCGGCAGTGGAAGAAAGAAGCCACCAGGTCGCCATCGACCAGTTGCAACGAATTGATGTGCGCGTAGTCAGGCTCGGCTACTTTACAGTCATTACCGAGTTGCATGACCTCGCGGTGGTCCCAGGAGTTCCAGCGGAACACCTCGTTGCCGTCCTCTGTGACTTCCTGAATGACGGAATCCGAGACCGTATGGTTCGCCGAGAACTCGGGACCGTACGGGGTGAAGTCGCGCTCAACCTGGTCCAGCGAGAGAAAGATATGGTTCCCGGCTCCTGTTCCTTCGGAAACGATCAGGAAATCATGACCGTCAGTGTGCGTCAGAGGTGCAACGACGCTCTCGGTGCTCGTCACGTTGAATTGGGAGTCCAGGATGTCTACCCGGAAGTCGTGTGTGGCGCCAGTCACCTCTCTCATGACCGAGTATCTGCCGTCGGGATGGCGCCGGAAGTCACTGAACTGATGGCCTGACGAGGCGCCGATTGACCGTTGAAACCTGGGCACGCCGTTATTGTCGAATACCGCGATGTAGCTGGTCAGGGGAGGTCCCAACCAACGCGGCGCGGCCAATATCAAGCCATCGGTGACCTGACCCGTCTTCTGCAGAACGCTGATCGTCGGGAAGCCCGAGGGAAAGCAATGCACGACATAGGTGACGGCCGCGCCATCGGCGGCGAGCTCGATCGCCACGTCGTGGTCACCGTCGACCGTGACGCTTGCGCTCAGCGAGCCGGTGTCGGACACCACGCTGTCGGCACTGGCGGCGCGCAGCAGGGTCAGTGTCGCGCCAGCGCGGTCAGTGGCTGCCGAGACGGTGAGTGTGGACACATCGTTGCACCTCAGCGCGTAGTGCAAGGTGCCGGCGTCGAACGAGGGATACATGGTGCCGCCCCCGGTCACCGACAGGGACGACAACTCCGGTGGGGTCGTGGTGGCGCTGCCCGGCGGTTCGACCGGGCCCACGGGATCCGTCGTGGTCGTATCGCCATCGTCCGTGATCGTGCCGGTGGCGCTGGCGTCCGACAACGTGGCGCCGCTCGCGCCGCTCAGCGTGACCGTGAACGTCTCGGTTTCCTCCTCCTCGCTGTCATCCAGGATCGCTACCACGACGGCCGCCGTCGTGGTGCCGGCGAGGAAGGTCAGCGTACCGCTCGCACTCGTGTAGTCCGAACCGGCGGTGGCGGTCCCGTCCGTCGTGGCATACTCCACCGTCACCGTCCGCCCGCTCGCCGCATCCAGCCGCACTGCGAACGCCATGCTGCCGTCTTCCGCGCCCTCCGTCCGGCTCGCGTCGCCGATGCTCAGCTCCGGCGCGTCGTCGTTGTCCGCGATCGTCCCCGTTCCCGTTGCCGTACCCACGGTCGCGTTCACCGCCCCATGCAGCGTCACCGTGAACTGTTCCTCCGGCTCGTCCAGCGTGTCATCGATAATCGCCACCGTCACCGTCCGCACGGTGGCTCCCGCCCCGAACGTCAGTGTGCCGCTCACCGCCATGTAGTCTCGCCCGCCGGTGGCCGTCACGTCCGCCGTCCAGTACTGCACCGTCACCCTGCGCCCGCTCGCTGCATCCAGCCGCACCTCGAACTGCATGCCCGCTCCGCCCGCGCGCTCTGCCAGACTCCCGCCGCCAATGCTCAGCCCCGGCAGCGCATCGTCATCCTCGATCCATCCCCGCGCCGTCAGCGTCTGCCCGCCGCCGGCAAGCTGCGCGTTCGCCGCGCCGCTCAGCGTCACCGTCAGCATCTCGGTGTCCTCGTCCACGTTGTCGTCGGTCACGATCAGTGCAACCGTCCGGGCCGCGACCGAGCGTGCCGGAAACCGCAATGTCCCACTCGCCCGCGCGTAGTCCTGCCCCACGGTCGCCGTGTCCCCGCTCGCTCCGGTCTCGTAGTTCACGGTCACCGCCTCGTCGCTCGCCAAGCTCAGCGTCACCGCAAACGCTATCCGCCCCGCCCGCTCCGTCGCCTGCGCCGCCGCCATCGCCAGCGTCGCCACGTCGTCCTCCACGATCGTCACCGTGACCGCCGGGCCGGCCACACCGTCGTAGCCGCCCCCGCTTGCCGTGTGCGACACCTCCACCGCGGCCTCCGCCAGCGCATCCTCGTCCTGCGCCGCCCTCAGCCGCACCTCCTGCGCCTGCCTCCACCGCGCCGGCTGGAACACCAGCCGCTCCGGCTCGATGGTCAACTCCGGGGCGTCCGCCGCGCTCACCGTCACCGTCACCGGGCCCGTCGGTCGTGACCCGAGCGTCACTTCGTAACTCGCGCTTCCTCCCTCCGTCACGAACAGCTCCGGCGAGTCCACCGCCAGCGCGCGCGAGTCGTCGTCCCGGATCGTTCCCGTGGCCGCCGCCGACGCCAGCGTCGCACCCTGCGGGTCGCTCAGCCGTACGGTCAGCGTCTCCCCCGACTCGTCGACCTGGTCGTCCACCAGCCGCACCTCGATCCGCTGCGCCGCGGTCGACTCGGCCGAGAACGTGAGCCGCCCGCGCGCCGCCTGGTAGTCCGATCCCGCCGTGGCCGTGCCGTCCTCGGTTTCGTAGGCCACCGTGACGGCGGCGCCGGTCGCCCCGCTCAGGCTCACCGTGAAACGCAGCACGCCGTCGCCCTCCGCCGCGCTCGCCGCCGCTAGCGCCAGCGCCGGCGTGCCGGGTTCGGGCGCAGCAGGGCCTACCGGCTGCTCAGTGGTATCCGGTTGCTGCTTCGCGACCTCGACGTGAGCCATACGGCACCCCGCGAGCGCCAGCGCGAGCAGCACACAGGCCGCCCACCGTGCCACCGAGTGGCGCAGACAATAGCGGCGCCGACCACCGGCAGCGATAACAATGGCATGCGAACCATGGGCAGTTGCAGAGCGTAACAACGATCTGATGCCGGTTATCACCGATGTCGGGTCTTGAGCCCAACGATTGCCTGAATGGTACAATTTTTCCTGGATGCCACCCGAAGCTCCCAAAAATCGACCAGTTGACCGGTCATGCGTCGTGCTTGCTCATCAGATCACCATGCGCACGCACGGTGGGAGCGCTTCGGCGCACCAACAAGCCGCCTCAAGCCTCAGAAGAGCTGCGGCGGGGTTATGGTGGTGCGCAGCAACGGGCGGCCTGACCAGGGGATCGACAACAACACCAGCACCACGGCGATGGCGATGAATACCAGGGCGCGCACCATCCGGCCACGGTCGTCGGCGGCCTTGCCGGCCCGGATCCATCCGACGTGCAGTGCGCCGATGGCCAGCACATTGAGCAGCGGATGCTCGATCAGGAACTGGCGCAACTGCGCATCGGCCATCGCTTCGCCGAAGTTGGCAAAGCCGAACTGCACGATCGGACTGAGGAAATAGAGCACCAGGCCGAGCAGGAACTGCAGGTCCCAGACGCGGATCATCCACCGTCCGATGCCCTCGTCGCCGTCATTCCACGCGCGCGAACTCAGTAGTCCGGCCACGTAGCGAAGCACTACCAGGAGCACCAGGAGCAGCACCGCGTAGCGCAGATAAGAATGGACGATCAGGATAGCGCTGTACATTACCTACCCAATATCGCCGACCGACCCGCAATAGCCAATATCAACCGCCCCGGCACGGGGCGTCCACCACCAGTACGCGCACACCGGGGCCGTCTAGCGCCGCCGGCAGCGCGGCGGCAAGCTCCGGCAAGTCGGCCTGCGCGGCGTGGCTGGCGCCGCAGGCGCGCGCCAGGGTGAGCATGTCCAGCCGCGGCGCCGACGAGCCGAGCGCCGTACGCCCGCTGCCGGGATGCGGCTGCCTGCCCGTGGTAACCGCGCCGGCGTTGTCGGCGACGATCACCGCCAGGTTGGCGCCCTGGGTGTAGGCGTTGCACAGCGCCGGCAACGCGGCGTGGAAAAACGCCGAATCGCCGAACAGCGCCACCGCGTCCTGGCCGGCGTGCTGCAGGCCATGCGCCACCGCCGCCGCCGAGCCGATCGCGTACTTGGCGCCGAGGCGCGGAGCTTCGGCGGCCAGACATCCCGGGTCTGCCACCAGCCAGGCGTCGCGGCCGCTGCCGGCCAGCCACTCCTGCACCGCGTCGATCAGCTTGTCGAACGGGCAGCCCGCGCAGTGATTGCGCCGCGGCGGGCGCTCCGCCGCTTCGCCGGCCTCGGTGTAGGTCGCGGCCACCGCCACCCGCGGGGCGAAGCGGCCCATGGCGGCTGCGATCTGCCACCGGTACAGCTCGCCGCAGCGCGCCACGTCGCCGGTCAGCTTGCCGCGCACCCGCGCCGCGAGCTGTTCGGCGTGCGCCAGGGCGGCGATGCGCTGCTCCAGGTAGGGCTCGTTCTCTTCCACAACCAGTACCTCGTCGTGCGCCGCCAGGAAGGCGCGCAGCGGCGCCGCTGGCAGCGGAAAGATGCCGCCCAGCGCCAACCGGCCGACCCCGTTGCTGCCCGCGTCCGGTCCGTTCCCGATCACGTCGTTCAGCTTGCTGGTGCAGAAGCCGGCGCTCACGATGCCGCGCCGCGCACCGGGCTGGTCGCCGTGCCGCTCTGCCGCTGCCCCTTCTAGCGCCGCTGCCGCCGTTGCGGATTGTCCCGCCGTGGTCGCCTCGGGAATGGCAAGCGTGCTGCGATTGAACGCGGCGCCGGCCGCCCACGCCGCGGCCTCATCCAGGCGGCGGTGCAGGTCGTGGTGCTTGGCCACCGCGTTGCCGGGGTAGGGCACGTAGCGGAACGCCTCGCGCGCCACCGCTCCCTTGCGCACCTGCCAGTCGAGTTGCGCTTCCGCAAGATCTCCCGCATTCCCCCGGCAGGTGTCGAAGCTGCGCGTCACCCGCACCACCACCGGCATCGCGTACCGTTCCGACGCCGCGAACGCCGCTTCGACCATGTCCAGGCCGGCGCGCGGGGTGTCAGGCTCGACCATCGGCAGCTCCAGCAGATCGGCCAGGGCGCGCGTATCCTGGTCGTTCTGGGAACCGTACGCGCCAGGGTCGTCGCCGAGGATGATCACCAGCCCGGCGGTCAGCGGCGTCAGATTCAGCGCCATCAGCGGGTCCACCATCACGTTCATGCCGACGCTCTTGGTACACACCAGCGCACGAAGACCGCCGAGACTGGCGCCGATGGCGACTTCGAGGGCGACCCGCTCGTTGGCCGACCACTCCAGGTGGCAGCCAGCGCCCGCACCGGCGCGCCGCAACTCGATCAGCGCCGCCATGGTCGCCGAACTCGGTGAGCCGGGGTAACCGGCTACGCAGCCCACGCCGGCGCGCGCGGCGCCGCACGCCAGCGCCTGCCCGCCGGTGAAGTGTGATGGAATCAGCATGTTTGCTCCTTGGCCACGATGTGCCGGGAGGCGGGCGGTGAGCCTACTTGCCCGCAACGGCGCGGCGCGGCGCGGCGCGGCGCGGCGCCAAAGGTAAGCCCAATGTGTTCGGGTGTACAAGGGTTGCTCGGTAATTCGGGGCAAGTCAAATTTGGGATAGACCAAAGCCCGGTGAAAGTTCTAGAATCTCCGTCAGGGCGCGTACGCGGTGCGCACTCTGGCACCAAGGAGGCCACACGATGGTGATCGTACTCATACAGTGGAAAATCAAGCCAGATAGAGTCGAAGATTTCCTCAGATTCTGGAAAGAGAAAGCGATCGTCCAAGATCGCGAGGGACTCGTGGGAGAGTTTCTCTCAGAAGCTCACTCGACGGCAGAGTATAGCTGGATCAATTGGCAATTGACAGGTTGTGAGCAGGAGTACAGGTCATTTGTCAACGTTGGATTATGGTCTAATCCCGAAGATTTCCAAGAGCAGGTGGGAAAATACTTCGCAGAGTGTACGAGCTCAAAGGGATTTGAATTCGGACCCCGGAAGCGGGTGGTTCTGAAGCCTAAATGCTGGCGTGTAGGTTGCGCCAAGCTCCCGTGCCTCGACAGCGGTGGCGTCCGGTGAGTGCTCCGAACATGTATATCTCCGGTAGGCTCCTATTGCGAGCGTCCGTAGTATCGATGTTGTTGTTCGCATCGATTGCTATGCCCCAGCAATTGAAGGATACTGTGCCATTGGTGGGGTTCAACGAGCAAGATGCGTCCCCGTCAACCACGGATGTTTACCGACCGGTTATACACTACGAGGATCGACCCACTGGGCAGATCCGTTCCCACCACCGTCACACTTTTCGACTGCTGGAATGGCACCTGAACTACCAGAAGTAGAGTGTAACGAAAACCCTGCCAAGATTGTCGAGAGATCTATTGAGTGGGAGCCGGTCGGCGCCTACAGATCCTATTTCATTCGATTCCTGGTGGCCATAGATTTGGATGGCGTCGGACGATACGACATTGGCGGAGTTGGTCCATGTTGGAAGACCTATAGGAGGCTCGCACACTATCGTAAGCAACGATACCCTGGCGACATCAGCGAAGTGTTCTGCTTTGCTCTCGGCAACAAGTACTACGACGCTGAAGCAGAGCTAAGCAAGGTAATTGACGATGCGAGTGTATGCCGGACCGTGTTTCTTGACAAGTACGGTATCGATGGAGAGTACCGAGAAGCATGGTACAATTATGATGATCCGATCTGCAAGAATATGCGGGCAATAGACACGTCGATGTTCTGCCGGGAAAACCAGTGGTGGCGACACCCGCACGCGGTGCCGGCTATGGATCTATGCGATGGTGTCCGCCCCTTGAAGACTCCGTGAAGTGACGACTTGGCGTCCGCGCCTGACGTACGGCACCCCGCCACACGTCGGCGGCGACGGCCATCGATCGCTGACTCGCTCCGCACGCCGGCAACCCCACCACCGCCGCGACCGTGCGACGCGCTTGGCGCGAGCGGCAACAGCGGCTAAGCTGCGCCGATGGCTGTGCCTGAGGCGGTCAACTGGGGCATTCTGGGGCCGGGCCGCATTGCCGGCCGGTTCGCCGCCGGCTTGCGCGACGCGGCCGGGGCGCGGCTGGTGGCGGTGGGCTCGCGCTCTGCCGAGCGCGCCGCGCAGTTCGCGGCCGAGCAGCGCACCGTCGGCAGCGGGGCGCCGCGCGCACATGCCGGCTACGAGGCGCTGGCGGCCGACCCGGACGTACATGCCATTTACGTGGCCACGCCGCATCCGCAGCACGCCGCCGCCTGCCGGCTGTGCCTGGAGGCGGGCAAGCACGTCCTGTGCGAGAAACCGCTCACCGTCAATGCCGCACAGGCACGCGCCGTTGCCGCCTGCGCGCGCGCGCACGGCGTGCTGCTGATGGAGGGCATGTGGACCCGGTTCATGCCCGCCACGGCGGCACTGCGCGCCTTGCTCGAGGCAGGGGAGATCGGGCAGCCGCACGTCGTGCACGCCGACATCGGATTCGCCGCCACGCCCGATCCGGCCAGCCGCCTGTTCGCCCCCGATCTGGCCGGCGGCGCGCTGCTCGATCTGGGCGTGTACTGCGTAGCGTTCGCGTCGATGGTGCTCGGTACGCCAAGCGGCGTCGCGGCCAGCGCCCACGTCGGCGCCACCGGCGTCGACGAGCGCACCGCGGTATCGTTAAGTTACCCGAGCGGCGCGGTGGCCGCGCTGACCTGCTCGCTCACGACCCGTTCGCCGCATCTGGCCAGCGTGATCGGCAGCGACGGCTACGTGACCGTAGGCCCGCCGTTCTGGCACAGCGAACGGCTCACCGTGTACCGCGGCGACACGGCCCCGGAACAGCGCAGCTACCCGCTGGCCGGCAACGGCTTCAACTACGAGGCCGAGCACTTCATGGAGTTGATCCGGGCCGGCGCCCGGGAGTCGCCCGTAATGCCCGTTGCCGAGTCGATCGCCATCTGCGAGACGCTCGACGCGGTACGGCGCGGCATCGGCGTGAGCTATCCATTCGAGGAACAGCGGTCGGACCGCCGCCCGCCGAAAGAAGAGGCATGATTTACCAGAAAATCGACGGCATGGACAAACCGCTCGCACGCGTGATTCAGGGCACCATCATGCTCAGCCGGGACCGGCTCGAGGAGTGCTTCGATCTCCTCGACGCCGTGTTCGAACTCGGCGGAACCACGTTCGATACTGCGCACGGTTACGGCGGCGGCGATGCCGACCGGGTGCTGGGCCAGTGGATGGAGGCGCGCGGCAATCGCGACCGGGTGGTGATCGTCGGCAAGGGATGCCATCACAACATCGACCGCCGGCGCGTAACACCGTATGATCTCGCTTCCGATTTGATGGATAGCCTGGCGCGCCTGCGCACCGACCACATCGACCTGTACCTGCTGCACCGCGATGACCCGAGTCTGCCGGTGGGGCCGATCATGGATGCCCTGGCCGACCACCAGCGGGCGGGGCGCATCCGCGCCTTCGGCGGTTCCAACTGGACCCCGCGGCGCATTCAGGCGGCCAACGCCTACGCCGAACAACACGGCCTGCCGGCGATGCGCGCCAGCAGTCCCAACTTCAGCCTGGCCGTGCAGCGCCAGGAGCCGTGGCCCGAGTGCATCTCGATCAGCGGCCCGGACGGCGCCCAGGACCGTGACTGGTACCGTCTCACCCGGATGCCGCTGCTGGTGTGGTCGAGTCTCGCCGGCGGGTTCTTCTCCGGCGCATTGCGGCGCGACAACCTGCACACCTTCACCGATTACCTGATGAAGTTGAGCGCCGAAACCTACGGCACGGAAGCGAATTTCCGCCGCTACGACGCGGCCAAGGCGATTGCCGACGCGCGCGGCGTCAGCGTGGCGCAGGTGGCGCTGGGCTACCTGTTCGGTAGCGGCTTGAATGTGTTTCCCCTGGTGGGGGCGCGCACCGCGCAGGAATTCGCCGCCAACGCCGAGGCGGCGGAACTGAACCTTGCCGCCGAAGAGATGGCGGCCCTGGAACTGGAGTCCGCGTAAGGACGCCTAGGGGTGGGTATGGAAATGACTCCCGACGGATTACAGGAGAACGAGCGAGTAATGATTGACACCGGCAACGACCGGAAAGCCGGCAACGGCCAGGCGCCAGCGGCCGAACTGGCGGCGACGGTCGACAGCTCCAACGGCAGCAGCGCCGCCGCCACGCCAATGCCGGTGGAAGAGTTGAGCGAGTGGATCGAATCGTTCGAATACGTGATCCGCAGCGGCGGCGCCTCGCGCGCGCACTTCCTTCTCAACGAGCTGGAGCGCTACGCCCACCAGCGCGGCATGGCGATGCCGTTCTCCGCCAACACCCCCTACGTGAACACGATCCCGCGCTCCCAGCAACCGCTGTTTCCCGGCCGCCGCGAGATCGAGCGGCGCATCAAGTCGATCATCCGCTGGAACGCGATGGCGATGGTAGTGCGCGCCAACAAAGCCTCCGACAACATCGGCGGCCACATCTCCTCGTTCGCCTCCGGCGCGACGCTGATCGAGGTCGCCCAGAACCACTTCCTGCGCGGTCCGGAAGCACCCGGCGGCGGCGACATCGTCTACTTCCAGGGCCACTCGGCGCCCGGCATGTACGCCCGCGCCTTTCTGGAGGGCCGTGTCTCGGAGCGGCAACTGGAGAACTTCCGCCGCGAACTGAGTCCCGGCGGAGGGCTTCCCTCCTATCCCCACCCATGGCTGATGCCCGATTTCTGGTTCTCGCCATCGGTGTCGATGGGGCTGACGCCGATCATGTCGATCTACCAGGCGCGCTTCAACCGCTACCTGCACGACCGCCGCCTGCACGACACCTCGGCGCAGAAGGTGTGGGCGTTCCTGGGCGACGGCGAGATGGACGAGCCGGAGTCGCTCGGCTCGATCACGCTCGCCGCGCGCGAGAAACTGGACAACCTGATCTGGGTGATCAACTGCAACCTGCAACGGCTCGACGGACCGGTGCGCGGCAACGGCAAGATCATCCAGGAGCTGGAGGCGGCGTTCCGCGGCGCTGGCTGGAACGTGATCAAGGTGATCTGGGGCGAGGACTGGGATCCGCTGCTGGAGAATGATAACGACGGCGTCCTGGTGCGGCGCATGAACGAGACGGTGGACGGCCAGTACCAGAAGTACACGGTGGCCAGCGGCGACTATATTCGCCAGGACTTCTTCGGCGCCGATGCGCGGCTGCTGGACATGGTCAGGAACCACTCCGACGACCAGCTCCGCAAGCTCAGGCGCGGAGGCCACGACCCGGAAAAAGTGTACGCCGCCTACCAGGCCGCGGTGCAGCATCGCGGCGCCCCGACGGTGATACTGGCGCAGACCATCAAGGGCTACGGCCTCGGCGAGAGCGGCGAGGGCAAGAACATCACCCACCAGCAGAAGAAGCTCAACGAGGATGAGCTGGCCACCTTCCGCACCCGCTTCGGCATCCCCATCTCGGACGACCAGGTGGCCAAGGCGCCATTCTACCGGCCGCCCGAGGACAGCGAGGAGATGCAGTACCTGCACCAGCAGCGCCGCGCCCTCGGCGGCTACCTGCCGCACCGTGAGCCGGCGGCGCCGCCGCTGCCGGCGCCGCCGGCCGAGCTGTTCGAGGAGTTCTACGCCGGCACCGACGGGCGCGCGGTGTCGACCACCACGGTGTTCGTGCGCATCCTGTCCAAGCTGCTGCGCGACAAGGAGCTGGGCAAGCTGCTGGTGCCCATCGTGCCGGACGAGGCGCGCACCTTCGGCATGGAGACGCTGTTCCGCCAGGTGGGCATCTACAGCAGCCTGGGCCAGTTGTACGAGCCGGTGGACCGCGCGAATCTGCTCTACTACCGCGAGGCCACCGACGGCCAGGTGCTGGAAGAGGGCATCACCGAGGCGGGCTCGTTCTCCAGCTTCATCGCCGCCGGCACCGCCTACGCCACCCACGGCATCAACATCATCCCGTTCTACATCTTCTACTCGATGTTCGGCTTCCAGCGCGTCGGCGACCTGATCTGGGCGGCCGGGGACATGCGCGCCAAGGGGTTCTTCCTGGGCGGCACCGCCGGGCGCACCACCCTCAACGGCGAGGGGTTGCAGCACCAGGACGGCCACAGCCACGTCGCAGCACTGAGCATTCCCAACCTCAAGGCGTACGATCCCGCCTACGCTTACGAGTTGGCGGTGATCATCCGCGACGGCATTGACCGCATGTTCGTCAGGCAGGAGAGCCTGTTCTACTACCTGACGGTGATGAACGAGAACTACGCCATGCCGGCGATGCCGGAGGGAGCGGAGGAAGGGATCCTGCGCGGCATCTACCGGCTGGCCGGCGCGCGCGCCGCCGATGGCAAGCCGCGCGCCCACCTGCTCGGCAGCGGCACCATCCTGAACGAGACGCTGGCAGCCGCGGAACTGCTGCGCGATTACGGCGTGGTGGCCGACGTGTGGAGCGTGACCAGCTACAAGGAGCTGTACAACGACATCAACGATGTGGAGCGGTGGAACACGCTGCACCCGGGCGAGCGCCGGCAGAGCTACCTGCAACAGGCGTTCGCCGGTGAGCACGGCGTGTGCGTGGCGGCGTCCGACTACCTGAAGATCCTGCCGCGTGCGCTGGCGCCGCACCTGCCGGGGCCGCTGGTGGCGCTGGGCACCGACGGCTTCGGGCGTAGCGAGACGCGCGAGGCGTTGCGCGACTTCTTCCAGGTCGACGCCCGGCATATCGCGGTGGCCGCGCTCGGCGCCCTCGCCGACGCCGGTGAAGTGCAGGCGGAGCTGGTCGAACAGGCTCTGGCCGACCTGAACATCGAAGCCGACGCACCGAGCACCCTCACCCGATAGCACCCTTACACAACACTAACGGTTGCCTGTTCAAACGCTAAACAGCGCTAGCGACTTTCGAGACACCAAACTGCGTTTCGCAAGGAGTGCTTCTCGTGACACATTTCACGTTCGCGCATCGCGCCAGCCTGCTGCTGCTGGTGGCGGCGTTCCTGGTAACCGGCAGCCTGGCGATCGCCAACGGGTCCGGCGATAAAGGCGGCAGCGCCTGGTCGTTCATTATGAGCGAAGACTCGGACGACCCGATGCTGCCCGGCATCAACCCGCTTGACGTACAGGGCCACATCGTCACCGCCGGCAGTTCCACCGTGTTCCCGCTGTCCGAGCGCCTGGTCGAGCGGTTCAAGGACGAGGGCTACGCCGACAACATCAGCGTCGACAGCATCGGCAGCGGCGCCGGCTTCGAGCGGTTCTGCTCCAGCGGCGAAACCGACGTTTCCAACGCCAGCCGGCCGATCAAGGACAAGGAAGTGGCCAACTGTCAGGCTATCGGCCGCGAGCCGATCGAGATCCGCGTCGGCACCGATGCCCTTGCCGTGGTCGTGAGCAAGGACAACACGTTCGCCGACAACGTCAGCATGGAACAGCTCAACGCCCTGTTCAGCACGGCCGCCAACTGGAGCGACGTCAACCCGGACTGGCCGAACGAGCCGATTCAGCGCTTCATTCCCGGCACCGACAGCGGCACCTTCGAATACTTCGTGGAAGAGGTGTTCGACAAGGACCAGGTGCCGATCCTGAGCGCCGCAAACCTGCAGATGAGCGAGGATGACAACATCCTGGTGCAGGGCGTCCTCGGCGGCCCCTACTCGGTGGGCTTCTTCGGCTACGCCTACTACTCCGAGAACGCGGACAAGCTGAACGTGCTCAACATCGACGGCGTCGAGGCGAGCAGGGAGAGCGTCGACGATGCCTCCTACCCGCTGGCGCGCCCGCTGTTCATCTACACCACCGCGGACATCATGACGGAGAAGCCGCAAGTGGCCGCGTTCGTCGCCTTCTACCTGACCTACGTCAACGAGGAAGTGGTCGACGTGGGATACTTCCCGGCCAATCAGGCGGCGCTCGACGGCGCCAAGCAGGCCTGGCTGGACGCCGTAGGCGCCGGCAACTACTAGTAGCGTCCGCGGGACCGGAACCGATCCAACAGCGCCCGCTGCGTGGCCGCCCCCTCCGGCGACCCGCGGCGGGTCTTTTTGTCCAAGCGAGGAATTCGAGGAGGGTAGATCCGATGCAGCGCGTACCTGAGTGTCCAAAGGGCGTTGGCGCCCGCTATTTCCCCCGGAGTTCTTCCAGAATGTTCCGCTGGCGACCCTCGGTGTACCGGAGGTCGATTCTCAGAGCGTCGTCGCCGGCACTCGCCGCCTCGCGTAGGGTGCGCTCCATGGCTTCCGCGTCTGGCTACATTCGGGCGGTTACCCTCAGGAGCTGACGAGGTGTGTGTGCTGCGCTCGGTGCTGCGTCATCGCGACACCTTGATCAAGACTGCGTCGCGCAGCGTGTTGCACATGCAGAAGGCGTACAGCCAGATGAACGTGCATCTCCACCATGCCATCTCTGACCTGACCGGGGTGACCGGTATGGCCATCACGGACGCCATCCTGGCGGGTGAGCGGGACCCGGCGCGCTTGGCCGCACCTTGATCAAGGCGCTGCAGGGCGACTGGCGCGCGGAGCACCTGTTGGCGTTGCGGCACGCGCGAGCCACCTATGCCCACTACCAACAGCTGGTCGCGGAGTGCGATCAGGAAATCGAAGCCGGCATCCGCGCGTTCGAAACCACCAGCAAACCACCCGGCGAGGTGGCCGATGACCGACAGGATGAGGGAACCGCACGGCCCTGGTCCTGTTCGCCGAACTGGGCCCGGATCTGTCCCGCTTTCCAACCGCGGCGCAATTCGCGTCCTGGCTGAACCTGAAAGCTCTTTCGGGACTACTTGACAACGCCTCATTTACATACTCAACTACCCGGTTATGGAGAGAGACACCACAATCCACCACAATTACTCACCGACTCGCCGAAACGCAGCTCCTTAGAGGGAGCCCGCTCAGTCCGAACTGCTTTATAGATTTAGCGAGCGCACACTGGTGCGCTTTTGGCGTTAGTAAAACTTCCAGGAGGATCATAAATGACCTACGCCTTCATATTCGGATTTATCTGCTTAGCAGCTTTCGCCTGCGCCATCCCCCTCATGGTGCGGACCTGCGCTAACCTGCTCATCGGCATCCGGCGGGGCCGGAACACCGACGCGGCCGCAACCCAACTGTTCTTGGAGTTGGTAGGTGAGATGCAGGTCGACATGGTGATTCACGACAATGGAACAGACACCCTCGCTACTCTGTACAACGACCGTCAGGTCCTGGATGCCCTGCAGCGGCGCCTGGACGGCGGCGCCAAGGTCAGATGCCTGTTCGCTGAGCAAGCGGATATTGGGATAGCGGGTCTCGACAAGATCGAGGTCCACTACCTTCCCGCCGACGCTGACTGGCACAGCGATTTACATTTCAAGATCATCGACTCAGGCAGGAAAGCCTACTTGTCCCGCCATCGGGAAGACGGGGAGCGGGAGTACCAGATCGTTGATTGCTCCAAGACCCTCAAGACGGGGAAGCGCATCTTCGCCGATCTCATCGAGAAGTTTGAGCAGGGCGTGAAGGTAGCGGGGTCGAGTGCTACCGCCTAAATGGGGTTCCTACTTGCCGCCCTCCCAGCTCTATATCGTCCTGGGGATCGTCGCCACCGCTTGCGCCATCGTTTCTGCGAGACTATCTAAGGCGCCAGAGCCGGTTTCTGCTGCCGTCATGATCGGCGCACCTTCCCGAGGCGGCGTGGTGTTGGTGATGCTGCTGCTATTCATCGCGGCCACTCTCGCTACGCTACCGATCTGCGTGCAGTGTCTGATCGAGAGCGGCGTGGGCTACTCCCCCAGCCGCCTCTCGACCCCCGCGACGAACTCCCGCCGGCGCACCCATCGGTAGAGCCACGCGAGGCCCCACCCGGAGCTATTGCGTAGGCTCCGTCTCGCCGCTCGTTTCAACTACCAGTTGGCGATCTCGACTGGCGATCTGGCAAAACAGACTGCCAAGAGCGGCCTGTGCGCTCGGATGAAGGTGCACCTCCGGCTGCTGCAATAGAAACAACGGGGGGCCGTCTTGCCGCAATAGCTCGGTAACGATGGGCAGCACCTGACTTACGCCATACCCCACGTCGATCAGGTTGCGTCGCGGCCCCTTCAGCGAACCACCGAATTTCCTCACCTGCACCTGAAACGGGCCGGCATCGCCGCTTGCCAAGGATTTTATTGCAATTTCATCGAACAATCCGGCGGTTCGTCCGAACTCTTCAAGCTCATTCTTGAGATTGTTCCAGATCGTACTACTCCGGAAATAGACATCGGCGAGGTACATGGGAATGCCGGTACCCTCCGGGTCGGTCATGGGTCGCGCCGGGTCGTAGGTCCGACGTGGCCGCGAGCGGACCGGAGCGCTGGCGAATGGTCTTGACGATGCGGTCTTGAAACCCCCGAACGGTGCATCGACCGCGAACCCCTCGAGTGCGTCCACGTCTTCCTGACTCATCCCAGGCGAGTCACTTTGCGGTTCCGGCTCGTTGGGGAAGTAGTCGCGGGCCGCCGCTCCAACCGCGACTACCGCATAGATCAGGGGATTCAGCACACTCTGGTCGAAATCCATAGGAACGGCATCGCGCGGTGCCCGCAAGCGCCATGACCCACGGGAAGTGCCGGCTTGGACTTTGGGATAGCCACCTGCCGTTATGTGTTCTTCAATCCAGTGGGCACCATGGGCAAGGTACCGGTGCACGGGGAACGGAACCGTTCCCTGCTTGCCAAAGGCAACGCGAAAATGATACGCGCGGTCGCCTTCCGTTGACGACGATGCGATAGAGAATCCGGCCGAGAACCTGTTCGTGCGACTCCCTCGTGCACCACGGTGATGAGCGATCTCATCAAAGCTTCCCAAGTCGTACGGCTCTTCCTTGAAGTCGGGAACTCGATGCCGGAGGCCGATGTCCCACAGAGCGCGGATCAGAGCCAAGAACGAGGTCTTGCCGGTGCTGTTCTCGCCAACTAGAAGAGTCAGAGGCGCCAATCGGGCGATCTGTTGATTCCGAAAGCAGCGATAATTGCTAAGTGAGATCTGATTCACGGGAACCTCGCACCGGAAGAGAATTCATCAGCTACGCCGGCTTCGTCCCCTCGAGCATAAGCGTCGTACCACTGTTCATCAACCACAGGTACGAGGCCAACTCGAGGCCAACGAGGCAAGCAGGCCGACCGAGCAGGCCACGACCGGCAGCCAACGACACCGATGCGCGTGGGGTCCGTAAGTGCATCAGGGGCGTGGGGTCGGCGATGGTCAGGATCGAGAACGGCTGGAGTGGCGGATGAGGCGGCCGCCGAGGCCGGCGAGCAGCGCGCCGCCGACCGGGCCGATGACGTAGATCCACATATACTGCAGCGGCTCCCCGGCGAACAGCGCTGGCGCCAGGGAGCGCGCCGGGTTCATGGAGGCGCCGCTGGTGGGACCGGCGAACCAGATCGCCAGCGCCACCACGGCGCCGACCGCCAGGCCGGACGACGGCTGCCGGTTGATCCGCTCCGCGCCGGGGGCGGCATTCAGGAAGCCGCTCACCCCAGGTAGACCAGCAGGAACAGCACCAGGGCCGGCAAGTGGAACGGCGTACAGGCGCCGCGCTTCATCGGCCTCGCCAACTACCTGCGCCTCGCCGGCAACGCCCAGTTCCAGGCGGCATTCGGCAACACTATCAAGTGGGTGCTGGCGGCGACGTTCATCCACGTGCCGTTCGGCGTGCTGGTGGCGCTGGTGCTGTTCAAGCGCCCGCGCGGCTGGGCCTGTACGACACCAAGGCGGCGCTGATTCTGGTGTACACCGGGTTCTCGATGCCGCTGTGCCTGTTCGTGCTGCGCAGCTACATGATGCACCTGCCGTTCGAGATGGAGGAGTCCGCCTACCTGGAGAGGGCGAGCGTGCCGCGCACCTTCTGGCAGATCATGCTGCCCTTGACCCAGCCGGCGCTGGTCAGCTCGGCAGTGCTCACCTTCCTGGGTTCGTGGAACGAGCTGCTGTACGCGCTCCTGCTCACCTCCTCCGAGCACAACCGCACCCTGCCGCTGGCGATGCGCTACTTCATGCAGCAGTTCACCTTCGACTTCTCGGCCATGTTCGCCGCCCTGGTGATCTACGTGGTGCCGTCGATCATCCTGTACATCGTGCTACAGGAGCAGATCATGTCCGGCATCGCCGCCGGCGCCATCAACGAGTAGCCGCCAAGGTGGACGCCGGCAGGCGGTCGCGAAGCGCCGTCTGCCGAGCCGTCAGTCGCGGTCATAGCGCCACTGGAGGTGAAACGCCTGCTCCACCCGTTCGCACATGCGCTGCACGGCGGCGGCGCCCGGCGCGAAACACAGCATCTGGCTCTTGGTGACCTGCCGCCCGGCGTCGAGGTTGAAGTTGATCGGCAGCACGCCGGCTTCGGCGCCGGGGTGGTACAGGCAGCCCTCCCGCTCCAGGGCGGCGAGCACGGCCCGCGCCGGCAGGGGGTCGTGGAAGCGCAGGTTGCGCATCAGCCAGGCGCCGGCCGGGATGAAGTGACGCGCCAGGATCGACGGGTAGGAGGCGCCGGTAACGCGCGCGTTGATTTCGGCGGCGACCGCCTGCAGTTCCCGTTCGCGGCGCAGCAGCACGAAGTCGACCGACGCGGTGCCGCGGTAGCCCTGGGCGTGCAGCCAGAGCGCCGCCCGCGCGGCGATCGCCAGCAGCCGGTCGACCGCTCCCGGAACCTCGGCGGCGTACGGCGGCGGCGCCACGTTGCCCTCGTGCACGCTGTGCGCGCCCAGGATCTGCTCGGTCACGTCGTACAGGGTCACCTCTTGCTCGCTCAGGAACAGTTGCACGCTCGGCGAGCCGAGCAGTTGCACGCCGTTGCTGCCGTGCTCCAGCCAGCCTTGCACCAGGCAGGAGCCCTCATGAAACAGGTACCCCGGGATCTGCTCCGCAGCGATATCCGCCGCCGGGAGACACACCATGCCGATGCCGGAGCCGCCGATCGGCGCCTTCAGCGCGACCTGGGAGTAGCCGCGCGCCCGCAGCCTCCGGCAGCACGCCACGGCATGGCCGGGCGACTCGGCGACCTCGGTATCGAAGGTGGGCAATCCCTCGCGCGCCAGGAACTGGTGCAGCAGCAGCTTGTTGTTGCCGTTGTGGCTGCCGGCATGACTGCTCAGGGTGCGCTTGCCGGCGCGTTGCGCCAACTCCTCCAACGGGTGATCGGTCACGAATCCGTCGATCCACGGCGCCGGGTGGGCATGCAGCAGTTCGACCAGGGCGTCGCGGTCGTCACCGGCGCCGGGCCGCCCCTGGTAGACGGCCGGTGACACCAGACGGCACTCCGGCAGGCTGAGCCCGAGCCCCTCGTGGTAGGCCCGCAGCCCGCGATCCGGCTCCGTTTCCAGGAGCAGCAGGTTCGGCGAGCCGGTAAACAGTAGATTGATCAGCGGCAGCAGGCGCCCGCCGTAGGAGTCGACCCCCTTGATCTGCTCGGCGAGGATCTCGGTCTGCCGCCGGTTGCCGTAGAACAGCGACCGCAGGTTCGCCACAAATACCGCGCTGCGGTCCCAAAACCGCGGCAGGCGGGCGGGGTGCACGCGCAGGGCCGGCGCAGGGCCGGCGCCGCCCCGATGCGTCATCCGGCCACCCGCGGCCGCAGCGCGCGCCAGGGAGCGGTACTCGGGATTGACGTCGAACGCAGTGAGCGAGTGCCGCTCCTGGCCATGCCGTCCTCCCAGGGCGCGTCCGGCGCCAGATAGCCTTGGCGCTGGATCTCCTGCAGTACGTCGCGGCGCACCTCGCGCACCGCGGCGGCGGGCAACCGGCCGCGAAAGAACAGGTAGCCGCGCTCGCGGGCGGCGACGCGCAGGGCCGCGGCATCGCCGAGCAACTCGCTGCATTCCTGATAGGGGGTTGCGTTCTCCATCGATCCGACGCCCCGGTATATTAGATGGCGCAGGCGCCGCCGGCAACGCGCCGCTGCGCCGCTTGCGCGGCTGCGGCTCGCTCGCGTCTGCGGGCCGGCGGTCGACGGCGGCCCGCAGTCATGGTATTTGTGACTGACCGATGCCGAAACAGCCGAACATTCTCGTGCTGCTGGCCGACCAGCTTCGTTACGACGCCCTGAGCTGCAACGGGGCGCCAGTGTGCCGTACCCCCGCCATGGACTCGGTGGGCGCGGCGGGCGTGCGCTTCTGCAACGCCTTCACGCCGATTGCGCTGTGTACGCCGGCGCGCGCCTCGCTGCTCACCGGACGCTATCCGCACAACCACCGGCAACTGTCCAACATGGGCAACTTCAACGGGGTATTCGACGACCAGCTCATCGGCCAGCCCTCGCTGCTGTCCCGGCTCGCCGGCGCCGGCTACCGGATCGGCTATGCCGGCAAGTGGCACCTGCCGCGCGAGGGCGACGGCGCGCTGTGGGGAGTGCACCGCTGGCATACGCCCGGCGAGTGGTCGCGCCCGCTCGCGCAGCAGGGCTACGACTTCGCCCGCGACGAGGTGCAGCGCCTGGAATGGGGCGGGGCGGCGCCGTTCGCGGGGCGCAACACGCTGCCCGCCGAGCAGACCCAGGAAGCCTGGACGGCGGACCGGGCGATCGAGATGATCGAGGCGTTCGGCGGCGGGGACGCCCCCTTTCTGGTCACCGCTTCCTTCTTCGGGCCGCACTTTCCCTATGCGGTGCCGGAGCCGTACTACACCAGGTACGATCCGGCCCAGGTTGCGCGGCCGGCGAACTTCGACGAGCGGTTCGCCGGCAAGCCGCTGATCCAGCAGAAGGAGCTGATGCGCTGGAACGCCGCCCACCTGACCTGGCCCGACTGGCAGCGGGTGATCGCCGCCTACTGGGGCTACTGCAGCTTCGTCGACCACCAGATGGGCCGCGTGCTGGCAGCGCTGGAGCGCTCGGGGCAGCGCGACGACACCGTGGTGGTGGTGACCGCCGATCACGGCGACATGCTCGGCAACCACCGCCTGTTCAACAAGGGCTTCCACATGTACGAGGAGACCCACCGCGTGCCGCTGCTGATTGCCGGTCCCGGCATCGAGCGCGGCGCCACCACCGCGCCGTTCGCGAATCTGGTCGACCTGGCTCCCACGCTGCTGGAACTGGCCGAGGCCGAGCCGCTGGCGGACGCCGACGGCCGCTCCCTGGCGCCGCTGCTGGCCGGGCGGACGCCGGCGGACTGGCCCGACGACGTGTTCGCGGAATTCCACGGCTACGAGACCACCCTGTACAGCGCGCGGATGATCCGTACGGCGAACTGGAAGTACGTCTACAACCCCGCTACCGAGGACGAGCTGTACGACCTGCGCTCGGACCCGGGAGAGCTGCACAACCTCGCCGGGCTGCTGGCGTTTGGGCACGTTCTGCGCCGCATGAAGGAGCGCCTGGTGGCCCGCATGCGAGCGACCGGCGACGGCCTGGCGGCCGAGAACGCCTGGCAGGCCAACTCCTACGACCTGTTCCTGTCCAGCCGCGAGCGCTGACCGGGCCGCCTGTCCCGTTATTGAGCCGCGGTGGTGAGCCTGGAAGCGAGCGCGGGATTGGCATTACTATTGCCAATTGCCATTTCTTTCGGTATAGTCGGCGGTCATGAAGACCCGAATCGACAGCTTCGGCCGAGTCGTGATCCCGAAACCACTGCGCGAGCGATACCGGTTCGAGCCGGGTACCGAAGTTGAGATCGTCACGATTCCGGACGGCATCACGCTGGTGCCCGTCATGCCGAAGCGGCGAATCGTGCGGCGCGGCCGCATCACGGCAGTGGATACCGGCGCGGGCGCGGCGGCCGCGGAGATTTTCGCCGTCGACCGCGTCAGAACGGCTTACCTCGACGGCAAGGGCGGACTGCTGACGTGAGAATCGGCGTGGATACCTCGGTCATCATTGCGGCAGTGCACGCGAACCATCCCGTGCATCTGTCGTCGGCTCAGTGGCTTGACACTGCCTTCGACACCCACGACGTGGTTGTCGCCCACCACTCCCTGCTCGAAGCATACGCCGTTCTCACGCGACTCCCGGCTCAGTACCGGGTAGCCCCGTCCGAGGCCGAGCTCGTCCTGCGCGAGACCGTAGCGGAAAACGCCCGTATCGCACCGTTTACCGCCGAGTCGATGTGGACCTTCCTGACCTATTTGACGGCCGTACCCGCCGCGGGAGGCGCCGCCTACGATGCGTTCATCATTCGCCTGCTCAGCGAAGCCGGCGTCGAGGCGATCGTCACCTACAACACCGACGACTTCCGGCGGCTCTCGCCTTCAGTTCGCATCGCCGACCCGGCGGAGGTGTAAGTTTGTTGGAGGAGAGGACCGTGGGTATCGACACCACCTTTCTGCGCCGTTGCATCGCGACTCTGGATTTGGCGCTGGAGCACCTGAAGGGCGCCGAGGAGGACACTATCATCTACGACCTCCATCGGGCGGCGTGCGTCAAGGAGTTCGAGCTCGTGCTGGAGCAGAGCGGGAAGCTGCTGCGCAAGCGCCTGGCGCCCTACTTCGCGAGCAATCGGCAGGCGGACCGTCTCGTCTTCAAGGATCTGTTCCGCCACGCCGCCAAGCATGGGCTGATTGACTCCGACGCGGTCGAACGGTGGCTCCGCTACCGAGACAACCGCAACCAGACCGCGCACGACTACGGCTCGGGCTTTGCCGAAGCCACCCTGAAGCTCCTGCCCGACTTCATTGCCGACGCGAGCGCGCTGGCCGACATGATCGAGAGCGCCGCTGATGGCTGACCGGCTGCATCTATCCCCCAGGCACCGCGCCGAGATCGCGGCACTGCTGCGCAAGCACCTGCCCGATGTCGAAGTGTGGGCCTACGGCAGCCGGGTGACCGGCCGCAGCCACGACGGCAGCGACCTTGATCTGGTGCTGCGCGGCCCCTTGCTGCAGAGGATTCCCGGTGACGCGTTGGGAGACTTCCAAGAGGCAATACGTGACTCCAACATCCCGTTCCTGGTGGAAGCGCACGACTGGGCCCGCCTGCCGGCGCGGTTCCACCCCGAAATCGAGCACGACCACGTCGTACTCGTGACAGACCCGATGGCAGCCAAGAAAGACGTGATCCGCCCTCTTGAAGAGGGTATTCACCAGCGTGGTGGTCAACGTCCAAGACCCCAGACACCCAGGCCGACCGCCAACCCCGCCGGCCAACGGCCCGACGACGGCAAACCGACCAAGCGTAGCGCGGCCCCGCAGGACTGATTGCCGACAGGGACAACTACCAGTCGCGGGAGTCGGGGACCGGGAGCCAGCGGCCATCTTCGCGGATCGACTGCTGGCTGACCAGGCCGGGCAGGGTCATGTCCATCGCCTCGTGGATCCCGAACGGGGCGTCCGGCTGACCACGCACCAGCTTGTCGAAGTCCAGGATCTCGTA
The DNA here is from genome assembly GCA_965262935.1 of Spirochaetia bacterium. Classification (GTDB taxonomy): domain Bacteria; phylum Spirochaetota; class Spirochaetia; order SZUA-6; family Bin103; genus Bin103. Next base: position 310,355 of record OZ253572.1, on the reverse strand, counting down.
GTAGTCGCCGCCGCCGTGAGCGGCTCGCAGGGCGGCCGGCGGCGGGTTCTTCCACAGCTCGGGCAGGTAGCCGGCCACCGCCGCCATGCTGAACCAGCGCGGGGTTGCGGACAGCTCGCGCAGCCAGAGCTGCGCTTCGCATGCCGGGATGCGGCCCGATTCGAAGCAGCCGTCGGTGCCCTGGGCGTGGTACGCCGCCATGGCGTGCGGGCGGTCGGACAGCATGTCGACGCGGATCTTGATCAGCGCACCGCGTGCGGTCCTGCACAGCATCACCGGGGTCATCTGGGCGTACTCGTCGCCGCGCGGGTCACGCAGCCTGACCTCGGTATCGGCGCAGCACACCTGGGCCACGCGGTCGCCCGGCATCCACTGCAGGATCGGCCCGAGGCTGTGGGTACCGTAGGTGACGCCGGCAATCCCGGTCTGCCTGGTGCGCCGCCACGGCGTGTCCTCGTTCAGCTGCTTGAGTTCGTGCACGTATTCGCCCTCGGCGTAATACACCTGCCCGAACAGGCCGCGCCGCACCAGCGCGGTCACCAGCACGTTGTCCTTCCGGTAGAGGTAGTTCTCGGCCATCATGTAGGCCGCCGTGCTGGCCTTGCTGGCGCGCACCAGCGCCCGGCACTCGTCGAGACTCACCGCCGCGGGCACCTCGCTCAGGACATGGATGCCCCGCTCCAGCGCGGCAATCGCCATCGGCGCGTGGCATTGCATCGGCGTGCCGATCACCACCGCGTCGATCTCCGCCTCGTCGAGCATCCGCTCGTAGTCCAGGTACTGCAGATGCGCCCCCAGCCGCGCCGCGGCGGCCGGCAACCCCTCCGCATCGACGTCGCACACCGCCGTGACCCGGAAGCCGGCCGCCCCCAGGCCCGCCGCGAAGCTCCCGCCGCGCCGGCACGCGCCTGCTATTCCCACCCTGATCGCCATCACCCCACCACCCTCGCCGCGCGTCCAACTCAGTCGAGGATGTCTCCGTCCCACAGGCGGCGGAGAAAGTCCATCACCGGCAGGACTTGAATGTCGTTCCACCGCGCCGGCCGGGCACCGCGATACACGCCGTAACAGCGCACCCGATCGGCGCCGAACTCGGCACGCATCCGCTCCAGGCCACGCTGGTAGCGACGCTCCCATCTGGCCGCCGACTTTATTGCCACCGCGACGAATCCCCGCCGCGTCTCGCACAGGACGTCCACCTCGACGCCGTCGTAGCTGCGCCAGTAGTAGAGCGGATAGCGCAGGTTCCCATAGGCGATGTAGGCCCGCATCTCCCCGTACAGCAACGTCTCCAACAACGGCCCTTCCTCCTCGGACGCTGGCGGGTAGGGCAATCTGCCGGACAGCGCGCGGACCACACCGCAATCGAACAGGTAGAACTTGGGGTGCGCCACCTGCTTCGTGGCGCGCTTGAGCTTCCACGCGTGGACCCAGTGCCCCACGAGGGTATCTTCGAGGATCTCGAAATAGTTGTGTACCGTGGATCTGGCTACCGCGGCGTCGCGCGCGATCGCCGACAGGTTGGTCACCTGCCCGTTCTGGCGCGCGGCGACTTCGAGGAAGCGGCTGAAGCTGCCGATGCTCCGCGTGAGCGCCTCGGCGCGAATCTCCTCCTGCAGATAGGTCTCGGCGTAAGCAAGGAGATATCCCACGGGGTCGGCTCCGGTCACGGCGAGCGGCATGCTGCCGCGTACGAGGAGATCATCTATCGACCTCTCGAACTCCAGTTCTGCCGAGACCAGCGGGAACATGTGCTCTACCACGGCGCGTCCCGCCAACAGGTTGCCGCCGCCGCGCTTGAGCTTACGCGCGCTCGAGCCCGAGAGCACGAAGCGCAAGTGCCGCCGCTCGATCAGGCGATGCACCTCGTCCAGCAGGTCCGCCACCTTCTGCACCTCGTCGATCACCACCCAGGTTCCAGCCGGCAGCCCCTCCACCTCCCGGTACAGTGCCTCCGGATCGCGACTCAGACGAAGCGACTCGCGTGTGTTCAGGAGGTCATAGGTTGGCGCTCCTGCGAAGTTGCTCTCTATCCACGTCGACTTGCCGGTCCCCCGTGGTCCGAACAGGAAGAAGGACGCGGACGGCGGACGGAGCCTTCTCGCATACATAGTTGTCATTTTTACCGGAAATATGACAACGGTCAATGCAAAACAACGCCCCTCGATCACTTCTCACGGGTGGCGCCGTCGGTGGCCGGCTGCCGGGGACCGCATCGTGGCGTGGGCGTGGTGCCGCCGGGTGGGGCGGGCGCCACCGCGGCAGTTGCGCATCCGCCGCGAGCGGGGCGAGGCCGCACCTGACAAGAGCGGGTTTCGGTGTTATCTTCCACCCCTGCCAGCCCGAGAGCATCAATTTCTACTGCGGCTCTCTGCATCCCATCTCGTCACCGCCCGCGCGGCGGTACGCGCTCGGGGCCCTTACCCTGACTATCGGGCGGAGGATCGATGGCAACTGACGTAAAGCTCCCGGAACTGGGAGAGAATATCGAAGCAGGTGACGTTGCGGCCGTCCTGGTGAGCCCGGGCGACCATGTGGACAAGGACGCGCCGCTGCTGGAGTTGGAGACCGACAAGGCGGTGGTGGAGGTGCCGGCGCCCGATGCCGGCGTGGTCACCGCCGTCATGGTCAAGGCCGGCGACACCATCAGTGTCGGCGACACCATCGCCAGCCTGGAACCGGACGGCGCCGACGAAGCCGCGGCGGCGCAACCGGAAGCGGCATCCGCCGCGCCATCCGGGCCGGCCGCCGGCCAGCCGCAGCCGGATGCCGAGCCGGCGCACACGCTCGCGCAGGCGGCGGGCGGCCTGCTGGCGGCTGCCTCCGGCGTCACCGCGCCCCCTGCCGCGGGAGCCGCTCCGGCTGCGCCAGCGCGCGCCGAGCCCGAATCGCCGGCGCCCCCCAGCGCGGCCGGCACCGCGCCACCCGCCGCTGCGCCGGCGCCCGCGCCGGTAGCCGTGCAACCGATTCCGGCCACCCCCGCGGTGCGCCGTATGGCACGCGAGATCGGCGTCGACATCGGCGCCGTCACCGGCTCCGGCGAAGGCGGCCGCATCCTGCTCGACGACGTCAAGGCGACCGCCAAGCGGCTGCTGCAGGCACCCGCCCCCGCGGCCGCGCACCCGGCGGCCCCGGCGCTGCCCGACTTCGCGCAGTGGGGTCCGGTCGAGGAGGCGGCGATGAACGCCGTGCGCCGCGCCACCGCGACCCATCTGACCGCGGCGTGGCAGACGATTCCGGCGGTCACCCAGCTGGACAAGGCGGACATCACCGAGCTGGAGCAACTGCGCAAGCGCTACGCGCCGCGCGCCGAGGCGGCCGGCGGCAAGCTCACCGTGACCGCCATCCTGGTCAAGATGCTGGCCACCGCCCTGAAGGTGTTTCCGCAGTTCAACGCCAGCATCGACCTGGCGCGCGCCACGGTGATCTACAAGCGCTACTGCAACATCGGCATCGCCGTCGACACCGACCGCGGTCTCCTGGTGCCGGTGATCCGCGACGCCGACCGCAAGAACATCATCGAGATCGCCGCCGCCCTCGGAGAGATCTCGACACGCGCCCGCTCCCGCAAGTTGAGCCCCGCCGAGATGGCTGGCGGCTCCTTTACCATCTCCAACCTGGGCGGTATCGGCGGCTCCCACTTCTCGCCGATCATCAACGCCCCCGAGGTGGCGATCCTGGGCGTATCGCGCGCCGAGATCGAGCCGGTATGGCGCGACGGGGCGTTCGTGCCGCGCCTGCGCCTGCCGCTGTCCCTGACCTACGACCATCGCCTGATCGACGGCGCCGACGGCATCCGCTTCCTGCGCTGGGTCATCGAAGCGCTGGAGCAGCCCCTGCTGCTGGCACTGGAGGGCTGAAAGCCATGGCTGACGTGATGCAACGAACCCACCTGGCGGTGCTCGGCGGCGGCCCCGGCGGCTACGCGGCGGCGTTCATGGCCGCCGACCTGGGACTGCAGGTGACCCTGATCGACGACGCACCGAATCCGGGCGGGGTGTGCCTGTACCGTGGCTGCATCCCCTCCAAGGCGCTCCTGCACGTCGCCAAGCTGCTGCACGAGGCCGAGGCGGCGGCGGAGTGGGGCGTGCGGTTCCGCAAGCCGAAGATCGACCTGGACCGGCTGCGCGCCTGGAAGGAGAGCGTGGTCGGCAAGATGACCGCCGGCCTCGGCATGTTGAGCAGGCAGCGCAAGGTGAACTACGTGCAGGGCCGCGGCCGCTTCAGCGACGATGGGACGCTGCTGGTGACCGGCGCCGGCGGCCGGCACAGCGTGAGCTACGACCGGGCGATCATCGCCACTGGGTCGCGGCCGGCGCGCATTCCGGCGCTGTGGCTGGACAGCGAGCGGATGATGGACTCCACCACCGCCCTGGAGTTGCCCGACGTGCCGCCCTCGCTGCTGGTGATCGGCGGCGGCTACATCGGCCTGGAACTCGGCTCGGTGTACGCCGCGCTCGGCTCCGCGGTGACGGTGGTGGAGATGCTGCCCGGCATCCTGCCCGGCGCCGACCGCGACCTGGCCGGCATCCTGGCGCGGCAGGTGGCGACGCGCTTCGCCAAGGTGCACGTGAACACGCGCATGGCGGCGCTGCAGGAAACCGCCGACGGCATCGCCGCCACGCTCGACACCCCCGCCGGCAGGGTCACCGAGACCTTCGCCAAGGTGCTGATGAGCGTCGGGCGCACCCCCAACACCGATGACCTGGGCCTGGAACACCTCGGCATCACTACCGACGGACGCGGTTTCATCCCGGTGGACGAGCAGCGCCGCACTGCCGATGCGTCGGTGTTCGCGATCGGCGACGTGGCGGGCGAACCGGGGTTGGCGCACAAGGCCACCCACGAGGGGCGCACCGCCGCCGAGGCCGCCGCGGGCATGAAGGTGGCGTTCGAGCCGCGGGCGATCCCGGCGGTGGTGTTCACCGACCCGGAGGTGGCGTGGTGCGGGCTCACCGAGACGGCCGCCCGCGAGCAGGGCCGCGAGGTGAGCGTACAGCGGTTTCCGTGGGCCGCATCCGGGCGCGCCACCACCATGGGCCGGCCCGACGGCCTCACCAAGCTGGTGCTGGATCCCGACAGCGAGGCGGTGCTGGGCATGGGCGTGGTGGGAGTCGGTGCCGGCGAGCTGATCGCCGAGGGCGTGCTGGCGGTGGAGATGGCCGCCCTGGCCACCGACCTGCGCCTGACCATCCACCCGCATCCCACCCTGAGCGAGACGGTCATGGAGAGCGCCGACCTGTTCTTCGGCCAGAGCACCCACCTGTACCGGCCGCGCCGGCCGGGGAAATGACCGCCCCGGTGCCAGACGGGACCGTCCGCTTGCCGGGGTGCGACGCCGCATCCGACGCCCCAGCCGATCGCTGGCGGTACTCCCCCGGACTGGGCACCGCGGCAGCAGCCGCCGCTTCAGCCGCAACTCGCTACGGGTGGTCGGCTTGCGCGCCCGCCGCTGACCGAGGGAACCCGAGGCCGGCCGCTAGCGGTCAGGCACCTCCTGATGCTTCGACCGGCCCGCCAGCGGCAGGTGCGGCCACCCGCCGGGTGGCAGGCGAGCCGGCAGCGCCGGCCGCCGGGCGGCGCGCCGCTACCGATCTCGACGTCGCCGAGTGGGACGCCTATCTGGCGGCCGCCGGCGCACCCGCCTACCGGGCGCGGCAGATTCGCCACCACCTGTTCCGCCGCCACACCGCCTCCTTCGCCGCCATGGCGCAGCTTCCGGCGGCGCTGCGCGAGCGCCTCGACCGCGACCTGACCCCGTACGGCCTGGCCGAGCGCAGCCGCACTCGCTCCCACGACGGCCTGACCACCAAGCTTCTGCTGCAGGCGGGCGACGGCCACCTGGTGGAGGCGGTCTCCATTCAGGAGCCGGTGCCGCCGGACCCGCGGCGCGTGCGCCGCGCCCGCCACACGGTGTGCGTCAGCAGCCAGGTGGGTTGCGCCATGGGCTGCGTCTTCTGCGCCTCCGGCATCGGTGGCGTGGCGCGCAACCTCACCGCCGGCGAGATGCTCGATCAGGTAGCCATCGTGCAGCGCGAGTTCGGGCCACTGACCAACTTGGTGTTCATGGGCATGGGCGAGCCGCTGGCCAACTACCCCGCGCTACGCCGCGCCCTCGCCGAGCTGTGCGCCGCCGACGCGTTCGGCTTCAGTGCGCGGCGCATCACGGTGAGCACGGTGGGGATGGTGTCCGGCATCGAACGGCTGGCGAGCGACGGCCCGCCGGTCGGCCTGGCGGTGAGCCTGCACGCCGCCGATGACCGCCTGCGGCGCCGCTTGGTGCCCACCTCGGGACGCTGGCCGGTAGCCGACATCGTCGCCGCGGCGGCCGCCTACGCGCGCGACACCGGACGCACCGCCACCTTCGAGTACGTGCTCCTGGCGGGGATCAACGATGCCGTGGCCGACGCCGAACGGCTGGCCGAACTCCTGAAACAGGCCGCACCCGCGCCCGCCAAGGTGAACGTGATTCCCTATAACCCGGTACCGGAGTTCGCGGACCTGCGCCGCCCCTCCGCCACGCGCGTGCACGCCTTCGTACAGGCGCTACGGCGCCGCGCGGTGCCGGTCACGGTGCGCAAGGAAAAGGGCCAGGAGGTAGCCGCCGCCTGCGGCCAGCTCCGCCGCCACGCCGCCACGGCCGCCATCGACAAGCGCCTGCCACCCGCTTCGAAGCGCCGCGCTCGATAATTGTGCCGTAACACCGGCCCGCGCTGCCGGCCATAGCCAACGCGTATCCCCTGCCTCCGGGCTGGGCCGCCGGCTTGAGTGGGCCCAGATGCAACTCCGGCTCAGAACGTTGTTCCAGAGTTGTTCCGCAAGCGCTTGACAATCCTGGCGGCGACACGTATCGTCTGTCTGGTACAACACCGGAACAACGGAGCAAAGACATGGGTAGACCAAAATATTCCGCGAGCTTGAGCCAGACCCAAGGCCGTTCGGGCTACTCGGTAATCTTCCGGCACCCGGCTAGGCGGGACGATGCGACCGGCAAGCCGGGCGTCCGGGTCCGGCGCGGCCTCGGCACGCGAGACGAGACGGAGGCCGAGCGGCTCCGGGGCGAGTTGAATGTTCTTCTGGGCAACCCCAAGTATCACGATCCCGCCGCCCGAGCCGAAGCCGAACGGAGATTCGATCCCTGCGTCGTGGACATTTTCTTCGACAAGATGGTGCCCGAGGAGACGGACTTTACGGCGCTGCGCGAGGCCGTCATTGCGCTGCCCGAGTCGGAACCGGACGGATACCGGCGGGTGCTCTTTCTCGGGACGACGGGTGCCGGTAAGACGACGCTCGTCCGCCAACTGATCGGGACGGATCCCGTGAATGAGCGCTTCCCCTCGACCTCGACGGCGAAAACGACCATCCACGACACCGAAATCGTCCTCGCCGAGGGCGACTGGCGCGCGGTGGTGACCTTCGCCTCGAGCGACGAGGTGCGCGAGTACCTGAACGAATGCATCTTGGCCGCAGTGCTCGCCGCGGCCAAGGGTGCGGGCGACGCTGAGGTGCTCCGGCACCTCTTGAACCACGTTAATCAACGTTTTCGCTTCAACTACGTGCTCGGAAACGGCCCGACCGTCGCCCTGAGCAATTCGGACTTCGACGACGAGGAGGAGGAATCGGAGGGCGAGTTGGACCTTCTTTCCGAGAAGGAGCAGGATACCATCGACATGGCAAGCACTTCGGACATGCTCGCCCGGTCAGTCGAAAAGCTGCGCGATCTCGCTCGCCGTCTCGGTGACAAGCTGCGCGCCGAACTCGACGTTCGCGAGCACGACGACGAGCGCGTGGCCGAAGAGCTCTTTGAGGAGGAGTTGGACAGTCTGCTGCGGGACGACGAGGAGTTTCACCAAGTGACCGACGCACTGATGGAAGAGATCGAGAAGCGCTTCGACCTGCTACCCCCCGGAGAGGTCCAGAAGACGCGGCAGAGCTGGCCTCTGACGTGGAGAGGAGAGTGGCCGGTCGAAGAGCGCGCCACATTTCTCCGCGCGATATCTCGCTTTTCCAGCAACTACGCGCCCCTCTTCGGGCGGCTGCTGACGCCCCTCGTTAGCGGCGTGCGAGTCGCCGGTCCCTTCACAGCGACCTGGAACGGAAGCGGGGTTCCGAAGCTCGTTCTCCTCGACGGCGAGGGGCTCGGCCACACGCCCAGATCGTCCTCGGCGGTCTCGACGGCAGTGAGCCGCCACATCGAGGGCGCGGATGCGGTCCTCCTTGTGGACAATGCCACCCAGCCGATGCAGGCGGCGCCGCTCGCCGCTATGCGGGAGATCGTGGCGACCGGGAATGCACGCAAACTCATTATCGCCTTCACGCACTTCGACGAGGTCAAGGGCGACAACCTGCCGAACGCCCTGGCAAGGGTGCAGCACGTTCTCGCCTCTGCCGAGAACGTGCTCGCGGCATTCGGAGAGGAGCTCGGACCGTACGCCGAGCGCGCGTTGCGCCAGCGCTTGGAGAGCGCCCGCTTCTTTTTGGCGAACATCCACGAGCCGCTACGGGCAGCCACCACCTCGGGAAGGCGGACGATCTCACAGATCCGCAAGCTCCTCAATGCAATCGATACGGTGATCGAGCAGCCGGAGCCCGCGGAGGCGCGCCCGGTCTACGACCGGATGAATCTCGTGCTCGCGATTCGTGCCGCGGCCGACGCCTTCCACGAGGCATGGCGGCCGCGCCTCGGGCTCGAGCTCAATCCCGGTTTCGCAAAGGAGCACTGGACTCGGGTGAAGGCCCTGAGTCGGCGTCTCGCCACAGGAATGAGGGACGATTACGACACGTTGCGCCCGATCGCTGACCTGCGCAAGGAGTTGGTGGAGGGGATCTACCTATTCGTGCAGAAACCCCTGCGCTGGAAGGGGCCCGACCCCGCGGACGACCAGAAGCAGGCCTACTTCGACGCCTTCGCGGACAACCTCAGCCCGCGGCTGCTAGAAGTGTGCACTCGCAGGGTGTGGCGCGAACGCGCAGCGCAGTGGCAGGACGCCTACGACAAGCACGGAACCGGCTCGACGTTCGTGCGCGCTCGGATTATCGGCGACGAGATCTACGAGGCGGCGGCGCCCGTTCCCGACGTCACGCCCTCCCCCGACCGCAACCAGTTCCTCCGCCAGGTTATCACCGAGGTGGAGAAGGCGGCCGACGAGACTGGCTCCGTGCTTGAGTAGGCAGGGAGGTTTTGTGATGAACGCCAATTCTACCGGTGCCCGGCGCCTGCCGCCCCACCACATCACCATCCGCGTCCCCTGGCCGACGGGGGCTGGACCGGGACCGTGTGCGCCCGGCCGCTGGACAACTCGAGCTGCCTCATTTCGCCTCGCATCGGCGAGGGCCGGCGCGACGAAGTAGAAGCGCGTTGCGCGGGTCAACGACTCGACGATCTCGACCGCGCCAACCTGCCTCCCTGTGTGAGCGAGCGCGTCTCGTTCATGGCGCCGTTCGCGCTCTCGAGGACGATGACGCACCCGTACACGGAGTTCTACCCCTCGACCCACAGCCACTTCGCACCCACCCGCTTCGTGCAGCCGGCGTACTCCGCTGCCTGCGTGCCCTACCAATGGATGTTGCACGAGAAGGTCGAGGATAGCGCGAAGGATGGCGAGATCGGAATCGCCGAGCGTCTGAAGATCGGTTGGGTGCCGGACCGCGAGCCCGACATCCGCAACCACCAGGGGAAGCAGGTCGAGCCGGATTGGGTACAGGAGCACGAGAACCAGCTTGCGCTGCTCGACAACTTCTTCAGCGCGCTGCGGCCGGAGGAGTCGCTCTGCTTCTTCTATGCCAAGCGCACCCCGCTCTCCGAACAGTCTGGACGCGTGACCGTCGGCGTGGGCCGCGTGCTCTCCGTGGGCGAGGCCACCGAGTATGAATACAAGGTCAACAACCCGCCGCTCCAATGCGTGCTCCGGGAGCGCAACGTGGGCTCTTCGAGCGATCCGCTGGTAGACCGGGGGATCCGAGGGCTCGACCAGCGCAACCTCGCGCGGTAGGCATAAGGGCTGGCGGAGATTGTGGGACAGCAGCGCCAATTGGTGTAGCATGTGGTCTCAGGACAGGGCGATGCTGACACAGCAACGGATTCAGGAACTGATCGAACTTCCCAAGACCATAGTCCGCAGGCGGCCCAGTCATGGGTATCGGGAGGAGAATGGCAACCGGCGTTGTGATCTGGATTTGGAAAGCCGCGGCCCAGATGGCAGCGCTTTCGCGGTCTTCGTCCGCCAGAATCTCCAGTTCGCTGAGAACTTCTCCATCGGACTGCGCTATAGAGCGGACGTGCCGATAGGCGCGATCACGCCGATGCGCTACAACGGGCCGCACGGGGAGAGCAGCCGGACTCGGGACGGGCATTACGCCCAGCCGCAGATCCACCGCCTCACAGAACAGGAACTCGCATCAGGGAGCACACAACCGCAGGAACGCGATCGCACGATCACTCACCAATACGCAACGCTGGAGCGGGCACTTTGGGTTTTCTTCAACGACGCCAGCGTGTCGAACCATGATGAGTATTTTCCGGAGATAACGCAACTGGGGCTTTTTAATGGACATCAATAGCATCAGGGCCTCGCTCAACGGCCGTATGGCAGCGGGTTTCGATATCTACCCGCGGCGCGAAGGCGCATACCAACTCATCATCCCAATCTGCCATGAGGACGGCGACATGGTGGACATCTACCTGCAGGAAAGTCCGCGCAGCGAAGCATACATCCGCATCTGCGACTTCGGCATGGCGCTGATGAGGCTTTCTTACTCCTACGATCTGAACACGGACACCCGGCTACGTATCTTCGACGACATCCTGATCAACAACCAGGTCGCCAATGACAATGGCAACCTTTGCCTCGACGTACCGGTCGGAACGCTCTACGAAGGAATCATGCAGTTCGCCGGCTGTGTCCAAAAGGTGTGCAACATGCGCTACTGGGGGAGGGAAACCGTCCGCAGCGCCTTCTACGACGACCTGAACGAGTACGTTACATCCACCCTTACCCCATACTCCCCCGTCGCCAGCCAAACCCCCATGGTAAACGCTGAAGTCTTCAGCGTGGATTGGAAGCTGACGCATAACAGGCGCGACTTCTACCTCTTTGGCGTGCTCGGCAACGACAAGGCCAAGAACGTGGCCATCACCCTGCTGGAATTGCAGAAGGCACGCCTTCCGTTCATCAGCCTGGTCGTGCACGAGGATATGGAAGCGTTGGGCAGAAGAGAACGCCAATACCTGACTCGCAACGCCGACCGGCAGTATCCGGTTCTGGACGACTTCAAGGAAAGTGTGGAGGCCGACCTGCGTCGGCTAGCAGCGCAACCTGATGTTCCAGTAAGTTCGTAAGTTCGTGGCCCGATGACGCACGCTTCGGCCTACGAGCCGTAGCGGGCGGCCATTTGCTGCAGGGTGACCGCGGGTACGGCGCCGGCGTTGCCGGCTTGGCCGAAGGCGGTCATGCGCGCTTCGCACACGTCCTGCATCGCGGCGCGCGCGGCCTTCAGGTAGTCGCGCGGGTCGAAGCCGGAAGGCGACTCGGCCAGCACCTTGCGCACGGCGCCGGTCATCGCCAGCCGGTTGTCGGTGTCGACGTTGATCTTGCGCACGCCGTGGCGGATGCCGCGCTGGATCTCCTCCACCGGCACGCCCCAGGTCTGGCGGATGTTGCCGCCGTAGGCGTTGAACAGATCCTGCAGCTCCTGCGGCACCGACGACGAGCCGTGCATCACCAGGTGGGTGTTGGGCAGGCGGCGGTGGATCTCCTCGATGCGCGCCATCGCCAGCACCTCGCCGTCCGGCTGGTGGGAGAATTTGTAGGCGCCGTGGCTGGTGCCGATCGCCACCGCCAGCGCGTCCACCCCGGTGTCGGCCACGAACCGCTCCGCCTCGTCGGGGTCGGTCAGGAGCAGGTCGTGCGCCAGCACGCCCTCGGCGCCGTGGCCGTCCTCCTTGTCCCCCATGCCGGTCTCCAGCGAGCCGAGCACGCCGATCTCGCCTTCCACCGTCACCCCGCGCGCGTGCGCCACGGCGACTACCTCGCGCGTCACGCGCACGTTGTAGTCGTAGTCGGCGGGCGTGGCGGCGTCCTCACCCAGCGAGCCGTCCATCATCACCGAGGTGAAGCCCTGTTCGATGGCGCTGCGGCAGGTGGCCGGGCTGTTGCCGTGATCCTGATGCATGGCGATCGGGATGTGCGGGTAGACTTCGGCGGCCGCCAGTATCAGGTGACGCAGGTAGGCCTCCTGCGCGTAGCTGCGCGCGCCGCGCGAGGCCTGGATGATGACCGGCGACTCGGTGTTGGCGGCGGCGGCCATGATGGCCTGGACCTGTTCCATGTTGTTGACGTTGAACGCCGCCAGTCCGTAATCGTTCTCGGCGGCGTGATCAAGCAGAATGCGCATTGGCACTAGTGGCATAGCGGCTCGGATTGTATCTGCGGTAGCGCAGTCTGACCACCGTGATCGAGGAGGATGCGCATTGGCACTAGTGGCATAACGACGTGAATGTAGCGCGGCGGGCCGGGGTTTGACCACCGGGCGCCTGTTGCCGTACCGTCCCCGAGTCGCCATGCAAGACTACTTTGCCGGCATTGAGCCGATCCGCTACGAGGGCCCCGACTCGCGCAATCCGCTGAGTTACCGGTACTACGATGCCGACCGCATCGTGGCCGGCAAGCGCATGGCGGATCACTTCCGCTTCGCGGTCGCCTACTGGCACACGTTCCGCAGCACCGGCGCCGACCCGTTCGGCCAGCCGACCCTGGTGCGCCCCTGGGACGACCCGGTGGACTCGGTCGACAACGCGCTGCGCCGCATGCGCGTCGCGTTCGCCTTCATCGGCACGCTCGGCGTCGACTACTACTGCTTCCACGACCGCGACATCGCCCCCGAAGGCGCCTCGCTGGCGGAGTCGAACCGCAACCTGGACCAGGTGGTCAACCTGGCCGAGCGGCTGCAGGCCGACACCGGCATCCGGCTGCTGTGGGGCACCGCCAACCTGTTCGCCAACCCGCGCTACATGAACGGCGCCGCCACCAACCCGGACGCGCACGTGTTCGCCTACGCGGCGGCGCAGGTCAAGAAGGCGATGGAGGTGACCCACCGCCTCGGCGGCGCCAACTACGTGTTCTGGGGCGGGCGCGAGGGCTACGCCACGCTGCTCAACACCGACATGAAGCGGGAGCAGGACCACCTCGCGCGCTTCCTGCACATGGCGGCCGACTACGCGCGCGAGATCGGCTTCGGCGGCACCCTGCTGATCGAACCGAAACCGAAGGAGCCGACCACCCACCAGTACGACTTCGACGCCGCCGCCGTGCTCGCCTTCCTGCGCGGCTACGGGCTCGACCGGTTCAAGCTCAACGTCGAGTGCAACCACGCCACCCTGGCCGGCCACACCTTCGCCCACGAACTGCAGACGGCCGCCGACGCCGGCCTGCTGGGCTCGGTCGACGCCAACACCGGCGATCCGCTGATCGGCTGGGACACCGACCAGTTCAACCTCGACCTGGCGGTGACCAGCGCGGTGATGACGATCGTGCTGCGCCAGGGCGGCATCGCACCGGGCGGCTTCAACTTCGACGCCAAGCTGCGCCGCGAGTCGACTGACATCCGCGACCTGTTCGCCGCCCACGCCGGCAGCATCGACGCGTTCGCGCGCGGCCTGCTGATCGCCGACCGCATCATCGCCGACGGCACCCTCGACCAGTGGCGGCGGGCGCGCTACGCCAGCTACGACGCCGGCACGGGGGCCGACATCGAGCGCGGCAGCACCAGTTTTCGCGACCTGGAGCAGTGGGTTCTGCAGGCGGGAGAGCCGCGGCCAGCCTCCGGGCGCCAGGAACAGTTCGAGAATCTGGTCGCCGGTTTCTGGTAGAATCGCGGTTGGTTCCTCACTTGGCCCGCATGAGCCTGCCGTCATGAATCCCAATCTTTCCCAGGAACAGGTTCTGAATCTGCTGCACCACCGGCGCAGCGACCGCTACGTGGTCAACACCGCCAATACGGTGGAGGTGATCCTGTTCGGCAACTGCTTCAGCGAGGTGCAGATCGACGGCCTGGACCAGATCGACGAGCTGTCGCGCAGCGGACGCAAGCTGATCTTCATTCCCAACCACCAGAGCGAATACGACTGGATGCTGCTGCAGACCTATCTCGCGCAGCGCTACATCCGCACCGCCATTCAGGCGGGTGAGAACCTGTACGTCGGCCCGGTCGACACCTTTCTGCGCAAGTGCGGGGCGTTCATGACGATCCGCGACCGGCGCTCATTCTACGCCCGGCACTGGTGTGCCGACTGGATGCTGCGACTGCTGCATACACGGCCCTTCGTGCTCACCAAGGAGCAGTACAACAAGCTGTACCTGCCCCAGATCAAGCGCGTCCTGGCGGAGGGTCTGCACCTGATGATCTTCCCCGGTTACGAAATCGACCGCAACAGCGGCGAAGCGAAGTACGGTCGCTCCTACTCGGGCAAGTTTGCCGAGCTGTCCGCCTACGTGTTCCTGGTCCTGAACACCGCGATCCGCCAGATGGGCGCCGAGGAGGCCCTGTACATACCGGTCAACATCTCCTACGAGCGCATCCCGGAGGATATCGTGTTCCGCGAGTACCAGGCGCGCTCCCGCAAGAGCAAGATCGCCAAATACGTCTACGATCATTACTACGCGTTCATCAAGATGCCGTTCGCGCGCCGTATCCGCGACCAGCGCTCGCGGGTCATGATTCGCTTCGGGGAGGGCATCCCGTCGGGCCGCTACCGGCGCGCGCGCGAACTGGCCACGGTGATGCACGAGCAGATCGGCAAGCTGATGACGGTATACGAGAGCACCCTGCTGTTCGCCTCCTTCGATGACCGCTACAAGATAGGCCGCGATGAACTGGAAGATCGCGTGGCCGCCAACCTGGAGCGCGTGGAGGCGCACGGGCTCGACACCACGCCGCTGTACGACGCCGACGGCCGCCGCTTGGCGCTGGAAGAACTGCTCGCGCGCACGGTAAAGGTGTACAATTTCCCCGATGTCCCCATCATCCCGTCGAAGTCGTACATGACGCTCGAATATGACGACCGGGAGGTCTTTATCCACCATCCCCACCTGGCTTCCTACTACGGCAACAAGCTCAAGCACATCCTGCAGGCGGACGCCGCGTGACGCAGATTCCCGACCCGATTCCCGACCGCCTGCGCGCCCTCAGCAGCCGTTCCGACCCGGGCGAGGAATATTCCTTCCTGCCGCCCGGCTATCGGGCCGGTCAGACCAAGTTCATCATCGTCACCGGCAGCGTGATCAGCGGTCTCGGCAAGGGAGTGTTCTCCGCCGGCCTGGCGTCGCTGCTGGAGGAGCACGGCTGGCGCACCAACCTGATCAAGATGGACGGCTACTTCAACGAGGACGCCGGCACCCTGAGCCCGTACCGCCACGGCGAGGTATTCGTGCTCGACGACGGCACCGAGTGCGACATGGACATCGGCACCTATGAACGGTTCGTCGACAAGAGCTTCTCGCAGCACAACATCTTCACCAACGGGCGGCTGACCCGGCGCTTGAACGAGCTGGAACGCAGCGGCCAGTTCTCCGGCTCCGACGTGCAGTTCTTTCCGCATGTGACCGGCGAGGTGATCCGCTTCGTGCGCGAGTCGTCGCTGGCCAACGAGGCGGACATCACCCTGGTGGAGATCGGCGGCACGGTCGGCGACGAGGAGGTGCGGCCGTACATCTCGGCGATGAGCGAACTCGCCTACCAGGAGGGCGAGAACAACGTCTTGTTCATCAACCTGGCGTGGATCATCGAGGCCCCGCACCTGAACGAGCAGAAAAGCAAGGCCGCCCAGCACGGCACGCAGATGCTGATGCAGATGGGCATCAAGCCGCACATGCTGGTGTGCCGGTGCGAGAATCCGGTGGAGCAGGGCGTGTTGCGCAAGCTGGCCCAGCGGCTGCGCCTGCCGGAACGCAACGTGATCGATCTGCACAGTCAGAAGTCGGTGTACCAGGTGCCGGACCACCTGGCGGCGCAGGATGTCGACGATCTGACCCTGACCTACTTCGGCATGCAGCCCAAGGCCCGGCGGACACGGTTCAACTTCACCGAGTACCTCGGCCGGCTCACCCGTGCCACCGAACGGGTGGTGGTAGGGCTGGCCGGCAAGTACATGGGGCCGCGCGACACCTACGCCAGCATCCACAGCGCACTGGAGCACGCCGGCTGCGCCCGCGGCGTGCGGGTAGAGGTGGTGGACATCCCTACCGACGCCATCGAACTGGCCGGCCGCGGCCGGGAACGGGTGGCGAGCGCCGCGCGGCATCTGACCACGATGGACGGCATCATCGTGCCGGGCGGGTTCGGCGCGCGCGGCTGGGAAGGCAAGATCGCCTGCATCGCCCATGCGCGCACCCACGGGCTGCCGATGCTGGGCATCTGCTACGGATTCCAGGCGGCGATGGTGGAGTACGCCCGCTCCTGCTGCGACATGGCGGACGCCAACAGCACCGAGAACGACGCCACCACCACCGCCCCGGTCGTGTGCCTGCTGCCGGAGCAGTACGAGATCGAAGGGATCGGCGGCTCGATGCGGCTCGGCGGCAAACAGGTAACGCTGCGCGCCGGGTCGCTGGCGTCGGGCCTGTACGGGGGCCTGACGGCGCACGAGCGGTTCCGCCACCGTTACGAGTTCAACCCCCTCTACAAGGGCCTGTTCGAAGATTGCGGCATGGTGTTCTCCGGGTGGAAGGCGGATCAATCGATCTACCAGGTTGCCGAGCTGCCCGACCATCCGTTCTTCATCGGGGTGCAGTTCCACCCCGAGTTCACCAGCCGGCCGGCGCGCCCCAATCCGCTGTTCCACGGCTTCGTGGCCGCCTGCATCGCGCGCCGACGGGCGCGGCACGACGGCGCCGCCGCCGCAAGCCGCGCCGCGCAGGCACCCCGCGCTGGCGTCGCGGCTCGGGAGGGCGGCGCAACGGTCGCGGCGGGGGCCGCCAGGGCCGCGCAAGCGGCGGCCGGCGCGGGCAGCCTAGCGCGTCCCGCGCAGCGCTCGCCGGTAGCCACCGGGGCCGGTGGCGCGGCCGCGTCGCGCGCCGGCGCCGCGGCCAACGGCGACCGCACCGAGCACGACGATGCCGCCCGTTCGCCAGGCGCCGGGTCGACAGCCGCGGGAGTGGACAACGCCGGCCAACCGCACCGCGCCGCCGTGAGCGCACGTGCGGCGGCTGCGCCCGCCACGCACGATCGTGACCGCGCAGCGGGAAACGCCGGCCGCCGGCCACCGGCGTAAGGCGCACGGACGGGGCGCGATGCGGAGCATGCAATGCCGGTGACGGCGGTGGTCGGCGCCAACTGGGGCGACGAAGGCAAGGGCAAGCTGTGCGATTACCTGGCGGAGACCGCCGACCTGGTGATCCGCTTCCAGGGCGGCAAGAACGCCGGCCACACCGTGATCAACCAGTACGGCAAGTTCGCCCTGCACCTGGTGCCGTGCGGGGTGTGCCACGCCCACACCACCAACCTGCTGGGGCCGGGCGTGGCGGTCGACGTGGCCGCGCTGCTGGCGGAGCTGGCCGAGTTGCGCGCCCGCGGAGCACCCAATCCGCGCGTGCTGATCGCCGACCGCGCGCAGGTGGTGCTGCCGTGGCACGTCGAGCTGGACCGCCTGGAGGAGGCGCGCCGCGGGGCGGCGAAGTTCGGCTCCACCGTGTCGGGCATCGCGCCGTTCTACGCCGACAAGTACCTGAAGGTGGGCATCCAGGTGGGCGAGCTGTTCGACGCCGATCACCTGCGCGGCCGGCTGGAACACACCCTGCCGCGCATCAACGTGCTGCTCGAGCATCTCTACCGCGCCGACCCGCTGTGCCTGGACCGCGTCGTCGAGGAGCTGCTGGCCCTGGGCGCCGAGGTGCGCGAGATGACGGTAGACTCCACCGCGCTGCTGCGGGCGGCGCTGCGCGACGGCAAGCACCTGCTGCTGGAAGGCCAGCTCGGCGCGCTGCGCGACCCCGACCACGGCATCTACCCGTATACCACCTCCTCGTCGCCGCTGGCCGGCTTCGCCACCGTCGGCGCCGGCGTGCCCGCGCATGCCATCGGGCGGGTGGTGGCCACCGTCAAGGCGTACTCGTCCTGCGTCGGCGCCGGGCCGTTCACCACCGAGCTCACCGGGCCGTGCGGCGACGAGTTGCGCGAGCGCGGCGGCGACGCCGGCGAGTACGGCGCCACCACCGGGCGCCCGCGCCGGGTCGGCTGGTTCGACGCCGTCGCCACTCGCTACGGCTGCGCCGTGCAGGGCGCCACCGAGCTGGCCGTGACCCTGCTGGACGTGCTCGGCTACCGGGATGCCATTCCGATCTGCACCGCCTACGAGGTGGACGGCCGGCGCGTGGATGACTTCCCGGCCACGGCGGTGCTGGAGCGCGCGCGCCCGGTGTACGAGACCCTGCCCGGCTGGCGGTGCGACATCAGCGGCGCGCGCAGCTTCGCCGAGTTGCCCGCGGAGGCGCAGTCCTACGTGCAGACCATCGAGGCCGCCGCCGGCGTACCGGTACGCTGGATCTCCATCGGCCCGCGCCGCGAACAGCTCATCCACATCACCTGACGGCCGGCGTGCCAGGCCGACGACGAACACCGAACCCGAAGTGGTCAACCGAGCATGGCTCACTTTGCCTCATTATGTGACTTGAACTGACTCAGAACTTGCTTTACGCTTTCGTCATGACCCAGTTGACGATCCGGTTTCGCGACGTGGAGTTGGAACGGCGCGTCCGCGAAGATGCGCAGCGTCGCGACACGTCGCTGAACAAGGCGGCCCTGGCGCTGATGAGGAAAGGAGCAGGCATGAGCGGCCGCGGCGAAGGGCCGGCGACCGTCGGCAACGCCCTCGACCGATTCTTCGGCTCGTGGTCGGCCGAGGAGGAGCGTACCGTCCTGGAAGCGGTGGCGGAGCTGGACCGGACCGACGACCCGTTCTGGCAATGATCCTGGCACTCGACACCAACGTGTACACGGCGTACATGCGCGGTGCCGCCGCGGTCAGAGCGAGGGTCCGCGCAGCGCAGCGGGTCGTGCTACCGGCCGCGACGGTTGCAGAACTCCTGTACGGATTTCGCCATGGCACCCGTTACGAGAACAACCGGGCTCAACTGGATGAGTTTCTCGCCAGTCCGTTCGTCGAATTCCATCCTGCGACCTTCAAGACCGCCGATCGCTTTGGCCGCATATCCGCGGAGTTGCGGCGCGCCGGCACGCCGATTCCCGTAAACGACGTCTGGATCGCGGCACAGGCCATGGAGAGCGGCGCCGTGCTGCTCACCGGCGACGGCCACTTCGAGCGCATCTCCGGCTTGGCGTTCATCAGAGTCGAGCCGTCCGGCGCGCAGTGATGGCGTCATACGGTGCCAGGAGCCACTCGGCCGCCGGCCGTACCTCGACGCCGGCGGGAGGCTCCCACGGAACTGTGTCGCCGGTAAGGACAATCAATCGCTTCTTGGCGCGGGGAAACTGTTCGCCTGCCGAGGCCAGGGCGCGCAGTTCGCGAGCCGCCGTCGCCGGATCGGAGGCATCCGCGCACACCTGGATCAGCTCCGTTCCACCGGTGGCATCGCGAGCGAGAAAATCCACCTCGTAGCCGTCCGGCGTACGCACATAGGTGACCTCGCGCCGGCGGCGCTCCAGCTCGATCAGGACCGCGGTTTCCAGCGCATGGCCGACGTTGGCACGCCCGCCGCGGTCGAACACCGGGATCAGGCCGGTATCGACCGGGTACACCTTGCGCGGGTTGACCATGCGCTGGCGCTCGGAAACCGACTCCATCCACACCACCCGCACCAGGTAGCAGTCCTCCAGGTAGGCGAGGTATTCGTGCAGCGTGTCGCGGGCCACCGGCAGGCCCTGGGAACGCAGCACGGCGTAAAACTTCTCCACGCTGAAGGTGGACCCGGCATTGCCCAGGAGGTGGCGCACCAGCCAGCGCAGCGCCGTCACGTTGCGCACCCGATGGCGCTCCACCACGTCGCGCAGCACCGCCACGTCCACGTAGTCGCGGTAGAGCTGATGCCGGGACTCGGCGTCGAGCCCCTGCGCTTCCGGAAAGCCACCGGTGGCGAGCCAGTCCAGCAGCGCCCGCTCCAGGGAGGAGCGTTCGCGGCGCGTCCCGCGCTCCGGGTCGGCGGGGATCGACTGCCCTCGGTGGCGCAGCGCTTCGGCGAACGCGAACGGATGGATCAACACCTGCCACGCCCGTCCGCGCAGGGCGGTGGCGATCTCGCGCGACAGCAGCGCCGCGGACGATCCGCTGATCAGCACCTCGCTGCCGCCGGCGTCGAGCAGCCGGCGCACGAACCGCTCCCAACCCGGCACCAGTTGGATCTCGTCGAAGCACCACGTCACCGTTTCGTCGTGAGCCTGCGGAACGCGCCGGTAGTATTCGTCCACCAGCACGCCAAGCTCGTCAGCTTCCAGACCGGCCAGGCGCTCGTCTTCGAAGGACAGAAACGGCAGCCGATCCAGGGCGATGCCCCGTTCGATACGCTCGCGGCGAAGCTGATGCAGAAAGGTGGTCTTGCCGGCGCGCCGCATCCCGGTTACCGCCGTGGCCTTGCCCGGCAGCCCGGTGCGCCCGAACACACGGCGCGGCGTAAAGGACGGCAGCGGGCGCCCGAGCGACTCCACAAGCTGCTCTACCAGAGCCTGACGCAACGAGGCGGCCAACCAATATTCTCCTTATTGAAAGGAGAAATTACCATAGATTTCGCCTCTTGAAAAGGCGAACAGGCTCGGCCGCTCGGCTGGATTCTCGCCGCTTCGCGGTTCAGTAGTCGTCGAACACTGCCGGATCGACACCCGGCAGCGTGTCCGCCTTCCAGAGATCCACGGCCGCGTCGTTGCTTTGCTCCGCTCCCGGCGTGCTGCGGCCGGCCGACACCAGCCGCTTCAGCCGCGCCACCATCTCCTTGACCCGCGGGTGCTGCTCGGCATGCAGGTTGTGACGCTCCGCCGGGTCGCGCAGCATGTCGTAGAGTTGGACCAGCGGCAGCCCGTCGCGGGCCGCGGCCGCGTCGTCCAGGGACCAGCCCCCCGACCCGGGGCACAGCACCAGCTTCCAGCGCTGGTCGCGTATGGCGAACTTGCCGGAGATGGAGTGGTGCACCACGTGGTCGCGGATCGGCTCGTCGCTGCCCTGAAACAGGGGCAGCATGCTGAAGCTGTCCTCGCCAGCGGTGGCAGGCAGCCGAACGTCCAGGAAGTTGGCGCAGGTGGCCAGCAGATCGGTCAGGCACACGAGCTGGTCGCTGCTGCTGCCAGGCTCGATCACCCCCGGCCAGCGCGCGATGAACGGGACGCGATGGCCGCCGTCCCAGGCGTCGGACTTGTAGCCGCGGAAGCCGCCACTGGGATGGTGCCCCTGCGCCTCCATCTGGTCGACGCCGATGTACGGCGCACAGCCGTTGTCGCTGGTGAAGATGACCAGGGTATTGTCGGCGACGCCGTGGCGCTCCAGGGAGTCGAGCACCTGCCCGAACACGTCGTCGGTTTCCATTACCAGGTCGGCGTACAGGTTGTTCAATCCGCTGGCTCCGATCCAGCGCTTGTTCACCGACAGCGGGGTGTGCGGCGAGGTCATCGGCAGATAGAGAAAGAACGGCTGCCGTTCGGCGGCGCGGCGGGCTATGTAACGGTCGGCGGCACGGGCGAACGCCGGCAGGAGCTGCTCGAAGTTCCAGTAGGGCATCGCCGGACCCGGCAGGCTGGCCAGGTTGTCGCCGAGCAGCCGCGCCGGCAGGAACTCGGACGGCGTGCCGATCGTGGCGTCGTTCTCGATGAAGCAGTAGGGCGGCCAGTTGGGAACGTCGACGCCAAAATAGTAGTCGAAGCCGCGCGTGGTGGGGCCGTCCGAGATCTTGCGCGCAAAGAAATCGCGCCACAGCGCCCGTTGCCGCTCGGTTGCCTCGAGCCCGGCGCCGGCCGGCTCCTCGTTCGGGTGCGGCGGCAGGAAATCCTCGTTTGCGGCACTCGGCCAGTTGGCCGATGCCGTGGTTGGACCGGGGCGCATCCCTGCTGAAGCAAAGGGCCAGTCCATGCCGAGATGCCACTTGCCGATCGCGCCGCAGTGATAGCCGTGGCTGTGCAGCAGTTTGCCCACCGTGAGCCGCCGTTCGTCGATCAGCGGCGGGCCGTACGGGCTGACGATGCCCTTCTGCAGGGGCGACCGCCAGTTGTAGCGGCCGGTGAGCACGCCGTAGCGGGACGGGGTGCACACCGCGGAGCTGGAGTGGGCGTCGCCACACACCATCCCTTCGCGCGCCAGCCGGTCGAACTGCGGCGTGGCGATCCTGCCGTGCGGATTGAGGCAGGACACGTCGCCACACCCCATGTCATCGACGAGGAAGTAGACGACGTTCGGCTTGCTCGCCATCGCTACCGCGTCGCCGCCGCGCACCGGCTTGCGGTCGAATGGCGCGAGGGGGTGATCGTCGGTGTCGTCCCGATTCATGGCCGCTGACTCACCCGATTACGCCTGCAATGCCGGCAAACGGTAGATCGATCTGATTTTCGCGAACCGGAAGCTGGGCAACCTCATGCTGAGCGAGAAAGATGCCGGCCGACTCCGGCACTACCGCACACGGTGCGACCAGTTCCAGGTCTACCTCCTGGCGGGTCACCACTGGGAACTCGTAGCGGGCGTTGACATGGCGACACGGTTTACCCGCCTCCTCGCGGGAGCGCACAAAGTCGAGATGATCGCACAGCCGGCGGCGCGCGCATTCGCGGCCGAGCGGAACCGCCGTCTCTTCCATTGCGTTGTGGATCGTTGGTTCGAGATTTGCCTCGATTTCGAATCCGTGGCTGCAGCGGCCGCTGGCGATGGCGGCGGTGGTGGTGGTGCCGGTGCCGAGAAACGGGTCGAGCACGGTGTCGCCAATCAGCGAATACATCTGGATCAGGCGGTAGGCCAACTCGAACGGGTAGGCGGCACTCCGCAGGCGGGCGTCGGCACCATCGACCCCCGAGGAGCCAAGCAACTGCCGGGCGCCGACCAGACCGAGCCATAGGTCGGAGAACCACGCGTTGCGCTCCTCCCAGAAGAAGGCGCTGCGCCGGCGACGGGCCTTGTCGGCGGGTGAGAACGTGCGCGGGACGCCGTTGCGGGCGATCAGGATGTACTCGTGCTCGTAGGTGACGTAGGCGCCGGCCGGCAGCATGCCGGAGCCGAGGAACTTGTTGGGCGCGTTGGTCGGCTTGCGCCACAGGATGTCGGGCAGTACGGAGAACCCGATTTCGGTCAAGGCATGCAGGATACGGCTGTGGTTGGAGAACAGCCGGAACTCACCGCCGATCTTGCGGGTGGCGTCGCCGATGTTGATGCAGGCAAGGCCGCCCGGCTGCAGCACCCGGTGGCACTCGCGCCACACCGCGTCGAGGCGGGCGTGCATCGACTCGAAGGCCCGATTCCCGTCGTCCGCTGACAGCGCCGCCGCGATGTGCGGGTCGGCCGCGGCGAACTGCTCGTCCCACAGCGCGATCATCGGGTAGGGGGGCGAGGTCACCACCAGCGCCACCGAGCCGTCGGGCAGCGCCGCCATCTGGAGCGCGTCGCCGAAATGGATCTGGTGCCGCGTCGTCTCCACCGGCAGCCGGCTCAGATGCCGGCGATCACGTCGATTTCAACGCGGAACTGTTTGGCCAAGCCGACCTGCACCGTGCTGCGCGCCGGCCGCGGCGCGGGAAAGAACTCCTCGTAGATCGCGTTCATCTCCGCGAACCGCGCCATGTCGGTCAGGTAGACGGTCGCCTTCAGCACCTTGTCCATCGCCGATCCGCCCGCCTCCACCAAGGTCCTGACGTTGGTCAGCACCTGCCGCACTTCGGCGCCGAAGTCACCCTCCACCGGCTCACCGGTGGCCGGATCGACGCCCACCTGCCCGGAAACGAACAACAGCTCGCCCCAGCGCAGCGCCGGCGTATACGGCCCGGCCGGCGGCGCCCCCTGTGCTGATGTAATCGGTACCTTGTTCACGCTATGCTCCTACCGTCGGCCACCCATCCAAGGGTCGCACATTCCGATCATCTGTGCCACCCTCACGAGAGGAGGAAATGTGCCGTATCGAGTTCTGGGGCGATTGAACGAACGGTTGTGCCAAGAGAGCGTGCGGTCAGCTGGCGCACGCCGGGTGGCGCAGTATCGGCCATATCCGAGAGTCCTGGAGGAGGTTGGAGACCGCAAATCAAGCCCGTCCCGGGCTCGGCAGACAGTTCAGGTAGAGGATGTCTCAAAACCTGAACAGAAGGTTGAAATGTATTCTTGGCTATGAGGAGGGCCAACGAGGTGGAGGCGAACGGCGTCAATTCATTGCCAAGTTCAAGGCGCGGGTGGCCAAGGCGCTATGCGGCGACCGCACGATCCAGGCCAACGCTCCCGAACACCATGCTGCCCTGGCTGCGGTTGCTGCCGCCAGCGACCACCACCCGCAGCCGGTATGGGGTTGGCGACCTCATACCCCGTGTTCCGGAGATCGACGCATGACCGACATTGTGGACCGCAAGCGGCGAAGCGCGATGATGGCTCGGATTCGCGGTC
This sequence comes from Spirochaetia bacterium, assembly GCA_965262935.1. Classification (GTDB taxonomy): domain Bacteria; phylum Spirochaetota; class Spirochaetia; order SZUA-6; family Bin103; genus Bin103. Next base: position 285,796 of record OZ253572.1, on the reverse strand, counting down.
GCGACACCAAACCGGAATTGGCTGTCCGCCACATCGCTCACCGAATGGGATTGCGATTTCGGCTACATCGAAAGGACTTGCCCGGTCGCCCCGATCTGGTGTTCCCGAAACATCGACTGGCCGTGTTCGTGCATGGATGCTTCTGGCATAGGCACGAGGGATGCCCGTACGCTTCAAATCCCAAGTCCCGAATCGCCTTCTGGACCGAGAAGTTCGCGGCCAACGTCGAACGGGATGCTCGCCAGGAAGCGGCTTTGAGGGCGGTAGGATGGCGGGTCCTCGTCATCTGGCAGTGCGAAATCGGGGACGAAGGGGCGGTGGAACGCAGGTTGGTCGGACTCATTGGGCGTGGAGCGACTACCCAGAAGCCGGAACGCACCCTGTCGGTCACGAATGTGGAACCTCGAGTCTTCACACGGATACCGGAGCAAAGGTGACCCGATGACCGTTCGAGTATACGACTTTTTTGCCGGCTGCGGCGGCGCGAGTTGCGGCTTTCGGTCCGCCGGCATGGAGATTGCGTTCGCGCTGGATCACGACGCGGACGCACGGGCGAGTTTCGAAGCCAACTTCTGCAAAGTACACTTCGAGTTTGCGGATATCCGCGAGGTAAGCGTCGATGCGGTCCGACTCCGCGTAGAAGCGGAAAGACCGAACCCGGTGCTGTTCAGCGGGTGTGCGCCGTGCCAGCCCTTTACCAGGCAAAACACAAAGCGGCCGGAGTTGGATCAGGATGAGCGCGTGCCGCTGCTAGCCCACTTTGCGCGTTTGGTGGAAGGCTGCCGGCCGGATCTCGTGTTTGTCGAAAACGTTCCGGGGCTGCAGAAACTTGATGCGGACAGTCAGCCCTTCGGCGGCTTTCTGAGCCGACTGTACGCGTCGGATTACAAGGTGGACTATCGGCCGGTCAGACTGGCGAGGTACGGGATACCGCAAAGCCGCCGCCGGCTAGTCCTGGTGGGGAGCCGCCACGGCGCAATCCACCTGCCCGATGAGACTCACGGGCCGGACATGCCGAAAGAGCGATATGCTACGGTTCGGGACTGGATTTCCCATCTCCCGCCGATTCGGGCGGGGGAGGCGCACGAAGAGGTGCCGAATCACAGAGCGGCGAATCTTTCGGCGCGCAACTTGGAGCGTGTCAAAGCGACGCCGGAAGGCGGTGGCAACCGGGACTGGCCGAAACACCTCAGCCTCGAATGCCACAAGGGATTTTCGGGCTATAGCGATGTCTACGGCCGGATGTCGTGGGACGCGCCCGCATCGGGGCTGACCACCCGGTGCACGAGCTACTCGAATGGACGCTTCGGCCACCCGGAACAGGATAGAGCCATCAGTGTTCGAGAAGCGGCCTGCTTGCAGACCTTCCCGGAGGAATTCGTTTTCGAGGGAAGCATGGCGTCGATGGCGAGGCAGGTCGGCAACGCTGTTCCGGTCCGCTTGGCGAAGCTTATCGGTCAACAGTTCCTCAAGCATCTGAAGGACAAAGGGAGGCTGCCCTGATGGCAGTTTTCAAGACCCGCGCCCGCACCCTCGACATGCTCGGGAGACAACAGATTGCCGGTATTCCGACGGCCATCTGCGAGTTGTTCAAGAACGCGCACGATGCCTACGCCGACCGCGTCGAGATCGACTATTACCGCTCGGACGGCTTGTTCATCCTGAGGGACGACGGTATCGGAATGAGTCACGACGACTTCTTGACCCGATGGCTGACAATCGGCACCGAAAGCAAGTTCGATCCCGCTCAACGACCGCCGCAAGACCCGGACAAGGAACCGCGTCCGATGCTCGGAGAAAAGGGAATCGGGAGGCTTGCGATCGCGACCATCGGGCCGCAGCTCCTGGTGCTCACTCGTGCGAAGACCGATGATGGAGCTTCCGACCTCACCGCAGCGTTCCTGAACTGGGGCATTTTCGAGTGGCCGGCGATCGACGTGGAGGAGATCGACGTCCCGCTGCGGTCATTCCCGCCAAGCATACTACCGTCAGCTGATGACGTGGCCGAGATGGTAGGTGAGTTTCGTGAGAACGCCAAAAGGGTTGGTCGCCACATTGAGCGGCGGTTGTTGGAAAAACTCGTCGGCGAACTCCGCCAATTCGATATCGACCCCCAAGAGATCGACTCCTACCTTCAGGAACCTTCCCTTAGCGGTTCCGGCTGTGGCACCCACTTCATCATCAAGCCGACCTCACCCCTGCTCGCGGACGACATAGACGGTGATCCGACAGCGAGCAAGGTAGCAGCACTGAAGAAAGCGACACCCTTGAGGAAAGCGTTGCTCGGATTCAGCAACACCATGACGCCGAATTCGTACAGCGCGATCCACTCCACGTTCCGCGATCACAAGACGGACGACGTGGCCGACGACTTGATTGGCGAGGACGAATTCTTCACTCCGGAAGAGTTCCAGAATGCGGACCACCGGATCCGCGGTACGTTCGATGACTTCGGTCAGTTCAGGGGCCAGATTACGATCTATGGAGACACAATAGCAGATCACGTCATTTCTTGGGGTGGTGGGCGCGGAGTCCCGACGAATTGCGGCCCGTTCTCGATCGACTTCGCCGCGTTCGAAGGAGAAAGCAGGCACTCGACGATTCCCCACGAAGAACATGCAAGATTGGGAAGCAAGACCGAACAAATCGGGGGGCTGTACATCTACAGGAACGGCATCCGGGTACTTCCTTATGGCGACACCGACTACGACTGGTTGGACATCGAGTTCAGACGAACAAAAAAAGCTTCCTACTACTACTTTTCCCATCGGAAGATGTTCGGTGCGGTTGAGATCGATGCAGACCGGAATCACGACCTGCGAGAGAAAGCGGGGCGCGAAGGGTTCCAGCAGAACAAGGCCTATCGTCAATTCCGGTCGATTCTACAGAACTTCTTGCTTCAAGTGGCGACGGATTTTTTCCGAACCGATGGAGTGTATTCCGAGACATTCGATCTCCGTAAAGGCGAGCTCTCGAAGGAGGACGAGGCGAGGAAGCGGAGAGAGAAGCAGGTTTCGGAGAGAAAGAAGAAGTTCGAGGTCAGCCTGAACGCGTTTTTTCGGAGGCTCGAAAGTAACGAACCTTGGAAGCAAGCTATGTCGTTGACAGAACGCGTCGATGTGGATTTGCGCGCGGCCTGCAACATCAGGGACCGTCACTTGGCAGCGCACAAAGTCATCGAGCTCGAACGCCGGGCGCAAGCGGACATCAGGGAACTCGAGGCTTGCTATCGCGTATCGCGGCCACGCATCGGATTGGGTAAGGCGACGCTCCGCGACTGGGGCGTGTACAACACGGAGTTTGCCATGCTTCAAGAAAATGTATTCCGGCCTGCGCGCGAACTGGTTGAAGGACTGATTGGCGAAGAGGTCAGAAAGGCGGAGCTGTCACTCGATCGCCGTGTTAGGACAGAAGCGGCACTGGAAAGTCTCGGACGCGAGGTCCGCATGACGACCGGAGAGTCAGGCCGCGCAGTGAGGAGAGAAGCCGACAAGGTTGCGTCAGAGGCTCGGGAAGTGGCGGGGCGGTCTCTGAAAACCGTCGAGACGAAAATGCGAGAGGTACTTAGCGATTTTCAACGGATCGACCTTGCAGTAATGCCCGACGACGTTTTCGTCGAAACGAGGAGTGCGCTGGAGATCAGGGTCGTGAAAACCACAGAGGAACAAAGAGCACTCTTGAGTTCTATATTGGAACAGCTTCAGGCGATAGACGTAACGGGTGAGAGCTCGATCTCCGAACAGTTGATGGCCATCGAGCAACGCAATATCCTTCTGGAAGAGAAAGCTGAAGCCGATGCCCAGTTAGCCCATTTGGGAATGGCGATCGAAATCATCAACCATGAGTTCTCAGCCACGATACGCTCCATTCGGAGCGGCTTGCGGAAATTAAAATCCTGGGCCGATATGAATGAAGGTTTGGGACAACTATACGACGCTATCCGATCGAACTTCGATCATCTCGATGGCTATCTAACGCTGTTCACGCCCTTGCAACGTCGCCTCTACAGAAAGGCGGTCGAAATCCTTGGTACCGAGATCCGCGATTTCCTGAAAGAGTTGTTCCAGGCGCGTTTGGCGCGTCACAACGTTGCATTTGCCGCGACCGGAAACTTCGCTAATGCCAAGATCGTCGGCTTCCCGTCGAGCTTCTATCCTGTCTTTGTGAACTTGGTGGACAACGCCATCTTCTGGTTATCGCAACAGAATCCGCAGCGCGAGCGAAGCATTGAACTCGATGCGCGAGGCGGCACGTTGCTCGTCGCAGATAGCGGACCGGGCGTCGATGTTCGTGACCGGGAAGCGATCTTCGAATTCGGTTTCAGCAGAAAACCCGGCGGGCGTGGGATGGGGTTGCACATCGGACGAGAAACCCTGCGCCGTGTGGGGTTCGACCTACGATTGATGGACGCGGATCGGGGCACGACATTCGGTGTCGTACCGGTGGACGAATCATAGGTTAGGATGATGAGCTCGGCCAAAGGATTTCGACGTCGCAGCCGCGAGCTTGCGCAGCGTTTTCTCCATACTGCGGTAGTGGTGGACGACGAGGCCTATATGGCCCTTGACGAAGGCGATGGACCAACGTCGGAGGTTGTGGCGCCAGATCGGCGAGCGCCGGTCTCGAGTCAGGAAGATCGAAGCTCGGTCGGTCGTCGGTCGGTACACTCCCTGAACGCACGGTCCGTCATTGATTCGTTCTCGACGCTCGGCGTGATCTGCGCCGTTGTCGGCCCAAAGGAGTCGGCGTTGGAAACGATGAGGCAAGCCGACATCGTGGTTCTCGATTGGCTATTACAGGAAGGGGATTCCTTATATGCGCTAAGATTGCTTCGCGAATTGCTGACTGGAGAAGTGGACACGAACTCGCTTCGACTCGTGGCCATTTATACCGGCGAGGCGCGGCTGGGGGATATCTGTGGAGCCGTTTTCATTGAATTGACGGAAGCCGGATTTGACGCGGTCGAGAACGAGACTAGAACGGTGATTACATATCCACACGGTCGGGTGGTCATTTACGCAAAGCCCGATGTTAATCTGGCGCAGACGCTGAAGGAACGGAGCGTGGCGGAGGAGGATCTACCGGCGAAGTTGGTGGGCGACTTTGCGTCAATGACCGAGGGGTTGCTTCCTGGTATCGCGCTCACTTCGTTGACTGCGATTCGAGAGGGCGCGCACAAGATCCTGGATCGATTCTGTGCCGACTTGGACCCCGCGCTTCTTGCCCACAGGGCGTGTCTTTCCGATCCTGAAGATACGGAACGGCAGTTCGTGAACCATCTAGCCGACGAGCTTCGCGGCCTCATGGACAACGCGGTTGCAGAAGAATCTCCCGCAGGGGCGGAGGCCATAGAGGGTTGGATACGACGCAAGGGCGATGAAGTTGCTGGCTTCGTGTTCGACGACCGCGAGCTCGACGTGGAACAGACCATCACATTGGCGAACGAGGGCTTGTTGGAGAGTGTACTGAAGAAAAACGCCTTTGAAGGACTCTCCGCCGGCTTCGCTCGCCGCAACGTGGCTGGCCTTGACGAGCGATTGGCGTGGATCATGAGCTTTCGGACGGTGTTCAACGCGCCACCACCGAGGTTGTGGCTTGGATCTGTCGTGACGGCGATCGAGGATGGCGAGAGACACCTGATCTGCATGAGGCCACGTTGCGATTGTATCAGGCTGGACGGGGAGACTGCGTTTATTTTCCTGCGGCTGATCGAGCCACGGAATGTGAAGGAACAGCTCGTTGTGAGACTTGGTGACGAATTCAAGCGGCTGGGGATTGGACTGGATCCGTCCGGTTGGGTTCTTCTGCAATTCAAGCCAGCGAAGGGCAACCGTGCGGTAGTTGCGACAAAGCCAGAGGCCGATGGTGGTTTCGAGTTCACGGACACCTGCGGGAAGCGTTACATGTGGGAAGGCGAACTCAAGGCCGAATACGCCCAACGGATTGCACAGAACTTTGCAACGACACTGAACCGCGTAGCGGTCGCCGAGTCGGAGTGGCTCAGAAGAATGGCTGGAAAAGGATAGAGTCTTCCGAGTGTGGTTTGTCGGAAACGCGAGCATGCTCACCTGCTCGGGTACGCCGCTCAATAACGCACGGATCGGTCGCCAACGGATACAGTGATAACCAATCGATATTATCCTCTCGTTGCCGTGTCCGAGCCCCGACGGTGGTCAGCCCGACCCCGCCCATCACACTGTCAGGCCCAGGTATGACGGCAGTCGTGAATGTGGAGACCGGGCAGTCCCCCTCTTCCCGGAACCCGTAGAGTCCGATGTGAGGTCCTCTCGGAACGCTCTCACCGCGCGCTCGTGCTGTCCTCCCCGAGTCCCCAATCTCGTTCCAGTCTGAGGTTGATGACATTGGGCGCATTCCGGTGATCCGCAGCCGGCGGATCTACGGGCGCTCCGCGCTTGTATGATCCCGGCTCGTACGGCACCATTGTGGCGTGAGCGTACAAACCATTACCCCGGCGGCGGGGCCGGTCGACGCCGACGTGCGGGTGCCCGGGTCCAAGAGCCTGACCAATCGCGCCATGTGTCTGGCCGCACTGGCGTCCGGCACGTCGACTCTGCACAACGCCCTGTTCAGCGACGACACGCGCTACTTGGGTGCCGCCCTGCGGGCGCTCGGCATCGAAGTGCGAGAGGATGCCGATGCCGCGACGATCAGCGTCGACGGCCACGGCGGCGCCATTCCGGCGCGCGAGGCGGACCTGTTCGTGGGCAACGCGGGCACGGCGGCGCGCTTTCTGACCGCCCTGCTGGCGCTGGGGGAGGGCTGCTACACGGTCGATGGGGCGCCGCGCATGCGCGAGCGGCCGATCGACGAGCTACTCGACGCGCTGGCCGCGCAGGGGGCGCGCATCACGTCGGACGCGGAGCCGCCGCGCATGCCGTTCACCCTGTGCGGCGCCGGGCTGGCCGGAGGACACCTCGAAATCTCGGGCTTGCGCAGCAGTCAGCCGATCTCCGCCCTGCTGATGGTGGCGCCGCTGGCGCGTACCAACATGACGGTGCACATCACCGGAGAGCTGGTATCGAAACCGTTCGTGGGCATGACCACGCGCCTCATGGCGCAGTTCGGCGTGACCGCGGCCGGCCGGGGCGCGAGCCTGTATATCGCCGCCGGGCAGCGCTACTGGGCGCACGATCTGGTGATCGAGCCGGATGCCACCAACGCCTCCTACTTCTTCGCGGCCGCCGCGGTCACCGGCGGCCGGGTGCGGGTAGCCGGCCTGACGCGCGACTCGCTGCAAGGCGACCTGGCGTTCCTGGAAGTGCTGCAGCGCATGCGCTGCAAGGTGCGCTGGCGTGGCGACGTGGTCACCGTGCAGGGACCGGCGCAGCTCGCCGGCATCGACGTCAACCTGGCCTCGATCAGCGACACGGCGCCCACGCTGGCGGCGATCGCGCCGTTCGCCAAGTCGCCGGTCACCATCCGCGGCATCGCCCACACGCGCCTGCAGGAGACCGACCGGGTGACCGCGCTGACCACCGAGCTGCGCCGCCTCGGGGTGCCGGTCGAAGAACGCGAGGACGGCCTGCGCATCGAGCCGGCGCAGCCGCGCGGCGCCACGGTCCAAACCTACGACGACCACCGCATCGCGATGGCGTTCGCGGTCACCGGCCTGCGAGTCCCCGGCATCGCCATCGCCGACCCCGGCTGCACCGCAAAAACCTTCCCCGACTACTTCACCCGCTTCGCGCAACTGGAAGGGTAGGGGCCCCTCACGCGGCGTGCGGCCTGCGCCGCCAAGCGTAGGCTCATCGAACCTTCCGGAACGCCTCCGTCGCCTGCTCAATCCGGCTCGTGATGGACACCGCCTCCGTCGTGCTTCGATCAGTCGCGTCTCGAAATGCTTGCTGGCGCGAGAGCTCCATCGCAGCGTTTCCGAGTTGATCCGAATCGACGATCTCTCCTTGCTCTATTCGTCTGGCAAGCCCGATCAACATCGCATCCGTGACCGCCACGTTGAGACCTCTTTCGGGCCGAAACGAATCCCGCGGAAGATGACGCGCAGCACACGTTATGGTGCGCAGGAACACCTCGCGATGTGCGTTGAGCCAACCGACGGCAGCTTTTGCGTTCTCTTCCATGTAGTCGTTGAGGAACTGCTTGAGCGGCTTGGCGTACGCGTTGAGAGCATCTTTCAGCGCAAAGAAGCGTAGGATCAGCTCCTGATCCTTGCGTCGTGCACTGACGGGTCCGTAAATGCGCCGCCACTCTTCAACCTCGTTGAGCGTTTGCAATGATCATTAAACGGACCGCGGTACACGCAAGATCTGATCTCCTGAGGAGCCAACGCGGTTCCTCCGGTGTTCAGCCGCTCAAATACGCGGTAGATGCTGCTTCGATCGCCCTCCGGATGATCCTGCTGAAATACGGTGGCATGTAAGAGTGAATCGTCCAGCGTTCGACGGCTATCGTCGTCGAGCATGTCGTACGTGGCACCATCGATCGATTCGTCGACTCCTTTGAGGGAAAATTGCCTGTTCGCGATCACCCCGTGGTAGAAGTTGCGCACGGACGTCAATCGTTGTTGTCCATCGACGACGACCAGCTTGTGCGTATCGGGCTCCTTGAAAAGAAAGATGCCGGGCACCGGCAAGCCCAACAGTAGCGACTCGATGAAGCGCGAAGCCTGAGCGTGGGTCCACACGAACTTGCGCTGGAATTCGGGGACGTAGATGTCTCCCCTGTCGAGACGCTTCACCAGTCCATCAACTGGGTAGTCAGCTCCATAGCTGGTTATAGCATAGCGGACACGGGTGGACTGTTCTTCGTCCTCTGCTTCTGACGGATCGAATACCTCTTGGCCAATGTCATTCAAACTCATTTCACTCCAGTTACCTATTGGCAACCCCACATGGCAGGTATCTATCGGCGCCGTTGCTCGATGGCGGACCGGCGCGGGTCGGACGGCTCGGCGGGCGGCGGTTCGGCGGCGGTGGCGATGGCGCCGAGCGCCTGCAGGGTGAGCCGAGCCTTTTCCTCTTCCACCGGATGCGGGTGCACGCCGGAAATCGGCGCGTGCGTGCCGCCGGCCCCCGAGATCACCGTGGTATGCCCCGCCGGAAACAACGACAGGGTCTGGGCGAATGGCTCGATGAACTTGTCGAAGTGCTCGATGACGTAGGCGGCAACGGCGGACCTGCCGCCGGCCCGCAGGATCTCGATGGTGCGCGTCAACTGGTCGATCTCGGCCTGGGCGCGGCCGCGGATCTCGGCCGACGTGGTCTTGGCCTGCAGTGCCATCCGCTCCCGTTCCGCGTCGGCGGGAATCAGAATCTCCGCGCGATACCTCTCGCGCAGCATCTCGATACGCTGCTGCTCGGCGCCGATCTGCGCCTTGATGCCGGCCACCTTGGCCACCGCGTCGCGCTCGGCACGCTGTACGCCAATGGCGCTGCGCTGGCCCTGCTGGGCGACCTCCACGCGGGTATGGGCGAGCAGGCTCTCCTTGGCATTGGACGCTTCCCGCACCGCTACCTCGGCGCGGCGCGTCTCCGTCTCCTCTTTGGAGGCGGCGCGCGCCTGCGCCTGCGCGGCCCGCGACTGCGCCTCGGCGTTGGCCGACTGTATCCGCTTCAGCAGCGCGATATACAGCTCCGGCTCGCGCACCCCTTCCAGGCGGTGGTCGTCCACGTCGGCGATGTTCATCGCCGTGATTTCCAGCCCAATGCCCTCCAGGTCGACCTTGCACACGCGGATCATGTTCTGTACCAGACGATCCTTGTCGGTCATCACCTGCTCCGGGGTCATGGTGGCGATCGAGTCGCGCAGGTGGCCTTCAATGATGCCGGTCGCGATGCCGCTCAGCTCGCTCCAATCGCGCGTCATCAGCAGGATGCGGCGGATCGCGTTGCGCATCCCCTCGCCGGAGGAGGCGACCGCGAAACTGACCGTGGCTACCACGGTCAGGGGCACGATGCCGGCGGCAATCGCCGATTCCACGCGCACACTGGTGGTCCGCGGCCGCATGTCCATGCGATAGAAACGGTGGATCAGCGGAAACACGAACACTCGCCCGCCGCGCACCGAGGAGAACCCCTTGCCCTGGCCGGCGACGATCGCCAGCTCGTCGGCGCCGACCAGCTTCATCTTGGTGATGAGCTGAAGGAGCAGCGTGATGACGATGAGCACCAGGAATGTGATTACGAATCCGGTCATACCGGTGTCTCCTCTTCGGCCGCGTCATGCTGGCCGAGCAGATCCTTGACGCTGATGCCGAAGCCCGCTTCGAACCGCTCCAGGAAGTCGACGAACGCGTCCGGGCCGCGATTGAGCAGTCCGTTCATGCCGCGCGCGTCGTCCATGATCACCACGTTGTCCACCTTCATCTCGCGTGCGTGGCGTTCATAGGCGGCGAACAGTGTCGGTAGCTGCTGCTGCACGAACAGGGCGATCTTGCCCGCGTTGCCGGCGTGGGCGACCATGGTGGCTTTCTGATCCAGCAGGTCGTTGTAGGTCGATTCGACAATCTGTACGGCCTGATTCTGGCCGTCGGCCAGGGTCTCGGCCGCACGCCGATTGGTGTCCGCCTCCAGGGTCACGTCGGAGACGTTCTTGAGCTTGCGCAGATCGACCGCGATCTCCTGCACGGCGCGCTCGCCTGCGCTCTCGGCGCGGGCGATGGCGCTGTCCGTCTCCAGTCTGAGCTGCTCCACCTCCGCCTCGCACTTGCGGCGCAGCACCTCAAGCTCCTGCTGCGCGGCGATGATCTGCTCGTCGGCGCTGTTTTCGGCGACCGACGCGCGCCGGTTGGCGTCCGATTCGGCGCGCTCGGCCTGCGCCTTCGTGCGCGCCTCCTCGATCTCCACCTCCTGCCGCTTCCGCGACAGGGTCTTGTTGGCCAGATTGGCGATGTAGTTCGACGTGTCCCAGATCTTCTGCAGCGACACCGACACGACGCGCATGCCGAACGTGCTCAGGTCCTGGTTGCTGTCGCGCAGCAGTTCGCGGCGAAACTGCGCGCGCTCGCCTTCCAGTTCGTCGTCGAGCTCGGCGTCGCTGGGCGCCAGACTGCTGCCCTCGCCGACGCGGTCACGTTCGTCCACGCTCTCCACCATGCCGATCGCCTGCAACGGCGTGGTCTTGTTCAAGGCGCCGCGAAAGTTGCCGACCATGGTCTGCTGAATCTGTTCCTGTATCTCGTCACGCGACTTGCCCATGAGGCGTTCGACGGCCGAGTACAGCAGCGTGTCATCCTCATGGTCGACGCAGACGCAGGCGGTGGCGTCGGCGCCCACCGTGATGCCGTTCGCCGAATTCACGCCATCCACGCGCACGTCGATGGGAATGGTGCCCAAGCCCAGTCCCTGTGCGCTCTGGAAGAAGGGGATGACGAAGGTCCACCCGCCGCGTTGCAGGCGAAAGCCGTAGTTCTTGCCGCGCACGTTGGTCTTGGCGCCGGTGACCACCAGCACCTGATCGGGCGGGCACACCCGGATCACCGAGCGCAGCATGCCGATAACGAAAAAGAACACGGCCACCGCGGCCACGCCGCCGCCGACAAATCCCTCTAACATGGATCCTCCTTGCGTACGTATACGCACTGTTCCGTTACACGAGAAACAACAACGCGGTCGCCCGCGCCGAACGCTTCCGACTGCTCTTCTGCGCGCGCGTATCGTTCGGTCACGCTCTGGCCGAACAGCACGCGCACCTTGCCCATGCTGCCGGCGGCGATCGGCACGATTACCGTACCCGGCTCCATGAGCAACTCTTCGTCGCGCAGCGACGAGTCCAGCCGGGTGCGCTGAAAACGAAAAAACTGCCGTGCCAGGATCGACATCGACACGCCTCCGGCGAGCGACCAGAGCAGACTACCGACCGGTCCGGAGCCGAACGCTCCCGCCGCCAGCCCGAACGGACCGAAGCCGACGCAGAAGTAGACCAGGGTGCGCAGCCAGCGCAGGAATGACAGCACCGGCGCCCCGCTGACGCCGGCCTGGCCGCCGCCGCCCTGATCGTCGCCACCGCCGCCGCCCTCGTCGCCGCCAGACGCGCCGGCATCGTCGGAACCGCCGCCGATCAAGCCGAGCAGATCGACCACCGTCACGCCGACTCCGAAGATGGCCGTCAACCAGAATAACCCGGTTAGCACGCTGCTGTCTCCTGTGCGGTCACGCGCGTCACGCGCGCCACGCCCCGGTCACCGCCACCGCCGTCACAACGACCGCGCGCAGCGGAAGCCGAGGTTGGCGGTCGAGCTGTCCGGCGAGTTGCTGGTGCGTGCGGCGACGCGGTAGCGGTTGCAGTAGGAGCGGTGGCACAGGAACGAGCCGCCGCGCATCACCCGGTTGCTGCCGCGCGGCGGACCGGCCGGGTCGACCGGGGCGGCGTCGAAGTGATAGTCGGGGCTGAACCAGTCGGAACACCACTCCCATACATTACCGGCTACGTTGTGCAAACCATAGCCGTTGGCCGGAAAGGCGCGCACCGGGCAGGTGCCGGCGTAGCCGTCGCTAGCGCGGTCGTAGTCCGGGAACTTGCCCTGCCAGATATTGCAGTAGTGTTTGCCGCCGGGAGTGAGGTCGTCTCCCCAGGCGTAGCGCCGCTGCTGCAGGCCGCCGCGGGCGGCATACTCCCACTCCGCCTCGGTCGGCAGCCGCTTGCCGGCCCAGTTGCAGTAGGCCTCGGCATCGGCGTGCGAAACGTGGGTCGCCGGATGATCTCCCCGCTTGCGGACGTGGGAGCCGGGACCCTCCGGGCGCTTCCAGCAGGCGCGATCCATCGCGTACCACCACCCCAGCTCCGGCACGGTGCGTACAAAGTTCTTCTTGAATGCGCTCTTGGGGACGTGGTTCTTGAACACGAACGACCAGCCGAAGTGCTCGGCCTCGGTGACGTAGCCGGTGTCGTCGATGAACGCCGCGAAGTCGGCGACGCTCACTGCGCACAGGTCGATCGCGAAGCCGCGCAACGACACCTCGCGCACCGGGCCCTCGCCGTCGGCGGGAAAGCCGTCGCCCACCTCGGTGCCCATCAGGAAGGTCGCCGCCGGCAGTTCGCGCATCGGTCGGCCGTCGGCGTGGGCACCCGCGACCCCCGCCCGCGCGCCGGTGGCGGCCCGGCGCGGCGCCGCGCCGCGGTTTGCGGGCGGCTGTGGCACACAGCAGCCCGGTGTCATCCCGTGCCCTCCTGTACGCCAGCATTGCAATCCTGTGCACCGACGCAGCACGACCGCATCGGGACGGGGGCGCCGGCACCGTTCCCGGCTAGCCGTGACACCGCAGAAACTCCTCCATGAAGCCGGCCAACTGCCGGCAACTCTCCAGCGGCACCGCATTGTACAACGAAGCGCGCAGCCCACCGACCGAGCGATGACCGCCGAGGCCGATGAATCCCGCGGCGCCCGCCTGCTCCAGGAACAGCGCTGCCAGCGCCGGCTCGGCAAGGCGCCAGGTCACGTTCATGTGCGACCGGCTCTCCGGCAGCGCGTGGCCGCGGTAGAATCCCCCGGATTCGTCCAGTACCCGGTACAGGGTCTGTGCCTTGGCGTGGTTGCGGCGCGCCATCTCGTCCAGGCCGCCGATCTGGTCGCGGATCCAGCGCGTTACCAGGAGCATCACGTAGATGGCGAACACCGGCGGCGTGTTGAGCAGCGAGCGGGCCTCGGCAAGCTGCCGGTAGTCGAACATCGCCGGCAGCGACGGGGCCGCGCGCGCCAGCAGATCGCGGCGCGCCGCCACCAGCGTGACCCCGGCCGGCCCCAGGTTTTTCTGCGCGCTGGCGTAGATCATCGCGCAGCGCGCAAGCGGCAGCGGGCGGGAGAGCAGTTCCGAGGAGGCGTCGCAGATCGCCGGTACCGCGCCGAACTCCGGCAGTTCCCGGAACTGCGTGCCTTCGATGGTCTCGTTGACCGTGTAGTGCACGTAGGCGGCGGCGGCGCGGCGGGCGGGAGGGAGGGCGAGTTCGTCCGCGCGCGGCATGCGGCGGTAGTCTCCCGCGGCGCCGTCCCACAGCGCCGCGCTGCTGCCCGCCAGCGCCGCCTCGGCGTGCGCCGTGCGGCTCCAGTAGCCGCTCACCACGTACTCGGCGCAACGGCCGCCGGAGACAAAGTTGATCGGGATCAGGGCGAACTGCTGGCGGGCGCCGCCCTGCAGAAACAGCACCGCCCAGGCGTCGTCGATGCCGAGCAGCGCACGCAGGTTCGCTTCGGCCTCGGCCAGAATCTGTTCGAAGTGGGCCGAGCGGTGGCTGATCTCGAGAATCGTGGCGCCGGCTCCGGGCAGCTCGCACAGTGCCTCCCGCGCCGCCGCCAGAACCGGTTCCGGCAGCGCGCCGGGGCCGGCGCCGAAGTTGTGCAACCGTGCCGGCGGGTATCGCCGTCCGGCCGCCATGTGCGGATCAGGTTCCTGCAACACTACCCGAATAGTATCGGTCAAGCGTCGCCCGCCAGCAAATAGCGCACCGGCACCCGTTGCCACACAGCCCGCGCAATCTGTACGCGCCGGTCGCGGTCGGGTACGTTGGTGCTCGTGAGAGTGGCTGGCCAACGCGCTGGACCCGATCGCGGCGGGCGGCGTGACGACGCGCGGCACGGTGCCCGGCGGTGTGGCGCCGGACGGCACAGTGCCGTCCGGCGCGGCGGTCTGTTTCTCGCCGGGTTGCTGGTGGTGCTTGCGCTGCCGGGATGCAGCATGCAGCGGCTCGCCGCCCGCGCCAGCGCCGGCCTGGTGAGCGACAGTTTCGCCGCGGTCAATGCCGAACGCGACCTGGAACTCGCCGAGGGTGGCGCCGCGGCCGGCCTGCCTCTGCTGGAGGGGGTACTGCGCGGCGACCCGGACGCCGTCGACGTGCGCCTGCTGGCCGCCGAGGCGTACTCCGGCTACGCGCTGGCATTCGTGGAACAGGACAATCCGGAACGCGCCGTCGGCCTGTACCGGCGGGCGCGCGACCACGCGCTGCACGCCTGGCGGGTGGCGGCCCGGCGCAACGGGGTTGCGCAACCGGCGGACGGGTTGTGGTTCGATCTCGACGCGCTCGAACGCTACCTGGACGGCCTCGATCCGCGCTTCGTGCCGGCCGTCTACTGGACCGCACAGGGCTGGGGCGGCATGGTCAAGAATCGGCCCAGCGACCCGGAACTGGTGGCCGACGTGCCGGTTCTGCAGGCGCTGGCGCGCTTCGTGCTGCGCCACGATCCCGGCTTCGGCTACGCCGGTGCGCACGTCCTGCTCGGCGCCCTGTCCGGCTCGCTGCCGGCGATCCTCGGCCGCGCGGCCGCGGCGCGCGACCACTTCGAGGCGGCAATCGACCTCACCGAGGGACGTTTCCTGATGACGCATGTGCTGTATGCCGCCACCTACGCGGTGCAGGTGCAGGATCGCGCGCTGTTCGACCGTCTGCTCGACGAGGTGCGCGGCGCCGATCTCGACCTCCTGCCGGAGCGCCGCTTGGCCAACGCGGTGGCGCAGCAGCGCGCCGGCCGGCTGGCGCGCTCGGTCGACGAACTGTTCGCATGAGAACCTTACGCCCGCGCCTCGCGGTTCTCCTGGCCCTGTTCATTGCCGTCGTGCCGGCGGCGGCCGGGGCGCAGCAGATCGTCAAGGTCGCGACGCTCGCTCCGGAGGGCAGCACCTGGATGGCCGTGCTGCGCGACTATCAGGCCGCCGTCGAGCAGGCGAGCGGCGGCCGGCTGCAATTCCGCATCTTCCCCGGCGGCGTGTCCGGCAGCGAGGCGGACATGCTGCGCAAGCTGCGCTTCGGGCAGCTCGACGCCGTCGCCCTGACCGGCGCCGGCCTGGGCCTGGTAGTGCCGGAAGAACGGGTGCTCGACGGCGCGCTGCTGTTCCGGGACGAAGCGGAGATCGACGCGGTGTACCGGCAGTTCACGCCGGAGCTGGAACGATTGTTCGAGGAGCGCGGCTACGTGGTGCTGGGCTGGGCCGAGGTAGGACCGATCTACCTGTTCAGCACCGACCCGGTGGCGTCGGTGGAAGAGTTGCGCCGGCTGCGCTGGTGGATGCTGGAGGGCGACCCGCTCGCCGCGGCGATCTTCGACGCGTTCGGCGCCGCCCCGGTACCGCTGCACGTTGCGGATGTGCTGATCGCGCTGCAGACCGGGGTCATCGACGGCGTGTACTCCTCGCCGCTCGCGCTGCTGGCGCTGCAGTGGTTCAGCCGCGTGGACTACCGCCTCGACCTGCCGCTCGGGCATGCCTCCGGAGCGCTGCTCATGAATCGGCGCACCTTCGCCCGCCTGGCGCCCGACCTGCGGGCGATCCTGATCGACAACGGGCGCCGCTTCATGGCCGAGCTGCAGCAGCGCAGCCGCGCCGACAATGAGGCGGCACTGGCGGCACTGGCGCGGCGCGGGGTGCAGCCGGTGGCGCCCGACCCCGGCGCTGCCGACCTGCTGCGCGAGCACGGCGCGGCCGCGCGCCGGGCGCTGGCCCCAGGCCTGTACCCGGAAGCGCTGCTCGACCGCGTCGAGGCCGCCCTGGCGGCGCACCGTACGGCAGCACGCTCCGGCACGACATCATGACCGCGGGCGCCGCCGGCAGCGCCGGGACGCGGCCGCGCGGCGCGTTCCTGCACCGCCTGGCGCGCTGGGACGCGGCGCTGGCCAATGCAGAGACCGCGCTGCTGGCAATCCTGATCCTCGGCTCGCTGGCCGCGTCGCTGGTGCAGATCGGGCTGCGCAACCTGGGCCTCCCGGCGCTGCCGGAGACCGACACCGTGGTGCGCCGCGCGGTGCTGTGGATCGCGTTCCTGGGCGCCTCGCTGGCCGCCTTCCGCGGCAGCCACCTGGCGGTCGACGTGGCCGAGCAGGTGCTGCCGCCGCGGTTCAGCCGCCCGGTGAACGCCGCCGCCCTTCTGTGCGCCGCCGCGGTCACCGCCCTGCTGGCGATCGCCGCGGCCCGATTCGTGGCCGCCGAGCTGACGTTCGCCGGACCGGCAGGCGCCGCCGCGGCGGCGGTGATGCCGCTCGGGTTCGCCGTGATGACGCTGCGCTTCCTGCTCGGCGCGGCGCGCCACCTGACCGGCCTGGATACATCTCCGCCGGCTGAGGCGATGCAGGCGCGACCAACCGCCGGCGGAGGAATCTGACGGCACCCGTTGTAGGCATAGCCGGCGGCGTGCTGTTGCTTGCCGCCGCTCTCGGCGGCGTGCCGCTGTTCGCGCTGATCGCCGGCGCCGCTCTGGCCGGGTTGGCGCTGGCCGGCATCGACCCCGCTGTCGCGGCCGTGGAGTTCAACCGCCTCGGCTCCCTGCCCACGCTCACGGCGCTGCCGCTGTTCGCATTCGCGGGGCTGGTGCTGGCCGAGAGCCGGGCGCCGCGCCGCTTCCTGCTGCTGGCGCGCGCCCTGTTCGGGCGCCGGCCCGGCGGCATGGCAATCGCGGCAGTGGCGGTCTCGGCCGGCTTTACGGCATTCACGGGCGCTTCCGGCGTCACCATCATCGCGCTCGGCGGCCTGCTGCTGCCGGCGATGCTGGCGGCCGCGCGCGCGCAGGGACGCCGCCACCCCGAACGCCACGCGATCGGCCTGATCGCCGCCGCCGGCGTGCCCGGCCTGCTGCTGCCGCCGAGCCTGGCGGTGATCGTGTATGCGATCACGGCGCAAGTCAGCGTCGACCGCCTGTTTCTGGCCACCACGGTGCCGGCGCTCCTGCTGGTGACTAGCCTCGGCCTGTACGCCACCGTCGTGCGCCGCCGCGCGCCCGCCGGGACGGCGGTGCCGGCCGCGACCGCCGGATCGGACCGGGCAGCTCGCCGCGGTCGTTTCGCCGTGCGCCGCGCTGCCCGCGCCGTGCGGCTGGCCGGGTGGGAGCTGCCCCTGCCGGCGGCGGTGGTGGGCGGCATTTACCTGGGTGCCATCACCGTAACCGAGGCGGCCACGCTCACCGCCGCCTATGTGCTGGTGGTGGAGGTGCTGATCCGCCGGGAAATCGATCTGCGCCGCGACCTGGCCGCCATCGTGCGCAACACGGGCGCTCTGGTGGGGGCGATTCTGCTGGTGGTCGGCGCCGCCCTGGCCCTGACCAACGTGCTGGTCGATGCGCAGGCGCCGCAGCGTCTGCTGGCCGCGGTGACCGCGCGCATCGAGCATCCGCTGCTGTTTCTGCTGGCGCTCAATGCGATGCTGCTGATCGCCGGCATGCTGGTGGACATCTTCTCCGCCATCGTGGTGCTGGTGCCGCTGATCGTGCCGGTGGCCGCCGCGCTGCAGATCGACCCGCTGCACCTGGGCGTGGTGTTTCTGGTCAACCTGGAGGTGGGCTACCTCACGCCGCCGGTGGGCATCAACCTGTTCGTGGCGCGCTTCCGCTTCGCGCGGCCCCTCACCACCATCTACCGCGCCGCCCTGCCGTTCGCCCTGGTGCTGATCGCCACCCTGCTGCTGATCACCTACCTGCCGCCGCTGTCGCTGTTCCTGCCGCGCCTGCTCGGGTCGCACTGACCCCGCCCGCGCCGGCAATCGGGCTCAGGCGAGTAGCGCGAACACCGTCGTCAGCGACGTAATCACCACGAACCCGACCCCGATCATCCAGGTCAACGCTGTGAAGCGGGCATTCAGGTCGTCAAAGCGCTTGTCACTGTGGGCTCTCGATTCCTCGAAGCGCCGGTCGACCGCATCGAAGCGCTGGTCGTTATGGCCTTTCGATTCCTCGAAGCGCTGGTCGACCGCATCGAAGCGCTGGTCGTTATGGCCTTTCGATTCCTCGAAGCACTGGTCGACCGCATCGAAGCGCTCGTCGCTATGGGCTTTCGATTCCTCGAAGCGCTGGTCGACCGCATCGAAGCGCTCGTCGCTATGGGCTTTCGATTCCTCGAAGCGCTGGTCGACCGCATCGAAGCGCTCGTCGCTATGGGCTTTCGATTCCTCGAAGCGCTGGTCGACCGCATCGAAGCGCTCGTCGCTATGGGCTTTCGATTCCTCGAAGCGCTTGTCGACCGCCTCGAAGCGCTGGTCGTTATGGCCTTTCGATTCCTCAAAGCGCTGGTCGTTGTGGGCTATCGACTCCTCGAAGCGCTTGTCGACCGCCTCGAAGCGTTGCGCCATGAAGTTGAACCGTTCGTCCATCAACGTGCGCTGCGCTCTCAACTCTTCCTCGACTCTGACCATCCGCTCGAGGAGTTGCACGCCGACGCCGCCAAGTTCCACATGGGGAACCATCTCCTCCACCAACTCGCGCAGCCACGGCTTGACATATTCTCCTATGCGACCGACGTCTTCGTCCCTCAGGGTCATGGGCTCTGCCACTTTCCGCCTCCTCACTATACCATCAAAACGAGGCGGCCGCCGTGCTGCTTCAACCGGCCACTACTCGATGACCGCGTGGCGGCGCAGGAACTCCAGGATCGGCGGCCACTGCCGCGGGCAGTCGTTGTGCCCGCAGGGGAGCGGGACCGGCTCCGTGCCGGCGGCGATCACGGCCAAGCTGTCGAAGGGGTCGAGCACCAGCGCCCTCGGCACGAACCGGGGCATCAGGTCGGCCATGCTGGTGAAGGTGGACTCCAGGATCAGCGCGGCAACCGGGCGCTCGACGGCCAGCGCACAGGCGGCCGCACCGCCGAGCGATCGGCCGTAAGCCACGATGCGCCGCGCGTCGATCTCCGGGTGCCCGCTCGCGAAGTCGAACGCGGCGATGATTCCGGCACTGATCGAGTCGCGGGTCGGGCGTCCGCCGGAGCGCCCATAGCCCGGATACTCGACCAGCAGCACCGCGACGCCGGCATCGGTCATGGCGGCGAACGGCGTCACCCAGTGATCGATCAGCTCGCCGTTGCCGTGCGTGTAGATGATCACCGGGTACGGCCGTGCGCTGGCGGCCGGGCGCAGCAGCCATGCCTCCAGGTCCCGGTTCGGGCCGAGCCACACCTGTTGCGACCCGGCCGGCAGCGCGGGCGGCGCCGCCGGTCGCGGCGGCCTCGGATAGCTTGCCGCCCGCTGCAAACCGAGCACGGCGCCGAAGTATATCGATCTGCGCCGCGATCTGGCCGCCATCGTGCGCAACACCGGCGCGCTGGTGGGGGCGATTCTGCTGGTGGTCGGCGCCGCCCTGGCCCTGACCAACGTGCTGGTCGATGCGCAGGCGCCGTAGCGTCTGCTGGCCGCGGTGACCGCGCGCATCGAGCATCCGCTGCTGTTTCTGCTGGCGCTCAATGCGATGCTGCTGATCGCCGGCATGCTGGTAATCACCTACCTGCCGCCGCTGTCACTGTTCCTGCCGCGCCTGCTCGGGTCGCACTGACCCCGCCCGCGCCGGCAATCGGGCTCAGGCGAGCAGCGCGAACACGGTCGTCAGCGTCGTAATGACCACGAACCCCACCCCGATCATCCAGGTCAACGCCGTGAAGCGGGCATTCAGGTCGTCAAAGCGCTTGTCGACCGCATCGAAGCGCCTGTCGACTGCCTCGAAGCGCCTGTCGTTGTGGGCGCTCGACTCCTCGAAGCGCTTGTCGACTGCCTCGAAGCGTTGCGCCATGAAGTTGAACCGTTCGTCCATCAACGTGCGCTGCGCTCTCAGCTCTTCCTCGACTCTGACCATCCGCTCGAGGAGTTGCACGCCGACGCCGCCAAGTTCCACATGGGGAACCATCTCCTCCACCAACTCGCGCAGCCACGGCTTGACATATTCTCCTATGCGACCGACGTCTTCGTCCCTCAGGGTCATGGGCTCTGCCACTTTCCGCCTCCTCACTATACCATCAAAACGAGGCGGCCGCCGTGCTGCTTCAACCGGCCACTACTCGATGACCGCGTGGCGGCGCAGGAACTCCAGGATCGGCGGCCACTGCCGCGGGCAGTCGTTGTGCCCGCAGGGGAGCGGGACCGGCTCCGTGCCGGCGGCGCGCGCCAGCTTCTCGCCGTGGGCGAAGGGAATGACGCGGTCGCGAACACCGTGCATCACCAGCACCGGCGGCGTGCCGGCGGCGATCACGGCCAGGCTGTCGAAGGGGTCGAGCACCAGCGCCCTCGGCACGAACCGGGGCATCAGGTCGGCCATGCTGGTGAAGGTGGACTCTAGGATCAGCGCGGCAACCGGGCGCTCGACGGCCAGCGCACAGGCGGCCGCACCGCCGAGCGATCGGCCGTAAGCCACGATGCGCCGCGCGTCGATCTCCGGGTGCCCGCTCGCGAAGTCGAACGCGGCGATGATTCCGGCACTGATCGAGTCGCGGGTCGGGCGTCCGCCGGAGCGCCCATAGCCCGGATACTCGACCAGCAGCACCGCGACGCCGGCATCGGTCATCGCCCGGAACGGGGCCACCCAGTGATCGATCAACTCGCCGTTGCCGTGCGTGTAGATGATCACCGGGTACGGCCGCGCGCTGGCGGCCGGGCGCAGCAGCCATGCCTCCAGGTCCCGGTTCGGGCCGAGCCACACCTGCTGTGCACCAGCCGGCAACAGGGGCGGCGCCGCCGGCCGCGGCGGCCTCGGATAGCTCAGCGGTCGCTGCAGGCCAACGACGGCCCCCAAGTACAGCGCCGCGGCCAACAGCATCGCGCCAGCGACAGTCGCCAAGCGGCTACGACGACGACGCCCGGGCACGCGCGCTCCAGCGGCGACTGCCGCGGCCCGGTGAAACCGGCCAGTGCGTTCGTTGAACATCGGGCAGCAACACCACATCACGCTAGTGGGCCTAGTCCGCCCGCTCCCAACGGAACGTGACCGGGTCCGCCGCAACCGGTAAAAAACTTTCCATCTCGCTGCCTACCAGCTTACCGCCCACAGTGCCCGTGCGGCACCGACACGGGAACAAGCCGGCAAGCCCTCCGCTGCCGCACGGAGACGCGGGGAGCGCATCTGCCCCACCGAGTCGCATGCGCGGCGGCGGCGGCGCGACGGGGTTCCTGCGCCGAAGCACGAACACAGAGACCGTTCGGATCACCCAGCGTGCCGTCCGCCGGATGCCGACTGGTCCGCCGCCGACCGGTTGCGGCGGGTTGCGGCGGCGCGCACTCTTGAGTGGAACGGACGTGGCGGCGACAATAGCGGGGTGCGAGTTGCCCCTTCCGTTGCCGAAACCCGGGACGTGCTCAGCTACCTGAGCCACTACCGCGGGCGCCTGTTCGTGCTGCGCATCGCGGACGACCTGCTCGGCGCACCGCTGTTCCCGATGCTGATCAAGGACATCGTGCTCCTGCAGCGCATGGGCATCCACGCCGTGCTGGTGCCGGGAGCGCGCCATGCCATCGACGCCGCCCTGGGCGACGCGGCGTGGCGGGCGCCGTCGCCGGCAGCGCTGCCGGCCGGCATCGGCGACCGGCGCGTTACCAGCGAGGCCGACATGGAGACGGTCATTTCCGCATCCACCAGGGTCGCCAACGAGATCCTGGCCCTGCTCACCGAAAGCGGCGCCCGCGCGGTCGCCGGCAACTGGGTACGCGCCCGCACCGTGGGCGTGGTGGACGGCGTCGACTATCAGCGCACCGGCCGCGTCGAGCGGGTCGACGCCAAGCTGCTCGGCGCGCTGCTGGGAACCGGCGCCATCCCGATCATCTCCAACATCGGCTGGAACGCGGTCGGCAAGTCGTACAACATCTCCAGCTTGGAGCTGGCGGTGGCGGTGGCGCAAGCGCTGCAGGCGGCCAAGCTGTTTCTGATCGGCACCGCGGCCGGGGTCGCCGCGGTGCCCGGCGCCGGGGAACAATTCGCCACCCGGCCCGACGGCTACTACTCCAGCATCGACTACCGCGCCGCCGAGCGCCTGCTGGAGCGGTTCCGCGACCGCTTCGACGCCGACCAGGCGGCGCTCGTCGGCGCCGCGGTCAGCGCCTGTGCCGCTGGCGTCGACCGGGTGCACGTGGTGGACGGGCGCCGCGACGGCATCCTGATCGACGAGATCTTCTCGGCCGACGGCGCCGGCACCATGTTCTACGGCGACCAGTACATCCACATCGTCGCCGCCGGTGCCGCGCACGTGCCGGAGATCATGCGCCTCCTGCAACCGCAGATCGACGCCGGCCTGCTGGTGGCGCGCACCGCCGGCGACATCGCCGACCGGCTCGACGACTACTACGTCTACCAAGTCGATGACACCATACAGGGGTGCGCGGCCCTGCGCCTGCTGGACGGCGACACCGCGGAGATCGAGAGCCTGGTGGTAAGCGAGAGTTACCGCGGCGGCGGCACCGGCGCGCGGCTGGTCTCGTTCCTGCTCGGCGAGGCGCGGCGCCGCGGCGCGCGGCGCGTAGTCGCGCTCACCACTCAGTCCGCCGATTTCTTCATGGAACAGGGCTTCGCCGAAGCCACCCCGGACACCCTGCCCGGCGGCCGCGCTTACGACCGCTCCCGCAACTCGCGCGTGTTGCTGGCTCACCTGTAGCCCACCGCGAACGGCGTTGGCAGCGCGCACCGCGCGCACGGCTCCAACGGCGATCGCCGGACGCGCACGGCGACGCTCGGCGCGCACGCACGGCTCGGCACGTTGCTCAGCGGCGCCCGACCCTGCTATAAGGTCTCCCGACGGTGAACACGATCGGATTCATAGGCGCGGGCAACATGGGTTTCGCGCTGGCGGGAAGCCTGCAGCGCGCCGGCCTGGCGCCGCGGATCACCGTGTACGACAAGCTGGCCGAGCGCTGCGCGCTATTCAGCCGCGAGTTGGACGGCGTTACCGTGGCCGCGGACGCACGCAGCGTGTGCGGCGCCGCCGACGCCACCTTTCTGGCGGTCAAGCCGCAGGACGTGCAGGCAGCCACCGACGCGCTGGCGGCCAGCGACGCGCTGCTCATCTCCATTCTCGCCGGCGTCTCGCTGGCCGCGCTGGGCGCCCGGCTGCCGCGCGCCCGGCTGGTCCGGGTGATGCCGAACACGCCGTGTCTGGTGGGCGCGATGGCCGCCGGATTCGCCGTTGCGGAACGGGTCGGCGGCGCCGACCGCGATCTGGTGACGCGCCTGCTGGCCGCCGCCGGCGTGGCGATCGAGGTGCCCGAGGAGCAGCTCGACGCCGTCACCGGCCTGAGCGGCTCGGGCCCGGCCTACTTCGCCCGCTTCATCGAGTGGCTGGGCGCCGCCGGCGTGCAACAGGGGCTGGCGCCGGAGGTGGCGGCGGCGCTGGCCGTGCAGACCGCGCTCGGCACGGCGCTGCTCATGCAGCGGCACGGGATGGCGCCCGCCGCCCTGGTCGACATGGTCAGCTCGCCGGGCGGCACCACCGTCGCCGGGCGCCGCGAGTTGGAGGCGGGCGCGGTACAGGCCGCGCTCGAGCGCACCGTGGCCGCGGCCACCGCGCGCAGCCGCGAATTGGGCACAGGAGGAGCCGGATGATGACGGTACGCGCAATGGCGCAGGCGGCGCGCATCGCCAGCCGGCGGCTGGCCATCGCCTCGACCGCGGCCAAGAACGCCGCCCTGGAGCGCATCGCCGTCAACCTGGAGGCGCGGCGCGAGGCGATCCTGGCCGCCAACCGGGCGGACCTGGAGCACGCCGGCGGCGCCGGTGTGGCGGCGCCGCTGATCCAGCGGCTGGGCCTGGAGAAGAAGTTCTCGGGCGTAGTGGAGGGGGTGCGGCAACTGATCGAGCTGCCCGATGCGGTCGGCGAGATCCAGTGGCGGCGGCGCCTCGACGACGACTTCGTGCTGACCCGGATCGCGGTGCCGATCGGGGTGCTGGGCATCGTATTCGAGTCGCGCCCGGACGCGCTGGTGCAGATCGCCACCCTGTGCCTGAAATCGGGCAACGCCGCCATCCTCAAGGGCGGCTCGGAGGCGCGCCGCACCAATGCGGCGCTGTTCGCCGCCATCGATGCGGCGCTACGCGAGGATCCGGCGCTGGCCGACGCCCTGCACCTGGCCGAGACGCGCGCCGAAATCCAGTCCCTGCTCGCCCTCGACGACCTGGTCGACCTGATCATCCCGCGCGGCAGCAACGAGCTGGTGCGCGCCATCAAGGATGCCACGCGCATCCCGGTGATGGGTCACGCCGACGGCCTCTGCCACGTGTACGTCGACGCCGGCGCCGACGTGGCGATGGCCGCGCGCATCACCCGCGACGCCAAGACGCAGTATCCGGCGGTGTGCAACGCGGCCGAGACGCTGCTGGTGCACGCGGCCATCGCGCCACGCTTCCTGCCGGCGGCGGCGGCCGAGTTGCGCGCCGCGGGCGTGGAGCTGCGCGGCGACGACGCCACCCGCGCGCTCATCGAGGCCGGGCCGTGCAGCGACGCCGACTGGGACACCGAGTACCTGGATCTGGTGCTGGCCATCAAGGTGGTCGCCGGCCTCGACGAGGCGGTCGAGTTCATCAACGCGCACGGCAGCCATCACACCGACGCCATCGTCACCGCCGACGCGGCCGCCGCCGAGGGCTTTCTGGCCCGGGTCGATTCCGCCACCGTGCTGTGGAATGCCTCGACCCGGTTCGCGGACGGCTTCCGGTTCGGCATGGGCGCCGAGGTAGGGATCTCCACCAACCGGGTGCACGCGCGCGGCCCGGTAGGCCTGGACGGCCTGGTCACCTACAAGTACCAAGTGCGCGGCAGCGGCCAGGTGGTGGCCGACTACGAGAGCGGCGTGCGCGCGTACCACTACCAGGATCTCGCCCCATGACCCGGCTGATCAAGATCGGCAGCGCACTGATCAGTCCCGCCGGGCGGCTCGATCACGTGTTCCTGGTTGCCAAGTGCACGGAAATCGCCGCGCTGCTGGATGCCGGCGACCGCGTCGTGCTGGTCAGCTCCGGGGCGGTGGCCGCCGGCATGGAGGTCACCGACCACAGCGAGCGGCCGAGCGAAACGCTGGAACTGCAGTTCCTCGCCGGCATCGGCCAGACCCGGCTGATGAAGTACTACCGCGACTATCTGGGCTACTACGGGCGGCA
The DNA here is from genome assembly GCA_965262935.1 of Spirochaetia bacterium. Taxonomy (GTDB): domain Bacteria; phylum Spirochaetota; class Spirochaetia; order SZUA-6; family Bin103; genus Bin103. The sequence goes on along the minus strand of OZ253572.1, from coordinate 260,014 downwards.
GACGGCGCAGCTTCTGCTGACCCACCACAACTTCGCGTCGCCAGGCGAGCAGCGTACGGTGAGCAGGCTGCTGGAGGCGTACCTGGAGCGCGGCATCGTGCCGATCGTCAACGAGAACGACGTGGTCAACAAGGAGGAGCTGGAGCACCGCGGCCACTTTACCGACAACGACATTCTCGCCGCCCTGGTCGCCGAGCGGCTGCACGTCGATCAGGCGCTGCTGCTGACCAACGTGGACGGCCTGATGCACCGCCGCAGCGACGGCAACGGCGGCAATACCGACACCCTGGTGCGCACCGTCGAGACGGTAACCGCGGACGTCAAGGCGCTGGCCTGGGGCGAACCGTCGGCGGTCGGGCTCGGCGGCATGTACTCCAAGGTGATGGCCGCGGAGCGGATGACGGCGCGCGGCATCGAGGTGATCGTCGGCAACGGCCGGCTGCCGCTGGCCACGCTGCTGCACGATCCGGGCCGGCGCACGGTGTTCCTGGCGCAGGCATCCGCGCAGCAAGTCAGGTCGGAGGGCGCACCGACAATCCCGGCAGGCGCTCGCTCGTAGTCCGCCTACCGGACCGGTGGTCCGCGTACCGGATCGGACGCGACAGCCATCCCCTGCACCCGCGTCGGCGCCGTCGCCCGGCGCAACGAACGGCTGCAAGGCAGGCGGTCTACTCCGCGGCGGCCAGCACAGCCTCGGCCAGGGTCCGGCACTCCTGTTCCGTGTGGGCAGTCGACAGGAATCCCACTTCGTAGCCGGACGGCGGCAGGTAGAGGCCTCGCTCCAGGAAGCCGGCGTAGGCGCGGTTGAAGCGTTCGATCGCGGCCGCGGCGATCTGGTGGGCGGCGCGCGGCCGGCCCGTTCCGTAGTAGGGCCACAGCATCGATCCGGCGCGAATCAGCTGCACGCCGGACGGCGCAGCGGCGCGCACCGCCTCCTCCACGGTGGCGCCCAACCGCTCCAGCGCGGCGTAGCGCTGCCGGTCGGCCAAGGCGTCCAGCGTGGCGATGCCGGCCGCCACCGACAGCGGATTGCCGCTCAGGGTGCCGGCTTGATACACGGGACCGACCGGGGCGAGTTGCTCCAGCAGCGCGGCACGGCCGGTCACGGCGCCGATCGGCATGCCGCCGCCGATGATCTTGCCGAGCGTCACCAGGTCGGGCTGCAGCCGGGCGGCGGCGGGCGACGCGCCGTAGCGCAGGCGGAAGCCGGTAATCACCTCGTCGGCGATCAGCAGCGCGCCGGCGCGGCGGGTTTCGGCGGCCAAGTGATCCAGGAACGCGTCCCGCTGCAGCAAGAGGCCGTTGTTGGCCGGGACCGGCTCCACGATGACGGCGGCGATCGCATCGCCGTGGGCGGCAAACACCGCGCTCACCGACTCCTCGTCGTCCAGGCGGGCCACCACCGTCGCCGCCGCGATCTGCGCCGGCACCCCGGCCGAACTGGCCAGCCCGGTGGTGGCCAGCCCCGACCCCGCTTGCACCAGCAGACTGTCGTGATGGCCGTGGTAGCCGCCCTCGAACTTGACGATCAGCGGCCGCCCGGTGGCCCCGCGGGCGATGCGCATCGCGGTCATCACCGCCTCCGTGCCGGAGCTCACCAGCCGCACCCGCTCGGCGCCGTCGTAGCCGGCGAGGATCAGCACCGCCAAGTCCGCCTCGGCCGCGTGGCAGGCGCCGAACGACAGGCCTTTTTCGGCTGCCCGTTGCACCGCGGCGACTACCGCCGGCTCGGCATGGCCGAGAATCAGCGGCCCCCACGACTGGCAGAAATCGACGTACTCGCGGCCGTCGGCGTCGCGCACCCTGCTGCCGCGTGCCGAGGCGAAGAACACCGGCGTGCCGCCGACCGCTCCGAACGCCCGTACCGGGCTGTTCACGCCGCCCGGCAACAGCCCCTGCGCGCGCGCATAGAGCCAATCCGAACGCGGCCGCTGCGCCGGGCCGCTCATCGGCATCCACCCGGCCGCCGCTGGCGGACACCACCATGCACCGGTACCAGCGGCGGCGGCGAAGGCGGCGCGGACCAACGGAACTCGCGGCTGTCGATCCCACTAGCGGCAGGCGCGCCCGCCGCCGCAGATTCGGCGCCGCCGGCCCGAGCCGGCGCCGCACCGCTTGCCACCACGCCGCTTGGCGGCCCGCACCGCCGCACGGCGGGCAGACGGCCAGAAGCTCCACTCGCCGGACCCGCTGCTAGGCTCCACCTCCCGCCGGGGCACCCGCCGGCCCGCCGGGCGGGCCGCGTTCGGTCAAAACGTGTTTTCATGTCGCACCGAATAGTACTGCTCTGAGATCGGCTTGCGCCGCCTCCGCGGGCAGCTCTTCACCGGGCAGCGGTCCGCCGACTGCCCACGCCTCGAGTGCGCGCCGGCAGCCGGCGGCGCTGTCGCACAGCCGGTACCCATGCCAGCGGCCATTGTCGCCGGCCAGGCCGTAATGCAATTGCCACTCGCCGCTGTCCGCGAGGCTGGCGTAGGCGCCGCACGGCGCCGCGCAACCGCCGCCCAGCGCGCGCAGAACGGAGCGCTCCAGCCCGACCGCGATGCGCGTGGGCGCATGGTCGAGCGCGGCCAGCAGATGCACCGCGCGGTCGTGCCGGCGCGCCTGCACTGCCAGCGCCCCCTGGCCCGGGGCCGGCTGCCAATGTTCGGGCGGCAGCGGCAGCACGCGCAGCCCGGCGAGCGATGAGCCGAGCCGCTGCAGGCCCGCCTGCGCCAGCACGACCGCGGCCACGGCCCCCTCGCTGCAGCGGCGCAGGCGGGTAGGGACGTTGCCGCGTACCTCCACCACGCGCGCCTGCGGGGCGAAGTGGCGCAGCAGCGCTGCCCGCCGCGGCGAGCTGGTGCCCACCGTGGCAGCGTTGCGCAGGCCGAGCGGCGCCACGGAATCGACCCAGCCGGGCGCAACCACCAGCACGTCGGCCGCGGACGCGCGCGGCAGTATGGCGGCCAGGCAGAGACCGTCGCGCTGGTCCAGGGGCAGATCCTTGAGGGAGTGCACGGCCGCGGACGCATCGCCGCGCGCCACCGCCGCCGCCACCTCGGAAGTGAACAGGCCGGGACTGAGCCGCGCCAGGGCCGCCAACTCACTTCCGGCATCCGCGGCCGCAACTCGGCGTGCGACGGAACCTGAACCGGCATCGCCGTTGCCGTCGGCGTGCGCGGCTCCCACGGCCTCGGTCAATTCGCCCGCATCGCCGCCGGCGCGGCCGAGGCGCTCGCCCCCTGCCGCGGTCGGCAACTCCGGATCGGAACCACGGCGCGCCGCAACCGGGCCGGGAATTGCAGCGCCGCCGCCGCTCGCGGATCCTGCGGCCGGAGGCAAGCCACCAAGCCCGGCGGCCGTGCTGCGGTCACCGCGCGTGGCGATCGTCAGGAGGCGCCAGCCAATGCCCGGGTGGGCGGCGGCCAACGCATCGCCCACCAACCGGGTCTGTGCCAGCGCCAAGTCGCTGCCGCGTGTCGCCAGCACCAGGGCGCGTCCCTGCCCCGGGGGCGCCCCGGCCGCGGCCGCGCGGGCGCCCGCCGGCTCCGATCCGGGTCGCTCGCCGGGCGGGCGGCGGCGGGAGCCGCTCACGCCGGGGCCCGCCCAGCGAGCGGACTCATCACGGGCGGGGCCGCGGGCTGGCGCAGCACGCGCTCGTACAGCGCCTCGAAGCGCGGGACCACCTCGTCGCATCCGAACCGCGCCGCCTGGCGGCGGCCGGCCGCGGCGAAGCGGGCATGCAAGCCCTCGTCGGTGAGCAGTTGCACGACACGCGCCGCCATCGCCTCGACGTCGCCGGCCGGCAACAGGAACCCGGCCTTGCCGTCCGGCACCACCTCGGGCAGGCCGCCGGCGCGGCTGGCCACCACCGGCACGCTGCTGGCCATCGCCTCCAGCGCCACCAGCCCGAAGCTCTCCGAGGCGCTCGGCAACAGCAACAAGTCCGCCGCCTGCAGAAACGGCGCTACGTCGTCCACCACCCCCACGGTGGTAACGTCACCCGCGACCCCGCATGACCGCGCCAGCGCCAGCGCGCGGCTCAGATCGGGGCCGTCGCCGACCAGCACCAAGCGCGCATCGATGCTCTCCCGGGCACGGGCGAACACCCGGATCACATCCGTGGCGCGCTTGACCTGGCGGAAGTTGGAAATGTGCAGCACGAGCTTCTTGCCGTCGCCGCTGCTTTCCGCACGGTGGTAATGATCGAGGTCGACGCAGTTCGGAATCACCTCGATCGGGCGGGTGATCTGAAACGTCTCCACCGTCTCGTTGCGCAGATACTCGGAAACGGTGGTGACGGCGTCCGACTGGTCGATCGAAAAGCGCGTTACCGGATGGAAGTAGGGCGCGGCGCCCACCAGCGAAGTGTCGGTGCCGTGCAGCGTGGTCACCACCCTGAGGTTCAACTCCGGCGCCATCTGACGCGCCAGAATCGCGGCCGGCGTGAACGGGATGGCGTAATGGACGTGCAGCACCTGCAACCGGTTGGCGGTTGCCACCTCGACCATCTTGGCGGCCAGCGCCAGCGTGTAGGGATACTGCTTGAGCAGCGGATATTCGCCAACCTCCACCTCGTGAAAGGTGACCCGCGGCGGCAGATCGACCAGACGCAGCGGCGCCGAATAGCTGATGAACGAGACGGTGTGCCCGCGCAGGGCGAGCTGCTTGCCCAACTCGGTGGCGAACACCCCGCTGCCGCCATGGGTGGGATAACAGGTGATGCCTAAACGCACGTTAGTCCGCTACGCACGTCAGTTCGGCACGCCGGGCGACGAACCGAATATCAGGATCTCATGGTCCGGCTCACTCGGATCGCAGGCCGCCAGCAGCGCTGCCGGCAGCGCCGCGCCATAGCTGCTCACGAAGTGCGCGACCGGCAGCACGCGTTCCTGGAGCCGCCCGCGCGGCCACACCATGCCGCGCAACGCCTGTAACGCCTGACGGGCGGCGCCGCGCCGGCTCATCAACGCCCGTGCCGTACGATCCTCCAGGCGGCCCAGCGCCAGCCGGGCATGACCGAGACTGCGTTGCCAAGTGCGCGCCAGATGCGGATCGACGCTCGCCACGTGCGCCTCGAGCGGCGCCCACAGCTCGTCCATGCGGTCGCGCACCGCTTCGAACCGCGCCCGCTCGCTGGCCGGCACGGCGGCGCTGAACGCGGCGCGCACCGAGAACTCCGGGCCGACGATCTGCTCCGGGACCAGATCGTAGTGCTGCAGCGCAGCGGCGGAGGCGGCGTCAACCAGGGTGTAGCTGCGGCGCCCGACGATCAGCGGCTGCGGAACGTCGAACAACTCGTACAGCCCGCGCAGCATCGCCTGGTAGGCCACCTCGCCGGGACCGAGCACCGTGGCCAGCGACGGCAGCGCCAGGTCGGCGAGCAGTGGGCGCAGCGCCGCGTCGGTGGACAGTTCGCCCGCCGGCGGTGCGGCCGCGCCATCCGCGAGCCGGACCCGCGGCCCGCCGGATGTGTGAAACAGCGTTCCCGCGCGCTCCGGATCGAGCGGCACCGCGTAGCCGTCGTCCGCCAGCGCGGCGGCCGCGGCGCGCAACTCATTGCGCACCTCGCCGGCCGCGGCGATCGCGCGCGCGAAGAATTCCGGGAACAGGGGCCGCAGCAGATGCGGCTCCAGCACGACCAAGCCATGGCCGCCGAACAGGCGCGCCAGAGCCGCCGCCACCGAGTGCGCAAACCCGCCGCCGCGCGCGGCGAACAGTTGTTCGGCGTAGGCAGAGAAGCGCGCATCGCCGGTGCGTTCGAAGTACTGCCGCGTGGCCTCCCGCACCTCGTCCGTTACCGGCAACTCGCTGATCGACCTGCCCGCGCCGTGCCACTGAAACCGCACCCGGCCCACGCTGCCGTCGCCGGCCAGGAAGTGGGCATGATTGATCTCGCCGAGATCGTGGTCTTCGGAAGCCAGCCAGAACACCGGCACGCAACGGCGCCCGAACTGCTTCTCATAGCGCTCGGCGAGCCGGATCGCGGTAACGATCTTGTACAGCGTATACGCGGGCCCGCCCATGAAGCCGGCCTGCTGCCCGGTATGCACGCAGCAGGTGTCGGCTTCGCCGAGCGCCCGCGCCGCCGCCAGCGCCGCTTCCGGCGCGCCGAGCGACCGCTGGTAGTCGCACAGCACGCCGGCCAGCCCGGGACGGGGGCCAGCCGCCGCCTGCCGGCGCCGCAGCGCCGCCGCCGCGTCGCCGGCGGGGTGGGTGAAGTATCGGTCGGCCCGGCCGGCGAGGTAGTCCAGGTAGAAGCGGCTGCTCCCATACACCTGACCCATCGCCACGCGGTGCGATTCAATCAGTTGCACGCTGCTCCCACGCACGGAATACCGTACGGAAGACCGTATCTATACGGACAGGCGAGAATGGGTGCCGTCGCAGAAAGGGTCCTTGTCCGTCTGCTTGCACTGACACAGCGCATAGTTGCGCTGCTCTTCGATGGTGAACTGCAGCGGCTCGAATTCGGTGCCCTGGTGAGAGCCGTCGCAAAACGGCTGGTTGTCGCTGGCCCCGCAACGGCACCACCAGTAGCTGCCCGGCTCCAGTTCCAATACCGCGGGCACGGGATGAGCCACCTTGCCCTTGACTCCTTTGCTATCCGTCATTGTTCGTGAGTGCTCCTGGCCAAGACTGTACCGAACAACAAAGCCGCCCTGCAACGCGGTGCATCCGCACCGCGCCGCCGGCCCGCGAGCATGGCGCGCCGGCGCGCCGAGGTTGACTTTCACGCCAAAAATTACGAGCTATAGGGCGATTTTCTTTACCTGCCCGGGTGCCGTCGGCCGTCTCCCCGCCAGGACGGCTCCTTGTGCCGCGGTAGCTGGAGCCTGCATGCTCATATTTGCCCCCAAGGAAACCGATCCGAACGAGCCACGCGCCGCCGTGACCCCGGACACCGCGGCCCGGCTGGTCAAGCTGGGCGCCACCGTCGCGGTGCAATCCGGCATCGGCGGCGGCGCCTTTTACCCCGACGCCGCCTACGAGAAGGCGGGCGCCGCGGTGCGTAGCGACCGCGCGGCGGCGCTCGGCGAAGCGGACATCGTGCTGCGCGTCCGCAAGCCGCCGGCCGAGGAGGTGGCGCTGCTCAAGCAGGGCGCGGTGCACATCAGCTTCCTGGATCCGTTCAACGAGACCGAGCTGGTCGACGACCTCGCACGGCACGGCGTCAGCGCCCTCAGCATGGAGCTGGTGCCGCGCTCCACCCGGGCGCAGAAGCTGGACGCGCTCAGTTCGCAGCACAGCATCGCCGGCTACGCCATGGTGCTGATGGCAGCCGACCAGCTCAAGCACATCCTGCCGATGATGGTCACCCCGTCCGGGACCCTGCAACCGGCGCGCGTGTTCGTGATCGGCGCCGGCGTGGCCGGCCTGCAGGCGATCGCCACCGCCAAGCGTCTCGGCGCGCGCGTCGAGGCATTCGACACCCGCCCCGACGTCGCCGAGCAGGTGGAGTCGCTCGGTGCCCGCTTCGTCAAGGTGGACCTCGGCGAGACCGGCCAGACCTCCCAGGGCTACGCCAAGGCGCTCACGCCCGAGCAGCTCGCCAAGCAGCGCGAGGCGATGGCCGACCGCTGCGCGCAGTCCGACATCGTGATCACCACCGCCCTGCTGTTCGGCCGCAAGGCGCCGGTGGTGGTGACCGGCGCCATGGTGCAGCGCATGAAACCGGGCAGCATCATCGTCGACTACGCGGTGGAGTCGGGCGGCAACGTGGAAGGCTCCGAGCCCGGCAAGGACGTGGTCGCCAACGACGTCACCATCATTGGCTATCGCAACATCCCGGGGCGCCTCGCCAGCTCCGCCAGCCAGATGTACGCCAACAATCTGTTCAACTTCGTCGATCAGTTCTGGGACGCCGACAGCACGACATTCGTCCTCAACCGCGACGACGAGATCGTCTCCGGAAGCTTGGTCACGCATGACGGCGCGATGGTGAACGAGATGGTCAAGAGCATCACCGGCGCCTGAATGCGCCGGCAGCCGTACCCGAAGGATTAGTCATGGAAGCGTTACAGCAGTTCGAGTTTCTGTTCTTCATCTTCATTCTGGCGATGTTCCTGGGGTTGGAACTGATCACCAAGGTGCCGTCCCAACTGCACACGCCGTTGATGTCCGGCTCCAACGCCATCTCCGGCATCTCGCTGGTGGGAGCGTTGATCACCCTGGACGCCAACAACGCGGGCAGCACCCTCACCACCATCCTGGGGGCGTGCGCCGTGGGGTTCGCGACCATCAACGTGGTGGGCGGCTACCTGGTTACCGACCGCATGTTGGAGATGTTCAAGACCCGGCCGGCGCCGGCCAAGAAGGGAGGCGGGGCGTGATCTTCGTCATCCCGATCCTGTACATCATCTCCGCGATCCTGTTCGTGTTCGGCATCAAGCAGCTTTCCAAGGCCACCACCGCGCGGCGCGGCAACGCCACCAGCTCTCTCGGCATGCTGATCGCCGTCGTCGCCACCCTGGTGGGGCGCGGCTTCCAGTTCCAGTGGATCATCGTCGGCGCGCTGGCCGGGGCGATCGTCGGCTTGGTCGCCTCCAAGCGGGTCCAGATGACCGGGATGCCGGAGATGGTGGCGCTGTTCAACGGCTTCGGCGGTCTGGCCAGTCTGCTGGTCGGCTGGGGCACCTACCAGGTGGTCGCCGACTCGATGGGCGTCGGCTGGGGCGCCCCGGCGCAGGACGCCGCCATGGCCGCCAAGTTCATGTCGGACATCGGCGGCAGCTTCTCATCCGCCGCCATCTACCTGGCCATTCTGATCGGCGGCGTCACCTTCACCGGCAGCGTCATCGCCTGGGGCAAGCTGAGCGGCGCGGTGACCCAGAAACCGGTGCTGTTCGCTGGCCAGAACATCGTCAACTTCCTGATCGTGCTGGCCATTCTGGTCGGCGCGGTGTGGTTCACGGTCAATCCGGACCAGTACTGGGTGGCGGTGGTTGCGACCGGCGTTGCGCTGCTGCTCGGCATCATGGTGGTGATCCCGATCGGCGGCGCCGACATGCCGGTGGTGATCTCGCTGCTCAACAGCTACTCGGGTCTGGCGGCGTGCGCGGCCGGTTTCGCGATCGGCAACAACCTGCTGATCATCACCGGCGCCCTGGTCGGCGCCAGCGGCATCGTCCTCACCAACATCATGTGCAAAGCGATGAACCGGTCGCTCGCCAACGTCCTGTTCAGCGGCTTCGGCGCCGCCGGCGGCTCCACCAGCGGCACCGCCGTCGAGGGCGAGGCCAAGCCGATGCAGCCGAGCGACGCCTACTACATCCTGGAGGCGGCCAGTTCGGTAGTGGTCATTCCCGGCTACGGCATGGCGGTGGCGCAGGCGCAGCACGCGGTGCGCGAGTTGGCCGAGATGTTGGAGCGCAACGGCACCGAGGTGAAATACGCGATCCACCCGGTGGCGGGGCGCATGCCGGGACACATGAACGTGCTGCTCGCCGAGGCCAACGTCAGTTACGACCAGCTCGTGGAGATGGACTCCATCAACCCGACCATGGAAAAGGTGGACGTGGCGATCGTGATCGGCGCCAACGACGTGGTGAACCCGGCCGCGCGCGAGGATGAGGACAGCCCGATCTACGGCATGCCGATCATCGACGCCGACAAGGCGCGCACCTGCTTCATCCTCAAGCGCTCCATGGCCAGCGGCTTCGCCGGCATCGACAACCCGCTGTTCTTCCGCGACAACTCCTACATGATCTTCGGCGACGCCAAGGCCACCGTCGAAGGCCTGGTCACCGAGTTCAAGGAAGCCGCCGCCTAGCGCCCAAAAAAAACACCGGCAAGGGCGGTCATTCCGTCCGCAGAGGTTGCCGTGCGCACAACGCGTGACCACTGTGTTGGCGGAAACCCGGATTCAGCTACCCAATGATCGCCCGTGGGTCGAGTCCACGCTTCCTTCACGGGTTTGACGCATCTGCCCGTGTCGGCTACAATGGCATCTATGGATCACCTCATGCTTCAGAGGTGCGACCTACCCGTCGGAGTTCGCGTAATCGGCTTTCTGAATTCATACTTCCTTCGAGATTTGATGACCACTCTTCTCAATGGCGGCTTCCGGCCCGCATCGGCAGACGTAAATCGTGAGCTCGTCAGAGCACCTATGGATGTAGCTGAGACAGCGTAATGAAATTCAAGATAGAGAATCTCGGGGTCCTTCGACATGCCGAATTTGAGCTGGCTGACTTGACCCTGATCTGTGGCGACAACAATAGCGGCAAGACCTACGCTGCGTATGCACTCTTCGGCTTCTTTTCAACCTGGAAAGAGGTGCTTTCAATCGACATCCCAGATTCCACTATTGATGCATTACTGAAAAATGGCGTGGTCCGACTCGATGTAGCGTCATACGCTAAGCAACTTCAAGCTGCGCTCTGGGAGGGCAACCGTGCCTACACCCAAATACTCCCAAGACGAGTGTTCTCTTCAAATCCGAGCCGATTTAGCAACACGGCATTCCGCGTCAACCTCGATGGACGAGCGTTCTCTTTAGCGAGAGATCGCAGCTTTCGGCTCAGGATGGGATCGGAAGACAACACGATTCTCACTCTTACCAAGGACGAAGGCGACGAAGCCCTAGTAACTTCGTTGCTTACGGGTAAAAACGAAATCCCACCCGTAGACACATTGAGGTACGTGATTTCCTTCGCACTCATAGATCTGCTGTTAGACAAAGTACTCCCACGTCCCTTCATCGCAAGCGCCGAACGTACTGGCGTTGCGATGTTTCGTAGCGAGCTCATTTCTGCGCGGAGCAAGCGACGCAAATTCGACGATGATCCGTATCAGAAGGAGTTGTTCTACAACGAACGATTGGACTATCCGTTGCCAGTGGAAGTCAACATAGAGTTCTTCCGAAGAATCGATCAGACCACCAAAGAAGATAGTTTTATCGCCACTCACCACAAGGATATATTGACAGAATTCGCTGACATAATCGGTGGCGAATATGTAGTCGCCGAAAGCGATACGATACACTTCCATCCCGCGAACCAAGGTCCGCCACTGACTATGGATGAGAGCTCAAGCGCCGTCCGTTCGCTATTGGTAATAGGTCTCTATCTGCGTCATGTGGCCAAGCGTGGCGACCTTTTGATCATTGACGAGCCTGAATTGAATCTCCATCCGACAAACCAGCGACGCCTTGCGCGTCTATTCGCCCGGTTAGTGAATCTCGGAATCTGCGTATTCGCTACGACGCACAGCGACTACATCGTTAAGGAACTGAACACTCTGATCATGCTGAATGCAGACGAACCTCATCTGCGCCGGCTCGCACGGAAGACAGGGTACCACCGCCAAGAGCTGCTAAAACCCAGCCAGCTCCGGGTTTACATAGCGGAACCCTCCGAAACATCTCACCGAGGCGTGCCTGACTACACACTCGTACGCGCTCCGATAGACGTCACACAGGGTATCGAGGCGCGTAGTTTCGACAACACCATCAATGAGATGAACGACATCCAGGAAGCAATCATTTGGGGCGATGATGGATGATTTCGACCAACTGCGAGCCCTATTTCGGGATGACGCTGTAGCGCCTCCTCAGCGCCCGGCGGGTCAGAGCAGGCGCGTCACTCTGGAAGAATGTGGCAATACCCAGTATACGCTGGATGTCACGGGTATCCCGGATGAGGCCATCGCGTTCAAGGCCGACAAATTCCCCTCCCCCGGGCCGGTTTTCAGAGACAGTCGCCATGAATGTAAGCGCGCCGACTATGTGATTTTCGCACGACGCCGTCAGCGGCGCTGGATAGTATACCTTGAGATGAAGAAAAAGAAAGGAAAGAGACCCGAGATAGTTTGCCAACTTAAGGGTGCTAAGTGTGTAGTCTCCTACTGCCGGGCCATTATCCGGGAATTTTGGGGTGATCATCCGTTTTTGCAGGGCTATGCTGAGCGGTTTGTAAGCGTCGGAGACATTGGGCTGAACAAGCAGCCAACAAGGAGGCGTCAGACACCTGTCCATAACAAGCCGGAGAATATGCTCAGACTATCTGCGCCCAACGGTGTAGTGCGCTTCGCGAAGCTGCTGAAATAGTCAACGCAAATCCGATTTATCCGCTTAACAGTATCCTATGCGGTCGAGCGCCGCGTCGAGCACCTCACCGCGAGACGCTGGCGCGCAACCTTCCCGCACTGCGGGGATAGGCACGTGGATCGCATTTACGCGCGATGTGATCTCTCGTATCACGAGGGTTTTGTGTGGCTCGTCGCCTTGTCGCCTGTTTCAAGACCGCCAGCCGCTAGTCAGCGCTGGCAGCGCGGGCAGTAGCAGGTGCTGCGGGCGGTGATGCGGATCAGCTTGAGCGCCGTCCCGCAGCGCAGGCAGGGCTGGCCGGCGCGCCCGTAGACGGCCAGACTGTTGATGAAATAGCCGGGGTTGCCGGCCGCGTCGCGGTAGTCGCGCAGGGTGGTGCCACCGGCCGCGATCGCCTCGCCGAGCACGGCGCGCACCGCCTCCACCAGGGCCGCGTAGCGGCGCAGCGAGATGTTGCCGGCCGCGCGCAGCGGGTGGATCGACGCCCGGAACAGCGCTTCGTTGGCGTAGATGTTGCCCACCCCGCACACCACGCGCGAGTCCATCAGCAGGTTCTTGACCGCCACCCGGCGCCGCCGCGCGACCCGGTACAGGTAGTCGGCGGTCAGCGCCGCGGTCAACGGTTCGGCGCCCAGGTGGCGCAGCAACGGATGCGGTGGGGCGCCCTCCGGAATCCACAGACACGCCCCGAAGCGGCGCGGATCGGTAAGCCGCAGCGCGCAGCCGTCGTCGAGCACCAGGTCCAAGTGATCATGCCTGGCCGCGGGTGTGGCTGCCGGTACCACCCGCAGCCGCCCCGACATGCCCAAGTGCAGCAGCACGGTGGCGGCGGGATCCGTATCCAACAGCAAGTACTTGGCACGGCGGCGCACGTCGCTGATCGTACGCCCCGGCAGCGCTTCGTCCAGTGCCGGCGTTACCGGCCAGCGCAGTTGCCGCTGGCGCACCACTACCGCCTGCACGCGACGCCCCACCAGGAGCGGACGGATGCCGCGCCGCGTGGTCTCTACCTCGGGAAGCTCAGGCATCGCGCTCCGACGCAGCCATCTCCCGCGCACCTTGCCACGGTGCCGCGCCGCTGACAACGTCCGCGCAACCGCGCACGCCATCGCGCCTACGCGCGGGCTGCACCCCGCCTATGCCGCCTACGTCCCCGAAGCCCTCGCGTACGCAACCATCCGCTGTATGATGGGCTTATGTCAGACTCGAACGTCCGTGCCTCGTCTCCGCAACCGGTGCGCGTCACCGCCCGCCGGCGGGAGTTGGCGCTCGACGAGCGCGGCTACCGTGACTGGGTGGTCCGAGAGGAGCCGGTCGAGTTGCAGCCGGCGACGACCGCCCTGGTGCTGTGCGACGTATGGGACCATCACTGGTGCCGCGGCGCCGAGGAGCGGCTGGAGCCGCTGGTGCCGTGCATCGACCGCACCGCCCGCACCGCCCGCGACCTGGGCATGCTGGTGGCGCACGCCCCCTCCGACACGATGTCGTTCTACGCCGGCCATCCGGCGCGGGCGCGAGTTCTGCAGGCGACGCCGGTCACGCCGCCGGCCGAGCGCGCACACGAAGATCCGCCGCAGCCGGTCGACGGCAGCGACTCGTCCGACACCGCGCGCGACCCGTCCCCCAAGTCCACCCGGCGCTGGTCGCGCCAGCACCCGGGAGTATGGATCGACGCCGAGCGTGACGCCATCGGCGATGACGGCGGCGCGCTGCTGGGCCTGTACCGGCAGCGCGCCATCGACACCGTGCTCATCGCCGGCGTGCACACCAACATGTGCGTGCTGCACCGCAGCTTCGCCATCAAGCAGTTGGTGCGCTGGGGGATTCCGGTGTACTTGCTCCGCGACCTGACCGACTGCATGTACAACCCGGCGCGGCCACCCTACGTCAGCCACGCCGCGGCCACCGAGATGACGGTGCACTACATCGAGAAGTTCTGGTGTCCGAGCATCACCGGCGCCGAGCTGTGCGAGCGTGCCGTGCGGTAACCCGCGGCGGTAACCCGCGGCGGTAGCCCGCGGCGCCGCCGGGTAAGTACCTTTCGAGCATGGATGAACGGAAACAGCTCACGCCAGCGGTCGCCGGCGGCATATTCCTCGCCGGTAGCGGCGTGGCGGTTCTGCTGGCCAACGGCATCCTGCTGAACCCGGTATCGCGCACCATTCTCGCGCTGGCCGCGGCGGGCTGGGGCGTGTGGGTGCTGATCACCCAGCCGCACAACCGGCGCGCCGGCTGGATCGCGGTCGCCAGCGGAGCCGGCATGTTCCTGTTCGGTTCGCTGCTGAAGGGTCTGATCGGCTTCGCGGGCGCGGCATTGATCGTGGGCGGCGGCATCTCCCTGCTCAGCGGCCTGTTCCGCCGCCCGCGCAAGCGCTACTAGCTAGCCATCCCGGCTGGCGGCCATGGCCCGGCGCGGCTCCGCATCCGGCGGGCCGCCCGGCTACGACATCAGGGAGTAGGGCCAGTCCGGCTTGGCGAGCAGCAACAGGGTGGTGCCGGCCAGTGCGAGGTTGCGCAGCATGTTGACCATTTCCTGCTGCCCCGTGCGCGCATCGTCGCCGGCCAGCGGGCGGTGTACCAGCAGCGCGGCGAGCAGCAGAAACACCGCCACGGTACACACGCCGGCGGTCGGGTACACCCCCAGGCCGATCGACAGCGCAGCGCCGATCAGCGCCAGGCCGGTAACCGGCACGGTCAGCAACGGCAGCGGGGCGCGCCGCGACTCGGCGTAATCGATCAACCCCGGCAGGTGGACGAAGTGGTTCACCCCCATCAACAGGTACATCAGGGCCGCCAGCAGCCTGCCGGCGAGAAACAGTACATCCACATCCATGGCGGTATCCGTCAGTCCAGCACCCTGCTGCCCGCCGCGACGGGAAGCACGCACTCACGGGTGGCGCCGAACCACCGGCGCCGGCGGCGCGCCACCGCGGCGTACAGCGCGTCACGCAGCGGCGCCGGCAGCAGCCGCAACAGAGCAGCCGCCCGATACCACCCGCCGAGCGCGGCGACCGCGGCCAGCACCGCCGTCGAGCGCAGCAGCAGCCTGCCGCCCGGCGTGCGCCACACTACCGAGCCGGGCATGCCGTCCGCCGCCGCGGCGCGCAGCGCGCCCGGCAGCAGGCGGCGCGCGGTCTCTCCCTGCAGGGCGGCCAGCGCCACCCGTCCGCGGCGGTCGCGGCGCGCAACCCAGCCGGCGGCGCGCTGACACAGCACGCAGCAGCCATCCACGAACAGAATCGGCCGGCCAGACGACGCTGCGTCCGCTCCCAACGCGGCATCGAATTCCCGGCGCGGGGCAGCTTCCGTGCGTGCCGACATCAACCTCATTATCGCCAACTCCATGCTCCGCGACAACATTGCGCATTGGGCGCCGGGCCGCCAGTGCGTACAGCGACGACGACCGCAACGCGGACGACTTCAGGCACGGGGGCCGCGTCGCTGTCACACGGCGGCGAATCCAGTTCCCATTTGCACGGCCGCCGACCGCCTGATTCACGCCGGCAAGGCACTCCATCGCCGCGCGGGCGGGTTTGCTCATCCGGGGACAGGGATCGTACACTCCCGGCCATGGCAGCCTCCGAGCATCCCAACGTCATCGTTCTGATCACCGACACCTTTCGCCGCGACAACCTCGCCGCCCGCGCCGCCCGCCCGGTGCGCACCCCGGCCCTCGACCGCTTCGCCGAGCGCGCCACCGAGCTCACCGGGCTCACCATGAGCAGCTTCCCTACCATCCCGCACCGCACCGACTTCGCCAGCGGGCGGGTGGGGTGGCCGCACTACGGGTGGCAGCCGATCAGCCACAGCACCCCCAACCACATCGCTACGCTGCTCGCCGAGCAGGGCTATTTCACGCAGCTCATCTGCGACTGCCCGCACCTGTTCAAGTCGGGCTTCCAGGTCGGCTTCCACGGCAGCTACCAGCATCGCGGCCAGGAGGGCGATCTCACCCTGCTGCACATGAACGACCCGATCGCCGAGGCGATGCCACGCGCCAAGACGCGCCGCTCGCCGGAGACATTCGGCGCCCCGCTCATCGACCTGCACATGTGGCTGAACGACATCCGCACCGAGGCCGACACCTTCTGCGCCCAGACCGCTCAGACCACCGCCACTTGGCTGGAGCGCAACTACCAGGCCGGCCCGTTCTTCCTGTGGGCCGATTTCTTCGATCCGCACGAGCCGTGGGACCCGCCCGAGTACCTGGTGCGCCGCTACGATCCCGACTACGACGGGGCGCCGATGCTGCACCCCAACTACGGTCCCGCCGACCGCTACACCGGCGCCGAGTTGCGCAACCTGTGGGCGCACTACGCCGCCGAGTCGGAGCTGGTGGATCGCCACATCGGGCGCGTGCTGGAGAAGATCGACGACCTGGATCTGTGGCGCAACTCGCTGGTGGTGGTGATGGCCGACCACGGCATGGCGGTCGGCGAGCACAACTGCTGCGGCAAGAGCAACATCACCGACGACGACGGGCGTTTCTGGCCGCTCTATCCGGTGCTGAGCGACGAGATGTGCCTGATCGCCGGCAACGCGCAGGCGGGGCCGGTGCCGGCCGGGGCGCAACTCGACCTGCGCGCGCAGCCGTTCGACCTGCTGCCCACCCTGAGCGAGCTGGCCGGGGTCGACATTACGCCGCCGCAGCCGCTGCAGGGACGTTCCTTCGCCACCCAGTTGCTGGCTGGCAGCGGCGCGCTGCGCGAGTCCGTGATCACCGCCGCCCACGCGCGGCCGGCCGCGGCGACGCCGGACCAGCTCCCGGCCCGCGCCAGCACGCCGTTCCTGCGCGCCGCCAACTGGGGCTACGCGCCGGTCGGCCCGGACGGCGCGCCGCAGCTGTTCGACCTGGCCGCCGACCCGCGCGCCGAGCACGACGTGGCGGCGGCGAACCGCGCCACCGTGGCCGAGCTGCACGAGCTGCTGCTGGCCTCGCTCAGGGAGTACGGCGCCGACGCCGACGCGCAGGCGCTGTGGCGGTCGCCCGGCAGCGGCGCCGCCGGCGGCAGCTGGGCGCGCGATTACCTGGAACGGTAACATGGCCAGACCACCCAACATCATCCTGCTCGGCATCGACTCGCTGTCCGCGGGCCACCTGAGCAGCTACGGCTACCATCGCCACACCAGCCCCCACCTGGACCGCTTCGCCGCCGACGCGGTGCTGTTCGAGCGCACCTTCTCGCCGGCGGTGCCGACCACCCCCGCGTACTGCTCGATGCTGTCCGGCCTCGACTGCTTCAGCACGCAGGTGGTGGCGCTGCGCCACCGCGGACCGCTGGGGGCGGCCGTCACCACCCTGCCGGAGCTGCTGCGCGGCCATGGCTACACCAGCACCTGCGTCGGCTTTTCCGGCAATCCGTCGGCGCGCGGCTTCGACACCTATCTGGACTACGAGGCATGGAGCCCGGACGCCGACGGTCGCGCTCCCAAGGCGCACCTGCTCAACGAGACGGCGCTGCCGGAGTTGGACCGGCTGGTGGCGGGCGGCGACCCGTTCCTGCTGTTCCTGCGCCACATGGACCCGCACTCGCCCTACCTGCCGCCGCACCCCTACGAGCGCATCTTCTACCACGGCAACGAGTTCGACCCCGACAACCGCTCCATGGATCCGGTGAAGGCGTTCAAGCCGTTTCGCGACTACTTCGCCGCCTGGATGCCGCCCGCCATCAGCGACAAGGATTACGTGATCGCCCAGTACGACGGCGCCATCGCCTACATGGACGCCGCCATCGCGGTGCTGTTCAACGCGCTCGCCGCGCACGGCATCCTCGACGACACCATCGTGGTGGTGAACGGCGACCACGGCGAGACGCTGTACGAGCACGAGTGCTGGTTCGATCACCACGGCCTGTACGACAACGTGCTGCATGTGCCGCTGATCCTGCGCTACCCGCCGCGCCTGCCGGGCAGGGTGCGCGTGGCCGGCTACAACCAGCATCAGGACCTGGTGCCGACGCTGCTGGAGCTGGCCGGGCTGCCGTTCGACGACGCGCAGTTCGACGGCCGCAGCCTGTTGCCGATGGTACGCGGCGCGCGCCACAGCCACGCCAGCGAGCTGTACCTGACCGAGTGCACCTGGATGCGCAAGCACGGCTGGCGCACGCCGGAGTGGAAGCTGATGGTGGCGCTGGAGCCCGACTTTCACGGCAAGCCGCCGGTGGAGCTGTATCGGCTGACCGACGATCCGGACGAGTTGCATAACCTGGCCGGCGAGCTACCCGACGTGGCGGCGTTCCTGCGCGCGCGCATGGAAGCGTGGATCGAACAGCGCTGCCGGGCCACCGGGCTGCCCGCGCCAATCCTGGATCAGGGCGACTGGCACGGCCACGCCGGAGTGGGCGCGTTCACCTCCTCGCAGCAGGCTTACGACACGCTGCACATCGGCGATCCCGGCGCCGCCCAGCGGCTGCAGGCGGGGGAGGGGCGGTGAACGGCGTCCGGCCGCTGCCGTCCGGGCACTGTCTGTGGTTTCCGGCCACTGCCGGCGGAGCAGGGCGAATGCGCGCCGCCGTCTGCACGCCGCCGCGACGCCTCATCCCCCGTACGCCGCGGTTGCGGAGGCGCTACGTGGGCGGCTCAGGACACCTTCCGTCGGGCCGCGCGCCGGCCGGCGAATGGCGGCCGTGAGCGGCGGGCGCGGCGCGCGGCCGGCCAACGGGCACGCGCCCACGCATACCGGCAACGGCGCGACCACCAAGGTCGCGCTCGCCTACGGGCGCAACGGGCTGACCATCGAGGTGCCGGAAGGCGCCGCCGTGGTGCGCCCGCGGCCGGTGGCCGGCGTGGGCGACGAGGCTGCCGCGCTCAGGGCGGCGCTGGCGGAACCGATCGGCGCAACACCGCTGGCCCGGCTCGCGGCCGGCAACAAACGGGTGGTGGTGACGCACAGCGACATTACCCGCGCCACCCCCAACGACCGCATCCTGCCGGTGCTGCTGGCGGCGCTGGAGCAGGCCGGGGTGGCGCGCGGCGACATCACCCTGATCAACGCCCTCGGCACCCACCGGCGGCAGACGCCGGAAGAACTGCGGCAGATGCTCGGCGCCGACATCGTGGCCCGCTACCGCTGCCTGCAGCACGACGCCTGGGACGATGCCAACCTGGTCGCCGCCGGTACCACCAGCCGCGGCACCGCCATCCGCCTCAACCGGCTGGTCATGGAAGCCGACCTGGTGATCTTCACCGGCTTCATCGAGCCGCACTTCTTTGCCGGGTTCAGCGGTGGGCCGAAGGGGGCGCTGCCGGCGCTGGCCGGCCACGAGAGCGTGCTCACCAACCACGGTTACGCCATGATCGGCGATCCGGGCGCCACCTGGGGCATCACCGACGGCAACCCGATCTGGGAGGAGATGCGCGAGGCGGCGCGGCTGATCGAACCGCTGTTCCTGCTCAACGTGACCCTGAACAACGCCGGCGAAATCAGCGGCGTGTTCGCCGGCGACGTGATCGAGGCGCACCGGCGCGGCTGCGCGTTCGTGCGCGAAAGCGCCATGGTCGCGGTGCAGCAGCCGTTCGACGCGGTAGTGACCACCAACAGCGGCTACCCGCTGGACCAGAACCTCTATCAAACGGTGAAGGGAATGCAGGCGGCGAAGGGAATCGTGCGGGAAGGCGGCGCGATCATCATGGCGGCCGGCTGCGAGGACGGCCTGCCCGACCACGGCCGCTACGCCGAACTGCTCGCCGAGACCGGTTCACCGGAGGCAGTATTCAAGCTGCTGGAGCAGCCGGGGTTCTCGGCCCAGGACCAGTGGCAGGTGCAGATCCAGGCGCTGATCCAGCAGCACGCGGATATCTACGTATACAGCGACGGCCTCAGCGACGCCCAGATCCGCGCCGCCCTGCTGCGCCCCACGCGCGACATCGCGGCGACCCTGGCCGAACTGGCGCCCGAGCGCATCTGCGTGCTGCCGGACGGCCCGCTCACCATCGCCTACCTCGACCGCTGACTACCAGCTACAAACTGAATGGCGGGTAGCGGTCGGTGGTAAGCAGGAAGGCGTAGGCGGTGACCCTCCATGCCCAGCGCATCACCCCTTCCAGGAACTCGAACGCCCACTTCGGCTGCTGCCCGGTCACCAGGATGATGATCCAGCTGATCACGGCCACCAGGAACGCCACCATGCCCAGCAACGACAGCACGATGTAGTGCGGGATCGCCAGCAGCCACTTGAACAGCGGCAGAACGCGGTTCAGTTCGGCGGCATCGGGATAGGCAATGTCCAGGCGCACCGCCTGTTGCTCGTCGGTGGAGGGATACTCGTCGCGCAGCAGGAGCAGGTAGGCGCCAATCCGGGCGCTGAAGCGCGACAGCGCGAGCACGAAATCGAACCACCAGCGCGGATATTTCTGCCGGAACAGGATCATCAGAGCGGTGGCGATCGACAGGCCGGCGCCTCCCAACCCCGCCTGAGCTCCGGTCATTCCCTCATTCTCGAGCGGAACTTGCCCCGATATCAGGCTGACCACAATGAGGATCGGGATAGCGAGCAGGATGCGGACCAGCACCGAGCCGCGGTCGCGCTGCCCGTCAGGATACTCGACGCGGAACTGGACCGGGTATTCGCTTGAGGATTCGTTGGCCATGATCCCTGACCAATACCACGACCACGCCACGTGCCGTCAACTTGGTGCCGGGTGTACGGTCCCCGATGGACGACCGCGTCAGTCCAGGGTGCCCGGTTGCGGGGCCCGGCGGCAGCGGCGCCGGGCGCGTGCAGGGAAGGGTCAGTCCAGGGTGCCAGATTATGGGCCAGCGGCAGCGGCTCAGGGCGCGTGCAGGGGAGGATCAGTCCAGGGTGCCCGGTTGCAGGCCCAGCGGCAGCGGCGCCGGACGTGCACAGGTGGTAGTGAGCTCCACCTGGCGGCGCTCGGCCGCGGCCTCGTGGATGGCGTGCATCACGTCGAGCACGTGCAGCGCCAGGGCGCCGGTGGCGCGGTGCGGGCGCCCGGTGCGGATTGCATACGCCATGTCCGCCACGCCGATGCCACGGCTGGTGGCGGTGTAGCCGTGCGTCAGCGGCACCTCCTGCCAGTCGTTGCGCGCCTGCCCAACCGCCACCGGTCCGCCGGGCCCGTTCGGATCGGGCACGGACAGCGTCCGGTCGCTGCCGAACACCTCGATGCGCGGCAGGTGCGCCGCCTGCACGTCGAAGCTGGTCACGATCACCGCCTGCGCGCCGCTGGCGAACTCCAGCAGGCCCTGCACGTGGGTCGGCACGCGCACCGCGATGCGCTCGCCGCGGCGCGGTGCGCTGGTAATGAGCCGTTCCGCCCGCGTGACGCGGGTCAGGCCGGCGACGCTGCGCACCGGACCGAGCAGATGCACCAGGGCGGTCAGGTAGTACGGGCCCATGTCGAACATCGGCCCGCCGCCCGGCTGGTAATAGAACGCCGGGTCGGGGTGCCAGCTCTCGTGGCCGGGGCCGGCCATGAACGCCACCGCGTGCAGCGGCTCGCCGATCCAGCCGTCGTCGATCAGCTTGCGGCAGGTCTGATGGCCGCCGCCGAAGAAGGTGTCGGGCGCGCAGCCGAGCAGCACCCCGGCGGCAGCGGCCGCGCGCTCCAAGTCCTCGCCCTCGGCGCGCTCCACCGCCAACGGTTTCTCGCTCCACACATGCTTGCCGGCATCGATGGCCGCCCGCGACACCGCGTGGTGAGCGGCCGGGATGGTCAGGTTGACCACCAGGTCGACCGCCTCGTCGGACAGCAGCTCGGCCGGCGTCAGCGCGCGCGCAATGCCGAACTCCGCCGCCTGCGCCGCGGCACGCTCGGCAACCAGATCGGCACACGCCACCACGTCGAGAATGGGAAACTCCCGGCAACCCTTGAAATAGGCCGCGCTGATCTTGCCGCACCCGATGATGCCGACCCGCAGTTGCTCCATCAGCCCTCCTCGTCAGCCGCTACTCTACCGGCGCCGCCGAGCAACCGGCAACCCGCGCGTCCTTGGCGTGCGTGCGGCGTGCTCAGCCCGGCGGCTCGTTCGGTTCGGCGCTGCGCCGCGCCATCTCCTCACGGACGCGACCGGCACCCTCTGCCGAACCGACCGCCAGGTAGTGTGCCAGCGCCAGTTCGTATTCGCCGCCCCTCGACAGACGTCCCGCGGCGCGCGTCAGCTCGGTGACCCGATCATGCTCCGCGGCATGCGCGGAGTGCGCGGAGTGGTCCGCGGCCAGGTAGCTGCCCAGGTACCCGGCCGCCGCCTGAATGTCCTCCTCGCCACCGCCGCGCACCACCTCGCCGGCCGCCTCGCGGAAGCGGCCGCACTGCGCCAGGCAGCGGGCGGCGGAGTCGTGCTGCCCGGCGGCGCTGAACAGCTCCCCGGCGCGCTCGGGATGGCCATTGCGCAAGTAGATCGGGGCCGCCCGATCCGCCTGCCCGAGAGCGGCCATGCGGATCGCGGCGCGCATGCCGGCGCGCATGCCGGCAATGCCCGCCAGCCGCCGCTCCAGATCCTGCCGCGCCTCCGGCGAGCTGTCGGCATAGCGGCGGAAGCAGTCGGCCGCCTGCTCCAGGGCGCCGCGTTTCTCGTACACCAGCCCCGCGTCGTGATACGCGCCGGCGCCGATCAGACAGCGCAGCAGGGCGTCGTTGTCGCCCAGCCGCCGGTACAGCGCCGCCGCCGCCGCGTAATCGCCGGTCAGCTCCAGTTCCGCCGCCGCCGAGCTCAGCATCCCGGCGCGGCGGAACTGCTCGGCCGCCCGGACGTGGTCGCCGATCCGCTGCAGGTAGCGCGCCGCCTCGCTGGGAACCTTGCGGTCCAGGTAGAACTGCGCCAGCCTGTCGAACTCGCCGCCCCGTTCCCAGTTGCGCAGCACGCCCTCCTCCACCCCCAACTGCTGCCAGCGGCCCGCCGCGGCGGCGTAGTCGCCAGCCGCCTCGTCCTGCTTCGCCTCGCACGCCAGCGCCCGCATCTCGTTGCCGGCGCGCCGCCAGGTGCGCGCCGCCGCCTGGAACTCCCCGGCCCGCTCCAGGCCCTCCGCCGCCCGCGGCACGCGCCCCAGACGGACGAACACCGCGGCGGCGGCGTGCGGATCCCCCTCCCGCTCCAGCCGGTGGGCGCGCGCCACCTCCTGCTCGGTAGCCGCCTGCGCGTTGCGGTAGCACTCCTCGGCCGCCGCATAGTGCTCCCGCTCCATGAAGTAGTCGCCCTGCGCCTGCCACTCGGCGGGGGTTGACACCTTCTGCCACAGATTGTCGATGGCCGCGGCATCGCCGGACCGGTACACTTGGCCGGCCAGCCCGTCGAGGCCCCAGATCGGGCTGACCTGCTCCCCGTCCCAGATCACCAGCGTATTGCGCGCCCGCGTCACCGCCACGTACAGCAGGTTCAGTTCGTGGCGGATGTGCGGGGTATCGGCCGCGCCGCGCACCTGGCCGGCGGCGATGCGCCGCCAGATCGCCGGCGATCCCAGCGCCGTCGGGAAGCGCCACAGCAGCACGGCGTCGAACTCCAGCCCCTTGGCCTCGGCGATGGTGAACACCAGCTCGGTGTGCAGCGCGGCGCGCAGGCGGTCGCGCTCCGATGCGGTGCGCACCAGCACCACCTGCCCGGCCCCGCCGCGGCGGATCGTTTCCAGCAGGTCGGGTTCGGCAACGCCGTCGACCAGCAGCGGTGGCCGGCCACGGAACGTCCAGCGCTCGGTGATCTCGCCGCCGGCCAGCCCGATCAGGGCGCGCTTCAACAGCAGCACCCCGTTGGCCAGGCTGACGATGTTGCCCACGCTGCGGAAGTTGATGCTGAGGTTGATCACCGGCGGCACCGGCAGGCCACGTTCGTAGTAGCGCGCGCGCACCTCCTCCCAGCGGAAGCCGCTCGGGTTGATGATCTGCTTGGGGTCGCCGGTGAGCACGGTGCGGCGCGGGTCGCCGGCAAGGCGGAACAGCAGGGCAAGCTGCATGTCGGTGAAGTCCTGCACCTCGTCGCACACCACCAGGTCGTAGCGGAACTGGTCGCCGTGGCGCTCCAGGTACTGCAGCGCGGCGCGGGTCTGGTCGATCTCGTCGTAGCGCGCGGCGGCCTGCAGCCGCTCCTGGTAGTACTCGGCGATGCGGTGGATGTCGCGCCGGTCGAACGGAAAGTTGGGGGCGCGCTTGTGTCCCAGGCCCTCGTACTCGCGCAGCGTGAGCAGGGGCTGATCGAGGCGTGCCGACTGCTTGTCCAGCAGGCGCAAGGCCGCCTGCAGCAGGAACTGCTGCTCGTCGAGGCGCGCGGCGTCGCCGCCGCGCAGGCTGGCGGCGAATTCCTCCAGCGACCCGAAGGTGGTCTTGCGCGCGCGCACGCCGTCGAGCCGGGCGCCCGGCTCCAGGTTGGCGAGCCGCACCACATACTCGGCCAGCTCGACGCGCTCGCGCAGCGCCGCCTGCGCCGCCGCGAAACGCGCCGCCAGCTCCGCGAACCGGCGCCGGCTCACCGGCGGCTTGGCGCCCTTGATGATGGAACGGATCTCCTCCCACACCAGCTCCACGTCGTAGCGGGAGGCGCCGGGGTGGTTGTGGACGATGGCGCCGAACTCGGCCAGCCCGGCCGGCGGCGCCTGCCACTCGGGGCGCCCGGCACGGCCCATGATCTCCCCGAACAGTTCTCCCAGGGTCGCGAAACGCGCCGCCTCGGGCGCGCCTTCCAACTCGGTGCCCTTCACCAGTCCGCGGTAGATGCGCTCCGAGAACCGCTTCAGGTGGGCGCTGCAGGTGAGGAACAGCGCCCGCTCGGCGGCCGCCCCCTCGGCGCCGGCCCGCCGTGCCGTTGCCGGGGCAGGGGCAGCAGCCGGGCGAGCAGACGCCGGTGCGCCGCGCACCGGATTGCCGCGCGTCACGCCGCCCGGTTCGGCGTTCACGGGCCGCGCGCCCCGGTCGGCCGGCGCTTCGGCGGCCACGCCGGGCGCGGCGGCCAGCCGGCGTACGCGGTGGCGCAACAGGAAGTAGACCGCGATGGTGGTCTTGCCGCTGCCGGCGGTGCCGGACAGCAGCAGCGGCGGCTCGCTGTGCAGCAGGCGCGCCTGCTCGCGGGTCAGGAACAGGTACATTTCGAGTTGGTCGCCCTGCTGGGCTGCCTGCAGGCGGCGCCATTCCTCGTCGTCCACCACCAGCCAGCGCTGCGGCCCGACGTCGGCAAGGGGCTCGGCGGGTCCGGGGCCCCCGGCGGCGTCCCCGGCGCCGTGCGCCGCGACCGGCTGGTCCAGCGCGGGCGAGAAGTAGTCGCCGCCGAGGTCGTCGGCGACGAGCTCCGGCAGCTCCTCGACCAGCGCCGGCTCGAAGTCCAGAAACGGTGCGTTGGCAGGCACGATGCGGCGCGCGGCGGCGGCGTTCACGTCGTCGTGCTTGACCACCCCCCACACGTAGATGCGAGTCACGCCGGCGCCATTCCCGTCCGGCGGCTCACCGTCCGGCGCTTCGCCGAGCGTGAACAGGATGCGGTCGCCGCGGCTGAGCCGCGCCTCGAACACGGCGCGGCCACTGCCCCTGAGCTTCTTGACGCGCACCCCGGCGTCCCACAGGCCCTCCTGCAGGAACTCCAGCTTCTCGCGCAGGCGCTGCTTGCCACGGGCATCCAGGGACACCAGGTGGGCGCGCACCGCGTCGTGCAGGAGGAGCGTGTAGTGGCGTGGCATGGGAATGATGCCGCCGGACAAACCTGCTGCCGGCGCCGGCCGCGTACGACCGTGCCGGCAGCAGGCTGAACTGTGCGGCTCCGCTTAACCGCGGAAGAAGAACTGCTCCGGGTGGTTGGGCTGAAAACGAATGGCGTCGTAGCCGTGCGCGCCCTCGGTGGGCACGTTGAACAGGTTCCTGTTCACCAGAATCGGCTTCATCACGTCGCCGATGATCCCGATCACGAAGGCGTTCTCGGCGTGCGTACGCAGCACGTTGTCGATCAGCCGGTCGCGCTCGGCGATGTCCACGGTGGTAGTGTACTGCTCCCACCACTCCCTGATCTGCTTCACCTCGGCGATCGGCTCCTCGCCGCGCTCGCCGTCGGACAGGTACCAGTACAGCCACTGCGTGTACCACACCGCCTCGTCCATGTCCCGCCAGGGCACCCAGACGCGCGGGTCGATCAGCATGGTGGTAGTGAAGCCGACCACGTTCCACTCGTTCATCTCGACCTGGTTCTGGCGTACGCGCTCGGCGTACAGCGCGCGGTCGTCCGCCTTGACCAGCACCTCCATGCCGATGTCGTTGGCGTAATCGACCACCAACTCCACCACCGGCGGCGCCCAGGTATGGGTGTCGGGCGGATACTCCCAGGTCACCGACAGCCGCCGGCCATCGGGCATCAGCCGGTAGCCCTGCCCGTCACGCTGGTCCAGGCCGATCTCGTCGAGCATTCGGTTGGCCATATCGGGGTCGTACTCGATATGGGCGTTGGCGTACTCCTCCTTGAACCACGGCGTCATCCGGTGCACCGTGGCCTGCATCGGCGTCGCCAGCCCGAACTGGGTGGCCTCGTTGATCTCGTCGCGGTCGATGGAATGCGAGAAGGCGATGCGGAACCGCTTGTCGCGGAAGATCTCCCGCTTCACCGGATCGTCGATGGTCAGGTTGAACTGAATGCCCATCTGGTTGGCGTCGGTGACAATCCAGTTGTACACCTCGTAGCCGCCCTTGTCCTTGTTCTCCTGGTACACCGGGAAGTCGGCGAGCGCGCTGTTCTGACCGAACAGGTCGAACTCGCCCTGGATCGCCTTCAGCACCAGCACCTCTTGGTCCTGCACCACGTGGATGGTCACGCCGTCGATATAGGGGAGCTGGTTGCCGGCCGGGTCGACCTTCCAGTAGTAGGGGTTGCGCTCCAGCGTGTGGCTCTGCGGGTTGGAAGCGATGCGCACGTAGGGCTGCATGGTGGGCTGCTCGCCGCAGGCGATGACGCTGCACACGCGGTTCTTGTTGTTGAACAACTGGTGCCACTCGTCGAAGCCCGCCGCCTTGGTCATGTCGGCCAGCTTGTCGGCGTCCTGGAAGTCGGCGTGGAACTGCTCCAGGTAGTGGCCGGGCGAATAGGAACTGGGACCGCCGGAGTAGTGGGCGTACTGCATCTCGATCAGCGGGTAGGGCGCCGCGAACTCGTAGCGGATGGTGTAGTCGTCCACCTGGGTGAGCTTCATCAGCTCGCCGCCGGGCGTCCAGCGCGAATGCGGCTGTGGGGTCAGGGTCTCGTTGCCGACGATGTGGTCGTACCAGAACATCACCGAATCGGCGCTGAACGGCGCGCCGTCCGACCACTTGGCATCCTGCACGAAGTGCATCACCACGGTCTTGCCGTCCGGCTCCCACTCCCACGAACGGACGATGTTGGGCACCACTCCGGAGTAGTCGGTGTCGATGCGCATCAGCGTCTCCGGACCGACCGTCGACTGCGGGTCGCCGAACCACCCCCACGCGCTCGGTATGCCGACGCTCAGATTGCCGCCGTACTGGCCCACCTCAGCGAGGGGAGGGACGACCACCGGCTCGGCCGGCAGCCGCTCGTCCACCGGCGGCAGATCTCCGGCAGCGACCTTGGCCGCCAGCATCGGCGCCTCGTTGTAGGCCCACGCGGCGCTCAGCGCGAGGGCGCCGAGCACCATACTTGTCACCAGCTTCTTCAGCATGTGACGCTCCTATGAGGTTCCGGCTCACGCGCCTCATACGAGGCCCGCTCCGCGGCCGCCGATTCGGCAGCCGGCGAACTGCCATTGTTACCTCAACTCGTTACCTTTTGTAGGGGTCGGCGGCATCACGGAGGCCGTCGCCCACGAAATTGAACAGCAGCACGGCGGCGATCACGAACAGCACCGGCGACATCAGCCACGGGAACACCGCCATGGTACGCACGTTCTGGGCGTTCTGCAGCAGCACGCCCCAGCTCAGCACCGGGCGCTGCAGGCCCAGCCCCAGGAAGCTCAGGCTGGTCTCGCCCAGGATCATGTTGGGAATCGCCAGGGTGGCGTTGACGATCAGGTAGCTCATGAAGCCCGGCAGCATGTGGCTCAGGATGATCTTGACGTCGGTGGCGCCGGCCAGCCGTCCGGCCGCCACGAAGTCGGCCTCGCGCAGTTCCAGGAACTTGCCGCGCACCACCCGCGCCAGGCTGGTCCACGCCACCAGCGAAATGATCACGGTAATGCCGAAGTAGCGCTTCTGCATCGACCACGCCGGCGGTATCGCCGCCGCCAGCCCCATCCACAGCGGGATGGTCGGCACCGAGCGCAACAGCTCGATAATGCGCTGGATCGCGGTATCGACCGCACCGCCGAAGTAGCCGGAGATCGCGCCCAGCGACGCGCCCAGCAGGAAACTCAGCGCCACCCCCACCAGGCCGATGGACAGCGAGATGCGGCTCGCCTGGGTGATGCGCGAGAACATGTCGCGGCCCAGATCGTCGGTGCCGAGCAGGTACACCAGGCCCGGCGCGTCGACCCCGAACAGGTGCAGGTCGCCCTCGAACAGCCCCCACATGCGATACGGCGAGCCGCGCTGCAGCAGCCGGATCGGGTACGGCTCGCTGCGGTCCTCCGCGTAGTTGCGGCGCAGCGTCTGCATGTCCAGGGTCTGCTGGTAGCGGTACACGAACGGTCCGATGAAGCGACCCTCGTGGAACAGGTGGATGCGAGTGGGTGGTTGGTGCAGCGCGTCGCGGTTGCGCTCGAACGGCGCGTAGGGCCCCAGGAACTCAGCGAACGCCATCGTCAGGTACAGGGCGAGCAGCGCCAGCGAGCTGATCAGGGCGAGCCGATGGCGCTTGAAAGCGCGCCAGATCAACTGCCGCTGGGTGGCGATGAAGTAACGCTCGTTGTCGTCGGGCGGCGCCGGTGGGCCGGGTTGGGGTGCTTCGGCGTCGCCGACCTGGGCCACCGCGCGCACCCGCACGGCGCCGGGCGGCAGGGCACCCGACACTACGACTCCATCCTGATGCGCGGGTCGATAGCCGCCAGCAGCAGGTCGGAAATCAGCGTGCCGATCACGGTGAGGAAGCTCAGCAGCAGGATCAGGCTGCCGGCCAGATACATGTCCTGGGTGCGCAGCGCGCGCAGCAGTAGCTGGCCGGTGGTGGGCAGCGACAGCACCACCGACACGATGGCGGCGCCGGAGATGATCTCCGGCAGCAGCCAGCCGACGGTGCTGACGATCGGGTTCAGCGCCACCCGCGCCGGGTACTTGAGAATCAGGTGGATCTCGCGCGCGCCCTTGGCGCGGGCGGTGATCACGTACTGCTTGCGCAGCTCGTCGAGCAGGGTGGCGCGCATCACCCGGATGATGCCGGCGGTGCCGGCGGTGCCGAGCACGACCACCGGCACCCACAGGTGCTGCAGCAGGTCCAGCAGCTTGGCCAGCGACCACGGCGCGTTGACGTACTCGTTGGAGAACAGGCCGCCGACGTCGGCGCCGAACCACTGGAATCCGAGATACATCAGCAGCAGGGCGAGCAGGAAGTTGGGCGTCGCCAGGCCGATGAAGCCGAACAGGGTCACCGTGTAGTCGGTCAGCGAGTACTGCTTGACGGCGCTGACGATGCCGATCGGGATGGCGGCCGCGTACACCATGATCAGGGTGCACAGGGAGATCACCAGGGTGAGCGCGATGCGCTCCTTGACCAGCGCGCTGACCGGAATCTGGTGGTCGAACGACCAGCCGAAGTCGCCGCGCAGCACGCCCGAGAACCAGATCAGGTACTGCACGGCGAGCGGCTTGTCGAGGCCGTAGTTCTTGCGCAGGTTGTCGGCCATCTCCTTGTCCACCTCGGTGCCCGACGACTGCATGCGTGCCAGGTAGGCATCCATGAAGTCTCCCGGCGGCAGGTTGATCACGATGAACCCGACGATCGATACCATCACGAGCATGAGGACCACATAGAGTCCGCGGCGTATCAAAAACTGCTGCATAGCTGAAGCGTAGCGCTCCTGCCGAACATGAGCGGCAGAGGCCCGGCCAGTGTAGGAGCGCCGCGCCGGCCTGTCAAAGGCGCCGGGGCCAGCTTGGGACGGTGCCGCAGGGAGCTGGACGCGCGACGCCGGCCCCCGTAGACTGAGCTTGCCCTGAGTTCATCAGGCACACCCGCTTGCAATGCCGTCACTACAGTTCAAAGGCAAGACGTTCGTCGACAATCATCACCTCTCCGTACCGTTCCACGAGCTGCGTCCGGTGGCGAGCAAGGGGACCGGCAAGACGGCGAGCCTCCGCGACAATCTGATCATTCACGGAGACAATCTGGCGGCGCTGAAGGCCCTGCTCCCGACCTACCACAACAAGGTCAAGTGCATCTACATCGATCCGCCATACAACACCGGCAACGAGGGATGGGCCTACAACGACAACCGAAGAAGCGGACGCGCGCTACGACAATCCGGACAACGACTCGCGCGGTCCCTGGAAGCCGGGCGGCCTTGACGCACGTAATCCGTACAGCAAGGGCCGCTATACGATTGAGTGTCCTGGTGGCCGTGTCATTCCCGGGCCCCCACGCGGTAGCTATTGGCGGTACTCCAAAGAGAAATTGATGGAGCTGGATGCAGACAATCGCATCTGGTGGGGAAAAGACGGAAATCAGGTCCCGGCGACAAAGCGGTTTCTTTCCGAGGTCAAGAAAGGATTGGTTCCGCAAACGATCTGGACATATAAGGACGTGGGACACACGCAGGACGCAAAGAAGATGCTCCTGCAGATCTTTCCCGACGATCTACCAGGCTTCACAACGAAGCCGGTCGAGCTACTGAAACGGATCTTGCTCCTTTCGACGGACAAGGACTCAATCGTCCTGGACTCATTTGCAGGGTCCGGCACCATGGCTCACGCGGTCCTCTCGCTCAACCAAGCGGATGGAGGAACCCGAAGGTTCGTGCTGGTCGAGTGTGAGGACTACGCGGATTCGATTACCGCGGAGCGGGTGCGCCGGGTAATCAAGGGTGTTCCGTCTGCCAAGGACGCCAACCTGAAGGCTGGGCTCGGTGGCTCGTTCAGCTATTTCGAGCTCGGTTCTCCGATGCAGCAGGAGTCGCTGCTTTGCGGGCGCGATCTACCGGACTATGAAGCGCTGGCGGGCTACGTGTTCTTCACCGCCACCGGCGAGCAATTCGATCCTCGGAAGATCGATCGTGAGACCGGGTTCATCGGCAGGAGCCCCCGCGGCGACGTATACCTGATCTACGAACCTGACCGCGAGCGGATCAAGGATCTGGCACTCACGCTCGACTACGCTCGCTCGCTGCCCAAGCCGAAGGGGATCAGCCGGCTCGTGTTCGCGCCGACCAAGTATCTGGACCAGGAGTTTCTGGAGCAGTACCGCATCACGTTCTGCCAGTTGCCGTTCCAGATCTACCAAGCGATCGATGCCTTGGCGGACCGCGGCACGCAGCACGGCACATGATCCTCAAGGAGTACCAACAGCGAGCCCTGGCCGCCGTGCGCGGCCTACTGGATGAGCTTGCGCGACAGCGCGACAGGGCGGAGAAGGTACGGGAGGTCGATCCGGATTGGAATCTGGACTGGGCGCGAGAAGCATGGGAGGCGGTGTCGGCGCGTCCGTACACCAGGCGGCTCACCGGTACCGGTGAACCGCTGCCCTCGTTCTGCCTCAAGATTCCCACCGGCGGCGGCAAGACGCTGCTGGCGACACGCGTGGTCGATCTGGTCCACAGCAAGCTGCTCTACCGGCAGACCGGGTTGGTTCTGTGGATCGTGCCTACCACCCAGATCTACCGGCAGACGCTGACCGCCCTGAAGGACCGTGACCATCCATACCGCCAGCAACTCGACCTCGCATCCGCCGGCCGGACCATGGTCTTGGAGAAGACCAGCGGCTTCCGTCCGGCCGACGTGGCAGACAGTCTGTGCATCCTGCTGCTGATGCTCCCGTCCGCCAACCGCGAGACCAAGGAGCAACTCCGCATGTTCCGCGACAGCGGCGGGTTCGATCGCTTTTTCCCTGCGGATGACGACGCCGCCGGCCATCGCGCCTTGCTGGAGCGGGTACCGAACCTGGACACCTTCGACGGCGGCGGCTTCTGGGGCCGGCAGGTCAAGACATCGCTCGGCAACACCCTGCGCGTGCTGCGCCCGATGATCGTGTTGGACGAGGGCCACAAGGCATACAGCCGCAACGCCAAGGCGACGTTGGAGGGGTTCAACCCATCGCTGATCGTGGAGTTGTCGGCGACGCCGACGGCCGAGGCGAACGTGCTGATCGAGATCTTCGGCCGCGACCTGCATGCAGAGGAGATGATCAAGCTTGATCTGCACATCAGGAATCGGTCGAGCACGAGTTGGAAGGACACCTTGTTGGCGGCCGTCGAGCACCGGGCAAAGCTGGAGGAGCATGCAAGGCGGCAGGATGCCGCCAGCGGAATGCACATCCGCCCGATCTGCCTGATCCAGGTGGAGCGCACCGGCCGCGATCAGCGGCTGCCCGGCGTCGTGCACGCCGAGGATGCGCGCGAGTACTTGATGGAGCATCCCGACATCGGCGCCGAGCAGATCGCGGTGAAGACCAGCACTCGCGATGACCTCAAGGAGGTGGATGACGCCGGCGGCTTGCTGACGCGCGACTGCCAAATCCGCTTCATCATCACCAAGCAGGCGCTGCAGGAGGGCTGGGACTGCGCCTTCGCCTACGTGTTGGCGATCCTCACTCGCCCCAGCTCGACGAGCGCGCTGACCCAGCTCGTGGGTCGCATCCTGCGCCAGCCCTACGCGCGCAAGACCGGCAACCGCTGGCTGGACGAGAGCTACGTGTTCTGCTTTCAGCGGCAAAGCGTCGAACTCCTGCGCGAAGTGCGTCGCGGATTCAATCGCGAAGGGCTCGGCGACCTGCAGCCCAAGCTGGCCGATGACGGCGACAGCCCCATGGAGCCGGGGGAGTCCGTGGTACGAAGGCAACGCACGCGTTTCCGGCGGGCGGCACGCGATCTGGTGCTGCCCGCGTTCATGATTCGCGACGGCAGTACCTGGCGTCCCGCGCACTACGAAGCCGACATTCTGTCACGCACGCCGTGGGACGAGGCGGACGTGACACCGCTCTACGATCTTCCGCTCGGCGAACGACCCGGCGACGACATCGAGATGCAGGTCCGCGTGGACGGCGACCTCGCAGCGGCTTCTATGTATGCCCCTCGCGACCGTGCCGGCAGCGGTGGGCGCTTGGACCATGCGTTCGCCGCCAGCCATCTGCTGGATGTCATGCCGAATCCGTGGCGCGGCAGCGAGGTCGCACGCCACGTGTTCGGCGCTCTCCTGGAGCGGCACGCTCGTGCGCTGGTAGTAAGCAACTACGGCTTCATCCTGGAAGAGTTGCACAAGCGGCTGGAGATCGAGCGCGATCGCTTGGCGCGCGGCGTGTTCACCGGCCTCCTCGAGACGGGCGAGATGCGCTTCATCGTTGCGGCCGAGGACCTGGGCTTCAACCGACTGCCGCGGCAGATCAAGACCGCTCCAGGCCGGCAAGCCAACCGCGAGGATGGCGGCCAGTACCTGCTCAATCTATTCGACCGCACGGATGAGAACGAACTGAACGCACTGGAGAATCGAGTGGCGACCTTCCTCGACCAACAGGAGCGCTTGTTCTTCTGGTACCGCAACCGCGCGCGCCAGGACTTCTACGTGCAGGGCTGGAAGCGAGGCAAAATATACGCCGACTTCATCTTCACGCTGAAGCCGGACGACCCGGACGCCGCCGACCCGTTCCATAGGGTGTTCGTGGTCGAGACCAAGGGCCTCCATCTCAAGGACGCGGCCGACACCGAATACCGCGGGAGGTGGCGCCGCATCTGGGACACCCGGTGCCTCCCTGCGCCGGCGGTGACGGCGGCCGAGGTGGTCTCGGAGCCGGGTGCGGACGGGGTCTGGAGCGAGGGCGAGACGGTTGAGGCGGCGGTGACGTTCGGCTCGGCGGTGACGGTCGACACCTCGAACGGCACACCGACGCTCGCGCGGGTGCAGCGGGATCGATTCGTCGCCGACCGCCCAGGCCCCGTGGATGTTATGCCCAATCTGACATATACTCGGAACGATGGAGCGTAGCGGGAAGCCGCTCGCATGGCGTGCGGGAGAAATCAAGACTCCGCCGTTCTCCCAGGCGGCGAGGATCGAAGCGGGAACGCTGCTGCGACGGCTTCAGCTCGGCGAGATCATCAGGCTCCCCCATTCGCGCCCGATGCCGTTGCTAGGGTCCCGCTGCCATGAACTGCGGATTCGTGACGAGGATCAGAATTGGAGGATAATCTACCGCATTGATCCGGATGCAATCGTCATCGTCGATGTGTTCGCCAAAAAGACCGGCAGGACGCCGAAGAATGTCATCGAGACATGCAAGGCACGTCTTCGGACCTATGACGAAGTGAGGTGAGGCCGATGAACAAAGCCAAGACCGCCAAGCTGGAGAGAGCCGGGTGGAAACTGGGAACCCCCAAGGAGTTCCTGGGGCTCACTGAGGAAGAGGCGGCTCTAATAGAGATCAAACTCGCGCTGGCCAAGGGCATCAAAGAGCGACGGCTCTCCCTGCGGCTCACGCAGGAAGACCTCGCGAAGCAATTGAGATCCAGCCAGTCTCGGATCGCGAAGATGGAGGCTTCCGACGCTACGGTGTCCATGGACTTCCTCGTGCGTTCGCTTCTCGTGCTCGGCGCGACGACTCAGGAAGTCGGACGCGTCATCGCAAGGAGTTCAGCGGTTCCGGCTGCTTAGGACGCTCCGCAGCGTTCGCTCCGCATGCGCACCGGCTACACTGCGCCGACCACGAGCCGGTTCCCGAACACGTCGGCGTCGCCGATGATCCCGAAGGCGGCGATCTCTGCTTCCGGCGGGGGCTCGCAGGACCACCGGCGACTCGGTTTCCAGCCGCACTTGCGCTTCAGTTCGGCGGCGTACTCGGCGCGCTTCAGCGCGGCAATCGACGGGTCGATCACGGGAACGCCCAGCGCCTGCGCAAGGCGGTCGTGGAATCCGACCTCCAGGGTGCACCCGAGGATGAGCGCCTCGGCGTAATCTTCGTCGATCGCCTTTTTCCCGGCTTCGGTGAGACGTCGCTCGGTCACGTCGTGGTCGGTCTGGAAGTCGTTCACGCCGAGCTCGACAGGGTAGAATCCGCTCAGCCGCTCGGCCATGCCGTTGTCGCGGACCGTCGCATTCATCTGGTGCACCCACTTGCGGCGCCCGACGATGATCCCGAACCGGTTCGCGAGGCTCGCGGCGATCTCCAGCGAGGCCGAGCATGGCGCCGTCACCAGCATGTCGCCGGATACCTCGCGGGCATCGTGCAAGGCGGTGTCATAGAAGCAGCCGATGGCCAGCGCGTCGAATCCCTCCGCGGCCGCCGCCCGGGCCGCCCTGACGATGCCGGTCGAGACAACCGCTTCGTAGGATCGGTACTCGATATGGGTGAACGCGCCGTCGGCGGGCTTCAGCGACGTGACGTGAACCTCGGTGCCGGGGAGCTTCACGTCGCGCGCCATGTCGGCAAATGCCCCGTCGTAGTCGGGCGTGCCGACGGGATTCAGGTACATCAGCTTCAGCGGGCCGTCGTCTGCCATCTCAGGCTCCTCCTCAGGTTTCGACGCCGTACACGTCGCGGGCGCGCCGCGGGGAGAGCAGGCCGTTGCGCACGTTGAGATCGTACACTGCCGCTCACCGAGAATTGCTGCTCTTCTTGCTCTTCTTGATGTCGCTTGACATGATTGCCAATGAGGATGATACGATGACGCAACAGAGTTGTACTATGACAAACAACCCACCAAGGAGGCGCCCATGAGATTCGGCGTTCGCAGATGGATAACAGTACTGAGCTGTCTGGTGCTCACCTCGGCTCCGCTCCTTGCAGGAGGAGAGGGAGAGAACACGGCGGCCGAATCATCTGAAACCATGGAGCTGGCTACCGGCGCCGTGGAGAAGAACTGGGGCTGGGCCACCCTTGCCGATTACGAACGCGAGACCGGTAACCGGATCACTTCATTCAACGAAGCGCCGATCCTGGCCGCCCTGGTGGCGTCGGGCGACCTCCCGCCCGTGGAAGATCGCCTGCCCGACGAGCCCCTGGTGGACGAACCGTTCGAGCAGGTGGGCACGTACGGCGGCACCCTGCGGCTCGGCATGGTGTCGGGAACCACCTACTATCCCGCCTCCATCTATCAGGTGGACTTCACCCTCGGGCTCAATCGGGTGGGCGAGGAGATCGTCCCCAACATCGCCAAGGGATTCGAGTTCTCGCCGGACAACACCACCATGACTCTGTCACTGCGCAAAGGCATGAAGTGGTCGGACGGCGCCCCCTTCGACGCCAACGACTTCCTGTTCTGGTACGAGTCCGTGCTGTTGAACAAGGAGCTGACTCCGGTCGCACGGAGCTGGCTGCGACCTGCCGGACAGCTGGTCGAGGTGGAGAAGATCGACGACTACACGTTGACCTTCAACTTCGCGGTCCCCTACCGGACCATTCTATTCTACATCGGCTCCGCGGGCTTCAGCGGCGGGCAGGGTGTCGGCACCGGCGGCATCTTCTCGCCGGAGCACTACATGAAGCAGTTCCACATTGACCACAATCCGCAGGCCAACGACCTGGCCAAGCAGGAAGGTTTCGACAACTGGACGCAGTTGTTCAAGGCCAGGGACCGAGCCGACATCGTCCAGCAGGCGGTGGGGACGCCGGTCACCCAACCCTGGATGATCAAGAGCGTCCTGCCGGAAGGCGCCGTGTACGAGCGCAACCCCTACTTCTACAAGATCGATACGGCAGGGAACCAGCTGCCCTACATCGACACTGTGCGGGCATCGCATTTCACCGACCACGAGGCGATGATCCTGGCCACCGTTACCGGCAACTACGACTACATGGACTGGGGTACCAAGTTCGAAGACGTGCCCGTACTGGTGGAGAACGAAGAGAAGGGCAACTACAAGACGTTCATGACCAAGGACCTGTGGGGCAATCACAGCGCCTACTACTTCAACCAGAACTACGAGGACGATCCCGAGCTCGGCGAGCTGCTGCGCAACAAGACCTTTCGCCAGGCGCTGTCGATCGCCATCAACCGCGGAGAGGTCAACAGCATCATCGCTTCCGGCCTGGGTATCCCGCGCCAGGCAACGATGAACCCCGACCTCCCGTTCTACGAGGAACAGTGGGGAACCGCCTGGGCCCAATACGATCCCGACGAAGCCAACCGGATGCTGGACGGGATCGGCCTGGACAAGCGCGACAGCGACGGCTTCCGGCTCCGACCCGACGGCCAGCCGTTGTCGCTGCAGATCAACCATCCCCTCGCCAGTGGATCGCGGATAGCAGCCGACGAGATGGTGCGGAGCTACTGGAATGCCGTCGGCGTGCGCACTCAGGTCAAGCCGATGGACCGCGCCTTCTTGGTGCAGGCCGCTCGTGCCAATCAGGCCCAGGTCAATTCCTGGATCTTCTCCGGATCTTCGCTGCCGTCGGTCCTCAAAGGCGGGACCAACTACCTGCGTGGCAATTTGTGGGGCTACGGCTATCAACAGTGGTGGAACACCAAGGACTCCGCGCAGCCCAAGGGCATGGAGCCGCCGGACGAGGTAAAGCGGATGTTCACCCTCATGGACGAGATCCCCGCGCTGGTGGGAGACGAGAAGATCGTCGCGATCCGCGAAGCCTTCGACATCTGGGCGGACAACGTCTATGGCACCGGTGTATTCGGTCTGATCCCGAAACCCGCTGTCGTGCACAAGAACATCGGCAACGTCAACACCGACACCATCACCGACATCAGCGACGTCGGAACCGGCTGGTTCAACCGTCAGTACCAGTTCTTCTGGAAGCAGTAATCGGTACCCAACGTGCTCGCGAGGGTGGCGCGCCCAGCAGTAGTATGCGCGTCACTTTCCGGCACGAGTGTCACAGCGTGACAGCGACGACCTAGTACGTGATCCGTCATGGTTAACTACCTCGTGGGCCGATTTGTCTACATGATCACTACGCTGGTGTTGATCTCGGTGGCGTCGTTCATCGTGATCCAGCTGCCACCCGGCGATTGGTTGACCTCCTATATCGCGCAGCTGGAGGCGCAGGGACAGGAGGTGGACGATGCCGAGATCGCCGGGCTCAATGCCCTCTACGGGCTAGATCAGCCGGTATGGAGCCAGTACATCAAATGGATCTCCGGATTCTTCACCGGGCGGATGGGGGTGTCATTCTCCTTCAACCGGCCGGTGGTGGAGCTCATTGCCGAGCGGCTGTCGTTGACGATCCTGGTGTCGGTGTTCGCCTTCGTGTTCTCCTATGCGGTGGCCATCCCCATCGGCATCTACTCGGCCACCCATCAGTACTCGCCGTCGGATTACTTCTTCACCACCCTGGGTTTCATCGGCATCTCCGTTCCCAGTTTCCTCCTTGGGATCATCGTGCTGTTCGGCGCGTTCAAATGGTTTGGCGTGGATGTGGGCGGTCTGTTCTCGGACCGGTACGTCGGTGAGCCGTGGAGCTTTGGCAAGTTCCTCGACTTGCTCAAGCATATCCCCGTTCCCATGATCCTGATCGGCGCCGCGGGCACGGCGACCCTCATTCGGGTGATGCGTGGCACGCTGCTGGACGAGCTGCGCCAACAGTATGTGATCACGGCGCGCGCCAAGGGCGTCAGGGAAACCACGCTCCTGTTCAAATACCCCGTCAGGCTGGCCATCAACCCGATCATCAGCACCATCGGTTATCTGCTGCCAGCCATCTTCTCCGGTCAGGTGATCACCGCGGTGGTCCTGCGCCTCTCCACCATGGGGCCGATGCTGCTGCGCGCATTGATCAGTCAGGATATGTTCCTGGCCGGTAGCATCGTACTGATCCTGAGCTTTCTCGTGGTCGTCGGGACGCTGATATCCGACATGCTGCTCGTGGTTGTCGATCCGCGCATCAGATACGAGAGCAGCGCAGAGCTGCGATGAGCGCGGTGGATCGACCCGGCGTGGCGCAGGATCCGGCCCCAAAGGCGGCCGCGCCTCGGGAAGCGGCGCTTCAAGAAGCGTACTATCTCGCGTCTCAGTGGAAGCTCATTTGGCGCAAGTTCTCGCGCCACAAGCTCGCCCTGGTGGGCATGATCGTCCTTTCGCTCCTGTACCTGATGGCGGCGTTTGGCGGCTTCGTCTCGCCCTACGATCCCTATGCGTTCTCCGATCATCCCTTCACGCCGCCGCAGCGCGTGCGCTTCGTGGACGCGGACGGACGCTTGCATCCGAGGCCCTTCGTGTACCTGCTGGATCAGAGTCTGAACATGCGCACGCTGGCGCGGGAATACGCGGAGAACCGAGCCGAGAAGCGCTTCGTCAGGTTCTTCACCCGCGGCTACCAGTACGAGTTATTCGGTCTGCTACCGACCAACATCCACCTGTTCGGCGTCGACGCCCCGGCAACGCTGCACCTGTTTGGTACCGACAACCTGGGCCGAGATCTCTTCTCCCGGAACGTCTACGGGGCCGGCATTTCCCTGACCATCGGTCTGGTGGGCGTGATGCTGAGTTTCGTTCTGGGGTGCCTTCTGGGCGGCGTCTCGGGATACTTCGGTGGCACCTCCGACACCATCATCCAGCGCATCATCGAGTTTCTCCTATCCATACCGCAGATCCCGCTGTGGATGGCCCTCAGCGCCGCCCTGCCCATCCACTGGTCGCCGATCAAGATCTACTTTGGCATCACCATCGTGCTGTCCATCGTCGGCTGGACCGGCCTTGCGCGCATCGTCCGCGGGCGGGTGCTCGCCCTCAGGGGTGCCGACTTTGCGCTGGCCGCCAAGATCTGCGGCGCCCGGGAAGGCCGGGTGATCTACAGACACCTGTTGCCGTCGGTGATAAGCTACCTGATCGTGCACCTCACGTTGGCGATCCCGGGTATGATTCTGGGCGAGACGGCCCTGAGCTTCCTTGGCCTTGGCATGCAGCCGCCGGCAATCAGTTGGGGCACGCTGCTGAAAGACGGCCAGGACATCCGCTCCCTTGCCCTGTACCCGTGGCTGCTGATTCCCGGGCTTTTCGTCATCGTGGTCGTCCTGGCGTTCAATTTTCTCGGGGATGGGCTGCGGGATGCCGCAGATCCCTACAAGTAGGCTGGATCGGATGGATAAGGCAAAGCGCAAGCAGCTGCTGACCGACGGCTTCTGTCAGGCCCCAGCCGTGCTGTCCGACGACATGCTCCGTCGCCTGCGAGCGGCCACGGATCTGATGCTGGACGAGCAGACGGAGGAGCACAAGGCGCGCGTGCGCTCGCAGGGGAGCATGTTCCGTTTTGCCCACACCGCCGACACGGTGTTCGCGGAGCTCATTGCGCTGCCCGCGGCGCTCGAGGCACTGGCCAATCTCGGCTTTACGGAAGTCACCTACACCGACGGCTACATCATCAGCAAACCGCCGCACAGCCCGCAGCTGTTCTGGCACTATGACTGGTTTGCCTGGGAGGAGCCGGAGATGCACGAGGCCGCACCGCCGCAGGTCTTCCTGATGTATTACCTGACCGATACGCGGCGGGAGAATGGCTGTCTGCGGGTCATCCCGGGGTCGCATACGCGGTACAACGAGCTGCACGACCTCATCGCCTCACCGCATAGAGAGGAGCTTGGCCGGGCGACGGATCTGGACCGTGCGGAGTTCAAACCACGTCCCGACGAGGTCGACGTCCCGGTGCGAGCGGGGAACCTGGTCATCGGTGACGCGCGGCTCCTGCACGCCGCACATCCGAATCAGAGTGATCAGCGGCGGACCGTGCTCACCCTCTGGTATCAGCCCGACTACCCTACCCTGCCGGAGCGGGTGCAGGCGCAGATGGTGGCCAAGACGCAGCCACTGTCGGAAACGTGGTCGGCGGAGGGAAGGGAGATGGTGTCCCGTCTCCACCCGGTGTATGAGGGACACGCCGAGCCACACGGGCGCATGCTGCGCCCCAGGCGATCGCCGTGAGGCGGAGCGTGGACATGCACGTCTCACGTATGCTCAGGAGGACGACATAGCCATGGCTGACACCGACACCACACAGTGCCCCATCGCCGCGGGCCCCATCGCCGCCGGCACGCCGTTCCCGTTCGGCGAACAGACCTTCGAATTCGGTCGCGACGTCGTCGAGCTGGTGGACTCGTCCCCGCTGCGCCACGACGCGGCCGCGCTGCGCGCGCGCCTGGAGACCGACGGTTACCTGTTCATGCGCGGCTTTCATCCCCGCGCCGACGCACTGGCCGCGGCACGCTGGACGCTGGACGCCATCGCCAGGGAGGGCGGGCTGAAGGAAGGCAGCGACGTTGCCGACGGTCTGATTGGTGCGGAGAATCGCAACTTCCCGTTCTTTCGCCAACTAGAGGTCTCCCATGGACCGCCGATCCTGAACGTGGTGAACAGCCGCGCGACGTTTGCATTCTTCGAGGCGCTGTTCGGCAAGCCAGTGCTCACCTTCGACAAACGGTGGCTGCGCTGCATGGCCAAGGGCCGGCACAACCACTTCCACTACGACAACGTCTACGTCGGTCGCGGCACGCCGAACCGGGTGACGATGTGGACGGCCCTCAGCGGAGCCGACCTCGGCGGCGGTCCCCTGGTGATCGGCCTCGGCTCCAACCGCCACCGGCGCCTGATGGAGACCTACGGTGCCACCGACATGGACCGTGACCTGACGGACGCGGTGTTCACCCAAGATCCCCGCGAGCTGATCGAGGATTTCGGTTTCAAGCTCGCCACGACGCGCTATCAGCCAGGCGACGCGATCATCTTCGGCATGTTCATGATGCACAGCAGCGCGCCCAATCTTTCCGACCGCTACCGCATCAGCATCGACACGCGCTACCAACCGAAAGACGAAGCCACCGACGAGCGCTTCTTCTTCGGCGAGGACGGCACTTGGCTCGGCAACTTCTACAACAAGGGCGCCACGTACAAACCGATGTCCGAGCTGCGTGAGGAGTGGGGGATCTGACGTAGAGGGAGCAGCCGACAGGCCGCTCGGCGCTCCAGCGTCATGAATCTGAGCGCTGCTCGATAGCGGCTGCGCGCTGCTGGGCGGCGCGCAGGCGTGCCAGGTCGAACTTGCCGGCACGGTCGAACTTGTAGATGCCGTTCTGCTCCTGGTAGATGTCGGTGAGTTGGGTGTAGCAGTAGCCGAACATGTTGGGGTTGTCGAGCAACACAGCGCACAGCCGCTCGAACCGATCGTAGAATTCCTCGAGGGTGCGCGGGCGCTCGCCGTACCCCCATGAGTCCTCGCTGGCGGCCACCTCGGGATTCCACCAGATACCGCCAAACTCGCTGACGAAGTACGGCTGACCGCGGTAGGCGATGGACCACTGCAGCCCACCGGCCAGCCGCTCCAGCGTGCGCCGCGGCATGCCCCAGCTGGCGGCGCTGTTCAGGTACGGCTTGCCGGCGGCCAGGCCGGCCTGGTTGGTCGCAAGCTGGTCCGGGTCCTGAGAGTAGTCGTGGCTGTCGTAGACGTCGGACTCGGGGACGCGGTGCGAGTAGCCGGAGCTGTCCAGCACCGGGCGGGTGGTGTCCATGGCCTTGGTGGCGAGAAACATGCCGCGCGTCACGTCGTCCAGCACCGTGATCCGATCGCCGAGCCGCTGCCAGGTCTCGTTCAGCGGGCACCAGCCGACGATGCACGGGTGTGAGTAGTCGCGCTCCAGGACCTCCAGCCACTGGGTGATGTACTCGGCGCTCGGTTTCTGGTGCTCGCCGTTGATGGGGCCTTCGAGGCGGCAGCCCCAGTCGCCAAACTCGCCCCACACCAGGTAGCCGAGTTGGTCAGCGTGGTAGAGGAAGCGCTCCTCGAACACCTTCTGGTGGAGGCGCGCGCCGTTGAAACCGGCCGCCATGCTCAGCTCGATGTCGCGGCGCAGCGCCGCGTCCGACGGCGCGGTCATGATGCCTTCCGGGTAGTAGCCCTGATCCAGCACCAGGCGCTGAAACACCACCTCGCCGTTGAGCTTGATCGCCTTGCCATCGATGCTCACGGCGCGCAGTGCGGTGTACGAGGTCGCCTCGTCCACCACCGTGCCGGTGTCATCCACCAGCGTGATAGCGACGTCATAGAGATGCGGGGCGCCGGCCTGCCACAGACGACGGCGGCCTGCGGGGATGCGGAGATCGAGACGCGGGGCCAGATCCAGGTCGGCGGCGCACTCGGCGCTGACCACCTGGCCAGCGGCATCGCTGAGCGTGGCGCGCAGGCGCATGCCGG
The DNA here is from genome assembly GCA_965262935.1 of Spirochaetia bacterium. Classification (GTDB taxonomy): domain Bacteria; phylum Spirochaetota; class Spirochaetia; order SZUA-6; family Bin103; genus Bin103. The sequence continues at coordinate 216,848 of OZ253572.1, read as the reverse complement.
GCGCGTTGCCGGTCAGCGGCTGCTCAAGGCGAATGATGCCGCCGGCCACGTCCGGCGTCAGCCGCGGTCGGCGCAGCGCCAGGTCAGGCACCGGCTCCATCCACACCGTCTGCCAGATGCCGGTGGTTCGTACGTAGATGGCGCGGTGCGGCCCATACTCGCGGGACTGCTTGCCACGCGGCTGCGGGCGGTCCGCGGTGTCGCGCGCGCGCACGGTGATGACCGCTTCCTCGGCCGGCGCCGCCACGCCGTGCAGGTCACAAGTAAATGGAGAGAACCCGCCGCGATGGCGCCCTACCTCGATGCCGTTGACCCACACCGTGGCGTCGTAGTCGACGGCCTGGAAATGCAGCAAGACGCGGCGGCCCGCCCACTGCGCAGGAACGGTCACGTTGCGGCGGTACCAGACGGCGTTGAGGTAGTCGTGGTTCTCGATTCCCGACAGCCTGGACTCCGGGCAAAATGGCACGGTAATGGTGCCGTTCAGCTCGCGCTCCAGGAGCCCACGGTCGATCCCGCTATCTCCTTGATCGATCTCGAATTGCCACTGGCCGTTGAGGCCCAGCCAAGCGGGGCGCACGAACTGCGGGCGGGGATACTCGTCACGAGGTGTCGGCACTACGCTCTCCACACTGGAGCCGGGCGCCGGTGGGGCTGGCGCTCAAGGGGCTCAGCGTCACCGGCGTAGCGCACCAGTACGCTCATCCAACGTCGCTTTGCATCGACCGGCCAGTCGTCCGGCGGGTCCTGACGCTTGTCGTACATTTGCGCCTGCATGCGCTCGGGCAGAGAGGCCATGTCCGGCTGGTACCACAGCGTCAGCATCGGCCGCTCCTGGTCCGACTGATTGGTATGCGCGGCGTGCAGCATGCGCGCATCGACGACCAACAGGTCACCGGGAGTCGCCGGCACGTCCGCCTCGTCCGGTCGGTCGGAGAACGCCGGGTGATCCAGGTCCTCCGTCTCCCGCACGGTCGCAATGCGGTGCGGGTCGCCGATCTGATCGTGCAGCGGATTGCGCTGGCGGTGGCTGCCCGGTATGACGCGCAGGCAGCCATTCTCCCGCGTCGTCTCGGTGAGGTAGTACATCAGCGCCACCTGCGGCGGGTCGAGTTCATGGCTGCGCGCGTCCTGCCAGGCGTACCAGTCCTGGTGCCAGTAGAGCCGCGGTCCGCGTGGCGGCTTGGAGATGATGTAGCCGTTGGAGAAGCACGGCGCCTGATAGCCGAGGCTGCCGAGCGCCGCGAGGGCCGGTTTGTAGCACGCCAACTCGGCGAACAGAGGGTCCACCGTGATGCCGATGATGCAGCCCTGCGACCTGCGTTCGGCGCGATGCTCGGCAGATACTGCCGCTACGTGGCACCGCGCGCTCTCCTGTATGCGGGAGAGAAGCTCAGGTGCGAGGACGCCCGGGAAGCGGACGAACCCCCGGTCCAGCAACTCGCGTCGTCGTGCGGAATCGGTCCTGTGCATGCGTAGGCCTCCGACCGCGCGCGGCAGCAGCATCGGCTACCCGCCTCGGCCAGCGCACCGATCCGGCGCGCCGTTCGCTGCAGGATAGGTCTCCACGGAGTCGCTGTCCACCGAGCCACGGTTCGGTCACGTCGTGGCCTCTCGTCCTTCCGCGAGCGCGAGCAGGATGCTTGTTTCTTAGTCCCTCACGCCGGCATCCCGTCAGATGGGTAGCGGCCGCCGCATCGCCGCCTCGGTGAGGAAGCGCGCGGCTTTCCGCCTGGCGGCCTTGCTGGGCAAGGCGTTGAAATCCAGTACGGCATGATGGGGCCAAAATTCCACGGCCGGCCCTAGCCGAGGCGCAGAAACCGTTGAGCCACCCAGTGCCAATCCCACGCGCTGCTGATATTCACCTCGCGCACCTTCTCCTTCTCCGTAGGAAAATGGTAATCCGACCATTCAGCGGCGCCGATCGTCCCGTCGAAAAACACCTCCAGGGCCGCGTGGTACTCTCCGATCCACCATTCCGCTTGGACGTTCCCGTCCCCGGTTGGGTAGAGGCTCAGCTCCGGCGCTTCTGCTGGATAATGGGTGGCCAATGCTTCTTCCAGAAGGGCCAGCTTGCCGGCCTCGAACGCCTTCCCGGTGCCGTTCAGCCACCCGTCCCGAAGGACAGCGAGGTCGCCGATCTGCTCCCGTATGGATTCCTCGTGCTTCGTGGTCGGACGCAAAGCGGCTGTGGGGAACGGGGCCGGAGACCGCGGGAGGGCTATCGGCATGGAGCGTACACGCGGCAACTGGCTGTCGAATTGCTCGACTGGCGGTCGATAGAACGGCGTGACAAGCGTGCTCATCGCTCGGCCGCCGTGGAAGCGTGAACCTGCATCCCCGCTCGGGGTCCTCGACCTTTGTCACCGAAACGCCCATTAGGGTCAGCTTGAACTCCCCTTCCGCGGGGTACCAGTCGATGGTGGGCTCGCTCTGCGTAAGGATGCCTTTTTGGAGAGCCTCGACGGCTGGCGCTCCAATCTGCTCGGGGGCCTGCTCCGACATCCTGATCCTCCGGTGGTCGCCCGGAGTGGTGGCGGCGGGCGGCCGCTCAATATATGCTCGCCACGGTGCAGGTTGTCAACACCGCCGCGAGGACGCGAGGACGGGGTAGCCTCGGGAATCACGCTCCGGGTGCCCTTGGGCACTCAGAGATATGATTCTGCGGAGCCCTTTTGTCGTTCCACCTCCACCCGTGACCGGTCTTCGGCGGCGCGCTCCGTCCTGCTACAGGTCCTCTCTTCGCCGCGCGCCACACATCATCTCCGGCATCGGCCTCGTTCTTCTCCGCTTGCATGGTGCGGCGACAGTGGACTTGATGTCTTCTTCTGACAGCGGATCGAGACGGATGACGGTGTCGTCCGATCGCGGTAGCGGTTGGTGTCCAGCGCGAAGGTTCAGCTCGTTGAGGCTCAGGTGCTCCTCGCTCCTCGTGTGCGGTCGCAGCATTGAACAGCCGAGCACCTGAGCGTAACCTGTCCCCATGGTTGCCGACACCGCAAGTATCCGAGCCGAGCTAGAAGGGCTACACAACCTCCCCACGTCGGTGCGCGAATGGCGTGTCGAGGAGGGCCTCGACGCCACCGACGATCCCGCCGTATGGGTCTGGGCCATGATCGAGCACGACGATGTCGACGCTGACACGCTCCGACTCCTCAAAGCGATGGCTCGCAACGTGGTCCGCGACGCGACCGGCCTCTGGGCCTACATCCTCATACGCGGCGCCGACGAGACAGAAGTTACGGGGTGAGCCTGCCTCGCGATCTGCTCGCGCAGGCCACCCTGCGCCGCAGTGTGTCGGCGTCCTACTACGCGCTGTTCCACCTCCTGGTGGACGCCGCAGCGCGGCGCTTGGTATCGGGCAGCGATCGCAAGGCGTTGCGAAACAGCCTCGGCCGCGCCTTCGACCACGGGGTGATGAAGCGGGTCGCACGCCAATTCGCCGAGCGCAACGTTTCGCCCAGGCTGAGCCCCGGGCTCAACGGCCTGCCGCTGCAGGATGAGATCGTCAGGGTCGCCGCTGCGTTCGTCGACCTCCAGCAGCACCGGCACGAGGCCGACTACGACATGGGGCGGCGGTTCACGCGCCTCGAGGTCCTCAATATCGTCAGCGATGCCGAACGCGCCTTCGTGGACTGGCGTGCGGTCCGCAACTCCGTCCAGGGCGATACCTTCATCGTCGGCTTGCTGACCTTCGAGAAGATACGCCAGTAACGCCGTTGTCGGACCGCACCCGGTAGGCGGCACGATGTAGACGAAGCACTCCCGTTCAGAAGTCATCGCTCAGCGAGCGGCGGCTTCGTGCCCGCCTCGGGCTGCGGGCGCGTTCCAGCGCCTTGCCCTCCTCGTCACGGTCCGGCTCGGCCACCTCGTCAGCTTCAGCGGGCCGTCGCTTGCCATTTCAACTCCTCCGTGTCCACGCCGTACGTGTCGCGGGCGCGCTGCGGCGAGAGCAGACCGTTGCGCACGTCGGCGCGCACCAGATCGGAATCCCGCTCGCGTGGGTCGCCGTAGCCGCCGCCGCTGCCGGTGAACACGCGGATCACGTCATCTTTCTGGGTGGCCAGTCCGGACACCTGGGCGAAGCGTTGCCGCTCGCCGTCGTTCGGGATGAACTCGATGTAGTTCGGCGAACCGTCACGCCCGCCGGCCACGCCCCAGGGCGGAAACTTCGACCGCGTGTAGCCCGCGGTGAGAAAGCCGTTGTCGGCGCGGACCCGGTAATCCAGCACGATGCCGCGGCCTCCGGCATGCTTGCCCTCGCCACCCGGTGCCGGGTTCAACGTCATCCGGTCGACGATCAGTCCGTTGCGCGCCTCGTTGATTTCCGCGGGGCAATTGTAGGTTTCGCCGTGGAATCCGCTGAACATCGCCGTGTTGCCGTCGCCGCTCGGGCTCGCTCCCCAGCCGCCGAGCTGCGGTTCGATCACCGTGTACTGCCGGCCGGTGTCGGGATGGATGCCGCCGATGAACGTGCCGCAGATCGACCCGAAGTGACCTGCCGGCAGGCGGTCCGGCATGTAGTTCGCCAGGCACCGCCACATGAGATCGTACACGCGCAGCTCGATCTCGTAATAGAACCCGAGCGCAGCCGGCTCCCTCGCGTCGAACACGGAACCGTTGCGCGTCAACAACTCGAGCGGACGGAACGATCCGCCATTGGCCGGAGACCAGGGATCGGTCAGCGACTTGAAGATCATCTGCGCGGCGACCATGACGCCGTCGCGGCTGGTGTTCAGCGGTCCGTCAAGCTGGTCGGGGTTGTTGCGCAGATCGACCGTGAACCGGTCCTTGGCGATGGTTATCCGGACGCCGTAGACTTGGCCGTTGTCCTGCTCTTCCGAAAGTTCGAACGTGCCCTTGGGCAGCTTGGCAAGCGCGCTCAGAGACGCCTTCTCGCCGAACTCCATGGCCGACTCGATCGCGGCCGTGAACGTGTCCGTGCCGTATTTCTCGGCCAGCGCCTCGAGCCTTCTTGCCCCGACCCGTACCGAGGCGATGGACGCCCAGAGATCGCCTTCGAGCACGTCCGGCATGCGCGAATTGACCTTGATGATCTGCATCACCGGTTCGATGGTCGCCCCCCGCGAGATGATCTTGATCGCGGGCAGCCGCAGGCCCTCCTGGAAAATCGACGTGGCCGCTCCGGTCAGCGATCCCGGCGCCATGCCCCCCACATCCGAGTGGTGTGCGATGGTGGCGGTCCAGGCGATCAGCCGGCCGCCGTAGAACACCGGCATCATCACGACGATGTCGCTGAGGTGGGTGACGCCCCCGTAATACGGATCGTTGGTGGCGAACACGTCTCCCGGCTCGACGTCTCCCGGCTGGTCGAACCTGGCGACGATGAACTTCACCGACTTGTCGAGAACGCCGATGAACGCGGGAATTCCCGCGCCCGAGGACGCTATGTCTCCGTTCGCGTCCATGATGCCGGTTCCCATGTCGAGCACTTCGTAGATGATCGAACTCATCGCCGTCTTGCGCATCGCCGCGAACATTTCGTCGGCCGCCGCCTGCAGCGAGTTCTGGATGATTTCGAGCGTAATCGGATCATGTTGTCGCGCTGTCATTGGACCGCCCCCTCACGAAGGTGAATGACGACGTTGCCGAACCCGTCGACCTGTGCGTCGTTGCCGCGATGCACGACCACGGTCGACGCCGGATCCTCGACGATTGCCGGACCGGCGAATCGCATGCCCGACCTGAGCTTTGTGCCGTCGTAAATCGCCGCTTCGAACGCCCCTTCCTGCGCGAAATCGACCTTCCGGGACGACTTCCGCGCCCCGTTCGCGCTTGCTGGGCCGAGTTCCTGCCTGTTGATCTCCACGCGGCCCACCGTTGCGATGGCCGTGACGTGGATACCGACCAGCTCCACGGGAGCATCCAGTCGATAGGTGTATTCACGTTCGTATTCCGTTTCGAACGCGCTTCTGATCGCCTGAATGCGGGCTGCCGTCACCACGCTTGCGCCGAGCGCCACCTCGGTCGTGTGTTCCTGGTTCTGGTAACGGAACTTGCCAAACCTCTGGAACGACAGACGCCCGGGGTCGACGCCTTCGCTCCCGAACTGCGCCCGTGCCGCGTCCTCGGTCTCGACCAGGATATTGTCGATCGCCTCCGCGTGTTCTGGAACCAGGTCGATCAGGTGGGTCGCGATGTAGTCGCGGCGCAGGTCGGACATCATCATTCCCCATGCCGAGAACACGGCCGCGGCCGCCGGTATCACCACCTTGGAGATGCCGAGTTCGGCGGCGAGCGCGACCGCGTGCATGCCGCCACCGCCGCCGAACGCGATGAGCGTGAACTCGCGGGGGTCGAACCCCCGGTTGAGCGACACCAGCTTGAGCGCGTTGACCATGTTGTTGTTCGCGATCCGAACGATACCGGCGGCCGCCTGGTCCGGGCCGAGGCCGAGCCGGCCACCGACATCCCGCAGCACCGCTTCCACGGCAGCCATGTCCGCGTTCAATTCGCCGCCGCAGAAGTAGTCGCGGTTTATCCTTCCCAGCCAGAGATTCGCGTCGGTGGTGGTCGCGCCCCTGCCGCCCATACCGTAGGCTGCAGGACCGGGCACAGCGCCTGCCGAACGCGGTCCGACGTGCAGCTTCCCGAAATCGTCGACCCAGGCAATCGAACCGCCACCGTTGCCGATCTCGACGATGTCGACAACCGGCACCATGACCGGGTAGCCCGCCGACCTGCCGTGTCGCCCGATCCAGTAGTCGGTCACGATCTTGATGTTGCCCTGATCGATGAGCGAGCACTTCGCCGTCGTGCCGCCGATGTCGAGGGCGATAATATTCTTGTCGCCGATCAGCGCGCCGAGCTGGGCAGCGCCCCAGACGCCGGAGGCTGGTCCGGATTCGATCATGGTAATCGGTGTCCGGGCCGCGGCCTCGACAGAATCGATGCCGCCGTTGGACTGCATGACATAGTGACTGCCTGCGAAACTCTGGCTCGCGAGGCCGTCGCTCAGGCGACGCAGGTAGCGTTCGGCAGTTGGCTGGACATAGGCGGAAAGTACCGTCGTGCTGGTGCGCTCGTACTCGCGCCACTCGCGCGCGATGCTGTGCGACGACACCGCGTGCACCTTGGGCCAGAGACGCCGGACCTCCGCTTCGGCGGCGCGTTCGTGCGCCGGGTTCGCGTAGGAGTGCAGGAAGCAGATCGCGACCGCCTCGACGCCGTCGGAACGGAAGTCCTCGACGATCGCTACCAGTGGAGAAAGGTCCAGTGGCCGCATTTCCGCGCCGCGGTAGTTCATCCGGCCCGGCAGTTCGCGGCGCAGGTAGCGCGCAACGAAGGGCTTCGGTTTCTCGTAGTGCAGATTGAACAGGTCCGGCCGGTTGCCGCGGGCGATTTCAAGCGTGTCCCGGAAGCCCTCGGTCGTGATCAGTCCGACCTTCGCACCCTTGCGCTCGGTGACAGCGTTGATGACAACGGTCGTGCCATGCACAAGAGAATCGATTTCGCGAAGCGGCACGCCGCCCTTGCGCAGCACGTCGAGGACGCCGCGTTCGAAGTCCGGAGGAGTGGTCGCCGTCTTTGCCGTGGTCACCCGCGACTGCCCGGACTCCGGATCGATATCGAATCTGACCAAGTCCGTGAACGTCCCACCGACATCCACCCCAACCCGCAATCTTTCCGGTGACGTTTCATTCACTACAGATGTCACCATATCAGTGAATACGCCTGAATTGGGCGCTCTATTCACGCCCCCGACGGCGCCGGGCACACGGGCGCGCACTCGTCGTGGTCGTGCGACGCTGGCGCTCAGAAGCGGCCGGAGCCGAGGGTGGCGGTCAGGGAGGCGCCGATGCGGCTGCCGAACGGGGTCATCTCGGCGCCGTCCGGGCCGTAGGTCAGCGTGGCGCCGGCACGCAGGCTGAACCGATCGGCCGGGCGGAACGTCAGCGACGGCGACACCTGCCCGGAGCCGTCGCTCAGGTTGGACAGCCAGAACACGCCCGCCGACCAGTCCGCGCCGCGGCCGAGCGCGACGTTGAGCGCCGCCGCCGCGTAGTGCCGGCCCTGGAATACCAGGTCGCCGCGGCTCAGGTCGCCCGCTGCCAGCAGCGCAACGACCCCGGCGCGGTGGTCGCGCAGCAGCCCGGCGTCCTCGTAGCCTTCGCCGTTCCACAGGTACTGGCCCGCGAACGTGGCCGACCAGTCCTGCTGCTCCGGTGTGTAGGTGTAGCGCAGCCCGGCGGTGGCCGCTGCGAACAGATCGTCGCTGTTGCGCACGGCGCGCAACCCGAAGCGATTGCCGGTACCGCGAGCGGCACGCTCCACGAAGCGCCGGTCCGAGCCCAGGCTGGCCTCCAGCTCCACGAACAGATCGAACTCCAGCAGGCTGGTGCTCAGTGTCGCCATGGCGCGCGGCACCCGGTCGGGGTGGTAATAGGCGCCGATGCCCACCTCGGCGCCGTCCAGCACCACCTCCGCCTTGGGTGCGGCCGCGAGCTGCACGCCGCCGTCGATCGGGTCGGCGATCGCATACAGGTAGAGGTTGTGGAAGCCAATCGGCAGGTTGGCGCGCAGCGACACCGGTCCCTCGCGTTCGGCGTCCGGATCCTCCGGATCGATCGCGGTCAGGTTGAGCACGTCGGCCGGGCTGAAGAAGTAGCCCACGCCCCAGGCGATCGTATGCTTGCCGCCGCGCAGGAACAGCGCGTCGCCGATGGTGAAGTCCGAGAACAGCTCCTTGACCCGGACGATGTCGTCGAATTCGCGCGCCGGCCGCGCATCGGCATCGGTAGTGAACGGATAGCTCAGGTCGACCTTGCCGAACACCCGGAAATCATCCGCCGGGCGGGCGTCCAGGAACACGGCCGCGCCCAGGTCCACGGTAGCGCTGTGCGAGTCCGGCTGCAACGGCGCCTCGGCCAGATCGGCCAGCGACGCCCAGTTCGCTTCGCCGGTCAGCGAGAAGCGGTACGAGCCGCCGATCTCGACGGGCGGCGGAGCGGCCGGCACGGCGGCAGCGCCAACCGCCTCCTCCTCCGTGACCAGCACGTCGCCGCCGAACAGATCATCATCTTCATCGGACGGTCCGAACAGCGACTCCTCGTCGGTGCTGATCGCCTGCGCGACCGCCACGCCTGCCGCCAGGATCAGAGTGAGCAGGATCGCCGCCGCCAGCCGGCCCGGCCGCACGCGCGTCGTCACCGGTTGGCGCGCTCCACGTACGCCTTGCTGAACACCGTGTCCGGGATCGCGGCGTCGGACAGGTCGGTCATGCTGATCCGGGTCTTCTTGCCTGCCACCAGTTCGTCGACGAAGATCATCTCGGTCGGCACCACGGCGTTGCCGACGCGCGCGTAGCGCGGGTAGTAGGAGGTGCGCATCAGCCGCTCGGTCAGGCTGTAGTCCTCGGTCTTGAGCACCAGGCTGCCCTCGCGCGTGACCCACGCCTTCAGGAACGGATAGGTCACCTCGTCGTTGGCCGCCTGCAGGTCGAGCACGTAGACCGCGTAGCGGCCGAGCGTTCCCTCCTCAAGCGAGCGCACCGTGTAGTCGTCGGCGAAACTGACGTCGCCGAAGTCGGAGTTGCGCGCGTCGGTGCCCTGAAACGCCTCCTTCAGCGAGGTGTGGGAGAACTTGCGGCTCTCCGGATCGTAGAACCACAGGTTGTCGCCCTGCCGGAGGTAGCCCTGGCCGCGCTGCACCGCCGGGTCGCGAATCAGGATCAGGAACGCATCGTCCGCGTCGCGCCGGAACTGCTGCACTTCCAGGCGCTCGACGCCATCCTCGGGGTCCTCGGAGATCATCGTCAACACGGCCGAGAAGTCCTGCTCCCCGAAGCTGCGCTGCCGGTCGATCTCCGCCAGCAGCGCCGGCACGTCGATGTCGGCGGCCCACAGGCCGGTTGCGGCGAGCAGCCCCGCCGCGAGCATGAACGCGATCGCACATCGTCGAATCATTTTCTGTTGTCCTCCATCCCTACGCCGGTCATCCCGAACTGCGCAGCGCCACGGCCGGGTCCATGCGCGCCGCGCGGCGCGCCGGTATGAACGCCGCCAGCAGACTCAGGGCCAGCAGGATCGCCACGTTGGCGGCCATCGACAGCGGCGGCACCGCGAAGGTGAGCCGGCCCTCATCCAGGAAAAACTGCAGCGGCGAGTCGTTATCCAGGTTGAGCTGGCTCAGCACCAGCATGGCGACCGCGGCGAGCACCAGCCCGGCGAGCGCGCCGAGCAGGCCGATGAAGCCCGCTTCCATCATGAATATGGTGCGCACGGCGCCGCGCTGCATGCCCACGGCGCGCATGGTGCCGATCTCCCGGATGCGCTCCAGCAACACCATCCGGAACGTGTTCACCACCCCGACCATGGTGATGGCCAGCAGGATCAGGAACACCACCAGAGACACGATGTTCAGCACCCGGAACAGGTCCGACACCTGCGCCATCACGTCGTCGATGGTGGTGATCTCGTAGCGCGTGCCCTGCCACGGCTCCTCGTCGTCAGCCAAGCGGGTCACTCCGGCGCCGAACGAGCCGGGTGGTCCCGACTGCGGGCCGCCGTCGTCTTCCTGCTCTCTCTCCTCCTCCGGCGCAGTGGGCAGCCGGGCGCGCAGCACCTCGGCCACGCCGTCGGCCTGCCGCGGATCGCGCAGGTACAGGTGCAGGAGCTGAAACTCGCCGGCGCCGGTGCCGATCAACTCTCCCAGGTAGTCCAGGCGAACGAAGGCCGGGGAGAAGGCGGCGATCCCCGACTCTTCGATGGTGGCGGCCAGCACGAACTCGCCCACGTTCTGCTGGCCGGTGACGGTGGCGACGCGCGCCAGCACCTGATCGCCCACCGCCACGCGCAACCGCTCGGCCGCCGACTCCGGCAGGATCAGCGCATTGCGCGCCTCCGGCCCCGGCAATGCGCCGTCGATCAGCGCGAGGCTGGGAAAGAAGCTGGGCTCACCATGCCAGTCCACGCCCTCGATGAACTGATTGGTCTGTTTGGAGCCGAAGATCAGGGTGCCGAGGGTACGGCTGCGGCGGTTCACCTCGGCGATCTGCCCCTCCACCTCGGCGACCGCGGCCGCGAGCGCGGAGCCGCTGCCCTCCGCATCCCGGATCACGTCGATGATCAGCCGCGACTCGGTGAGCTCGGTGCCGCTGACGTACACGTGACCGCCGATCAGGTCGGTGAGCGCCCGTTCGATGTTGCGCGACACGCCGCCGGTGAACCCGTTCAGCAGGGTTACCACGAGCACCCCGAAGGCGATCGCGCCAGCCAGCAGCACGGTGCGCTTCTTCTGCCGGCCGGTGTTGCGAAAGGCGATGCGAAGCCCGCTGAGCATCAGCCGGTGCCCATCGCCTGCCGCGGTGAGATGCGCAGCGCCACCGCCAGCGGATACAGGCTCGACAGCACGCCGATCGCCGCCACCATGATCAGCGAGAACGCCACCGAGCCAAGCGAAACCACCGGCCGCAGAACCTCGCCCCCGAACAGGATGCGCAGGAACAGGTTGCTGGCGCGGATGCCGGTGGCGCCCAGGATCAACAGCAGCACCAGGCCGAGCACGACGCCGGCGCCGCCGAACACGAACGCCAGGGTCACCGTCTCCGCGCCGATCATGCTCCGCACGAACCCCTTGCGCGCGCCGATTGCACGCATGGTGCCGATCTCGCTGATCCGTTCGGTCACCGAGATCACCAGCGTGTTCATGATGATGATCACGGCGACCACCGCGATCACGATGATCACCACGTTGAACACGATCTTGAATCCGTCGGAAAGCTGCGACACCGGCGCCGCGGCCGCCACCCAGCCCAGCACCTGGGCGTTGAGGTCCGCCGCGCCGATCACCCGCTCCAGATCCTCGGTCACGCGGGCGGCCGTCCCCGGCCGGTTCAGCTTCAACAGCAGGAAGTGCCAGGCGCCGGAGTCCACCACGGTCTGCTCGCGCTCCCCCAGATCCAGCAGCGCCGGCGCGCCGGTGCCGGCCTCGACATCCTGAATCAGGCTGTCGCCGGCTGCGGCACCGCCGAACAGGTCGTCCTCGTCCACCGCGCCGAGCTGCGCCGCCTGCTCGTCGGTCAGGATCTGCTCCGCCGGCGCTGACACGGTCATGCCGGTGAGCGTGCGCAGCGTGGTGATGTCCACGAACGACACGAAGTCGAGCTGCGGCAGGGCATTGCGGAACCGGAAGATGCCGGTGACCGGCACCTCGCGCACCTTGATGCCGGCCTGCGTGGTGGCGGTCAGCAGCACCCGGTCGCCCGGGCGCACCGCGCGGCCGGCCGATTCGCCGAGGTCGGTGGCGATCTCTTCGGACAACACCACTCCGACCTGATTCGGCTCCAGAAAGGCACCGGCGATCAACTCGGCGGCGTCCGGAAACGCCTCCCGGTAGCGGGCCGGCTCGATCCCCCACAGTTGCGAGAACGACTCACCCAGGGAGGTGCCGTCCGCACCGGCCAGGTTAACGGTGGCGCTGTCGCTGGCCTGCGGGCTCCAGGCGGCCACGTCCGGGTGGTCGGCGACCGCCTGCAGGAGCCGCTCGTAGCCGTCCAGCCGCGGCGTCCGGGAGTTCAGGAAGTCGGTGGTGCGCACGCCGAACAGGCTCACCGGTGCGTCGGTGACGCCGGCCAACACCAGGTGGCCGGTGAAGTTGTCGATGAACGAGCGCCGGATGCCGGCCGCGGCCGAGTCCATCAGCGAGTTGCCCACTACCAGCACGAAGGTGCCGATCAGGATGATGGTGCCGACGATCAGGCTCTTGGCGCGGTGCTCCTGCAGGTTGCGCAGGGCGATGCGCCAGACAACGCTCACGCGCCACGCCTCGAAGCGCTCTTGCGATCCTCGATCACCAGCCCGTCGTGCAGCCGGATGATGTGATCGGCGATGCCGACGATCGCCGGGTCGTGGGTGGAGAACACGAAGGTGGTGCCGAGTTCGGCGTTCATGCGCTTCATCAGCTCGATGATCTGCTCGCCGGTCTCGGAATCCAGGTTGGCGGTCGGCTCGTCGGCCAGCACGATGCGCGGCTTGTTGGCCAGGGCGCGGGCGATCGCCACCCGCTGGCGCTGGCCGCCGGACAGCTCGGCGGGCCGGTGGTCGCGGTGCTCGTCGAGCCCGACGGCATCGATCAGGTAGGCGACCCAGTCGGCCCGTTCGGCCTTGGGCACGCGCGCCTGGCCGATCAGCAGCGGAAACTCCACGTTCTCGGTCACGTTCAGCACCGGCACCAGATTGAACGACTGGAAGATGAAGCCCAGCACCCGGTGGCGCAGGTCGGTGACCGCTCGGTCGCTCAGGCCGGCGGTGTCGGTGCCCATCACTTGCACGGTGCCGGCGGTGGGCGTGTCGATGCAGCCGATCAGGTTCAGGATCGTGCTCTTGCCGGACCCGGACGGGCCGGCGATGGACACGAAGCCGCCCTCCTCAAGCTCCAGGCTCACGCCCTTGACGGCGTGCACCTGCGTCTTGCCGAGCGGGTAGACCTTGCGCACTTCGGTAAGCGTTACGGCGGCCACGAAGGGAACGTACCGCCGGCCACTTGGTAATGCTACCTGACGCGATGTTCGTTTATGCACGGTTCATGGCCGCGTGCCGCGCACCGCCGTGCGCGTGCCGCCGGCGGGGTGCCCGGGCCGGTCAGCGTACGGGAGTGAGCCAGGGCGCAGTCAGCCCCAACGCGGCGAGCTTGTGCTCGGCCTCGGCGCGCTCGCGGTTGCGGCGCAGGTGCGCGGTTCCCGTCGCGCCCGGCGGCGGGTCGGCGCGGCGGCGCAGCCAGCCCGCCTGCTCGGCGAGGCGCAACGCCTCCTGTGGGCGGCCGGCGTTCAGGCAGGCGGCGATCTCGCGCTCGGCGCGGGTCAGCAGCAGGCCGCCGGCGCGGTAGTCGAGGTACGCCTCCCAGGTGAGCGGCACCCAGCGGCTCACCACCTGCTCGCCGATCAGCGTGGCATAGGCGCGGATCTCCTCCTGGGCGTGGCTGTCGGCGCGCAGGCCCAGGAAGTGCAGCAGGTTGTGCAGGTCGACCTTCCAGTACGCCTCGGTGTAGGTGGACAGCGGCAGATCCTTGCGCGCCTGCTCGCGCGCCACGCCGGCGTCGAGGCGCTCCTGGTAGACGGTGCGCGCCTGCCGTTGCAGGTCGCCCTCGGCGGCCGACAGCCGGGCGCCGACCGCGGGGTCGAGGCGCCCCTCGGAGCCCTGCCGGTTGGAGGCGTTCTGCAGGCGCCACTGGTCGGGGGCGGTGCGGCTGGCGGCGTCGATCGCCACCGAGTAGCGGGTGGAGTACTCGTTGACGTTGGCGGTGCGGTGGCGGATCCACTGCCGCCAGCAGTCCATCGGCACCCGCACGTGCAGCTTGATCTCGCACATCTCGAACGGGGTAGTGTGGCGGTGCCGCATCAGGTAGCGGATCAGGGTGCGGTCCTCGCTGACCCGCCTGGTGCCTTCGCCGTAGGAGACGCGCGCCGCCTGCACGATCGCCTCGTCGCCGCCCATGTAGTCCACCACCCGCACGTAGCCGTCGTCGAGCACCGGCAGCGGCTGGCCGAGAATCTCCTCCAGTTCCGGCGCCTGCGGGCGGCCGGCGGCGGCGGCCGGCGCTTCCCCACTCATCGAGCCACCGCCGTGGACGCAACGCCCCCGCCGCGGCGGCCGCTGCGCCCGGTGCCGGCCCGCCCGCACCTGACCGCGCGGCCGGTGCGCCATCCACCGGGCACGACGCGCGCCGCTCCGATTCGCCGCTCACGCACCCGTGGCCGCCAGCGACGGGCGCCGGCGGCGGCCGCCGCCGGGGCGCCCGCAACCTGGCCTGTGCACGTCACGACGACGCCTACCCGATCCGGATCCGTGTCCGGTGCCGCCAGCATGCCGGCCCCGACCCGGTAGTGCCCGCCCGCGGTCGACGCATGGGCAACGCGTTCGATCGTGTTCCGCATCACGGGCCCACCGTGCCACTTCATGCGTCGTCGGCGAACAGTTCCTCGCCATGCTGCAGGCGGCGGGCGATCACCGCGGTCTGGTAGCCAGCGCGCTGCGTCGGGCAGTGTGCGGCGAGGTTGCGCACCACGCCGACCATGATCTGCTCGGCGCCGCGGTCGTTGCCGCGCGCGGCGAGCTGCGTGGTGGCCGCCTCCAACACCTGCAGGGTGTGGAAGTCCAGATCCTCGCGCAGGGTGGCGAACGCCAACCGGTCCACCAGCCGCCGCAGGTGAGCATGCCAGTCGGGCGCCGGCGTGCGCAGGTAGCTGCTGGTCAGTTCGGCGGCGCGCTCCACCTCGGCGCGGTTGTCGAGTGCGCCGAGCAGCTCATCGAGCAGGCTGGCCGCCGCCGCGGCGTCCGCGGCCGGGCGGGTCGCGCCGCGCTCGGCCGGCAGCTTGACGGCCGGCACGTTCAGGTAGCGGTCCATGTACACGGCAATGGCCGCCTGGTACAGCGCCCGCACCACGTCGGCCCCGGTGGTGCGCAGCAGCGCGCGCTGCACGGCATTGCAGAAGATGAAGGTGTGCTGCGGATTGAACCAGTCGCTGACCTCGTTGGAGGTGGCGAAGCGGGCCAGCCGCAGCCCGGCCGCGCGCGTGATTGCGGCGCCCACCGCGGCCGGGGCGGCGCCACCGGCGAGCGCACCCTCCACGGCGGCGATCACGTCGAGCGGATCGTCGCCGAGAATCTGCGCCACCAGGACCTCTTCGGCGGCCGCGTCGAGCAGTACCGGCGCACCAGCGCCGGCGCCCGCTCCGGCCGGGATGCTGACGGTAGCGGCGCCGCCGGGAACATCCGTCGCCGCGTCGGCGGGGATGCTTGCGGTAGCGACGGCCGCGGCGCCGCCGGGAACATCCGTCGCCGCGCCGCCGGGGGTGCTTGCGGTAACGGCGGCCGCGGCGGCGGCAGTAACATCCGTCGCCCCGGCAGGGGTGCCGGCGGTGGCCGCGGCCGGCGCGGCTCCGTTGGCGGTGGCACCGGAACGGGCCCCCGTACCGGCGGTAGTGCCGGTCGGGGTGGCGCCGCCGTTGGCAAGTAGCTCGGGCAGGCGCTGCTCGGCGGCGCGCACCGCGGCGGCGATCTCGACCGGGTGGTGCCAGGGCGTGCTCTCTTCCTCGCCGCGCGCGTCGGCCAGCGCCGGGGCCAGCAGGGCCAGCAGGTCGTCGGGCGCCGATCCGTCAAGCAGGTCGGTGAGCTCCAGGGCCTTGTTGCAGGCGTCGAACAGGTGCCCGGTGTTGGCGTACAGCCGGTCCGCCGCGGCGCCGTACAGCAGGTCGGCCAGCTCCGCCGCCGGCAGGCCGTTGGCCACCCCGGCGAGCAGGGTGCGCTCGACCGCGTCGCGATGGCGGGTCAGCACCCACTGCCTGAGCCACCCCTTCAGGGCCGCGTTGGGAGCCGGCGCCGCCAGCGGATCGCGCGGCCGGCGCGCCGTGCCGGCGTTCGCCTCGTCGGCCAGTTGCCGCACCGCGTAGCTCATGCCCAGGTAGAGCGTCTCGTCACTGAGCCAGGGCGCCAGGCGGGCCACGCAGGTGAGCCGCACCATGCCTTCGCCGAAACTGGTGACGTTGGCCGCCGCGTAGTCCACCACGCTCGCCACCAGCGGCAGCAGACCGGCGCGGTCGCCGAGCAGGCTGATCAGGCTCTTGGCCTGGACCAGCCCGACCGCCATCTCCATGCCGCGGCGCAGGCGCAGCCGGTGGTAGGCGGCGTCGCGCTGCCGGGACGGGCTGGTGGCCACCCACACCTGGTCGCCGCGCACCTCGGTGGCGTAGGAGATGGCGTCGTCGGCCCACAGGTCGAAGGTGCAGCCGCTGGCCAGTTCGAAGCGCGCCTCGTGCCAATGACAGGTCAGGATGCCGTCCTTGACGCTGCCGCGGTCGAGCGGGAAGCCCATGTGCGGGCAGCGGTTGTCCACCGCGTGGATCTCGTCGGCGGCGGCGAACACCGCCACCGAGCGATCGCCCGCCTGCGTCACCACCACGCCGCGGCTGCGCACTTCGTCCAAGCTCGCGACCGGGACCATCCCGTGGCTGCCATTGCTGCCGTTGCTGCTGCCCATTCGAACTCCTCCTCGGCGGCGCTGAAGCTCAGCGCCCCGAAACCGCCGCCTACGGCGCCGCTTCCGGCCCAACCGGTCTGCACTAGGAGCCTGTCGCATTCCGACAGGCTCCTAGTGGTGAAACAGGCGCAGGCCCGTCATCGCCATCACCAGGCCATGCTCATCGCAGGCGCGGATCACGTCGCCGTCGCGCAGCGACCCACCCGGCTGCACAATGTAGCGCACCCCGGCGCGCCGTGCCACGTCGATGCTGTCGCGGTGCGGGAAGAAGCCGTCCGAGGCCAGCACCGCGCCGTCCAGCCCGGCCAGCCACTCGCGGCGCTGGTCGGCGGTCAACGGCGGCGGCATCTCCACCACCTGCGCGCGCAGCCAGGCATCGTCGGTGACCTGCACCCCGCCCACGTACTGGGTCAGCCAGGTGTCGCGGTCGTGGCGCCGCACGCCGGGGCGGAACCGCACGTCGCGCAGCACCGGATGAAAGCGCAGGTACCAGGCGCACGCCTTGTCGACGGCGAGCTGGGTACAGTGGATGCGCGACTGCTGGCCGGCGCCGATGCCGATGGTCTGGCCGCCGTACACGATGCACACCGAGTTGGACTGGGTGTACTTCAGCGCGATCAGCGCCAGCAGCATGTCGCGCGCCACCGGCGGCGGGATCTCGCGCGCCGCGGTGGGGACATCCGCCAGCAACTCGCGGCCGATGGCGGCGTCGTTGCGGGACTGCTCCAGGGTCACCCCGAACACCTCGCGCCGCTCGGTGGCCGGCGGCCGGTAATCGGGATCGACCGCCAGCACGCGGTAGGCGCCGCCCTTCTTGGCGCGCAACAACTCCAGCGCATCATCGGTGTAGCCGGGGGCGATGATGCCGTCGGAGGTTTCCCGCTTCAGGAGCTGCGCGGTCGGCAGGTCGACTACCTCGCTCGCCGCCACCCAGTCGCCGTAGGAACTCATGCGGTCGGCGCCGCGGGCGCGCGCGTAGGCGGCGGCGGGGGCCGACAGCTCGCCGGTGCCGGCCGCGAACACGCGCCGCTCGGCAACGGTGAGCGGCACACCGAGCGCCGCCCCCGCGGGACTGACGTGCTTGAACGAGGCCGCCGCCGGCAGGCCGGTGGCGGCGCGCGCCTCGCGCACCAGTTGCCACGAGTTCAGGGCATCGAGGAAGTTGATATAGCCGGGCGCGCCGCCCAGCACCGTAAACGGCAACACGCCAGCGGCCGCCACCCGGGCGCCGTCCTGATGCGGATTGGTGCCGTACCGAAGCGGCAGTTCAGCCATCCGCGTCCCCGGCCGGAGTGGCCGTCGCCGCGCGGGTCGCCGGGGCCGTGAACCGCGAACCGATACCGGCGTCATCGCCGTACCTTTGCATCGGTTCCGGGCACGCGACCGTATTGGCGCCCCCGTCCGCCGCCGAGGCGACCCGGCGCAGCTCGGCGACTTGGTGGCGGAAGGTGGCCGACTGCATCACTGGCACCCTGCGTAACGCCGCCACAGTCGACGCGCCGCACAGCGTCATGGCCACCCGCAACTCGTGCTCGATGCGCGCAATCAGCGCCAGCACGCCGTCGGTGCCGCCGGCCATCACGGCGCGGATGAACGGCAGCGCCATGGCGCCGAGGCCGGCGCCGAGCGCCACCGCCTTGGCCAGGTGCACACCGTGGCGCAGCCCGCCGGAGGCGATCACGCGGCCCGCGTCTTCGGTGCCGAGCGCCGCCAGCAGCACCCCGGTCGGCAGCCCCCAGTCGTCGAACGCCCGCGCGCTGTGCCGCTCGGCGACCGCCAGCCGCTCCCCCTCCACCGCGATCCAGTTGGTGCCGCCCGCGCCGGCCACGTCCACGTAGCGCACCCCGTAGCCCAGCAGCAGGCGCACCTGGCTCGGGCCGATCCCGAAGCCCGTCTCCTTGACCAGCACCGGCACCCCGCAGCCCTCCACGGCACCGGCGATGGCGGCCAGCAGGCCGCGGAAGTCGCGGTCGCCGTCCGGCTGAAACAGCTCCTGGCCGGCGTTCAGGTGGATCACCAGCCCCTGTACCTCCAGCCGCTCCAGCAGCGGCCGCAGCGCGCCGGCACCGAGGTCGCGAAGCTGCACGGCGCCCAGGTTGGCGAGCACCGGCACGTCGGGGGCGTGCGGCTTGACGTGGAAGTCGGCAAACGTGTCCGGATGGCGCAGCAGCGGACGGATCGAGCCCACCCCGACGGCGATCCCGGCGCGCTGTGCGGCCTCGGCCAGGGCGCGATTGGCGCTGCGCCCGCGCCCCGAGCCACCGGTCATGCACGAGATCAGCAGCGGCAGCCGCAGCCGCGCGCGCAGGAACCGCTGCCCGGTATCGATGGCACCGTAGTCCAGTTCCGGCAGCGCCTGGTGCACCAGCCGCACCTCATCGAGGCTGGTACCGCCGGCCGCCGGATCGGGGTAGCGCCGATCGTCGGCGCAGATGTCGAGATGATGCTCCTTGCGCCGGCCGATCGCGCTGGCCGCGCCGCCCGCCGCCACGTTCGCGCTCACCGCGCCGGTCCCGCGAACCCGTAGGTCCGGTAGCCATCGGCGCGAATCTCCTGCAGAAAGAAGCTGCCCTCCGGCACCTCCCCGGCCGCCGGCGCGGCGCCGCGCACGCCGGCGTAGTCGCCAATCCAGGCGTCGTAGTCGGCGAGCCCGGCATCCACCCCATGATCCATCAGGTGCTCCAGGGACCAACTCGCCACCACCTCGGCCGCGGCGCCGCGGATGCGCCCCGAGAACGCCAGCGCGGTGTTACCGGAGCCGTAGGCCACCAGGACGACGCGCTGGCCGGGCAGGGCAGACGCACCATCGCTGGCACGCGCCGCCAGCAGCGACGCCACGCACAGGAACAGGGCGCCGGAGTACACGTTGCCCACCACCGCCGTCAGCGCAGTGCCGGCCGCGAATTGCCGCTGCGCCAGGAACCGGGCGGCCGCCGCCGCGTCGGCGCCCAGGTGACGCCGCACCAGCGCCGCCATCGTCTCCTCGGGAAGGGAGCGAAACGGCACATGCAGGGCGAACAGATCGGTCTCCTCCAGCAACCCCGGCAGATCGCGCCCGGTACGGGCGCCGAGATCCAGAAGTGCCTCCTCCACGGCGCGCTGGTAGCAGTCGATCGAGAACCGTCCCCTGACGCGCGCCGTGACCGAGCCGAGCGGGCGGAAGAAGTCGTCGACATCGCGCGATGCGTAGCCGATAGCCGTGAAGTCGAGTTCCAGAAGGCGCGGATCAGGCTCCACCAGCAGCGCCACCGCGGCCGCTCCCTGGGTGATCTCGGCGCTGCTGCCGGGCGCGTAGCGCGCCTCGTCCGTGCAGATGATCAGGCCCCGGCCGGCCGCGCCGCGGCTCACCGCGAGCATCGCCCCCACGCTGGCCAGGCCGATCGCGCCGCCGGCGCAGGCGTGCTGAATGTCGAACGTGGAAATCGCGCCGGGCAGCGCGTAGCCGGCGCGCTGCAGCATGCCCTGCACGTGCGCTGCCACCGGCTTGGCCTGATCGACGCCGCTCTCGGTACCCACCACCAAGTAGCGCAGCGAGGCGATCTCGGCGCCGCTCATCCGCCCCAGCAGCGCGGCCGCCGCCTGCGCCGCCATCGTGGCGGAATCCTCCCAACGGCGCGGGAAGCGCAACGACTCCTGCCCGGTGCGCCGCCGCGCCCGCGCCAGGGTGCGGGCCCACTGCGGGTCGCGTTCGGTGTAGCGCGCGATCAGCGTATCGAGCGAAATCTGTGGTCGGGGGATATACACGGCGATGTCGCCGATCCCGAAGGATCTCTCCATCAGCGCCGCGGCACCTTACCCCCTGTCGTCACCCCCTGTCCACCCACACCCGCTCGCCCCGTTCGCCCGGGGTCGCCCGGTCGCCCCGTCGCGCTGCCCACCGTTCCGTGCAACACCGTCCAGCCCGATAGAAAGCCGACGGCGCACTGGATCACGTCAGTGGCGTCCCGCTATGGCTTCTTCTCTCTCTCGCGTCAGCGCAACTCCTTCCCTGTAAGTCGTATACTCCACGCAAAGCCGCCCCACTTCGGCTATCCGATCATCAGGGTCGTCGTACAGTGCCTCAAATGGTTGTCGTCGTCGAATCCACCTCTCGCTCTCCGGTCCAACCCAAGACCCCCCTCGCCCGATGGTTGCGTACGCAACGTCCTCTGCCGAGTAACCGCGGTCCCGAGCAGCCAACGCCAATTCTCGCCACCTGTTGTCGGGCGCGCCCGCGAGCGGATCGAGGTGAAGCTCTTCCAGTGATTTCGAGTCAAGCAACTGATTGTAGAGACCGATGTCACCGCCGACAAGCTCGCTTATCACTTCCGACGAATAATAAGTCCCACCAGCCCCGATCACCCGTGCCAGAACTATCCCCCGTTGTTTCGGATCCAAAGCCCCAGCGACCTTTTTGGCCAAGTCCCACTTTGTCCAACCGGATGTCGAATCGGGTCCGGTCATGTGTAATACCAACCAGTCAACCGCCAGAGCTGCGTCCATCGACAGAATCTCATGGATCCCGTAAGTATCGGATCCACTACTGTCTGCGCCTCCGGCCGACTGAAGAAGGGCTTCTCGCCATGCAGGGCGGATGGATTTCGGGATGCCACCCCGATTCTCCTGCCAATAAGCGCCCGCCGTCGCAACTGCCACACGGCGATCATCCGAGCGAATCATCGCCGTGATCGTCGTCTTGGGGACACTGGGAAACGAGGCCATAATGAAACCTCGCAGATCCGGTATTTCGGCTGCCTTGGAAATAGCTTCGGTCAGGAGCTGACAAGGGTGCGCTTGATGCTTCAAAACCGTCTCTACGGCAATGCTCCGAAACCGTTCCTCCCTAAGACACAGAAACGCCAGTGTATGCCAACCAGGACGGTTCCGGATCGCGGCGTACCGAAGGAACGGCGCTACCAGTTCGCTCGGAAGTCTGTCTCGGATCAGCTCTTCCGCTACCGCAACGGGGTCCGGCACAAGCTCTGCCAAGTACTCACAGAACAAGTATGACAAACGCGGATGTTGAATTCCTGCCAAATCGGCTTCGTCCTCGAACCACCTGAGAAACGTAGCCACGTCTCCTACAGGACGGTTCTTCCAGGCCTGCGCAAGTCTACTGGTCGCTTCAGACCATTGGCGGTGCTGGCTTTTCCAGTTTTTTGAATCGAATGATTCTAATGGACAGAGTATTTCAAATGCCGGACAGAGCTTCAGATCAGTGGAGACCGACACACGCATAGCCAGTTGCCCGATCTGATGTTGCACGCCAGGATGTTGGTTCGAACATCGGCACAGGTCTTTGAGCATCGTCGCGGCGAAGTTTCGCAATCTCTCATCTGTCGCTGTACTGATCTTGACAGGTGGAAAAAAGCGCGCTTGTGGAACGAGCCAGGCCTCCACGAGATCGAATAGATCATTCCACGGCACGTGCTTCGTACCGCTGACTACTTCAAGCACTTCCGACCAATGCGCTATGAGTTTCGAGAGTTCCTTTTCGTGAAGTATCCGGCTCACACGCTTGAATTTGTTTCCAATACCTGGATCCAGGGCAGAGTAGTCTAGTCCTGGTAGCAGTGCGATACAAAGCGCACGAATGGCGGTGCGCCCATTGCCGTTACTCTTCCACCAACTGATTGTAGCGCGCACGATCGCGAGCCGCCGTTCAAGCGCGTGTTCGCCCTCTGACGAAATTGCCTTCGCCCATGTCTTCAATTGATCGAGAGTGCTCTCGGGCCCCACTTGAGGCAGACGACCAATATTAGCGTCGCGGGTTGCGACATCTTTGTCGCTGACCCGCTCCAGAAGCCTCGGGATTGCCGTCTCGGGTGCACTGCTAAGCGCTGACTGGGCCACCTCCAGCGTTATTTCCGGATAACGCCGTAGGACATATCGTGCTTCCGCCGCACCTAGCGAGGCATACACCGACCAGAGATCGGACGAATTCTCTTTTTCAAGCCACTCCTCCAACTCGGGTATCGTCGCACCGCGGTACCGAACACCGATCAGTGTTTGCAGTGCGTTCCGGCGATTCTCGACGATGCTCAGGAATGGGTCTATGTCGAGTAGTAACGGAGCGTCGAAGAACGCTCGTTTGACAATGCTCCACCGCAATGGCTCTGGCTCAACGGAAATCGCCCTGTCGGTTCGCTCACTAACGACACCGGCAGAACCGAGACTCGCCAGCGCTTGACGCAATTCGAGCGGCGGCACGCCTAGGCTCCTGGAGACAGCGTCGAGATTGACACCCGCGGCACCGCCGAGTGCGAACGGGGCTATATGGAATATACCATTGTCCCCGATCATCTTGCGAAAGCCACGATAGAGCTCTTGAAGCAGCGACTCCCCGTTGACTACGTCCTCGACATTCCCCGTAATGCACAGGTGCGCGAGGGTGGCGGCGAGCCCCGGTCGCCCTGCGGCCTGCTTACGGATGACGTAGAGCAACCGGTCCGGGCCTCGAACACCGCTCGACCTTATGATGTCGACCATGGTGTTCGCATCGAGCCGACCGAGGTCACGTACAGCCGCGGTCCCAATCTGGAGCGCGATCCTGACCGGATCAGAAAAGCCTGGCCAGCTCGTGGCAACGATCCGGAACTCGGCTCCGACCTCGCTTCTGATCTGGACCAACTCCGTAATCTGTGCAGGATTGACGTGCGCGTCGTCGACGATCACCGCTGGCGGTCGCAGGCTTCGCAGGTCATTCGCGATCTGCGTGCGATCCCCATCGACCAGAAAGCGGCCATATCCCTGCAGCGCCAGGGTGCGGAGGAGGAGAAACGTCTTGCCGGACCCCGGCTCACCGGTGAGCAAGCAGTCCCCCTTCTGCTCAAGCAGCCAGCGAATCTCCTGTTCCCGCCCCAGCACGGCATCGCCAAGCACCGGACGCTGTGTGAGAGGGAACAGGCTCAGGGCGGACGGCCTTCCGGTCACGCGAAGGAGGCGCTTGCACCACTCAGGCTCGCGGCAGAGGCTCTGTGCAAACCAATCCTGATCGTAGGTCTGAACGAGGGTCACGCCTCGTTCGCGAGCAGCCTTAAACAGATTCTTTCGAGTAGTGGGGGTGATTCGTCGTGGCGTGGCAAACAGGAGTCTGGCGACACTCCACCCCCTGTTTATTGTTCGATCGAGATTACGCCTCAGGTTAGAGACGAGTTTTTCGCCGGTAGTGGTGATCAGGGGAAACGGCTCGCCACTTGGGTCGGCCACTGCACCATCGAACCCATCGTCTGCGCCACCACGTACTGGCACCAACGTCGGATAGTCACGACGAAGCAAAGCGGCGGCACATGCTTCAAACACATCCGGGTCCAGCTTCCGCTTGAGGGCGTCGAGAACAGCCCCGTGGTGCGGGTCGAGTATGACGGCGGACGAGCGCGTCACCACCGTCCCCGAGGGGCGGGAACTGGCGACCTGTTCGAGACGGGCGACCATCGCCGGCGAGATGCCCAACTCACCTCGCTCCCACCGCGCTACGGTGTTTGGATGAACCCCCAGCGCGTCAGCGAGCGCTCTTTGTGTAAGACCGAGCCGCTCCCTGAGCGGCTTGATGCGGCTGCCATGTGCCATACGCACAAGATTATCCTCCGTTGGCCTATACGTCAAGTATAGATCACCGGCACACTGCCGGCGCGCGGGCTCGTATCAAACGTCCGTCGCTCTTGGAGTCGGCGGAGGAGCTTGACCGAACGGTGCAAATCGGTAAGTTGATCGGGTAGCGAGGAGGTTCTACTGTGGCACGATCGTGAAAACCGTCGTCAAACGAACGGTCCAAACCCAAGGTGCACGTAACCCATACTGGTGGCCGATACGTCAACCCCGATGAACTGCTGCGCAACCCCGAAGTGAAAGAGGCGATCGACACCATGGCTGAAATCGCACATAGGGACCAGAAAGGGGGTGCCGAGAACACTCCCAACGGGTGAGTGAGCAACACTCCACTGCCGCTCGTCCATCGGTGATACTGTCATGGGACTTGGGTTACTTCTCATCCCCAGCCTCGGGGGATACTGGTTTCTTCAGCACGCCAACTTCGCGCGGTACGAGATCCATCGCCAGTCCGGTTACCATCTTCTCTTCCGAGCCGCCGTCGTGGGCATTGTACTCGCTGCCGTCGCCCATACGATTGCCCTTTTCATCCACCACCTCGCTCCTCAGTGGCGTGACACATGGTACTCCCTCGTCGCAGTCGACTACCTTGATACGGCAATCTTGAGCATTATCTTGTCCCTTGCTCTTCCACCAATCATCAACATGTTCGACAACCAGGAGAAAGCAGCGAAGCGAACCGCCCAGCGGTATGGAGACCTCCTGGAATTGATTATCTCCGATTCGATAGAACGCCAGAAGATGGTGGAGCTATCCTTGCAAAGCGGCAAATCATACATCGGCTATGCGATCGAGAGCAGCATTACGAAACCAGGCACTTGCGATGTAGCGCTTACTCCGGTTGCAAGCGGGTACCGCGCCAGCGATACTCATGAATTGCACATTACCACGCACTACGCTCCCGTGATCCAGAAGTGGCGCGGCGACGACTCATCGGAAGACGACATCATTCGGGACTTCAGGATTGTAATCTCCAGGGAGGAGATCTGCTCGGCCCGACTGTTTGATCCGGTGGTGTACCTAATGTTTCGGCAAGGACAATAGCCGCTGGCAGATACTACAGCGCCACAACAGTCTTGGTGTCGCCAGCGGCAAGGGCGTTCATGTAGGCGAGGATGAGGTCGCGGGTGCGGTAGGTGCCGTACGCGGCTTCGTCCTGGCGATAGGGGAATTCAGCGTACAACATCATTTCGATCCACTGTACCGTCAGAGTTTTATCCAGTATTCACCAACCGGGCGCTATCGCACATGCGAACTCACCAGGAAAGGCTGGGAGGCCGTGCGCGAAAATTGGTTTCAAATTGCCCCCTACTGCCGTCCATCCGCGCATCCAATGGAAATATGGTATGGTAATATACAAACATGTTTTCAAGACATGGACGACCGAATCGATCACTGTCGCGCTATGCGGTTGATGTGTCGCACCGGTAGGAACTGGACCTCTATGGCTCAACGACTATCTCTATGTCGCCGGCGGCGAGGGCGTTCATGTATGCGAGGATGAGGTCGCGGGTGCGGTAGCGGCCGAATTTTGCTTCGTCGTGGCGACGAATGATGGGGAAGGTGTCGAGGACGTAGGAGGCGTCCTCGCGGGACAGGCCGTAGAGGTGGAAGTAGAGTGCGTCGAGACGGGCTCGAAGGTGGCGGCGCTCTTCGGGGTCCCAGGTAAACGGCGGGCCGTCGTGGCCCAAGTCGCAGGCGAAGGGCGTCATGTCGTGAGCGGTGTAGGTAAGGCGGAGCACATGGTTACGGACCAGACCGCGTGCCGTCGCCTCACCGAAGCGACGGTCGTAGTCGGCGGGCGCTATGACGGGGAGTTGCTCGACAACGAACCAATTCAAGTGTTGTCCCTGAACTTTCTGTCGGCCGATAAAGTCAAATGCAAAGGAATTGAGGCAAGCGGATAGAAGGCACGCGTCCTCTCGGTAAGTGCTCACATTCTCCGGCAACGGCAAGAGCATCGGTAGCGTATTGCCGAAACCGGACCGCGGCAGCAGACTTGCGATCATGGTCCGGACGTTGGTGGGAGCGGTCACGTCTTTGAAAGCCAGCGCCCAACCAAGGCCCGCCGGCCAATCAAATGAATCGGATTGGATCCAGAACTGAGGGTCGGGGAGCCAATCGGGGTCCATGTGCTGCTGCAGTGTGGCTTGTCTTGGTTGGGCAGGGCGATTCAGGTTGTCCGGGTTGATGACGATGCTGGCGGCGCGGTGGTCGAATGCCTGTACCATTTTGCCCTCGTACAGGGGCAGGCACAGTTCCGATCCCTTCTTCCAGCGGTTGCCGGCAACGCGGTAGAAACCATCAGCATCGAGCTGAGTGGCGGTTCGGAACAGACCGGAGTCGTTGGTCATGTCGAACATTCGATGGTATCGCACCGGCCAAGCGCGGTGTTCCTCGGTGCCTGAGCGGTCGACCAGCACCGGGTGCTTTTCGTAGATGCGGCGGGTGATGTCGGCGTCGCGGCGAGAGCGGAACACGGGTGCGGTACCGGTGTTGGGATTGACGCGGGCGAAGTCGTCTGGAGCCAGCGGGAAGCAACGCTGCGGGTCGTCGACGTCCTGGGTGTCGTGCAAGAAGAAAGCGCACATGGTGTGGTCGTAGCGCCGTTCGTCGCCGCCGAACACCAGAGCGCAGAATTTGAACGACGCGTGGACGTCCTTGAAGAAGATCTTGCGGTTCTCGAAGTCGAACAGGCCGCCGATTCTGCCGGTGGTGGAGAGGCTCTTGAAGAAGCGCGCCGCGGTCTTGTCGGCGTAGATGCCGGATGGCGTAAGCAAGCCCACCAGTCCGTCGGGCTTGATCAGACTCATGGCGCGCTCCACGAACAGCGAGTACAGGTTGATGTCGCCGCCGCCGAGCAACGGGTAGATTCCGGACGCACGTATCGTCCGGCCGAGTTGGTCGGCACGTTCCTTGGCGGCATCGAAGTCCACCGCCAGTGATTCGCCTCCCTCGCGCAGCCGGCGGATGGCGGCGCGCCGAGCGGCCGCGGTCGGGGCGAGAGCGATCTCCCGAGCACGGGTCGCAAACCACTCCACTTCCTGCAGCTTGATCCGGTCCCAGGGCGGATTGCCGATCACCGCGTCGAACCCGCCTTCGGGCCGGCGGTTCTGCCAGTGCCGCCACACGCCGGGGAAGGCCGCCTCCCAATGCAGGAATTGCTCCCGCCGCGCTATGACTCTGGCTTCCTGCCAGCGCTCACGCAGCGTCGCCCAGTGATCCGGGTCGACATCGGCGGCACCCTCACTCGCAGAGTCCGGCCCATGCGCCAGAATCCGGTATGCATCGGTCGGCATCCGGCTGAGCGTGGCAGCCAACGGCGTCTCGAATTCGGAACGCGCCCTGGATTTCATACCAGCGGTCATCCACTGCAGTCCGCACAGGCAATCGAGCAACCCCCGGAGATCGGCGGTGGTCTCCTCGACTCCGCGAAACACGGACGCCGACTCGTGCACCTCGACCACGTCAGCATCCGACATCTCCTCGATTCGCTCCATCCCTTCCGCGGCGACCTCTGCGCCGGCGATGGCCGAAGCGGCAAACAGTCCGCCAAGCCGATCCAGATCGCGAATCGCATCCCGTACCCGGAGGCCGATGAGCGAGTCGCCGCAGCGCAGGTGGTGGTCCAGGAACGACAGCGGCGCGCCCACGGTGAAGCTGTGCAACCACAGTGACACTTTCGCCAGTTCCACCGTCAGAGGATTCTTGTCCACCCCGTAGATGCAGCGCTTGAGCACCATGCGCCGGATGATGGCCTGGTCCGTGAGTTGGGCCACGTCGATGATCCAGTTGCCTTCGTTGGCCCGGTGCAGAATCCCGCGCCGAATCTCGGCGATCCGGCCCACCAGCGGCGATTCATACGGGCCGTCGATCCAATCCGGCACGCCCGGCACGTGCTCGATCAACTCGGCGATGTAGTCGGACAGGAAATCGACCGCGCTTACCAGGAAATGGCCGCTCCCCATGGCCGGGTCGAGCACCTTGAGCCGCAGCACCGCTTCCGCCGGGTCCAGGCGTGCCAGCACCGCCATACGATCGGCCTTCGGGCGCCGATCGGTCGCAAGCTCCTGCGCCCGCGCCTCGAACGCATGCAGCCGCTCCTCGGCCAGTGGTTTCAGCGTTTGGTCCACGATCAGATCGACCAGTTCCTGCGGCGTATAGAAACTGCCGCTGTCCTTGCGGGCGTAGGAGTCGAGCCGGATCTCCACGCCGCCGTCGGCGCGTCGCATGGGTTCGCGTTCGAGCAGGCGCTCGTAGATGGAGCCCAATTGCTGTACCGACATGTCGCGGTAGTTCACGAAACGGCGTGTGCCGTTGTCCTCCCGGCCCGCTGATGTGTGGCTGAGGTGGTAAATGACGTCGGCCACCACCGTGTCCGGGATCCGGATTTGATCCAGGATCGGCGCGGCCTCTGGTGCGAACAGGCCGCCATTGTAAGGCGGCAGCCCGATCGACTTATCGCCCTGGTCAATCTGGCGGAACAGCTCGATCAGACGGTTGTAGTAGTGGCCGGCGGTGGCGGAGAAGGTGTCGCCCTCGGCCATGCGGCGTGCCACATCCTCGCGCACCCGCTTGCGCAGGCCGTAGTCATCGTAGCGCGCGTCGTTGACCGGCAGCAGTCCGCGGTCCTCCGCGTACAGCACGAACAGCACCCGGTAGAGGAAGATCAGTGCCGCGGCGCGGACATCGGACAGGCTGTCGGCACCCGCGGCATCGGCGATCGCCGCCACCAGGCGCGGGAACACGCGTTCGAACACCACGCTGGACAGGTCTTGTGCTACCGATTCCTCATAGCGGCGCCCTTCCGCGATGGCGGCCTCGAGGAAGGTGCGGGTGGCCGTCCCCTGCACCGTAAAGGAGGCGCGACCGAACAACAGGAGGAAGGTCCGCAGGGCATCGTCGTTGCCGGGCCGCAGCACATCGGCCACGTCGGTCTCGAAGAAGCCGCTCGCCCGCGGACGGGCGCGCCGGTCATACAGCCGCCACACGCTGCCATTGGTAAGGATTCCAAACCGGATGCGTCCCTCCGAAGCGACATCGGCGCTCGTCAGATAGCGCAACATCTGCCCGTGCGGCGTGCCGCCGCGAAGCCCGTCGGTGCGATCGCGCTGATCAAGGGCGAGCCCGAAGCGTTTGCTCTCCTGCACGACCAGGGCGTCCTGAAAGCGGTCGTCGGAATTGCCGCGAGCAGTGGCGCGTGCCTTGGATGCCACGTCGGCGAACAGCAGATGGTCGGGAACGTCCTCGTGGCCGGCGGCGCCCTGCTGCGGCAGGTAATCGGCCCATCCCAACAGCTCCAGCACCGGACGAATGAGATCCTGTTCGGTCACCGCCTCATTCGGCTGGTGCAGCGAATCGAAGCGCTCGTATGCAACGCCGAGTTCACGGCGGAAGTCGGCGAGCGGCGGCGCCGCAGCTTCCCATTCAGGAGTCGTGCGGATGCCGTCGGTGAGAAAGAACTGGCTGAATAGCTGGCCCTTCATGATGGTAGTCGACAGGATCCTATACGGCCAATACGCCGCGAGGGCGCACCATGCTGTCCGTGGCCGCGTTCGTCGATACTCGTCGCTGCGTCGTGATGGTGACCGTCGTAGTAGAAGCGCGACTTCATGAGAACAGATCCGATTGTCCGTTGTCGCTGTCGCTGTCGTTTCCGACCCGCCGCTCCCGGCCGGAGAGAGCGTTGCGCTCCCAGAATACGCCGTCGGCGTAGCCCTGGATCGATGGCTCGGTGCGAGCGGCGGCGAGCCGCTTGAGTGCCAGGCACTGGTACTCGGCATCGATCTCGACTCCGCACCAGCGCCGTGAGAGCTTTTCCGCAACGACCGCGGTGGTGCCGCTGCCGAGAAACGGATCGAACACGTAGTCGCCCGGTCTCGAGCTCGCCAGAATCAGCTTCGCCATCAGCTTTTCCGGCTTCTGCGTCGGATGGTCGGTGTTTTCCGGCATCGACCAGAACGGCACGGTGATGTCGGTCCAGATGTTCGACGGGTGGGTCAGACGGTATTTTCCGTCCTGTTCCTCTGACCAGTCCTTCGGCTTCCCGTGCGCCCGGTAGGGTGCAAGCACTCTGCGCTTCAGCTTCACCGCATCCACATCGAAGTAGTATTCCTCCGACCTGGTGCAGAACCAGATGTCTTCGGTGTTGTTCTTCCAGTTCCTGTTCGCACCTCGACCCTTGTCCCGTTCCCAGGTGATTCGGTTGCGTACGTGAAACGACGCATCGAGGACGGGAAAGATCAGCGCCGACGTGCTCCAGTCCGAGCACACGTACAGCGTCGCGTCCGGCTTCATCGTTGGCGCAAGCAGATCGACCAACTCCTGAAACCAACGGCGGTACTCGTCTGCCGGTCGCTTCCTGAAGACACGACCATTGAATTCCTTCGCAATGTTGTATGGGGGATCGAGGATGAGCAGGTCGACGAACCCGGAGGGGAGGTGCTTCGCCACGGTAAAGATATCGCCAGCAACAACTTGCCCG
Source organism: Spirochaetia bacterium (assembly GCA_965262935.1). Classification (GTDB taxonomy): domain Bacteria; phylum Spirochaetota; class Spirochaetia; order SZUA-6; family Bin103; genus Bin103. Next base: position 185,782 of record OZ253572.1, on the reverse strand, counting down.
GCAAGATCGCGTTCGGAGACGGGACCCCCTATCCGCATTGCCCCTGGCGCCAGACGCTCCCGTTCGGCCTCCGTGCATGAGATGGTACGATTTCGAGGGGCGCGCGGTGGCATGGCAGAGTCCGGCTGGATTATAGCGCACCTGCGGTACGGGCGAGTCGCGCACCTGCGTTGCGCCGCCCGAATCAGGAATGCGTGTGGACGCCTGCTCTCGGCCGGACTTTCGGGTAGCGGATCCGCGATAGCGAGTTCCGTTGGTATCTCGGCGGCGGCGAGGTTCTGTTGATGGCGCGGTCGCCCGAGGGCCACCTGTGGCAGGCGCGCAGCATGGATGACGGCAGGACCTGGAGTTATCCCGCACCCACGCCGCTGATCCACCCGGACGCGCCGCCGATGCTGTTCAAGCTCTCCGACGGCGCCACCCTGGCCGCCTTCCACCACAACCGGCATCACGACCTGGACTACACCGGACTCAGCGGCACCAAGCCGGAACTGATGGCCGACCGTTCCGAACTCTGGGTCTCCCTCTCGGGCGACGGCGGACGTTTCTGGTCCGAGCCCCGCTTCCTGCTGGCCAACGCGCTGCAGCCCACGTTCGACACCCCGTTCCGGAACCACCAGTGCTCCTACATGGACCTGTTCATCGCCCGCGGCACCATCCACATGTTCATTCCGCACCGCTGGCAGCAGGTAACCTACCTCCGCTTCCCGGAGAACCTGCTGCCCGACCTCCCCACCGCCGCAGTCTTCTGAATCCGGCTACCCGGAGCAGTCGGCTGATTTAGGGACGCCGAATAGTCAATTGCGAGAGCAAGGGCGGTTCTGAGCGGGAGGGGGCGCTGAAGTCGTCGATCCCGCGGTGGAGGGAGCCACGAGCCGGCCAGCATTATCATCGGTGCAGCCGAACACGACATCAGCGTCAAGCAGCAGTCTGGCCGCAGATTCAAGCGTGATCTTCGCTTGTGCGGTCGTCACTTCTGCATCGGGCGCGATTCGGCTCACGTTGGCGGCACTCAGGCTTACTTTCGGCTCGCCGACGCACGGGAGGTAGGATCCGTATACGCGCGTGACGTTGCCGGCTGTCAACGTGTCGGGATCAAACAACTGGAGATGGCGTACGCCGAGACGTACGAGTTGCTCAATGACAGCCGAACCGGTACCCCCGCAGCCGACGACAGCGACGCGAAGATTGCCGAGACCTGTTGGATTTCGCCGCCGAAGGCTCTGATGTTCCGGTCGAATTGCTCAGTAGGCGTCATCCGGCACCCAGTGCAAAGCACGGCCAAGCAAGCGCACATTGCCACCGGGGGTGTCCACTTGCCGCGCCAGCAGAACGCAGGCGGATTCCGTCTCAGCGGCTGTTGCGTCAAAGAGCTCCACTGCGATCTGGTCCGGCAGCACCAGGGTGACGGCCATCAAGCCACCTTCGGCACACTGTGTTCCAGGTTCTGCCGGATCAGGGTGAGGAAGCTCGCAAGGCCATCGACCCCCGACTGCCACTGGCCGTTGTTGAAGTGTCTGGACCAGCGTTGCCACTGGCGACCGAGATACACCTCGACGACGTTGGTGGCGGGCAGAGCTGCGCCATTGGCTAGATGCACTGCCGGAGAGAACCACCACATATCGGGGGGGATATCCGGATAGCCGGCACTGAGGCGGACCAGGAGATCCGATGCATCGCGATCCAGCCCACTCGGGAGCGGCCACCGCGGCATCACGACGCATATCATGCCGGACTCGATGACGATCTCGTGAGCAACATCTCGTTCGTTCAGGTACAAGATGTCGGGTTGGGAAGAGTCATGACTACTACTACGCCGTCGCGCGGGAAGTGTGGTTGGTGCCTGGATTGATCGTGTTCGGTGCGGTGAAGAAGCGCAAGCCATCGTGAACCACGACCGTGTCGTCGTCCTTGATTAGGCGATCAGGGTGGCCGGGCACGACCAGGAAGAGATCCCGTTCGGGCAGGACCGGAGGTGTCGGGAGACGACGCAACTGGGCCCCGGTGATCTTCTCCTCCTGCCACTCGTACTCTGTCCGGTCGATTCGGATGGTGACCCTCTTGTGGTGCGGGCTGTCCTTGTCAAGGGTTGGGGGGTCTACTGCCATAGCGGGCCTCCGTGCTTGTTTGATACCAAGCTACCACGGTTGCTTGAATGTTGACAGCCACTTTCTCCGATAGCACAATGAGCATATGAGACCCGTCAAAGCCATGACGATTCGCCTGTCTGCCGACCAGTCCGAGGAGTTGAGCACGATCGCGGCCGTCGACGGTCAGCCCGTATCGCATGTGATCCGCTCAGCAATCGCAGAGCACATCGAGGGGCGCAGACGTGACGCCGCGTTCCAGGACATGCTCCGTCAGCGCATCGAGCGTGAGCAACGGATGCTGCCAAGTGACGAGTAAGATCCACAGGGGTTAAAGCCACCCGCCCGAGACCACCACGCCATGTTCCGGGCCGCGGCGCGTTCAGTCATCGCCGCTGCCTCTCTCGGCACTGATGCTGGCGTGAGCAGCTGAGCCGCCATTCTCGCGAGGGCGTTCCATTCCGGCTACTCGTGACCGAGTATCAACCTCTGCAATTTGGCAGACCGGGTCACCGTTCGCCGAGCCACCTGTAGCTCTCGTCAGTCAGCCTGGCGGCGGCCTGTCGCCTGATGGAGAGCCGCGGATTCGTGTTGCTACCATCACCGAGCTTCGCGTTCCGCTGCGTCGGAGCGAACGAGTCGGCCTTAGGCGGCGGCTATGGCTCGTCGTGCTCGACGATGCGCAGGGCGGCGCGCGCTTGCTCCGCTTGCTCGCCTATCCCGTCCAGCCGGGCGGCGAGGTCCGCGCGCAACTCGACGGCGAACTCCTCCAGGATGGCGCGGATTTCGGCGCAGAGTCCGTCCAGGCGGGAGCCGAGGTCGGAGCGCATCGCAGCCAACTCGGCGCGGATTTCGCGCAGCTCGGTCAGGACGTCGCGTAGTGTCGGCTCGGCCGGGTCACTCATCCGTGACCTGCCCCTGACGGTCGCGCAGGCTGTCCGCCATGGCTAACGTGCAGGTCGGCGAGCTCGCGCAGGCGGCGGCCGTCTCGCCTTGCCCGGCGGCTGCCACGTGCTCGGCGTCGCGCGCGATGCGCTCGGCGTCGGCTTCGCGCTCCTCCGCTGCCACGTCACGAATTTTCCGCTCGCTCATGGCGTAGAGCGTACTACGCTCGCCGGCGATGAGGCAATAGGGAGGAATCCGCATACGCGGCGCAGGGTGTGGGGGTCCCCGAAGCCGCCGGCCTTCGTGACCAACACCATGCCGCCCCACGACCCACCGAGCACGCGGCCCCACGGAACGTAGGGCTCCGCTTCGCCGCCGAGCACGAGGCGGCGAATGTCCAGCCGTCGCAGGCAGGCGTACGCAGTGTCGCCGCCCACCAGCAGCAGCGCGCGCGGGAGCACTGCTGCCGACGCCAGTGCGCGCGCGGCCAGATCGGCGAGATCCGCCGCTACCGTCTCCGCCACGGGAGCGGATGGCCATGCGGCGGACTGCGCGAGCGGGGGTGCGCAGAGAAAGAGATCTCGGCCGCCGGCCAGCGCCTTGGCGGAGAGCGCGGCAGCATCTGCGGCGCTCAGTGGGCCCGGTGCGCCACCTTCCGCGCCGCCGGAGGCGTGCCAGCGTTTGCACGCCGCGGCGCCGGGGGCCGCACTCGGGCGCACCATCAGCGGGCGAGCGGCGGCGGCGGCGCAGTCCACCTGCCTGCGGGACAGGATGCGGCGCGATCCACAGACCAGTACCAACGGCGCCGGGTGCGCAGGCTCCGAGTTGCCAACGGGATCGTCTCGGTCCTTGCGCGGCGCAGCATCGAGCCCGGGTGCGCCGGCCAGCGCCAGGGCGCGCAGCAGGCCGGCGGCACCCGCCCACACCAGCCTGCGACCCCCGCGAGCGACACCTCCTGCCGCCGCCGCAAGTGCATTCAGATCGCGGTCGCTGGCGGCATCGGCCACGACCAGATCGACCGGTCCCTGCGCCACCGCGGCGATCTCCCGGCGGCACGGGCGCGCGGGCAGATGCGCGGCGCGGCACCCCGGCCACTGGCGGCGCACGATGTCGATCACCGCTGAGCTGGCGGCAGCGCCGTGCGCGGTGGGAATCTCGTCGCGGTAGGGGGTTGCCATGGCCGGCTCGCCGGCCACCAGCAGCACGCCCTCCTGCACGGTGCGTCCCTCTTCCGGCAGCGCCGGCGTGCACACGATCACGCATGGGGCCAGCGCCTCGTGCAGGGCCGCCAACTCGGCGCCGACGTTGCCGCGCATCGTCGAGTCGATCTTCTTGAACCACACCGTGCGGCCCGCGGCGGACAGATCGCGGCATATGGCACGAACGCGCGCGGACGCCTCGTCCGGCGGCACGCCGCGCGACTGGGTGTTGATCACCGGCAGCACGGACGCGTCCTCCACTTGCGCGATGCGGGCAGGAGCGTCCGCCGCCGGAGCCGCATCCTGATACGGGCATACCCCCGGATTGCCGCCCGCGGGCGGCGTCTGCACGCCGCGCGCCAACGGCTGACCGCTGCCGGCCATGCGGGCTGGTGGGACAGCGCCGCCGGCGCTTACCAGCACCTCCACGGCGGTTCGTGGCAGGAGCTGCACGCCGCCGTCCATTGCACCGGTGAGATCGTCGGCCACCACCGCGACTGCGCCCGGCCACGGCCAACGTCCGGCGCGCTGCTCCGGCACAGCTCCCTGTTCGACGCTGCCTGCGCGACCCACCCCACCGGCGTGCGGGGAAGAGTGCCTGGCGGGGTGGCTCACGGCCACTGCTCGGGCGGCACCTCGATCAGGCCGGCGCCGGCGCGGCGGCCTCCGAACCCGCCACCGGCTGGCGGCAGGCGATCGCCGGCGGGCGCCGCGCGCGCCTGCGCCTCGGCGGCGGCCAGCCGGTCCTCGTCGAGCACCATGCCCAGGCCGGGCCGCTCGCCAATGTGCACGTACCCATCGCGCAGCACCAGGTCGCGGTCGAAGATCTCTCCGCGCCCGGCGTCGAGCACCTCGATCATCAGGTGGTTGGGCAGCGCCGCCGCAACGTGTGCCAGGAAGCTGCCCGGCGAGTTCATCATCGCCACCGGCAGGTCGAAGGCATACGCCAGCTCGGCCACCTGCAGCGCCCCGGTAATGCCGCCGGCGTTGGTGCCCACCTGCACGATGTCCACCGCGCCGTGCTCCACCAGCGGGCGGTACTGCGACAGGCAGTCCAGGTTCTCGCCGGTCGCCACCGCGGCGCGGATGGCGCGCGACACGGTGCGCAGGCCGCGGTAGTCCCAGCGCCGCGCCGGTTCCTCCACCCAGGTCAGGTCGAAGCGCTCCTCGAACACCGCCACCCGGCGCACCGCCTGCTTCGGCGACCAGTACTCGTTGGCGTCGATCATCAGCGCCGGCGCGCCGATCGCTCCCGGTGCCGTAGCCAGCGCGTCGCGCACGATCGCCAGCCGGCGCAGATCGTGCTGCAGGTCGAGCCCTACCTTCAGCTTGCCGGCGCGCACCCCGGCCGCCGCCATGCGCCGGTAGTAGGCATCCAGCTCGGCGTCGGTCAGAGGCAGGTCCAGGCCGCTGGCATAGGCCGGAATGCGTGGCTCGCTTGCACCGAGCAGGCGCCACAACGGCTCGCCGGCGAGCTTGCCCTTCAGGTCCCACAGCGCCACGTCCAGGCTGCCCATCGCATCGCCGGCCACCCCCACCGCGCCACCCTTGAACAGGGCGTCATTCATGCGCTGCCACAGCCCGCGCACGCCGCGCGGGTCGGCGCCCACCAGCAGCTCCGCGAGGCCACGAATGGCATCGCCGGCATCGGCCGGCGCGATGGCGATGCCGATGGCGCCGGCGTCGACGCCCACCAAGTCGCCGCGCACCGAGTCGCAGTGCACGGACACGATCAGGCCGGCGAAGGCGCGCCGGCCGTGTGGCGAATTGGCGTCGCCGATGGGACGGTTCAGGTCGATGCGAAACGGGCGCGTGCGAACTGCACTGATCTTCATGTAACGGCTCCTCTGACGCCTCCGCGCCCCGGCCCGGACTTACCCGCCACGGCGCCGGCACCGCACCGCCGGCCGCGGCACGCCTTGCGGATCGCCGCGCCGCTACGCCGCTGCCTTCGCATCGCCGATGGCCGGCTCAGGCCGCTGCCAGACGGAGAGCATAATCCAGGTGTGTTTCACCGCGGCGCCGGGGTGGCCGCCGGCCCGCAATCGGTCAGCCGGCCACCGGCAGCCGGCGGCGGCGTCCTTGCCGGCCGGCGCCGGTCCCGGGCATACTAACAGAGTCCAAGATACCAAGGAGACCCCAATGGCATTTACCCTCGAACTGGGCGCGAAGGCGCCCGACTTCAACCTGCCGGGAGTGGACGGCAACGACTACTCGCTGGGCAGCTTCGCCGACGCGGAGGCACTCGTCGTCGTGTTCGCCTGCAACCACTGTCCGTTCGTGATCGGCTCCGAAGACCGCTTCAATGAGCTGTACGCCGACTACAAGGATCGCGGCGTGGCGTTGCTCTCGATCAACTCCAACGAGACCGACGGCCATCCCACCGACTCCTTCGAGCACATGCAGGAACGCGCCGCCGAGAAGGGCTTTCAGTTCCCGTACGTGTGCGACGACAGTCAGGCGGTGGCGCTCGCCTACGGGGCGCTGCGCACGCCCCACTTCTACCTGTTCGACGGCGACGGCAAGCTGCGCTACACCGGGCGCATGGACGACAACCCGCGCGACCCCGCCGGCGCCTCCACGCACGAGCTGCGCGACGCCCTCGACGCGGTGCTGGCCGGCCGCGAGGTGGCGGTGCCGCTGACCAACCCGCTCGGCTGCAACGTGAAGTGGAAGAACCAGGACGGCCACTGGATGCCCGCGGAGGCCTGCGACCTGGTCTGACACGGAAGTCGATGGCGATCGACGCGCAAGCAGCGTCCGCCGAGCCGGCGTATTCGGGTGGGTCGGACGAGGAGTTGCTGGATCTGGTGGACGCCGACAACACGGTGATCGGCACGGTCGCGCGCTCCCGGGTGCATGGCGAGCCGGCGCTGCGGCACCGCGCCGTCCACGTGCTGGTGTACGACGACCGCGGCCGGCTGCTGCTGCAGAAGCGCTCGTCCGCCAAGCAGATCCAGCCCGGCAAGTGGGATACCTCGGTGGGCGGACACCTGGCGGCAGGCGAGAGCTACCTGGCGGGCGCGGTGCGCGAAGCCGCTGAAGAGCTCGGCTTGGCCATCGACGCCGCCGCCCTGGCGCCGGTGCACGAGTACGTGTGGCGCTCGGCGGTGGAGACCGAGCACGTCGCCTCCTACCGGATTCAGTGCGGCGGCCCGTTCCGCCCGCACCCGGAGGAGGTCGACGAGGTCCGCTTCTGGTCCGCGCAGGAGTTGCGCGCCGGCGTCGGCGCCGGGGTGCTGACGCCGATGCTGGAGCACGAGCTGGCGCTGCTCGGCGTAATCGGCGGCGACGGCGGCTCCGTGCTCGATCCAGCCTACCTCGACCCCGGCGCGGCCGGCGCGGTGCCCGACGAGCCGCCGCCGCGCGCCGCCATGAGCCCGGCGACGCGCTCGCTGCATGACGCCATCGACGCCACCATGCGCCGGCTCGAGCAGCCCTACCTGCATCCCGACGGCGAGACGCTGCAGCTCGACCTGTTCGGCAGCGAGCCGATGGTGCGCTGGCAGGAGCGCAAGGCGGCGGCGGTGTTGCTGGCCGGCGAGGCGTGGTCCGACCTGCCGCAGACCTACGGGCGCTACGGCACCGAGAGCGGCCGCCTGCTGCTCGCCGAGGTGCGCCGCCTGGAACAGGCCGCCGGCGCGCTGCTCACCGACGGCGGCATGCAGGCGTGCGCGCTGGCCTGCGACGTGCTGTTCGCGCCCGGCAGCCACGCCGTGGTCACGCGCAGCGTGTACAACAAGACCAAGAGCTACCTGCAGCGCCTCGCCGGGCGCCAGGGCGGCGCGGTGACCCTGGTGGACGACGGCGACCTCGGCGCCGTGCAGCGGGCGCTGCGCCCGGACACCAGCGTGCTGTTCACCGAGACCTACACCAATCCGCACACCCGCGCGGTCGACCCGCCCGCCCTGGCGGCCGTGGCCGCGCACGCCCGCGGCGCCGGCGCCAACCACCTGCGGGTGGTGGTGGACAACACCATCGCCACCCCGTGGGGCCTGCGCGAGCCGCTGCTGTCGGTGCCGGGCATCGACGTGGTGGTGGCCAGCGGCACCAAGGCGCTGGCCGGGCAGGACCGCGACATGTGGGGCTACCTGGCCAGCAACCAAATCGACCTGGTCAATGAGGCGATGGACCTGCAGGCGATGCGCGGCGGCATTCTGGACTGGCGGCGCGCGCGCGCGATCCTGGCCGGCCTCAGTGGGGCGCGTACGCGGTTCGAGCGGCGCTGCGGCACGGCCGCCGCGGTGGCGCGGTTCCTGGCCGGCCATCCGCGGGTGGCCGAGGTGCTGCACCCGTCGCTGCCCGACCATCCCGACGCCGCCGCCATCGCCCGCCACTACCGGCTGCCGGGTTCGATGGTCAGCTTCCGCATCCGCGCCGCCGACGAGGACGCCACCCGCCACTTCTGCGACGTGCTGGCGATGACCGGCGTGCCGCGCTACGCGCTCAGCTTCGACGGCCTGGCCACCAAGCTCAACCACCACCGTTCGGTGTCCGAGTACTTCACCGCGGCAGCCGAGGTGCGCCGCATCGGCGTCGACCGGCTGGTGCGGCTCGGGGTCGGGGTGGAGGATGAGCGCGACCTGACCGCCTGCCTCAACTGGGCGCTGTGGCGAGCGCCGCAGGTGCCGGCAGCGGCCGTCACGGCGTGGCAGGAGCGCCGCCGCCGTGCCCTGGGCATTTCTTAAGACGACGCGCTAGCAAAACGGCCGATAACAATGGTGATGGCTGCGAAGCGATCGCCATTGTGCGGCCCGTTTGTGGTCGTGGGCATCGGTGAACTGTTGTGGGACGTGTTCCCCGACGGCCGCCGCGAACTCGGCGGGGCGGTGGCGAATCTGGTCTACCACGCCGCGCTGCTCGGCGACCGCGGCGTGCTGGCGAGCCGCGTCGGCCGTGACGCCGCCGGCGACGACCTGGTTGCCCGCCTGCGCGAGCTGGGCGTGGACGGGCGCTGTCTGCAGCGCGATGCCGAGCACCCGACCGGCACCGTGGAGGTGGCGCTGCGCGCCGGTGCGCCGAGCTACACCATCCACGAGTCGGTGGCGTTCGACTTTCCGCGCCTCGACCGCGGCTGGCGGGAGTTGGCCGCGCGCACCGACGCGGTCACGTTCGGCACCCTGGCGCAACGCACGCCGGCCGCGGCCGCGGTCATCGGGGCGTTCATCGAAGCCTGCCCGCCGCACTGCGTGCGCCTGTTCGACGTCAACCTGCGCCAGCACTTCTGGTCCGCCGACCTGCTGCACGCTTCGCTGCAGGCGGCCACGGCGGTGAAGCTGAACGACGACGAACTGCCGCGGGTGGCGGCCGCGCTCGGCATGCCGGCCGGCGATGAACCTGCCGTGCTGGGCAATCTGCTCGCTCGCTACCGACTCCGGGTGGCCTGCCTGACCCGCGGCGACCGCGGCTGCCTGCTGGCCTGCGCTCCTGACGGCAACGGCTCGCCCAGCGTCGCCGAACAGCCCGGCATCAGCGTCACGGTGGCCGATACGGTCGGCGCTGGCGACGCCTTCACCGCCGCGCTGCTGTACCATGTGCTGCGTGCCCGCGACCTGCACCGCGGCGCGGCGGCGGCCAACCGGTACGCCGCCTACGTGGCGACCCAGCGCGGCGCCACGCCCGCGGTGCCCGAGCACGTGCTGCAGGAAGCACGCACGGCGGCATGAACAGTTTCGTGGACACCCACTGCCACCTGGACGACGCCCGCTTCGCCGCCGACCGCGACCAGGTGCTGGCGCGCGCCCGCGCGGCCGGCGTCGCCGGCGTGGTGATCCCGGCCACCGGGCTGGCCAGCGCCCGAGCCGCCCTCGACCTGGCCGCCCGGTACCCCGGCATCGGCGTCGCGGTCGGCGTCCATCCGCTGTGGTGCGCGGAGGCCGGCGACGTGGCCGAGGTGGTACGCCAACTCCGTGACCTGGCCGCCGATGCGGCGGTGGTCGCCGTCGGCGAGATCGGCCTCGACTACTACCGCGGGCCGGACCCGGCGCTGCAGGAGCGCTGGCTCGACGCCCAGCTCGACCTGGCCGCGGCCGCCGGCCTGCCGGTGATCCTGCACAACCGCGAGGCTACCGGCAAACTGCTGGAACGGCTGCGCGCCTGGGGACAGCGTGCCGCCCTGCCGCAGCCGCCGGGGGTGCTGCACGCATTCAGCGCCGGCCGCGCCGCCGCCGACTTCGCACTCGGCGCCGGGTTCTATCTCGGCATCGGCGGCATGCTCACCTTCCGCCGCGCCGATGAGGTGCGCGCGGTTGCCGCCGCGGCCGCCGCGGACCGGCTGGTGCTGGAGACCGACGCTCCCTACCTGGCCCCCGAACCGGTGCGCGGCCGCCGCAACGAGCCGGCCCTGCTGCGCCACGTCGCCGCCCGTCTGGCGGCGCTGCGCGCCACCGATATCGAGCACATCGCTCTGCAAACCACCGGCAACGCGGCACGCCTGTTCCCGCGTCTGATACCGGAAGGAGCACGATGACGGTACTTGTCGTTCTTGGCGCGCAATCTCGCGCACTGATTCGACGATCGGGGCGCCGCGGCGCGGTCCGACTGCTGTGTCTGCTCGGCTGCATTACCGCCGTCCTGGCCGGCTGTTCGCTCGACCGGCTCGCCACCCGCACGGTGACCGACCTGGTCAGCGGGCAGGGCGGCGACGACGTGTTCGCCAGCGAACAGGACCCACGGCTGGTCGGCGACGCGCTGCCGTTCGCCCTCAAGCTGTACGAACTGCTGCTGGCGCGGGCTGCCGACGACCCCGGCCTGCATCTCGCCACCGGGCGCAGCTTCGTGGCCTACGCCAACGCCTTCGTGCAGCGCCCGGCGGAGCAGATGCCGGTCACCGAGATCGACAGCCGCATCAGCGAGCTGCAGCGCGCCAAGCTGCACTACCTGCGCGGGCGCAACTATCTGCTGGCCGGTCTCGATCTGCGCCATCCGGGATTCGGTGCGCTGTTCGCGTCCGCCGACCACATGGGCGAGGCGCTGGCGATGGTGGATGCATCGGGCATCGACTACCTGTACTGGACGGCGGTGGCATGCCTGGGCGCCCTGTCCACCGATCCGTTCGACATGGAACTGCTGGTCACCGCGCCCTACGCCGCCAAGATGCTGCACATGGTGATCGACTGGGACGAGCACTACCAGGGCGGTGCGGCGCACGACATCCTGATCCGCTACTACGCCGGCATCGCGCCGGCGTTCGGCGGCGGCATGGAGCGCGCCACGGAGCACTTCGCGCGCGCGGTGGCCGCCTCCGGCGACCAGCGCACCGGACCCTACCTGGCGATGGCCGGCGTGGCCGTCAGCCAGCAGGATGCGGAGCTGTTCCGCGGCCTGCTCGGCCAGGCGCTGGCCATGGAGTTGGACGTTGCGCAGTATCGGCTGCAAAATACGCTTGATCAGCACTATGCCACTTGGCTGCTCGATCACATGGAGGATCTGTTTGTTGAACTATAACGAGTTTCATTCGCACCGCCGCACCGGCAGGTGGTGGCGGCGCATCCTGCTGGTAGCGGTTCTGGCGCTGTGCTGCACCGCCAGCGGCACCGCGCTCACCATCAAGCTCGGCAGCGTGGCGCCGGCCAATACGCCGTGGGACCTGGCGCTGCGCGGCCTGGCGGCCGACTGGGCGCGCATCTCCGACGGCGAGATCGAAGTCAAGATCTTCCCCGGCGGCATCGCCGGCAACGAAACGGACATGATTCGCAAGATGCGCATCGGCCAGCTGCAGGCCGCCGCCATGACCGCGATCAGCTTCAACAACATTTATCCGGGCGTGCTGGCGATCGCCCAGCCGATGCTGGTGCGCACCGACGAAGAGATGCGCAACATCCTCGAGGAGATGACGCCGTTCTTCAATGCGCAGTTCGAAGAGCGCGGCTTCGTACCGTTGATGTGGGCGCCGATCGGCTGGGTGAAGTTTTTCGCGCGCGAGCCGGTGCGTACGGCCGACGACCTGCGCCGCCTCAAACTGTGGGTCGGGTCGGCCAGTCCGGCCGTGCTGCGCGCCTGGCAGCAGGCCGGATTCAATCCGGTGGCGCTGCCGCTATCGGAGGTTACCACCGGCCTGCAGAGCGGCATGATCGACGCCGTGGCCTCCAGCCCCTCGGGTGCGGCGTCGTTCCAATGGTTCGGCATCGTGCCGCACATGACCGACCTGCGCTTCACGCCGCTGTTCGGGGCGGTAATGATCAGCAAGCGCGCCTGGCAGCGCATCCCCGCCGAGCTGCGCCCGCGGCTGCTGCGCGCGGCCACCATGGCCGCCCAGCGGGTCAGCGAGGGCGCCTACGAGATGGACGATCTGGCGGTGCACGTGATGAAGGCGCACGGCCTGCAGGTGCACGCTGCGACCGCCGCCCTGGAGCAGGAATTCCAGGATGTCATCGCGCGCTACTTCGGTGAACTGATCGGCGACGAGATCGATCCGGTGGCGTACGAACTGGTCATCGAGAAGGTCGCCGCCTACCGCGCCCGCGGGGGCGGCAACTGATTGAGGACAGCGCCGCTACCGACCGAAGCGGCTCCGTGAAAGAAGGACCGGCGCCGGGAGACTCGCCGGTGCCGGTGACAGCGCACGCGCCCGGCAGCGTCCCGCCCGGCTCCCTGCTGACGCGCCTGGAGGACGGCACCGTTACCGCCGCCCTGGTGCTGCTGGCGGCGCTGCCCACCGCCACGGTGCTGCTACGCGTGCTGTTCGGCGGCGGGCTGGCCGCCAGCGGCGACTACGTCCGCCACCTCACCCTGTGGGTGGCGCTGCTCGGCGGCGTCGTCACCACCCGCCAGAAATCCCATCTCGCCCTGTCCAGCGGCCTCCACCAGTTGCCGGACCCCTGGGGCGGGCGGGTACGCGCGGCCGCCAGTGCGATCTCGGTGGCCGTCACCACCGCCCTGGCGGTCAGTGCCCTGTCGCTGGTGCTGATTGCCTTCGATCCCACCCAGGACGTAGGCGGGGTGCCGATCCGGCTTGCCGTCGCCGTGCTGCCGCTGGGCTTTGCCGGCATGGCCGCGCACTTCGTGGCGCACGGGCTCCGGCAACCCGCGGCGCGCGCGGCGGTCCTGCTGGCCGTTCCCGCCGGTCTGCTGATCGGCATCGGACCGCTGGTCAATGCGCTGCAGGCAGCCGCGCCCGGCTACTTCCCCAGTTATGCCCTGGTCGATGCGGTGGTCGCGGCCGCGGCCGCGGCGCGCCTGCCCCTGGTGCTGGTCCTGGTCGCCTCGGCGTTCATCGGCACGCCCATCTTCGTGATTCTGAGCGGCTTCACCCTGCTGCAGTTCCTGGGCTCCGGCGGCGCCCTGGAGGTGGTGCCGGACGAGGCGTACGCCATGCTGTCGCAACCGCTGGTGCCGGCGCTGCCGCTGTTCACGGTGGCCGGCTTCATCCTCTCGGCGAGCAAGGCGGGGGAACGTCTCATTGCCCTGTTCCAGGCCTGGTTCAGCTGGTTTCGCGGCGGCCTGGCGGTGATGGCGGTGCTGCTGTGCGCCTTCTTCACCACCTTCACCGGCGCTTCCGGGGTCACCATTCTCGCCCTCGGCGGACTACTGCTGTACATGTTGCAGCGCAACGGCTACCGCGAGCGGTTCAGCATCGGGCTGCTGACGTCCGCCGGCAGCATCGGCCTGCTGTTCCCGCCCGCCCTGCCGATCATCATGTACGGCGTGATCGCCCAGATCGACATCCGCCAGCTGTTCGTGGGCGGCTTCCTGCCGGGCGTGCTGATGGTGCTCGCCCTGGCCGCGCTCGGCATCTTCCAGGCGCTCCGGCGGCGCCCCGACGCCGCCACCGGCCAGGCCAGCGCCCGGCCCCGATTCCATCTGCGCCCCGCCCTGCAGGCGGCGCGCGCGGCGGCCTGGGAGCTGGCGCTGCCGGTGCTCGTGGTGGCGCTCTACTTCGGCGGCATCACGACGCTGGTGGAAACGGCGGCGGCCGCCACCATCTACGTACTGCTGGTGGAAACCGTGGTGCACCGCGACATCGCCTTGCGCGCCCTGCCGCGCGTGCTCGCCAAGTGCACGCCGATCATCGGCGGCGTGATGGTCATTCTCGCCCTCGCCAAGGGCCTGTCCTACTTCATGGTGGACGCCGAGGTGCCCACCAGCCTGGCCGCGTGGGTGACCGGCGCCATCAGCTCCCGCCTGCTGTTCCTGATCCTGCTCAACCTCACCCTGCTGGTGGCCGGCGCGCTGATGGACATCTTCTCCGCCATCGTGGTGCTGGCTCCGCTGCTGATCCCGCTCGGCGTCTCCTACGGCATCCACCCGGTCCACCTCGGCATCATCTTCCTGGCCAACCTGGAGCTGGGCTACCTGACGCCGCCGGTAGGCATCAACCTGTTCCTGGCCTCCTACCGCTTCGAAAAGGACCTGGTGAGCGTCTATCGCACCGTGGTGCCGTTCCTGCTGGTCCTGCTGGTGGTGGTGCTGGTGATCACCTACGCGCCGTTCCTGACCACCGGCCTGCTCTCGGTAGTCGGGTTTTGAGCGCGCGCCCACGGCACCTGCCACGCCCATCGCGGGACGGTGGCGGGCGGGCCGCGATCGCAGTACCTTGCAGTGAGGAGCACAGGCACTCCGCGATTTGGAAGACGATGAGAACCGACCCACAGCCATCTCCCAATGGCGGCAATCCGGACGAGGAGCACGGTAACTCCGTGATTCGGAAGACGATGACAAATCGATTCACAGGCATCCCTTGCCGGCCGACACTCTCGGGCCAGGACACGCGGCTGTGAGAGAGGCAACCTTCGCTGTCGGGCGCACCGACCGCGGCGATCGATACCCCCTGACCGTGACCGCCCACCGCGCCTACTGGCGGCGCTGGCGGGTGGCGACCTGGCTGCTGTCGGTCTGCGTGCTGGCCTCGCTGGCGATGGGCGCCGGCATCGGCTGGCAGGGCAAGAGCACCTCGGTCCGGATTCAGGACATCGCCATTGCGGTGGTGTCCGCCGCCGTCACCTTCGCGGCGCTGCGCTGGTGCGCGCTCGGCATGCGCCACTTCAGCGACCGCTACCTGATGACCGCCGACAAGGCGGCCGCACTGATCGACGAGGCGCTGGCCAAGGAACTGCTGCCGAGCGGGTATGTACGCTCGCCGGAACGCGACCGCCGGATAGCAAAAACCATAAGCTACGACCGCAAGCTCGGGTTCAGCGAAGCCGAGATCGAGAAAGACCTGGAGTCGTTCCTCCCGGATCGACGCGCGCCCGCGGCGCCGGCCAAGCGCCGGCCGGCGCGCCCTTGATTCCGCCCGGCTGCGGGAGTAGGCTGCTACCCTTAGCGGAGGTGACGAGCGTGGGCGATACCCGCAAGCAGGTTCCCTACCTGCTCCAACTGCTCGACGATGACACCGTGGCGGTGCGCCGGCGGGTGATGCACGCCCTCGAGGAGTTGGGTCCCGAGCTGGAGTTGCTGGCCGAGCCTCACCTGCAGCAGTTGAATGCCGACCAGCACAGCGCCTTGCGGCGCGTTCTGACCCGCCAGCGCAAGGCGTGGCTGCGCGAGAACTGGCGCCGCTGGGCATCCGTCGAGGGCCGGCGCGCCCGCATCGAAACCGCCCTGAGCCTGCTTGCCCGGTTCCAACTGGGGGTCGAGTTCCCGCTTTCCGTCGGTGATCTGCTCGACGGTGTTGCCGACGACTTTCGCGTTTCCGGCCACCCCCCGGACGCGTTCGGTCTGGCCCGGTTTCTGTTCGAGGACGTCGGCCTGAGCGGCAACCGCGACGACTTCTACAATCCGCTCAACAGCAACCTGATCTCGGTCATCCTGTCCAAGCGCGGCATCCCGATCAGCCTGGTGTCGATCTACATGCTGGTCGGGCGCCGCCTCGGCATGGACATCCAGGGATGCAACGTGCCCAGCAACTTCCTGGCGCGCGTCATCCACAACAAGCGCATCGTGCTGGTCGACTGCTTCGACCGCGGCCGCATGGTGGAGGCGGAGAAGCTGCTCGCCCGCACGCCCGCCAACCTGCGGCAGTTGCAGATGTTGCGCAACGGCGCCGACTCCATGCGCACCGTGCAGCGCGTGCTGCATAACCTCAACCACGCCTACCGCCGGGCGGGGGACCACGACCTGAGCGCGTTCATGATCGAACTGCTCGGCATCACCGCCCGGCGCGAAGTGAACTAGGCCGGGGGCGGCCTCGCCCGCGCCGTGCCACGACCCGAAGCCAGCGACAGCCCGCGCGCGACTCTGGAGGGGAGCGTGATCCGGATCGTGTACGAGCAGCAAGACAGCGGCTTTGCCGTGCTGGTCCTGCAGCAGGCCGCCGCCGGCGCCGAGGCGGTCGCGGTCGGCAATCTGCTCGGCATCAAGCCCGGCGAAATGGTGCGCCTGGCCGGCAACTGGGTGGATCACGCCAGATACGGGCGCCGTTTCGAGGCGCAGTCCTACGCCACCGTCGCGCCGCGTACGGTGGCCGGCCTGCGGCAGTACCTCGGTTCGGGGATGGTGCCCGGCATCGGGCCCGGCTTCGCGCGCCGCATCGTCGACCACTTCGGGCTGCAGACCCTGGAGGTGCTCGATCACGCCAGCGCGCGGCTGCGCGAGGTGCCCGGCATCGGCGCCGCCCGCGCCGAGCTGGTGGCGCGCGCCTGGCACGAGCAGCGCGAACAGCGCGGCATCATGCTGTTCCTGCAGTCGTACGGCATCTCGGCCGCGCACGCGCGGCGCATCTACCGGCAGTTCGGCGCCCGCGCGCGAGCGGTGCTGCAGGACGACCCCTACCGGCTGGCGAGCCAGGTGCCCGGCATGGGATTCCACACCGCCGACCGCATCGCCGCCCAACTCGGCATCGCCCCCGACTCGGCGCAACGCATCCAGGCGGCGGCCCTGCACCAGCTCGCGGCGGCCGCCGCGGAGGGTGACGTGTTCCTGCCCGAGCCCGCCCTGCGCCAGCGCACCGCCGAGCTGACCGGGCTCGGCGACCAGCGCAAGGTGCTGGACGCGCTCGCCGCGCTGTGCCGGGAAGGACGCATGGTGTGCGCCGATCGCGCCGCCGCCAGCCAACCCGGCGGCTCGCTCGCGGCCCGCTATCTGCCCCATTTGGCGGCCGCCGAGACGCGCGCCGCCGAGCGGCTCGCCGCGCTGCTGGCCACGCCCGCCCGCGGCCCGGCGGCCGCCATCGCCGCGGCCGCCGGCGGCACCGGGATCGAACTGTCGGCCGCGCAGCAGGCGGCCGCGTCGCGGCTGCTGCTCAGCAAGGTGGGCGTGCTCACCGGCGGCCCCGGCACCGGCAAGACCACGCTGATACGCTGGATCGCCGGCAGCTTCCGCCGCATCGGGACGCGCGTCGCGCTGGCGGCCCCCACCGGGCGCGCCGCCAAGCGCCTGGAGGAGTCGACCGGCCTGCCGGCGAGCACGATCCACCGCCTGCTGGAGTTCAGTCCGCGCGACGGCGCCTTCACCCGCACCCGCGAACATCCGCTGGCCGCCGACCTGGTGGTGGTGGACGAGGCGTCGATGGTCGACATCGTGCTGCTGGCCGCGCTGCTCGACGCTGTCCCCGATCGCTGCCGCGTGTTGTTCGTGGGCGACGCCGACCAGCTCCCGTCGGTCGGCGCCGGCGCGGTGCTGGCCGATCTGGCGCTCGTTGCGGCGATCCCGACGGTGCGCCTCGCCGAGGTGTTCCGCCAGTCCGCGGCCAGCCAGATCGTGCGCGCCGCGCATGCCATCAATCGCGGCGAGTTCGATCCCGCCGCCTTTTCCGCGGCCGGCGCCGACTTCTACTTCGTCGCACGGCGCGAACCGGAGCAAGTGGCCGCCACCCTCGAGCACGTGATCACGACCCGCATTCCGCGCCGCTTCGGTCTCGATCCACGCCACGACATTCAGGTGCTGTCGCCGATGAACCGCGGCCCGCTCGGCACCGCGCAACTGAACGCGCGGCTGCGCGAACGTCTCAATCCCGCCCCTGCGCCCGCGTCCGCATCCGCGTCCGCGGCGCCGGCCGCGGCGAGCACCGGCGACGGCAGCCGGCTGCGCGCGGGCGACCGCGTACTGCAGACCCGCAACAACTATCAGTTGGAGGTGTTCAACGGCGACATCGGCCAGGTGATCGACGTGGATGCCGACGCCGGTGCAGTGCGGGTCGACTTCGGCAGCCGCGAGGTGGAGTACGGCGGGCCCGACCGCGACGACCTGATGCTCGCCTATGCGATCTCGATCCACCGCGCGCAGGGCAGCGAGTTTCCAGCCGTGGTGATACCGGTGCACACCCAGCACTTCGTCATGCTGCGCCGCAACCTGCTGTACACCGCGGTGACCCGCGGCAAGCGCCTGGTGGTGCTGGTCGGCAGCGAGATGGCGGTCGCCATCGCGGTGCGGCGCGGCGCGGACCGGGAACGCCACACGGCGCTGGCCGAGCGCATCGCGACCGCCGCGGGCGCGCGATGACGAGGACCGGGGCAGCCGGCAGGGAAGCCGCCGCCGCCTGCGCTCGGTCGGCAGAGCCTGTGCATGGGTCTTCATCGCCCAAGCCGTCACCGAGCGGCCGTGCCACCTGGTCGGCGCTCGGGCTCGGCACTTGGGCGATGGGCGGTGCGGGCTGGCGCTACGCCTGGGGGCGCCAGGACGACGCACGCTCCGAGGCCACCATCCTGCGCGCGCTGGAGCTTGGCATCAACTGGATCGACACGGCGCCCGTGTACGGGGTAGGGCATGCCGAGGAGGTGGTCGGACGCACGCTGGCCGCGCACGGGCTGCGACCGCGGGTGCGGCTGGCCAGCAAGTGCGGCTTCCTGTGGCAGCCCGGCAGCCGGCGCCCCTATCCGCGGCTGACCGCGGCCAGCGTGTTCGAGGAGGTCGAGGCCAGCCTGCGCCGCCTGCAGACCGACTACCTGGATCTGTACCAGATCCACTGGCCCGGACCCGACTGCGACATCGACGCCGCCTGGGAGTCGATCGGCCGCCTCATCGACCAGGGCAAGGTGCGGTCCGGCGGCGTGTGCAACCTGTCCGCCAGCGACCTGCAGCGCCTGCACCGGTCGCAGCCGGTGGCGACCCTGCAATTGCCCTACCATCTGCTCGACCGCGCCGCCGAACGCGAGCTGCTGCCGCGCTGCGCCGCACTCGGGGTGGCGGCGCTGGCCTACAGCCCGCTGGCCTCCGGCATCCTCACCGAGGCGTTCGACGCGCGCCGTCGGCGCCGCCTGCCGGGCGACGACTGGCGCACCCGCGCCGCCGCCTTCAACGAACCGCTGCTGGCCCGCCACCTGCGCGCGGCCGCTGCGCTGCGCGCCTGCGCCGCGCAACGCGGCGCCCGCGCCGAACAACTCGCCATCGCCTGGGCGGCCGGCCATCCGGCCGTGCACGCGGTAATCGTGGGCGCGCGCACGCCGCGCCAGATCGAACACGCCGCCCGCGCCGCCACCCTGCACCTGGACGCCGCCGCACGGCATCAACTGAGCTGCGCAGTGGGCCTCCACCAGTGAGCCGCCCTGTCACCGCAGCCCGCATCCAGGACGCAACGAACGAACCCGCGAAGTGACACTTTCGCGCTTCCCGAAAGCTACCCGGCCGGTCCGCGGGCGCCGACTGCCGCGCCGAAGTAGCGGCGGACGCGCCCGATGGAACGCCACCTGCACGGGCGCCATCCAGAGGCGCGGCGGGCGCTGACTGACTCGGTGGAGCAGCGCTGGCCAGCACCCCGATCGGGTTCTGCTTTTCGGTAGCGGCGGTGTTGCCCGGCGGCGCCGGAGTAGCGCCGCCTGTGCGCCGAGCCGGGACCACCGGCGCCCCGGTGGCACGGGTCCGTTTCGGTGTCCGCCCCGAGGATTCGTCTACGCGCTGAGCCGGCCCGGCGGTAGTGCATCAGTTTACTTTTGGAGGGGTGGGACCGCCTATACACCCGTATAGTAGTCTGATCGGCTACCGACTATCACGCTGATCAGCGCGGTGCTCAATAGGGACTACACCAGGGGGGAAACGTATATGAGAACGTCGTCGTATATGATGCCGTGCTCATGGTGGTCAAGACGAGTTGCGACGCGGCGATGACTTTCATCGGCGGGGTGAACATATACGATGATTGGGAGCTTCGCGGGTATGGGCCTTATGAATATAATGAATGGCACAGCGGAGGCAGCGTGGAGCACCTTGCTTTCAGTTTTCAGTCGGATCGCAACCTGCAAACGGTCGATGTGACGCCCTATATCTTTCGGCAGGGTGGCGCATCACGGACCCTTAAGATATGGGTCAACCCGTTGTTAGATGGCTACACTGCGAGCACCAGCACCAAATCGCTTCGCGTAGGCGGCTGATTCCCAAGGCAGCAGATTCGTTATAATCAAGGAGAGATTAACGATGAAGATATGGATAGCAGTTCTTATGGCCGTGGGCGTCCTCCTGATGGGGGGATGCTCCACGGCCGCCGTACCGACCCCGGTAGAAGCGGAGTCACCAGTAGAGCAGGAACCTCCGTCGCCTTCGGTTCTTGTCGGTAGCGAGGGAGCCGGCGGCAACCCGCAACCCCCGCCGGAAGATGATCCTCCCGTGACGCCCCCTGCTGACCCACCGGTTGATCCACCGTCCGACCCGCCGTCAGATCCTCCGCCCGATCCTCCGACGGTCAATCCCCCACCCTCGCGGCAGGTGGTGTTGTCCCTGGGGGTTCCGGGTGAAACCGAGGGAAAGACTGACGGCCGCCGCTCCCATGCTGCGCTCATTGGTAGGAGCTACAGCGGCGTATCGGCACGATCCGTTCCCGCCGTCACCTATCATGCGGAAGCGTTAGAGGGGGGACAGTTCGTGGTGCGGGTGCGAATGCCGTCCAACGTGTCTGTACCGGACGGCGGCACGTGCACGGTCCAGGTAGCAGACTCTCACGGGTACAACTCTCTGGAGTATCTCCATGCCAACGGGGTGGATATCGCGGGGTTCATCCAGGTACACGACGACGCCATGGACGACACCGACCGGAGTGTGACGGCATGGCTTACCTCGTGCGATCTTCCCGCGTGGGATCAAGCCGGCTATGCGTATTCCGTCAGCGATGACACGATCCTCGTAAGCGTGCTTGGAGCGGTGCAGACAGCGGACCCGGAACCGGTAGACTACACCATGTCGATCCGCACTGCGGCAACCTCTGTTGTCGAGGGCGAGGCGTTCGAGTTCAAGCTGGACGCTGATCCTTTCTCGCCTCGATGCCCCCGGCCAGACGGGCCGTTCACGTACTACTGCAACGGCGGCGGGCTCGGTGCTACCTCTATCGTTTATATCGAGGTTGAGGACACGGCACTCCCGGAGTCCACGCTTGGTCCTGCTCACTGCCATATCACGGATTGGGCCGGCGTGGCCGAGAACGGGTGCCGGAAGACGCGGCATGATTGGTGGCTCGGGGCTGGGTGGCACACCTTTACTTGGGAGTGGAAGACCTACGACACCGATGCCGTGGAGACGGAGGAACGCACAATCACGCTGCGTCTCTGGAAGTGGGAACGGGTGGTCAGCACGCAGACCGATACGCGCCTGGAGACCTGGAATACCAAGCGGTACTTCCCGCCGGGGGAGACGTTCTCCTACGAAGGGGAAATTACCCTGACGGTAGTGGACAGCGAGTAAGGATGCGTGGCGGGTGGGTTCCGGCGCTTCTCGGCATAGTCGGATGCGAAGCCGCCTAGCGCGCTCAGTCACGCTGGCACTTGGTGAGCGGTTGGACTGGTTGGGCGGACTGATGCACGTCGGCGCGCGCCTCGCTCAACTCAGGGCCTCGGCGGGCCGCGGCCTGTCCGGGTGCGCTCGGTGCGAGGCGGGCGTGTGATCGTAACAGGCTGATCTTGTCCAAGGCACCGTCGCCGACGGTGTGCGTCGTCTGGCGGGGACGGCGGCGCGGCAGCGAGAAGCGAACCAGGCGACACGCGCCATTCCGTGGCGCGTCAACCGGCCGCGCCAGCCTCGCGGTGCTCCGGCTGCCGGGCGAGGATGGTGGCCACGATGCGCTCGCCGTGGTGGCGGCCGTCTGCGATGAACACGCTGCCGGCAATGTTGCCGGCCAGCATTGCCCCGCACACGAACAACCCCGGCACCGCGGTCTCGAAGGTGGCCGGATCGTGCTCCGGCACCGCGGTGTCGGGGTCGCTGCGGACGCCAAGCTGGCGCAGCAGGGCAACGGTCGGCAGGTAGCCGATCTGAAACAGCACCGCGTCGTTGGCCAGCCGCTCGCGGCCGGCCGGGCCGCGCACCAGGACGGCGTCGCGTTCCACCGCCTCGACCGCGGTGTTGAAGCGCGCCTCGATGGCGCCGTCGGCGATGCGGCTCTCCAGCTCCGGGCGCACCCAGTACTTGACCCCGCGCCGCAGTTCCGCGCCGCGGAGGATCAGCGTCACCTCGGCGCCCGCGCGCTGCAGGTCGAGCGCGGTCTCCACCGCCGAATTACCGCCTCCCACGACCGCCACCCGCCGGCCATAATAGGGGTGGCCGTCATGGAAGTAGTGCGAGCACTTGGGCAGATCCTCGCCCGGAATGCCGAGCCGCAACGGCGAATCGAAGAACCCGGTAGCCACCACCACGGCGTGCGCGGCAAGCGTCTGCACGGCGCCGAGGTATTCCACCGCTGCGGCAAAGCCGTCCGCGGTGTGGCGCAGCGCGGTCACGGTATGCCCGGTGCGCACCGGCAGGCCGTAGTGGACGGCGACGCCGCGGTAGTAGGCGACCGTCTGGCGGCGGGTCGGCTTGTTGTCGGGGCAGGTGAACGGCACGTCGCCGATGGCCAGCTTGTCGGGCGTGGAGAAGAAGGTCATGTCGGCCGGGAACCGGTAGATGGTGTTGGCGATGGCGCCCTTTTCGAGCACCAGGTGATCGAGACCGGCGCCGCTAGCGGCGATCGAGCACGCCAGTCCGGCCGGGCCGGCGCCGATGATGATCAACTGCCCATTGTGCATGTGTGCAAAGTGTCCATTCCTCCCGAAGCGGGCCGGCAGGGAGCCTCAAAGTACCGCGCCGCGATTGCCGGGAGCAAGCCGCCCGGCGCCGCCGAGGTCACGCTCGGCGCACCCGAGGTGGAGCGCTTCCGGCGCCGCGTCTGGGCCCACGACCGGCGCCACTACCGTTCGCTGCCGTGGCGCGAGACGAGCGATCCGTACGCCATCCTGGTGTCGGAGGTGATGCTGCAGCAGACCCAGGTGACGCGGGTGGGCAACTACTACGGACGCTTCCTCGCCCGCTTCCCCGATCCCGACAGCCTGGCGGCGGCGCCGCTCGGCGCCGTGCTGGAGCTGTGGAGCGGCCTCGGCTACAACCGCCGCGCGCTGGCATTGCAGCGCGCCGCCGGCGCCGTGGTGCGCGAACACGGCGGCACCCTTCCGGCCGACCGCAACGCCCTGCTGGCCCTGCCGGGGGTAGGGCCGGCCACGGCCGGCGCCCTGCTGGCGTTCGCCTTCGCGCGGCCGGCGGTGTTCATCGAGACCAATATCCGGCGCGTGTTTCTGCACCAGTACTTCCCCGCCGCCACCACCGTCCCGGACGCGGCGTTGCTGCCGCTGGTGGCGTGCACCCTCGACCGCCGGCAGCCGCGGCGCTGGTACTACGCGCTCATGGACTGGGGCGCCGCGCTCCGGCAGCAGCGCGCCGGCAACCCGAACCGGCGCAGCGCCCACTACAGCCGGCAGAGCCCGTTCGCGGGGTCGCGCCGCGAGCTGCGCGGGCGCGTCCTGCGCCTGCTCGCCGAACGGCGCTGCCTGACCTTCGCCGAGCTGCAGGACCGGTGCGCCGACGATCGGTTCGCCGCGGTGGTGGCCGAACTGGCCGCCGAGCAGTTCCTGACGCGCGCCGGCGCAGTGGTCTGCATCGCCGGGTATACGGCACCACCCGAGGCACACGATTTCACTGCGTCGGGCGCATTGACGTGCCGATGATACAGGTGATACGTTTGATACCCTGTCGTGCCTTGCGCCGTGGCGCGCGCGCCCGTGCCTTGCGCTCGCGGCGGCCTCGGGGCCGCGGCAGGGAAACTTCTGGAGGAGCGAGATGCGCGCCTACGGGGCGATTAACCTCAGGCAGGTGCCATTGCAGTTGCGGGACCAGTTTCATGCGGCCTGCGCGTTGCGCGGCATCAGCATGACCCGGCGGCTCATTGAGTTGATCGAGGCTGACGTGGAGCACGCCCTCGACGAGGGCGCCTACCTGCCGGTCACCACCAGGAGTACGGAGCGCGACAGCGCGACCCGGGAACGCGCGGACGTGCAGCGGGAGCTGTTTCCGGAGCATCCACTGCACGAAGAGCAGTGAACGACCCAGTGATACCGGGTCGGGAGGGCACATGAGCCAGATGGTCATCAAGCGGACCGGCGAGGTCGTCGACTTCGACGGCGACCGGATCCGTGTCGCTATTTCGAAGGCGATTCGGGCTACCGCCCCACCCGACCAGTGGGACTCGCTCGAGAACGGCACCCTCGGCGCGGTGGTGACGGCCGTGGTGGGCGAGATCGACACCCGCTTCACCGAGCTGTACCCCAACGTCGAGAACATCCAGGACATCGTCGAGAAGCACCTGGTCAAGAACGGGCTGTACGAGATCTCCAAGGCGTACATTCTGTACCGCGCCGAGCGCCAGCAGGCGCGCGAACAGCACAAGGACCAGGTCGCCCGCCAGTCCCTGCTCGGCAAGCTCACCGTGCGCGCCCGCGACGGGCGCGTGGTGCTGTTCGACATCGCCAAACTGACGCGCAGCATCCGCGACGCGGCGCACGGCACCGGCCGCGGCGGCGGCGCATCGCTCGGCGCCGAGATCGCCGTCGACGAGGTGGCGCGCGAGACCATCCGCAACATCTTCGACGGCATCACGAGCACCGAAATCGAGAAGGCGCTGCTGCTCGCGAGCGCTTCGTTCATCGAGCGCGACCCCGCCTACAGCCGGCTCGCCGCGCGCCTGTTCCTGCGCCGCATCTACAAGGAGGTGATCGGCGCTCCGCTGGACCCCGACAACCTCGACGCGGACTACCGGAGCGCGTTCCGCGCCGGCATCCGGCGCGGGGTGGAGGCCGGCACGTTCGACAAGCAGTTGCTCGACTACGACTTCGAGCGCATCGCCGCCGCGCTGCGGCCGGAACGCGACGACCTGTTCCTGTACATGGGCGTGCAGACGCTGTACGAACGCTACTTCACCCGCGTCGAGGAGGCCGTAATCGAGACGCCGCAGGCGTTCTGGATGCGCGTCGCCATGGGCCTGGCGCTGCCCGAGAGCGACCGCGAGGCGCAGGCGATCCGCTTCTACGAGCTGATTTCGAGCTTGCGCTTCGTGCCCTCGACGCCGACCCTGTTTCACGCCGCCACCACCCATCCGCAGCTCAGCTCCTGCTACCTGACCACCATCGACGACGACCTCGGCAGCATCTTCAAGGGGCTCGCCGACAACGCGCAGCTCTCCAAATGGTCGGGCGGGCTCGGCAACGACTGGAGCAACATCCGCGCCACCGGCGCCACCATCCACAGCACCGGCGTGGAGAGCCAGGGCGTGGTGCCGTTCCTGAAGATCGCCAGCGACGTGACCCTGGCCATCAACCGCAGCGGCAAGCGCCGCGGCGCCACCTGCGCCTATCTCGAAACCTGGCATCTGGACATTGAGGATTTCCTCGATCTGCGCCGCAACACCGGCGACGAGCGGCGCCGCACGCACGACATGAACACGGCCAACTGGATTCCCGATCTGTTCATGAAGCGGGTTCTCGCCGGCCAGGAGTGGACGCTGTTCTCCCCGGACGAGACCCCGGACCTGCATCGCCTCTATGGCCGCAGGTTCGAACAGCGCTACCGCCACTACGAGGAACTCGCCCGCGCCGGCAAACTGAGGCGCCACCGCACGCTGCCGGCCGCAAAGCTGTGGCGCAAGATGCTCGGCATGCTGTTCGAGACCGGACATCCGTGGATCACCTTCAAGGATCCGTGCAACATCCGCAGCCCGCAGGACCACGTCGGGGTGGTGAACAGTTCCAACCTGTGCACCGAGATCACGCTCAACACCTCCGCCACCGAGACCGCGGTGTGCAACCTGGGCTCGGTGAACCTGGAGAAGCACGTCACCGCCGACGGCGTCGACGAGGCGCTGCTCGCCGACACGGTAACCCTGGCGATGCGCATGCTCGACAACGTGATCGACATCAACTTCTACCCCACCGAGGAGGCCAGGAACTCCAATCTGCGCCATCGGCCGGTGGGTCTTGGACTGATGGGATTGCAGGATGCGCTGTTCAAGCTCGACCTGGCGTACGAGGATCCCGACGCCCTGACCGTGGTCGACCGCATGATGGAGTCGATCTCCTACCACGCCATTCTCGCCTCGTCGCAGCTCGCCGCCGAACGCGGCACCTACGCCAGTTACCAGGGTTCCAAGTGGGACCGCGGCATCCTGCCGCACGACACCCTCGCCCTGTTGGAGGAAGAGCGCGGCGAGCCGCTGGCCGTGGAGCCGGGCGGCGCGCTCGATTGGGGGCCGGTGCGCGAGCACGTGGCGCGCCACGGCATGCGCAACTCCAACACCATGGCGATCGCGCCGACCGCGACCATCTCCAACATCGCCGGCTGTTTTCCGAGCTTCGAGCCGCCCTACAAGAACATCTACGTGAAGAGCAACATCAGCGGCGAATTCACGGTGATCAATCCCTACCTGGTGGACGACCTGCGCGCCGCCGGGCGCTGGAACCAGGACACCGCCGACGAGTTGAAGTTCCACGACGGCAGCCTGCAGCAGATGCACCACCTGTCCCCCCATCTACGCCGCAAGTACAAGGTGGCGTTCGAGATCGATCCGCTGCGCTACCTGCGGCTGGCGGCGGCGCGCGGCAAGTGGCTGGACCAGAGCCAGGCACTCAACGTGTTCATGCACGGCACCTCGGGCCGGCT
Organism: Spirochaetia bacterium; assembly: GCA_965262935.1. Taxonomy (GTDB): domain Bacteria; phylum Spirochaetota; class Spirochaetia; order SZUA-6; family Bin103; genus Bin103. The sequence goes on along the minus strand of OZ253572.1, from coordinate 158,793 downwards.
GCTGTCGGAGATCTACCAGTTGGCGTGGAAGCTCGGTCTGAAGACCACCTACTACCTGCGCACGATGGCCGCAACGCAGGTGGAGAAGGCGACCCTCGGCTCCGCCTACGGGCTCACGCAGCGGCGCGGCGCCGGCGCCGCGGACAGCCCCGGCGCCGCCCCGGCCCTGACGGCTGCCGCCAACGGCAACGGCGCCGCGGCCACGCCGGCGGTGAGCGTCGGGCACGGCGCAGCGGCCGCGGCCGCTGCCGAGGTGCAGGCGGCCTTCCCCGCGGCCCTGCCGGTGTGCCTGGACGACGAATCGTGCGAGGTGTGTCAGTAATCATGCCGATCGTCGGCGCGTCCGCAACCGATCCCAACAAGATTTTGCCGCTCACCTATCCGTGGGCGCGCGAGTTCTACAAGAACGGCGTGGCCAACAACTGGGTTCCGGAAGAGGTGTCGATGCAGAAGGACGTCGAGCAGTGGAAGGCGCCGGACGTGCTGACCGCCACCGAGCGGCGCCTGATCCTGTGGAACCTCGGGTTCTTCTCCACCGCCGAGTCGCTGACCGCCAACAACATCGTGCTCGCGGTGTACCGCCACGTCACCAACCCGGAATGCCGGCAGTACCTGCTGCGGCAGGCGTTCGAGGAGGCGATTCACACCGATACCTTCATCTACTGCAGCGATTCGCTCGGCCTCGATCCCGACCGGATCTACACCATGTACCACACCGTCCCCAGCATCCGCGACAAGGACCGCTTCGTGATCGAGATCACCCAGTCGATCTTCGATCCGTCGTTCGACCTGGTCTCGACCGCCGGGAACGACGGCATCGGCAACGTGCAGCGCTTTCTGCGCGACCTGATCGGCTTCTACGTGATCATGGAGGGGATCTTCTTCTACGCCGGGTTCGCCATGATGCTGGCGCTCAAGCGGCAGGGCAAGATGATCGGCATCGGCGAGCAGTTCGAGTTCATCATGCGCGACGAGAGCGTCCACCTGGCGTTCGGCTGCGAGTTGATCAACACCATCAAGCAGGAGTATCCGGCCGCATGGTCCGCGGAGTTGCAGGCCGAGATCGTGGACCTGGTGCGGCGCGGCGTGGCGTACGAGCAGGCGTACGCCCACGATGCCTGTCCCGACGGGCTGCTCGGCATCAACGCCGTCCAGTTCGCGAGCTACGTCGAGTACATCGCTGACCGGCGGCTCGAACGGATCGGCCTGCGGCGCCAGTGGGAGACGGAAAACCCGTTCCCGTGGATGGCGCAGACCATGGACCTGAACAAGGAAAAGAACTTTTTCGAAACGCGGGTGACCGAGTACCAGCCGGCCGGCGCCCTGGACTGGGATTAGCCGATGCGAGCGATACAAGTCGCCAGGCCCGGAGGACCCGAGGTTCTCCGCATGACCGACCTACCCGTACCCGAACCGGGTGCGCACGAAGTCCGCGTCAAGATAGAAGCGGCGGGTGTCAACTTCATCGACATCTACCAGCGCACCGGTCTCTACCCCGTGGCCCCGCCGTTCACCCCCGGAATGGAGGGTGCCGGGGTGATCGACGCCGTCGGCAGCGACGTGACCGGCGTGTCCCCCGGCATGCGCGTGGCGTACGCCTGGCGGCGCGCAGCGCTGAACTGTTCTCCTGGGTTGCCGACGGCGTGCTGGACGTGCTGATCCACCGCGAGTATCCGCTCGCCGACGCGGCTACCGCCCACACCGCCCTGGCGGGCCGCTCAACCACCGGCAAGCTGCTGCTCATTCCATAGCGCGCTTCGCTCACCAGATCGTCGGGGGTTGCTGCGGAAAGGACTTGAACCTTCACGGGCTAAACGCCCACTAGCCCCTCAAGCTAGCGTGTCTACCAATTCCACCACCGCAGCGGACGGGGCAAGTTGCCTCAATGCGCGCCCATCTGTCAACACGGATCCGCCCGCCGCGGCCCGCCGCGCCCGCGCATAAACGCCGATGCCCCCTTGCGGCGCGGCGCCTCATCCGGTACGGTCCTGCCTTCATTTCGAACACTGCGGGGCCAATCATGGATGATGCCGCTCACTTGCACGGACGCTCGCTGCTCACGCTGAGCGATTTCCCTCCTTCCGACATTCGCCTGCTGCTGGCGCTGGCGCGCCGCGCCAAGGCGGATCGCCGCGCCGGCACGGTGCGGCAGCGGTTCGCCGGCATGAGCCTGGCGCTGCTGTACGAAAAGCCCTCCACCCGCACCCGCTGCGCGTTCGACACCGCGTTTGGCGAGGAAGGCGGCCACATCGTGTTCCTCGGCGCCGACGACATCCACCTCGGCGCCAAGGAATCGCTCGAAGACACCGCGCGCATCCTCGGGCGGATGTTCGACGCCATCCAGTTCCGCGGCTATCGGCAGGACACGGTGGAGGCGCTCGCGCGCCTGTCCGGGCTGCCGGTGTACAACGGCTTGACCGACACCCGCCATCCCACCCAGGTGCTCGCCGACCTGATGACGCTCGACGAGCACTTCGGCCGCCTCGCCGGGCTCAAGCTGGCGTACGTGGGCGACTGCCGCAACAACGTGGCGAGTTCGCTGATGATCGGCTGCAGCCTGACCGGCGTGCACTTCAGCGCCGTCGGCCCGGACGAACTGGCGCCGGCGCCCGCCCTGCGCCGGCAGTGCGCACCGTATGCCGCCGCCAGCGGCGCCCGCATCGAGTGCGGCGCCGCTGCGGCCCTGGTGGCCGGTGCCGACGCCCTGTACACCGACGTGTGGGTATCGATGGGGGAGGAGGAGCAGTTCGCCGCGCGGCGCGCGCTGCTGTCTCCCTACCAGGTGAACGGCGAGTTGCTCGCCCGCACCGGCAACCCCGGCTGCGTGTTCATGCACGATCTGCCGGCGGTGAAGGGCAACGAGGTCACCGAGGAGGTGTTCGAAGGGCCCGCATCGGTGGTGTGGGAGCAGGCAGAGAACCGCAAGCACACCGCCAAGGCGATCCTGCTGGCCACCCTGGCGCGGCGCGGTGGCGCGGCGGCGCGCACGACTTGACCGACTAGCCGAGAAGCTCGACCATCCGCGCATGGCCGACTATCTCGCGCGCGTGGCGCCCGCGCTGCGCGCCGCCGGCATCGGCGGCTGGCTGTTCTACAACGTATATCACCGCGATCATGTCGCCGACACCATCCTCGGCGTGCCGGCCGGCGCCATGAATACGCGTCCCTGGGCGGCGCTGGTGCGCGCCGACGGCAGCGTGACGCGCATCGTGCACGCCATCGAGGCGGGCGTGCTCGGCCATCTGCCGGGAGCGGCGGCCACCTATGCGTCGCGCGAGGAGTTCGTGCGCCGGTTGCGCGCCGCTTGCCCGCGCCGCACTCCGGTGGCCGTCAACTACTCGGACACCATCCCCGCCCTGTCGCTGATCGACCACGGCGCGGTGGCTTTGCTGCAGCAGCTCGCCATTCCCGCGCTGGGTGCGGAAACGCTGATCCAGCGCGTGCTCGGCGTGCTCGGCGCGCCAGGCCGCGCCAGCCACGACCGGGCGGCGGCGCTGGTGCGCGGCGTGCTCGACGACGCCTGGCGGCGCCTAGCGGAGCGGGTGCGCGGCGGCGCGGCGGCCAGCGAGGGAGAGGTGCGCGACTGGATCAGCGCGGCGTTCGAGCGCCATGGGCTGATCACCGAGGAGGCACCCCTGGTGGCGGCCGCCCAACACAGCAGCGACCCGCACTACCAACCGGCCGGCGCCGGCGCCGCGATCGCGGCCGGCCAGGTGGTGCAGTTCGACCTGTGGGCCCGCGAACCGGGCGCCGACGGTGTCTATGCCGACATATCGTGGGTGGCGTACACCGGGACGACGGTGCCGGCGCCGGTAGCGGACACCTTCGCCGCGCTGTGCGCCGCCCGCGACGGCGCCGTGGCGCTGATTCGCCAGCGGCTCGGCGCCGGGCAGCCGCTCACCGGCGCCGAGGTGGACCGGCACGCGCGCGCCATGCTCGACCGCCACCGGCTGCTGCCGTGGGTGCGCCACCGCACCGGCCACGCCATCGATACCCGCCTGCACGGCATCGGCGTCAATCTCGACGCGGTGGAGTTTCCCGACCCGCGGCCGCTACTCGACGGCTCCTGCTTTTCGATCGAGCCGGGCGTGTACCGCCCGCAGTATGGGCTGCGCACCGAGATCAACGCCTACGTGCGCGAGCGCGAGCTGGTGGTTTCGGGCGGCGCGCCGCAGCAGGAAGTGTTGCACCTGTGACCGCCGCCACGCTGAAACAGGTTCTGGACGCTCTGTGCGAGGCCGACTCGCTGGTGGTGTTGGGACACGAGGAACCCGATGGCGACTGCGTCGCTTCGCAACTGGCGCTGGCCGAGTTCCTGAGCAGCCGCGGCAAACGCGTCGGCATCTACTCGGCCGGTCCGTTCAGCCGTTACGAGATCCGCGGCTACGCGCCGCGCTTCCGCCCGGCGATCGAAGCCGAGACGTTGCGCCGCGGCCCGCTTGCAGTGCTCCTCGACTGCGCCTCGCCCGAGCGCACCGGTTCGTTGGCCGGCCAGCTCGAAGGGTTGCGCACCGTGGTGATCGATCACCACCCGCCCGGCCCGCCGGGCGCTCCCGACGCCGACTTCGGCGACCTGCGGCTGGTCGATCCGTCGGCGCCCGCTACCGCCTATCTCGTGCAGCTTCTTCTGGAGTCGAGCGGCGCCGCCATCGGCCCTGAGTTGGCATCGCTCCTGCTGCTCGGCCTGTGCACGGATACCGGGTTCTTCTGCCACGTCCCGGCCGGCAACACCGCGGCGTTCGAGGCGGCCGGGCGCCTGGTGGCGTGCGGCGCCAGCCCGCGCGCCACCCACCAGCGGATCTACGGCGGGCGCAGTTTCGCCCACCGCCGCTTGCTCGGCACCCTGCTGCAGCGTACCGAGCGTTTCCATGACGGGCGGGTGCTGTTCACCTACCAGTCGCTCGCCGATCTGCACGCGCTCGGCGACGGCCCGGCCGGACAGGACGAACTCTATCAACTGCTGCGCACCGTGGACGGCAGCGACGTGCTGGCGTTCGTCCGCGAACGGCGCGCGGGCGAGTGTTCGGTGAGTCTGCGCTCCGCGCCCGCGGTGGATGTCGCCGCCGTGGCGCGCCATTTCGGCGGCGGCGGTCACCGGCAGGCGGCCGGGTTCACCTGGACCGGGACCGTGGACACGCTGCGGCCGCTGCTGATCAGCCGTCTGGCTCCCGAAACAGGGTCGAGATAGCGTAAATCAGCGTAAATCGCGGCCGCGTCGAGCCGCTCCGAGCCGCTCCAAGGCCTCCTCGCTTGGCACAACGCTTGCTCCATGCCGGCATGGAGGTGCCGACATGCTGGAGTTTCCCACCGGGGTTTGTAACGAACAGGTGTCCGCTGCTCAGTGCTCCGGAGACGCACGGCGCGCCCTCATCAATGCGCTGGCTACCTACGCCTACCACTATCCGCTGCACAAGCTGCCGAGCCCGGACGAGGATATCCCGGGCGACTTCTACCTGTTCTGCCACGACAAGCTGGAACTGATGATCGATCAGTTCGAGGAGCGCGGCATTCCATTCGAACACTACGTCAACTCGGTGCTGAGCTGGCAGCTCCGCAGCTTTCTCAACAAGCGCAAGCAAGACGAACTGGGGTGGGAGAACGGACTCTACAGTCCGACATGGGGCAGCTCGGATACCCTCGCCCGCCAGCAGCGCGCGTGCGACCCCGCCCTGGCGGCGCCGCCGGCGCCGCCGCCGCATCGGCCGCGATCCGCGCCGCCACCCCGAGCCAGGCCGCGCGCCCCGGCGCTGCGGCTGGCCGATCCCGCCGCCAGCCCCCGCGCTGCCAGCCCGCGCGCCGCACGGCCGGCGCGGCGCGCCCGCCAGCGTCGCTTCCGGATGCCCAAGGATCCCACCAAGCGGCGTATGGTGTTCGCGGTATTGAAGACCGCCCATTTGATCGACGACCGGCAGTTCGCCGCCCTGGCCGCCGCCAGCGGCTGCTCACCGGCCAGCCTGCGCCGCCTGCTGGGCCAACTGGAGCTACGCCGGGAGCCAGCGCGAAGGCGGCGGCAAATGCTGCGCGAGCGCCGCAACCTGGCATTTGCGGACTTCCTCATCTGGTCCGCCACGGCGTATCTGGAACCCGAGCCGCCGGCACGAGCGCGGGCGCGGGCGCGCGCCGCGCGCCACCACTTTACAATGGCCGCGGCCCAGACCGAACTGCGGCGGGTGCGGGTGGCGCCGAGCAATCGCGACATCGCCGCCGTGCTCGACATTCCCAAGGGCACGGTCGATACCGGGCTGCACTGGTTGCAGCGCAACAATGCGGCACGCTACCTTCGCCGCCATGGAGTTGGTACTGGCCAGCAACAATCCGCATAAGGTCACCGAAGTGCGCCGCATTCTGGGCGGCATTGCGGTGCGGACTCCGGCCGAGCTCGGCGTACCGTTCTCCTTCGAGGAGACCGGCTCCACCTACGATCAGAATGCCCTCGGCAAGGCACGCCACCTGCACCATCTGACCGGCATGCCCACGCTGGCCGACGACTCCGGGCTCGCGGTGGCGGCGCTCGGCGGCGCCCCCGGCGTGCGCTCGGCGCGCTTCGCCCCGCCGGGCGCGGTATTGGACGACGCCGGACGCTGCTCCTACCTGCTGTCGCTGCTGCGCGGCACCGCCGACCGCTCGGCGGCGTTCATCTGCTGCATCGCCGTCGTCCTGGATTCACAGCGGCTGCTGCTCGTGCAGGAGGCGGTGGCCGGCGCCATCGCACCGCATCCGCGCGGCGCCGGCGGGTTCGGTTACGATCCGGTGTTTCTGGTCGGCGCCGGCGGGCGCGCCATGGCCGAGCTGAGCGCCGCCGAAAAGGACCGCGTGTCGCACCGCGGCCGAGCCCTGCGCCGCTGCGCGGCGCTGCTCTAGCCCCAAACCGCCGCTCGGGGCGCCGCTTTTTTGCCCATCCCGTCCGGTTGCCGTGCTCAGGCGCCGCCACGCAGCAGGCTGGTGAGAAACGACAGCCCCACGAAGGTACCGATCGCACTGCCGACGCTGGACAGGAAGAACACCGCGAGAATGTGCGTAACCCGGTTGCGCAGGATACCGCGCAAGCTGGTCACGTCCTGCGACAGGTTCTCGAAGTCCATCACGCGCGGCTTGCGCACCATCGCCTGAATCAGCCCGGCCACGATACCCACGCCGATGGTCGGGTTGACCGAGGTGATCGGCGCCGCCAAAAACGAGCAGATGATCGTTACCGGGTGCGCCAGCGCCACCAGCGCACCGAGCGCGGCGAGCGTGCCGTTCACCAGCACCCACTGGGCGAGCTTTTCCAAGGTCACCTCGGCGCCGGCGCGCAGGAATCCGTACCCGACCAGGGCCACGAACAGCGCCGGGATGCTCCATGGCAGCAGGCGCGCCAGCGGGCCGGGCGGCGGCACCTCGCTCAATTCGTCCAGTTCCCCGGCGCGCGGCGCGCGGCGCGCGTACTCGGACAGCCAGCGCTGTATGCCGGGCACGTGGCCGGCGCCCACCACGGCGACCACGCGCGAGCCGCCCGCCTCGAAGATGCGCTGCGCCAGATACCGGTCGCGCTCGTCGATCAGCACCTCCTTGACCCGCGGCAGGTAATCGGCGAGATCGTCGAGCATGCTCTGCAGGGCGCCGCGCTCCTTGAGCGACTCGACCTGTTCGCTGTCCAGCTCATCGTTCGAGAATCCCGCCGCCAGCAGCGCCGCAAGCAGCTTGAGCCGGCCCCACCAGCCGGTCTTGCGCCACGCTCGGCGCAACGTCACCTGGATCTCCCGGTCGCACAGCTCGAACCGGATTCCCGCCTCCTCGGCGGCCGCCACCGCCGCTGCCATCTCCGCTCCCGGCTGCACGCCGAGGTCCATCCCCAGGCGCCGTTGGAACGAGTGCAGCACGATATTGGTGAGCATCAGGAAGCCCTTGCGCTCTTTGAGTACGCGCCGGATATCGAGATCCTCCCAGTGCCGCGGGCGGCTGATGGTGGTGTAGCGGCCGGCATCGAGCTCCACGCACACGCAGTCAGGCAGCGCGGCGGCGATGGCGTCGCGCACCTCCGCCACGCTGCGCTCCGATATGTGAGCGGTACCGATCAGAAGTACCGAACGTTCACCTAGTTTTACCGTAACAGGCATTGTTTTCCGCGCTCAGGTTATCGTGTCGCGTGACTTGCCGCTACCGCTTCGGGGTGATACTATCGAGTTCTTGGGTGTCAGGCTGTGAATAACTTGTGGACAGCTTATAGTTGTGTCAGCCGCAAACAATTGCAGCGTTTCGTGGCCTGCTTCACGCTTCACAGGTTGCGCGCACAAGGATCGCCATAACTTACGCAATTATTTACTATGAAAACACTTATTTTATCCATAGGATGCACTTTCAAGTCCGGTAACGGTGAAAAGCTCGTCCCGGCGGTCATACCATCCGCTCGTGCCGCATTTCTCCAACCTGTGTATAACTTGTGCACGGAATGTTCCGATAGGCGCTTTCTGGCGGTTTGTCGGGGGGTTTTTGGCTGTTCGTGGGTAAGGAGCGCGTAGTGGCTGACCACTGGGATTACGAGGCTTTCTGGAACGAGGCGCGCGACCGGATTCGCGACACCATAACCAGTCAGGAATACGACACCTGGTTTGCCAACATGACCTATCGCGGTTCGCAGGAAGGCGTCATCGAACTCGGCGTACCGTCGACGTTCTACCGCGATCAGGTGAAGCAGCGATTCCAGCCTGCAATCGAGCAAGCCCTGTTCGAGCTCTCGGCGCGCAGACTGAAGCTCGCCTACGCGGTGCGCAGCGTAGCGCAGCCGACCACACTGCTAGTGCCGCTAGCCGCGCCGCCGACATCGGCAACTGCCGCGGCAGCGCTCACAGAGGTGATCGAGCCACCGCGGAGGCACAGCCAGCTCAACCCGGACTACACCTTCGAACGACTGGTCGAGGGCGAAAGCAATACATTCGCCCTGAACGCGGCAATCGCCATCGCCAAGAACCCCGGCCGGTCCTACAACCCGTGTCTGGTGTACGGCGGCGTCGGTCTCGGCAAGACCCATCTCCTGCAGGCGGTCGGCAACTCGGTACACGGCGCTCTGCCGGACCTCAAGGTGGTGTACGTGACCGTCGAAACCTTCACCAACGAGTTCATCCAGTCGATCAAGGAGAGGACCGGACATCGCTTCAAGAACCGCTACCGGTCGGCGGACGTGCTGCTGATCGACGACATCCAATTCCTGCAAGGCAAGGTGGAGACCCAGCAGGAGTTGTTCCACACCTTCAACGCGCTGTACGACGCCAACAAGCAGATGGTGTTCAGCAGCGACCGTCCGGTATCGGAGCTGATGAACCTGCCCGACCGCCTCATCAACCGCTTCGAGCGCGGCCTGAACGTGGACCTGCAGCCGCCCACCTATGAAACGCGCATCGCCATCGTCACCAGGAAAATCGAAGAGCGTGGATTGTCCCTCGAAAACGGCATCGTCGAACTGATCTGCCGCAATATCCGCTCCAACGTCCGCGATCTGGAAAAGGCGCTCACCAAGCTGGCGGCCTACACCGAGCTGATGGAGCGCATCATCACGCCACCGATCGCGCAGCGCGAGTTGCAGGAGTTCTTCGCCAAGCCCGAGCACCTCAGCATCACCATCGACGGCATCCAGCGCGCGGTGGCCGACTACTTCTCGCTCACGCCGGCCGACCTGAAGGGCAAGAAGCGCACCAAGGCGATAGCCTTTCCCCGCCAGGTGGCGATGTACGTGGCGCGAACCCTCACCAATTGCTCAACCACCGAGGTGGGCCTCGAGTTCGGCGGCCGCGACCACACCACCGTCATGCATGGGTGCCAGCGGATCACGGAGCGGCTCAAGACCGACGCCACCCTCGAACCGACACTGCAGAAGATCATGAACTCGCTACGCCAGAAGAGCGTAGCCTGACCGCACCCGCCCCAGTGCGGCTGGATAACCTGTGCACGGTCTCTGTATACCGGTGGACAAACGAGGTTGCCGCCGACCGAGACGGGTATAATGTGGATAGCCGCGGGCTTTCCCCAACCGCCGCGGTGGATTGGTAAAATCAAACGTTACAAGGGGTTATACTGCTTTTGCACATATCCTCAGCAACTACTACCATTACCGCCAATTATCTATCTATAAGGGAATGAAACGATGAAGTTCACCTGCGAGCGCGAGGTTGTCCTGCACGAGATCGCCAACGCCTACGAGATCATCTCGGTCCGGAACTCACTGTCGATCCTGTCCAACGTGCTGCTCGACGTATCCGATCAGAAGCTGACCATTCGCGCCACCGATCTGAAGGTCAACTACGAATCGACGATACCGGTGGAGGTGAAGCAGCCGGGCAGCGTGACGGTGTTCTGTGACAAGCTGCACAGTATTCTCCGTTCCCTGCCTGACGGCGAGGTCGAGATGGAACTGCTGGAGGACACGGTGTTGCGCATCAGTCCCATGTTCAAGAACATCCGCTTCCAGCTCAAGGGCATCTCGGCAGACAAGTACCCGCCGTTCCAGAGCGATGCCGACGAACAGGCGTTCTCGTTCGGGAAGCAGGATCTGATCGAGATGATTTCCCACACCCTGTTCGCGGTGTCGGACGACGAGACCCGGTATTTCATGAACGGCGTGTTCCTGGAGAAGCAGGGCGACAAGATCATCATGGTAGCGACCGACGGCCGCCGGCTGGCCTATGCGTCGAAGGCGATAGACGGCGCCATCGGCGATGTCAAGGGCGTGATCATACCGCCGAAGGTGTTGAACGTGGTGCGCCGGCAGGCGCCGCGCGAGGGCGAGCTGCAGATGGCGGTGAGCGAGCGCAGTTTTCACGTGGCGTTCGACGCCCAGCACCTGTCGTCGAATCTCATCGAGGCGCAGTTCCCGAACTATCAGCGGGTGATTCCCGAGCGCCAGGAGCAGCGGCTGCTGATCGAACGGAACGCGTTCGAAGAGGCGTTGCGGCGCGTTTCGCTGCTCGTGGAGCAGAAATCGCGGCGCATCTACCTGGAGAGCCAGAGCGACAATCTGGTGATCCGGTCGAGCGAGGGGGAGATCGGCGCGGCGCGCGAGGAGGTGGCGTGCCAGTACGACGGCCCCGAGATCGCGCTGGCGTTCAACTTCGAGTATCTCCTGGATCCGCTGCGCGAGATGAGCAGCGATCTGGTGGCGCTGGAATTCACCGACACCGGCAAGGCGCTGTCCCTGCGGCCGGAACCGGAGGGCGACTATTTCCACATTGTCATGCCGATGCAGACCAGCTGAAGCAAGCCGTTGGCTGTGCTGGCGTTGCGTGTCACCGACTTTCGCAACATCGGTTCGTTGCGCATCGATGTCGGCGGCCGCGACGTGTTCCTGATCGGTGACAACGGGCAGGGCAAGACCAATTTTCTGGAAGCGGTCTACCTGCTCTGCCACGGCGCCTCGTTTCGTACCCATAATGACCGCGACCTGATTGCCAATGGCAGCCGCGAGGCGACGGTGTGGGGCAGGCTGGCGGCCGGCGAGGAGGAGCGCAGCGTCGGCATCGGCCTGGAGCGCAGCGGCGGCAAGCGCATCGCGATCGATGGCAAGCGCATTCGCGATCGTGCCGCGCTGATCGAATTCGCCCCCGCGATCGCCTTTACGCACGAAGATTTGCGGTTCATCGACGGAGATCCGGAACGGCGCCGGAGTCTGTTCGACCATACGCTGTCCCTGTTCAACCCGTCGTACATCGATGTCCTGCGGCGCTACCGGCGCGCGCTGCGGGCGCGCAACGCGCTGTTGCGGACCGGCGACGGGCAGCACGTCGATGTATACGAGCCGGCGCTGGCGGCGGCCGGGTGCGAGATCCGCAACCGGCGCGGCGCGCTGTGTGGCGAGTTCGGTGCCGTGTTCGCGGAGCTGTGTGACAGGATCGGCGGGCTGCCGGACGCCAACATCGAATATCGTCCGTCGTGGCGGCAGGCGGCGAACGCGGACGATGCCGAGGCCGAATTGCGTACGCGCCGCGAGCGCGACCTTGCGGCGCGCACCACGACCAGCGGTCCGCACCGGGACGACTTCCTGATCACGCTCGGCGCGGCGCGGTTCGCGGCGCAAGGGTCGACCGGCCAGAAGCGCTTGGCGTCGCTGGTGTTGCGGGTTGCGCAGGCCGAGTTTTTCGAGCGCACCACCGGCCGGCGCCCGATCCTGCTGCTCGATGACGTGCTGTTGGAACTTGACGCCGGCAAGCGGGAGCGGTTTCTGCGCCATCTGCCGGCCTACGATCAGGCGTTCTTTACCTTCCTGCCCGACGAGCCCTACCAGCGCTACGCCGGCGCCGCAACCATGAACCTGGCCGTATCGGGAGGAACGTTCGCGCCATGTACCGCGCCGGCGACCTGCTGAAGGAGGTGCTCGCGCGCGCCGGGTTCGTTGCCGGCGCACCCGAGGCACGCATCTACCAGGTGTGGGACGCCATTCTCGGCGGCGACCTGGCCGGCCGGGCGCGCCTGCGCGACATCGATCGCGGGCGCCTGCTGGTGGAGGTGGATCACCCGGCGTGGATGCAACTGGTGCAGATGCGGCAGCGGCAGATTCTGGGCCGCGTGCAGCGCCGGTTTCCCGAGTTGGGGATTACCCGCATGCACCTGGTGGTGAGCCGCGCGGTGCCGGAGGCGGACTCCCGTTCGGCGCCCGCCGCGCCGCCCGCCGCGCCGCCCGGATCCGCGCCGGGCGGCGCGGCGGATGCGGCGGATCTCGTTTGACAGGGACGCGGCGGCGTCCGTATACTCGCCAGACTCAACTCGTGACCGGCGCCAGCCGGATTCAAGGACCTCATGAAACGTACCTACCAGCCAAGCCGTACACGCCGCCGCCGGCGGTTCGGGTTCCGGGAGCGCATGAGCACCCGCTCGGGACGAAACATCCTCAAACGCCGGCGCCGGAAGGGGCGCACCAAGCTCTCGGTTTCGGATGAGAAGAAGCCTTACTAGACGCGAGCGGGTTACCGATCGGCGTAGCGTGCGCAATCTGTTTCGGGCCCGCTGTACCGCCCGCCGCGGCGGGTTGCGCGTGTTCTACGCGGCCAACGAGGCCGATTGCAGCCGCGTGGTGGTGTGTCCGGCGCGCGGCTTCGCCCATGCACCGGCGCGCAATCGGCAGCGCCGCCTGGTGCGCGAAGCGTACCGGCTGCTCAAGCACCGCGTGGCGCCGGGATACGACCTGCTGCTGCAGATCCGGCCGCGCCGCCGGGAGCTCGGCGTGCGTGCCGCAGATGCGATACTGTCCACACTGCTCGCCGACGCCGGCCTGCTGCGCAGCGGCGGAGGCCGATGAACACCGATATCCAGGCATCGCCGGACCGGGGTCGGCGCGCGGTCGCCGCGGCGATCAGGCTCTATCAACTGTGCGTATCGCCGTTGCTGCCGGCGAGTTGCCGCTATTACCCGACCTGTTCGCAGTACATGGCCGAGGCGGTCGCCAGCCATGGCGTGGCGCGCGGAACCGGGCTCGGCGTGCGGCGCATCCTGCGCTGCCATCCATTGCACCGCGGCGGCTACGATCCGGTGCCGCCGGCGCGCCGGTCGTAGACTCCTCATGGATCGTAGAACCCTGATCGCCGTCGGCTTGTCGGTCGTCGTAATCGTGGGCAGTCTGCTGGCGCAGACCTTCCTGTTTCCCGCGCCGGATGAAACGCTCGCGATCGGCGCGCCGGCGCGCGGCGGCGTAACCGCGGCCGGCGAGCTGGAACCGGTTGCCACCGCCCGTGACGACGCGTTCGCGCCGGTGGCCAGTACCGTGTCCGCGGCCGGCGAAGACTCCGCCACCGGGGCGCGGCTGATCATGAAAGAGACCGACCTGTTTGCCCTCGCATTCTCCACCGCCGGCGGCGATCTCACCTCCATTCGGTTGAAGCAGCATCACGACGTCGGCGGCACCGCGGTCGAGCTGGTGCTGCGGCCCGACCAGCATCGCTTCTTCACCGTGTCGTTCGGCGGCTTCCGTACCGAGCCGGTGGACGCCACCTTCTCGTTCCAGGAAGTGGACCAGTACACGTGGCGCTTCACGCGTCAGTTCACGGCCACGGACGGCGTCCCGTTCACGCTAGCCAAGACCTACACGTTCCCGCCCAACTCGTACTTGTTCGAGTTGAAAATCGAGATCGAAAACAGCGTCAATGAGCTGCCCGCGCTGGATTTCCACGGCGCGTCGTATACGCTCGGCATCGGGCCGCAGATCGGCCCACCGTACAAGACCCTGGACGGGCGCAACGAGTTCCGCAACTTCCGCAACTACGTGGACGGCAAGGCGAGCAATCAGCGCATGCGCCGGGAGGCGGTGCTGGCGGAAACCAAGCGCGTCAACTGGACCGCCATAGCGGGCAAGTACTTCGCCATTATCGCGGTTCCCGATGCAACCCTGTACACCATCACCTACGACAAGCGCAAGGATCCGGAACTGACCGAACGGACGGCCCTGTACTTCAGCCGGCCGCTCATCACCAGCTCGCGCAGCACCGACGCGTTCCGGTTCTACGTCGGTCCGCTGAAGCGCGAGATTCTGAACCGCTACAACAACGCCGCCGGCGACCCGTTCGCGATCGGCAACTACCACTTCGAGGAGGCCGCGCGCACCAATCCGATCATCGGCTGGCTGGCCAACATTCTGCGCTTCTTCCTGGACTTCTTCTACCGCCTCATTCCCAACTACGGCGTCGCCATCATCCTGCTCACCGTGCTGATCAAGATCCTGTTCTTCCCGCTCACTCAGAAAAGCTTCGAGTCGACCAGCAAGATGAGCATGCTGGGCCCGAAGATCGAAGAGATCAAGAAGAGACACAAGGGCAAACCGGAGAAGCTGAACCAGGAGATGATGGCGCTGTACCGCAAGGAAGGCGTCAATCCGGTGGGCGGCTGTCTGCCGTTGGTGCTGCAGATGCCGATCTTTTTCGCGCTGTTCGAACTGCTCAACAATGCGTTCGACCTGCGCGGGGCGCCGTTCATCGCACCCTGGATCGGCGACCTGTCGGCACCGGAGAGTTTGCTGCCGTTCGGGTTCACGCTGCCGCTGCTGAACTGGGACGAGCTGCGCATTCTGCCGTTCGTCATGCTCGGCACCACGCTGCTGCAGTCGCGCATCTCGCAGAATCCCAGTGCCGTGCAGCCGCAGATGAAGATGATGATGTACGCGATGCCGATATTCTTCTTCTTCATCCTGTACAGCATGCCGTCTGGATTGGTGATCTACTGGACGATGCAGAACGTGCTGTCCATTGCGCAACAGCTGTACATCAATGACCGCCGGCGCCGCGCCGGACCGGATAGCGGCACAGCGAGCGCGGGCCGCGGTCCGCGCGGCAAGTCGCGTTAGTTCATGAGCTAGGAGGGGTCCGTATGGCGGAACGGGAATTCGAAGCTCGCACCGAGGAGGAAGCGATCGACAAGGCGATCGAAGCGCTGGGCCTCACGGAGGACGAGATCGACGTCGAAGTGGTCGATGAGCAACGCCCCGGATTTCTCAAGGGTAGCAAGGTTCGCATTCGCGTGCACTTGACGGACGACGAGCCGGAGGCGGCCGAGCTGAAACCGGAAAACGCCTTCGAGGAGCAGATGGTGGAGTTCGTCGGCGAGCTCCTGGAGAAGGCCAATCTGCCCGCCGACGTGCACATCGATGAGCGCGAAGAAGAGCGCCTGACGCTGGACATTGTGGCCGACGACCCGGCCATCGTGATCGGCAAGCACGGCGCTACGCTGGAGTCTCTGCAACTGATCAGCAACATCCATGCCGGCCGCATAAACGATGGCCAGCCGGTGCGCATCATTCTGGACACCGAGGACTATCGCTACCGCCGCGAACAGAGCCTGTTGCGGATGGCGAAGCGGGTCGCGAACGAAGTGCGCCGCACCGGCAGAGCGCGCCTGCTGGCGCCGCTGAACCCGTTCGAACGGCGCCTCATTCACAGCGCGCTCGGCGCCATGGACGGGGTCACTACGGAAAGCGAGGGCGAGGGCCTTTACAAGCAGATTCGGGTCTCCAGCGAGGACTGAAAGCGGGCCCGCGGGCCCCGGTCCACTTTACGCGCGGCGCGGATTCTGTTAACATTTCAGCCAGTGCGGCGCTGCTTCATGGGCCGGTTCTGGTCTAGTCAGGCGCCGTAGCGACGGCCCGCCGGGAGCGCTCCGAAGGCGCTTTGCCGGCAGGCGCGTAGCCGCCGCCGGGTACGGCGCCGAGCCGCGCCGCTGCGCCGCGTCGGCGGCCAAGCAGCGCACACCGGGAGGGGGACTCATAACGTTGCAGCAGGAATATTCGGCACAGCACATTCAGGTGCTCGAAGGCCTGGAGCCGGTACGCAAGAGACCGGGCATGTACATCGGCTCGACCGGCAGCGACGGCTTGCACCAACTGGTGTACGAAGTGGTCGACAACAGCATCGACGAAGCGATGGCCGGGTTCGCGACCACCATCGAGATCGCCATCGATGCCGGCAACGTGGTCACGGTGCGCGATGACGGGCGCGGCATCCCGGTGGACGAGCATCCCAGCGAGAAGGTGAGTGCGCTCGAGGTGGTGATGACCACGCTGCACGCCGGCGGCAAGTTCAACAACCGCAGCTACGCGGTGTCGGCGGGCTTGCACGGCGTCGGCGTGTCGGTGGTGAACGCCCTGTCGCGCTGGTGCCGGGTGGACATCCACAAGCTCGGGCAGATCTACCACCAGGCCTATCGGCGCGGCGCGCCGGACGCGCCGGTGGCGGCGACCGGCAGCACCGACCGCACCGGCACGGTTACGTCGTTTCTCGCCGATGACGAGATTCTCGAAACGATCGAGTATTCGTTCGACGTGCTGACCACGCGGCTGCGCGAGCTGGCCTTCCTGAACAAGGGCATCCGCATCAGCCTGACCGACCGGCGCACGGAGCCGCACCGCGAGCAGGTGTTCGAATTCGCCGGCGGCGTGAGGCAGTTCATCGAGTTCCTGAATACCAACAAGCAGCCGATCCATCCGCAGCCGGTGCACTTCGAGGGTATGCGCGACAACGTCGGCGTCGAGGTGGCGCTGGCCTACAACAGCAGCTTCAGCGAGCAGGTGTTCTTCTACGCCAACAACGTCAACAACCGCGACGGCGGAACCCATCAGATCGGCTTCCGCGCCGCGCTCACCCGCACCCTCAATGATTTCGCCAAGCGGCTCAAGCTGGACAAGAAGCTCGATGAGAACCTGTCCGGCGACGACGTGCGCGAGGGCCTCACCGCGGTGGTTTCGGTCAAGGTGCCGGAGCCGCAGTTCGAGGGCCAGACCAAGGCCAAGCTCGGCAACACCGAGGTGCGCGGCATCGTCGAGTCGCTCACCAACGAGGAACTCGCCGCGTACTTCGAGGAGAACCCCGGGGTTATCAAGACGATCCTGGAGAAGTCGATCCTGGCCGCCAAGGCGCGGCTGGCGGCGCGGCGGGCGCGCGAGTTGACGCGGCGCAAGAGCTTCCTGGAGAGCAGCGGACTGCCCGGCAAGCTGGCCGACTGCGCGGAGAAGAATCCGGAACTGTGCGAGCTGTACATCGTGGAGGGCGACTCCGCGGGCGGCAGCGCCAAGCAGGGCCGCGACCGCCAGTTCCAGGCCATCCTGCCGCTGTGGGGCAAGATGCTCAACGTGGAAAAGACGCGCATCGACCGCGTGCTGGCCAATGAGAAGCTGGTGCCGATCATCACCACCCTTGGCACCGGCGTACGCGACGAGTTCAGTCTGGACAAGCTGCGCTACCACAAGGTGATCATCATGGCCGACGCCGATGTCGACGGCTCGCATATCCGCACCCTGCTGTTGACCTTCTTCTACCGCTACATGACCGAACTGGTAAACGCCGGCCACGTCTACATCGCGATGCCGCCGCTGTACAAGCTCACCGCCGGCAGCCGCGTCGAGTACGCCTACAACGACGCGGAGATGGAGGAGGTGCTCGGGCGCCTCAAGGAGGGGCGCAGTCACACCAGCGTGCAGCACTACAAGGGGCTGGGCGAGATGAACCCGGAGCAGCTCTGGGAGACCACCATGGACCCGGCCAGGCGCAACATGCAGCAGGTCAAAGTGCTCGAGGAGCAGGAGATCGAGGTGGAAGACGCGTTCACCACCCTGATGGGGGAGGCGGTGGAGCCGCGGCGCAGGTTCATCGAGGAACACGCGCTGCTGGCGAAACTGGACGTGTGATGGTGCGGCGGGCCGAGGCCGGGGCAGCGCGTGGCTGAGCTGACCGGAAAAATAATCGAGCGCCCGATCGAGCGCGAGGTGCGCGAGTCGTACCTGACCTACGCGATGTCGGTGATCGTGAGCCGGGCGCTGCCCGATGCGCGCGACGGCCTCAAGCCGGTGCATCGGCGGATACTGTACGCCATGCAGGACATGGGTCTGCTGCCCAACCGGCCCTACCGCAAGACCGCGCGCCTGGTGGGCGATGTGCTCGGCAAGTACCACCCGCACGGCGACCAGTCGCTGTACGACGCCATGGTGCGGATGGCGCAGGATTTTTCGATGCGCTACCTGATGGTGGACGGGCAGGGCAACTTCGGCTCGGTGGACGGCGACCCGCCGGCGGCGATGCGCTACACCGAGGCGCGCCTGGCGCCGGTATCCGAGGCGATGCTGCGCGACATCGAAAAGGATACCGTCGACTTCGGCCCCAACTACGACGACTCGCTCACCGAGCCGGCGGTGCTGCCGGCGGCGTTCCCGTACCTGCTGGCCAACGGCGCCAGCGGCATCGCGGTCGGCATGGCCACCAACATCCCGCCGCATAACCTGATCGAGGTGGCGGGCGCCACGCTGGCGCTGATCGGCGATCCGAAGCTCACCAACCGCGATCTGATGAAGCACGTCAGGGGGCCGGACTTTCCCACCGGCGGCATCATTTTCGGGCGCAAGGGCATCGAAGACGCCTACACCACCGGCAAGGGCAAGATAGTGGTGCGCGCGCGGGTGGCGATCGAGCCGATCAGCGGCGGCCGCGAGGCGATCATCGTCGACGAACTGCCCTACCAGGTGAACAAGGCCAACCTGATCGTGCGCATCGCCGGCCTGGTCAAGGAGCGGCGGCTGGAGGGGATCTCCGACCTGCGCGACGAATCGGACCGGCGCGGCATGCGCATCGTGATCGAAATCGGGCGCCGCTTCGACGCCAAGATCGTGCTCAACCGGCTGTTCAACCTGACCCAGCTGCAGGACGCGTTCCACGTCAACGCGCTGGCGCTGGTGGGCGGCAGGCCGCAGGTGCTCACCCTGCGCGACATGCTGCGCGAGTTCATCGAGCACCGCAGGAAGGTGGTGACCCGCCGCGCCCGCTTCGACCTCAAGAAGGCCGAGCAGCGCGCCCACATCCTGGAAGGGCTGAAGATCGCCCTCGACAACATCGACGAGGTGGTGCGCATCATCCGCGCCAGCCGTACGGTGGAGATGGCTCGCAACGGACTGCGGGAGCGCTTCGAGCTGTCGGTGGCGCAGGCGCAGGCGATTCTGGACATGCGCCTGCAGCGGCTCACCAGCCTGGAAACGCGCAAGGTGGAGGAGGAGCTGGCGCAGGTGCGCGCGCTGCTGGCCGAGTTGCGCGCGCTGCTGGCCAGCGAGCAGAAGATACTGGACGTGGTGAAGAAGGAGACCCAGGAAATCGCCAGACGCTACGGCGACGACCGCCGTACCGAGATTGTCGAAACCGAGGTCGGGGACTTCAACTACGAAGACCTGATCGAGGAGGAGGACATGGTGGTGGTGATCTCCAACCGCGGCATCATCAAGCGCATCCCGTCGGCCAACTACCGGCGCCAGATCCGCGGCGGCAAGGGCGCCGGCACCCGCCTGCGCGGCACCGATTTCATCACCCAGATGTTCATCGGCTCCACCCACCACCACGTGCTGTTCATCACCAACGCCGGGCGCGGCTACTGGCTCAAAGTGCACGAGCTGCCGGAGCGCACTCGGCAGACCGTCGGCCAGGATATCCGCGCGCTGCTGCAGATGGAGGATGACGAGGAGGTCACCGCCATTGTGTCGCTGAGCAAGTTCTCACGCGAGGAGTATCTGTTCATGGCGACCGAGCGGGGGGTGGTGAAGAAGGTGCGCACCGGCGAATTCAGCAACGCCCGGCGGCGCGGGGTGATAGCGATCAACCTCGACCCCGAGGCAAACGGCGCCGGCCCGGGCGACCACCTGGTGGCGGCGATGCTGACCGACGGCAAGCGCGACGTGATGCTGATGGCGGCGTCCGGCAAGGCGCTGCGCTTCGCGGAGTCGGAGGTACGGCCCATGGGACGCGCCACGCGCGGCGTGCGCGGCATGAAACTGCAGCCCGGCGACCGGATCGTGGGCGCGGCCGCCAACGACGAGCAGCGGCGCATCTTCATCATCAGCGAGCGCGGCTACGGCAAATACATGGCGTTCGACGAGCTGGCCGCGCACCGGCGCGCCACCATGGGCCAGTACTGCTACCGCCAGCAGGACAAGAACGGCCCCGTGGTGGACATGATCGGCACCTACCCCGACGACGACCTGGTGTGCATCACCACCCAGGGGCAGGCGGTCAAGCTGGCCCAGCAGGACGTGCGCGAGACCGGACGCGGCGCCGCGGTCGGGGTGCGCATCGTGCGCCTGGCCGAAGGCGACACCGTGGTCGGCGTGGCGCGCGTCGCCAAGGAAGAGTGACGCGCGCGACCCCCGCCCGTCGCTACGGCAGGTTCAGGGGGATGCTGACGTCGCCTTCGGGCACCCGGTAGGCGCGGTAGGTGCGCACTTCCTCGTCGCCTTTGGTCATGTTGATGTGCAGGTGTGCACTGCCGGTCGCGGGGTCGACCTCGCTTATCGCAATCGCTTCCCGCGCCGTCACCGTTCCGGTGCGCGTGTTGCCCTTGGTGCCCCAGCTAATCAGCCAGTGTACGCTGCCATCGAAACTGTCGAGCACCGACACCCCGCCTTCGTAGGGGAAGTCACCGTACCGGGCCGGCAGGCGGTATTCACGCAGCAGCGGTGCCTGGGTACCGGATGAAATGTCGTATTCCACGGCACGCGAGAATCTTGTGCCGGTCGTCCTGTCGCCCACACACTGCACCCCGTTGTCGAACATGACCACCGTGTCGGACGAGGTCAGCGTGACTTGGTGCTGTCCGCAGAACTCTTCGACGACCCCCTCTGCATCGACCATCTCCAGGAATTGCGTACCGGAGTCCTCCGGCGGCGCGCTGCCGCCGAGCTTCCACTCCACGGCGCCGGTCGATCCGTCGATTCGCAACACCTGCGCACAGCCGCGAAACGACGCCACGTAATCGCCGTCCGCCAGCAGTTGCAGCGCATTGAGGTGGGCGTAGGTATCGGGGTAGATGCCTACCCGGCAGTCGTTGCCCACTCGGAGCACGTCCCGGTGGTCCCAGGAATTCCAGGTGAATCGCGACACGCCGTCCGCGGTCCTGCGCTGAATGACCGAGTCGCGGGTCGTCTGGGTCTCCGATCCACCGTACTCGCTGAAGTCGCGTCCGTCGGGGTCGGTGTAGTAGGACAACATCACGTAGTCGCCATTCGGGGCGATGTGAAAGTCGTGGCCGTCGGTCTGCGACAGTGGCGCCACCGTGCGCACGGTCGAGGTAACCTCGAACCGCTCGTTGAGGAGGTCTATCTCCCAGTTTCCGAAGTCGGAGTCGCTGAGGTCGTACGCGGGCCGGCGCGAGACCGAGTAGTTGCCGTTGCCGTGGGCCTTGAAGTCAAGCGCCCAGAATTCGTCGTCGGCGCGGGCGGTGGCGAGCAGACGATGGAACCGCGGCACGCCGTTGTTGTCGAGAATCGCCAGATAGGTGGTGTTGGTCGAGTAGGCTCCGTAGGTCGGGGCAACGAGCAGCAGTCCGTCCTTGACCTGATCGGTCTTCGCCAGAATCACGATGTCGGGGAAGGCGGCGGGCAGACAGTGCACGACGTAGGTCGTGGTCTCGCCGCCGTCACTGAGCTCGACCGCTACGTCGTGGTCTGCGTCGACCGTGACTTCCACTTCGAGGGTGCCGGTGGCCACGAGGTTGGTGTCCGTCTCGGCGCGCAGCAGCGTCAGTTGCGCGCCGCTGCGCAGAGCCTGCGCCGTGATGCTGAGCGTAGTCGAGTCGTTGCACGACAGCGCGTAGTGCAGGATGTCGGCGTCGAACGCCGGATACATGGTGCCGTCGCCGCCGGTGACCAGCAGGGATGCCAGCGCAAGCGGAGTCGAGTTGCCGCCGACGGCACTCCGGTAGGTACGGTCTCCGTCATCGGTGATGGTGCCGGTCGCGGCGGCGTCCGACAGCGCAGCGCCGGCCGGGGCGCGCAGCGTGACCGAGAACGTCTCGCTTTGTTCGCCGGCGGTGTCATCGAGTATCGGCACCGCGATCGTCGCAACCGTGGTGCCGGCGCGCAACGTCAGCGTGCCGCTCACCGCCGTGTAGTCGGCGCCTGCCGCGGCGGTCACGTCGGCCGTTCCGTACTGCGCCGTGACCGTGCGCCCGCTCGCCGGCGCAAGCCGCACCGCGAACCGCATGGCCCCGCCGCCAGCGCCCTCGGTGAGCGCGCCGTCGGCGACGCTCAAGGCGGGCTCCGGATCGTTGTCCTCGATCGTTCCCGTCCCGATGCCCCGTGCCGCGCTCACCGTCGCGTTCACCGCCGCCAGCAGGGTAATCGCGAACTGCTCGCCGTCCGGCTCATCGAGCGCGTCGTCGGCAATCGGCACCGCGACCGTCCGCAGCGTCGCGCCGGCGCCGAATGTCAGCGTCCCGCTCACATCCGTGTAGTCCGTAGCGGCCGTGGCGGTGACGTTCGCCGTCGCATACCGCACCGTGACCGTCTGCCCGCTGGCCGGGTCGAGCCGCACCCGGAACCGCATGCTGCCGTCGCCCGAACCCTCCGCCAGCCGCGCGGAGTCGATACTCACCTCGGGAGGCGTATCCTCGTCCTCGATGCTGCCCGGCGCCGTCACCAAATCGCCGCCGCCCGCGAGTTCCGCGTTGTGCGCGTTGCGCAGCGTCACCGTGAACTGTTCGGTGCTCTCGTCCAGATCATCGTCGTTCACCGTCACTTCGATCGCCTGCGGCGTGATCGACCGCGGCGGGAATCGCAGCGTTCCGCTGGCCGGCGAGTAGTCCTCGCCTTCGGTCGCCGTGTCGCCGCTCGATCCGGCGGCATAGTCCACGCTTACCACCGCGTCGCTGGCTTGGCTCAACGTCACCTCGAACCTGATCCGGCGCTCCTGCTCCGAGGCGCGCGCCGCCGCCACAGCCAGGGTCGGTACGTCGTCCTCCACGATGGTGACCGTGAGCGTCGCGCTGGCGACGCCGTCGTAGCCGCCGCCATTCGCCGTGTGCGCGAGCTCGACCGGCGCGTCGGCCAGCCCATCGCTGTCCTGGTGCGCCGTCAGCGTCACCTCTCGGGCCGCGCTCCAGCGCGCCGGGGTGAACAGCAACCGCGCCGGCGTTACGGTCAGGTCCGCCGCCGCGGCGGTGACCGTAACCGTCACGTCGTCAGTCGGTCGCGAACCGAGCGACACCGCGTAGGCGGCGCTCTCGCCTTCCGTGACGAACAGCACCGACGGCTGCACCGCCAACGCGCGGGCGTCGTCGTCGAGGATGGTCCCGGTGGCGGCCGCCACCGCCAGTACCGCCCCTTGTGGGCCGCCGAGCGCGACGGTAAGGGTCTCCCGCGACTCGCCGACCTGATCGTTCCGCAGCGGCACCGCAATTTGCTGTGCCACGGTCGACTCGGCCGGGAACGTCAGCCGGCCGCTGACCGGAACGTAGTCCGCACCCGCGCGCGCACTGCCGTCCGCGGTCTCGTAGTCCACGGTGACCGGGGCCCCGGCCGTCCGGCTCAGGGTTACCGTAAAACGCAGCACACCGTCCGACTCGGCCGCGCTCGCCGCCGCTATCGTCAGCGCTAACGATCCGTCTGTTGCCGATGCCAGCGGGGGTTTGTCGGGTTGTGCCGGCGACTCTTCCTGCTCGCCGGTTGCGGGCTGTGCAGCGGTGTGCGCCTGCTGTCCAGGGTCTGCCTGCTGTTTCGCGGACTCGAGATGAGACATCCGGCACCCTGCTATGGCCAGCAGGAAAGCAACCGACATCAGTGCCGCCGGCAGGAGCAGGCGCGGCGCTGCCCGATGCCGGGGCACCGCGGACGAACCAGAGTCCGGTCTCCGGTCGGCCACGGTCACTCGGTGACCCACGGACCATGGAACCGGCGCACAGGCGGCGCCCGCTCGACGCCGTTTGCGGACGAGTCGGCACGAGCACCCCTCGCCACGCAAGACGATGAAAAATCGACGCAGCTGCATCGGTGGTTGGACGCCATTTCGGGCCAGAATCAGCTTATCATCAAAGCAGAGCAACGACGAACGCCCGCGCCCCCCCGCGCCCCCGCGCCGGTACGGTCGGTCGCTTCGTATCGCGAGTGGCCGCTCCGAGGCCTTTGCGATTGCCGTATCGTCGCGTACGCTGCCGGATGGGCGCTACTTGTAAGGATCCGCGGCGTCGCGCAGGCCGTCGCCGAGGAAGTTGAACATCAGTACCGCCGCCACCACGAACAACGCCGGCAGCATCAGCCACGGGTAGAGCAGTACGGTCTGCACGTTCTGGGAATCCTGCAGCAGGGTGCCCCAGCTCACCGCCGGTGAGCGGATGCCGAGGCCGAGGAAGCTGAGCGCGGTCTCGCCGAGGATCATGCCCGGTATCGCCAGGGTCAGGTGCACGATCAGGTAGCTCAGGAAGGAGGGCAGGAGGTGGCGACCGATGATGGCGCCTTCCGGGGCGCCGGATACCCGCGCGGCCATCACGAAGTCTGCCTCGCGCAGCTCCAACAGCTTGCCGCGCACCACGCGCGCCAGGCCGGTCCAGCCGACGATGGAAAGAATGATGGTGATGCCGAAGTAGATCTTGATCGACGACCACTGCGGAGGCAGAGCGGCCGCCAGCGCCATCCACACCGGAATGGTGGGCAGGGAGATCAGGAACTCGATGATGCGCTGGATGGCTGCGTCCACGGCACCGCCGTAGTAGCCGGAGATGCCGCCGAGGGTGATACCGAGCAGGAAGCTGAGCGTGACGCCGACCAGGCCCACCGACAGCGACACCCGCGCGGCGTACAGGTTGCGCGTGAACAGGTCGCGGCCGAAGGAGTCGGCGCCGAGCACGACGACGGCGGCGTCTTGGGCGCCGAACAGGTGCAGGTCGGTCTCCAGCAGGCCCCAGAACCGGTACGGCTCGCCCCGTACGAAAAACCGTAACGGAAGAACTGATTCCTTGTTGGGTTTATAAATGCGTTGCGTGGTCAGGGGGTCTATGGAGCGCTCGTACCGGTAGATGAAGGGGCCGACAAGGCGGCCGTCGTGGAATAGGCGGACGCGTTGCGGCGGCGCGTATACCAACTCCCGGTTGCGCGCCGAGGGGGTGGAGGGGGCAATGAACTGGGCGAGCAGCGCGAACAGGTAGAACACGAGCAGGGCGCCGCCGCCGAGCAGCGCCAGCCGGTGGCGGCGGAACTTGCGCCACATCAGTTGCCATTGGGTGGCGAGGTAATACTGCTCGGAGCGGTCTGCCACGCGCTATCTCCCCATGGCTTCGAAGCGGATGCGGGGATCGACGATCAGCAGCAGGATATCGGAGATCAGAGTGCCGACCACGGTGAGAAAGCTCAGGATCATGATCGTGCTGCCGGCCAGGAACATGTCCTGCTGCATGAGGGAGCGGAACACCAGCGGCCCGATGGTGGGCAGGCCGAGTACGATGGCCACGATCGTCTCGCCGGAGACGATGCCGGGCAGGATCCAGCCGACGGTGCTGATGATCGGGTTCACCGCGACGCGCACCGGGTACTTGAACAGCAGGGACTTCTCGGCGAGGCCCTTGGCGCGGGCGGTAATGACGTACTGCTTGCTGAGCTCGTCAAGCAGGGAGCTGCGCAGCACGCGAATCAGGCCGGCGGTGCCGGCGGTGCCGATCACGACGATCGGCACCGGCAGGTGGGCGAGCAGATCGAGAAACTTGGCGATGCTCCACGGCGCGTCGACGTACTGAATCGACAACAGGCCGCCGATGTTGAGGCCGAAGAACTGGAAGAACAGCAGCATCAGGACCAGCGCCAACAGGAAGTTGGGGGTCGCCAGGCCGATGAACCCGATCACCGTAATGCCATAATCTGTAAGGGAATACTGGTGGGTGGCGGAGTAGATGCCGATGGGGATGGAGACCGTGTACACGAACACCAGGGAGAGCAGCGAAATGAGCACGGTCATCGGCAGGCGCTCCATGAGCAGTACGCTGACCGGCTCCTCGAAACTGAACGACTGGCCGAAGTCGCCGCGCACCATCTTGCCCACCCAGCGCAGGTACTGAAGGTGGGCCGGCAGGTCGAGGCCGTACTGGCGGCGCAGTGCCTCGATCATCGCCTCGTCTACGCCGCTGCTGCGCGATTGCAGCCGGGCCAGATAGTCGGTCAAGTAGTCGCCCGGCGGGAGCTGGATGATCACGAAGGCGCATATCGAGATGATCACCAGCACCACGACCATGTACACGATGCGGCGCAGCACGTAGTCAATCATGATGGCAGTTGAGGCGGGAAGTGACGCCGGCCCCGTGGGCAGGCCGGCGTCACGGATCGGGGAGGGGCGGTAGGGTCGCGCCTCCTACTCGTCAAGATACCACTGGAACGCCGCCGCGGGTGCGTACTGCAGGTGCGGCAGGTGCTCCAGGTCAATGTTGCGCAGGTTGGCGCGGGCGTAGCGCACGTCGGGCGGCGGCGCCATGACGCCGATGTACCACAGGTTCTCGCCGAGCAGCGCAATGGCGCGCCTGCCGTACTCGATCCGTTCCGCGTCGTCGGTGACGATCGGAAGCTGGCTCCAGGTTGCGAAATATTCCTGTACCTCGGCGGGCGGTTCCTCGCCCTCTTCGCCGGCGGTTTGGCGCCAGCGTTGCCACTCGCGGCCCCAGAACTGGCCGCCGGCCCACCACTGCAGCGAACCCACGGTGCGGCCGTAATCGCTCTCGTCGAGCTGCCACAGCGACAGCATCGATTCATTGGCGCTGTACTTCTGCCACATTTCGCCGCCGGCCGTCTGGTCGATGGCGGTGGGCACGCCGACCGCGGACCAGTGGTCGGCGATCAGTTCCGCCGACGGAGCGTGGGTGGGCACGAACGGGGCGATGGTCAGGATGATCTCCAGCGGCGCGCCGTCGGGCCGTACCCGGTTGCCGTCGGCATCCACCGCGAGGCCGATCTCGTCCATGAGTTGCATGGCGCGCTCGGGATCGTAGACCGCGAATTCGGTGGCGGTTTGCTCGTCGTACCAGGGCGAATTGGACTGCACGGTGGCAAGCGACGGCTTGCCGAGACCGGCAAATACCAAGTCGTTGATCTCGTCGCGGTCGAGGGCGAGCGACAGGGCCTGCTTGAAGCGCACGTCTGCGAACAGTTCGCGCAGGACGGGATCGGGGACCGTGTTGTTGAAGAACAGGCCCACCTCGAGCGCGCCCCAACTGGTCGGAGTGGGGGCCACGGACACGCGCAGGTTGTTCTGTTCGGCTCGTGACAGCAGCACCGGCAGCTTGGCCACGCTGACGCCGCCGCCGTAGATGCCGGCGCCGTAGTCGCTCTGGCCGCTGATGACGCGCGCGGCGATCAGTTCGGTATCGCCGGCGAGCTGCGAGCGCAGGCGGTCTATGTAGGGGAGCTGGTTACCCGCCGGGTCGATCTTGAAGTAGTAGGGGTTGCGGGTCTGGATGACGAAGTCGATCTCGACCGTCTCGGGAACCCAGGCGGAAAGTAGCGGCACCCCGACCACGGCCTCGTCGTCGTTGTAGCGGGCGCGGTTGCGCAGGTGTTGGAACCAGGTGTCGAAGCCCGCTTCCTTGGCGAGGTCGGCCGCCTTGTCGTTGTAGTCGGGGTGAAACTGCTTCAGATACGCGCTCGGCGCGTACGGGCTACGCATGATGATGCCGGTGGCGCCGCCGGAGAGATTGTAGATCAGCCCGGGCCAGGGGCCGCCGAAGTCGAATTGCACCGTGGTGTCGTCGACCTTGCTCATCTTCATCAGTTCGTCGTTGACGTACCAGCGCCGCGAGATGACCGGCGTGTACTCCTCGTTGAGGATCAGGTCGTCATACCAGAACAGAAAGTCGTCGGGGGTGAACGGCGAGCCGTCGGACCACCGGTGGCCTTCGCGGAGGAACAGGGTGAGCCGGCGCGAGCCGTCGGTGTACTCCCAGTCGTGGGCGATGTTGGGAATCACGACGCGGTCGACGTCGGGACGGCCGCGGCCGAGCATCGTTTCCAGGTGCATATAGGAGCCTGCTCCCCAGAAGTCATCGAATTGCTTGATCAGGTTGAGGGTGCCGCCGTGGCGGCCGATGCTCTCGAACGGTTGCACCACCATCGGTTCATCCGGCAGCCGATCTTCCACTGGTGGCAGAGTGCCGTCCGCTACCGCCTGCGCCAGTATCGGCGCATCCGTGAACGCGGCAATCTGATTGCCGGTGTCGGCTTCGTAGGCGGACAGCGTTGCCCACCAAGTGCCCTCCGAGAGGGCGGACATGCCGCTGCCGCCGGTGCCGGGAGCGCCGCTTGCAGCGCCCGATGCACCTTCCTGGCCGGCGCCATACGCGCCAGCGACCAGCAACGCGCTCAATGCGGCTGCGAGAATAGTCTTCTTCATGGGAATTCGGTTAGACCTCCAAGGTTGCACGGTAGCGGATGGGGCCGTACCTTGCAAGCGTGCGGGGAGCGGGCGTTTCACGGGAAACCCGACGGTGAAACAACAGGCCGATGACAGTGATGGCCGGGGCAGCGTGGAGGAGGGCATTCTCGTCGGCGTCCTGATCGGAGAGGGCCACTTCGGGGGCGATGGGAGACAGCCGCACGTCACGCTGCGCATGCACGTGGATCACGAGGCGTTGTTCAACTGGATCGTGGCGCGATTCGGTGGCCGGCTGTACGGCCCCTACCACCACGGCGGCCGGCACTACTACCAGTGGATGGCGCGCGGCGCGTTCCTGCGGGAGCGGATCGTGCCCCTGCTCGACGCGCACCTGAGTCCCGGGTTGGATGAACGCAGCTTCCAGCGCTATTCGGCGATGAAAGCCCGCTACGGCATTGGATGAGTGAGACGGTCGGCGTAGCGCAGTTGTTTGTCCACTCGCATGTCACGGTGCAGCGCGGCGCGACCGAAGCCGCGGGCGCCGCCGTTGCCGCGAATGCGCGGGTTGATACTCACGACGAACAGCTCGCCTGAGCGCTAGTGTCATGTAGCAGAAATCTTTCACGGTAATTCTGGAGTGATTCAAGGATTTGATCGGCGCTCTTGGTCCAGATGAACGGCTTTGATTCCTCATTGTAGACGGTCAAGTAATCGGTGATCGCCTTTTCCAACGCCCTGGTGCTGCGATGGCTGCCGCGTCGGATCTGCTTCTCGGTGAGGGCCGCGAACCATCGCTCGACCTGGTTCAGCCAGGAAGCGCTGGTCGGCGTGAAATGCAGGTGGAAGTGCGGTCGGCGGGCTAGCCAATCATGAATCATCGCCGTCTTGTGGGTCCCGTAGTTGTCCAGCACCAGATGAACGTCGAGCTCCTTGGGGACCTCCTTGGCAATGACGTTCAGGAACTTGCGGAACTCAACGGCGCGGTGGCGCCGGTAGCAGTTGCCGACTACTGCACCGGTGGCCACGTTCAGAGCCGCGAATAGCGACGTGGTGCCGTGGCGGCGGTAATCGTGCGTACGCCGCTCCGGTAGCCCGGGACGCATCGGTAGTACCGGTTGCATGCGGTCCAGGGCTTGAATCCGAGATTTCTCGTCGACGCACAACACCACCGCCCGCTCCGGTGGATGCAGGTAGAGGCCGACGATATCGCGCCATAGCGATGCGGCTGCAAGCAGAATGCCCGCCAGATGCGACTCACCGTCGCCGCACTCAACCCGCACTCCTTGGCCATCGAGCGCGTGCTCCAGTGCGTGGCATCCCGCGGCAGCGACTCCAGGGTCTTGACTACCACGCGCTCCACCTCATCATCTCCGATCTTACGTGGCGCTCCAGGCCGCGGCTCGTCCAGCAACCCGTCACAGCCGTCGAGCAGAAACCGCCGCCGCCACTTGCCGACCGTCGCGCGCGTGGTGCCCAGTTCCTCAGCTGCTTTCAGGTCACTCTTCCCGGTCGTGGTCTCCAGGATGATCCGCGCCCGCAGGGAAAGCGCCTGCGAAGTCTTCGGTCGCCGTACCCAGCGTCGCAATTCCTGCAGTTGTTCATCCGACGGCTCTGGAATCTGTCGGGTATGATGGTTCGCCATTTCCGGACCCTCCCTGGTACTGGCGAAGGGTATCACGCCCCTATCTACTGGTCAAGCACTTACGATACAGAACACTAGCCGGGTGCGACGCGCACCGGGGCGACGTACACGGGGGCGGCGCGCAGGGCCGTGAGCGCCTGGGCAACTAGGCTCCTGCAGCGGATATACCGACGACAACGAGATCCGCACCCTGCGCAGCGACACCTTGATACGCCCAGCGAGCTTGATCAGCCGCGAGCGGATAGTGTCGAAGCGCGCGTTGGCGAGTGCGGTTCCCTGCTGACCAGCGCGGCGCAGGATAGTCATGAGGATGCCGGCAAAGGTGGAGAAGTACAGCCGCAACTGATTGGCGCGCATCGGCGCCGCCGAAGTGCGATCGGCGAACAGCCACAGTTGCTGCTCCTTGATCCGGTTTTCCATGTCGCCACGAGCGCAATACAGCTCCTCGTAGAGGGCCTGCTTGGATATCGTCTGCCGGTCGAGGCTGGTTGCCACGAAGCGCGGGTTGCCGCCGCCGGCGCCAGGCAGCCACTCGGCCTTGGCCACGACCCGGCGGCGGCGGCTCCACGACTTGAGCGTCCGGTAGCGGAACTCCCGGAACCGCCGCGCCGCCTGACCAGTCGCCGTACAGCGTCGCCGCGACTTGCCCAGCGCTTTGGCGATGCGCTTCTGCAGACGTGCGTTGCGCGCCAAGCCGAGCACTGGCGGGAACTGCTCGATCGCGCAGAGACGCATGGCTGGTCGTGTTCCTCGGCGTGCTACCGCATCCAGCGCTCGGTCAGACCGGCTCGCTTCTCGTTCTTGAAGATCGTCGAGGAGTTCGACTTCTCCTTCCAGTCCACTGTGCGCCGGTCGTCCCTGGGCAGCTATCTGGGACCCGAGCTGGTCAGCGGGGGACGCAACCTCATTCTGCAAGGCAAGAGCGGTCGGGGCAAACCGCATCTGGTCATCGCCATCGCCTACCGTGCTATCCAGAACGGCTTCACCGCTCGCTTCGTTACCGCCGCCGTGCTGATCGAGAGTCTGTCATCGACGAGGTCGTTGCTAACGTGCTGTTCCACATCGTCAACGAACGCCACCAGCGCGGCCGCCCGATGCTGTTCACCACCAACAAGCCTCCGCTGACCGCGTGGGGGTACGTCCTGCACGACCATGACCCTCGCCGAGGCCATCGTCGACCGCGGGCTTGAGAACGGGCGCCTCCTGCTGCTCGACGGCCAGTCTTCTCGCCGAAGCCCGGATAGCGCCCGTCGCACCGACCGCGAAACTCATCGCAGTGGCCCCGACCAGTTGAGGTGTGCCCAAACGCACCGCCTTCAGCGCGTGTGGATCACGAATTACGAAGCTGTCGAGGGCACTTCGCACGAAACATACGTAGCGCCTCGTTCGACTTGGTGCCACGGCAGCCGTGCGTTTCACGGGAAACCTGACGGTGAAACAATGAAGATCGGCGGGGAGGCAGCGGCTCGGGCGTCCGTTGTCAATGGGCGACAAGATGGCTATCGTTGGCGTGCGCTCATGGGACAGGCACGGCGAATCGTCTTTGCGAATCAGAAGGGGGGTGTGGGGAAAACCACCACCGCGGTGAATCTGGGCGCGGCGCTGGCCGTTGCCGGCAAGCGGGTGTTGCTGGTGGACTTCGATCCCCAGGCGAACTCGTCGACCAGCCTCGGGTGCGACGGCGCGCAGGGTGGGAGCTACGAAATGATTACCGGCGCGCTGCGGCCGGAGGAGGTCATACAGCCGACCGCGGTGCCGGGCTACGAGGTGGTGCCGGCCAGCATCAACCTGGCCGGAGCCTCCGTGGAGTTGGTCAATCAGGAGCGCCGCGAGTTCTACCTCCGCGACGCCCTGGACACGCTGGACGCCGCGTACGATTTTCTGTTCATCGATTGCCCGCCGTCGCTGGGATTGCTCACCATCAATGGCCTGACGGCAGCGTCTCATGTCATCATCCCACTGCAATGCGAGTACTTCGCGCTGGAAGGACTGAGCGAGTTGCTGAAGACGATCAAGCGGGTCCAGGGGACGCTGAATCCCGGCCTGGAGGTAGGAGGGATCCTGTTTACCATGTTCGACGTGCGTACCCGGCTCTCCCAGGAGGTGGTGCGGGAGGTGACCGCGTTCTTCCGACACCAGGTGTTCCGCACCATCATTCCGCGCAATGTCCGTCTCGGTGAGGCACCATCCTATTCGCAGCCGATTCAGCTCTACGATCCCAAGTGCATCGGCGCCCGCAGCTACAACGAGCTCGCTCGCGAGGTGGCGCAGCATGTCTAAGCGCGCCCGGCGTGGACAGCCAAGAGGCGGCCTGGGGCGCGGTCTTGACGCCCTGATGGGCGATCAGCCCGCCTACTCGGCGGCCGGCGGCGTAGCCGAGATCGCACTCGACGAGATTGACACCAGCGGCAATCAGCCCCGCGTGCGATTCGAAGAAGAACCGCTCGCGGAACTGACCCGGTCGATCGCCGATCACGGCGTGCTGCAACCGATTCTCGTAACGCGCGTGGGCCAGCGCTACCGCATCATCGCCGGAGAGCGCCGGTTTCGCGCGGCCGAGCGCGCCGGCCTGCAGCGCATACCGGCGGTGGTACGCGCCGCGGGCGACGATGACCGGCTTACCCTGGCGTTGATCGAGAACATTCAGCGCGAAGACCTCACCCCGCTCGAGGAAGCGCAGGCCTACCGCCGCATCATCGACCTGAACGGCATCAGCCAGGAGGATCTGGCGGCACGAGTAGGGAAGCACCGCTCGACGGTCGCCAACAGCCTGCGGCTGCTCGGGCTGCCGGAGGATATGCGCAACGCGCTCGCCGACGGCACCATGTCGGCGGGCCATGCCCGCGCCGTACTCATGATCCCCGATCAGGCGGAGCGGCAGCGCCTGTTCGCGCGCGTGCAGCAGTTTTCGGTGCGCGAGGCGGAGGCGTATGCGGCGCGGGTTCGGGCCCGGCTCGAATCCGGCGACGCCAAACCCGGCGGCGAAGCCCAGGCTCGTTCGGCGCGGAGCGCCGATCCCTACTTGCGTGATCTCGAGCAGCGTCTCATCGATACTCTCGGCACCAAGGTAAAGGTGACTGGCACGACGCAGCGCGGCAAGATCGAGATTGCGTTCTTCAACGCCGACGACCTGGAGCGTATCGCCTTGCATATCGCAGGATAGAGCGGGCCGGTGCGTTTCGAGACCGATCAATAGTCGTCGAACAGCGCCGGATCGACGCCGGGGAGGGTGTCCGCCTTCCAGATATCCACGGCCGCGTCGTTGCTCTGCTCCGGGCCCGGCGTGCTCCGCCCGGCGGCCACCAGCCGTTTGAGGAGCGCTACCATCTCCTTGACCACTACCGGGTGCTCGGCGTGCACGTTGTGGCGCTCCGTCTGGTCGTTGCACATGTCGTAGAGTTGGATCAGCGGATGCCCGTCGCGGACGGCATCGGCGTCATTCAGCGTCCAGCCGCCCGAACCGGGGCACAGGACCAGCTTCCAGCGCTGGTCGCGAATGGCGAACTTGCCGGAGATGGAGTGGTGCACCACATGGTCGCGGATCGGCTCGTCATGGCCCTGGAACAGGCGCAGCATGCTGAAGCTGTCCTCGCCGGCGGTGACCGGCAGCGGGGCGTCCAGGAAGTCGGCGCAGGTGGCCAGCAGATCGGTGAGGCACACGGGTTGTTCACTGCTGCTGCCGGGCTCGATCACGCCGCGCCAGCGAGCGATGAAGGGAACGCGGTGGCCGCCGTCCCAGGCGTCGGACTTGTACCCGCGGAAGCCGGCGCTCGGATGGTGCCCCTGCGCCTCCAGTTGGTCGACGCCGATGTAGTGCGCGCAGCCGTTGTCGCTGGCGAAGGTGACCAGCGTGTTGTCGGCGACACCGTGCCGCTCCAGCGAATCGAGCACTTGGCAAAAATGTCGTCAGTCTCCATCACCAGGTCGGCGTACAGATTGTTCAATCCGCTGCGGCCGATCCAGGGTTTGTTCACCGACAGCGGGGTGTGCGGCGAAGTCATCGGCAGGTACAGGAAGAAGGGTTCGCCGGCGGCGGCGCGACCGGCGATGTAACGGTCGGCGGCGCGCGCGAACGTGGGCAGGAGTTGCTCGAAGTTCCAGTAGGGCATCGCCGGCCCCTGCAGACTGGCCAGATTGTCGCCGAGCAGCCGCGCCTGCAGGAACTCGGAGGGGGTGCCGATGGTGGCGTCGTTCTCGATGTAGCAGTAGGGCGGCCAATTTGGTACATCCACGCCGAAGTAGTAGTCGAAACCCCGGCTGGTCGGTCCGTCGGAGATCCTGCGTGAGAACGAGTCGCGCCACAGCGTCCGCTGCCGGTCGGTCGCAACGAGTTCCGAGCCGGCAGTGCGATCGTGGGGGAACGCCGGCAGGTAGTCCGCGGTGGCCGAAAAATGCCAATCCATGCCCAGATGCCACTTGCCGATCGCGCCGCAGTGGTACCCGTGACGCCGCAGCAGCTTGCCGACGGTGAGGCGCCGGTCGTCGATCAGCGGCTCGCCGTACGGGCCCACGATGCCCTTCTGCAGCGTCGAGCGCCAGTTGTAGCGGCCGGTGAGCACGCCGTAGCGGGACGGTGAGCAGACCGCCGAGCTGGAATGGGCGTCGCGGCACACCATTCCCTCGCGCGCCAACCGATCGCAGTGCGGCGTGGCGATCCGGCCGCGCGGGTTGAGGCAGGAAACGTCTCCGTAGCCCATATCATCGACCAGAAAGTAGACGACGTTCGGTCCCATTCTCCACGATCCTGCGTACGCAAAGCACCGTGCACGGACGTGATGATACCGCCCCCGGCAACGCCGTGCCACCGGTCGACCGTAACGGCAGCAATGCCAAGCTGGCGGCATGACGCCGTCCAGGAGGTGGCACGCCGCCAGTTGGCCAGACGAGCATAAGATGGCTAGGCTGGCTAGGCTGGTGAACAAAGTCTAGTCTTGCAACTTGTTATGGACGCATGGTTTTACAAGACAGCCCACGGGTCGCCGTCTCAGAAATCACCTGTCCGGCGTCTAATTCCACTCTCCTTCACCGAGAATCCGTGCCGTAACGACAGCGACCGCCGGGTGCCTGTGTGTCAGGAGGAAGTCGACGACGACGCGGGTGGGGCTTGGTCCGGTTCGCGCCGCCTGGTGCGCAGCCAGGCTTTCGGGACCGCGTCGCGTACGTCAGGGAGGTAATTGCGCCCGACCCGCACTTCATGATCGCCGGTAAGGCGCAGCAACGTACGACCATCGCGCCGCAGCGCCTGCTTGACGTGGCGAAAGGCGACCCAGTGGGAGCGGTGTACCCGTATCCCGATATCGCCGAGCTCGGCAACCGCATCCGAAAAGCGCAGGAGGATGGAAGTGCTGCCGGCCGCGGTGATCACATCGACGTAGTGAGCGGACGCCGTCAGGTAGATGATGTCGCGGCCAAGATCGTCCGGCAGACGGTCAAAGAATCTGCCCGACGGCGCCGGGGTTTCCGCGGGTGGGCCGCCGGCGACCGCAACACCCTCCCGAGTCGCCGGGCCAACCGCGGCTATCGGTCCCGCGCCGGCGCTCGGCACGCTGCCGGCGTCGGAGAGCCGGCCGGCGACGGCTCCTTGGTGAGTGGCGGCATGCTCCTCCACGTCCGGCCGCACGAAGTTGAGGCGGAGCCATGCCACGTAATAAAACAGAGCCGTTACGCAAAACAGGTTCAAGACGCATACGCCGTACATCTTTTGCAGGGAGACCCCGGGAATACGACCGCCTTCGAAGATCCCGTAGACCGTGAAGACTATGGCGGCGCATGACGCGGCAGCGATCACCACCATAACCATCAATCCCAGCGCGACCACGAGCAGGCGCCGGGCGCGCGTCATGTAGAGCGTGAGCATGAGGGACGCGTAGCAGATCGGGAATTGCAGCCCGGCGACCAGGCTCCAGAAGCCCAGGCGCTGTAACCAACTCAAGGTTTCACCCGTACCGAGCGGGCCGAGTGGGCCGAGTACGGTGTACTGGACGACGAGGAAGAAGATCACTCCAATGGCCAGCCCGCCCATCCCCGGCGCTAGCATTTCACGATACGCAAACCGCATTCGCCCCGTGGTGTCCATTCTGTCAGTACTCATCATCTGCACGGATTTGCGCCCATTTCATTAACGCACCGAAGCCGCCGTTCACGCATAATACATGCCCCTGGTAGGCAACCAGGCTGCGGGAACGGGCGCTAAAACCGGGCTGAGATTTGCTTCGCCGAACCACATGCTCACGCCTAACTCACGACCTAGCATAACATTCCGGAGCTTGCTGCACAACCGGCCGAGGCCGTTCTTGGCTCCGGAATCGGGCCGGAATAGGAGGCGTTGAGCAAAAGATCTCGAGCCGCTCGGGGAAATCACGGGGAATTTTCCGCTCGGCCCGCCGCTCGCCACGGGGCCGCCGACGGGTCAGCCGGGGCGCCGGCGCCCCCGCGGTCCGCTTCCCGCCGCCAGACCGGGCCAGGCATGGCGGAGTGGCCAACGGATCAAGCCGGCGCGGTCTATGCAGCACCGGACGCGAAAGCGCTGGCGGTCACTAAGCCGGGGCACCGCTGCCGTTGATGCCTGCAGGAATGGCCGTTCGTTCCCGGAACGATGACGGGTAAGTTGGGTCTCCATGAGGATCCGGCGGGCGCGGGCGTAGTCGGGTTCGAAGACTACCCAGCTACCGGTCCGACCCGCCGGCGCTGGGCGCCAACTCATACCCGCGGGTAGCTGCCTACAAGGGGCTGGACCCGTGGGCGGTGTTCGGCTACGGGTGCTGGGCGAGTAGCGGCTGGACGAGCCGCGGGTGATGACCGACCTGGGCATGGTGATGGGAGCGTTCGGAGCGCGCGGCACGCTGCTGGCGGCGGACCGGTCCGGCGGCCTGGAGTTGGCGGCGCAGGCGGACGGGCTGCTGCTGTGGATGAACTCGGAAGCGGCGGTTGACCTGGCGGCGGCGGAGGCGGACTGGGCGCTGCCGGATGCCACGGCACTCGGAGCTGCGCACGGGCCGCGACCGCCAAGCGGGCTGCTGAACGCGGAGCTGAGCTACGGGTTCGGAGACGTGACGCCGTATGCCGGGGTGTCGCTGGCGGCGGCCGGAGAGCGGCTGTGGCGGCTTGGCGGACGGACCAGCCTGGCGCCGCGGTTCGACCTGAGCGTGGAGGCCACGCGCCGCGAGCTCACCGGCACTGCGGCCGCGGCCACCCACGCTCTCGACCTGGAAGCCGCTTACCGATGGTAGGCCGAGACGTTCGCGGTAGGCGGGGCAGGCAGTGAATTGACAAGCGGGGCGGTGCAAAATATATTCTGTAACTCCGGTAGCGTGCTTGAGCCTGGGAGAGGTGTCCGAGTGGTCGAAGGAGGCGGTCTTGAAAACCGTTGAGTCATTGTGCTCCGGGGGTTCGAATCCCTCCCTCTCCGCTTAGCCGCTCCGGGTTCGCGCGACCGGGAGAGGTGCGAGAGTGGTCGAATCGGGCTCCCTGCTAAGGAGTTGTATTCGCAAGGGTACCGTGGGTTCGAATCCCACCCTCTCCGAACGGTGCGGCGCCGCGGCGCCGCACCTGCACGTGCCCATAGCTCAGTCTGGATAGAGCGTTAGATTGCGGATCTAGAGGTCGGAGGTTCGAGTCCTCTTGGGCACGCAGACGCAAGCGCAACTCGTTGGGGTTGCGCCATGTACGGAGAGATGCGAGAGCGGTTGAATCGGGCGGACTCGAAATCCGTTGAGCCGCGTATGCTGGCTCCGTGGGTTCGAATCCCACTCTCTCCGCCTTGGGCGGCCGTGCAACATCCCCATTGCACCCGGGGGTGTCGCGCGGCCGGTCCCAGGAGAGATGACCGAGGGGCCGAAGGTGCACGCTTGGAAAGCGTGTGTACCCTTACCGGGTACCGTGGGTTCGAATCCCACTCTCTCCGAAAAGCCCATCTGGTTCGTCTCCGATCTACGCTATGCTCGTCCGCCCAACCCCGTCAGGACCGGAAGGTAGCAGCGGTAAGCGATGCGAGCAGGAGCCGTAATTCATCGGCGGCGGCCAGAGGGCCTTTTTTTCTCGAGTGAGGGACGATGGCCTACGAAGTAACCGCGACGCGCAAGCGGCCGCGCTCGTTCGAGCAGATCGTCGGCCAGGAATTCGTCGTGGCGACCCTGTGCGGCGCCATCGAGCGGCAGCAGATCGCGCACGCCTTTCTGTTTTCCGGGCCGCGTGGCGTGGGCAAGACCTCTGCCGCCCGGGTGCTGGCGCGGGCCCTGAACTGCGCCGCCGGCCCAACCGCCACTCCCTGTGACGACTGCAACGAGTGCAAGGAAATCAGCGCCGGCTCCTCGCTCGACGTAATCGAGATCGACGGCGCCTCCAACACCGGCGTCGACGACGTGCGCGCGATCAAGGACGAGGTGCTGTTCCCCCCGGTGGCGGCGCGCTACAAGGTGTACATCATCGACGAAGTACACATGCTCTCCACCAGCGCTTTCAACGCGCTGCTGAAGACCGTCGAGGAGCCGCCGCCGTACGTCGTGTTCATCTTTGCCACCACCGAGATTCACAAGGTGCCGGCCACCATCCGTTCGCGTTGCCAGCAGTTCACCTTCCGCCTGTTCTCCACCGATGAGATCTGCGACCGGCTCGCCGAGGTGGCCGCGGAACTGGATCTGGAAACGGACGCTGAAGCGCTGATCTGGATTGCCAAGGAAGCGGACGGCTCGCTGCGCGACGCCTACACCACCTTTGACCAGATCGCCTCGTTCACCGGCGGCCGCCGAATCACCATGGACGCCATCCGCGACACCATCGGCGCGCTGAGCATGGACGAACTCAATCGGGTGGGTAACCTGATCGGCAGCGACGACGCCACCGCCATGCTCACCCTGGCCGACGACATCCTGGAGCGCGGGGTGTCGGTGGAACGGTTCGTGATCGCGTTGGCCGACTATTTGCGCTCCCTGTTGCTGCTGCGCCACGGCGTGACGCGGCCGGGCATCCTGGGGTATCCGGAGGCCAGCTTCAGCGCCGAGGCGCGTGCGCGGCTGCCGGTCAGCCAGCTTGAGCTGGCCGGCGAATTGCTGCTCGAAGTGCACCGCAACCTGAAGCAGTCGGTGAGCCCCCGCTTCGAGTTGGAACTGCTGCTGAGCCGGCTGGCGCGCGTCACGGGCATGGTTACGCCGGATGAACTGCTGGCCGAGGTACACGCCATCAAGGGCCAGTTCGCCGGTGCCGCACCGGCGAAGCTTCCGGGGAGTGCGCCCGGCGGGCCCGCCTGGGCCGGACCGCGCGCCGCCGCCGGCGGGCCCGGGTCCGGCTACCCCGGCGACCCGCCGCAGGGCCGGCCCCGGCAGGCGCCGGCATCCGGAGCCGCCGGAACCGCCCGCGCGCCGGCAGCGGGAGCCGCCGGAGCCGCCGGAACCGCCCGCGCTCCGGCAGCGGGAGCCGCCGGAGCCGCCGGGACCGCCCGCGCTCCGGCACCGGGAGCCGGCGGAACCGCCCGCGCCGCGGCGCCGCCCGCGCGGGGCGGCCCGCGGGCGGCAGACCCGGATGACCCGCCGTGGCGCAGCGCCATTGCCGCCGCCGGCGCGCCGGCTTTACGCGACAGCGGGCCCGCGGGCTCGGCGGCGCCGGCGGCCATGACGGCCGAGGCACCGGCGTCGCCGGCAGATCTGCCGGCGGGCGAAGCTGCGCAAGGGCGCGCGTCCGATCCCGCTCCGGAGGTGCTGCACGAGATCAGCGCCCGGGTGCGCGCCCAGAACCAGCTCTCGTTGGCGGCAAACCTCGAAAAGGCGGTGGCCACCGTGGTGGATGGCGGCCGCGTGACCGTGACGTTCGCGGCCGGCGACCGGTACGCCGGCGGCCAGGTCGTGAATGCGCAGCAGACGGTGGCGGCGGCGGCGAGCGAGATCCTGGGCCGTCCGGTGAGCATCGGGGTAGACTACCGGCGCGAACCGGCGGCGGCGCCAGAGGGCGCGGACCGGGCTGCCCCGGAAAACGCCGACGTCGGGCGGTTTTGCAAGATATTTCGCGGCGAAGTGGTCAAGGAGATAGCGCATGGCACCTAACCCCCTCGATTTTCTGAAGGTCATTCAGGGTCTGCAGCGCAACATGGGCGACATGGAAGAGAAGCTGCGCGCGATTCGGGTCAGCGGCAGCGCCGGCGGCGACATGGTCGAAGTGGTGCTCAACGGGCACATGGAAGTGGTCGACCTGCGCGTGGCTGCCGACGTGATCGATCCGCAAGAACGGGAGATGCTGGAGGACCTGATCCGGGCCGCGTTCACGGACGCCGTCGGCAAGGTGAAGGAGCACCTGCGCGGCGAATTCAGTTCCGTGCTCGGCGGCATGCCGCTGCCGCCGGGGCTGTTCGGAGCCTAGGGTCTGTCGGATTGCGACAGACTCCTAGGGTAGGCCGGTTGGGCCGAAAGCGCTGCCGAGGCAGCGCTTTCGGGGCGCTAGGACCGACCCGCCGTCGACCGTGAACAGTCTCGACCGGCTTATCGCGGCGCTCGCCAAGCTGCCCGGGCTGGGCCGCAAGAGCGCTGCCCGGCTCGCCTACTACCTGTTGCGCGCCGACCCCTCCTATGTGCGTGCCCTGGCCGCCGATCTGATCGCGCTGCGCGAACGCATTCGGCCGTGCGCCATCTGCGGGGCGTATACGGAGGTGGAGCGCTGCGACATCTGCGCCGATCCCTCGCGCGACACGAATCGCGTGTGCGTCGTGGAGCAGCCGCAGGACGTTGCCACCATTGAGGCGACCGGCGAGTTTCGCGGCCGCTACCACGTGCTGATGGGCGTACTCTCTCCCCTGGACGGCGTCGGGCCCGAGGATCTGCGCATCGACCAACTGCTGCGGCGCGTGCCCGAGGAAGGGGTGCAGGAGGTGATCGTGGCGACCAATCCCACCGTGGAAGGCGAGGCTACGGCGCTGCTGCTGGCCAAGCAACTCAAGGATCTTGGGGTGGTAACCTCGCAACTCGCCCACGGTCTGCCGGTGGGCAGCGACCTGGAATACTCCGATCGGCTCACCGTAAGCCGGGCCTTGCGCGGGCGCGTCCGCCTCGACTAGGAGTCTGTGACTCCTAGTCGAGGGTCGCGCTAGCGCGCTAGATCTTGTCGATCAGAATGGAGCACTTCCCGGACGGAATCGGCAGCGTCTTGCGCCGGCCCTCGCGCAGCACGTTAATGGTCAGGTAGTACAGCTTCTCCGACTCCAGGCGGATTTCCCAACCGCGTGAGCTCTTGGCGCTGACTATGGAGATCAGGTTGCGCTTCAGTTGCAGGTTCTCGATGCCCATGATCTCCATGACCGGGATCCGCCAGTCGACCGTTTTCCGCGGCAGCGAGATATACAGCCCGACGACGTTTTCGATCATCAACGCCACCGTGCTGACCGCGCAGTAGGCCATCAGAAGCCGGCGTGGAAAGTCGCTCCGCCGTGGCCACTTGGCCGGGCCTTCCTGTTGGGGCGCGTAGGCCTCGTACAGCGATCCGGTCACGTTGTCCTCGGGGTGCAATCCGTCCAGCACGTAGTACAGATGGCGCAGTGCGAATTCGCGCGCCTCGTCATGTTTTCCGTACCGTTCGAGCCCCTTGATCACCATGTAGTTGAACGGCGGCACCACCGCGCCGCAGTATCCGGCGCCGTCGGGCGAGTAGCCTTCGTGGGCGGCAGACAGGGTGGGAAACGGGTGCTCGACGCCGAACTCATCAGGTCTGTTCAGATACGATATGAGCCGTTCGCTCTTGTCTTCGTTGGGAATCGCGGCGAGCAGCGTCCAGAACGCGCCGATGGTGCGGACCCCTAGACGGTGCCCGTCGCGGTCGAGATCGTAGTAGAAGCCGGTGGCATCGTCCCACATCATCTGGCTGATGCGGGTTTTCAGCGAAAAGTAGGCGCGTTTGTACTTGAAACTGGTGTCCTTGTCATTGAGTACATCGCCGATCGCCGACAGGAACAGGGCGTTGAGCGCCTGCTGAGCGTTGAAATCGATCGCGTAGTGGCACCCTTCGCGCGGGCAGTTGCCCATCATCGTGGCGGCCGTCGGTACCGAATAGAGTCCGTTTTCCTGCCGGTGCGTCGCCTCCAGCCACGCGAAATGGCGTTCCAGCACGGGCAGCACCTCGCGCAGACGCGTCTTCGTGCTGAACTTGTGGTACAGGTTGTACTCGGCCCAGGCGAACAGCGGCGGCGCCACGCCGGTGGGGTTGTCGTCGGTGAGCACCGGCGAGCCGTCTTCCACCAGGTACTCGCAGCGAATGGCGCCATCCTCCTCCTGCTTGTTGTAGAAGGTGTCGAGCTGTTCGGTGACCGGAAAGGTGCCGTTGCTGTACACCAGAAAGAAGGTGGCGAAGCAGGTCTCGAACTGATTGATGCGGTCCGCTTCCGGATAGCGAAAGTAATTCGCCGCGAACCCGTTGGCCTCGGTTCCCCGATGCCACTGATCGCTTATCCAATACCACGAACGCTGGTAGAGGTTGACCAGGTCCTGGTCGTAAAAGTTGACCTCCGGGAAGTCGGTTGTGACGGCCCGTTGCCGTGTCGCATCACTCATGGTTGCTGGCACCGTGAGTGGCCGCGGGCAGCTGTTGGCCGGTGCATCATTACACACTATACG
The DNA here is from genome assembly GCA_965262935.1 of Spirochaetia bacterium. Lineage (GTDB taxonomy): Bacteria > Spirochaetota > Spirochaetia > SZUA-6 > Bin103 > Bin103. The sequence goes on along the minus strand of OZ253572.1, from coordinate 115,972 downwards.
ATTGCAGCACTCTCCGGTCAAATTGCGCGCGCCACCGGCGCGGCGCTTGCCGCGTCCTGGCGGCCGTCGCGATGGTGCCGATGGCTGCCGATGGTGCGGTCAGCTTGACAGGCCGGCGAGCATGCAATCATCTTACCCGAGGTCCGATGGAGTACCGGCAGACCCTGAGCGAAGCGGAACTCGAGGTTACCGCGCAGATGGCGCGGCTGCGCCTGAGCAGTGCGGAACGGGAGCAGCTTCGCGCCGGGGTACAACAGATCCTGTCCTACTTCGATGTCATGTCGGCGGCCGACGTCGGCGACGTCGAGCCGACCACGCACGCGCTCGGGCCGCGCAACCGGCTGCGTTCCGATGCCGTCGTGGCATCCGAGCAGCGCTGGCCGGGGGCGTCGCCGGAGCGGCTCCTGGAGGCGGCGGCGGAGAGTGAGGACGATCACTTCACGGTACCCAACGTGCTCTAGGTGCCCGAAAGTCCGGAGTTCAGACGTACATGGTGACTGGTGTGATCGATAATAGGCGGCCGGCGGCCACCGCGGCATGGTCCGCCGCGCTGGCCGGCGAGCACGGCGCGCAGCGCTGGCAACGGGCGGCGCTGGCAGCCGACGCGGCGATCAACGGGTTCGTCGAGGTGGACGCGACCCGCCCTGCGCCCGGCGCCAACGATGGCCACGCCGAGGCGCGCGGAGCAGTGCTGGCCGGGGTGCCGTTCGCGGTCAAGGACAACATAGCGGTCGAGGGATTCTCGCTGTCGTGCGGCTCGCGGCTGCTGCGCGGCCTGGTGGCGCCCTATACCGCCACCGCGGTGGCCCGGCTGCAGGGCGCCGGGGCGCGCGTGGTGGGCAAGACCAACCTCGACGAGTTCGGCATGGGCTCATCGAGCGAACACTCCTGCTTCGGCGCGGTGCGCAATCCCTGGCACGATGCGGTAGTGGCCGGCGGCTCCAGCGGCGGCTCGGCGGCGGTGGTGGCCGCCGGTCTGGTGCCGTTCGCGCTGGGCTCCGATACCGGCGGCTCGGTACGGCAGCCGGCGTCGTTCTGCGGCGTCTACGGCCTCAAGCCCACCTACGGCGCGGTGTCCCGGTTCGGGCTGGTGGCGTATGCCTCCTCCCTGGACGTGATCGGCGTGACCGCCACCGACGTGGCCACCGCGCGGGTGGCGTTCGAGACCATGCGTGGGGTCGATCAACTGGATCAGTCGTCGGTGGAGTACCCGCCGCCGGCGCCGGCGCCCGAACAGCTCGTGGTGGGTATCCCGAACGGCATCCTGGAGGGGCTGGATCCGGCCGTGCGCGGCGCGCTGGACGCGGCCCGCGACCGGCTGCGGGAGGCGGGCATCCGCTGCGTTGCCGTGGAGCTCGGCTCGTTGGAATACGTGGTACCCGCCTACTACGTGATCGCCACCGCCGAGGCGAGCGCCAACCTGGCGCGCTACGACGGCGTGCGCTACGGCGCGCGCGGCACCGACGGCGCCGCGTACGGCGCCGCGGATGCCGAGGAAATGACGGTCGCGGCGCGCAGCGCCGGCTTCGGCGCCGAGGTCAAGCTGCGCATCCTGGTGGGTACCTACGTGCTGCGCTCCGGTTTCCAGGAGCAGTACTACCAGCGCGCCCAGCGCATCCGCACCCTCATCCGGCGCTCGTTCGAGCACGCCTTCGGCGCGGTGGACCTGCTGCTGATGCCCACCTTCCCGGTGCCGCCGTTTGCTCATGGCGCCGCCGGTCTCGATGCGTTCCAGCAGAAACAGGGCGATCTGTTCACCTGCACCGCCAACCTGACCGGCCATCCGGCGCTGGCGGTGCCGAGCGTCATCGACGGCGGGCTGCCGATCGGCGTGCAGTTCATGGCGCCTCATTTCCGCGAGGATCTGCTGTTTCGGGTTGCCGAGCCGCTGGCGGCGCAGTTCGAGCCGCCGCGGCCGCCCGGCTACCTGGGGCCAGCCGCCCTGCTCGCCGCGGCTGGCGCGGCTGGCGCGACCGCTGCGGAGGATGGCTGACGTGGCCGCCGCTGCCGGCGCCGCCGCCTACCAGCCGCACATCGGGCTGGAGATCCACGTGCAGCTGATCACCGCCTCCAAGGTGTTCTGTCAGTGCCGCAACGCGTTCGGCGACCGCCCCAACGAGAACGTGTGTCCGGTCTGCCTCGGCTACCCCGGCATCCTGCCGGCGCTGAACCGCGAGGCGGTGCTCAAGGCGTACGTGATAGCGCGCACCCTCGGCTGCACTCTGAGCAGGCGCACGGTGTTCGAACGCAAGAATTACTTCTACCCCGACCTGCCCAAGAACTATCAGATTTCCCAGTTCGGGGCGCCGATCGGCCGCGCCGGAGCGTTCACCGCCGAGATCGACGGCAGCCGGGCGCCGCTCGGCATTCGCGAGGTGCACCTGGAAGAGGACGCCGGCAAGATGATTCACGCTGGCGACATCTCGCTGCTCGACTACAACCGCACCGGAACGCCGCTGGTCGAGGTGGTCACGCAGCCGGAGCTGGGCAGCGCCACCGCGGCCGAACAGTTCCTGGAGGAGTTTCGCCGCATGGTGCGGTTCCTGGGCGTGTGCGACGGCAACATGGAGCAGGGGTCGCTGCGCTGCGACGCCAACGTGTCGGTGAACCGCGTCGGCGCCGGCTTGGGCAGCAAGGTGGAGATCAAGAATCTCAACTCGTTCAAGTTCGTGCGCAATGCCTTGGCATTCGAGATCAAGCGGCAGACGGCGGTGCTGGCCGAGGGCGCTGCGGTGCGGGTGGAGACGCGGCTGTGGAACGAGAACCGCGACTGTACCGAGCCGATGCGCGTCAAGGAGAGCGAAGACGACTATCGCTACTTTCCGGAGCCCGACCTGCCGCCGTTCCGTCCCGACGAATCGTTCTTCGCCGCCGTGGAAGAGTGCCTCGTGGAACTGCCGCTGGCGCGCCGCGACCGGTTGCGGGAGCAGTACGCGGTCACCGGGCAGCAGGCCGCGTTCCTGACCGCCGAGCCGGAAACCGCCGACTTCTTCGAGCGGACGGTGGCGGCCGGCGGCGCCGCCTCGCTGGCCGCCCGCTGGCTGGGCGCCGACATCCGCGGCCACCTCAACCAGCGCCGCGAGACGCTGGCCGCCAGCAACCTGACGCCGGAGCGCCTGGCCGCGTTGCTGGCCATGCTGGAGGCGGGCGCGGTGAGCGGCAAGATCGCCAAGCAGGTGCTGGCCAAGGTAATCGTCGAGGATCGCGACCCGGACACCGTGGTCGAGGATGACGGCCTGCGCCAGATCACCGATGCCGGCGAGCTGCGCCCGATTCTGGAGCGCATCGTGGCCGACAATCCGCGCGTGGCGGCGCAGATTGCCGCCGGCGAACGCAAGCCGGCGGGCTTTCTGGTGGGCCAGGTGATGCGCCACACCGCGGGGCGCGCGCACCCGGACCAGGTGCACGCGCTGATTGAGGCGCTGTACGAGCCGGCGCAGAATGGGGGACCGGAAGACCATGACTAGCGTGGCGGCGGGCAGCGAGCGAATTCTGGCGCGCGCGTTGGGACAACACACCGGCGCGGCGGTGCTGCTGCGCGGCTGGGTGCATCGCCAGCGCGATCTGGGCGGCGTGTGCTTCCTGCTGCTGCGCGACCGCTCGGGCATCTGCCAGGTGGTGTTCGACAGCGCCCCCGCCGACGCCGCCGGCAACCCGGTCACGCTGGAGTCGGTGGTGGAGGTCGGCGGCGTGGTGGCCGCCAACGGCAAGGCGCCGGGCGGCTACGAGGTGCAGGCGCAGCGGCTGCAGATCATCTCGGCGGCGGCCGCGGATCTGCCCCTGGCGGTAAATCAGGATCCGTCGCAGCTCAGTCTCGACGCCATGCTCGAGCACCGCATGGTGAGCCTGCGCAACCCCAAGACGCTGGCGATCTTCCGCCTGCAGGCGGCCATCGTGCAGCACTTTGCCGACCATCTGCGCAGCGAGGGGTTCACGGAGATCAAGTCGTCCAAGCTGATCGGCAGCGGCACCGAGGGCGGCACCGGACTGTTTCCGGTGCAGTACTTCGATCGCACCGTGTACCTGGCGCAGTCGCCGCAGCTCTACAAGCAGGCGATGGTGGCGGCCGGGCTGGAGCAGGTGTTCGAGATCGGCATGGCGTACCGGGCGGAGAAGCACGATACGCCGCGCCACATCAATGAATACGTGTCGCTGGACGTGGAGATGGCGTTCATCGACAGCGAGCACGATCTGATGGATCTGGAACAGCGCCTGCTCGCCGCCATCTTCGCCGCACTGGCGCGCGACTGCGGCGAGGTGCTGGAGGCGTGGCAGGCGACGCTGCCGACCGCCGCCGAGGTGGCGGCGATTCCGCGGCTGACCCACGACGAGGCGCGCGCCGCGGTGACCGAGGCGACCGGGCGGCGGGTGTACGACATCAATCCGGAGGGCGAGCGCCTGCTGTGCGACCGCGCCGCCGCCGAGCACGGCATCGGCGCGGTGTTCGTGTATGGCTATCCGCGCCGCAAGCGGCCGTTCTATACCTATCCCGCCGACGGCAACCGGACGATGTCGTTCGATCTGCTGTTCCGCGGCCAGGAGATCACCTCCGGCGGGCGGCGCATCAACGACTACGCCACGCTGGTGGACAGTCTGCGGCGCTTCGGCCTCGACCCGGAGGCGATGCGCGACTACCTGTCGGTGTTCCGCTACGGGTGCCCGCCGCACGGCGGCTTTGCGATCGGCCTGGAGCGGCTCACGCAGAGCATCCTCGGCCTGGCCAGCGTCAAGCAGGCCTCCCTGTTTCCCCGCGACCGCAAGCGAGTGCGCCCGTAACCGGGCGCCGCGCGGCCTCCGATCAGGCCGCCAGGAATTGCCGTACCGCGCGCGGGTGGGCGAGCAGGCGGGCGGCTCCCGCTGCCAGCAGCGCGCGCGGACTGCGATAGCCCCAGGTGGCGCCCACCGGCCAGGCGCCGGCGCGCCGCGCGGCGAGCATGTCGGTATCGCCGTCGCCGACCACGAGCACGCGGTGGGGGGCGACCCGGAGCGCGCGGCACAGTTCCAGGATGCCGGCGGGATCGGGCTTGGCGGGGCGCGGCGGCTGCAACCCCAGGATTGCCCTGAACGGCAGGCCCGGGAACACACCCCGCACCACCTGCACGGTCTCCGCGTGCAGCTTGTTGGACAGTACCGCCATCGGGATGCGGCGGCGCGCCAGATCGGCGAGCAGCGCGCGCACGCCGGGATAGGGACCGGTGCTGCGCAGCGCGTTGCGGCGGTAGTAGGTGCGCATCATCGAGCCGGCGGTTGCCACCCGGCGCGCAGTGCGGCGGCCCGCAGGGATGGCGCCGACGACCATCACTTCCACGCCGCCGCCGATCAGCGGCAGGTAGAATGGCAGCGGGTGCGCCGGCTCGCCGAGCGCGCGCAGGGTGGCGTTCATGGCAGCCGCCAGGTCGGGCAGCGAATCGACGAGTGTGCCGTCCAGGTCGAAGATCACGGCGGCGAATCGAGAACGGAGCGGGGGGTGCAAGACGCCGCGCATCTTACGCGCCAGCCGGCGACTGTTCCAGCGCCGTGGCGCGCCGCGTGCGGGGCGTCCGGTCAGGGCGCGAAGGGGTCGGCCGCGGGCGCGGTCAACACCGTCCCGTCATCGCTCACGTGCACGGCGAGCGCGGCGCCGCTGTCGTGGATCAGCAGGTGATAGCCGGCCGGCAACTGAATCGTGAAAACGGTGTGGCCGTCGCTGTGCAACGGCGTCGCCAGCGGGTCCCACCACACCCAGCGCCCGGCCGGAAGCGGCAGGCTGACCATGTGGCGCGGGCGCGGGCGTATGACTGCCGCGCTCATCTCGCCCGCCTGTAGCGCGGCAAGAATGGCGCTGCGATCCAGCGCCCACGGGTCGGCGCCGGCGCGTTCGCGCAGCTCCCGATCGAGGCGTTCGATGTTGAGCAGCCACGGGTTGGCGCCGCCGCGCCACAGATCCAGGATCAGCGTGGCCAGCACGCCGCGCTCCCAGGTAACCGGCAGCACGCCGTCGTCGCCGGCATCGAGCGGAACGACGGCGCCGGCGGGCCGCAGCCGCAGGTGCGGCGGAGTTATGACCGCACCGCGGCCGCTGGCGCCCGCCGGGCCAACGATAACCGGTTCGGCGACGATGACCGTGGCCGTGTGCCGCCCGACCGGGAGCACGACGGCGGATCCCGGAAGCGCGTCGGGCAGCCGCTGCTCGGTGCCGTCGCGGCCGTCGACGGCCGTGAGCTGCAGAATGATCTTGAAGTGGCTCCACGCCGCCGGCAACTCGGGCAGTTGCACTAACCGTGGCCCGGGGACCAGGTTGCATCCGTAGAGCCACATTCCTGCCGCGGCCATCGCAGCGGCCGCGGCGACAACCGCCGCGCGCCGCCCGGCGCCGAATCCGGGGATCCGCCATCGTGTCATGCCATAGATAACGGCGCGCGCGTCGCTGGCGCTTCAATAGCCGCAAGGAATGGTGGCGCTGCTAGCGGCCCTGGTTGGAGCGGTACATGCCGAGCAGCCGGTAGCTGGCGGCGGCCTCCCGCACCTGCTCCATGGCGCGGTCGAACAGTTCGCGTTCGGCGGGCACGTCCAGGTCGACGTAGAACAGGTACTCCCACGGGCTGCCCGGAATGGGCCGCGATTCCAGCTTTTTCATGTTGAGGTTGTTGTCGGCCAGCACCTGCAGGACGTTGAACAGGCTGCCGGGCTCGTCGCGCGCCGAGAACACGATCGAGGCGCGGGTGGGATCGGGCACCGCGGCGGCGTCGTCGCGTGCCAGCGCCACGAACCGGGTGTAGTTCTGGATGTCGGTCTCCACGCCTTCGGCCAGGATCTCCATGCCGTGCTCACGCGCCGCCGCGGCGCCTGCCAGCGCCGCCTGGGTAACGTCGCCGGCGCGCGCCACCTCCGCCACCGCGCCCGCGGTGTCGTAGAACGGCACCTCCTCCCAGTCGGGAAACCCGGTCAGGAACCGGGCACACTGCGCCAGACCCTGCGGATGAGACAGTACGCGCCGGACGCGGGCGGTGGAGGAACCGGGAGGTGCGATCAGGCACCACCTGATGCGGATGGTGATCTCGCCGACGATGCGCACGTCGGGGTATTGCATCAGCAGGTCGTAGTTCTGGTGGATCGACCCGGTCAGGGAGTTTTCCACCGGCAGCACCCCGTACTCGACCGAGCCGTCGAGCACCATGCGGAACACGTCCTGGAACTCGCGGCCCGGTACCGGACGCGGATTGGCGAAGTACTGGTAGATCGCGTTCTCGCTGTGCGCGCCGCGTTCACCCTGGAACGCAACGCTGACCGTTTCGGTGTCCGCCGCGGCCGCGGCCCGGCGCCACGGCCGGTCGGTGCGCGGCAGCCGCAGGACTTCCTTGCCGAGCACCGGTGCGAGCCGCTCGATGTCGCGCATCAGCTTTTCGAACTGGCCGGGGTAGAGCGACTGCGGGCCGTCGGAGCGCGCCGTTTCGGGATCGGGGTGCACCTCCACCAGGATGCCGTCGGCACCGGCCGCCACGCCGGCAAGCGCCATCGGCTGCACCTGGTCACGGCGCCCGGTGCCGTGGCTGGGGTCGACCAGGATCGGCAGGTGGCTGAGTTTCTTGACCACCGGAATGGCGGACAAATCAAGCGTGTTGCGGGTGTAGGTCTCGAACGTGCGAATGCCGCGTTCGCACAGGATCACCGAGTCGGTGCCGTGCGCCATCAGGTATTCCGCCGACATCAACAGGTCCTCGATGGTGGCGGCCAGGCCGCGCTTGAGCAGCACCGGCTTGCCGAGCGCGCCCACCCGCTTGAGCAGCTCGAAATTCTGCATGTTGCGCGCGCCGATCTGCAGCACGTCCACACATTCGGCGAGCATCGGCAGGTACTCCGCCGCCACCACCTCGGAGAAGATCGGCATGCCGTAGCGCTCGCCCGCTTCCTTGAGCAGTTCGACGCCGGGCTTGCCCAGGCCCTGAAACGAGTACGGCGAGGTACGCGGCTTGAAGGCGCCGCCGCGCAGGCCGACGGCCCCCGACTCCCTGAGTTGTGCCGCGACTTCGAAGATCTGCTCGCGCGACTCCACCGCGCATGGGCCGGCGATCACCGCCAGGCGCCCGCCGCCTATCTTGATCGGCCCGATGGCGATTACGGTTTCGGTGCGCTTGAATTCGCGCGACGCCAGCTTGTAGGGCTGGCTGAGGGGAATCACCTGCGCCACGCCCGGCAGCACTTCGATGTGGCGGTGGTCGAGGGGGTCGCCGCCGACCGCCCCGATGATCGGTGCCCCGTCCTGCAGCAACTCGCGGATCTGGTAGCGGTGCTCGGAGAGGAACTCGCGCACCGCCCGCTTGTGCTGCGCGTTGATGCCACGATCGAGAACGACGACCATGGCAGACACTACGGAGAGCGCTTTTCCCGTGTCAAGCTGTTACCGGGCCGGTTGGGCCGGCAGCGATACCGTAGGCGCGCCGGTTGCGGGGTGTTTCGGGGCGCAAGTCGATGCGTTCAGGTGCGGATCCGGGTACACTTGATGGCGTGCGCAAGCTGATTGTTCAATATGTGAAGGATCTGACCGCGGGGCGGCTGGCGTCCGGGTTCGAGCACTCCTACCGGGTGTACCACCTGGCGCGGGAGATCGGCGAGGGAGAGCAGTATGACGACGACGTGCTGCACGCCGCCTGTTTCCTGCATAACATCGAGATTCCGGCCCGCCGCCTGGCCGAGGCGGCCGAGAAGGCGGAGCTGATCCTGTCCGAAACCGGCTTCCCGCCGGACCGCGCCCAGTTGGTGATTCAGGCGATTCGCCAGCACCGCCCGGGCAGCCGGCCCGCCACCGTCGAGGGCAAGCTGCTGTACGACGCCAATCTGCTCGACACCACCGGCGCAATCGGGGTCGTGCGGCTCGCCATCGGCGCCTTCTTCTGGCATCACTACAAGACGATGCAGGAAGTGCTCGATCTGCTGCGCGAGCGGATCAGCCACGCCGAAAGCTTCCACTTCGAACGCGCCCGCCGGATGGCGGCGCCCAAGATCGCGTTCATGCGCGAAGCGATCGCCCAGTTGGAAGCGGAGATGGACCTGTAGCGCGCCGCCGGCGGCGGCCTCGGCGCGGCGCCGAACATCACGAATCCGGATGCACGGAGCCGCGCCGGGCGGTCGCGGGATTGGCACTACTCGGGTAGGACCGGGTCGAAGCCGAGGCCGCGCCGTTTCATGCTCACGAAGCCGGCGGCGGCGATCACCACGTGGTCGTTGAGATCGATATCCATGATCTCGGCGCTGCGCGCCAGCCGGCGGGTGACGCGAATGTCCTCGGCGCTTGGATTGGGATCGCCGGAGGGATGGTTGTGCACCACGATGATGTTGGGACAGTTGTCCTTGATCGCGGGCCGCAGCACCTCGGCGATCCGGACCGACGCCGAGTTGACCGTGCCCCGGTACACCTCGTGCACGCGCAGCAGTTCCTGTTTGGTGTTGAGCAACAGCACGTACAGTTTCTCCTGGGCAAGCGGCGCGAGTTCGGCGCGCAGCAACAGGTCGACGTCTTCGGGAGCGCGCATCATCGGCCGGTCCGTGGGTCCGAGCGAAGCGGAGCGCCGCCCCAGCTCCAGCGCGGCCAGGAGCTCGCATGCCTTGGTCTCGCTGATGCCGCGCAGCGTGCACAGTTCCGCCACCGTAACGTGCGCCAGGCCGCGCAGACCGGCGACTTCGGCGAGTAGCCGCGCCGACAGTTGCAGCACGCCCTCGCCCGAGGCCCCGGTGCGCAGCAGAATCGCGATCAGCTCGGCGTTGGAGAGCATGCGCGCGCCCGCCGCCAGCAGCCGTTCTCGCGGCCGCTCGGCGGCCGGCAGGTCGCGGACGGCGGCGTGGTAGTTGGCGGGAGGGTAGCGGAACGACGTGCCGCCGGCGCGCTCGTCGCGCGTTGCGGTGGCGGTTGGCGCCGGGGTTGGAGCGACCTGCACGGGCCGGGGCGCGGCGCCGCGCGTCTCATGCCGCAGCGCACGATTGCGCGCGGCGCAGTTGTAGGAAGAGGTACTCATGTATCCGACAATGGCGCGTGGACGGCTCCCGCTTCACGCCGCCCCTCCTGCCTGCTCGAAACGAGACCATCGAGCAGCTCGACGAGCGCGCCGCATCTCGCGCCGCGCTTGACACCGACCGGCGACCTGCTGCCACTATCTGCACCGGAAACCGGCCCATCGCGCGGACGGTTTCTACCACCCCAACCGTGTGCAGCAGGCGGCCGGCGATGCCGCCTTTTGTTTGTCGGCAAGGAGACACAGCGCAGCAATGGAAGTGTGGCTGACCGGACTGGTTCAGCAAGCACCCCTCCTGGCTCTGTTCGCGGTGATTGCGGCGGCGATCCTGGTGCTGGTGAAGGGCGCCGACCTGCTGGTCGATCAGGCCGTGGCGCTGTCCATGCGCTGGGGCGTTTCGACGATGCTGATCGGCGCCACCATCGTCAGCATCGGCACCACCCTGCCGGAGGCATCGGTGAGCGTGTTCGCGGCGTTGCAGGGCGCTCCCGGCCTGGCGCTTGGCAACGCGGTGGGGTCGATCATCGCCGACACCGGGCTGATCCTCGGCCTGGCGATCATCATCGGACGGGTGCCGATCGACCGGCGCCTGGTGAGCCGGCAGAGCTGGATCCAGGTGGGGAGCGCGCTGCTGCTGGTGGCGGCGTGCGTGCCCTATCTGGCGCTGGGCGGCACCTTCAGCGTCGGCGGGCGGCTGCCCCAGTTGGTCGGCGTCGTCTTCCTGGTGCTGCTCGCGCTCTACCTGTGGCGCTCGATCGCTTGGTCCAAGGACGCGCCGGCGCCCGACGCGGAGGAGGCCGAAGCACACGCCGGCGCTGCCGACGAGGGCACGCTGCTGGCGCTGCTGAAGCTCGCGGTGGGTCTGGCGATGGTGGTGATCGGGTCGCGCCTGCTGATTCCGGCGGTCGAGGAGACCGCGCTGCGGCTGCACATACCGGATGCCATCATCGCCGCCACGCTGGTGGCGTTCGGCACTTCGCTGCCGGAGTTGGTCACCTCGGTGACGGCGGTGCGCAAGGGGCACGGCGCCCTGGCGATCGGCAACGTGCTCGGCGCCGACGTGTTGAACGTGCTGTTCGTGAGCGGCGCCGCGGCGGCCGTCACCCGCGGCGGACTGCAGGTGCCGCCGCAGTTCTTCTTCCTGTTCTTCCCGTCGATGCTGTTCGTGGTGCTGGTGCTGCGCGTCGGGGTGAGCCGCGTCGAGGGCCAGTTCAGCAAGGGATTCGGGCTCGTGCTGCTGATCGCCTACCTGATCACCGTGGTGCTCGGCTACGTGGTGCCGGGCGCCCCCGGCGACCCGCACGGCTGATCACTGCGCCGCCGGACGGCACCGCTTCCGGCCCAACCGGCCTGCCCTAGGAGCCTGTCGCAATCCGACAGGCTCCTAGGCGACCGGCTGTCGCAGGATGGTCTTGAGCGTCGCCGGCGCGGTGCGGTTCGGGTCGTTCAGATAGGTGTCGTGGTGGCGCCCGGAAGCCGTCAGGCCCTCGGCGGCGATGAACTGGTGCAGGCGGCGGATGGCGTCTTGCAGATCGGCGTAGGGGCCGACGTACAGGATCTGCGCGGCACGGCCGCCGGCTACGGTGACCCGGCGCAGGCGCGGCAGCAACGGGTTGGCAGGTGAACCGTTCGTGGCCAGGTCGGCCGCCGCCGCCGCGGCGGCCACGACATCGGCGACGGACACGAAGCCGGGCAGCATGATCATCGCCCGCCAGCGCGTGGTCTCCGGCCGCGCCAGCGGATCGCACCGCTCGCCGGTTTCGTCCCACCACTCGGTTTCCAACGGCGCCACCACGAAGTCGGGACCGAGCCCCGCCTTCTTGCGTCCGAACTTGATCTTGTAGGCCACCGCATAGAGCGCCCCGATCGCGTTCTGATACAACTCGTCCGACGGCGCTCCGGCCCCTTCGATTGCCAGACAGGTCCGCTCCGGCAGCGCGACCAGGTGCGCGCTGCGCCTGGCTGCGAACAACTCGCGGTGCTGCTTCTTGAGATCGATCTTGTCTGACATTCGTAGTCCTCCGTGGTAGATTGTCGCGTTCGGGCATCGTCGCCGGGCGCCCGCCCGACAGGAGAGCGCGGGCGGCGCCGCGCAGACAACGCTGCACGGTAGACCGCACCACCAAGTATAGCGCGAAATCGCCGCCGGGGCCGAATCGCAGCACCTCCCGGGGTGCGAACGCCGGAAGCGCATGAGCGCATCGACAGCGATCGGCCCGGGTCTGAAGAGGCGGTAGCGAAGATGCACGCTGGGCGCGCAGGGCTGCGAAGGGTATCCCCGCCGAGCCACCTGCAGGTTGTCGACCAGCGCAGTCGATTGGCGCGCCAGCCGCGCAGAGGAGGCGCTATAGCGGGGACTCTGGCGGCCTGGCCGGACCGTAACCGTGGCGCATTCTGTGATGAGCTGCGCATAGAAGATTGAGATTGGACGGCTCCGGGCCACCGCCCTCGGCGACGGGCAACAGGTGGTCGATCTGCAGCAGATGGGACGAGGTGCAGCGCCGCCCGGAGAGCGGATCCCGATAACAGCAGCGTCCTCCGTCGCGTTGCCAGATGTGGCGCCGGACCGCCGCGGGAATGTGGCGACGCGGCGGGGATTGGTGGCGGCGGTGAACAGGTTCGCGGGTCGTGTGCGCCGCTGCTCCGGCTGATGCTTCGGGCGGTCCACCGTCGGGGAACACGCCGAGGGCGGGCTCCGGCGCCGAAGTGGCGACCGGCGAGCCCGGCAGGCCTGTGCGCGCAGAGAAGCCAACCGCCGAGGCGCCGCCCGCTGCTCCGGCCGACGCGCCGCTCGGTCCTCCGTCAGGGGGCACGCCGAGTGCCGGCTCCGGCGCCGCAGTAGCGGCGGACGCGCCCGATGGAACGGCACCTGCGCGAGCGCCATCCAACAGTGCCGCGGGTGCCGGCTTCGGCGCCGAAGTAGCGGCGGGCGTGCCCGATGGAGCGTCGCCTGCACGGGCGCCATCCAAAGGCGCGGCGGGCGCTGGCTGACTCGGTGGAGCGGCGTTGGCCAGCACCCCGATCGGGTTCTTCCTTTCGGTAGCGGCGGTGTCGCCCGGTGGCGCCGGAGTATCGCCGCCGCTGCACCGAGCCGGGGCCACCGGCGCCACGGCGGTACGTCTCCGGTTCGGCGCGCGCGGCGAGGATTTGTCTACGCGCTGAGCCGGTCCGGCGGCACGTGTATCCTTCGGCGCCCGCCGCGGTGATGCACCTGCGCTGCCTGCGCTGCGCCGCCGCCGCTGCCCGCTACCGCCGCCGCGCGGGTCGTGCCGGGTCACTGCCTCGCGCACCAGGCGCGCCACCAGGTCGCCCCACGACATGCGCGGGTCGACATGCGACATGAGATCCTTCAGCAGGCGCAGTCCCTGTTCGCACTCCTGGTCGATGCTCACCTTCAATGTGTAGCGGTCGGGCGCCGCGGCGCGCAGTGTGTCGCGCGGCGGCAGCACCTCGGGAGCGGCGGCGGCCAGCAGGCTGGCGACTTGGCGGGTGCTCATGCCGGCGGCCTGCTCGATCAACTCGCGCTGGCGTTGCGGGTGCAGCAGCGGGGCCGCCGACACCGTACCGGGCGACAGCTCCGCGAACGGATCATCCCGGAGTGGTTCCGGCGCGCGCGAAGCGGTGTGCCGCGACTCCGCTGGAGCCATGACCGGCTCGGGCACGGGCGTCGACCGCGATGCCGACGCCGGGAGATCCGTCGGCGGCAGGAGTTGTGGAGCAGGGCCTTCGTCCGATGACGGCGCGGCGGAGCCGGCACCGGCTCCCGCACCAGCTCCGTGAGCAGCAACGGGAGCGCAGGAGGGCGCCGGAAACGGCGACGCGCGTTTCCGTTCAACTCCGACAGCGGCAGTGGAGCGCCTACATGCCCGGCGCCGGGGGCCTGCGCGCCAGCGCGGCTCGCCACCGGCACCGCGGGCGTGTTCGCTGCCGCCACATCACCGGAGCACTCGCCGGCCTGCGGCGCACCCCCCGGCGCCGATCGGTGCCCGCGCTCCCTCACATCACCGGAGCACTCGCCGGCTAGCGGTGCAAACCCTGGCGCCGATCGGTGTCCGCGCTCCCCTTGCTCATCTGCTTCGCCCGGCGCTGCCGGCAGCCCAAGCTGCTTGGTTCCGCCAGCGCAGTCGTGGTCCTGATCGTGGCCGCGATCAGGACCGACATTCCGATGCCCGGTATGGCTCTGGCGCTCGGCCCGCTCGGCCCGCTCGGCCCGCTCGGCGTCGGCAAAGGTGGTTTCCAACTGGCCCGCCGACGTCATACTCAACTCGCCGCTCTGCAGGCAGGCCCGCACCCACCCATGGCGCCGGCACAGCCGCATCGCCTGGATGCGCCGCTGCGCGGCGGCGTCGGTGAAACGCAACTCGCGCACGGCGTAGTCGAACAGGCTCGAAAACACGCGCCGCAGCGCCAGACCGCGCCGATCGATCTCGTCGAGATGGTCCAGGATATGCACATCGATGCAGCGCTGATTGGCGGCCAGGCGCCCGGTCTGCTCAAGGAGCTGCTGATCGCCCAGCTCGCTGAACGGTCTTCTCTCAATCCCATTCGTCATGCCGTAATTATACCCCCGGTTGAGAGATAGCAGATTTGCTCTAGTCCTCGACCGGGCTCCGGCAGCGTCCACATGGCTCACCACGGACCCGCAAACGGCACGCGGACGGTCAACGGTGGCGCGCAGACCATTGCCGGGTTCCGAGGCGCACCAGCGGCCAGCAACGACGGCAAAAAAGTGTGTCAACCCCTGCGCCCGATTTTCATCGGTCTGCCAACAGATTTTCGCCACTAGCCGCGTATCGCGCTCAGTCACGCTGGCACTTGGTGCGCGGTTGGACCGGTTGGGCGGACTGATGCACGCCGGCGCGCGCCTCGCCCAGCTCAGGGCCGCGGCGGGCCGCGGCCTGTCCGGGTGCGCTCCGTGGGCGGCGAGTGTGAGATCGTAGCGGCCTGATCGTGTCGACCGCCGTTGCCGTTTTTCGCATTCCCACCCCTTCAGCCGACATTGTCGGAACATTGTCGGTTGGGGAACTTGCATGCTCGCGAAACGTGTAGTAGGCTTCGATCAGTTACCCGCCGGCAGCGTGCTGTCGGCTCAGGGGGCGCTCTTCGGAGCGACCCTTGCTATTTCAGGGAGTATCCTTGCAAGTCAGAGTCTACGTCGACGGCTTCAACCTGTACTACGGAGCCGTCAAGGGTACGTCGTACAAGTGGCTCAATCCTGTCGAGTTGGCCCGTCAGTTGGTACCTGCGGGTTATGTCGTGGACAAGCTGAAGTACTTCACTGCGCGCGTCTCCGGAATATCGAACAAGAAAGCGCCGGCGCGTCAACAGGCCTTCTTGGCCGCACTCCATACGTTGCCAGAGGTTGAGGTTCATATGGGTAGGTACATCTGTTGAACGATGCTTGGAAGGGACTGTTCGATTACGCGGTCGTGATCTCGAACGGAACGAGGGAAACCGGTGATGGTGGTCTGTCCGGGACGTTGGTCCATGGCGTCGAAACTGAGGACCGTCGCGAGTCACGTTCGTCACATCCGCGCAGCAATGTTGAGGGCGGCACAGTTTCCCCCTCTTATTCCAGGAACCACAATCTCGAAGCCTCAAGGGTGGTAACGAATCGATGGGTCCAGATGTCGCGGGACGTTACGGTGATACCTCCCCCTACGCCAGGGAATCTCGTAGACCTCCCTTGGAGTGCTCCGCTGACGTCTGCCGCGCCAACGGTCGTCGGCTTGGACGACGCGCGGCGTTCAGGGTACTGCAGCCGTGGTGACCAACGCAGCAGTCGACCTTGTTGCCTTATTGGAAGGCGTTGTGATCGGCATATCCGCGGGTGGTGTTTTGTCCTGCCTTCAGTATGTTGTGTTGCGCTGCAAACGGAGAGAACAGATCCATTATATTTCCTCACTGATTGAAGAGCATCGAGACTCCCTGCTCGCGGAATCAGTTCGGGACGTCTAAATTCAGACTTCCTGACATGGTGCGCTGACCGGCTGCCCCGGTAGCTTCCAAATGCTCCAATAAACCTGTTTTTCTGGCCCCTTTTTGCTCTCGCGGGCGATTTCCGCTTGACATCGTATCGTTCAGTATTCCAGAATACAATGATACATGATTGGAGCCCCCCCGTGATCCTCTTCCTGCCCTTCTCCCTTCCTGACGCCACTCCCATCGGCGACCGCTACGCCATGCAGACCCGCGACGGCTTCACCTATTACTTCTTCAATCTCGAACCCTTCGATTGCCATCCCGCCGACGACCGCCGCGCCATGCTGCTCCGCGTCGCCAGGCTGCACGTCGTTTCCGGCGTCCGCCAAGCCGACATCATGTGCGCCTTCGACATCTCGCGCCCCACCGTGGCACGCGCCGTCAAACGCTATCGAGAGCGCGGCGAAGACGCCTTTTTCGAGCCGCGCCGGGGGCGTGGGCGTACCGTCGTCGACGCCGAGATGGCCGACAAGGCCGCCAAACTGCTCGCTTCCGGGATCAGCGGCAGCGCCTGCGCTCGGCAACTCGGCATTCCGGTGAGCACCTTCCACGAAAACCGTCACGCCGGCGTCTTCGCTGCCCCCGCCGCGGCACTTGCCGCCGTCGCGGACGCTCCGCAGGCGGCTGCGGCCACCGATCGCCCCGCCAACGCGGACGCTCCGCAGGCGGCTGCGGCCACCGATCACCCCGCCAACGCTTCGCACACCGACCCGGCTGCGGCCACCGATCGCGCCTCCCGCGACGCCCGCGACAAGCAAGCGCCCATGGGCCGCGCGGCTCGTGACGTCGAGGGCCGCATGCTCGCCAGCGCCGGCCTGATGACCGAGGCCAAGCCGGTGTTCGCCGCGCCCGCCCACGGCGTCGCTCACGGCGGCGTGCTCGCGGCACTGCCGATGCTGCTGCGTGCGGGTCTGCTCGGTGCCGCCAACCGCCTGTTCCGGCTGCCCGACGGCTTCTATGGCTTGACCACCATCCTCCTGTTCGTCGCCTTCATGACGCTGGCCCGAGTACGCAATCCCGAGGGCCTCCGCTACCAGGCGCCCGGCGAGTGGGGCGCGATCCTCGGCCTCGACCGCTGCCCCGAGACCAAGACCCTACGCCGCAAAATCAGGCTGCTCACCAGCGCCGAGCACACCGTTCGCGATTGGCAATCGGCACTGGCACGCACCTGGGCCACCGAGCACGACGACGACTGGGCGACGCTGGCCGTGGACGGCCACGTGAAGGTATACGCCGGGCGCAACGGTCGGCTGCCGAAACACTTCGTCGCGCGCCAGAAGCTGTGTATGCCTGCGTCCGTGAGCTATTGGATCAACGCCCTCGGCGGCATGCCCCTGCTGTGCCTGCACAAGGCGCTCGACCCGAAGCTGATCAAGGCGCTCGAACAGGACGTGGTGCCGCACCTGCAGCAACTGGGGGTGGTGCCGGAAGCGGCCCCCGACCTGACCAAGCCGGACGCCGGCGTGCCGGCGCTCACCCTGGTGTTCGACCGCGAGGGCTGGAGCCCGGACCTGTTCAAGCGTCTGGCCCGGCGCGGCATCGCCTGCATCACCTGGCACAAGAACTTCAAGGGTGAGGACTGGCCGCAGCAGGATTTCCGCACCCTTGAGGTACCGATCCATGGGCCCGCCGGAACCAGTGCCACCACCGTTGACCTCGCCGAGCAGCCGATCGTCCTGCGCAACGGGCTCACCGTCCGCCAGATTCGGCGCCGTCTCGCCAACGGTCGCCAGGTGCCAGTGATCACCACCCACCCGCAGATGCCCTTGGTCCAGGTTGCCGGCGCCATGTTCTCGCGCTGGTCGCAGGAGAACTTCTTCAAGTATATGCGCGAGCAGTTCAACCTCGACTCCCTGCCCACCCATGACCTGGAGCCGCTTGACCCCGACGCGCAGGTCGTGAACCCCGTGCGCCGCGCCCTCGAAAAGACCATCAGGCGGGTACGCAGCCGCTTGGCAACGGCCCGCAATCGTCTCGCCGAGGCCCTGCAGGAACACCACCGGGACACCGCCACCCGCCTTCAGGCTGACGCCAACGCGCTGGCCGCGGAACTCGACCAACTCAAGCAGCAGCGTGCCGACTCGCCCACCCATGTCCGCGCCGGCGACCTGCCGGAGCAGGACAAGCTGGACGCCCTGCCGGTTGGCGGGCGCCTGTTCCTGGACCTGGTGCGCATGATCGCCTATCGCGCGGAGACCCGGATGATGGCGCCGGTCATCACCACCCAGGGCAAGAAACCGAATGCCCGCAGGCTGCTGCGCGCGTTGCTCACCTCCGACGCCAATATCATCCCGCTGCCTGCCAAGGGAATTCTGCGCATCCAGCTTCTCGGCCTCGGCAGCGACGCCTGCGACCGCATGCTCGCTCCCCTGGTCGAGGAACTCAACGCAACCCGCACCATCTATCCCGGCACCGATCTCAGGCTCGTCTACGAGTTGGCCGGTGATCCGCCGCCAGCAGTGTCACCTGATTCTGGCTGAGGTCAGGAAGTCTGAAATTCGGTCTGGCCGTAAGCAGGACGATATTCAGGGCACTTACCGACCTTCGTTTCCTGGAGTCGCCTAGGCGGCGCCTTCAACGCCGTCAAAGAAGAAATGCAAAACCGTGATGATGCCGGCTGGCTCGCATCGCGCTTCAAGGAACGGACAGCACGGCGGAGTGCAGTGATGAGCGTAGTTGGGGTGCACTCGACAACCGTTGGGCAGGTGACGTACCTTGCACCCACCGAACCGCAGCCATGAACTCTGTCGAACAGCTTCATCCGCTTGAGGTACGTGTCCTGCGGGTCGCCGCCGGGGGGGTGCCGTTCACGGCCGCCGACCTGATGGCGGCGGCGGGGTTGAACCTGGGGCAGTGCAACCAGGCGTTCAGCTGGCTGGAGAGCAAGGGGCTGATCGCGGAGCGGGAGCGGGTCCGGGAGGTGCGCTACGAGCTGACCGAGTTGGGCGCGCAGTACCGGCGTGACGGCCTGCCGGAGGAGCGCATGGTGGCCCTGCTGCGCGGCGCGGGGCCGTTGCCGATGCCGGAGATCGCCGCCCGGCTGGGCCTGGAGCGGCGCGACGTGGGCTCGGCGTACGGCGCCCTGGTGCGCGAGGGCGTGCTGGCGATGGACGGCGGCAGGCAGGTGAGCGCGGCCGGCGCCGACAGTGCGCGGGTGGCGGCGATACGCGCGCTGCTGGAGCGGCTGGCCGGGGGCGCGTCGGTGGCGGCAGAGGCGCTGACCGATGCCGAACGCGCGCAGGCGGCGGCGCTGAGCCACAAGCGGGGCGTGGCTCGGGGGGTGTTTCGCGCCACCGAGACGCAGACGGTCAGCTACGTGCTTACGGCGGCTGGGCGTAATATGCAGATCGCCATCCCCAAGACAGGCAGTGGCACGCCCATTGACATTCGTATGGAAGGTAGTGACGCGAAAGGGCGGACCGAGCAGCCTGAGGTGGGGGCGCTGACGCCCGCCATGCTGGCCGACGGGTCCTGGCGTAACAAGCAGTTCCGCCGCTACAACGTCAACTCGCCGCCGGGGCGGGTGCTGCTCGGGCGGCGCAACCCGTACACCGCCTATCTGGATCGGGTGCGCGACCAGCTCACCGCCCTCGGCTTCGAGGAGTTCGACGGGCCGCTGGTCGAGACCAACTTCTGGTGCCTGGACGCGCTGTTCATGCCGCAGTTCCACGCCGCCCGCGAGGAGCACGACGTCTACTTCATCAAGGAGCCGCGCTACGCCAGCCATCTGACCGAGCCCTACCTGGAGCGCGTCGCCGCCACCCACACCGACGGCTGGCAGACCGGCAGCCGCGGCTGGGGCTACCGCTTCGATCCCGACTTCGCGCGCCGCACCATCCTGCGCAGCCACGGCACCGTGGTGTCGGCCAAGACGCTGACCCGCGCCAAGGTGCCGGGCAAGTACTTCGGCATCATGCGCTGCTTCCGGCCCGACGAGGTGGACGCCTCGCACCTGGCCGACTTCTACCAGACCGAGGGCATCGTGCTCGGCGAGCACGTCAACCTGAAGACCTTGCTCGGGCTGCTGAAGCTGTTCGCCGAGGAGGTGGCCGGCGCGGCCAGTGCCGACGTGCGCTACGAACCCGCCTACTTCCCGTTCACCGAGCCGTCGGTGGAGGTGTTCATCCGTCATCCCACGGTGGGCTGGATCGAGCTCGGCGGATCGGGGATCTTGCGTCCCGAGGTGACCCGCCCGCTCGGCGTCGACGTGCCGGTGCTGGCCTGGGGCCTGGGCATCGACCGCATGGCGATGATGGCGCTGGGCATCGACGACATCCGCGATCTGTTCTCGCCCGACCTGGACCAGGTGCGGCGCCGCTTGGCGACGGGGTAAGCGAGAGGTATCCATGCCGACCATTGACGTGCGCGACGAGCTGCTTGCCGATCTGCTGGGGGAGATTCCCGAGGCCGACGAATTGGAGCGGCTGCTGTCCACTGCCAAGGCGGAGGTGGAGGGCTACGATGCCGCCACCGGCGTGCGCCGGGTGGAGTTGAAGGACACCAGCCGCCCCGACCTGTGGTCCACCGCCGGGCTGGCGCGCCATCTGCGCTGCTACCGCGGCGACCCGTTGCCGGAGTATCCGTTTCTGGCACCCGGTGCGGCGCCTGCCGATACCGGCACCCGGGTGGTGGAGGTGGACCCGGCGCTGGAGAACATCCGGCCCTGCATCGCCGCGTTCACGGCCATCGGGCCGCCGGTCAGCGAGGCGCTGCTGCTGGAGCTGATCCAGTCGCAGGAGAAGCTGTCCGACAGCTACGGCCAGCGCCGCCGCGCCATCGCCATGGGCCTGTACCGCGCCGGCGCCATTGAGTGGCCGGTGCGCTACCGCGCCGCGCCGCCGGACACCCGCTTCGTGCCGCTCGGCTTCGAACGCGAGCTGTCGCTGACCGAGATTCTCGACCAGCACCCCAAGGGCAAGGAATACGGCCACATCGTGCGCGGGCAGCCGGCGTTCCCGTACCTGGAAGACGCCGCCGGCGCCACGCTGTCGTTCCCGCCGGTGATCAACAGCGCCGGCCTCGGCAACGTGGAAGTGGGCGACGATCACTTCTTCGTCGAGCTCACCGGCCCGCACCTGGACACGCTGCTGCTGGTGGCGTCGATCGCGGCCTGCGACCTGGCCGACGCCGGCTACACCATCGAGCCGGTGCTGATTCGTTATCCCTACGACACCGCCCACGGCCGCGATGTGGTGACGCCGCGCTACTTCCAGGCCGACACCAGCGTCGACCTGGCCAGCGCCGAACGCCTGCTCGGCGAGCCGATCGCCCCCGAGGAGGGGCGCCGCCTGGTGCAGCGCATGGGCAGCCGCGCGCGCGTCGAGGGCAACTCCCTGGTGCTGACGCCGCCGCCCTACCGCAACGACTTCCTGCACGCCGTCGACGTGGTCGAGGAACTCGCCATCGGACGCGGCCTGGGCAGTTTCGAGCCGGAGTTGCCCGACGAGTTCACCGCCGGCAGCCTGACCGAGGCGACCCGGTTCAGCCGCTCCGCCCGCGACGTGCTGGTGGGTCTGGGCTACCAGGAGATGATCTTCAACTACCTGGGCGCACACCGCGACTACACCGAGCGCATGAACGCGCCGGACCGGGTGCTGGTGGAGGTGGCCAACCCGATGACCGAGAACTACGCGGTGGTGCGCGACTCGATCATCCCCTGCCTGCTGGCCGCCGAGATGAGCTCGCAGAACGCCGCCTACCCGCACCGCATGTTCGAAGTGGGCAAGGTGGCGCTGCCCGACGCCGCCGACCCCACCGGCTCGCGCACCGTCGACGCCTGCAGCCTGCTGGTGGCGGACCGTGGCGCCGGCTTCAACGACGCCAGCGCCCACCTGGCCGCGCTGCTGTACTACCTCGGCGCCGAGCACCGCTTGGCCGAGCTGGACGACCCCCGCTTCATCCCCGGCCGCGCCGCCCGCGTCGAAGCGGCTGCCCCTGCCGCCGCTGCCGCTGCCGCCTCGGGCGGCGAACGCGCCTGGTTCGCCATCGGCGTGGTCGGCGAGCTGCACCCCGCCGTGCTGGAGCACTGGTCGCTCGGCATGCCCTGCGCCATCGTCGAAATCGACCTCGACACCCTCCGCATTGCCCTGCAACGACCCTGAATTTTCCAGCGCGACCGGTTGTTGCAGCCACCGCGGCCACGTACCATCCGAGAGCCGATGACGACGCGTTAAGGGCACTGAAGCTTCCGAGACTTCGCGGCCGCTTCATTTGCAGACTGAGGCTGGACGCGGGCGCAGGTAGCATTCAGCAAACCGGTGCGCCGTCCCACCACACTTGGTGGCCGCTGGCAGAATTCGATATTCTTGACCACGGTAAGGTCGAGGCTCCATGAAGACAGTCAGGGCTACCAACACACTCTACTACTACGATGGCCCGCGGGTGATCGAGGCTCGCGACTCCATCGGAGGGCACTATATCGCCGTGATGGTAGAACCGACGGGTGCACATGATTATCTGGTCGTGGGCGTTGCCCCGGAGCGGTTGCATCAATTCTGCTCCGGCAAGCTCGATTTGCGGTCTCTACTTTCCGATGCGGATGACGGAGAATGGTATCTTGCTCCGGCTCCGACCACACAAGAACGAGTTCTGGTACTTGAACGGCAGCACGGGTCTCTCGTTGAGAGCGGGTTGCTGCCGGAACAAGGCTTCGTGCTGAATGACCGCCCGACGCAAGCGTTCAATTTCAGAGAGTCCAATGGCGACACTAGCGTCAGGCGTGATAGCACCGTGGATTTGCCGCCGGAGAACCCACGTATGAGCGACATACAGAACATGGCCAAGCTTCTCGAACCAATGATCGACTACCACGTCAAATTGTTCCTGCATCTGGATCATGTGCCGCCGTGGATGGCAAAGGGCCATGACCGGGATTGGCACGGCAAGAAGGCAAGGGAGTTCTCTCGTGTGGTCAGCCACCTGACGCACACCGTGCGCGAATCAGAGTTGAACAAGGCTGTTTGGGAGCAAGCCATCGCACTTCACAACGAACTTCCACGTACCGAGATGAAACTTGAGAGCCAGGGCCAAGGCTGACGGAGTGGCAGCCCAACCGGTCGGGGTCGCCCTCTTCGTATACACGGAGCAGGAGGTGGCCGCCGGCGCGGTCCGGACCGGGATCGAGTTGGACGCCGGCTAAGCTCACGTGACAAGGACACGCGAGGTTCACTGCCCGCGAGGCGCCAGCTACCGCTCAAAGAACGGGATCAGATTCGTTGAAGTATGTTGCTGACGTGGGAGCGGGTGGGCCGTCTCCGTTGGCGGCGCCGCGAGAAGCACGTATGATGGATCATGGCAGAGAGAAGCGGCGACTGGCTCCGGCAGGCGCAGCGCGATCTCGACAGCGCGCGAGCACAGCGGGCAGCAGAGTTTCACGAATGGGCGTGCTTCATCTCTCAGCAGGCGAGCGAGAAGGCGCTGAAGGCGGTGTTGCAGAAGCTGGGCGGGGAAGCCTGGGGCCACTCGATCGCCGATCTGCTCAGAACGCTGAAGGAACGGGTGGATGTGCCCGCCAGCCTCCACGCATCGGCGGTCAATCTGGACCGCTACTATATCCCTTCCCGCTACCCCAACGGCTGGGCGGCGGGCAGTCCCGGCGATTATTTCACCGATGAGGACGCCAATTCCGCGATCGGTCATTCAGAAGCAATCCTACGGTTCTGTGAAGGTGTTCTGGCTGGACCGGAACCTGCTCAAGAGCCGGATCAGGAGGGCGACGAGGAACCTGACCCGCGACCATGAAGCGGTAGTCCGGGTTGTCCTGTTCGGGTCGGTAGCATCTGACCGCGCCGTTCCTTCGAGTGACGCGGACATTCTCGTCGTGGTGCGGGACTCGGACCTGCCGTTCATCGACCGCGCCGGCCGGTTTCGCGATTACTTCTCCGATATCGGGGTCGGGGTCGACCTGTTCGTGTACACCGAGCAGGAGGTGGCCGCCGGAACCATTCCCCTGGCCGCCAACGCGCTCCGCACCGGGATTGAACTCTATCCCGCAGAGTCGGCACGGCCACTCAGCAACACGGAAGACGATGAAGTCCGATATACAGGCATCGCCAGCCAGCCAGCACGTTCGGAGCAGTCCTCCCAAGGCCCGTAACCGCGCTCGCGGATCAAGCCGACCTCTCCAGCGACCCACCCCGATGAGGCTATTGAGTAAAATCACTCAGTAGCGTACCTTTGCTTTGCCGTGGCGTACCATCGTGCACAGCTCTCGACTCTGAAAGCCCGCCTGCGCGAGCCTCCGGACCGGATCATTGCTCTGTTCGGCCCGCGGCAGACCGGCAAGAGCACCATCGCGCGCGCGGTGCTGCGCCCGACCGACCACTACCTTGCGGTAGATGAACCCGATCCGACGGGAGTCGGCTTCATGGACTCGGATGCGGACAACATCACGGTTACCCCCGCTCAAGAGCGAGACACCCGCTGGCTCGTGCGCCATTGGGAGAGGGCGCGGCTGGATGCGGAACGGCTGCCGCAGGGCTGCGTCCTAGTGGTCGACGAGGTTCACAAGATCCCGGAGTGGTCGGAGACCGTCAAGGGACTGTGGGACGCCGACCGCGCCAGGGGGTGCCCGCTGCATGTGGTGATCCTCGGTTCCGCGTCGCTGTTGATGCAGTCGGGGTTGAGTGAAAGCCTCATGGGGCGCTTCGAGCCGATCCGCGTACCGCACTGGTCGTTCGCCGAGATGGCGGCGGCATTCGGCTTCGACCTGCCGACCTATCTCTACTTCGGCGGCTATCCAGGCGCCGCCAGCCTGGCGCGCGATGAGGAACGGTGGCGCAACTACGTGCTCGGCGGGATAGTCGAGCCGACTGTCGAGCGCGACCTCCTGGCGCTCACCCGGGTCGACAAGCCGGTGCTGCTGAAACGGCTGGTTGAATTGGCCGCTGCGCACTCCGGGCAGGTACTGTCCTACACCAAGATGCTGGGCCAGCTCTGGGACGCCGGCAACACGACCACGCTGGCGCGCTACCTCGACTTGCTGGGGAGCGCCGGTCTGATCGCCGGCCTGCAGAAGTACGCGGGCAGCGCCGTGAGGCGGCGCGGATCGAGCCCCAAACTCAACGTGCTCAACAACGCCCTGATGACTGCCGCCTCCGGCTACTCGTTCGCCGAGGCGCAGGTCGACCGCACGTTCTGGGGCCGCGTCGTGGAGAGTGCGGTAGGCGCCCATCTCGTCAACACGGCGGCTTCCGACATACGTGTGCGCTACTGGAGAGACGGCGTGCGGGAAGTCGATTTCGTCCTGCAGCGTGGTCCCAAACTGGTCGCCATCGAAGTGAAGAGTGGGCCGCCGCGCCGCACCGATTCCCGCGGGCTGGATGCATTCGCGGTGCGGTTCGGCGGGTCCGCATCCCTGCGTACGTTGCTCGTGGGGGCTGGTGGTGTCCCGCTCAACGAGTTCCTCACGGCGCCCGCCGCGACTTGGTTCGAGGAAGGATGAGTCGCGTAGACCGCACTGTCACCGAAGTTCGTGCTGCCCCTGACGACAAGCAGGTCCGGCCGGCGTCCGCTCCGCTCAAGGAATACCGAGAAGTTCCGGCCTACGTCCTGCTCGGAGACCCTGGAGCCGGCAAGACCACCGCATTCGAGATGGAGTGCGAGGCGCTCGCCGATGGAGCGTGCCCAATTGATGCGCGCGACTTCGTAACGTTCGATCCGGGCGACCATCCCGAGTGGCGCGGCAAGACGCTCTTCATAGACGCGCTGGATGAGGTGCGCGCCGGGTCGCACGACGCAAGGACACCGTTCGACGCGATCCGTGGCCGCCTCGACAAGCTCGGCAGGCCGCGCTTCCGCCTGTCATGCCGGGAAGCGGACTGGCTCGGTGAGAACGACCGCAAGCGTCTGGCCTCCGTAGTGCCGCACGACTCGCACGTGACGGTGCTGCGTCTTGATCCTCTGGAACGCGCGGATGTTGAGCTCATCCTTGCCGCTCGGACGGACATCACGGACGCCCGTGGGTTCATCGACCAAGCCGCGGAGCGAGGGGTAGATGTGCTGCTGCGGAATCCGCTGACCCTGGACCTACTGGCGAAGGTCGTGAGCCGCGAGCAACGCTGGCCGGGGAGCCGCCTTGATCTGTTCGAGCAGGCCACTGCGCTGCTGACCACGGAGTGCAACGAAGAGCACAGTACGGCGCGTCCGCAGCCGCCGACCGCCGAGCTTTTGGACGCCGCCGGGCGACTGTGCGCTGTCCTTCTGATCTCCGGTGCGACGGGTTACGCCCTGCGCCAAGCCCAAGCAAACTCGGAATACCTCCATATCAGTCTGTGCGGGGACGTAGAACCCCAACTCCTGCGCTCCGCCCTGGCCACGAGGTTGTTCAAGGCCACGGCCGAAGGCCGCTTCGTACCCGTTCACCGTCACGTCGCCGAGTATGTCGGCGCCAGGCATCTCGCCCGGGTGATCAGTGAAGGTCTGCCGGCTTCCCGCGTAGTGGCCCTGCTGATCGGGGTTGACGGCGGCGTGGTTACCAGTCTTCGTGGCCTCGCCGCATGGCTCGCGGCTCTGAGCGAGGGCGCCCGGCGGGACCTCATAGAGCGGGATCCGATCGGGGTCATCTCATACGGAGACGCGCGCGCGTTCTCCGTCGAGCACAAGGAGATCCTCCTTCGCGCGCTGGGCCGCGAGGATTCCCGCCTCGACTCGGTCGTGTGGACCGAATCGGTCCTGGGCGCGGTTGCCACTCGCGGCATGGAGCCTGCCCTTCGCAAGATCCTGAAGTCTCGCAACGAGCACCCGCCGACGCTGGTCGCTTTCGTGTTGTACGCCCTCAAGCATGGTGAGCGGCTCCCGAGCCTCGCCGAGAGTCTGATGCATGTCGTATACGGGGACAATCGGTGGGCCCAATATCCCGCTTTGGCATTGGAGGCGTTCATTCACAATTGCCTCGATCGGGCCGCCGCGCTCGATAGGCTCGAGCAACTCTTGCAGGACCTGTCCACGGGAAGGGTCAAGGACTGGCAGGACCAGATCACGGGGGTCGCTTTGCATCATCTCTACCCCGGCCGCATACCGCCTGCGAAGATCTGGGACTACCTGACGGTGTCCCCGAATCGGTACCCTGACGACTACCGCAGTTTCTGGAGATCCGGTCTGATCGACCGGTCAAAGCCTGATGACATCGCGACTCTTCTGGATGAGTTGGCGACCAGGCATCTCGGTCTGAAACCGGCTCTGGAGTCCCGTCACCTGGAGGAGGTCCCGGTGGAGGTTCTGGCACAAGGTCTCGAACTCCGCGGAGATTCCATCGACCACGAACGGCTCTTGGACTGGTTGCGGGTGGATCTCTTTGCCGATTCGCCCCGCACTTCGCAGGAATCGAATCGGCGCATTGGAGCTTGGTTGGAAGAGCGTCCTGAGATTCAGAAGGTGGTAGTCGCAGACTACGTGAACCGGAGCGAGCTTCCCATCATCAACCATAAGATCGAAGAGATTCTCTACGGCTCATCGCCGCCTCCAGATTTCGGAGACTGGAGTCGTCGGCAGGCTCGGGCAGCGACGGAGCCAAGAAGCGCGGAGGCGTATCTCAGGCTGGCACTCGCGCGTGGCGTTCGACTCGACATCCTCCTGGAATTCGAGCACGAGACTCCGCCACTGCGGGAGATCATGAAACGGATGCTCGTCTGCCCGCTGCCCGACGGGTTCTATGACGCTATCCGAGAGCGGCGCAGTACTTGGCAGGATGAGAGCAGGCGCCGCCGCAGGGAGTTCGTCGCGCTTGTGCGGTCCCATGAAGGTGACCTGCGCGCCAACCGGTGCAGCCCTCCACTGCTCGACGAACTTGCCAACGTGTACTTCGGCGGGTCTTCCGACGTGAGAGGCCACGATCCTCACGACAGGCTCAGGGGTCTCTTTGGCGACGAGACTGATCTGATGGACGCAACCCTTGCCAGCTTCCGTGGTGCACCGTTCAGAGAGGACCTGCCCGACACTCACGAGATTGTCGGGCTCCTGAAGACGGACAGACGGTACCGGATTGCCTTGCCGGTTCTCGCAGGTGTCGACGAACTAGACGATCTGCGGGAACTGAGCGACCGACAGTTACGCCAATCGCTCGCGTTCCACTTGACGACGTTCACGGAGCACGCCCGGAACCGGGGAAGGCGATTGATCCAAGTGAATGCCACAGTCGCGGCCGACGTCCTCGTGCAGTGCGCGACGGCAAAGATGCGCACCGGCACCTACGACGACACGGTCGGCCACGAACTTGCCGTCGGGGAGTATGTCGCCTTGGCAAGTCTGGTCGTACTACCGCTACTGCGTTCGTTCTCGGTCCGTCGCGCCCACCCCAAGGCGATGGCGATGCTCGATGAGCTGTTCATTTCCGCATTGTGCCACGTGGACCGGGCGACGTTCGTCGCGTTGATAGCAAAGAAATTGGCGTGCACGAGTATTAGCTCGGGGCAGCGTGTGCGCTGGCTGGCTGTCCAGGTAGTTGCCGCTCCGGACACGTGTGTCGACCGCTTGCGCGAGTTCGTTGCACAGCAGGAACGTAGTGTTCTGCAGCTCGCCGCATTCCTGTTGCGGATCGGCCCCCAACTCGACGACCTGCCCACGCCGACGCTGGTGGCCTTCATCGAGTTGCTCGGACGTACCGTCTCACCGTGGGACCCGACGGATTCCTCCGGTCTGTACGACAGCTTTGGCCGGGACGCAGCCAAGTGCGTACGTCAGATGGTACGGACGCTCACCGACCGGCCGGATCAGGACACCAGCGACGAGCTCGGAAGACTTTGCACGGAGCCGACCTTGAGCAGGTGGCACCATACGCTGGAAGACGCGCGAGACCGCCAGCGAGACATCCTCCGCGACGTCACGTATCGACATCCCACCGTTGAGCAGGTAAGCCGGACCTTGAATGGAGGGACTCCCGCCAACGCGGGGGATTTGGCAGCGCTGCTGGTTGACCGGCTGAACGAACTGGGGGACAGGCTGCGCACTGAGAGTACGGACGGATGGAGTGGGTTTTGGAACCACGATTGGTATGGTAGACCAACGGATCCGAAGCCTGAGAACTCTTGCCGAAAAATGTTGCAATTGCTGTTAAAGCCGCTTCTTCCTCCGGCCGTCGACCTGAGCGGTGAAGGATCCTACGCCAACAACACGCGAGCCGATCTCCGTGTTGTGTTCTCAGGCTTTGAAGTGCCGGTGGAGATCAAGAGGAGCCAGCACCGGCAGTTGTGGAGCGCAGCACGCGATCAGCTGATTGGGAAGTACACTGGTGTCCCGGCGACGGGGGGATACGGGATCTACCTGGTGTTCTGGTTCGGGAAGGGCCTGACACAAGCACCGCTCGAGGGCTCCATCCCACCTGACGCCGACGAATTGCGGACCCGCCTGGAGGGAACGCTGTCCGACGCTGAACGGCGCAAGATCTCGGTTGTCGTAAT
This sequence comes from Spirochaetia bacterium, assembly GCA_965262935.1. Lineage (GTDB taxonomy): Bacteria > Spirochaetota > Spirochaetia > SZUA-6 > Bin103 > Bin103. Next base: position 86,610 of record OZ253572.1, on the reverse strand, counting down.
CGACGTGAGCCGACCGTAGCGCTCGGTATCTCCTCAGAGGGCGGCGAGGTAGGCGGCGCCGTTGCGGTCGGCGTGGTGGCGGGTCCACTCGGCGAGCAGGGTGCGGTGTTCGCGGAGGACGTTCCGGTGCGGCGGCGAGGCGGCCAGGTTCACGGTCTCCAGGGGGTCCTCGTGCAGGTCGCACAGCAGCTCCTCGGAGGCGCCCGCGTGGTGGTACACGCAGTACTTGTAGCGGGCGCTGCGCAGCATGCGGCCGGCAACCGTCTCGCTGACGGTGAACTCCGGCCATCCCGCCGGCGGCTCCGCCTGCGCGAGGCCGCTGAAGCTGTGGCCCGGCAGGCCGGCGGGAGGAGCGGCGCCTGCCAGGTCGCACAGCGTCGGCAGCAGGTCGATGCCGTTGTTGATCAGGTGGCTGTCGTCCACCCGGCCGGCCGGCACGCGGCCCGGCCAGCGCACCAGCAGCGGCACGTGCACCGCGGCTTCGTAGAAGGAACGCTTCATGGTGAGGCGATGTTCGCCGTCGTGGTCGCCGTGGTCGCTGGTGAAGATCACCACCGTGTCGCGCTCCAGGCCCGACTCCCGCAGCGCGTCGAGCACGATGCCGATCTGCCGGTCGACGTCGGCCATGAAGTGGCGGTAGAGGCCGCGGTAGAGGCGCCACTGCTGCTCGCTCCAGGACCGCGCGCTGCGCCCGAAGCGGCGGTTCAGGCCCAGTTCGATGGTCGACTCATCGCCGAGCGTGCCGTCGCGGAAGCGGCTGATCCAGCGCGGCTCGGCGCGGGTCGGCGCGAAGTTCTCGGGTAGCGGCGGACACTCTTCCAGCGTTGCCGGCTCGAAGGAGGGCTGGTCGGCGTCGCGGGGCAGCACCCGGCAGATGTCGTGGGGATTGATGAACGAGGCCCACAGGAAGAACGGCCTCCGTGCGCGCGCCGGCTCGCGGCCCCGTGCCAGAAGGAAATCGCGGCTGCGCAGCGCCAGCTCCTCCCGCGAGTCGCCGGTCAGGCAGCGAAAGCCGAACCGCTCTTCCACCTCGGGCGTGAACGCCGGCATCCGCTCGACGTGCAGCTTGCCGCCGGAGACGGTGTCGTAGCCGGCGGCGCGCAGACACCGGCCCATGGGCGGCGTCGACATCCAGTCGGTGATGGCGGGCAGCGGTTTTCCGTTGCTCTGCTGGTTGGTCTCCAGGCCGCCGAAGCGGTGCGGCAGGTGTCCGGTGAGCAGGCTGTAGCGCGACGGCACGCACACCGGATTGGCCGCATAGGTCAGTTCGAAACGGGTGCCCTCGCGCGCCAGCCGGTCCAGCGCCGGCGTGCCTACGTACCGGTCGCCGGCGTATCCCGCCAGCCGGTGGTGCTGCTGATCGGTGGTGATCAGCAGGATGTTCGGCCGCGCGGACGCCGCCTGGCTGCCGGATGAAGCAGTGCGCAGGCGCCGCATTACCCGATGCGCTCCCAGGCCACGCGGCCGCCGTTGCGAGGAGCGTTCGCCGTGGTCAACTCGGTTCCCATGTGGGCGGGCATGAGGCCGCACTCGATGCGATGGGTCATCAGTCATGTAGTTCGGCAATGACCGGAGCGCTTTCCGAAGGTCGCAACTCACCAATCTGACGTCGATAGTCCATATCGACTCGGATGTTGTGAACACGATCGACGACGCTCTTCGTGCCAAGGATAAGGTCGAGCCTGACACCGTACCTCATTTCGTCACGGTTCGAAGCATAGTTCCAATAGGTGAATCGGTGGTGGCCATCGGGGTGCCTGTGGGCGTAGATGTCGATGAGTCCCGAATCCAGCAATGCCGCAAACTCGCGCCGTTCCTCGTCGGTGTAGTTCAGGGCTGTCGGGATTCGTGCCCCGACGGAATTGTCGCGGTCCTCTTGTACGACGTTGAAGTCGCCGCACAGCACTCGGTTGGCTGACCGGATGTGCGTTGCCGCGCAGTGCTCCCGCAGGCTCTTGAGCCAGGCGAGCTTGGACGCGAGACCCTCGATGGCTCCGTAGGGCGCATACACCGATGACAACTCCAGACCGTCTACCTCTACCGTAACGAGCCGTGCGCCCTGAGCGTCCTGGCCAGGCAGACCTCTCTGCACGACCGTGGGCTTCTTTCGACTCAGAATACCGACGCCGTATTCGCCCTTGCGGCAGTATGCCAAGGCATGATAGCCCACGGACTCGAATGCCTGGGTAGGAAACTCCGCGTCCGGCACCCTGATTTTCTGGAGGCCGACCAGGTCCGGTTTGCGCTCGGCCAGCCACTTCAGAAGGTACGGCAGACGCGCACGGACCCCGTTGACATTCCAGGTCGCGATTCTCACTCACTCAACCAGCCGGTCCAACGCCGGCGTGCGCACGTACCGGTCGCCGGCGTATCCCGCCAGCCGGTGGTGCTGCTGATCGGTGGTGATCAGCAGGATGTTCGGCCGCGCGGAAGCGCCGGTCAGGTGGACGTGACCGACGCCCGAACGGCGCGTGCCCTGGCGCCGTCAGGCGGACGATGTCTCACTGGCGGATGAACCACTGCGCGGGGGTGGTGTTTACCCACAGCGTCGTTTCCCAGGCGAACGGCAGCGTCTCGGGCACATTGCCGAGCCGGTTGTTGATGATGATGGGACGCAGCGCCTTGCCGACGGTACCGATCACCGGAATCAACTCGGCGTGCTGCGCCCACAGTTCCGCGCCCAGTCGGTTGAATTCGTCGTCGGTCTGGGCGTTGACCCACTGGTTCGCCGTCTGGATGTAGCGCCGCCACTCCTCCGGAGGCTCTTCGCCGCGCGCCGGCTCCTCGCCGCTGCCGCCCTGCGCCAGCCAGCGCTGGTGATTCAGCCACTCGTTCCAGCGCACCGCGTAGCCGGTCGAACCGGAGCCGAAGTTGCGCGGTACGGAGATGCGGTTCGACATGTAGCTGCCGGCCACCCGGGTGTCGAGATCGAGCTGATTGGCGCGTGAAAGCTGGTTGCGCAACTCGCCGGAAATCTGTTTGTAGTTCACCCGGATGCCCACTTCCTGCCAGTAGTCGGACACCAGCTCGCTGGTGCTGAAGCCCATCGTACCCAGAACCGATGACCTGCCGACCTGCATGTCCACCGTGAACGGTTCGCCGTCGGGGCCCTCGCGAAATCCGTCGCCATCGCGATCGCGCAGGCCCAGCTCCTCCAGTAGTTGCCGTGCCCGATCGGGATCGTAGTCGGCGTAGGCGCGTGCCCAGGAGGGATCGTAGAAGGCGGCGGTCGCGTCCACGGTAAGCTGCTGGGGCGTGGCGAAACCCTGGTACGCGAACTCATTGAGTTCTTCCCGATTGATCGCCACCGACAGGGCGTGCCGGAACCGCTTGTCCTGGAACAGCTGCCGCTTCATCGGATCTTCGTGGTTGAGATTGAACGCATAGGTGACGCGCGCCGTCTTGGTGTCCTGCCACTCGCGCACGCTGTAGTCGCCGATGTTCTCGTTCTCCTTGTAGAGCGGGAAGTCCGCCGGGTTCATCAATCGCCCGCCGATGTCGATCGACCCCTGCATCATGCTGAGAATCGCCACCTGCGGGTCGGAGAAGTACTCGGCGTACATGCCGTCGATGTAGGGCAGCTGGTTGCCGGCCGTATCGACCGCCCAGAAGTAGGGATTGCGCACCAGCGTCTTGCCGCTGGAGTCGCGGCTCTCCATGATCCACGGCCCCATCTCCGGCTGGGTGTAGCGTTGCCGCGGCTGGATCTCGATCGCCGCGTTCCAGAGTGCCACCCAGTTCTCGAATCCTTCCTCCTTGGCCAGCTCTTCCACCTTCGGGTTGAACGCCTTGTGGTACTGCTTCATGTGATGCGCCGCCGTGAACAGGAATTCCTGGCGCGATCGGAACCAGTTCAGGTGTGATCTCCAGATCGGTGGCGCCACCGGTTCCGGAAAGTCGATGCGTACGGTGTAGTCGTCGACTTTCGCGAACGTGGAGAGTTCTCCGTTGAACCTCCAGCCACGCCCCCAACTGTCCTTCACCTCCGGGTCGGCGAAGCCGTAGGTGTACAGGAACATGATGTCGTCGGCCGTGAACGGCATACCGTCCGACCACTTCGTCCCCTCGCGCAGGAAGATGGTCAGCGACGTGTTGTCGGCGGGCACCTCGTACCCCTTGGCCAGGTAGGGGATGATCTCGTTGGTGCTGGGGTCGCCGCGGAACAGCCACCCCTTGGCGCCGCGCAGCATGTCGCCGTAGTCGCCGGGCCCCATGCGGGCCACGCGCAGGGTTCCGCCGTACTGGCCGATCTCCCGGTAGGGGCCGATCACCAGCGGATCGTCCGGCAGCCGCTCCTCCACCGGCGGCAGTTCTCCCGCCTGCACCATCGCGGCGAGAGCCGGTGCTTCGCCGAACCGGTCGATGCCGAGCTGGGACGCGGTCGGCACTTCCAGCCAGTTCCTGGCCCACGTGTAGCGACCGGCGACCAGCACGATCTCCGGCTCCGCCGCGGTGGCGGCCGCGCCGGCCGGGCCCTCCTCCTCCTCCTGTTCGCCGGCTGCGAACAGCGGTCCGGTGCTCGCCAGGAGCAGTGCGACAGACAAGACCAGGGCGTTCCTCATCGGAGCCTCCTATGCCGTGCGGCGGTTACAACTGATCTGGCAGACTACACCCAGTTGCGGCAGGCCGCAAGGCAGCGAACGGGACAGGCAGGACAGACGGGTCGGGTGGGCCGAACGGGCTGACGCGCCGCGGGTCGCTCGGCGTGCCGGCGGAGTCGCGGGTGGCGGCGTGCCGGCGGGCAGTGCGAGTTGACAGCGCGGCTGATGTGCGCCCTAGTGGTTGTCCGTCAAATGGGACAGTACCTGATGCGCCGGCTGATGAACATGGTGATCGCCCTGGTGGTGATCTCCTTCGTTTCGTTTGCCATCATCCAACTGCCCCCCGGCGACTACCTGACCACCTACATCATCGCGCTCGAGGCGGAAGGCCTCGAGGTGACCGATGAGATGATCGCGCAGCTCAAGGAGGAGTTCGGCCTCGATCGCCCGTTCCTCCTCCAATATCTCAAGTGGATCGGCAACTTCATCCGCGGCAACATGGGGCGCTCCTTCATCTACAACGCCCCGGTGAACGAGCTGGTGGGGGAACGGATCGTCCTGACCTTCGTGATCTCCCTGTCGTCGCTGCTGTTCATCTGGATCGTGGCGTTCCCGGTCGGCATCTACTCCGCGGTGCGGCAATACTCGTGGGGCGATTACACCGCCACCTTCTTCAGCTACGTCGGGCTGGCAACGCCCAACTTCCTGCTCGCTCTGATCCTGATGTACCTGGCGTTCCGCTACCTCGGCATGGACATCGGCGGGCTGTTCTCGGTGGAGTACCGGGAGGCGCCGTGGTCGTTCGCCAAGGTGCTCAATCTGCTGGAGCATCTGTGGGTGCCCACGGTGGTGCTGGGCACCGCGGGGACCGCCGGCCTGGTGCGGATCATGCGAGCCAACCTGCTGGACGAGCTGCGCAAGCAGTACGTGATCACCGCCCGCGCCAAGGGGCTGGCGGAGACCGACCTGATCATGAAGTACCCGGTGCGGGTTGCGCTGAATCCGTTCATCAGCACGGTGGGCTGGACGCTCCCGACCCTGATCTCCGGGGCAACCATCACCGCGATCGTGCTCAATCTGCCGACCACGGGGCCGTTCCTGATCGGCGCCCTGCTGTCCCAGGACATGTTCCTGGCCGGCAGCTTCATCATGCTGCTGAGCATCCTCACGGTGATCGGGACGTTGCTGTCCGACATCATGCTGGTGCTGCTCGATCCGCGCATCCGGTTCGAGAAACAGGCGGCCTGAGCATGGCGGGCACGGAAGGTGCGGACACCGGCGCCGGGGGCCGCGAGGTCACGCTGCGTCTCCCGCGTCCGTTTCCTCCCGGGCGTCCTCCCGCATCGGGAGACGACCGGGACGACAGCGCGGGCAGCCGCGACGACATGGCGTCGCAGTGGCAGCTCATGCGGCGCCGCTTCCTGAAGCACCGGCTGGCCATTGTCGGGTCCGCGGTGCTGCTGGTCATGTATCTGGGGGCCTTGTTCTCGCCATTCCTGAGTCCGCACGATCCGCGACAGAGGAACGTGGCCTACCGGGAGGCGCCGCCGCGGCGGATCCACTTCCTTGCCGACGGCCGCCTTCATGCGCCGTTCATCTACGCGCTGGTCGGCGAAAAGGACCGCACCACCTACAAGACCGTGTACCGGGAAGACCGGACCCGGCCCTATCCGATACGGCTGTTCGTGCGCGGCTACGGCTACAAGCTGTTCGGGTTGTTCGCTACCGACCGCCACCTGTTCGGGACCGGTGTCGACGAGGTGCCGGTGCACCTGTTCGGCGCCGACCCCCTGGGCCGTGACGTACTGGCGCGCACCCTGTACGGAGCGCAGATCTCGCTCTCCATCGGACTGGTCGGGGTGGCGATCAGTTTCTTCCTCGGCATTCTGATCGGCGGGCTGGCCGGGTTCTTCGGCGGCACGCTGGACGAGGTGGTCAACCGCGGCATCGAGATCCTGATCTCGATTCCCAGCCTGCCGCTGTGGATGGGCTTGAGCGCGGCGCTGCCGCTCGGCTGGCCGGTGGTGCAGACCTATCTGGCGATCACGGTAATCCTCTCGCTGCTCGGCTGGACCACGCTGGCGCGCGTGGTGCGGGGCAAGTTCTTGGCGCTGCGCGAAGAAGACTTCGTGGTGGCGGCGCGGCTCGCCGGCCGCCGTGACATCGGCACGGTGTTCATCCACATGGTGCCCTCCTTCATGAGCCACATCATCGCCTCGCTCACGCTCACCATTCCCGGCATGATTCTGGCCGAGACCGCGCTCAGCTTCCTGGGACTGGGGATGCAGGCGCCGGCGATAAGCTGGGGAGTGCTGCTGAAGGCGGCCCAGAACATTCACGCGCTGGCGCTGGCGCCGTGGCTCATGATCCCCGGACTATTCGTGATCGTGACCGTCCTCGCCTTCAACTTCGTCGGCGACGGACTGCGCGACGCGGCCGATCCCTACGCCAATTGAGCCGGGCAGTGGGTGCCTCAGGTGCGGGCGAACAGGTGGGCGCGGTTGCGGCGGCCTACCAGCTCGATGGCGCCCATGCGGCGCAGGGTGTAGGTCATCATGCCGGCGAGGGACACGGGCATGGCGTCGGCCGCGGCCAGGGCGCGGTTGGTGAACGGCTCGTCCAGGTGCGGCGGCAGCAGGCGCGCGCAGTCGGCGGGGGTGCGGAAGGTGCGCCGGTCGCACACCTCCAGCAGCCGGGTGTCGAGGATGCTGATGCCGCGGCGCCGCCAACTGCCGTGCCCGTCGGCGCAGCGCAATTCCTCCACCTCGACGATCAGCACTTCGAGGGTGAAGTTGGGGTTGCCGATCAGGTGCGGGATGCGCACCAGCTCCGCGAACAGGTCGCGGTAGGCGCCCCGTTTCGGCGAAGCCCGCCGGCGCAGCACGCTGCCGTCCGGGCCAGTGGTCACGATCCACTTGCGCCGCGCGATCGGGAACACCAGCCGAATCCGGTGGTCGCGCACCAGCCGGGTCAGCTTGCGCGCCAGCTTCCCAAAACTGCCGGTCTGGATCTCGATCAGGGTGTCGTGCCGCACCAGGTCGATGACGTAGCCGTGCAGCGGCACCTCGGCGCGGTCGCCGGGCAGCGCGTACCAGCGCTTGAGCGCCGCGTGCAGCGACCGCTCGCGCAGCTCGCCGATGGAATGCGCGGGGGGAGCGGTCGCGACCCGATCAGCCATCGTTCCTCACACCTATTATTGTCGGATGCCACTGTCGGACGGGCAAGCAACGAACGGGGCGGGTTGAAGCGGCCCTGCGATCCACTGCGGTACCGTGATTGCGGAGCGTGCCCGAAACGCTTAGCATGGCGAGCGACGTTCAGGAGGGTAGCGATGCCCGACGACACGGACCAGAGAACACTCGGGACCGACGAATACGACATGATAAGCTCGACAGGGGGCAGCGATACGGTCATCGGGACGGGCATGAGCGATCCGGGCCGCGACCTATTGTCTTGCCTCGGCACTCAGACATTCAGCACCGTGATGGCCGATCCGCCGTGGCGGTTTTTGAACCGCACGGGAAAGGTAGCTCCAGAGCATCGGCGGCTGTCGCGCTACACGACGCTGACCGTCGACGAGATATGCTCGCTGCCCGTGGGCCAGCACCTTCGCGAAACGGCCCACTGCTACCTGTGGGTGCCGAATGCGTTACTGCCGGACGGTCTGCTGGTGCTTCAGGCTTGGGGGTTTCAGTACAAGACCAATTTGATCTGGCACAAGGTGAGAAAGGATGGCGGGTCGGACGGACGTGGAGTCGGCTTCTACTTCCGCAACGTGACGGAGATGCTTCTGTTTGGGATACGGGGGAAAGGCGCCCGCACGTTGGCTCCGGGGCGTCGCCAGGTCAATCTGTTCTCCTCGCGCAAGCGGGAGCATTCCCGCAAACCCGACGAACAGTACACGATCATCGAGAGCTGTAGTCCAGGACCATACTTGGAACTGTTTGGACGCGGCTGTCGCCCCGATTGGACTGTCTGGGGTAATGAAGCGGAGGCGGGCTATTCACCGAGCTGGCCGACGTACAGCTACAACTCGTCGTCTACAGGGCCCGTAACGGCGTGAATCTTGACGACCTGCGCCGCATCGGGTTCGATGTAAGGACACGGAATCATGCCCTTGCAGTCCTCAATGAGGATTTCCCTGCTCAGTTGGCTGAATTGTGTCACGTTCTTGGCGCCCTTCGGATCAATGCCGAGGAGTTGGTGCGCGGGGGCGGCGGAGAAGCGCAACTCACGCAACGTCTTCGGCGGAGTCTGGCTTCAAGGCACTGGGTAAAGCGCAACATCGTCATCCGCAAGATCGTCGATGACGAAGAGCGAGAGGGAACGACGCACGAGATAGACCACGTTCGTAGAGCGCAGAGCGGCTCGATAGCCTTGGAACTGGAATGGAACAACAAGGATCCGTTTTTCGACCGTGATCTTGAAAACTTTCAAAGGTTGCATGCAGAAGGAGTGATCAGCGTAGGCGTGATAGTAACTCGCGGTGCGTCGTTGCAGAACAACATCCGGGCTGTCGTTCAGGAGTGGGCTGTGACATGCGGTATAGAAGGGTTTTCTGACCTTGTTGCGTATGGCGTCAGGCCAACCGCAAGGCAACAAGGTATTGTGGAACGCTCCAACGCGGATTTTATCACCGCCTGGTCTCACCAGTTCACGAGTGACAAGTTCGGCACCGCCACCACGCACTGGGATAAATTGCAGCAGCGGATCGACCGAGGCGTTGGCAACCCGTGTCCCCTGTTGTTGCTCGGAGTTCCTGACAGCGTAGTTTACCACGAGACGAATTGATAGAGCGGCAAGCAAAGGATTGTCCCGCGCGTTGGTGCGCCGAACGCAAGAACCAGTTCGGAGGAGGCGCGGGCGCCGACACCTTCGTGTTCCAGGCCGGGCACGGCACCGACAACGATCCTGGACTTCACCGACGGGGATGACACCATCGATCTCAGCGCCCTCACCGACATCACCGCCTTCTCCGACCTCACCAGCCAGGGCGGCGGCACGATCCGGCTCGACGACACGGCCGTCACCGACCTCTACGCCAACGACTTCACCTTTTACGACGATGGCATGTGATCCGGCGGCAATCCGACCGCGCACAACCTGCTATAGTTGCCGGCAGACAGCTCTGGTCCTCGGGTTGTGCGGTCGACACCGTGGCTCGTACTGGCCCGTTGGGAGAGTTGCGAACACGTTGAATAAAGGGGCCTGAGAAGTGAGTGATGTGCCGACCTACGTGCTGGAGCGGGCATTCGATGCGCCGCGTGAATTGGTGTGGAGGGCCTGGACCGAGCCGGACCTGGTGGCGCGCTGGTACGGGCCGAACGTGGAGACGATCAATCACCGGCACGAGCTGAAGCCGGGCGGGCTGTGGCTGTGCGAGATGCAGTGGGGCGGCAACTCGCACTACCAAAAGGCCGAGTTCACCGAGGTGTCTGCGCCGGAACGGCTGGTGTGGCTGCACTCGAATACGGATGCGGACTGGAACGCGGCGCCCTCGCCGATGATGCCGAACTGGCCGCCGTTCCTGCTGACCACGGTCACGTTTGCGGAGCAGGGCGGTCGGACGGCGATGCGCCTGACCTGGGTGCCGCACGAGGCGAACGAGGCGGAAACGGCGGCGTTCGGCTCGGCCCTGGGCGGTCTGGACCAGGGCTGGGGCGCCGGCATGGAGATCCTCAAGGAGCTGCTGGCCGAGCTGCAGGCGGCGCGGGCGTAGGCGGTCGGGGCAGTGGCGGCGATGGGTCTGGGCCGAGCCGAACGCGCGCTCGATCCGCGACAGCACCGCTTCGCGCGGCAGCCGATGGGTGCCGGCTGCCGCTCACCAGTGCCGGTTCGATGACGCGCCGCCAGACCCGCGTCGCAGTCGACGGGGAAGCTTGGCTGATCAACGGTGTGCCAACCTATCGGCAGCGGGAGTACCGTGGCTGGCCGATCGAGGGACGGCTGCTGAACAGCCGGATGGCGAACGCGGTCTTCGACGATGCCAACCCGGCCACCCGCTTCCTGTGGCGCTACCCCGACACGGGGCGGTGGGACGCGGACCGCAACACCGAAGAGTTCGTGAGCTGCCTGCCGGTGTACCGCGAGCACGGCCTGACCGCGGTGACCGTGAACCTGCAGGGTGGGGCGCCGTTCGGCTACTACCGCGAGGCGCGGTTCCGGGAGTTGCTCGCCGAGCGGCAGGTTGCCTATACCGATGCCGAACTGTGGCGCGGGCTGCCGGGCCCGGCCTCCCAGCCGTGGCACAATTCGCCGTTCGGCGCTGACGGTGCGCTGGCGCAGGAGCCCGGCGGCCACCTGGCACGCCTGAGCCGGATCCTGCAGCGCGCCGACGAGCTGGGCATGGTGGTGGTGCTGGGCATCTTCTACTTCGGTCAGGACGAGCGGCTGCGCGATGAGGCCGCCGTGTGCCGGGCGGTGGAGGAGACCTGCGGCTGGGTGCTGCGGGAGGGCTGGCGCAACGTCGTGATCGAGATCAACAACGAGTGCAACGTGCCGCGCTACGAGCACGACATCCTGCAGCCGCACCGCGTGCACGAACTGATCGCGCGGGCGCAGCGGGTCACCCACGGTGGCGACCGGCTGCTGGTGGGCACCAGCTACGGCGGCGGCCGGGTGCCCGACGACGCGGTGTGCGCCGCTTCCGACTTCATCCTGCTGCACGGCAACGGCGTCACCGAGCCGGCGCGGATTGCCGCCATGGTGGACCAGACGCGCGCGCTGCCGGCCTATGCCGGCCAGCCGATCGCGTTCACCGAGGATGACCACTTCGCCTTCGACCGGTTCGACAACAACTTCACGGCAGCGCTGTCGCGGCGCGCGGGCTGGGGGTACTTCGATCCCGGTCCGGGAGCCGGCGGCGGCCTGTCCCCCGGCAACTACGCCGACGGCTACCAGAACGTGCCGGTGAACTGGGCCATCAACACGCCGCGCAAGCGCGCCTTCTTCGAGCTGCTGCGGCAGGTAACCGGCGCCTGACGACGGCGGGCAGCCGCCGCCCGCGGCGCCGCTGTTCGTCCATCCACCATCGTCCATCCCGGCCGCTATGACGTGGTCGGAAAATCCGGCACCATCATGGTCATGCCTACCATCGCACCATACGGCTCCTGGAAGTCGCCAATCACCGCCGACCTGATCGTGCAGGACGCCGTGCGGCTGGGGGCGGTCCAGCTCGACGGCGACGACGTGTACTGGGTGGAGATGCGGCCCGCCGACGGCGCCCGCAACGTAATCGTGCGGCGCACGCCGGACGGCGCGGCGCGCGACGTGACCGATGCGCCGTTCAACGTGCGCACCCGCGTGCACGAGTACGGCGGGCTGTGCTTCTGGGTCGCCGCCGGCGTGGTGTGGTTCGCCAACTTCGCCGACCAGCGGGTGTACCGGCAGGAACCGGGAGCGGCGCCGGTGGCGATCACCCCCGCGGGGGTGGACCTGCGCTTCGGCGACGGCATGGTGGACTGGCGGCGGGGCCGGCTGGTGTGCGTACGCGAGGATCATCGTGCGGCGTGCGCCGAGGCGGTCAACACGGTCGTGGCGCTGGACCTGGCGGCCGGCGGCGCGGGCGAGGTGCTGGTGTCGGGCAGCGACTTCTACGGCTCCCCGGCGGTGAGCCCGGACGGCAGCCGGCTGGCGTGGCTGGCCTGGAATCATCCCCACATGCCGTGGGACGAGACCGAGCTGTGGGTGGCCGACCTGTCGGCAGCCGGCTCGGCCGGCGCGCCGCGCAAGGTGGCGGGCGGGCGCGGCGAGTCGGTGTTCCAGCCGGAGTGGTCGCCGGATGGGGTGCTGCACTTCGTCTCCGACCGCAGCGGCTGGTGGAACCTGTACCGCTGGCAGGACGGCAAGCGCGAGGCGGAGGCGCTGGCGCCGATGCGGGCCGAGTTCGGCGTGCCGGCATGGACGCTGGGCAGCCGTACCTATGCCTTCGAGTCGGCCGACCGGATCGTCTGCCAGTATTGCGAGGAAGGACGCTGGCGGCTGGCGGTGCTGGACACGAGGAGCAAGCGCCTGACCCCGGTCGAGACCCCCTATACCGAGTCGTCGCACGGCGACATCAGGGCTGCGCGCGGGCGGGTGGTGCTGGAGGCGGCCGCGGCCGACCTGCCCAGTTGCCTGGTGTCCCTGGATCTCGACGGCGGCGAGGCGGCCACATCATCCCACGCCACGGACGAGGTTGAAGATCGACGTCCGGCCAGCGCGGCCAGCGCCGGTCGGCCGGTGGTTTCGGCTCGGGTGACCCGGTTGCGGCAGTCGCAGGAGGTCACGGTCGGCGAAGGATACTTGTCGGCGCCGCGGGCGATCGCCTTCGAGACCACCGGCGGCGAAACCGCGCACGCCATCTACTATCCGCCGTGCAACCCCGACTTCGAAGGCCCGCCGGAGGAGCGCCCGCCGCTGCTGGTCCAGAGCCACGGCGGACCGACCAGCGCCGCGTCCACGGCACTGAGCCTGGGCACCCGGTTCTGGACCAGCCGCGGCATCGCGGTGGTGGACGTGAACTACGGCGGCAGCAGCGGCTACGGCAGCGCCTATCGGCGCCGGCTCAACCGGCAATGGGGAGTCGTGGACGTGGACGACTGCGTCAACGCCGCGCTGCACCTGGTGCGCGCCGGCGAGGTGGACGGCGCTCGCCTGCTGGTAACCGGCGGCAGTGCCGGCGGCTTCACCACGCTGGCCGCGCTGACCTTTCGCGACGTGTTCCGCGCCGGCGCCAGCTACTACGGAATCAGCGACCTGGAAGCGCTGGCCAGGGACACTCACAAGTTCGAGTCGCGCTACCTCGACTCCCTGGTCGGCCCCTATCCGGAACTCCGCGACCGGTACCTGGAGCGCTCGCCGATTCACCACACCGGCCGCCTCTCCTGTCCGATCATCCTGCTGCAGGGCCTGGAGGATCGCATCGTGCTCCCGAATCAGGCCGAGATGATGGTCGACGCCCTGCGCCGCAAGGGGCTGCCGGTCGCCTACCTGCCGTTCCCCGGCGAGCAGCACGGCTTCCGCAAGGCCGAGAACGCCAAACGCGCCCTCGAGGCCGAACTCTCCTTCTACTCCCGCATTCTCGGTTTTACACTCGCCGACACCATCGAGCCGGTAGCGATCGAGAACCTCTGAGACGGCGGCGGGTGGCGAGCCGGCGGTCCGGCCTATTCGGTGTCGGCTTGCGGGTGGTAGAACGATGCGCGGATGAGCGGCGGCACCCGCGGCGTCGAGCCCGCGCGGTCGAGGTGGCGGGCCCAGGCATCGAGATAGTCGCGGAACGTCGCGTTCGCGTACGGATCCCAGCAGTTCAGCCGGCTGCAGTCGCGCCAGAGGGAGGGACTTTCCTGGAACCGTTGCAGCAGGGTCACCGCCACCACGCCGTTGCCGTCGCGCCCGTAGGGATCCGCTTCCAGCGCCGGCAGATGGTCCGCCAGCCAGCGCGGCAGATCGCCGGGGCGGGCGTATCGCTCCGCCACGCGCACCGCGTAGGTGGCAAAGTTGGGCGCGAACGCCGCCGCTTCCGCAACGCCGTCCGGGGGATTCTCGGCCCACGCCGCCGCCAGGCGGTGCAGGACGAACAGCGACGCGAGTTCGCACAGCGCCTCGCTGAACCAGCGGTGCTGGTGGGCCCGGTGGCGGTCGAAGTTGAGCATGACGTGACACAGTTCGTGCGCGAACTGGTAGACGTATTGGCACCAGTAGGTGTCGCGCGCGCTGAGCCGCATCTGGTAGGGCCGTTGGCCATGGAATACCTGCGGGTTCCGGCGCCACGGCGCCACGTGGATGGCCGCGTCGGGAACGCTCCCGTACCCGGCCAGCAGAACCTCGGCCACCGAGGTGAGCACGCCGCGAATCGCCCTGAGGCTGGTCCCGCCCCAGTTGCCGTTCTCGACGATCAAGAGTGGAGATATTGCAGCAGCGATCATTCCGTTCCGTTCAGTTTCGGCGATGCCGGCAACGTACCCGGCTGCCCGGTCAGCTCATCGCTCAGCAGGCGCTGGAAGTCGACGAGATCGCGGCACACCCAGTCGCCCGCCTCCAGGCGCGCACGCTGTTGTCGGGAGAACCGCGGCGCAAACAGCGCGAACTGGTGCTGCCACCCGGTGAAGCGCTTGCCGACGGCCGTTGCCAGGAAACGATCGACATGGTCGCGAAAACCGCGCAGCGATGCTGCATCGTGGCGCTCGGGATTGCGCTTGCACGATGCGAAGCGCACGCGCCGTTGTTCGGCGTTCCAGGCGATGAAATCAATCTCCACGGAGCCGGGTTGTGTCTGTGGCCGGTTCCAGTAGCCGGCAATGCGATCGGTAATCGGAAAGTCGGGGGCGCCGGCGCGGGACGCCGCCTCGGTGGCTTCCCCGGCCATGCGTTCGAATGCATGTCCCTCAAGTGTGCTGAGCGCGGCGAGCGCCCGCTGCGCTACCCGCGGCGCGGGCAATATGCGCGCGGCCTGACACGCGGGCTGCATCACGCGCAGCCATGCGCACAGGAATTGATCGGAAATCGTGTACCGCGCGCGGCGCTGTCGCTCACCTGCGAAGATCGGGAGTTTCCTCTCGACCAGCCGCAGGTCGTTGGTCACGGCGCTCAGGTAGGGTCCCAGCGAGAGTTCCGGCAACGCATCCTGCAGTTCCGCGTGCGTACAGCTTGGACGTTCGGCCAGCGTCCTCAGGATGGCAAGGTAATTGCGCCGCAGCTCACGAGCGAGCAGCCCTTCTCCTTCCTCGCGCAAGGGGGATCCGGAGCGCAGAAACAGCCGCTCGCACACCTGCTGCGTCCACGGTTCCCACTCCGGGACGGTGTCCAGGCCGTCGGTTTCGGCGAAGTGGCGCCAATACTTGGGCACGCCGCCGAACAGCGTCCACAGCGTCAGACAGCGCGCCGGATCGTCGGCGCCATGCGCGCGGCACACCTCGAAGATGGTGGTGAGGTTCCACGGTCCGAGGGTGAACTCGAACGTCGTGCGTCCGAACAGCGGCGCGCGCCGGTCGTGCAGCAACGCTTCCATCTCAGCCTGCACGGAACCCAGGACGATCAGGCCGCCGGCCGCGTTGCGATCCTGAAGCCGGTCGACCTGTTCCTGCAGCAAAGAAGGGAAACCGCTCAGCGGTCCGCGGTGGCAGACCTGAAACTCGTCGAGGACTACGATGGTTCCGCGGGAGCACAGCGAGCCGACCGCGGCAGCTATCCCCGGCAGGTCGTGGATTTCCTCTGTCCCGGCGTCCGCGGCCAGCCTCGTTTCACTGAGCGCGCTGTGGAACACCGCGGCGAAGTCGGCGGGGTTGCTGTCGGGAATACGGACCAGCAGGACGCGCGGGCCGGCCGGCTCGTCTTCGGAGACGGTCTTCAGCGCCTGTTGGATGAGGGCGGTCTTGCCGATCCGGCGGCGCCCGCGGATTGCACCGAAGAACCAGCGCCGCCGGCGCACGGTCTCCAGGAGGCTGCCGAGTTCGTCCCGGCGCCCGTAGAAAGCCCAGGGAGCGCTCACAGCCAATAAGGTAATTATTTTTCCAATACTGTCAACGGGAGCCGCGGCACTGTCGAAACCGTCGAGACCGTGCAAGTTGCTCACCCGGCGGCGCGCCGGTACTGTCGGCGTGGAGCCTGCCGGGGGATGAGAAACTACCTGCGCGAGAACGTAGAGCGCTATCGAAGGATGGCGCGCACGGGAGCCCCCGCCAAGTACGTCGATTTCTCGTCGCGCGGGTTTCTGGACGACGCGATTCCACGGCTCCGCCTGCATCGGGAGCGCCCGCGGGTTCTGGAACTGGGTACCGGCACTGGTCCCGGCGCGATCCATCTGGCCGAGCGCGGGTTCGCCGTGCACGCCGTTGACCTGATTCCGGAAGCGATAGCGCAGGCTCAGCGGGCGGCGGCGGCGCGTGGCCTCGACGTGGGCTTCGAGGTGATGGGGTTACCCGGATTCCCCGCCACGGGCCGCTGTACGACCTGATCGTGGACAGCTACTGCCTGCAGGGCATCGTGCTCGACGCGGACCGCGAGGCGGTGTTCCGCGCCGTCAAGGCGCGCCTCCATCCGCGCGGCTACTACTTGGTGAGCAGCGCGATGTACGCCCCCTCCCGGCACCGGGCCGACCGGAAGGTGGTCGACGGGCGGACGGGCCGCGTGTTCGACCGCTACGACGAAGCAAGCCTGTTCGACCCGGCTACCGATGTCTACTACGAGCCCTGCGACGGCAAGGAGCAGATCGACGGTTCGATATGCGTCAACGGATCATGGTTCTCCCCGTTCCGCCGCTACCGCAGCGGGCCTGGGCTGCGCCAGGAACTGGAAGCCCACGGCTTCAAGGTGCTCCACCAGGCCGGCGAATTGGGCCAGCACCTCGTTGCCGCGCACCGGGAAGCAGTATGTGTCTTGCTCAACAGCGTCGCCAAAGCTGCATCGTACCGATGTCCTTAATCTGCTAATCTGAGTTGGCGCCATGATTGAGCACCTGCGCCTCCGCAACGTCGGTCCCGCGTCCGGGATGGATATGGAGCTCGCCCCTCGGCTCAACCTCATTACCGGCGACAACGGACTGGGCAAGAGCTTCCTTTTGGACGTGATCTGGTGGGCGCTCACGCGCAGGTGGCCGCAGGAAGTGAACCCGCACATGAACGCCGGGTATGCCGCTCGACCTGCGACGCCCGGCGAGGATGCGACTATCGGATTTCGCGCGCGGGGCAGGAGCGCCAGCGCCGAGTACGAGGCTCGGTACGTACCAAGGGAGCAAGCGTGGCTGGGGCGCCCCGGAAGGCCGGCGCTGCCGGGCTTGGTGATCTACGCTCACACGGACGGATCGTTCTCGTACTGGGATCCGGCTCGGAACTACTGGCGGCGACGCGGCGACGTCGACGTCTCCGAGCGGCGCCCCGCGCAGGTGTTCACCCAGGACGAGGTGTGGAACGGCGCGTATGTGCAGGAGAACGGCAGGCGCGTGCCGTTCTGCAACGGGCTGATCAACGACTGGGCAAACTGGGTCGGCGCGCGGAACGACAGCCACGAGACCATGGCGGCGGTGCTCGGGAGGCTCGCGCCCGCCGGAAGCGGTGTCCGTATCGAACCGGGGAAACCGACCCGAATCTCAATTGATGATCCGAGGGATATTCCGACGATTCGCACCGGTTATGCCGAAGCGATTCCCATTCTGCACGCGTCCGCCGGCATCCGTCGCGTTGTCGCGCTGGCATACACGCTCACGTTGGCGTGGCGCGAACACCGGTTGGCCGCCGACCAGCTCGGCGAAGACCCGTGCGACACCATCGTGTTGCTGATTGATGAGGCGGAGAGCCACCTGCACCCCCGCTGGCAACGATCCATCCTGCGCTCGCTGGAAGGCGCCGTGCAAGAACTGGATAAGTCCGCGGCGGTACAGATGGTCGTCACGACACATTCGCCGCTGGTGCTGGCCTCCGCCGAGGCCTGGTTCGATGAAGATCGAGACGCCTGGTTCGACCTTGACCTGGATAACGAATCGGGCGTCGTGCTCCGGCGCGGGATATATGAACGGCGGGGCGCGGTCGGCCACTGGCTCACGAGCGAGGCGTTCGACCTGCTCACCGACCGCGGAAGCGTGGAGGCGGAGCAGGTTGTCTTGCGGGCTCGGGAGCTGCTCAGCGGCGAGGATCCTTCACTGGACGAAGTGGAAGAGGAAGGGCGTGAACTCGGCAAGGTTCTGTCCGATTCCGATCCCTTTCTCGCGGGGTGGGGCCACTTCCGGGAATTACTGAGGGGAAAGCATACACGCCAGTCATGATTCGGGTTGCGCCTCAACCGAAACCGGACCACTTCGACCAGAGGGTCCGGGAGCCGGGTCCATGGGCGAGTATCTATTCCCGTTCGTGGCCAAGGAGATTCGTCGCCTCGGTCTGTAGTTCGAGTCCGAGAGCGGCCCGCCACGCGTTGACGAATTCGAGCGGGGGGTTGCTGTCGAAGCGTTCGGCCCTGGAGATTGCCTGCTGCGAGCAGCCGAGCAGGGATGCAAGGAGCTGCTGTGTGATGCCCGCGGACTCGCGCGTCTCGCGCAGCAGGTAACCGGGCGGATTCACCTCCCACGACGGAATCATTTTCCACTGGCGAAGTACTTTCCATTCCCCGTAGCGGCGCGGCTTTCGCCGGCGCAGGGTCGTCGGCGGGAGCTTCGTTCGCTGGGATGGGACCTCGTAGGTTTTCACGGCGCTGCGCGAGCTGCCTCCGCGAACGCCGGGGTGGCGGCTTGCCGGCGGCGGGAGCCGGACAGGGCGTCGGTGATGGCGTCGACGAATTCGGGGACGTCGTCGGGGACGCGGCCGGTGACGATGTTGCCGTCGATCATCGCCGGCCAGGCGAAGTCGTAGCGGGCGCCCATGGTGATCACGTCGTCGCGGCAGGCGGTGAAGCCGGCGATGCGGCGGCCGTCCACCAGGTCGGCGGCGGCCAGTACCAGGGGGCCATGGCAGATCGCGGTCACCACCTTGCCGGCGGCGGCGGCGCGCCGGCACAGCTCGACCGGAGAACCGTCGTCGAGGCAGTTCCAGGGACAGAAAGCGCCCGGGATCATCACCGCGTCGAAGTCGTCGAGGCCGAGGTCGGCGAGCGGCACCACGCGGTAGCCGGTGACCTGCTGGCCGTCGATCACGCCGGCGCTCATCAGCACCATCTGGCCGCACTCCAGGGCGCCGACCAGGACGCCGTCCCGGTAGGCCGAGGACACGAAGCCGGTCACGGTGGGGTCGACGCGCAGCACGTCGGCGGAGTGGCCGCCGAGCACGATCAGCGTATCCAACTCGCCCACGAAGTCCGCGCTGAGCTGTGCCTGGTCGCGGAAAACGAGCGTGGTGTAGCGGTCGCCGTGCGCCATGGTCGGGATCGGGTCGAGGCGCAATCCGAACGTGCCCTGCACGGTGTCCGAGGTGGCGGGGCGGGTCATCTTCCAGCCCACCTCGGGCCAGCCGATCACCAGGTTGCACACCCGTGCGCCCAGCTCGCTGAGATAGAGGTTCAGGTAGTAGGCCTGGAAGTCGCTGAACTCGGGGCCGGCCAGCAGCCCGACCCGCTTGCCGGACAACGGCCCCTGCTTGATCCTGGCCGGTGCATCAGCCATCGCTCACCTCCCACGGGGCGATCCTCCGCTCGCCCTTGCTGACCCTCAGCATACCCCGCACCGGGGAAGGCTGACCAAATCGGTTAACCCCTGCGCACCGCTCCTGCGGCTCCCGCCGCTTCCGCTCTTTCCGCTGCTGCAGTCGTGCCGCGGTCGCGCTACGTCGATGCCTCTTGTCGCCTGGTTGCCCACCATCCCGTCATTCTCAATGAATTGCTATAGGGAGGTGTCCGGTGATTTCGCGAATCCTCAAGAAACAGGTTGCCGGGTTCGGCGACCGATACGGCTACGACATCGGCTATATGCAGGACCTGGTGGACACCGACCGGAGAGGGGCGGTCCAGTTGCTGCTGGCCGGTCCGTTCACTCGGCGTCGGTTCGGATTGCCGGCGGCGCCCTATTTCGCCGCCAAGATTACCGCTACCCGGCATGCCGACTGCGGATCCTGCTTGAAGCTGGCGATCGACATGGCGGTCGAGGCAGGGGTGCCGCTGGCGGCGATTCGCCAGTTGCTGCTCGGCACCGAGGGAGAGGCGCCGCCGGAGATGGAGTTGGCGGCCCGGTACGCCCGCGCGGTGTTGGACAACGATCCGTCCCTGCTCGAGGTGATCGAAGAGTGCACGCGCCGCTGGGCGAAGCGGGGGCTCGCCGGGCTGGCGGCGGCCGTCACCGGCGGCCAGTTCTATCCGCTGCTCAAACGCGGGCTGGGCCACGGAAGCTCCTGCACGCCGGTGATGGCGTGGCTGCGCGCACCGGACCAGGGCTCGCCCGATTCTTGATGCCTTGCCTCTGTGGTATTGTAGCGACCAGATCATGATCCGACGCCTCGAAGCCCTGCACTACCGGTGCTTACGATACGTGGACGTGGAGCTTGGTCGCTTCCACATTCTGGTGGGCCCAAACGCCAGCGGCAAGAGCACGTTATTCGACGCTATCGCTTTCCTCGGCGATCTGGTGTCGGACGGGCTCGAGGCTGCGGTCGAGAACCGCACGAGCAACTTCCAGGATCTTGTCTGGGGACGGCCGAGGGATGGTCTGGGCTTCGAACTGGCAGTCGAGTTCGACATACCGGACAAGCTCAGAGCACTGCTGCCATCGGACAAAGACTATCGTGTATTTCGCTACGAAGTGGCGATTCGGGAAACGGACGGCGACATCAGGATCGACTCGGAACGCGGTATGTTGATGCCACTGCAAGAACCACAACCGGCGATCCAGCACGAAATGTTTCCGGCCCCGATGCCGCCTCCTTCGTCCATACTGATCGGTGGCAATCGCCGGGGATGGCGCACCATTCTGAGCAAGTCGACGCAAGCCAAGGACAACTTCAATATCGAGACCTCGTCAAAGCCGGGAAAGGGATGGGCGACCAGCATCGCGTTTGGCCACCGGCGTTCGGCGCTCGGCAATCTCCCCGAGTCTCCGACGAACTTCCCCGTTTCGACGTACGTCAAGAGAGTGTTGGGAAGCTCGATAAAGTCGTTTTTCCTCGATAGCCTTCGCATGCGCGAGGCTAGTTCGCCGGCGCGGCGTGGCGAAGGAATAGCGCAGGACGGCTCGAACCTGCCTTGGGTAATCAAGAGATTGAAGGAGGAACATCCCGAGTTGTATGAGGAGTGGTTGTCGCATGTCCAAACGACGCTCTCCGATCTGGCCTGCGTCGGGGTCGTCGAGCGTCAAGACGACCGCCACGCCTATCTGCGTCTCCGCTACCAATCGGGGGTAGAGATTCCGTCACGGATGGCATCCGATGGGACGCTCCGAATGTTGGCGTTGACGCTTCCTGCCTACCTGCCGGGGTCGAATGAGATATACATTCTGGAGGAGCCGGAGAATGGTATCCATCCGCTGGCTGTCGATTGTGTCTTCCAGTCACTCAGTTCGGTCTACGATTCGCAGGTGCTGCTCGCGACCCATTCTCCCGTGGTCCTGAGGATGGCCGCTCCGCGAGATGCGCTCTGTTTTGCAAAGGATGCCGCCGGCGCAACCGACATAGTGCGGGGCGATGTTCATCCGCGGCTCACGGATTGGCAGGGCTCGCCCAATATGGATGTCCTGTTTGCCTCCGAAGACTCGCCCGCGCGATTGACTTCTCCCGCTGCGGGGATCAGGTCACCGGCAGTGGCGTCGCGTCGTCTGGCAGTGAACGCATGAAAGAAGGGAGGTGTCCGGTGATTGCGCGAATCCTCAAGAAACAGGTGGCCGGATCCGGCGACCGATACGGCTACGACGTCGGCTACCTTCAGGAGCTGGTGGACACCGACCGGATGGGAGCGATCAAGCTGCTGCTGGCCGGTCTGTTCGCTCGGCATCGATTCGGTCTACCGGAGGCGCCCTATTTCGCCGCCAGGATCACAGCTGCCCGGCACGCCGATTGCGGATCGTGCCTGAAGCTGGCGATCGACATGGCGGTCGAGGCGGGGGTGCCGCTGGCGGCGATTCGGCAGTTGCTGCTCGGTTCGGAGGAGGAGGCACGGCCGGAGACGCGGCTGGCCGCCCGGTACGCCAGCGCGGTGTTGGCGAACGATCCGGCCCTGCCTGCGCTGATCGAAGAGTGCACGCGGTGCTGGGGAAAGCGGGGACTCGCCGGACTGGCGGCCGCCGTCACCGCCGGCCAGTTCTATCCGCTGTTCAAACGCGGGCTGGGACACGGAAGTTCCTGCACGCCGGTGATGACGTGGTTGCGTACGCCCGCATCTACGCAGCGCGTAAACAACGCGGATACCCGCCGCGCTTAACAACACCGCGCGCCAGGGAGACTTGCCGCTGGCGGCTGCCGGTGTGGGAATGGCCTATTGACGATTGTCGCTGCAACTGAGGTCCCGCCGTTGCTAGCCTTTGGCGAGGCTTGAACTTCTCGGCGCCGGCGGGATGTTCGATACCGACACCGCCGAAGAGAGCACTCACCGCGACGTTGGTATTCCTCCGCGGGCGCTCTTTCGTCGACCGGTGCCGTCGTACTCCGCGAATATCTCTCGACCGTATGCGCTTACGAATTACCATCTCCTGACTTGAATTCCTGGTTCAAGCGCTCGAGATGTGTAGAGAATGCATCCTCGAGCCGACTGATATGATCTCCGAACCACGTGATGATTTCAGGCCAACAGACAGGATCATGACCGTCGAACGGCCTCACAAGTCGGATCTTGCTCGACTTTTTGTCTCCCATTCGGTTCCACTCCAGCGCTTCTCCGAAGTCGCTCTCAATCTCTTCTCTTTTTTCTTCAAGCCTGTCAAAAAACCACTTATTGTCTTCGGTCCTGGATCGTTGAAGTGTCAATTCCACCCGTACTTCTTGTTTCAGAAAGATCAGGGTGTAGTTGCAACCCGACACACCGGTCGCACAGCTCAGCCAGTGGTCCGTCGACGGGCTTATACTCTGGTAACGCTTAAGTCTGCGTGCCCGCAGTGCCCCCAACGCCTGCTCCCAGAACTCGAGCCGCACCTTGTGGCTTCGGCGTTGGGCGTCCTCCGTCGACTTCTTCTCGGCTCCCTTTGTCGCCATGCTGATCATGAAGTCTTCGGCTTCCGGTGTGGGTATGATCTGCTGCAGATCAACGAAAATCTCTTCGCCGAAACAATACGGGACGACACGGAAACACTGGGCTCGAACCCCGTGACCAAGCAACCAAAGTACAGTTGCAGTTACTTCCTTGCGAAAGTTGCCGGCTATAAGCATCACTCGTTGATCGTTGTCGGCGTTGAGATCGACCTCGTCGAGAGAATCCTTATCGAGGAACTCGCAGATCTTCGTCTCGGCATTGCCGGCTATGTTGCAGTAGTCAAGATATCGCTGGTATATCTCGACGATCTGCGCCTTGTTCAGGCTCGAGCAGTAGGCGGCGTATTTGATCGCTTGCCAAACGACTTCGCGGCCGGTGTCGTCGAGCTTGTTCTCGATAATTACCAGCTTGCCGTCCTTGTCGAGAGCCAACAGGTCGAGCCGTTCACGGGTGTCAGCAAATCCGTCGAATTCCTTTTGGATGATCAGGAGCTCTTCCCCTAAGGTTTCGGGTGTGCCCGCTATCCACTCCTGAAGATCTCCACGTTCACCTAGACCGAGATCGGAAAAGCGCCTCGCATCGAGCTTGATAATGCGGTTCGTGGACTTATCTACACGGAACATTCGTAGTCATCTCCCACCATCGGTGCGCGTGCACCAGTTTTTGCGGTTCGCGATCCCCGGGCGTCGGTAATAACCGGGGTGGCAAGACAGTCGTCCGCGCGGGCATGTGGAGGGTGGCGGTAGTACCGGTGTGGCTGTCCGGACGACGTACCTGCCTACGCGAAGGCTGTTGGCCAACCTGAAGTTCTCGTTCTTCGATATCATTGTCCTGCGTGTAACGGAGCGACCGTGGGGACTCATCGGTACAAGCCCCGCTCTTCCAGATCTCGGTAGTCGTAGCATCCGTTTGCCGCCACCGCGAGCTCAGTGGCGTACCGCGAAACTATGGCTAGCCGCACTTGCGTTCTCAACTCCTGAGATAGCGTCTTGCTCTCGGTGATCGACAAGTAGCACTGCTGGGCCAACTGGAAATCCTCTCCTGAGGCGAACTTCTTCCGCTTGTAGAGGGCAAGGATAGCCCGTTCCAGCGCGTCGTCTTTGTTGAGCACCAAGTGCCGAATCTCGCTTACGGTCCAGTTCCGCCCGGGGAGGTGATCGCTTTTGCGCCGGGGCGTTGGCGGCGAGTGCGGCACGTTCGGCAATCTGGCTGGGGCGTGTGCAGGCGCGATGCGCCCAGCGGGCATGGAGCGTGGCTCTCCGGACGGATTGGAGCGAGCTTCGGCCTGGAGCCGTCGCAGTCGTTTCTCAATCTCGACGCGCTGCTGCTCCGCTTCGATCGCTCGCCGTTCCCAGATCGCCCGTTGGCGGGCTTCCTACTGTGCGCGTTCCTCGGCGGATTGTCGTTTGCGTCCTTCGCTGACGACATGCTGTCTTGCCCGTTTCACTTCCTCGTGGAGGAGCGCCGGATCAGCGTTCGGGGCACGTGGCAGGCGGAAGGGCTCCGGCTCGAATTCCGGGTCCGCTCCGAACGTGCGATGGAACCAGATACCGAGTTCGTGGGCGTCCTTGAGCGCCTTCCTACTCTGGCGGGCACTCTCCCTGCCGTCGTGTGAGTGATTGGCGCTGTTCCCAGTCTTGCGCAAAGAGTGGAAGATGAGCGTCTCGCGCGGTGGCAGTACACCGCCGTCGCACAAGCGATCCAGTAGCGGTGCGAACGGCTCGTTCCATTCCCGGTAGCACCCCGTCTTGGCGGCGATGAGTTGGGCCAGAAGCTCGGCGAACTGGCGCAGCTTGAGCAAGCATGTATTTGCCGAGTTGGTCACATAGCGTTCGGCTTCCTCACCGTAGCGTACCAACTGTCCGTCGTGAGCGGCCAGGAAAGCGAAGTTCGAGGACGGTATGCGCGTCTGGGGCAGGTTCGTCATCGTAGATCGCTTGTAACACCCGCAGCAGCCATGCGTCGTCAGGAGACTTCGTGGATTTCGCGGGCGATGGGGAAGCGGCGGCCGGTGCCGAAGGCGCGTGCGGAGACCTTGAGGATGGTGGGGGCTTGGCGGCGCTTGTACTCGGCGAGGCCGACGCGGCGCAGAACGTCGGCGACGATGGCGTCGTCGAAGCCGCGCGCGACGATCTCGGCGCGGGTCAGGTTGTCGATCACGTACAGTTCGAGGATCCGGTCGAGCAGCTCGTAGTCGGGCAGGGAGTCCTGGTCGGTCTGGTCGGGGCGCAGCTCGGCGGAGGGCGGCTTGGTGAGGGTGGCCTCGGGGATGATCTCGCGGTCGCGGTTGATGGCGCGGGCGAGCGCGTATACCTCGGTCTTGAGCAGGTCGCCGATCGGCGCCAGACCGCCGCACAGGTCGCCGTACAGGGTGGAGTAGCCGGTGGCCAGTTCCGACTTGTTGCCGGTGGCGAGCAGGATGGAGCCGGTCTTGTTGGAGAACGCCATCATCAGCATGCCGCGGATGCGCGCCTGCAGGTTCTCCTCGGTGGTGTCGGGCGGCGCGCCGGCGAACACCGGCGCCAGGGCGCGCTCGTAGCCGGCGTACAGTTCCTCGATGGCGATGGTGTGCATCGGTACGCCGAGCCGCTCGCACAGCAGCGCCGCGTCGGTCTTGCTGCCCGCCGACGAATACATCGACGGCAGCGAGAACGCGGTGACCCGCTCCGGGCCCAGCGCGCGCGCCGCCAGGGCGGCCACCAGCGCCGAGTCGATACCGCCCGACACGGACACATGCACGCGCTCGTGGTGGATCTTGCGCAGGTAATCGGCGATTCCCATGCCCAGGGCGCGTTCCACGGCGTGCCAGTCGTCGGCGCCGGCGGACACCGGCTCGCCGGGCTGCGCGCTGTCCCACACCAGGAGCTGTTCCTCAAAGCCGGCACACTGCAGCACCAGCTCGCCGCGCGCGTCGGTGACCACCGACTGGCCGTCGAACAGCAGCCCGTCGTTGCCGCCCACCATGTTGACGTACACCACCGGCACGCCCGCGCTGGCGCCGATGCGCGCCAGGAGCCGGCGCCGCACCCGCGGCTTGCCGCGGTAGTAGGGCGAGGCGGAGGGCGCCACCAGCAGGGTCGCGCCCTGGTCCAGGCAGTCGCGCACCGGGTCCACGGCGTAGCGGCCGGCGGGGTCGGGCTCGGTGTCCCACCAGATGTCCTCGCAGATGGTGAGCCCGATGCGCTCGCCCTTGAACTCGACGATGCGGCGCTCGGCGGCCGGCTCGAAGTAGCGCGCCTCGTCGAACACGTCGTAGGTGGGCAGCAGGGTCTTGGCCTGCGAGTGCAGGATGCGGCCGCCGGCGAGCAGGCTGGCGGTGTTGGTCAGGTGCTTGCCGGAGGCGCCGCGGTTGCGGTCCACGTAGCCGATCACCGCGCCGAGGCCGGGCGGCATGGCGTGCTGCAGGTGGCGCAACGCCTTGCGGTTCTCTGCCACGAACGATTCGTGGTCGAGCAGGTCCATCGGCGGGTAGCCGCACAGGCACAGCTCCGGGAACACCACCAGGTCGGCGTGCAGGCCGCGCGCCTCCTGCAGCCGGGCGAGAATGCGGGCGCTGTTGCCGGCGAAATCGCCGACGGTGGCGTTGATCTGGGCGAGGGCGATGCGCATGGATTGATTACCCCAGAGACGACTCGAACGTCCGACCTACGGTTTAGGAAACCGGTGCTCTATCCCACTGAGCTACTGGGGCGCGGCAAGCTGCTCCCCCATCCATAGCAGGATTCCGGGTGCCGGCTCAAGCGCCGGTCGCGGATCAGCCGTCCTGGAGGCGGCGCAGGGCGCTGGGGAAGCCGCGCGCGGCCAACTCGGCGGCGATGCGGTCGGCGCCGGCGGCGTCCAGGTTGCGGATCACCACGCGGGTGACGCCGGGCGCGGATTCCAGCTCGGCGCGGTAACCGGCGGCACCCAGCCGGTCGCGCAGGGACTCGGCGTTGGCGCGGTTCTCGAACGAGCCGACCTGCAGGAGGAATACGCCGGCCTCGGCCTCGGACGCGCTGCCGCCGATCACCTCGATGCGCACCTTGCCGGTGCCGGTGCGGTCCAGGCCCAGGTCGCGCGCGGCTGCCAGCGACAGGTCGATGATGCGGTTGTGGGCGAACGGCCCGCGGTCGTTGATCCGCACCACGGTAGTGGCGCCGGTGGCGAGATGGGTGACGCGCACCATGGTGTGGAACGGCAGCGTGCGGTGCGCGGCGGTGTGCGCCCCCATGTCGTACGGCTCGCCGCTGGCGGTGGGGCGGCCGTGGAAGTCCTGGCCGTACCAGGACGCCTCGCCGGTTTGCGTGAAGCCCACCGGGGCGCGGGTCATCTCGCGTCCGGTGGCGCAGCCGACCACGCCCAGCAAGCCCGCCACGGAGAGGACCAGCGGCGCGCGGATCGCGAATGACAGTTTACGCAGCATATCCAGGCGGCGCCGCACGCATCCCGCGCATTTGCCGGGCAAGCGGCCCTTTTCCTATACTCGGCGGGAGATGGCCGCAACTGTACCGTCCTCTGCCGGCGCCCGCTCCGGACCGCTCTCGAACCACTGGGCGGACCTCGCCGCGGAGCGCATCATCCGCCAGCGCGGCGACCGCGAGCGCTACGTGGTCGCCGCCGGCGTGGCGCCCTCGGGCTCGGTGCATTTCGGCCACCTGCGCGAGGTGATGTCGACCGAACTGGTGGCGCGCGCGCTGCAGGAGCGCGGCAAGCAGGTGCGCTTCATCTACTCGTGGGACGACTACGACGTATTCCGCAAGGTGCCGGCCAATCTGCCGCGGCAGGAGGAGCTGGCGCACCACCTGCGCAAGCCGGTGGTCGACGTGCCCGATCCGTTCGGCGCTGCCGCCAGCTTTGCCGCCGGCTTCGAGCACAACCTGGAGCAGGTGCTGCCGCGGCTGGGCATCGCGCCGGAGTACCTCTACCAGGCGCAGCGTTACCGGGCGTGCCGCTACGCGGACGGCGTGCGTGCCGCCCTGGCCGCGCGTGCGCAGATCCGCGACATCCTCAACCGCCATCGCGAGCGGCCGCTGGGCGACGACTACTGGCCGATCACCATCTACTCGGAGCGGGACGGCACCGACGACACCACGGTGCTCGACTGGGACGGCGCCGACATCGTGACCTATCGCGACACCGATGGCGCCGAGCGGCAGTTGGACCTGACTCGCTCCGGCGCCGCCAAGCTGCTGTGGCGCGTCGACTGGCCGATGCGCTGGGCGTTCGAGCAGGTAGACTTCGAGCCGGCCGGCAAGGACCACCTGGTCGCCGGCGGCTCGTTCGACACCGGCGGCCCGATCGCGCGCGAGGTATACGGTTACGAGCCGCCGGTCACCTTTCTGTACGGCGACGTGGGGGTCAAGGGGGGCGCCGGGCGCATCTCCTCCTCGGCGGGCAACGCGGTCACCGTCGAGCAGATGCTCGCGGTCTATCAGCCGGAGGTGGTGCGCTACCTGTACGCCGGCACGCGGCCCAACGCCGAGTTCGTGGTCTCCTTCGACCTGGACGTGCTGAAGATCTACGAGGACTACGATCAGGCCGAGCGGGTCTACTACGGAGCGGCGGAGGTGGGCGCCAAGCGGCGCGCGCGGGACAGCCGCGTGTACGAGTTCTCGCAGGTTGCCACCCCGGCGCCGGCGATGCCGCCGCAGGTGCCGTTTCGCCATCTGTGCAACCTGATCCAGGTCCGCGACGGCGACGTGGCGGCGACGGTGGCCGCGCTGGTGGAGGAACTGGGATTGACCGGCGCTGAGCATGGCGATGCCCGCCGCCGCCTGCAGGCGCGCGCGCAGGGTGCGGCCACCTGGCTCGCCGAGTACGCACCGCCGGCGATGCGTTTCCGGCTGCGGCGCGCCGATCAGCCGGCCCCCGAGCTTGCGCCGCCCGAGGCGCGGGCGCTCGGTGTTCTGTACGAGGAACTGGCGCACCTGGAGCGGCACGACGGCACCTCCCTGGCCAACCGCATCTACGCCATCGCGGAACAGGAGGAGGTGGAGTCGCGCGCCCTGTTCAAGGCCGCCTACCTGGTGTTGCTCGACGCCGAGCGCGGGCCGCGGCTGGCCGACTTCATCCTGCTCAGCGGCGCCGAGCGCATCGCGCCGCTGCTGGAGCCGTACGCCGGGCACGGTTCGGCGGCCACCGCCACCGGCGCGGCGCGCGGAGGGGGGTAGCCATGGCACGACCCGCCGCCGGAAAGACAGTGTGCTTGTCGCTAGCGGGACGCCACCCGGCCCGCGGAGCAATGCGGAACGCGGCAGCCCGGACAGCCCAGGAACTTTCGGCCGACCGGCGCTGCCTGTTCGACCGTGTGCATCGTGTATCGGGCCGGGCATCGGTTCGGCGGTGGGCCGAGGGGGCGCGATGAACGACAGGCCCGGAGCAGGCGCTCCCGATGATCCGAAGGCCGCCGTGGGCCGCGCTGCCGCGGCGCTGGTGGAGTCCGGGATGCGGGTGGGGCTCGGCACCGGCTCCACGGCGGTGCATGTGGTGCGGGCAGTCGCGGCGGCGGTACGCGGCGGCGCCCTGCGCGATCTTGCCCTGGTGCCCACCAGCAGCCAGATCCAGGCCGTGTGCTGGGAGTTGGGCCTGGACCTGCTCACGCTCAACGACCCGGCCGTGGGCGCGGCCCTCGATCTCGCCATCGACGGTGCCGACGAGGTGGATCCGGCCTGGAACCTGACCAAGGGCGGCGGCGGCGCGCTGCTCAACGAGAAAGTGGTGGCGCAGGCGAGCAGCCGCTACGTGATCGTGGTGGACGAGTCGAAGCTGGTGGCGCGGCTTGGCGAGCGTATCCCGCTGCCGGTAGAAGTGGTGCCGTTTGCGCTGGCCCCGGTGCGCGCCGCCCTGGAGCGCCGCGGTTACCGCCCCGCCGTGCGCATGGCGGAGCGCAAGCAGGGACCGGTGGTCACCGACAACGGCAACTTGCTGATCGACGCCTGGCCGCCGCCCGATCTCGACCCGGCGCACGCCGAGCGCGATCTGGCGGCGATTCCCGGCGTAGTGGAAAACGGCCTGTTCACCGCCTGCGTCACCGATCTGATGGTAGGTACTGCATCGGGCGTGCGCCACGAGCGCCGCTCGCCGCCGCGGTAGTTTGGTCGAGTGGACTCGGGTTCGCACTGCACGGGGCCGCACGTCCGAGTACGCCTGAGGGAGTGCGGGTCAACGCGCACGGACAGCGGCGCTACGAACGCCGTATTCCCTCGCGGCAGATTCACCAGATGGGGTTTCGGTTGGCGTCGCTGGAGGCAGCGTATCCGGCGGGCGCCATGAGCCGCCCGCGGACGCGGCACGATCAATCGGCGCGCTACCCGGGCGCAGAGTGCGTACGCCGCCGGAGCGCGGACACTGCGCGGTCGCGCCGGGGGCGCCGATGAGCCGCGCGCGCAAGCGGGTGGCGGTGCTGCTGTCCGGCGGCGTCGACAGCGCGCTCGCCCTGGCGCTGCTGTGCGAAGCGGGCCACGAGCTGACCGCCTTCTACCTGAAGATCTGGCTGGAGGAGGAGTTGGCGTTCCTGGGCGACTGCCCGTGGGAAGAGGACATGGCGTATGCCTCCGCCGTGTGCCGCCAGCTCGAGGTGCCGCTGCAGGTGGTGCCGCTGCAGGAGGAGTACCGGCGGGCGGTGGTCGAGTACGCCCTGTCCGCGCTGCGCGCCGGCCACACGCCCAGCCCCGACGTGCTGTGCAACCGCGCCATCAAGTTCGGCGCGTTCGGCGACCGCCTGGCGGCGGACTACGAGGCGGTAGCCAGCGGCCACTACGCGCGCCTGCGCCGGTTGCCCGATGGCCGCTGCCAGCTCCTGCGCGGGGTCGACCCGGTCAAGGACCAGAGCTATTTCCTCGCCTACCTGCGGCCCGATCAACTCAGCCGGTTGTGCTTTCCCATCGGCGGCCTGCACAAGCGCGAAGTGCGCGCGATGGCCAGCGAGCGGCAGCTCGCACCGAGCACCCGCAAGGACAGCCAGGGCATCTGCTTCCTCGGCAAGCTGAGCTATCGCGACTTCGTGCGCGCGCATCTCGGCGAGCAGCCGGGCCCGATCCGGGAGGCCGGCACCGGCGCCGAGCTGGGCAGCCACCACGGGCACTGGTTTCACACCATCGGCCAGCGCCAGGGCCTGGGCCTCGGCAACGGTCCCTGGTACGTGGTGGCCAAGGACGTGACAGCCAACACGGTATACGTCGCCCACGACCCCGCGGCCGCCGCGCCGCGCGCCGTGTCTCTGGTGGACGGCAACTGGATCGAGCCGCTGCCCGACAACAGGTCGCGCGACCAGCCGGTGCTGGTGCGCATACGCCACGGGGACGCGCCGCGCCCGGCCACGCTCGCCAGCGCGTCGGCGGACGGCGGCGCCGGGGCCTTGCTGCGCTTCGACTGCCCAGTGCCGGGGCTGGCCAGCGGCCAGTTCGCGGTGCTCTATAGCGCCTCCGAGCCGGCGCTCTGCTACGGCTCGGCCGTGATGCAGCCCCCGCTCGACTCGCCGGTCAGCCCTCGTACTCGTCCCGCTCGCGGGCGAAGCGTTTGAGCTTGGCGAAGAAGTCCTCGTGGATGAAACGCGCGTCGATGTCCTCATAGACGCGAATCGGCCGATGCTCTCCCGTGTGACGGTAGTGCATTGTGGGCTCGAACTCCGGCGCCGGGCGCCAGCTCCATGCGCCGCAGTCCGGATACATCAGCACGCCGACGCACGGGGAGTCGCCCAACGAGCGGTACGGCATGGCGGATGGCCTCGTATTGAGGTTGTGCTCCACCAGTTGTTCGACGAGGTATCGGCCGATCTTGCCACACGGGTATACTTTGTCGGCCAGCTCCGCGTAGCTTACCGGCATCCTTCGATACACAGGTTGCGAGATCTGCCACATGTCGAGCCGGGACCGCATGATGACGTTGGCGGCGTTCACGTCGTTGGACAGGTTGTACTCGCGGCCACCTTGCGGCCACCTTCCTCCACCGATCCAGATCACTACGACGTTGCGCGATTCGATCGCCGGCTCCATGAGCAGGGCGGACGCCATGTCGGTGAGCGGACCGTAGAAGGCGACGTGCAAGGGCCGCGGATCGTCCTTCAGGGCCTGCTCGATGATCAGGCGCGCGCCCGGCGACTCGACCGGCGTGCGCTCGTCGGGCAGGGCATGCTCGCCGCCGTCGGCAACGTGGACCTGGTCGCGGAGATCCATGAGATCGAGCAGCAGCATGGTCTCATCGTGGCTGTCTCGGAGACTGTGCGCTGACTTTCCTGTCCCGAAGTGGGCGGGAATAACGCCGTGCAACTCGAACGCGGGCGTAAGTATTGCGTGCACGATAGCGAACTGATCGTCCGCTTCGTTTTTTGCGTCGGTGTTCACGATAACGCGAATCTTCTTGTCGGCTGGGAAGTCGTAGTGCATGAAATCTTCTCCTCTTCAGGCGCTGTATTGGCGGGATCGGCTTATTCCCTCGTTGGAATCCCTGTGTTCGTGGACTTCATCGGGAAACGAAAGTAACACACATACGAATCACGCCTGTCAAGAAGAGATCGCAAGTGAATCGCTAGGGGATGAGCTGAACGCCGCGGGATCGTCGACAGTCACTCGGATCCTGTGCCGCCACGCCGCCCGGGCGGGTTACCCGTCGACCGCGGCAACGACGACCTCGATACCGCGACGCTCGAACTCGGCACGCTTGTCAGCACCGATGCCGTCGTCCGTGATGAAGGTGTGAATCAGGTCCAGCCCGCCCAGCGCGACAAGGGCGGACGTGCCGATTTTCGTGGAGTCGGCCACGAGATACACCTGATCTGCTGAAGCGATCATCGCGCGCTTCACACAGATGTCGTTGAACCCCGGGTAGGTGAGACCGGCGGCGAAGGAGATCCCGCCGGCGGCGAGGAAGAGCTTGGCCACATGAACCTTGTCGAAGAACGCGGCGGCCTTCTCGCCGGTCAGAGACAGCGTCGGACCTTTGAACTCCCCGCCCGTGACCATGACCTCGAATCCGAAGTGCCCTCCCAGGAGCAACGCGATATTCAGGGCATTGGTGACGATCGTGAGGTCGCGCTTGCCCTCCAGGTTCTTGGCTACCTCGGTAACCGTAGAACCCGCGTCCAGGATGATGGTATCACCGTCACCGACAAACGCCGCGGCTTTGCGACCAATCGCGCTCTTGCGCTGCATGTTCTCGGTGTGTTGCAGGCTGAGACTCCCAACCTGGTCGGGTATGCTCTTGAGGAACGCACCGCCGTACTCGCGTATGATCAGGCCATCCTCCTGCAAACGGTCCAGGTCCTGTCGGATCGTTGGTTCCGAGACCGCGAACACACGGCTGAGTTCGCCCACCCGCGCGCTGCCCTCCTCCTGTAGCAACTCGAGGATCCTGACCCGCCGTTGCTGGCCAAGAAGATTCGATAGCCGTTTGCTCGAATTCGGTTTGGTTGCCATTTATGAGGATTATGACGTGACCTCCGGGTCTTTGAGAATGCGCGGAGTACGCTGTGAAGCGATACCGCAATCAAGATTGACCGGAGAGGTCACGATGAGAAGCCTACGATTCGTGGGGGGTGGTTGTCCACAAGGAGACGATCGCTCTTGGAAGTGGTACGCGGTAGACAGCGGGGAGCATCTGCAATGGGCGCTGCAGCTGATGGGCGTGCATTGCGTGGTGTATGACTTGCTCAGATCGGCCAGATGCGCGGGCACACCATAGGTGAACGAAGCATAATGCGCAACAACGAGTTGACCATCACCGTCGATTCGCTTACGGTGAGTTGCGGATTTCAGAGGAGTGCGTGACAGATGACGAATCGAGAGCTGGCTCTGAAGTCGGTCCGCTACCGCCAGACGGTGCTACGGATCATCAAGGAGGCCGGGGCAGGCCACACTGGGGGCAGCTTGTCGTGCATCGACATTCTCAACGTGTTGTACAACGAGGTGTTGAACGTCTCCCCTGCTACCTTTTCGGCCCCCGCACGGGATCGGTACATCCATAGCAAGGGTCACTCCGTCGAGGCACTCTACACCGTCCTCGCCGACCGGGGGTTCTTCCCGGATTCGCATCTGCACACGTTGAGTCGCTACCAGTCGCACTTTGTCGGGCACCCGACACGGAAGGTCAATGGCATTGAGCACAACACGGGCGCCCTCGGGCACGGCCTGTCGGTGGCCACGGGATTGGCGCTGGCCGGCGCGCGGAGTAGGCATCGATTCCGTGTGTTCACACTGCTGGGCGACGGTGAGCTTACCGAGGGCTCGGTCTGGGAGGCGGCGATGGCGGCGGCTCATTATCGGCTGGACAACCTGGTCGTCATCGTCGATCGCAACGGACTACAGATCACCGGGCGCACGGAGGACGTGATGGGTCTGGAGCCGTTGGCGCAGCGGTTCTCTGCCTTCGGCCTGGAGGTGCGCACGTGCCACGGCAATGACGTCATGGATCTGCGTGCCGCGTTCGAGCAGCTCCCCTTTGCGCCGGGACGGCCTAGTTTGCTTCTCGCCCGCACGGTGAAGGGAAAGGGCGTGAGCTTCATGGAGGACCAGGCCCTTTGGCACCACCATGCGCCGAATGACCAAGAGCTCCGTTTGGCGTTGCAGGAGTTGCAGAGTGCCGAGGCTGAGTTGCAGGTGGCGCACGCTTGAGCGGCCGGCCGAACCAGGAGGTGTTTGCCGAGACGTTGCTCGAGGCGGCACGGCGCGACCCGACCGTCCTGGTAGTCACCAGCGACTCACGAGGGTCTGCGAGGCTCGTGGCGTTCGCCAACGAGCTCCCCGAACGCATGGTGGAACTCGGTATCGCGGAGCAGAACCTCGTCGGTGTCGCGGCAGGTCTGGCCGCCGGAGGCAACAAGGTCTTTGCCGTCTCGCCGGCTTGCTTTCTCACCACCCGGTCGCTGGAGCAGATCAAGAGCGATGTCGCATATTCCGGCCACAAGGTAGTCTTGGTGGGGATCAGCGCAGGTGTGAGCTACGGCGCCTTGGGCTCGACCCACCACTCCCTTCACGATCTCGCATCTCTCAGGGCCATGAACAATCTCGATATCGTCCTGCCGGCTGACAACCGTCAGACGCGCCAGGCGGTGTTGGCGGCGCTCGACCACCCGCGCCCCCTGTATTTGCGATTTGGCAAGCGTCCTGTCCCGGATCTGCCCGCAGGCGCCGACGAGTTCTCCATCGGACGTGGAGACTGCATCGCCGAGGGCACGGATGCCGCGCTGGTGGCCACCGGAGAGACGGTGTGGCGAGCCATGGCGGCGCGCGCAGCCCTCGCAGAGGACGGAATCTCGTGCCGAGTTCTGAGTATGCACTCCATTCGCCCATTCGACGGCGCCACACTTCTGGCGGCGGCCCGGTCGGTGCGCGCAGTCGTGAGCATCGAGGAGCACTCCGTGCACGGAGGGCTCGGCGAGCAGTGTGCAGCGCTGCTCATGCAGGAAGGGGTCCAAGTCCCCTTTCGGATCATGGGTATTCCGGACGAGTACACGGTGACGGGCAGTCAAGAGGAGATTCTGTCGCACTACGGCATCTCGGCGAACGGGATCGCCAGCGAGATTCGCCGACTGCTGGAGTCCAGCCGGAAAAATCGAAAAGGGAACGCTTGACATCGAAAGCAGTCGAGTCTATGATGGTAGGACTATCGTAAGGAGAGGTATATGGTCAAACGGAGCATGGTATTCGTTCTGGGGCTCCTGGTTGCGGGGCTGGCATTTGGGAGTGCTGCAGGGGAGTCAGGCGCAGGCACGTCGGGTGCGGAGGAGCTGACCTACTGGTTCGCTGCCTCGGGACCGGAAGTCGCGTTCATTACGGCAGCCGTGGACGAGTACAACGCTCAGTCCAGCGGTCCTGTCATCAAGTTGGTCGAGCGTCCGGACAGCAACGAGGCGATGGCGACGGCGATCGCCGGTGGTCAGGGGCCGGACATTCTGCATTACAACCACAACACGGTGTGGTTCTTCGGTCTGGATTCCATCCAGGACCTGAAGGAGTTCGTCCTGGACGACGAGATCGGGTTGGACTCGGAGTCGTTCATGCCTTCTGCCCGCAGGTCGGTCAACTACGGTGGCAAGGTAATCGCGCTGCCGATGAATTTCGGTCTTGGCGCGGTGATGTACAACGCGCGACTGCTTGAAGAGGCGGGGCTCGATACCGGCAATCCACCGCAGACCTGGGCGGAATTCGAAGAGTGGGCGCAGGCGCTGACGATTCGCGAAGGTGAGGAGACGACACAGTGGGGCGTGACGGTGGACTCCGTGGACTGGCTGCTGCAGGAAATGATGTTTGCAAACGGCGGCGACTGGAACAACGACGACATGTCCGAGTACGCACCATACAAGGAAGAGCTGATCGGCGGAGTCGCGTGGATCGATCGACTGGTGAACGAGTTGCAGGTCATGCCGATCCCGCGTGGGGTTACCTGGACCGGAACGTCACAGATGCTCGCCGGCGAACAGGGATTCGAAAATGAGGCGATCGCCATGAAGATCGGTTACAGCGGGTTCGCTGATGAGATGGCAAGGAATCCCGATCTGCGCATTGGTCTGTTCCCAATTCCGCGCGGCCCCATGGCCGGGGACACGGTACGGATCAGCACCGGCTACAACGGACTGCACGTGATGTTCAACTCGGCCGATCCGCGTGAAAGCTATCTGTTCATGAAGTGGCTGGTGGAGAACAAGGCTTCGGACTACGCGATCATCAACACCAGCTTTCCCGCCTACGCTGGCAACCTGGACATTTATCGGAACGACCCCACCTATGCGGCGATGGTGGATCACCTGCTGAACAGTCCGGTGCGACGGTTTCACGTCTTTCCCGCGCGTCTTGATGTACGCTCGCAAGAGCCTTCGGTGGTGGAGAACGTCCTCCTTGGTCGGTTGACTCCTCGCGAGTCGGTAGAGCGGTTCAAGGAGCATGCCGATCGTGTGTTCAGCGAGAACCGCGCTGAGCTCGACGAGTTCATCTCGATTCAGGAGCTAGTCTGGTAGACCCGTATCTCGCGCAGCAGTGAGGTGACGGAAACCGGCGCCTGTCCGTATGCATATACGCGGGCAGGCGCCTTCTCATAAGGAGGAAAGACGTGGCTGAGTTGAGATTCGGTGCGGGGCTATGGATGTTCGGTCAGTTCGTGGACCGCTACGCGACCGACGGCTACGGCCCACCAATGACGACCTTGGACGCCATCGCGCGGGCCGGGGAGGTGGAAGGTCTTGAAGTGCTGGACATCAACTACCCGTTTGGTGACGGGATCAGCGTCGCCGATGTAAAGGAGGCACTGACCCGCCACAGCCTGAGCGCCCAGGCGGTTACGCCCCACATCTACATGCGCGAGTTCACGCGCGGCGCCTTTACCAACCCCGATCCGGCGTTGCGAAAGAAAGCGCTGGACCGGTGCCGGGAGGGCATCGATGTGGCGCGCCAGCTCGGGGCGAAGTATGTGAAGTTCTGGCCGGGGCAGGACGGCTACGACTACCCACTGCAGGTCGACTACGGGTGGCTGTGGGAGCAGTCGGTCGGCGCGGTCAGGGAGCTGGCCAACTCCGCGCCTGACATGCGGTTTGCCATCGAGTACAAGTTGAAGGAACCGCGCACCCACATATTCTTCTGCAATGCAGCGACCACCATCCTGGCGATCCACGACATGGGGGTGGACAATGTCGGTGTCGTGCTCGACGTGGGACATTCCTTGTTTGCCAAGGAGACGCCGGCGGAGGCGTTACGCCTGGCCCACCGTTTCGACAGACTGGCCAGCGTCGAGATCAACGACAACTGGCGCGAGTGGGACGACGATCTGGCGGCCGGGTCGATCCACCTGATCGAGACGTTGGAGGTCATGCTGGTGCTGCGTGACATCGGCTGGAGCGAGCCGTTGCTGCTGGATCAGTTTCCGTTCCGCGAGGATCCCGTTGTAGCGGCGCGCGAGAGCATTCGCACCATCCGGCAACTGGACGCGCTGGTCGACCGTGTCGACCGCGAAGCGCTCGCCGACGCCCAACGCCGGCAAGATGCGCTGGCGGCACAGCGCCTGGTCCTGGACCTGCTGCTCTCCTGACGCCATGCACATCCTGGCCGTGGACCAGAGCACCGCGTCCACGAAAGGCGTGGTCTTCGATGAACGGGGCACTGTTGTGGCCCGGGCGACGCGGCCGCACCGACAGCATCACCCCCGGCCGGGCTGGGCCGAGCATGATGCGGAGGAGATCTACCAGAACGTCCTCGCGGTGATCGGAGAATTGGTCCAGGGCGCGGTGGACGTCCGGTCGCTCGCCAGTCTGGCCATCACCAACCAGCGCGAGACCGTGGTGGTGTGGGACCGGAGCTCCGGCCGTCCCGTGCACGCGGCGATCGTCTGGCAATGCATGCGCGGCGCCGAGGCGTGCCGCGAACTGCGCGATCAGGGGCTCGAAGACCTGTTCCGGCAGCGCACCGGGCTGATCCTGGATCCGTTCTTTTCTGCGAGCAAGATTCGGTGGGTGCTGGAGCACGTACCCGGCGCCCGCCGGAAGGCCGAATCAGGCCAGCTGCTGACCGGCACCATCGAAAGTTGGCTGGTGTGGAAGCTCACTGGCGGCGGTGTTCACGTCACCGACTTCTCCAATGCGAGCCGTACGCTTCTCCTGGATATACGGCAACGGCGGTGGGACCCCGAGCTGTGTACGCACTTCGGCATTCCCGTCGAGATGCTGCCCGAGCTGGTTGCCTCGAGCGGGCTCCACGCCGAGACGACCGCGGACGGCGCACTGCCAGCGCCGGTACCGATCGCCGGTATCGCTGGCGACTCGCACGCCGCGCTGTTCGGCCAGCGCTGTTTCTCTCCTGGTGAAGTGAAGGTGACCGTGGGCACGGGCTCCTCGATCATGATGAACGTGGGCCCGCGGGTCCGTGATTCCGGCCGCGGGCTGGTCAGCTCGATTGGGTGGGGACTCCAGGACCGTGTCGACTACGTGCTCGAGGGTAACGTGCACTCGGCTGGCGACACCATCCAATGGCTGATCGAGGGGCTCGAGCTGTTTGACGACATCGAGACGATTGAGCGGCTGGCCGGCTCGGTCGCCGGCAGCGACGGGGTGTACCTCGTGCCGGCGTTCAGTGGGTTGGGAGCACCCTACTGGGACAATGGCGCAACGGCCGTGCTGGCCGGCATGAGCCGCGAAACCACCCGCGCTCACGTTGCCCGGGCTGCCGAAGAGAGCATCGCCTACCAGGTGCGCGACGTACTGGAGGCGGCGTGCGCGGTAGCGGGCACCCCGCTGGCCGACCTGCAGCCACGTTTCGACGGCGGCGGCAGCGAAAGCGACGTCTTGATGCAGACCCTGGCGGATCTGATCGGCGCTCCGCTTCTGGCGGCGCCACATCAGGATATGTCAGCTCTTGGTGTCGCATTCCTGGCGGGTCTGGCGACCGGGGTGTGGCAGGATACCGGCCAGATCGACGCCCTTCCTTTCGCCCAGCGTCGCTTCGAGCCTGCCCTGGCGGCCGGCGAGCGGGAACAGCGCTACGCGAACTGGCTGGAAACCGTGCAGCGCGCCAGGCTGCGAAAAGCGAAGGATTGACATCGAAAGTAGTCGAGTCTAAAGTTGTTCGGTTATCGTAAGGAGATAGGGCATGCAAAGGGGAATCAGTCAGACGGCGCTGGCAACGAAGCAACAACGTTCGGGGCTCACCGCAAAAAACCACGAAATGCTCTTTGGAATTCTCTTTGCCGCCCCCGTTGTACTGCATCTCGTTATCTTCAAGTACTACCCCGTTCTCTATTCCATCGGTCTCAGTCTCTACCGAGGATCACTACTGAACCCGTTTAAAACCTTTTTCGGGTCGGGGAACTATCTCTTTGTGTTCCGCAACGAGTATGCAATTCGCGGATTCCTGAATACATTTTTGTATGCGGCCATGTACGTTCCCGGCACGGTCGTGCTCGGCATCATATTGGGCTTGCTGGTTTCCAAGGAGCGTGCTGGCAAGTCCCTGTTTCGGGTAGCCTACTATACGCCAGTGGTCGTCTCGATCGTTGCGGCCGTGCAGGTTTGGTCGTGGGTCCTCAGCCCGAACAACTACGGCTTGGCGAACATTACCCTGACATCCCTCGGTCTCCCGGCCCTCCAATGGTTCTATCATCCGAACACCGCGCTCGCCTCCGTGGCGGTCCTGGGATTCTGGAATGTCGGGCTCAACATGCTCATATTCCTGGCGGCCATCAAGAACATCCCTGCCCAGCTCTACGAGTCCGCCACCGTGGACGGTGCCGGTCCTTGGCGGATGTTCTGGCGGATCACGATCCCGTTGCTCATGCCGACCATCTACTTCGTGATAATCACCGCTACCATCCTCTCGATGAGGCTTTTTGAGCCGATCCTGCTGCTGACCGGAGGCGGTCCGCTGAACGCCACGACGACCGTTTCATTTCAGATCTACGAGCAGGCATTTCAATTTGCCCGCTGGGGACGCGCGTCGGCACAGGCAACGATCTTCTTCTTTATCGTGCTCGTCATCACAGTGGTTCAGTACAAGGTGCTGCCCGAGTCGTACGAGAAATAGGATCAGGGGGGAGGCCATGTATCGAAACAGCGTTTACCTGCTGCGGAGGCGTATCAACTACGTTCTATGGCTTCTCATCTGCGTTGCGTTCCTGTTCTTTTTCGTTGGTCCGTTCGTGTGGATGATCACGACGTCGTTCAAGGCGCCCGTCGATATCGTCCGCTTCCCTCCGACGCTGTTGCCTGAACGCTGGGTTGTCAACAACTACGTGACCATGTGGAACGAGTTGAATTGGCTGCCGATGTTCGTAAACAGCTTCTGGATAACGGCAGTCAGCGTGTTCCTGCTTGTCATGGTAAGCTCGCTTGGCGGATTTGCCTTTGCGAAAATGCGCTGGCCGCTGCGCACGTTCTGCTTCCTGCTGATCGTTGCCGGTCTGATCGTTCCGACCGAGGTGGACATGATACCGCGCTTCCTCATGATGACGAGTTGGGGGCTCACCGGCACCTACATTCCGGTGATCCTGCTGATTATCGGTCAGGGCTTCCAGACGTTCATGATGCGGCAGTTCATCGGCACGATTCCCGACGACTACTTCGATGCGGCAAAGGTCGATGGGATGGGCTATATCTGGATGTTCGGCAAGATTGTGCTGCCACTTGCCAAGGCTGGCGTCATCACGATGGCGATCTTCTCAACGTTCATGGTCTGGAACCAGTACGTCTACCCACTGATCTACCTCACCAAGCCGCATCAGTTCACGTTGCAACTCGGTCTTGGTTTGCTGCAGCAGCGCCTCGTTGGTCAGTTTGGGCCGCTGATGGCGGCGGCCACCATGGTCAGCCTGCCGACGCTTGTTATCTATCTATTGTTCCAGCGGCACCTTACGAGCGGAATCGCCATGACCGGAGTGAAGGGTTAGGTAAGAGAGGGGGTGAAACGGATGCGGCAAGAGCCTTCGGCAGGGCGTATTCTCGTTATCGGCGGTACCGGCATTATCAGCACGGGAATCAGCCGCGTGCTCATAGAGCAGGGTTACGAGGTAGTTCTCTACAATCGAGGCCAGAGACCGTCGCAGGTTGCGGGCGACTACACGACCATTGCGGGTGATCGCAAAGCTTTTGCCGCGTTTGAGAATCAAATGGCAGAAGCAGGTACGTTCGATTGTGTAATCGACATGGTCTGCTATCTGCCCGAAGAGGCGGAAAGCGCCATTCGTGCTTTCAAAGGCCGCACCGGGCAATACGTCTTTTGCAGCACGGTCGATGTCTATACCAAACCTGCTGCAGCCTATCCGATCACCGAGGCCGCTGAGAAGTTACCCTCGGAGAAGTTCATGTACGGCTACCACAAGGCCCGTTGCGAGGAACTGCTGTTTGCTGCCCACGAACGCGGCGATCTGGTTGTCACCAGCATCCGCCCTGGGCACACCTACGGTGAAGGTGGCAACAATCTCCTGCACGCGCTAGGCCGGGGCACCTATCACGTGGATCGCTTGAAGAAGGGGCGGCCCATCATTGTGCATGGCAACGGTACGTCTTTCTGGCCCACCTGCCACCGAGATGACGCGGCGGTAGCCTTTGTTGGCGCCCTTGGCAACGTGAAAGCCTATGGGCGTGGGTATCATGTGGCCGGCGAAGAATGGATGACGTGGGAAGGGTATCATCAGGGCCTCGCTGAGGCGATTGGCGCCAAGCCGCCGGAGTTTGTCTATATTCCCACCGACGCGCTGGTGCGTATGGCGCCCGAGCAGGCCATGTTGACGGAGGTGAACTTCAGCTACAACAACCTGTTCGACAACACGGCGGCCAGACAGGACCTCGGCTTTCGCGTAACCATCCCCTGGGTCGAAGGCGCACGTCGGACGGTCAAGTGGCTGGAGGATAACGGCCAGCTCGAGAGCAGTGACGACTTTCCCTTCTACGATCAGATCATTGATGCGTGGCAGAAGGCCACTGGCAACCTGGCTGATCTCGTTCACTGATAAACCGGATCATCAGTGCTGCTCACGACATGATCAGGCCGCCGTCGACGTTGATGGTCTGGCCGGTGATGTACGCTGCGTCGTCCGAGGCGAGGAAGGCAACGAGGCCGGCCACATCCTCCGGTGTTCCCGCGCGCTTCATGGGAATGCCCTCGACCCATTCGGCCATGAGCTCGCCCGGCCGGTAGTCGCCGAGCAGCGTTCCCCAGACGCGATCGTTGTAGGACCACATCTCGGTATCGATGATTCCGGGGCAGAAGGCGTTGACCGTGATCCCCTCCGCTGCAAGTTCTTTTGCCAGGCTCTGCGTGATCCCGACGACACCCATCTTGCTCGCCGCGTAGTGCGGCGTGTAGATGAAGCCGTCGCGGGCCTGCCCGGAGGCGGTATTGATGAGTCGGCCCCAGCCCTTTTGTCGCATGTAGGCTGCCGCGGCCTGGCAGCACAGGAACACTCCCTTGGTGTTCACCGCCATGATCCGGTCCCACTCCTCCTCGTTGAGCGCCTCGAGGCGAGCGATTGTGATGACCCCCGCGTTCTGCACCGAGATATCCACCGAGCCGTAGCGCTCGAAGGCGGTCGCGTAGAGAAGATCGACCTCGCTTTTCCGGGTCACATCGCAAACCAGGGAGGTGGCCTCGCCGCCATCTTTTCTGATCTCCTCGGCGACCTCGTGCACGGCCGCTTCGTTTGCACTCACGACGACTCGCGCACCCTCGGCCGCAAACCGCCGCGCAATACCTCGTCCGATCCCGCGACTCCCACCCGTCACGACGACCGTCTTCGCAGACATCGGTAGACCGGTCATGCCTCGTACTCGTCGCGTTCGCGGGCGAAGCGTTTGAGCTTGGCGAAGAAGTCCTCGTGGATGAAACGCGCGTCGATGTCCTCGTAGACGCGAATCGGGCGATGGGGCGTAAGTTTAGCGTGCACGATAGCGAGCTGATCGTCCGCTTCGTTTTTTGCGTCGGTGTTCACGATAACGCTAATCTTCTTGTCGGCTGGGAACTCGTACTGCATGAAAGCCTCTCCTTACGGGGCGTGCTAACCCGGCGCAACGGCTGAATCGG
Source organism: Spirochaetia bacterium (assembly GCA_965262935.1). Taxonomy (GTDB): domain Bacteria; phylum Spirochaetota; class Spirochaetia; order SZUA-6; family Bin103; genus Bin103. Next base: position 43,034 of record OZ253572.1, on the reverse strand, counting down.
TACGCTCTGGCGACTCAGCGACCGAGGTGGCAGTATACATTGCGGTCGGCCGCCGGCGTGCAGTCCGCTATCGCCACTATCTGAGCGAGTTGGCGAAGCAACAACCGATGCCATAGCCCTGTATCGACCACACCCGCCGAACTCGCCGAGGAACGTGTTGACCAATACCCTGGCTGTGGGTACGTTAGTGGCCCGGCAATCCTGACTAAATCGATCAGGATTGGTGGGAAGAAGCCGGGAGGTGTGGTCAGGAAACATGCTGTCTCTGTCTGCGAAGGCGCGTTACGGGCTGCAGGCGGCGTACGATCTGGCGCTGCATGCCGGGGATGGGCCGCGGCAGGCGCGCGAGGTGGCGGCCGATCAGGGCATTCCGCAGCACTTCCTGGAGCAGGTGCTGGTGCAACTCAAGCGCGCCCTGCTGGTGCGCAGCTATCGCGGCAGCCACGGCGGCTACGCGCTGGCGCGCGATCCGCAGGAGATCTCGGTGCTGGAGGTGCTCACCTGCCTGGATGGGCCGCTGGAACTGGACGGCGGGCCGTGGAGCGACGCGGTGCTGGCGGCGCCGTTGCGGCGGGCCGCGACGGCGGCTACGCGCGCGCTGGAGGTGAGTCTGGCCGACCTGGTGTGGGACAAGCAGCGTTCCGGGCCGCGCGTGACCTATCAGATATGACGGATGTGATGGATATGATTGTTTCTCCCACCGTGGTCGCCGAACTGACGGCGATCGCCGAACGCGGTCCGGAGGCGTTGCTGGCCGACTTGGTCGAGCGCTACGCGGGCCGCTTGACGCTGGCCTCCTCGCTGGGCGCCGAGGACCAGGTGCTGACCCACATGCTGCTGGCCATCGAACCGCGGGCGCGCATTTTCGTGCTCGATACCGGGCGCCTGCACCAGGAGACCTACGACCTGATGGCGCGCACGATGAGCCGCTACGGCATGCGCTACGAGGTGCTGTTTCCCGATGCCGCGGCGGTGCAGGAGATGGTGGGCAGCGAAGGCCCCAACCTGTTCTACGCTAGCGTGGCGGGGCGCAAGCGCTGCTGCGAGGTGCGCAAGGTGGAGCCGCTGGGCCGGGCGCTGGCCGGCGCCGACGCCTGGATCACCGGCCTGCGCCGGGCGCAGAGCCCGGAGCGCGCCGATACCCCGGCGCTGGAGTGGGACGCCGCCCACGCCGCCGTCAAGGCCAACCCGCTGGCCGACTGGAGCGACGAGCAGGTGTGGGACTACCTGCGCGCCCACGGGGTGCCCTACAACGTGCTGCACGACCGCGGCTTCCTGAGCATCGGCTGCGCGCCCTGCACGCGCGCCGTCGAACCGGGCGAGCCGGCGCGCGCCGGGCGTTGGTGGTGGGAGCAGGGCACTGCCAAGGAGTGCGGCCTGCACCCCGCCGAGGGGCACTCCGCTGCAGACGCCGTGCCGGCCGGCAGCGCGCCGGGCGCGGGCACGGGGCGGCGGGCGCCGGCGGAGCACGGGTGATGACCGCGCTGCAGCACCTGGAGGCGCAGAGCGTCTACATCCTGCGCGAGGCGTACCGCGAGTTCCCGCGGCTGTGCATGCTGTGGTCGATCGGCAAGGACAGCACCGTCATGCTGTGGCTGACCCGCAAGGCGTTCTTCGGCGAGGTGCCGTTCCCGCTCGTGCACATCGACACTTCGTTCAAGATTCCTGAGATGATCGCCTACCGCGACCGGCTGGTGCGCGACTGGCGGCTCAACCTGATCTACGGCGAAAACCGTGCCGCGCTCGACGCCAAGCATACTTTTCCGGCCGGCGCCATCTCCCGTATCGCCTGCTGCAAGGCGCTGAAGACCGACGCCCTGGTCAACACCCTGTCGGGGGCGTGGCCGCGCTACCGCTACGATCACGACCGCCAGCGCTACGTGCAGGACACCAACACCGAACCCTACACCGGCGTCATCGTCGGCGCGCGCGCGGACGAGGAGGGCAGCCGCTCCAAGGAGCGCTACTTCTCGCCGCGCGACCACCACAGCGACTGGGACATCGGCGATCAGCCGCCGGAGCTGTGGAACCAGTTCAAGACCGACTTCGCACCCGGCACCCATGTGCGCGTGCACCCGCTGCTCGACTGGACCGAGCTCAACATCTGGGAGTACATCGAAGCGGAGGAGATCCCGGTGGTGCCGCTCTACTTCGACCACGGCGACGGCACCCGCTACCGCTCGCTCGGCTGCTATCCGTGCACTACGCCGGTGCAGTCGAACGCCACCTCGGTGGCCGAGATCGTCGCCGAGCTGCGCACCGGGCAGTTCGCCCACATCGCCGAGCGCGCCGGGCGCGAGCAGGACAAGGAGGGCGACGGCACCCTCGAGACCCTGCGCCGCGAGGGCTACATGTAATGGCAGCCCCGCCCGAATTGCCGACCATGAACGTGGTGGTGGTGGGCCACGTCGACCACGGCAAGAGCACGGTGGTGGGGCGCCTGCTGCACGACACCGGCACGCTGCCGCATGGCAAGATCGAGCAGGTGCGGAGCAACTGCGAACGCAGCGGCAAGCCGTTCGAGTACGCGTTCCTGATCGATGCCCTGCAGGACGAGCAGGCGCAAGGCATCACCATCGACGCCGCGCGCGTCTTCTTCCGCTCCGCCAAACGGCGCTACATCATCATCGACGCCCCCGGACACATCGAATTCCTGAAGAACATGATCTCCGGCGCAGCGCGCGCGGAAGCCGCGATTCTGGTGATCGACGCCAGCGAAGGGGTGCGGGAGAACTCGCGCCGGCACGGATTCATGGCCGCCATGCTCGGCATCCGCCAGCTCCTGGTGGTGGTCAACAAGATGGATCTGGTGGACTACGACGAGGCGGTGTTCACCGCCATCCGGGAGGAGTACGAGACCTTCCTGCACGCGATCGAGGTCGAGCCGCGCGGCTTCATACCGGTCAGCGGGCGCCACGGCGACAACCTGGTGGCCGCATCCGGGCGTACGCCGTGGTATGGCGGCGCCGCGCTACTGGAGCAGATCGACGCGTTCGCGAGCGCCGGCGCGGAGGCGGCGCAGGCGCTGCGGCTGCCGGTGCAGGACGTGTACAAGTTTCCGACCCGCGGCGATGATGCCCGTATCATTGCCGGCACGGTGGCCACCGGCAGCGTGCGGGTGGGCGACGCCGTGGAGTTCCTGCCGTCGCGCAAGCGGGCGCGGGTGCGCAGCATCGAGGGCTTCCGGGTGGCCTCGCGCGAGCCGGCCGGCGCCGGCATGGCCACCGGCATCACGCTCACCGAGGAGCTGTATGTGCGCCCCGGCGAGCTGATGTACCGGGTCGGCGAACGGGCGCCGCAGGTCGGCACCACGTTCCGCTGCAACCTGTTCTGGCTGGGCCGCAATCCGCTGGTGCCCGGCAAGCGCTACCGGCTCAAGCTGGCGACTACCCGGGTCGCGGTGCATGTGAAGGAAATCGTGCAGGTGATGGACGCCGCCACCCTGGAGCGTAGCGAATCCGACGCCCACAAGGGGCACGTCGGCCGCCACGAGGTGGCCGAATGCGTGCTGGAAACGCAGAACCCGATCGCCTTCGACCTCGGCCTCGGCGCCGAGTTCGCCGCTACCGGCCGGTTCGTGCTGGTCGACGAGTACGAGATCGCCGGTGGCGGTATTGTCACCGAGTACCTGTCCGGGCTGAAGGCGTCGCTGCGCGAACACGTCAAACAGCGCGATTACGCCTGGGTGCGCGGCGCCATTACCCACGAGCAGCGCAGCGAACGCTACAAGCAGCGGCCGCGGCTGGTGGTGCTCACCGGAGAACACGGCGAAGCGCTGCACGAGTTGGCGCGCGACCTGGAAGGCGGACTGTTTCACGCCGGCGGCAGCGCCTACTACCTGGGCGTGACCAATCTGGCGCGCGGGCTCGATGCCACCATGAACGAGGCGGCCGCACGGGCGGCCGCGCATGCCGACGAGGACCGCAGCGAACATCTGCGCCGGCTCGGCGAGGTAGCGCACATTCTCGGCGACGCCGGCCAGATCGTGATCACCACGGTCACCGATCTCGACCCCGCGGAGGCGGAGATCCTGCGCATTCTCAACGAACCCAACGACATGCTGGTGATTCGCGTGGGCGCGGATCAGCACGCGGTCAATGCCGACCTCGTGCTCGCCCCGAATACGCCGCCGGACAAAGCGGTGGCCGAGGCGTTCCGCCTGCTGCGCGAGCGCGAGGTGGTCCTCGAGTACTACCTGTGATGGCCCGGTTCACTGCCGGGGCGGCAGCGCGGCCTGGTTGATGGCGGCGTTCGTCAGCCTGATCGGGGCGGGGCCGGGCGATCCGGAGTTGATCACCGTGCGCGGCCAGCGCGCCTTGGCCGCCGCCGACGTGGTGATCCACGACGACCTGGTGGATCGCCGCCTGCTGATCTCCTGCGCCGGCCGCCCGGTGTACGGCCTCGGCGACCGCCGCGCCCCGGCCGCCGAACGGCAGCGCCGGCTGTACACCGCGCTCGCCGAGCAGGCGCGCGCCGGGCGGCGGGTGGCGCATCTGAAAGGCGGCGACCCGTTGCTGTTCGGGCGCGGCGCCGAGGAGATCCAGTTCCTGCGCGCCGCCGGCATTCGGTACGAAATCGTGCCCGGCATCACCGCGGCCGCCGGCGCCGCCGCCTACGCCGAACTGCCGCTGACCCGGCGCCGGCGCGCTTCCTCGGTGGCGCTGTGCACCGGCCACACCGGGCAGGTCGCGGTGCCGGAGGCGGATACGCTGGTGTACTACATGGCCGCCGGCCGCCTGGCCGAGGTGGCGCAGCGCGTGTTGGCGCACGGCCGCTCGCCGGCTACGCCGGTCGCCCTGGTGCGCAACGCCAGCCGCCCCGAGCAGTCGGTAACCACCCTGACCCTGGGCGCGGCCGCGCGGCTGGCGGCTGCCGAGCCGCCGCTGGTGGCGGTGATCGGCCCCGGCGGCGCCCCGCTCGCCGGCGAAGTGGACCCCGCCGCCGCGCAGGTGATCGCGGCGTACCGCCAGGTCGTCGGACAGGCCGAACCAGCGCCGGCTGCCGGTTCGTTGCCTCAGGCCGACCCCGCCCGGGACCCCGCTCTCACGCGAGCGGCCGGCCCGGGAGCCGGCCTACGCCGCGCGCCCGACTCGTGGTTCGCGGCGGCGCGCAAGGTGCTGGTTACTGGAACCACGGCGGAACCCTACCGCCACCTGGGCGAACTGGTGCACACCCCGCTGATCGCGATCGCGGATCCAGAGGATTGGCAGCCGCTCGATGCGGCGCTCGACCGGCTGCCATCTTATTCGCTGGTGGCCTTTACCAGCCGCTACGCCGTTGCCGCCCTGGTGGAGCGCCTGCTGGCAGGCGGCGTCGACGCGCGCAGGCTGGCCCACGCGCGGCTGGCGGTGATCGGGCGCAGGACCGCCGCGGCCCTGCGCGGCCGGGGACTGGCGGCAGACATCGTCGCCCGGGCCGAGAACGCCATCGGGCTACTGGCGGCTATGCGCGAGGCGGGCCCGCTCTCCGGAGAACGGGTACTGCTCCCCTGTTCGTCGCTGGCCGACGACCCGCTGCCGGACGCGCTGCGCGCCGCCGGCGCGGAAGTTGCCGCGGTTACCGCCTACCGCAACATTGCCGTGCCGGATCCGGTTCGAGTCGATCTGGCCTCCCTGGACGCGGTGCTGTTCACCTCGCCCTCGACGGTAGAGGCGTTTCGCCGGCTGTATGGTAGGCAACTGCCGGCATCGCTGCTTCTTTGGTGCCGCGGCCCGCGTACCCGGCGCGCGGCACAAGTTGCATTCGGACGGGGCGATATCTTGCCGTCTTAGTCCAACCGGATGATGGTGTTATCCGTAGCGTACGTGGGCGGGACAGCGTTGAGAGGCATTCGGTCTGTGGTCCTGGCCACGCCGGATACGAAATACAAACTTGGAGGTGAAGTATTGGGGAGCGTTGGACTACGATCGTGGTTTTGAGTTCGCGCACACCTGCGACGCCAGTTCTTTCAACCATCGGACGTAAGCTACGCCAACGCTGCAGGATCGGCACCGCGAATGATGCACTTAGATCGAACCCACGTCAAGGCGCCACTCATTCGTCAGACACTGGACGAACTCTCGTTGACGCTGCTTGAGTACGTCCGGTGTCCATTCGGTCAAACCTAGTACTTGGGTAGTGATAGCAAACGTCGCGACGCCGTTCCGCTGAAAATACTCGATCTTCTTTTGCGAGAATTCGAAATTCTGAGCCTGTGCGTTCTTACGCCGGGAAAGAAGGACCAGATTCGCCAGCCTGTGCGTCCATTCCTCCCTCTGCTCCGCGTCAGGAAACCACTTCATCCAGTCCGAGCCATCCGCCGGTGTTTGGGGCAGGACATGTTCGACGCTTAGCACTCTTTGTTCGTACGATGCACCCGGCTCCGTAAGCAGGCTGTCAAGCCGAAGAAGAACTGGAAGGCAAACACGGGTCTGCAAATATAGTGGCCCGTCAAGGGCATCTCGGACGTTCGCCTTCTCATCCGGTAAGAGTTGAAGATCTGAATCAGACTGAAGGCCGGCTCCATCTTCGATCTCTTGTAACAGTGAAGAGTAACGACTAATTCGGGCGTTAATGTTCCGTCGCAATATGAACATTGCGTAGGCAAGCCTCTCAAGGTCGCGCGTGAATACTAACAAGGACTGATGGTCGCCGGCATGTCGGTGAAAGAAAGCGGTCGCCGGAGGAACCCAGTCAAAATTGTCCAGCCGACCGAGACATCTGAGGTATCCGTTCACCGCCTCGGCGTCTGAGGCGTGCTCGTACGCTGCTCTTGAGACGATCCGGTACGCATCCGCCATCGGAGTGAGGGTATTGTCGATGAACTCTGTGCTACCCAAGTCCTTAAGAACGCCTTCCCGAAACTCCCGGGTAAGGTTGCCCTGTGCCTTCCTCTTGACGTGAATCATTCGAATATGAGTGAATAAATCCCTGAAATCATCCCGCCCGAGGTCTTCCTCAATCGTTTCCCATTCGTCTGTATATTGGGATCGTTGGGCATGTTCGATGCGACCGATGACCTCAGCCTTGAGGATGTCCGTCGGCGAGAGATTAAGCCCGCGGTCGTTCATGACTGAGAAGATGCGGTAGGCCGACTCGTGGTCCCTGGCCGATACGACAACGAGATAGCAACGCAATAATAGAAACGTCGCTAGACATGCATACTTAGCGTCATCTAGAGGTGCGAGCTTGCACCAAAGGTGATTCGCGTTGTCTCGAAAAAGCCGCTGACTGTCCGGTAGGTCAGCGGAATTGCGGAAAAACTGTTCAAGACCACCGATAGCTTGAACATTGTCACGGAACGCTCCGCGATCCCGCACCCTTAGACTGAGACGGAAGCGATCTTCAATGCCGGCTAGCGGCTTACCCTTCGCTCGAACGTAGCTATCTAATTCACCGCTATTTTTTGCATCGGCTGTCAACTCACGTAACACGCAAAGTAAGATTGTTAATGTCGTGAGGCGTTGCTGACCATCTACAACTTCCGCACGAGCATCGCTCGGGTCCTTAATCAAGACTATACTACCGAGAAAATAAGGAGAATCATCGTCTCCCTGCATAGCGGTCAAGAGATCCTCAAGTAGTTCACCAGTCTGTTCTGTAGTCCAAGCATAGGGACGCTGATAGTCCGGAATTTCAAACAGATAGTCGTCGCTAAATATCCGAATCAGCTGGTTCTCTTCGGCTTTGATCTTCATCGTTCTATGCTCCGTTTACATCCGGCGATTGGCGTGCTCATCGAGTTTACTCGCGACACGGTCAAACCTTGTTGGCTTTCCGCTTTGCTGGTGAATCACTTCGACGATGAACATAATAGGTGTCAGAGGAACGTCGAGTCCAGCCGGTGCAAGCCGGATCCGGCGGGGTTCGTGCGCGGTCTCATCACTTAGGCGAGTGATTGGAGTGTAGGCGCCAACGAGCCGATCCTCAAGGGTACACTCGCTCGCCGCCACAACAGAGTAGCAATCCGTCGGCGAGAGCGGAGTCCTGAGGGAGCGCTTGGCGCCGCGCTGGTTCGTGTGGCCCCGCGAGGTCCACGCATACGTCCCGCAGGCATAGGATGTCGTCCAGCTCTTGGGTGTCCACGCCTCGGCTGGTGGCGACACCGGCACCGTGTGGTGTACCGGGATGCACGCTCGCAGGTGCTATACACTCGGCTTGTAGCGTAGACCCTGAGCTGCCCAAACACTGATCCAGATTGAGCACCTTGACGGATGGCGAACATAGGGCCGTCGCAAGGTGCGGATTGGGCGCTCGCGGATGGTCTCGGTGACGAGAGAGCCGATCGCCCTCGGGTTCAGTCCAGCGGTCGCAACCAAACGTGGGCGGTCTGCGTGTGATGCAGGCCGCACCCGGACCGCGAATTCCGGGCGTTCGCGGCAGTACGGCGTCGTGCTCGGTGCAGTACGTGGTTGAGCTTTGAGACGTACAGCACCATGCCGATGACGAAGGTTCTGGCGCGCCTCCGGCGAATGGCAACCGAGGGTAGCCATCCTCGTCAGCTTAGTGATGGAGAGATCAGCTGCGGGAGCGGAGTTGTTGCAGGAGGGCGTCGTCGCGGCGCCACTTCTTGCGCACCTTGACGCGCAGGTCGAGCTGGACGCGGTGTCCGAAGATGTCAGCGAGGTCGGCGGTGGCGGCGTGCCGGATGGCGGCGATGCCGGCGCCGCCGGCGCCCACCACGATGCCGACCTGGCTGGGCCGCTCCACCCAGATGGTGGCGCGCACCCAGAGCCGCCTGGACTGCTGTTCCAGATCCACCACCTCGACGTACAGCGCGTGCGGCACTTCGGCGGTGGTGCGCGCGAACGCGTGTTCGCGCACGATCTCGGCGACGCGGAAGTCGGGCGTCTGGTCGGTGTACATGTCGTCGGGGTAGAGCAGGTCGCCGGTCGGGCTCAGCTCCAGCAGGCGCGCCACCAAGGCCGGCACCCCGGCGCCGGACAGCGCCGACACGGGGTGGATCTCCTCGATGTCGGCGCTGCGCAGGTGTGCATGCCTTGCCTTGACGTCGGCGAGCGTGGCCGGCAGGTCCACCTTGTTGCACGCCGCCAGCCGGGGCCCGGCAAAGCGGCGCGTGGCGGACAGCACGGCATCATCCTCCGCCCCGAACGGGCGGCTGACGTCGAACAGCAGCAGCAGCAGATCGACTTCGTCGGCGACCGACAGCGCCACCTTCTTCAGCACCAGGTTCAGCTTGCGGTCGCTGGCGTGCAGCCCCGGCGTGTCGAGGAAGATGAGCTGGCCCGCGTCCACAGTGACGATGCCGCGCACCCGGCTGCGCGTGGTCTGCGGCACCGGAGACACGATCGATACCTTGTGTCCGCAGATACGGTTGATGAGCGACGACTTGCCGGTCGATGGGCGGCCGACGACGCCGACCGTGCCGACGCGCAGCGGCGGGGCGCCGTTCACTGCGGGCCGGCCTCGGAACCGGACGGCGCCGGCGCACGGCCGAGCGCTCGCGCGCGGCGGCGGTCCACCCGCTCGGCGCGCTTGCGCAGCGTCAGGCGGCGGCGCAGGCCGCGCTCCACCAGCGTCAGCGTGTCTTCGATCAGGGCGTCGTTGCCGGAGCTGCCGAAATTGGCCAGCAGGGCGGTGTAGAGCGCGATCAGCATCGAGCGCACGTTGTGAAACCGCGCCGTGCGAAACGTGCGCAGGCGGGTACCGGTGCGGAGAATCTCGTCGATCATCTCGCCGATGCGCTCCAGCACCCACTCGGAGCGCTGTGCGGGGCTGGCGCCTGGACACACATAGCGCCGGTCGCCGGTCAGCACGCCGAGCAGGATCGGGCTGCGCCGCAGGCCGAGGGTGATGAAGCGGTAGAGCGCCTTGAGCTGATTCATGGGCGACTCGAAACGGCCGATGACGCGCCTCGCCTCGCTGATGGCGCGCCGTTCGATGACCTCGACGATGTGCGCGTAAAACGCCTCCTTGCTCGGAAAGTAGCGGTAGAAACTACCGGTCGCCAAACCGGCGTCGCGGGTAATCTGCTCGACGCTGACGTCGCGGTATCCCTGCGCCGCGAACAGGCGCTCGCCGATTTCCAACAGCGCCGCACGCCGCCGTGCGCGGGCCGGCGCTTCGAGTTCCATTTGCTGTGACAAGGTGCTCATAGCGAAAAAATGAATATTCGATTCAGATATTCAGCCCCGCGGACTGGCTGGGGAACGGATTTTATACCACCCGCGGCGATTAATCGTCATCCTAACACGTTTCCGGCAAGTGGCGGAATACGGTCGCGGCAGGGTCCCGTACACTGCCCGCAACGGCGCTACTCGTGCGGCCCATGCGCGTAGCGGAGACCGGTAGCCGGCGCCACGCCGGCCACCGGCCCGGCGGCGGCGACATCCGCTCCCGTAGCACCGTGTGGGAGAGACCATGGAGTCCATGCACTATCGGTTGCACTGCCTGGCCTGCGGGGAACCACGCCCGGAATACCGATCCGGGTTCCGTCTGCAATGCGATTGCGCGGCGCCGCCGCGGGGGTTGCTGCGCGCCGAGTACGCCGCGCGGTTCGTCCCCGGCAGCGAGGGCGGCGTGTTCCGCTATCGCGCCTGGCTGCCGATCCGGCGCAGCGCCCCGCCGGCCGCCGCGCACCGGCAGGCGGCGCCCGGCCCGGTGGCCTACCGCAGCCGCGAGTTGGCGCGCCGCATCGGCCTCGACGAGTTGGTGGTGCTGTTCTCCGGCTACTGGCCGGAGCGCGGCGCGCACTGCGAAACTTGCAGCTTCAAGGAGCTGGAAGCTCTGACGGTGACCGCGCGGCTGCCCGAGGAGGAGCGGCGTCCGCTGGTGGTGGCCTCGGCCGGCAACACCGGGCGCGCGTTCCACGCCGTGTGCTCGCGCACCGCCGTGCCGGCCGTCGTCGTGGTGCCGGAGGCGGCTCTGCCGGCGTTGTGGACCACTGTCCCGGCAGCGAGCGAGGTCACGCTGATAGCGGTGACCGGCGACGCCGACTACGCCGACGCGATTCGGGTTGCCGGCATGATCGCCGACCTCCCCGCCTTCCTGGCCGAGGGCGGCGCCCACAACGTGGCGCGGCGCGACGGCATGGGTACCGTGATGCTGGCCGGCGTCGAATGCGCCGGCGCCCTGCCGCGCCACTACGTGCAGGCGGTCGGCAGCGGCACCGGCGCGATAGCGGCGTGGGAGATGGCGCAGCGCCTGGTGCGGGACGGCCGCTTCGGCGGCCGGGTGCCGCGCCTGCATCTGGCGCAGAACCGGCCGTTCACGATCATGGCGGACGCCTGGGAGCGGCGCAGCCGGCACCTGCCGCCGCTCGACGAGGCGCAGGCCAAGCAGCGCATCGCCGCCATGCGCGCCGGCGTGTTGAGCAACCGCAACCCGCCCTACGCGCTGGCCGGCGGCGTGTACGACGCCCTGTCGGACAGCGCCGGTGTGATGTACCGTGTCACCAACCGGCAGGCGGAGCGCGCCGCCGCCCTGTTCGCGGCCAGCGAGGGCTGCGACATCGATCCGGCGGCGGCAGTCGCCGTGGCGGCATTGCAGCAGGCGGTGGCGCGCGGCGCGGTGCGGCGGGACGAGACGGTATTCCTCAACATCACCGGCGGCGGGTTGCGGCGCCTGCACGGCGAGCGCAGCGTGCGCCGGCTGGCGCCCGACCTGGTCGTCGATCATCGCACGGTCACGGCCGCGGCCTTGGCGCGGCTGCTCGGCGGCGTCGGCGCACCGGCCCAGGAGGTAGCATGAGCGACCTGTTCGCAAAGTGTCACGGCGACGGCGGGTACTTCGGCGTGTATCGCGCGGCCGGGGACAAGTACGTGGTGCGGCCCATTCTCGACTCGCTGCCCGGCCCGCACATGGAATCGGGCGGGCGCCGGGTGATCATGTGGGGCATCAACAGCTACCTCGGCCTGACCGGCAACGAACGTATCAAGGCCGCCGCCGAAGCGTCGGTGGCCCGCTACTCCACCTGCACCCCGATGGGGTCGCGGCTGCTCACCGGCAACACCACCAAGCACGAGCAGCTGGAAGGGCGCCTCGCCGACTACTGCGGCAAGCAGGCGGCGGTCCTGTTCAACTACGGCTATCTCGGCGTGATGGGGACGATTTCCGCCCTGATCGGCCCCAAGGACGTGGTGATCATCGACAAGCTGTCGCACGCATCGATGATCGACGGCACCATTCTGGCGATGGCGGGGCGCCGCTTCCGGCCGTTCCGCCACAACGACATGGACAGTCTGGAGCAGCAGCTCCGCGCCGCGCGCCAACGCAACGAAGGCGGCATTCTGATCGTCGCGGAGGGTGTCTACGGGATGCGCGGCGACCTCGCCAATCTGCCCGCGATCGCCGCCCTCGCGCGCCGCTACGAGGCGCGCATCTTCATCGACGACGCGCATGGCTTCGGGGTGATGGGCGACAGCGGGCGCGGCACCGCCGAGCACTTCGGCGTGCAGGATGAGATCGACCTCTACTTCGGCACCTTCGCCAAGGCGTTCGCGGCAATCGGCGGCGTTACCGCCGGCGACCCCGAGGTGATCGAATACATCCGTTTCAATGCGCGCACCAACGTGTTCGCCAAGGCGCTGCCGATGGTCTACGTGGACGTGCTCGACGCCACGCTCGACGAGATTCTGACGCATCCGGAGTATCGCGAACGGATGTGGCACAACGCACGCACCCTGCAGCGCGGTCTGGTCGATCTGGGCTATAGCATCGGCGATACGCAGTCGCCCGTCACTCCGGTCTACATCCCCTCCGGCCCGGAAACCGGGCGCGCCATCATGGTGATGCTGCGCGAGGAGTATGGCGTATTCCTGTCCGGCGTGACCTACCCGGTGGTGCCGCGCGGCATCAATCTGTTCCGCATGATCCCCACCGCGCTGCACACCGACGAGGACGTGGCCGCTACGCTCGCTGCCTTCGCCGAGATTCGCGACCGCCTGAAACTGGATCTCGCCAGTCTGCAACACCTCAGCCTCGCCTGACCGCGATGGCCGTCACCTCGCGCGCGGCCGGGGCGCGCCGCCGCCGGCTGCGCATGCCGGCGGTTATCGCCGCCGTGCTGGCGGCGCTCGCGTTGAACGGCTGCGGTGACCGGCTGCGTAGCCGCGGGCTCCGCGTCCCGGTTATCGCCGCCGTGCTAGCGGCGCTCGCGTTGAACGGCTGCGGCGATCGGCTTCGGCAGCACGAGTTCACCGCCATGTCCACGGTGGTGCGTGCCTCGGTGTACCACGGCCAGCGCCCCGACTGGCCGGCCTTCGAGAGCGCCGCCCGCGCCTACGCCGCGCGCTACGATCACCGCGACCCCGCCAGTCCGGTGGCCGAGCTCAACCGCACCGGCGCGGCCGAGCTCGATCCCCTGACCGCCGCCACCCTGAGCCGCGCCGTGCAGTTGGCCGCCGCCACCGGCGGCGCATTCGATCCCACCGTCCTGCCGATCACCCGGTTGTGGGACTTCGATCATGGCGGCACGCTGCCCGATGAGGCCGCCTTGCGCCGCGCGCTGGCGCGCGTCGATTTCCGCCGCCTGCAGGTGAGCGGCGGCGCGGCGACGCTGCACGACGCGGAACTGGACCTGGGCGCCATCGGCAAGGGCGCGGTGGTGGATCATCTGGCCGACTGGCTCGCCGAGCGCGGCTACCGCCGGTTCCTGCTGGAGGCCGGCGGCGACGTGCTGGTGTCCGGCCTGAAACCGGACGGCACGCAGTGGCGCATCTGGATCCGGCACCCGCGCTCCGCCGACGCGCCGCTGGCCATCGTCACCATCGGCGCGGCCGGTGAGCGGGTGGCGCTGGCCACGTCGGGCGACTACGAGCGCTTCATGGAGCGCGGCGGCGTCCGCTATCACCACATCCTCAACCCGGTTACCGGCCATCCCGACAGCGACGCGGTATCGGTATCGGTGATTGCCGGCAGCGCGATTGAAGCGGACGCGCTCGCGACGGCGCTATTCGTCATGGGAAGTGGCGGCGAGGAGTTGTTGCGCAGCTACGCCGGCATCGAGGGGGTGATCATGTATCGCTCCGGCGACCAACTTGCGGCGGCGGTGAGCGAACGGTTTCCGGCGCTGCAGGGCCGCGTCAACGTCAACTGACGCGCCGTGCGGAGGCGCGGGTGGGCGGCGGTGGGCGCCGGCGTCATTGGCGCGGTCGCGAAGCGGTGAGTATATTGCCGCGCAGGCTGGCAGCGGCGGCGGGAAGCCGGCGGCGCTGCGGCGAATGGGAGGCGACGTGCGATCCTACTGGTACGCAGGAAAAGGCTGGCATGCCAAGGACGGCTGGTATGCCGAGGATGAGCAGGACGACGAGGAGGAGGGGGAGGAGCGCGGCCACGAAGCCGAATCTCCCCTGATGCGGCAGTTCCTGAAGACGCGCACCATTCTGCTCAGCGGCGAGGTCCACAAGGAGTTGGCGGAGCGGGTGGTGCGGCAACTGTTGCTGATGGAGCAGGAGGGCGATGACCCGATCAAGGTGTTCATCGACAGCCCCGGCGGCGACGCCGACGCCGGCTTCGCGATCCTCGACATGATGCGGTTCGTGCGCCCGCCGATAAAGATGATCGGCATGGGGCTGGTAGCCAGCGCCGGTGCAATCATCTTGCTGGCGGCGCCCAGGGAGCGGCGTTATGCGCTGCCCAACTCGCGCTACCTGATCCATCAGCCGATGGCGGGGTTTCGCGGCGTCGGCACCGAGATCGAGATTCAGGCCAAGGAGATCGATCTGATGCGGCGCAAGATGAACGTGCTGATTTCGCGGGAGACCGGCAAGCCGGAATCGGAAGTGGAGAAAGACACCGACCGCGATTACTGGATGGGCGCCCAGGAAGCGCTCGCCTACGGACTGGTCGGCAGTATCATCAGCTCCCAGGATGAACTGTAAGGAGACATTCCCCGGGCTGCGGCGCGACCGGCTGCACGCGCTGCTGGCGGGTGCCGGCCGGTTGCCGGAGGTGCGCTCGTTCAAGGTGCGCGACGTGGTCGATCTCGACGACCGCCTGCTGGTGGTGACCAGCGATCGGGTGTCGGCATTCGACCGTGTCCTGACCACCATTCCCGGCAAGGGGCAGGTGCTGAATCAGCTCTCGGTGTTCTGGTTCCGGCACACCGCCGACATCGTGGCCAACCACCTGCTGCGCGAGGTGACGCCGCGCAGCATGCTGGTGCGGCGCTGCGCGGTGGTGCCGGTGGAGGTGGTGGTGCGCGGCTACCTGACCGGCTCGGCGTGGCGTGACTACCAGCGCGAGCGGGCGGTGTCCGGCATCCGGCTGCCCGCGGGGATGCGCGCCGACCAACCGTTTCCCGAGCCGCTGCTGACTCCGCAGACCAAGGCACCCCCCGGACAGCACGATCGACCGCTGTCGCGCGACGAGCTGCTCGCCGGCGGCATCGTGGCCGGCCCGTTGTGGGAACGCATCGAGGCGGCGGCGTTGCGGTTGTACCGGCGCGGCGTCGAGCTGGCCGCCGGCCGCGGCCTGATCCTGGTGGACACCAAGTATGAATTCGGCACCGTCGGCGACGAACTGCTGCTGGCCGACGAGGTGCACACCCCGGACAGCAGCCGCTACTGGTTTGCCGACGGCTACGCCGGCCGGTTCGCCAGGGGCCAGCCGCAGCGCAAGCTGGACAAGGAGTTCCTGCGCGTGTGGCTGATGGAGCGCGGCTACCTGGGCGACGGCGAGCCGCCGGCGATTCCCGACGCGGTGCGGGACGAGCTCGGGCAGCGCTACCGGGAGGCGTTCCGGCTGCTGACCGGCGGCGAGCTGATGCAGGCGGCGCTCAGCGAGCAGGACGAGCTGGCGGAGTATGCGGCCGTGATCCGCGCCGCCGGCGCGGGCGGTTGATCGTGCGCCGCGGCGCGTTCCTGGGTCCGTTCGGTGTCGCCGGGCTGGCGGGCGTGGTATTGCTGCTGGCCGCCTGCACCGGCTCGGCGCGCACCATCAGCGTGGTCAGCTACAATGTCGAGAACCTGTTCGATGCCGAGGTCGACGGCGGGGAGTATCGCGAGTTCACCCGCGCCGGCGGCTGGAACGAAGCGCTGTACACGGCCAAGCTGCGCGCCATCGGCCGGGCGCTGGCGGCCGCCGACCGCGGCGGCGCCGACCTGGTCGCCCTGCAGGAGGTGGAACACCACGGCGCGGCGCGGCGGCTGTTGGAACTGGAGTTGGACGGCCTCGGCTACCGGCACCTGGTGTGGCTGCCCGATCCGCACAACGCCAACGGGCCGGTGGTGTTGTCCAAGCTGCCGGTGCGCCGGGTGGGGGCGCTGTGGGCCGACAACGGCCCCGTTGCCAGCTCCGAGGGCGGTTTGGAGGGCGGCCTCGCGCGTCCGTTGCGGCCGATCCTGGAGGTCGAAATAGCGCTCGGCTCGGCCGCCGATGCGCCGTCGCTGTTCCTGTTCAACAATCACTGGAAGTCGAAAAACGGCGGCGCAGCCGAGACCGAGGTGTACCGGCGCCGCGCGGCGGCGCTGCTGGCCGCCCGGCTGCAGGAGATCAGCGCGGCCGACCCGGCGGCGGAGATCCTCGTGGTCGGCGACCTGAACGAATCGATCGACGAGTATGAACGCCAGGAACGGCGCTACGCCACCGCGCTGATGCCAGCGGCGGCGCCGGCAGCCGCCGGCGGGCTGCGCGTGACCGGCAGCGTTCCCCCGGCGCGCGGGCCGCTGGAGCTGTTCAGTCCGTGGCTGGTCCATGACGCGGGCGAGGCGCCGCCGGGGAGCTATCGCTATCGGGACGCCTGGGAGACGATCGACCATCTGCTGCTCGGGCCGGGCCTGTTCGATGAGGTAGGGCTGAGCTACGCGGGCAGCGCCGGCTTCGCGGTGATCCACGACGGTCTGCTCAATGCCGGCGGCTCGCCGCAAGCGTTTTACCGCGGGCCGCCGACGGGCGGCCACTCCGACCACCTGCCGCTACGCCTGGAACTGACGCTGCACCCGCCCCCCGATTGAATCGCTGCATAGGCGATCAAGTTCGCCTGCCGTCATCATTGCCTGAGCCGGCGAGCCGTTCCAGGGCGACCGCGAGGTTGCGCAACCGGTTGCGGGCGGTGGCATGGCCGCGGCCCAGTTGCAGCAGTTGGCTCTCCATGCGCGCATCCGCGTCGAGCAGCGCGGTAACCTCGTCGCGGGCGCGTTGTAGGGTGTCGGCCAGTTCCAGCGCGGAGTCTGCCAGGTGCAGGCCGCGCAGGGCGTGGCCGACGGTGTGCAGGTAGAGGTACAGGCCCGACGGCCCCACCGGAACGACACGGCGCTGCAGGGCGGCGCGCAGGAGGTCGTCCCCCGGGCCGGCGAAGCAGCGCAGGTAGAGCGCGTCGCTCGGCACGTACAGCAGGGCGAAGTTGTACGTGCCGGCGTCTGGCAGCACGTACTTGTCGCCGACCGCGGCGACGTGGCGGGTAACGGCGCGCGCGGCGCCCTTGCTGAGCGGCGCGCCGGGCGCCTCCTGCTCCACGGCCTCGAACGGGAACTTGGCGTCGATGGCGACGTTGCGCTGGCCGAGCCGGACCATGGCATCGACCCGTGCTCCGCCCGGCAGCGTGACCTGGGTGGCGAAGCTGGAGCGCGGCAGCCAGGTGGCCAGCAGCTCCTCCAGCAGGCGCTCGCCATAGGCGCCGCGCTGACGCGGCACGGTGAGCGCCTCCTCGAAGCGCATCAGCCGCCGCGACAGTTGGTCGAGTTGGTCCACCCGCCGGCGCACTGCGCTGCCGCCCGCGCCGCCGGCACGCACCGCCGCCATCACGATCAGCGTGACCAGCACGCCCGCCATCGCGGCCGCGACGGCGACCAGTTCCGGGCTCAACATAGCTTATGCCACTAGCGTCGGCGCGGCGGTGGAATGAGTGAAGAGCTTGTCCTCAGCGGAGGACTCGTGTCAGATTCGGGTATTCGCGACACGCCTCGCTCAACGACGGGGGTGCGGTTGGTAGTAGCCGCTGAGTGTGCTGACACATCCGAAACAATACGTCTGCAAGAGCTCGAATGTCACTCTTGTTGAGTTTCCCAAGCTGCTGCTTGTAGTCCTTTGATCCGTCGATAGCGTCGCCGGATTTCAGATGCCACAACCATGACTCCATGTTCCTCCTCGGAACGGCGACAATCACTGGATCGTTTGATCGTCTCGGTGCAATTTCCACTTTTTTACACTCCCGATCCAAGCTTGTTCGCCGGCTGCTTGAAGCATCGGAGTCCTCGTCCGTAACGACAACCAGAACGGCTCCTTCTCTGCTCCGTATCGCCTGCAACTCCTTCGGAAATCGCTGTCGGACCGACTGTTCACCGGATCCCCCGGATCCCTCCGTAGGGAGAGGGAGCGTTTCAATGTCGTGGTTCTTGAAGCGACGCCTCAGAAACCCTCGCACGAACGTGTTTGTTCGTCGGTCTTCGCAGAGCAGAATGATCTCGCGCTCATTCCTGCCAGCCGCGAGCGATGGTCTCCGAGATCGACAGCCCCCCGCTCTCGGTCTTTGGTTCATCACTTACCCGTACTGGCCCATCACCGTCCCGAGAAAACCACCTTCCTTGGGCACCCGCCATGTAGTCAATGGTTACAGGATGGTGGGAGACTACGACGATCTGCTCCACTGACTGTCCGCACTCTTCGATGGCGTGCGCCAGCCACGGTTGGATCTCCCGCAACGACAGGTAGTTGTCAGGCTCATCGATGAACAGGGATACGCGGTCGTTGGCAAGCCGGATCAGACTGTACAACACGATCAGGGCTCGCTGACCATCCGAAAGCTGGTCGAATCCGTACTCAACTGTCCTTTTCTTGTTGGATGAATTGAGGAACATGGCTTTGAGAGCGTGCGAAGATTCACCTGATTCCGTGATTCTGATTGAATGGAAGTCGGGAAGAGATTCGCGGAGCGCCTCGAATAGCCCTCCGATGGAGCCCATGTTCTCCTGAGAGTAGCGATGGAACCAGCCCACGAAGTTTTCCATCAGAGGCTCGAGAAACCTTTCTGACGATCTGGTTTCCGGTTTGATTACCGGAGGGCATGAGCCGACGATGACGTAGTTCGCGATCTCCTTCTTGAACCGAGTGAGCTTGCGGTTGTTGGGTCGCTCATACAGAGTCCCGATTCCGGACAAAGTCCAATCGAACGGGAAAGTATTGGGAACCGGCACATAATCGTCGTCGTACAATTGCGCCTCTCCCATCCTCAACTCGAAGATAGGTCGGCCGTCATGTTCGAGAACCTCCTTCGAGATCCGCATCTTGCCGTGGTTAAGATCGTGCTCTACCGTCAGCTCATAACGGTAGGATTGGCTATCGATACAGGTCTCGATTTCGAAACGTTGGCTGTCGCGATCTTGGCTCTGGGTCAGGTCTCGTGCCGGGAAGATTTCATCGACTCTACGTCCGCGCGAAATGAGGTCCTGAATCTTCCGTAAGACCTCCAACACGGATGTCTTGCCGGTGCCGTTGGCACCAAGAAACACGTTCGCCTCATCGAGTTCAAGTTCAAGATTCGTCAGGCATCGAAAATTATCCGCATAAAACCGTCTGAGCATGATGACACACCATTTCCCGTGTCGCGGACCGAGCCGCCGTGCGGCTGCGGCGTGCGACGAAGCATGCCAGCAATAATAGGGGGGCGCCGCCGCCCCGTAAAGCCGCGCCCGATCGTTGGGGCGGGTTCGCTTCGCCGGCTGGTGACGTGCGGCGCGGGGACCGAAGTCAGCGCCGTGCGGTGTAGCTGTCCATTTGTTTCCGCCTGGAGTCGCAACGATTCGGCGCACCGAGTTGTCGTCGCGCGGGGCGGTGTACTATAAGTGCACGGGTGGGTACCACGTCTGAGGTCTATGGCACCGCGAGCGCCTACCGGGCGGCGCTGCAGGAACGCGCGCTGGTTCCGCGCGGCTTCCGGTTCGCCGTCACCGCCACCGAGTTCATCCCGGCGGAGTTGGGCGCCGCGGCGCAACCGCTGCCGATCAAGCTGACCGCCATCCTGGCGCCCGCCGCGAGCCGCGCCTGGGCCGCGGTGCTGACTCGCAATCGCGTCACCGGCGCACCGGTGGAGATCGTGCGCGGCCAGCGCGGGCGGCCGGTGCGCGGCATGGTGATCAACAACAAGGTGGCCAACGTGTGCGCCGCCGGCGGCGAGGCGGCCGCGCGCAGCGTGCTGGCGAGCGCCGGCGATGCGCTCGGCGTGCCGGGCGCGGAGCTGCTGCCGGCGTCCACCGGCGTGATCGGCTGGCAACTGCCGGTTGCCGCCCTGGCCGCCGCGGCCCCGGCGCTGGCCGCCAACCTCGGCACCACGTCCGCGCTGGCCGCGGCCGAGGCGATCATGACCACCGACGCCTATGCCAAGCTGCGCAGCGCCACGACCGCCTCCGGCCACCGCGTGCTGGGCATCGCCAAGGGCGCCGGGATGATCGAGCCGGACATGGGCACCATGCTGGCGTTCATCGTCACCGATGCGCCGGCCATGGCGGATGAACTGCAGGAGGAGTTGCAGCACGCCGCGCGGTCGTCGTTCAACGCCATCACCGTGGATGGCGACCAGAGCACCAGCGACATGGCGGTGTTGCTCAGCAGCGCGGAGCGGGCGCCGGGGGCGCCGCGCGTGGCCGGCCTGGGCGCCGCCGTGCGGCAGGTGTGCACGGCGTTGGCCGGCGACATCGTGCGCAACGGCGAAGGCACCCGCCACGTCATGGAGATAGCGGTGACCTCGCATCTGGCGGAGGCGGACGCGCTGGCGGTGGCCAAGGCGGTCGGCAACGGACCGCTGGTGAAGACCGCGGTGTACGGCAACGACCCCAACGTGGGGCGCATCGCCGGCGCCGTTGGCGACTACCTGGGCAGCCGGCCCGATCTGCGTCATCTCGGCGCGCGCGACCTGACCATCTCGCTTGGCGACCGGCAGGTGTTCGCCGACGGGGTATTCACCCTGGGGCCGGCGCTGGAGCGCGATCTGAGCGACTACCTGGCGTCCTGCCGCTGCGACTCCAGCGGCGGCTTTCCTCCGCACGACCGGCTGGTGCGCATCGGCATCCGGATCGCCGGCGCGGCGGAGCGCGGGGCGACGGCCGAGCGGGCGCCGGAGCGGGCGCCGCACACCGTGCGCGCGCTGGCCGCCGATCTCGGCTACGAGTATGTCCGCGAAAATGCCGACTATCGGAGTTGAGCAGGCGGCGGCGCCGGCGGCCGCCGAACAGGCCGCCGAACAGGCCGCCGAGCAGCGGCGCCTGCTCGACGCCTGCTTCGCCGAGGTGGGCAAGCGCATCGTCGGCCAGCACGCGATGGTGCGGGGCATGATGATGGCGCTGCTCGCCGGCGGGCACGTGCTGCTGGAAGGGATGCCGGGGCTGGCCAAGACGCGCGCGGTGAAGGCGCTTGCCGAGGTCGCGGGCGTGAGTTTTCGGCGCCTGCAGTTCACGCCCGATCTGCTCCCCGCCGACGTGACCGGCACCATGGTGTTTCGCCCCCAGAGCGGCGAGTTCGTGGCGCGCAAGGGTCCGATCTTCGCGCACGTGGTGCTCGCCGACGAGATCAACCGGGCGCCGGCCAAGGTGCAGTCCGCGCTGCTGGAGGCGATGGAGGAGCGCCAGGTCACGCTCGGCAACGAGACCTACGCGCTGGAGGAACCGTTCCTGGTGCTGGCGACGCAGAATCCGATCGAGCAGCAGGGCACCTATCCGCTGCCGGAGGCGCAGCTCGACCGGTTTCTGCTCAAGCTGCGCGTCCCGTACCCCGCCTACGAGGAGGAGCTGGAAGTGCTGCGCCTGGTCGGCGACGAGCAGCCGGTGGCACTGCGCCCGCTGCTCGGCCGCGCCGCCATCGCTGGCCTGCGCGCGGGCGCGGCGCGCATCCGTCTCGACCGCCGCATCGAGGAGTACATCGTGATGCTCATGCGCGCCACGCGCCCGGTTGGCGGCGCCGCGGGTGCGCAACCCGACTATCTGCGCTTCATCGAGCATGGCGCGTCGCCGCGCGCGTCGATCTACCTGTACCGGTGCGCGAAGATCGCCGCTCTGTTCGCCGGCCGCTCGTTCGCCATTCCCGACGATGTCAAGGCGGTGGCGCCCGACGTGCTGCGGCACCGCCTGGTGATGAGCTATGAGGGCGAGTCGGAGGGGATGACCGCCGAACAGGTGATCGAGGCGCTGTTGGCTCATGTGGAGGTGCCGTAGACTCGTGGCGCCCGGCAGCGGCACGGCGGCGGCTGCGCCCGGCGCTGCGCAACGAGCGCGGGTGCTGCAGCGGCCGATCGCCGCGCAGGCGCGCCTGCTGGAGCTGCTCGCCCGGCAAACGGTGGCCAGTCTGCAGGCGGGCGGGCAGCGCAGCGCGTTCCGCGGCCAGGGCATGGAGTTCGACCAGGTGCGCGAGTACGCGGTCGGCGACGATGCGCGGCTGATCGACTGGAACGTGACGTCGCGCATGGGCAGCGCGTTCACCAAGGTGTTTCGCGAGGAGCGCGAGCTGAACCTGGTGCTGGTGGTGGACGTTTCCCGGTCGCTGCTGGGCGGAGACGGCGCGCGGCGCGAGCTGGCCGCCTGGGTGGTTGCCATTCTCGCCCACGCCGTACAGCGCGCCGGCGAGCCGGTGAGCGCCTACCTGTTTTCCGACCGCCGCGAACGCTGGCTGCCGGCGCGGCGCGGGCGCGGCCACCCGCTGCGCATCGTTGGCGACGTGCTGGCCATCGAACCGCGCGGTCGCGGTTCCGATCTCGCCCTCGCCCTGCGCGGCGTGGCGGGTCTGCTGCACCGGCGCGCCACCTGTGTGCTGGTGTCCGACTTCAAGACCACCGGTTTCTGGCCGCAGCTCGCGGTGCTGCGCCGCCGCCATGAGGTGGTGGCGGTGCGCGTCGGCGCCGCCGGCGACGGCGAGTTCCCGGCGGTCGGCGGGGTGGAACTGCAGGATCCGGAGACCGGGCGGGTGACCTACGCCGCCGGCCGGTCGCGCCGCTTCCGCGCCGCCTATCGCGCCTACTGGGAGGAACACTTCCGCGCCATCCGCGCCGGCTGCCGCCGCCACCGCGTCGATTTGCTGGAGATTGCCACCGGCGAGGATCCCGGCGCCGCCCTGGCGGCGTTCTTCCGTCGCCGCGGGCGCAGTCGGCACGGCACAACGTGCTGACGTCCGAGGGCGCCGCGCTGACCCGCAGCGGTGTCGGCGTGCGGCTCCGCTCGCGGAGGTGCCGGGGCGCGCGGCGGCCGCCCGGCGTTCGGCCGTGGGTGGCGCGGGCTTGGCGCCCGCTCCGCGCGGTCCGGTGCACGCCCGCCCGGCTCGCGGCGTGGCTGATCCTGAGCGCCGCGCCGTGGTGCGCGGTGGCGCCGGCCGTTGCCCAGGTGAACGGCGCCGCCAGCGCGGCGGCGGACCCGGCCGCGCCGGATGAGTTTGCCGAACCGGAGCGGGGGCAGGAGGTGCGGTTCGAGCCGGCGCAGTTCGGCGTCGGCGACCGGGTGTTGGCGCGCATCGTGGTGCGCGGCGCGGCGCAGCTCACCGCGCCCGGCACCGTCGCAGCCGGCGAGTGGTTGTCGGTGCACGGCGTGGACGTGCTGCCACGCACCGACGGGAGCTGGGAGGTGCGTGTCCTGTTTACCAGCTACCGGGCCGGCGTTGGCGAGCTGCCGCCGATCGACGTGGGCCCGTTCCAGTTGACCGGCATCGGCTTTCTCACCGTGTCCGTGCTGCCACGCTACGGCGATGTTCCGCTCGCCGTGCGCCCGCCGGCCGCGCAGATGGCGGTGCCCGGCAGCGCGGCGCTCCTGATCGGCGGCGCGCTCGCGGTGTTGGTCGTGCCCTACCTTCTGGTCAGCGGCGGCTTGCTGCTGGCCGGTGCCGGCGGCCGGGTGCGCGCACGCCGCGCCCGCACCCGGCCGCGCCTGCTGCTGGAACGCGGGGTGCAGCAACTGCAGACTGCCGCCACCGCAGCCACGGCCGCCACCGGCGCCACCGCAGCCACCGCAGCCACCGCAGCCACCGCCGCCACCGGCGCATCCGGCGCACCGCCCGATGCCGTGTCGTTCTATGCTCGCCTGTCGCACCTGGCGCGCGGCTACCTTGCCGAGCGGCTGGCGCTGCCGGCGCACGCCCTCACGGTCGGCGAGTTGCGCGCGGCACTTCCGGAACAGGGGTTGCCGCACGGGCTGGGTGCGGACCTGGCGGCGATTCTGGACACCGCCGATCGGGTAAAGTTCGCCGGCCGCGGCGCCGACGCGGCGGAGATGCGGGACGCGGCACGGCAGCTGGTCACCCTGGCGCGGGCAATCGACGCCATCCTGGAGGAGCGCGCCGCACGCCGGCGGGGAGGAACCGATGTGGAGCTTTGAGCAGCCGCTGCTGCTGGGCGCACTGCTGCTGGTGCCGCCGGCCGTCTACCTGGTCCACTTCCGTCCGGGGCGCGGCGGCGTGCTGCGTGCGCCGCTGCAGCGGTGGGCCGGCACCCCGTTCGTGCACCGCGGCGTAGCGGGCGCGCTCGCCGTCGCGGCCCGCGTCCCGTTCTGGCTGGCCGCCGCGCTGGTGATCGTCGCCGCGGCCGGCCCGGCGCGGGTGCGCCAGGAGGAGGTGTTCCTGACCGCGGGACTCGACCTGATGATCGTGCTCGACGAGTCGCCGAGCATGGCGGCGCGCGACCTGGGCGAAGACAGCCGCCTGGCCGCCGCCGTCAAGGTGATTCGCGGCTTCGTCGCCGGCCGCGGCAACGACGCCATCGGCATGGTGAGCTTCAGCGAGCGCGCCGTGCTGCGGGTCCCCAAGACGCTCGACCGGGCCGCCCTCCAGGCTGCCCTCGACGGCGCCGCGGTCATGTCGCTGGGCGACGCCACCGCCATCGGCATGGGTATCGCGGTGGCCCTCCTGCACCTGCCGGACAGCGCCGCGCCGGGCCGGGTGATCGTGCTGCTCACCGATGGCGACCACAACGCCGGCGAGCTGACGCCGGCGGACGCGGCGGCACTGGCTGCCGCGCACGGCGTGCGCATCTATACCGTCGGCATGGGCGGCGCCGGCGACGCGGTGCTGGAGATTACCGACCCGCGCACCGGACTGACGCAGCGCGGCCGGTACCGCGGCCGGTTCGATGCCGCCCTGCTGGAGCGGGTGGCCCGGATCACCGGCGGGCGCTTCTTCGCCGCGGCCGAACCGGAGGCGCTGGCCGCGGTGTTCCGCGACATCGACGCGCTGGAACGGATCGATCGGCATACCCGGGTGCAGGTGTCGCGCCGGCCGCGCCACCGCGCGGTGCTGCTGGCGGCGCTGTGCGTGCTGTTGCTCGACGTGGCGCTGCGCCGCGTGGTGCTCGCGGAGCTGTTCTGAACGGCCATGCGCGGATGTTGAACCTGTCCGGTGCGATCACCGTCGAGCAGCCGTGGGTGCTGCTGCTGCTTGCCGTGCTGGCGCCGCTGGCCGCCGTGCTGGCGTATGCCGCGCGCCGCGCCCGGCGCGACCTGCATGCCCTGGGCCGCGTGGCGTCGCTGCCGGCGGCCGGTGCTGCGCCGGCTGCGGTGCTGCGCTGCAAGCGCGGCGCCGATGGCGTGCTGACCTGCGTGGCGGTGGCCGGTGTGATCCTGGGCGCCGCCGACGTGCGCTGGGGAGCGGGCTGGCCGGAACAGGAGCCGAGCGGCGGCGAGGTGGTCCTCCTGGTCGACCTGTCGCGCAGCATGGCGGTCACGGACGTGGCGCCGAGCCGTCTGCGGCAGGGGCTGGCGGCCGTCGGCGAGTTGGTCGAGGCGCTGCCCGGCGCCACGGTTGCGGTAGTGGGATTCAGCGACACCAGCCATCTGCTGATGCCGTTCACCGACGATCGCTACGCGTTGCGGCAGCTCCTGGCCGCGCTGCACGAGCAGGCGCCGGCACTTGGCGCATCGCGACTCGCCGCGGCGCTGCGTTACGCTGCCTTCGAGTTGCCGGGCAGGGCGGGCGCGGTGCGCACCGTGGTATTGGTGTCGGACGGCGAGAGCAGCGCCGGTGAGCCGCTGCCGGTGGCGCGGCGGGCGGGGCGGGCCGGGGTGGCGATCGTGACCGTGCCGGTGGGCACGGCGGCGGGGGCGCCGGTGCCGGCCGGCGGCGCCGCGGCAGCCGGGCCCGCGCGGCCCGTGCGGCCGGCGCGGCCCGCCCGGCAAGCCGGCGCGGCGGCGTCCCCGGCGACCGGCGAACAGTCGGCGCGCGACGAGCGCGCGATGCGGGAGATCGCGCGGCTCAGCGGCGGGGTGGTCGCGGACCCGCTGCTGCCCGAGACCATGGCCGCGGCGGGCGCCTACCTGGAGGCATGGCGGCACGGCCACGCGGCGCCCCCGAATACGGCTCGCCGGCCGCGTTACGCGGTCCTGGCGCTGATCGCGTTGCTGGCGCTGGCCGGGTGCGCGGCGGTCCGAGCGGTACGATGGCGCGCTACGTTCTGAGCACCGCGCCGGCGCTGGTGCTGGCGCTGGTGCTGCTGGCCGCCGGCGGGCGGCAACCGCGGGTGGCCGTCCTGGAGGGCAACTACGATTTTGCGCGCGGCGACCTGGTACGCGCGATCCGCCACTACCGCGGCGCGACGCACGCCGGGTCGCCGTTTGTGGTCTACAACCTGGCGAACGCCTATCTGGCTCTGGGAGATAGCGATGCCGGGCTGGCGCTGTTGCAGCGCGTGGCCGATGACGGGCCGCCGGAACTGCGCCGCCGGGTGGCGTTCAACCTCGGCCATGCCCACTACCGGGCGGGCCGCTATCGGGAGGCGGCGCTGCACTTCCGCGACGCGCTGATGCTCGGCCCGGAGTCGGCGGATGCCCGCATCAACCTCGAGCTGGCGCTGCGCAGGATGCACGGCGGGCCGCCGGAACCCGCGCCCGCGCCGGACGGGACGCTCGCCGACGGGGCCGAATCGGACCTCCTGGAACGGTTGCGGGAACAGCAGGCGTACGCCCCGGCATTGCCGCCGGACAGCGGCGCGGGCGGGTATTGATGCCGGCGGGACTGGACCCGGCGCTGACCGTTGGTCGGCAGACCCAGAGCGTGACCAAGCCGACGCTGGCGAGCGCCGAAGTGGACATCAGCGCCCCCTGGGGAAGGTCGCACCGTGCGCCGAGGAGCCCGGCCGGCGGACACACTGCGTCGCGGTTCGCCGACTCGGCACCGTCAGCGCCCCGGTAGCGTCGCCGTTGGGCGTCGCTAGCGGCCCATCCCGTCCGTCAATGTTGTCAATGTTCGCGGTAGATGATGCGACCTCGGGTGAGATCGTAAGGGGACAGGGCTACCCGAACCCGGTCGCCGGGCACGATGCGAATGTAGTGGCGGCGCATCTTTCCGGACAGGTGAGCAAGCACCCGGTGCCCGTTCTGCAGCTCGACCCGGAACATGGTATTGGGTAACGATTCTCTGACCGTGCCCTGAATCTCGATTGCCTCTTCTTTGGCCAAGAAAACTCCTTTCAGTACTAATGATTTCTCCGCGAGGCGGTTTTGTCAACCAAATGCCTTGCAATACAAAGCTCGCAAAGCATTAAAGCACTCACGGAGCTTGACAAGGCGTCGATAATTCACCCATACATGCGCAGCCCCGCCCACACCGGCTCGGCCGGCGTCGGGGCACCGCTCTGGTAGGGAGTCGACTGGCTTGGACAAAGCGTTCACCGAATCTATGCGGCAGCGGTTGACCGCACTGAAGAAGGACATCCTGACACATCTGGCCCAGGAAGACGCGGAGTTTCGCGAGCTTTGGGAAGATATGGATCCCAAGGATCTGGTGGATGTTGCCGCCGAGGATGTCGACCGCAAGACGCTCGAGGCACTCGGCGTTCAGGAAATGCGCCGTCTCAATCTGATCGATTCGGCGTTGGCGCGCATTCCCAACGGCCACTACGGCGTGTGCATGAAGTGCGGCTCGCGCATTCCCCGCGAACGCCTGGAGGCGATCCCCTACGCGCTGCTGTGTATCGGCTGCCAGTCCTCGGAGGAGCGCCGCAACCGCTGACCCGCTAGCAGCGATGACCGCTGCCGTGGGTCCGGTGCGCGGCATCGCGCCGGCGCGCGGTGGCGCACAGGATGCTCTTGCCGAGGGCCTCCAGACGCGGTCCGTAGCGGGACAGATTGGCCGCCGCCGGCAGCAGGGCGGGGTCGCGGTCCACCTCCAGATCGGGCTGCAGCAGCAGCAGCACGACGGCCTGCAGGTAGTAGTCGAAGAAATCGGTGACCAGATGGAGACAGCCGCCGGGCCGCAGCAGGCGCGTCAGTTGCGCCACCTCGCTGCCGCGCAGCAAGCGCCGCTTGCGGTGGCGCCGCTTCGGCCACGGATCGGGAAAATAGATGTGCACCGCGTCCAGGCTCCCCGGCGGCAGCCAGCCGATCACCTGCTCGGCGCGGCCATGGATGATGAGGCCATTGCCGGCGCCGGCGGCGCCCAGCTTGCGGGCGCTCTTGCGGCACCGTTCCAGCTTCAGTTCCGTACCGATCACCAGGGTGTCGCCGCGGGCGGCGCTGTGCGCGGCGAGGAAATTGCCGTTGCCGCTGCCGATTTCCAGTTCCGCGCGCGGCGCAAGCTGCAGCAACGGCGCCAGCCGCGGCAGGTCGGCCTGCGGCCACACCTCGGTGCTGCCCGCCGGCGGCCAACGCGGCGGCGGGTCGCCGGGACGCGGCGGGACCGGGGTGCTCAGGTCTTGGCGCGGGCGAAATCGACCGTGATCCGCCGCCCCTTGAAACTGGTTCCGGACAGGGCGGCGATGGTGTCCTCCGCGACCGCCTCCGGAACCTCGACGAACGAGTAGCTGTCGAGGACTCTGATTTCACCCAGTTCGGATCGTTCCACGGTCACCGAGTCGCTGATCAGCTCGGCCAGATCGTCGGGCAGGACGCGCCGGTTGCGCCCGATGCTGACGAACAGGCGGCTCAGGCCCTCGGGCGCCGGCTCGGTTTCCCGGCGCGGCCGGCGGCGCTGCTCGGCGCTGCGTTCCCGGCGTGCTTCGCCGGCGGCGCTGGCGGCATCGGCAGCCGCGGCGGCCGGCGCGGTTTCCCGGCGCGGCCGGCGGCGCAGTTCGGCGCTGCGTTCCCGGCGTGGCTCGGCGGCGGCGCTGGCGGTATCGGCAGCCGCGGCGGCCGGCGCGGCTGCCCGGCGTGGCCGGCGGCGCTGGTCTCCGCGCCGCGCATCCGCGTTCCGGTCCGGCCGGGCGCTGGCGCCGGCCAGTTCCTTTACCATGTGCGCCGTTACGTAGCCGCGCAGGTTGAAGGGCACGTGTTTCTTGAACAGCGCGCGGTATGCCTTGAGCTCAACGGGATCTTCTTCCTCTTGTACCATGGTCACCATGCGGTCGAGGGCAGCGATGATCGCCGCGGACGGTAGTTCAGTGACCTTCAAGTCCACTCCCACCGCGTCAGTATAGCACGCGGCGGACGTTCCCGGTATGCTTTGGCTTCCGAAATTCGGGAGGAATCATGCAGGTCTATTACGAGGATGACATCGAGCGCCAGTGGATCGCCGGCAAGAAAGTGGCCGTGATCGGATACGGCAGTCAGGGTTTCGCGCACGCCAACAATCTGCGCGACTCGGGCGTGGAGGTGGCGGTGGGGCTGCGTCCCGACAGCGCCAGCGCGGCCAAGGTAAAGGAGACCGGCATACCGGTGCTGGAGACGGCTGCCGCTGCCGCCTGGGCGGACGCCATCATGATGCTGGTGCCCGACCATCTGCAGGCCGAGATCTACGAGCGCGACATCAAGCCGGGCCTGGTGGCCGGCAACAACCTGATGTTCGCCCACGGCTTCAACATCCACTTCGGATTGATCAAGCCGGCCGCCGACGTGGACGTGACCATGGTCGCGCCCAAGGGGCCGGGCCACACGGTGCGCCGCCAGTACGAACTCGGCTACGGCGTGCCGTGCCTGGTGGCGGTGGCCAATGAAGCCTCCGGCGGCGGCAAGAACCTGGCCCTGGCGTACGCCTCGGCGATCGGCGGTGCGCGCGCCGGGGTGATCGAGACCAACTTCCGCGAGGAGACCGAAACCGACCTGTTCGGCGAGCAGTCGGTGCTGTGCGGCGGCCTGACCCATCTGATGCAGGCCGGCTACGAGACGCTGGTGGAGGCCGGCTACGCCCCGGAGATGGCCTACTTCGAGACCATCCACGAGGTCAAGCTGATCGTCGACCTGATCTACGAGGGCGGCATGTCGTTGATGCGCTACTCGGTGTCCGACACTGCCGAGTACGGCGACTACGTCTCGGGCGCGCGCCTGATCGACGACCGCATCAAGGCCGAGATGAAGAAGATCCTGGCCGAGATCCAGGAAGGCACCTTCGCGCGCAGCTGGATGGACGAGAACCGCGCCGGCCGCGAGGAGTTCCTGCGCATGCGCTCCGACCACGCCGCCCACCAGCTCGAGGAGGTCGGCGCCAAGCTGCGCTCCATGATGCCCTGGATCGCCAAGGAGCGCCTGGTCGACAAGTCCAAGAACTAGCCTGCATGCAGGACGGGCTGCTAGGTCGGCCCGCCCTGCATCCCAGCCCGCAGCCGATCGACAAGGCGCCATGCATCGGTGCTGGGGTTCGAGCGCGGCGGCGATCCATTATCGGCGTGCCGTCGGTCGAGCGCTCTGGCGCGCTGCTTTGCCATGTCAACGGCATCGACGAGGATAGGCTCTGCCACGGGCAGAATCCGCTTGTTGGCAGTGAGTTGAAGTATGTCCGACCGCTGTTGGATGTCACCGCGGTCGATGTAGGCAGTCTGCTCTTCCCGATGCAGCACCAGCCAGAGTTCGAAGCATGGATTGGAGACCGCGACGTTGATGCCGCGTCGAATACGCACCAGATCTCGTCGAACTCCGGGTCCGAACGTTTCGTCCGACGGTTCCGCTTCACGTACTCCTTCGCACGGCGCACGAGAGCGTCCGGGGTCATTCCGCTATCGCCGATCTCAAGGCGGACGTTGCGGCGGTTGAGACGCGCCCACTTTGTCAGATAGTCCGGTTCCGTGATCTTGCCCTCCGTGAGAACGCGGATCACGTGTCGCGGTACACGCGGAATGCCGCGCCGGCGCGGGTGCCCGGCTAATGGGCGAGTCACGAACCGATAGTATCCGCAGCCTTGCGGAACCCGGCTGGATTCAACACCGGCACGGCCCCGTAGCGTCCCTGCAGATATCGACGCCCTACGGCTTCATCACCCTTCGGGCGGAAGTCCGACAGCGGATAGAGAGTGGTGCCACCATCTATATCCTTCTCAGTGAACCAGATCTGGTCGCGGCCGAGGAAGCGCTGGCCGCTGTCTCCGAGGATGCTGGTATCGTGCGCGTTGAATATGAGCTGGGCACAACGTCGGTTGGTGTCACGGCCCTGGAAAAAGGAAACGAGTTCGTGCGCCAAGTGAGGGTGAAGACTCACGTCCAATTCGTCAATCAGAACGGCTGTTCCGTCTTGAAGGGCTTGAAGCACCGGGCCCACCAAGCCGAGCCACACCAGCGTGCCTTGCGACTCCAGTCCCGCGTCGATCGCTTCCGCACCGTCTCGGCCCACGTGAAGGAGTCGAATTACTTCGCTGTAGACGAATGACTTGTTGCTCGCGTCAGTGTCATCCTCTGGTTCGTTCAGGATCCGGAGCGCGCGCGCGATGCGGTCGACCATTTCCGGCTCGAGTTCCGGTTGAAACCGCTCGACATCGGCGATACCGAGGTCGGCGGCTTGCAGCAGGGCGAGTGCGCCTTCACGCGCATAGGGCGACCGGATGAGATCAGCCGTGAGCGCGATGCGCAGGTCCCGATTGCCGGACTCCATCAAACGGAGATTGTTGCGGAACCAGGTAAACAGCGGTCCAATCAGGGTGTCTTTGGCGGCACCCGCTACTGACAACAGGAGCGCGTTATCCGGGACCAGCCGGGCGAGTGCGTTGCCTGAGGAACGAAACACGGGACCGAAGCTGATCGCCTGGGCGTTGCGCTCTCGGCGGAATACGAGTGCTTGGCGCCCACGTGGATAGTGGTAGGCGTACTCGCCAAGGACGTGGCGGTCATCAATCTCAAACCCGTACTGCCAACGCACCCCGTCCAGGATCAGTTCGATCTGGAAGCGAGAAGGGCGCATGTCGGGGCCATGGAGAAGAAACCGATGGCGAGTGATCTTGGCTTCCGCTCCTCCTTGGCGAAACGAGGAGAGGACGAAGGTGCGCATGTCGTGCATGGCGCGCAGCAGGGTGGACTTCCCGGACGCATTGGCGCCGAACACGCCGGCAACCGGCAACACGCTCGTCGGCGTCCGGGTTCCCGCGGCCGGCAGATCGCGGACCGCGTCCGCTTCGGCCAGTCTCGTTCCAAGCATTGAGAGGTGGACCTCGTTCGAGTAGGAACGAACGTTCTCTGCGGTGAACGACAGGAGCGCACTTGAAGTAGTAGATGGCTCCATATCTCCGCTCATAGATACATTTTTACGGAAACTTCGTAAAAATGGCAAGTTGGTATGTGAGAATGATCGCTGTGACCTGCACACAGCGGGCTTGATCAATGTCTCCCGGACACCGATCTCCCACCACGTTCTGCGCTCTGGTGCGACTCATGAGACGCCTCTTGACCGGTGTCGTCCAGATAGAGGCGCGGGACGCGGGCGGATATGGCGCTGGTGATTTCGTAGGGGATGGTGCCGATGCGGTCGGCGAGTTCGACGGCGTCGGGGCCAGCGGGGTCGGGGCCGAACAGGACCGCGTGGTCGTAGCGGGCGGCGTCGGGGTGCGGCCCCAGGTCGACCAGGCACTGGTCCATGCAGATGCGGCCCACCACCGGGTAGCGGCGCCCGCGGATGAGCACTTCGGCGCGGCCGGAGAGGAGCCGCGGGTAGCCGTCCGCGTAGCCGGCGGGCAGGGTGGCGATCACGGTGGCGGCGGTGGTGCGATGGGTGTGGCCGTAGGAGATGCCGGTGCCGGCGGGCACCCGCTTCAGGTAGGTCAGGCGCGTCGCCAGCTCCATGACCGGCTGCACCGCGACGGGGCGCGGCAGGTCGCCGCCGGGATAGTAGCCGTACGCGATCACCCCCAGGCGCACCATGTCCAGGTGCGATTCCGGCAATCCGACGATGGCGCCCGAGTTGGCGGCGTGGTGCAGCAGCAGGTGGCGGTCGGGGATGGCGGCGATGGCGTCGTGGAAGGCGGCGAGCTGCGCGCGCGAGAACTCCTGATCGGCCTCGCTGGAGCGGGCGAAGTGAGTGCACAGGCCGGTGAGGCGCAGTCCGGCCAGGCCGCGCAACTGCTCCGCGATGGCGACGGCCTCCTGGGGCCGGCAGCCGACCCGCGCCATGCCGGTGTCGATCTTCAGGTGCACGTCGATGGTACGCCCCACCGCCGTGGCGGCGCGTGCCAGGTCGCGTGCCAGGTCGGCGTCGCCGCACAGCGGCGTGAGCCCGGCCGCGGCGATGGCGCGCGCCTCCTCCGGCAGCGGCAGGCTGAACAGCAGGATCGGCGCGTCGATGCCGGCCTCGCGCAGCGCCACCCCCTCGTCCACGGTGGCCACCCCGAAGGCGCTTGCGCCCGCCTGCAGGGCGGCGCGCGCCACCGGCACGGCGCCGTGACCGTATGCGTTGGCCTTGACCGCCAGGCAGATCCGTGGCGGCGGCCGCGAGGCACCCCGCACGGCGCGCAGGTGCGTACCCACCGCCTCCAGGTTCGCGCGCAGCCGGGCCAGGTCGATGGTGGCGCGGGTCGCTCGCATGGCCGCGCCCCTAGCGCCCCAAAACCGCCGCCACGGCGCGGCGCGATGCGGCGGACCGTTGCGGCGGACCGGCGGGCGTCAGGCTGTCGGTCAGGCCGCGGTCGCGTGGGCCGTCGCGGCGCACGGCGGCGCGCCGTTGCGCCAGACGGGCGGGCACCAGGCCGGGGCGCGCGGCATCCCGGCGCGGACCGTCGCGGCGCAGGGCGAGGGGCAACTGCGACAGACCGGTGAGCACCAAGTCGGGGCATACGGCGGCACAGCGCGGATCGTCGCGGCGCAGGCGCAGGGAGCGGGCATCGCCGGCGAACAGGGCGGTGCGCAGACCCGCCGCGCGTGCGCCCAGCAGGTCATTGCGTAGGTCGTTGCCCACCATCACGAGCTCGCGAGGCTGCAGGCGGCAGTGCCGGGCCATGCGCGCGGCGGCGGCCGCGAACAGCCGCGGCGATGGTTTCGCCTCCCGCTCCGCGAACGACCACACCACCAGCCGTGGGTCGATGCGGAGCTCCGGCAGCAGCGCGGCCAGCACCAGCGGCGTGAAGAACTGCGCGTTGGAGACAATGCCCACCGGCCCGCGCGCCTGCAGCGCGGCCACCACGGCGGCCGCCCCCGGCATCGGCCACACCGGGTTGGTGCGGCACTCGTAGCTGACCGCGGCGCGCTCCACCGCCGCCGTCCCGGCGCCGGGCAGCAGGCGCCGCCACAACTCGCGCAAATCGACCTCCGGATACGCCACCCCGCGCGCCCGCGCGGCCGTGTGCTCGGCGCGGATGGCCGCCTCCAGCGCCGCCACCATGGCGGCTGCGCCCGGCGCCGCGCCCGCTACACCGGCGTCGTCCAATGCCGCCGTCATAGCGGCGCACTTCGCCTGCCACGAGGCGGCTCCCGAGCCAATATCCCCCGCCGCGGAGATCAGCAGCGTGCCGTATACGTCGAACAGCACGCCGCGCACGCCGCCGATCCGCCGCAACCGCGGCAGGCATCCGGCAACGGACCGCGGCGCCAGCGGCGCGCTGAGCTGCCGAATCAGTTCAACCACAACGACCGGCCTCGGGCCGGCTCCCTCCTGCTTCCACCTCGCGGGGCAGTCCCACACGGCCAACATGGAATAACGCGCGCCCTTTGGCAACGGATGCACACGGTCGCAGCAGGGAAGACACGGGTCGCCGACAGCGCCGACAGCGTGCCGGGTGTCCGCACACGTGAGAGGTGATGAACTCGTCTGGATCCGCTAACGGCGGCGACCGCGCCTCGGCATGCTGGCAACCACGCGCATTGCGCTCGGTCAGAGATCGGGGTGCGAATTGCCGCGGCGTTTCGTCTCGTTGGCGGCCTTGGCTGCAGCGTACGCGCGTTGCGTGATGAGGTCACTGGTACGTTCGACCCTGGCTTCGAATGCCGCGAGCTCCTCCTTCGTGAACGGCAGTCTCGGCATGAACTCCACGAAATTGGCCATTTCCATTTCGATGAGGTCGCGCAGCTCATCTTGGGTAACCGGTATGGTCTGTTCATGGACGCGATTCCAGAGCGTCGCATCGTGCTTGTCGAGCGCTTCGAAGAACCCCGCTCGGTTCGACACGCAAAAGAGGAAGGCCAGTCGTTCGGCGCGCTCGCTGATCACGGCACGAATCCGTTGACGGTCGTCCAGGGAAGCGGATTGTGTCTGGTACGCTTGCGTTCCGTAGATGCTGTGAAACAACCCGCCGATACAGACGGCCTGATCGTTACCCCACGCATGAAGGAGATCATGGGTCCCGCGCAGGTGATCCAGCAGGGCGCCGCCGCTGTGAAGGTTCTTGTCGGTGTCCAGATCGAGCAGCAGGTCGAGGTGTTTCTGTTGAATCATGTTCCGTCCAATCCTGAGGCTGACAGTCAGCTACCATGACGCGAACATCAAGATCGCAAGCGCGTTTGCGAGGCGGTTGCGTCCCTCGCGGAGGAGCTGGCTCCCCAGAAGGAGGCCTCGGTGGTGGACAGGCCTACGCAGCTACTGACGTGACTTCAAGGCGTCGACCGATAGCACCCAAGGCGGCATCCATCTGATCAAGCCGCGAATGGTGATTGACATTCAGCACACGATCTACTTGCGGCAGATGCCAACCCAGGCGTCTGGCCAACTCGGCCTTACCGATATTCTGATCCCTCATGCCCTGGTACAGAATCACTTTGACAGCAGTAAGGGTTGGCAGTAGGATTTGAACCTCTCCGCCCGGAGAGGGCATCGGAATGTCTTTCCGGTCGTGGATGCGTGCGGCAACCGCTTCCTCCAGCGCATTGACCGCACGCCCCAACGCCTCGTCACGATCTTCTCCAAACGTCGTCAGTTCCGGAAAATCTGGCGACCTAACAAGTACAGTCCCACCATCCTCTTCAAGTTCAATGGGATAACATAGCATATGGATTTCTCATTGCGCGGACTATCATGAAACACATTTCTGTTTACGTCAACGGAAATGTTGCGTCGGCATGGCCCCCGTGAACCGGGCCTCCCCCTTCGGGTGGAATCGATAGTCAGAGGACGCATGGAGAAGTGACAGCCCGTGCGGAGCCCGGCATGACACGACTCTTTCCCGCGATCGTCAACGCGTGGACGCTCCATCGCTCCTGGCCACGCGCCGAGTTCGTGATCGTGGACGACGCCGGGCACGGCGCTGAAGCGATCACCCGGGAACTGATTGACGCCGCCGGCCGGTTTCTGGACTCGTGCCGCCGCTAAGGGTAGTTTGCCCCTCAGATGGCTAACCCGCTCGCGCTGACGCCGCATAGCGGTTGGCTTCGCATCCTCCGGTATGGCGAACGTACGACTCGTACCGTTCGCACGGACGGCACCAATCGGCGTTGTCCATGAACGGCGCGGGTGCTGTCGCGGGCGGCAACGGCAACTACCGGATCGAGGTCGCCGATTTCGGTCCGATACGACGCGCTGCCGTTGACCTGCGTCCACTTACCGTGTTCGCAGGTCCGAGCAACACCGGCAAGTCCTACCTGGCGATGTTGGTGTACGCGTTGCACCAGTGTTTCAGCCCAAGCTTTCAGAAGCCGCACGAGCCGATCCGGGCTCGCCACATGTTCAGCTTCAACATCACCATGGCAGAAGCGCTGATGGACCAGGACGACCTGCGCGAGAGTATCGCTAATTGGTGGGCACAACTTGGCAGGAACGAGTCGGCTCCGCTGCCGGATGATCTGGCGAGTGCGTTTCGTTCCGTGTTGGAGCGAATCCCCGGTAGCGGACGATACGTGGAGCAGGAAGTGAACCGCTGTTTCGGCACCGATGTGGCTAAAGATCTGGTGCGCCGAGAAAGTGCTGACCACCGCGCCACCATCGCGGTACACCTTCCGGACGAGCGCGGTAGGGAGCAAGCCCGATACCGCGTGGATTTCGGATCGAAGGGAGTGGAGGTAGCGGGTCAGTTCAACACGCTTCCCGAAGTGAGCGGTTTCAGCGCCGAGGATTCAGACTTGCCCGGCTACTACGATGAGGATCCGTCGTTTCTGCTGAGCTCCGCGGTCAACGCCATGTTCGAGTCGCTGACCCGGCCACTGACGCGCCGCGCGTATTACCTGCCGTCCGACCGCACCGGGGTGATGCATAGCCATCAGGTGGTGGTCAGCGCCCTGATCCAGCGTGCGACTGCCGCCGGCCTGCGTCCGTCCGAGAGCGTTCCGCTGCTCTCGGGTGTCCTTGCCGACTTCCTGAATGGGCTGATCTGGATGAATCAGCCGCGGCGGACTCCTTTGCGCAAACTTGCGGACGAATTGGAGCAGAATCTGCTGGCCGGCGCCGTCCGCCTGAATCGATCCGAGACCGGATATCCGTCGTTTGCCTATCGACCGGCCAAGTGGGATTCCGATGTACCGTTGATGCGCACCTCTTCGATGGTGTCGGAACTGGCTCCGGTGGTGCTGTATCTGCGCTACCTTGTGGAGCCCGGAGACCTGTTGATCATCGAAGAGCCGGAGTCGCATCTGCATCCCGCGTTGCAGACTGCATTTGCACGGGAACTGGCGCGGCTGGTGCATTCGGGAGTCCGCGTTCTGTTGACCACGCACAGCGAATGGATCCTGGAGGCGCTCGCCAACCTCGTTCGGTTGTCGGAGTTGTCGGAGGAGCGGCGCGAAGGGATTCCCGGCGCGGATGTGGCGCTGACTCCGGACCAGGTGGGTGCGTGGCTGTTCAGGCCCGATTCGGATGGTGCCGGCTCGGCGGTTGAGGAGATTCCGCTCGACACCGAAGCGGGCAGCTTCCCCGCCGGGTTCGGCGAGGTTACCGAGTCCCTGTACAACGAGTGGGCCAGGATCGCCAACCGGATCGAAGCGGCGAAGGCCGACCAGAACGACTGACTGTCGGTGCTGGAGCTGATCGACCGCGCGTCGACGCGCGGTATCGAGAAGGTGGTGGTGCAGGGCTCGCCAGACCTGGACACCGCGAACACGTCATACGTCGAGCGGCACAGCGTGTCGATACGGATGTCGATGAGGCGGTACACGCGGTTGACTCACGCCTCCTCAAAAAGCTTGAGAAGCACGCCGCCATGCTCTCGCTGTACTCTTACCGGTACCACCACGTACGGCTGACAAGGAGCGGGACTAATACAAGTGATACGATTGATACACCCGTAAGTCCTGCAATAACAATTAGTTGACAAGTTTGAGAAGCGTTATTGGTTGACAAGTGTTAACCGGGCGGGCTAGGGTTGACCAAACGAAGCAATGGATTGCTATCTGGTCGTCACAACAAACGGACCGCTGCCTGACATTCCCGACCGGTTTAAGGATTCCCACGTGAAGCTCAGCGCCCCCAACGCCTGCATAGTTGGCGACAGTTCGGCTACCACCAAGGAGATAGCAGAACTGTTCGGATTCCAAGTCGGCTCTGGAGAGCACCTCGGAGTTGTGGTAAAGCTGGAGTACTATAGCGGATCAGAATCGACTGAGATCGTCAATAAGTTGCAAGAGTTAGAGAAGAAGTCGTGAACGATCAACAGAGACTCGGCGATAGCCGCGTGTCTGAACTCGACCGCACGGAACAAAGGCGCCGAGGATCCTTCCGGAAGCTGCTTGGCGCAGCGTGGGTCCATGGCGGGGTGGTGATAGCTCTGGCAGGCATAGTCGTGTCGATACTCATCTTGGCCAGCCATGCCCTAGGCCGTGTAGAGACGCGGGTAAACGAAAACATGACGCGCATCGAGACGCGCATCTACAACGATCTGGATCGAGTAGAGAAACGGCTGATCGCTAGCATCAGCGACCTGCGAGCCGATATGGACTCTCTCGAATCGAAGATGCAGTCGAACCACACAGAAGTACTTTCGGAAATCAGAGAGTTGCGACGCTACCTGTTTGAACAGAAGTAAACTACGCTACCTCTACCTATCGCGCCCACTGAGGTGGCCGTGCACGGCGGAAGAGTGCATCGGCGGGCGTATCAAGAGCTGCGGACGAAGCGGGTCAAATTCCGGGGCAGGAGCAACCAGATCGTTACCATGCCGTGCGGCACTCCCTTGACGGCAGCGTTGGAATAGCGAATTGCGCGGCTTCGGATGTCCGTCCAAAATGCGCCACGGATGACTCTGGAGCGCCGACTCGATACTGCCCAGGTTGATGGCGCCGCACAGCCCCCGGTCGATGTTGGGACACCGATGAGCGCTGGCCGGCGGCGGGTGGTGCTGGCGGCGGTGCCGGTGGCGGCGGCGCTGCTGGTGCTGCTGGCGGCACTATGGCGGCCGGCGGCGGTGGCGGCGCCGGCGGGCGGGCCGTCCGATCAGGCCGTGCTGCCGTCGCAGGGCGAGAACGTGGTGGCGGTGGCGGTGGAGTTCGGCGACCGCGCCGGCGACGGGCTGGATGCGGACAACTTGGCCGTCCTGGCGGAGGTGGACGCGTTCTTGCGCGCCATGGAGGGGTTGCGCGGCTACTCGTCGCCGCTGCGCGCCACCGTGGTGCGGGCCACCGAGTTCGACATCGTGGTGCGGCCGTTCGTGCCGGCGGCGCTGCTGGAACGCCATGACGAGCGGGTGGCGGCGGAGTTGCGCGCGGCCTACGAACGGTTCCCGGAGATTCACCCGTACTGGAGCGCCGACTTCGAAGCCGCCGCCTTCTACCTGGAGTTGGGGTCGCGGCTGGCGCCGACGGTGCTGGTGCAGCGGCTCGACGCACTGCAGCGCAGGCTGGCGGAGCAGTACGGTGTTGCGCTGCACTATACCGGGGTGCGGCCGGTAGTGGAGCTGACCGGCCGGTTGATGGTGCGTGACCTGCGCAAGCTGCTGCCGCTGGTCGGCGCCGCCACCGTGGTGATTCTGCTGCTCACCTTCGGCGGCGCGCGCGGCGTGCTGGTGGCGCTGGCGGTGACGGTGAGTGCGGCGGCCGCGGGCGGCGCGCTGTTCGTGCTGCTGGCCGGCGCCGGTACGCCGCTGTTGATCCTGGCGCCGGTGTTTGCCGGCGGGTTGTTCAGCGACTACGCGATCCACATGGGCTATCACCTGGGCTGGCGCGGCGACGGCTCGGGACGCGCGGCGCGCGGCTACCTGCGCCTGCCGCTGATACTGACCGCGGTCACCACGGTGATCGGGTTCCTGGCCCTGGGCGGCCTGGGCAGCACCGTGCACCGGTTCGTGGCGGTGACGGTGAGCGCCGGCGCGCTGGCCGCCCTGGCGCTGGCGCTGTGGTGGATGCCGGCCGCGGGCCGTCTGCGCGCGGCCCGGCAGCGCACCGCCGCCGGGGCGGTGGCGCGGCGCATCCACCGCCTGCTGGTGCGGGCGCTGCTCACGCTGGCCCGCCATCGCGTGGCGGCGACGGTGCTGCTGGCGTTGCCGGTGGCCGTGGCCGCGCCGCAGATCGGCCGGCTGACCCCGGAGCCCTACCCGTTGCACCAGCTCCCGGCGGCGTCGACCATGGTGCAGGCGGAGGCCATCTTCAACCGGGCGTTCGCGGGCACGGTGCCGTTCGCGGTGCATATCGACGCCGGGACGGCGGACGCCTTCCTGCACCCGGCGGCGCTGGAGCACCTGCGCACCGCGCACCGGATCCTGGGCGAACTGCCGGCGGTGGGGCATCGGCACTCGCTGCTGTCGGTGGTGGAACGCATCCACCGCTACTTCGCTGCCGGCGAGGCGGACGCGCGGGAACTGCCGGCGAGCGACGATCCCGAGCGGTTCGCGCGCATCGTGTCGCAATACCTGCTGTTCTACAGCACGTCGGCGAGCCCGGCCGACTACGCGGCACTGACCGACGGCAGCCTGTCGGCGGTGTGGCTGCACGGCATCCTGCGCTACCGCGACTTCGCCACCCTCGGCGATCTGCAACGGGCGGTTGAGGCGATCCGGGAGCGGGTGCCGGCGGAGTGGCGGGTGGCCATTGCCGGACCGGCCCGCGAGCTGATCGCGCACGGTGAACGGCTGCGCCGCAACTGGTTGAGCGCCCTGGCGGCGAGCGCGGTGCTGATCTTCGTGACCGTGCTGGCGGTGTTCCGCAACCTGCGCCAGGCACTGCTGAGCCTGGTGCCGGCGGCGGCGGTGCTGATCGCGGTCACCGGCCTGGCGCCCGCCTTCGGGGTGCGCATCGACGACTACACGGTGATCGCCCTGGCCATCACCATGGGCCTGACGGTGGACTACACGATCCACGTGCTGAACGCGCTGCATCACGCCGGCCCGCCGGCACCGGTCGCCGGGGCGCGCGCCGCCCTGGTCGGTCGGGCCGCCGCCGTGGTGCGCGGCTGCGGGGTGCCGATGTTCATGAGTTTCCTCACCTCGGTGGTGGCGTTCCTGTCGCTGGCGGTGTCTTCGTTCTCCGGCGCCGTGCACTTCGGTATAATGATCGCCGCAGCCATCCTCGGCGCTCTGGTCATGAGTCTGCTGATTGCCGGATGGCAGCTCGCCCGCACGGAGGTTGCATGATCCTCATTACCGCGATGCTGCTGGCCGCATTGGCCGCGGCATCTCCGCTGGCGGCCCAGGACGCGGTCGAGATCGTCGAGCGCGCCGACGCCCGCGGTGCACTCGACAACCTGAGCGCCGCCCTCACCCTGACCATCACCGCCCCCAGCGGCGACCAGCGCGTGATCCGCGCCGATTCCTACCAGAAACAGCGCGGCGCCGAGCGCGAAGACCGGCTGTTCGTATTCACCTACCCGCCCAACGTGCGCGACATGGCGCTGTTGGTGCACTCCAACGTGGAGCAGGGCGACGACAGCATGTGGATCTACCTGCCCGCCATGGACCGCATCAAGCGCGTCGACCTCGGCTCATCGGGCGGCGGCTTCTTTCTCGGCAGCGACTTCACGTTCCGGGACCTGGTGAGCCGCGACCAGACCGAGTACGAGCATGCGCTGCTGCCGTCGGACGACGATGCCTACTACGTGGTGGAGGTGCGCGGGCGCACCGAGGAGCTGCGGCGCACATTCGGGTATGCGCGCGAGGAGCACTTCGTCCGCAAGGACAACTTCATGCGCGAGCGGGTCGTGTTCTACGATCTGGCCGGCGACCGCTTGAAGGAGCTGATCGTGGAGGAGGAGCATGAGGCGGACGGCTACGCGTTCCCGTCACGGGTGCGGATGCTGAACCATCAGACCGGCCACGTGTCGGAGATCGTGCTCGAGGAGCTGGCGTTCTCGGGCGAGATTCCGGACCGGTTCTTTACCCAGCGCTACCTGAGGCAGAGGTAAGTGGCGATGAGGTTTCCCGGCACACGCATCGCGGCGCTGCTGGCCTGGGCTCTGGCGGCGCTCCCGGTCCTGTTCGCCCAGGAGGTCGCGGTGGGCGGGTTCGTGCGGCTCGACCACTACGGCGGGGTGGCGGAGGAGTCGTTCTACAGCAACGAACGGGTGCGGCTGACCGCCCTGACCCAGCTCCACGCGGACGACGAGGCCGGCTTCTGGTCGGCGTTCCTGGAAGTGGTGGCGCACCTGCAGTACGACGAGGAGGGGTTTTCGGTGGCCCCCGGTGCGCTGACGGCACGCGACATCGACGACATGATCCGGCGGGCGTACGTGTCGCTGCGGTTCGACGCCTTCGATGTCGAGATCGGCAAGAAGTTCGTGCACTGGGGCAAGGTCGATTTCCTGAGCCCCGCTGGACGTGATCAATCACGTCAACCTCGGAGGTGCCGGCGCTTGGCGACCTGTTCGAGGGGCCGCTCGCCGACCCGCTGCTGCACGTAACCGCCTATCCCACCGACGATCTCAGTATCGAGTTGGTATACGTGCCATTCCTGGCCCCCTACCGGGTGACCGTGGACGAATTCGACCTCGACTTCCAATTCGGCCTGCTGGACATCGACATGGCGCTTCGCACCCCCGGAAGTGCAGCCGTTCTCGGAGTACGCCCACTCGATCCACGGCGCGATCTCCTACTCCACCTTCCCTGGCCGATCTACAGGTGAGCTACTCCTGGTTCCGCGATCAGATTCCCGATATCGACTTGAGCGGCCTTGACGAGCGGATCGGGGTGCTGCACGAGATCGAGGGCACGATTGTGCCCGCCTACGGGCGCGCCCA